>NZ_BOOC01000022.1 GCF_016863035.1 Microbispora corallina
GGATGCGAGAGAAGGAGACGCGATAGGGACCGGCGGGTACGGCGGAGGCGTTGCGCGAGGCTGCCAACAGATGTCCTTCCGAGGGCTCACGGACTGACTACACGCACGCTGGACGACATCACAGCCGATTGAGAGGAGCGGGACGCCGAGGCACACGTGGAAGGGCAGCATAAACCAAAACGCAGACGAGTTCCACTGATATCTCTATCGTCAACCTCAATCCCGTAAGCAGGATCGCATGCCCTCACGGAAACCGTCAAGTCACACGCGACAGTCCCTTCCTGACGACCCGTCGGCTTCGCCAGGGCCGGCGTTTCCCGCCTCCCCGCCCGGGGGGCCGCGTCTCCCCGGACGCTGGTTTGCCGTTCCGGCAACGACCTTTGTCAACGTCGCCGCGCCCCGAGCATCATCTCCGGCGTGAAGGCGAACGGAGGCATCCCATGACCGTGCGGAACACGCAGCAGTACGACGTGGTGGTCGTCGGCGGCGGCCCGGCCGGGCTGAGCGGCGCGCTGACCCTGGCCCGGGCCCGGAGGTCGGTGCTCGTGATCGACGCGGGACGGCCGCGCAACGCCCCCGCGGCCCAGGTGCACACCTACCTCGGGCGCGAGGGGACGCCGCCCCTCGACCTGCTCGCCGCGGGCCGCTCGGAGGTGGCCGCGTACGGCGGCCGGGTCGCCGAGGGCGAGGTGGTGACGGCCGGCCGTGACGCCGACGGCTTTCTGCTGGGGCTGGGCGACGGCTCCGCCGTCCGGGCCCGCCGGCTGCTCGTGGCCACCGGCCTGACCGACGAGCTTCCGGACGTGCCCGGCCTGGCGGGGCGCTGGGGCCGGGAGGTGCTGCACTGCCCGTACTGCCACGGCTGGGAGGTCCGCGACCTGCCGATCGGCGTGCTGGGAGCCGGCCCCTGGGCCGTGCACCAGGCCCTGCTGTGGCGGCAGTGGAGTGCGGACCTGACGCTCTTCCTGCACACCGCGCCCGCACTCGACGACGACCAGGCCGAACGGCTGGCCGCCCGCGGCGTCACGGTGGTGGAGGGCCGGGTGGCGGGCCTGGAGGTGACCGACGACCGGCTCACCGGCGTACGGCTCGCGGACGGCCGCACGGTCCCCCGCCGCGCCCTCGCGGTCACCTCCCGTCTGACCGCCCGTGCCGGAATCCTCGAGACGCTCGGCCTGAAGCCGGTCGAGCACGAGATGGCCGGTCACGTCATCGGCACCCACATCGCCGCCGGCCCGGCGGGCGCGACCGACATCCCCGGCGTGTGGGTGGCGGGCAACGTCACCGGCCTCCTCGACCAGGTCGTGGCCGCCGCGGCCGCCGGGGTGCGCGCCGGCGCCGCCGTCAACGCGGACCTGATCGAGGAGGAGACCGCGCAGGCGGTCGCCGCCCACCGGGCCCGGGCCGCGGACGCCACCACCATCTGAGACCGGACGCCCCTGCCCGGGGACGGCAGTCCGAACCCGGCTGCCCATTCGCCCTCCCCTTGCCCGAAGAATGGGTAGAAATCGGACAGCCATGAGGGCCATTGGATCGAAACGGCTCAGGCGTCGGCTAGAGTCGTACGTGGTCGATGTGGTTTGTGTCCCCCGGGCCGCAATTACCGCCTTCACGGAATACCGTTCGGCTGGAGCCGTGTTGTGCATCTCGCCGAGGAGGCGACCGCCACATCGGCCTTTATCGTGGGCGCCCCGCGAGACCACCTGGTCTCGCGGGGCGCTTCGCGTTCCGCCCCTGACGTGCCCCGCACCACCCGCGCCGCGGTACGTCACTTGGCGTAGCCGTACAGAAAAACGGGGGCCGAGTTGCACGGGGCGCACACTCTGCGTGGGGGCGGGGCGTCCTAGGGTGTCCCCATCGCCCTGTGGAGGAGAGCCCGTGCTTTATCGCGCCGCGAAGATCATCAGCGTCCCCCTCATGCACGCGGTCTGGCGGCCGAGGGTCGAGGGCCGCGAGAACGTCCCGGCGCGGGGACCGGCCATCCTGGCCTCCAACCACCTGTCCGTACTCGACTCGTTCTTCCTGCCCGCGCTGCTGCCGCGCACGGTGCGGTTCGTGGCCAAGAACGAGTACTTCACCGGCAACCGGCTGACGGCCATGTGGATGCGGTCCACCGGGACCGTCGCCATCGACCGGCAGAACGTGACGGCCGCCCAGGCCATGCTCGACGCGGCGGTGGGCGTGCTCAGGGCGGGTGAGCTGTTCGGCATCTACCCGGAGGGCACCCGCTCCCCCGACGGCCGGCTGTATCGCGGCAAGATCGGCGTGGCGTGGCTGGCGCTGACGACGGGGGCGCCGGTCGTCCCGGTGGCCATGCTCGGCACCGAGAAGGTGCTGCCGCCCGGCACGTCGGTCCCGCGGATCCACCGGATCGGCGTGCGGATCGGGGAGCCGATCACGTTCACCGGCGACGCCGGGAACGCGCGCGACCGCCGGCGGGTCACCGACGAGGTGATGGAGGCCATCGCCAAGCTGTCCGGCCAGGAGTACGTGCCGAGGTACGCCACCAGCGTCAAGTCCGAGGCCTGACCCCGCGAGCCCGTCGTCCACAGGCGCTCGCCGGGCGCGTGTGGGAGGCGGCCCGGCCGCGCTAGGCTCGGGACGACTCGGACACAGGGGGTGGCAGGTGCCGCGGGGACGCACTGTGGCGATCGCATCCGCCGTCGCGGTTCTGGTGGCGGCCGGCGCGGCCGGCGGGGCCTACTACGTGCTGCACACGCGGGGCACGCCGGCCGAGACCGCGCAGCGCTTCACCGCCGCGTGGACGCGCGGCGACCTGGCGGCGATGAAGGCGCAGCTCGCCTCCCCCGCCTCCGGCTTCGACGCGGCGTACGCCGAGCTGACGAAGAACCTCGGCGCGACCGGGGTGGCGGTGAGCGGCCTCCAGGTGAGCGCCCCGGCGAACGACAGGGCCACGGCCGGGTTCACGGTCACCGCCGCGCTCAAGAACGTCGGCGACTGGACCTACCAGGGCCGCCTGAACCTGGTGGTCAAGGACCACTACTGGAAGGTCGACTGGTCGCCCGCCGCGGTGCACCCCGCCCTCGACGGCACCGGCCACCTCGCCCTCAAGACGACGTGGCCCCAGCGGGCCGTCATCACCGACGCGAACGGCGACCGCATCGACGGGACCGACGTCGGCGGCTCGGTCCAGCAGCTGGTCGGCTACCTGGACAAGGCGACCCCCAAGGACGTCAAGAAGCTGGGCGCGGCCTACCGCCTGAAGGATCCCGTGGGCCGCGGCGGCCTGCAGGAGACGTTCCAGAAGCAGCTCGCCGGCACCCCCACCACCGAGATCCAGCTGGTGGGGGGCCAGGCCAAGACCCTCCACACCATCGAGGGCAAGCCGGGCGAGGACCTCAAGACCACCCTCGACCTGCGGGTTCAGACAGCCGCTGCCGACTCCGTGCGCGACCTCGACAAGCCCGCCTCGCTCGTCGCGATCCGGCCCTCCTCGGGGGAGATCCTCGCCGTCGTCAACAACAAGGGCGGCTTCAACCGCGCCCTCGACGGCCGCTACCCGCCGGGCTCGACGTTCAAGACGGTCACCGCGGCGGGGCTCCTGGCCGCGGGGCTCACGCCGTCCTCCGACGTGTCCTGCCCGAAGCAGGTCAAGGTGGGCGGACTCGACATCCGCAACTCCGACCACGAGGCGTTCGGCTCGCTGTCGTTCCTCGACTCCTATGCCCACTCGTGCAACACGACGTTCGCGCCGCTCGCCGCCGAGAAGCTGAACGCGCAGAAGCTGTACGACATGGCGACCGACCTCGGGTTCAACCGGCCGCTGAACATCGGGGTCCCGGCCACCAGCGGGAGCATGCCGAAGGCGACCAGCGTCGCCGAGCTGGCGGCCGAGTCGTTCGGGCAGGCCCGGATCCTCGCGACGCCGCTGGTGATGGCGACGGTGGCCGCCGCGGTCGCCGACGGCAGCTGGCGGCCGCCCACGCTCGTGCCGTCCCTCAAGCAGAAGGCGTCGCCACAGCAGCTGCCCGACGGGGTGGCCGACCAGCTCCGGTCGATGATGCGCGCCGTCGTCACCAAGGGCACGGCCCACGCCGCCGGGCTCCCGTCGGGCACCGCCGGGAAGACGGGGACGGCGGAGTTCGGGGTGGGCGACAAGCTCGACACCCACGCGTGGTTCATCGGCTTCCGCGGCGACCTGGCCTTCGCCGTCATCGTGGAGGCCGGCGGCATGGGCGGCGAGGTGGCCGCGCCGGTCGCGGCCCACTTCCTCAAGTCGCTCCCCCAGCAGTGACATCCCGTGCACCCGATGAGCCGGGCGGGTACTCCGTTCGCGGCGGGGAGGCGCCGCCCAGGGGCCGGGGTCAGGCCGGACGGTCGGCGAGCAGGGCCCGGAAACGGGCCGCGCCCTCCCGTTCCAGCCAGGTCCCGAACGTCATCAGGCCGGGGTGGAGCGCCCGCAGGGCCGGGATGTCGGCCCGCCAGCCGCCGAACGACTCGACCCGTTCGAGATCGTCGGTGTTCACGCCCAACTGGGCGAGCGTCTCCTTCGGGACGGGGTCGGTCTCCAGTGGGCGGCCGACGGCGCGGGCGATCGCGTCGACCAGCTCGGCCCGGGTGAGCTCGTCCCCGGCGAGCTCGAACGCCTGCCCGGCGTAGCGGTCCGGATCGGCGAAGGCGAGCCCCGCGAACGCCCCGATGTCGGCGACGGCGATCAGCTGCACCCGCGCGCTCGGCGGGATGATCCTGATCAGCGCCTTCTCCGCGAACACCCCGAACTCCCGGGACGCGTGGTTCTCCATGAACATCACCGGCCGCAGCACGGTGGCGGGCAGCGCCAGCCCCCGGATGTGCCGTTCGATCTCCCATTTGGTCTCCCAGTGGCTGACCCCGGTGTCGCGGTCGGCCCCGCCGACGGACGTGTACACGACGTGCCCGGCACCGGCGGCGTGCGCGGCGTCGGCCACGTTCACCCCCATCCGCACCTCCTCCTCCAGGAAGTGCGGGGCCTGCCGCGACGGCTGAACGCTGAAGACGCCGTACGCGCCCGCCATCGCGGCGTCGAGCGAGGCGCGGTCGAGCATGTCCCCGGCGACGGGCTCCGCGCCGGCCTCGGCCAGCGCCTGGGCCGCGGGCGCGGAGGGGTCGCGGACCAGGGCCCGCACCCGCCATCCGTCGGCCAGGAGCCGTCGCGCCGCGGCGCCGCCCTGGTTGCCCGTCGCGCCCGTCACGAGGATGGTCCGCTCTGATCTCGGCATGCCGTTCTCCCATCGGATAGCGTGGTTCCGGAGCGATGCTCCGATACTAGGCGGAGCACTGCTCCGATTGTCAAGACGGCGGGAGGGCCGAGTGAGCGAGGCGATGCGCGCGGACGCGCGGCGCAACTACGACATGCTGCTGGGAGTCGCGCGGCAGGCGTTCGCCGAGCAGGGCACCGACGCCTCGCTCCGCGACGTGGCCCGCCGCGCGGGGGTGGGCATCGGCACCCTCTACCGCCACTTCCCCACGCGGGAGGCGCTGCTCGAAGCCCTCCTCCGCAGCGGCTTCGACGGGCTGCGCGCGAAGGCCGACGACCTGCTGGAGGCGCCGTCACCCAAGGACGCCCTGGCGGAGTGGCTCCTGGCGTTCGCCCTGGGCTCGGGCACCTACCGGGGGCTGCCGGAGTCGGTCATGGCCGCACTCGCCGACGACACCTCGCGGCTGCACTCGTCCTGCGAGGCCATGCGGAACGCCGGCGGCCGGCTGCTGACCCGGGCGCAGGAGACCGGCGCCGTACGGGCCGACCTCACGACCGGGGAGATGCTCTCGCTCGCCGCCGGCGCCTCCTGGGCGGCCGGGCAGTCCCGGGCGAGCACCGAGGACCGGGAGGCGTTCGTGGCCCGCCTCCTGGAGGTCACGATGGAGGGTCTGGCGCCCTCCGGGGGGTGAGCGGCTACATCGGGAAGGCCGCGGCGTCGTGCCGCAGGGCCATGACCAGGAGGGTGGCGATCAGCGTCGCGATCAGCAGCCAGCTCACCGCGATGATCACGGTGGACCTTCGCGGCCAGCGTTGCCCGCCCCGGTCGGCCGCCCGGCGCCGCCCGCGCCTCCCGCGCTCGACACGCTGGTTGAACGACTGAAGGCGGGCGGCGAGCCTCGGGTCCTCATCACTGAGGTGGCGCTCGATCATCGCCAGCATCCGCTCTTCGTCCTGCGACCAGGCCATTGCGCAACTCCACAGAACGCAAGGTGTGTGCGGACGTTCTGCCCAACGATGAAGATCGTTAGCCGTTTCGAGGGCCGCGATTTGCGATCGTTTCACGTTGCGATCACGCTCGAATGTTTGTTCTAATGGCCGCATGCGCTGGGACAACCTGCGCCTCGCGGGGGACGGTACGGGCGACCAGGCCCTGCCGCTGTTCGCGCGCGGCGCGATCACGAGGACGTTCGACACCCCGGAGTTCCGGGGGATCACGTTCTACGAGATCCACGCGCGTTCGATCATCAACCGGGTCCCGGGCGCCAGCCGGGTGCCGTTCGAGTGGACGATCAACCCCTACCGGGGGTGCAGCCACGCCTGCGTGTACTGCTTCGCCCGCAAGACCCACGAGTACCTCGACCTCGACGCGGGCCGCGACTTCGATTCCAAGATCGTGGTGAAGGTCAACGCGCCCGACCTCGTCCGCCGCGAGCTCGCCGCGCCCAAGTGGACGGGCGCACCGATCGCCATGGGCACCAACGTCGACTGCTACCAGCGGGCCGAGGGGCGTTACCGGCTGATGCCGGGCATCATCGCCGCGCTGCGCGACGCGGCCAACCCGTTCTCGATCCTGACCAAGGGCTCGCTCATCCTGCGCGACCTCGACCTGCTCGTGGAGGCGTCCCAGGTCACCGAGGTCAGCACGGCCGTCTCGGCCGGCTTCCTCGACGACGACGCCTGGCGGGCGGTCGAGCCGGGCACGCCAAACCCGCGCAAGCGGCTGGAGGTCTGCGCGACGCTCAACGAGCACGGCGTCCGGTGCGGCGTGCTGATGGCCCCGATCCTGCCCTACCTGACCGACTCGCCCGCCCTGCTGTCCGCGACGGTACGCCGGATCGCCGAGGCGGGGGCCGTCCACGTCACGCCCATCGTGCTGCACCTGCGCCCGGGGGCCCGGGAGTGGTTCATGGCCTGGCTGTCCCGCGAGCATCCGCGGCTCGTCCCCCGCTACCTGGAGCTGTACGGCAGGGGCGCCTACGCCCCCAAGGCGTACCAGGAGCGGATCGGTCGCCAGGTCGCGGAGCTCGCCCGGCAGCACGGGGTGGGCCGGGCCACTCCTCGGGAGGCCCGCCGGATCCGCCCCCCGGACACGCCGCAACACCCATCCGAGCAGTGGCCCCAGCCCGCGTCCGAGCCCGTATCGGCGCGGGGGCCGGAGCGAGCGCAGGAACGGGCGTCCGAGCACACGCCCGATCAGAGGTACGCCCACCGGTCCGGCCGCCCGGCCGCCGAGACGCGCCGCCCTCCCGCCCCGGAACAGCTCACGCTTCTGTGAGCCCGGGAAAACGCCAGGGGCCGGGGGATGCCGGGAGCGAGAGCATCGGGCCGGATACGATCGCGCGGCGTGGAAGAGTTCGTCCGCGCCCATACGAGGCTCGCCCCGGCGCCGTACGTGCCGGAGATCCGCCTCCACCTGGCCGTCCCGTCCAGCGGTTCGTCCCCCGGTGCCGGGCCCGGGCACGCCGGTCCGGACGACGAGCTGTACGAGATCTGGGAGCGGACCGGGAGTCTGCCCTTCTGGGCCTACGCGTGGGCCGGCGGGCAGGCGCTCGCGCGGCACGTGCTCGACCATCCCGAGACGGTGCGCGGCCGGACCGTCCTCGACCTCGCCACCGGCTCCGGGCTGGTGGCGATCGCGGCGGCCGTGGCAGGGGCGGCCGAGGTGGTCGCCAACGACGTGGACCCGCACGCGCTGGCCGCCGCCGCACTGAACGCCGAGGCCAACGGCGTGCGGGTCCGGCCGGTCGCGGGCGACGTCCTCGACGGGAGGCCCGAGGAGGACGTGGTGCTGGCCGGCGACGTCTACTACGAGAGGGCGCTCGCCGAGCGGGTGACGCCGTACCTGGCCAGGGCCCGGGGGACGGTCCTGGTGGGGGTTCCCGACCGCGCCTGCACCTACCTCCCGGCCGGTCTCTTCACCGAGATCGCCGTGCACGCCGTCCCCGCCGCGCTGGAGGACACCCCCACCAAGCGCACCTCTATATACCGATTTATCGGCTCATTGTGAGCTAGATCACATCAACAACTGGCCCCGTCGGCACGTCGCAGGGAAGGGGGATCGACATCGACGCGAACGGGGCATGACATTGTCGTTACTACGGCGTACCGCGGCACGCACACTCCTTCGGGTGCTGGAGGCACGCGACCGCCGGCGGGCGGGGACCGCGCCGCCGCCGGACGACCACGAGGTGCGCATCCTGCTCCTGCACGCCAACGGGATGGGCGGCACCATCAGGACCGTCTTCAACCTGGCCGGGTACCTCGCGCGTACGCACGACGTGGAGATCGTGAGCGTCGTCCGGGAGCGCGAGGAGCCGTTCTTCCCGGTGCCGCCGGGCGTGCGGATCCGGTACCTGGACGACCGCCTCCCCCGGCGCAGGGGCCTGCTGTCGCGTTTCCCGAGCCTGCTCGTGCCGAAGGACGAGGCGGCCTTCCACTGGTTCACCCTCCGGACCGACCTCAAGCTGGTGCGCTACATCCGCTCGCGCCGCGGCGGCGTGCTCATCGGCACCCGTCCGGGCCTGAACCTCGTCGCCGCCCGGTTCGCGCCTCCCGAGGTCGTCACGGTCGCGCAGGAGCACGGCAACCTGGCCGGGCACCAGCCGGGGGTGCGCGGCCAGATCATGCGCCGGTACGGCCGGCTGGACGCCCACGTCACGCTGACGGAGACCGACCTGCGGGCCTACGAGCGGGCCTACGGGAAGGCGGGCAGGGGCACGCCGCGGGTGCTCGCCCGGATCCCGAACGCCGTGACCCGGCTCGACGGCGGCGTCTCCCCGCTGACGGCCACGACCGCGGTGACGGTGGGCCGGCTGACCCACGTCAAGGGCTACGACCTGCTGATCCGCGCCTGGGCGCACGTGGCCGAGCGGCATCCGGACTGGACCCTGCGCATCTACGGCGGCGGGCCGCGCCGGGAGAAGCTGCAGGCGTCCATCGACAAGCGGGGGCTCACGGACACGGTCGTGCTGGAAGGTCCGGCGGACGACGTCGGCGGGGCGCTGGCGGCGGCCTCGATGTTCGTACTCAGCTCCCGGCGCGAGGGGATGCCCATGGTCGTCCTGGAGGCGATGAGCAAGGGCCTGCCGGTGGTCAGCTACGACTGCCCGACCGGGCCGTCCGAACTGATCACCCACGGTCTCGACGGGCTCCTCGTGAAGCCGGAGAAGATCCATGCCCTGGCCGACGCGATCTGCTCGGTTATCGAGGACGAGGACCTGCGGCGCAAGCTCGGCCGGCGCGCCCAGGAGACGGCGGCCGCCTACGACATCGAGGTCATCGGTGCCCGCTGGGAGGCGCTCCTCGACCGCCTGGTGCGCGCCCGCCTCGACGGCGGCGCCGTACCCCCGCCGGACGAGTCCGACGGAGCCGCGGACGAAGCCGCAGACAGGGCGGCGAACGGAGCGGCGGACGCCGAGCGGCAGGTGACGGATGTGACGCCGGACACGAGCGGGGCCGACGGCAGCGGCGGCACGGCCTCGGCGCTCCCCGGCCCGAGCGCGGCCACCGGGGACACCGCCACCGACACCACCGCGGACACCACCGCGGACACTGCCAGGGCCGACACCGCGACACGCGGGGGCGATGCCGGCGGCGGCCCTCGGGCGCGTGCGGTCACCGTTCCCTTCGGAGGCCTGGCCCGGAGGTGAGTCCGTGCGGAGGGCCTGTTTTTGTCGGTGGCCCGCCCTAGTGTTGAGGCGGTTGAGGTCCTCGACGAGGAGGTTTCCATGACGACCCTGCCCGATCGGCCGAACACGGCGTTGCTCGTCATCGACGTCCAGAACGGGGTCGTGAACGGCTCGCACAACCGCGACAGTGTCATCGCGAACATCGACACGCTGATCGCCAAGGCGCGCGCCGAGGACGTCCCCGTGATCTGGGTGCAGCACTCCGACGACAATCTGAAGCGGGGCAGCGAGAGCTGGGCGTACGTGCCGGAGCTCGTCCGCCGCGATTCCGAGCCTCTCGTGCACAAGAACTACGGCGACTCCTTCGAGGACACCGAGCTGGAGGTGCTGCTCGCCGACCGTGCGGTGGGCCGGCTCGTCGTCACCGGCGCCCAGACCGACGAGTGCATCCGCGCGACCCTTCATGGGGGGTTCGTCCGGGGGTACGACGTGACGCTGGTCGGCGACGCGCACACGACCGAGGACCTCAGCCCGTACGGCGCGCCCACTCCCGACAAGGTGATCGCGCACACCAACCTCTACTGGCAGTACCACCGGGCACCCGGCCGCCGCGCCGGCACCGTGAGCACGGACCAGGTGAGCTTCACCACGGACGACGCCGGCTGAGCCGTCGCGGGCCGCAGGCACGTCCCGCGGGCTTCGCGGGCCGGAGGCGCGGTCCCGGGGACTGTCCCGTTGATCCAGCAGGCCCAGTGGTTCTAACCTGGGGCGATGTCGGTTGGCGGTACGGCGGCATATGCCGATCTCGCGGGGTTACCTCCAGTGGTCAGGCGTGCGGTCCAGGCAGCCCGGCAGGCGGGCTTTGCCCTTTCCTGCAGGCCTGAGCAGGGGCGACTGCTGTACGCGCTGGCGGCCGGAGCCGAAATGATCGGGGAGACCGGCACCGGGTGCGGGGTCGGCCTGGCGTGGCTCGCCGCAGGCGCCCGGCCCGGGGCTCGGCTGGTCAGCGTCGAACAGGACGCACATCGGGCGTCCCTGGCCGCCCAGGTCTTCCTCGATCATCCGCAGGTCTCGGTGATCTGCGGCGACTGGCAGGAGATCTACCCACACGGGCCGTACGACCTGCTCGTGCTCGACGGTGGCGGCCAGGGCAAGAGCGGTGAGCAGCCGGCGGATCCGCACCGGCTGCTCAGATCGGGAGGCATGCTGGTCATCGACGACCTGACCCCGGCCCGGCACTGGCCGCCGCGGTTCGACGGCGCCGTCGACCAGGCGCGGATGCACTGGCTCGACCACCCCGGGCTGGATGCGGCCGAACTTCGGCTCGCCCCGGATCTGGCCGCGCTCGTGGCCACCCGCCGTTTCGGCGAGACGTCCGGCACAGCGGATCACTGAACCGGATCGCCCGGCCAGACCCTGATCGAGGCGACCGCGACCGCGCCGCAGCTCCCGTCCGCGCTGCCGGTGCGGTGGGCCGCCGCCGCCGAGGATCCCCGGGACCCTCGAAGATCCCCGGGAACCGCCGAGGACCCAGGCGGCGTTCCCTACGAGAGCGGCCGGACCTGCACAGCACGGATGAACCAGTCGAACGCGGGCGCCAGGCTCTGCGGGGGCCGCCAGCCGTTGACCACCGCGAGCAGCCGTAGGTACAGCTCCCGACGGGGATCGTTCACGGTCTGCGCCCAGGTGAGCAGGTCGCGGCGGAGATCCGGGTCGTCGGGGCGGTCCAGGGCGCGCGCGTACGAGGCGGTCACGGCCGCCACGACCGGTGCGGCCTCGGGCGACTCCGGGTCGACTCCCGCCGCGAGAGCAGGCTCGACGAGGTCGCGCACCGTCGCCGCTGCGTCCCGTCGCGGAACCCCACCCCCGCCGCGCCCGTCCCCGGTGTGCCCCTTCGCCCCCCGCCCGGCTCCGGCGTCTCCGCCTCCGGGCCGCCCGTGCACGGGACGGCCGCCCACAGCGCGCCCGTCCGCCGCACATCCGCCGAGGGCGTCTTCGCCACCGGGCTGTGCGCCGATGGGGCGGCGGCCTTCGGGGTGTCCGATCGCGGCGCGCTCGGCGGCGTGGTGCTCGGCGAGGCGGCGCATCACGGCGCGGAACTCCACATCGCGGGTGAGCTCGGCCAGTCGCACCCACGCCTCGACCTGCTCGGCCGCGGGGTGGTCGGGCAGCTCGGGCGTCATCGAGCGCCGCGCGCCCAGGAACCCGTGGTCGGTGTCCAGCTCGCCGAAGGCGGCGTCCAGGAAGTCCCCGACCAGACGCAGCCGTTCGTCCGCGGAGAGCGTGGCAAGGTCGCGCATGAGATCCATCTCCTCAGGTGTGGACCCGTGCCTGGCCACCGCCAGCAGGACCGCGCGCCGCAGGAGCAGCGTCCGGATCTGCACCGCCAGCGCCTCGGCGTGCGACGCCGCGACCTCGGTCAGGGTCGCCTCCCGGTCCACGACCCGGCGGATCGTGGCGAGGTCCAATCCGAGGTCGCGCAGCGTGCGCACGAGGTCGAGGCGGGCGGCGGCGTCGATGTCGTAGAGGCGGTGGCCGGCCGGGCTGCGGACGGTCGGCGGCACGATCCCCGTGTCCGCGTAGAACCTGATGGCCTTGACCGACAGACCGGTCCGCCTGGCCAGGTCCCCGATCGAGTAGAGCGTGTCGCCGTCCATGCGGGCCACTCTCGCGCCTCCCCCTACTGGAGGCGCAAGCCGGGGTCAGGCCTCACCGAGGAGCCGCCGGGCGAGCGCCCGGACCTCGCCGCGCAACTCGTCGGGCCGTACGATCGTGAACGGCCAGCCGAGGCCGGCCAGCATGCGGGCCATGCCGTCGAGCCGTTCGGCGCGGGCGACCACCCGCACCGCCCCGTCGGTCCCGCTCAGCGTGGCGACCGACGGCGGGATGCGCCGGCGCGCCTCGGCCAGCGTGGTCTCCAGCACCACCTCGACCTCGTACCGGTACGGCACGCCGGCCAGGGACTCCAGGACATGTCCCACCGGGTCGAACCCGTCCGGCTCCGGGAACTCCTCGCCCGTCGGCACGGCGTCCGACACCCGGTCGACCCGGAACGTGCGCACCTCGCCGCTGCGGTGGTCGTGCCCCGTCAGGTACCAGCGGCCCGAGTGGAAGACCAGGCCGTACGGGTCGACCGGCCGCTCGCTGTCCTCTCCCCGGAACGACCGGTACGCCAGGCGCACCCGCACCCGGCGGCGGGCGGCGTCGGCCAGCGTGAGCAGCGTGCCGGCGGTCGCCGGGGCCGGCGCGGCCGCCCGCGCGGTGAGCGCGACCGTCTCCTCGACCGCGCGCACCCGTTCCCCCAGTGGCGCGGGCAGCACCCGCTGGATCTTCGCGAGCGCGCTCTCCGTGGCCGCCTCCCCCACCGACATGCCCGTACGGCGGCCCGCCAGCAGGCCGAGGACCACGGCCGTCGCCTCGTCGTCGGTCAGCATGAGCGGCGGCAGCCGGTACCCCGGCATCAGGCGGTACCCGCCGTACCGTCCCCGCTCGGCCTCCACCGGCACACCGAGGTCCGTCAGGCGCACGGCGTAGCGCCGGACGGTCCGCTCGTCCACCTCGAGCCGGGCGGCGAGCTCGGGCCCTGTCAGCCCCGGCCGGGCCTGGAGCAGCTCCAGGAACGCGAGGACTCGATTCGTCGACATATCAGGACCGATTCTGCCCGGATTCGGTTCTACGGTCGATCCATGACGACATACGTACTGGTCCCCGGATTCTGGCTCGGCGCGTGGGCGTGGAGAGGCGTGACGGAGCGCCTGCGCGCCGGCGGGCACGAGGTCCACCCGCTGACGCTCACCGGCCTGGCCGACCGCGCCCATCTGCTGTCCTCCGGCCTCACCGTCGACACCCACATCGCGGACATCACCGGCCTGCTGGCGTACGAGGATCTGCGCGACGTCGTGCTCGTGGGGCACAGCGGCGCGGCGGCCGCCGTCACCGGCGCCGCCGACCGGGCGGCCGGTCGCGTCGCCCGCGTCGTGTACGTCGACAGCGGCCCGGTGCCCGACGGCATGGCCCAGGCCGACCTGTCCGGCCGCGAGCGCATCGAGAAGCACGCGGTCGACGGCCTCGGCTATCCCTTCCCCACCTGGGACGAACTGGAGGAGTCGGGCGCGAGCCTCGCCGGCCTCGGGGAGGCCGACCGCGCGCTGATGGCGAAGCGGGCCACCGACCAGCCGCTCGGCCCGATCACCACGCCGCTGAGGCTGTCCGGAGCCGTCGAGACGCTGCCGAAGACGCTGGTCAGCTGCTCGTACCCGCTCGACCAGGTCAGGGCGCTCATCGCGCAGGGCCACCCGTTCTTCGCGGCCCTCGGCGGCCCGGAGTGGGACCTGCGGGAGCTGCCGACCGGCCACTGGCCGATGCTCTCTCGCTCCGCGGATTTGGGGGCTTTGCTCTCCATGATCGTCTGACGACCGAGCGCCTTTACGATGTAGATCACGTGGGACATTTGTCCCGGCGGACCACGGATCGATCGATCTACTGGCCCGGCCCGCGTCTTCCTAGCGTTGGGCCCGTGGATGACATCGCCGTGTCACTGGAATCGGTGACCAAGACCTTCGGCCCCGTGCGGGCCGTCGACGACCTCACGCTCGCCATCCCCCGCGGGCAGACGGTCGCCCTGCTCGGCCCCAACGGGGCCGGCAAGTCGACCACCATCGGCGTCCTGCTCGGGCTCGTCCCGCCGGACTCGGGCCGCGTGTCCCTGTTCGGCGCCGGCCCCGAGCAGGCCGTACGCCGCGGCAGGGTCGGCGCCATGCCCCAGGAGGGCGGGCTCATCCCCCGCGTCACCGTGCGGGAGCTGGTCTCGTTCGTAGCCGGGACCTACGCCGCGCCGCCGCCCGTCGACCAGACACTGGAGCTGGCCCGGATCTCCGATCTGGCCGGCCGGCGGGTCGACAAGCTGTCCGGCGGCCAGGGCCAGCGCGTGCGCTTCGCGATGGCCCTGGCCGGCGGCCCCGACCTCGTCGTCCTCGACGAGCCGACGGCCGCCCTCGACGTCGAGGCCAGGCGTGAGTTCTGGCAGAGCATGCGCGGGCTGGCGAGCCGGGGGACGACCATCCTGTTCTCCACCCACTACCTGGAGGAGGCCGACGAGCAGGCCGACCGCGTCGTGGTCGTCGACCGCGGCAGGGTCGTGGCCGACGGCAGCAGCGCCGAGATCAAGCGGGTCGTCGCCCTGACGACCGTCAGCGTCACCGCCCAGGGCGAGGTCCAGTGGCTCGCCACGCTGCCCGGCGTCCGCCACCTGGAGGTCACGGGCGACCGCGTCCACCTGCGCAGCGGCGACCCGGACGCCACCGTCATGGCCCTCGCCGAGGCGGGAGCCGTACGGGACCTGGAAGTGACCCCGGCTGACCTGGAGGACGCCTTCATGGCGCTGACGAGCAAGGAGACCGTGTGATGCTGGGCTACATCCGGCTGGAGCTGATCCGGACCATGCGCGACGGCGGCTACATCGTCTTCGGCGTCGCCACGCCGGTGGTCATGTACCTCGTCTTCACCAACCTCGGGCTCGCCGGCGGCGACAAGCACCACGCCGCGATCTTCGTGATGGTGAGCATGGCCGCGTACGGCGCGCTGGGCTGCGCGTTCAACAACGGCAGCGGCATAGCCGAGGACCGGGAGGCGGGCTGGCTGCGCCAGCTGCGCCTGACCCCGCTCACCTCCCTCCAGGTGGTCGCCGGCAAGGTCGTTACCGGCGTCGTCGGCGTCGTGCCGAGCATCGTGGCCGTCCTGCTCACCGGGGCGCTGGTCAACCACGTCACGCTGAGCGCCGGGCAGTGGCTGTCGATGGTCTGCCTGCTGTGGGCGGGCACCGTGCCCTTCTCGCTGCTCGGGCTGGGGAACGGCTACCGCCTCACCGGCCAGACGGCCGGGATGGCCAACATCGCGACGATGCTCACCCTGGCCATCGTCGGCGGCCTGTGGGTGCCGGTGGACGGCTTCCCCACCTGGCTGCGGCGCATCGCAGAGTGGACCCCCTCCAACAGCTACGCCTCGCTGTCCTGGCACGTCGCCTTCGGCCAGACGCCGGCGGTCCGCGAGGTCGCCGTCCTCGCCGGTTGGCTGGCCGTCTTCGGCGCCTACGCCCTGTACGGCTACCGCCGCGCCGGCCGCACGGCCTGACGGCTGTGCAATCATCGAGCGCGATGAGCACGGATCGGCAGCACTGGCTCAACCCGCTCCACGAAGGAGAGCGCGGGCCCGACGCCAAGGGCATGTACATGTGGGTCACCCTCGCCGGCGGCGCAGTGTGGGACGTGTGGCAGGGCCGGTCCCACCCGCTGTGGGTGGCCTGGCCCGCCGTGATCGCCTCCGCGACGCTCTACCTCGTGGTGATCCACCAGGCGTTCGCGAACCGGCGGCGGGCCGAGCGGCTGTTCCTCCCCGCGCTGGCCGTCGTCTGCCTGTCGGGGGCCGCCGCCTTCGGGGACAACTGGGTCTACCTGCTGCCGTTGCTGTCCATCGCGATCGGCACCACCGTACGGCACCGGGGGTTCCCGGCCTTCGCCCTCGGCGTCTGCGTGGCGGCGGCCCTCATCGTCACCGCGCGCGGCGGCGGGATCGGCGACGCGCTGCTCCTGTGCTGGGGGATCTTCACGGCCGGGATCATCCCGGCGATCATCATCCGGCTGTGGGAGGCCATCCGGGAGCTCCAGCGCACCCGCGAGGAGCTCGCCCGGGCGGCCGTGACCGAGGAGCGGCTGCGGTTCTCCCGCGACCTGCACGACCTGCTCGGCCACACACTGTCGGTCATGGTCGTGAAGGCGGAGGTGGTCCGCAGGCTCGCCGCCGCGGACCCGGAGACGGCCGCGCAACAGGCCGCGGACATCGAGGAGATCGGCCGCCAAGCCCTCACGGAGGTCCGCACCGCCGTCACCGGCTACCGGGGCCGCGGCCTGGCCGCCGAGCTGGAGACGGCCCGCACGGTGCTCGGCGACGCGGGGCTGCGGGCCGTCATCCGCGCCCCCGTCGTACGGCTCGCGCCGGAGACCGACGCCCTGCTCGGCTGGGCCGTGCGGGAGGGCGTGACGAACGTGATCCGGCACAGCGGGGCCGGGTCGTGCGAGATCGACCTGCGGGACGGCGACGGGCTGGTGCTGGAGATCCGCGACGACGGCGGCCCGCCCGTCCCGTCCCGGAGCGGCCGGGGCAACGGGCTGACCGGGCTGCGCGAACGGGTGGCGGCCGTCGGCGGCTCGATGGAGGCGGGCCCGCTCCCCCGGCGGGGCTTCCTGCTCCGGGTGGCCGTGCCGGACGACGCGGAGGGGCGGGCGTGATCCGGGTGCTCCTGGCGGAGGACCAGGGCATGATGCGCGGCGCCCTCGCCCTGCTGCTGGGCCTGGAGGACGACATCGAGGTCGTCGCCCAGGTCGCCTCCGGCGACGAGATCGTGCCGGCCGCGCTCGACGCCCGGCCCGACGTCGCGCTGCTCGACATCGAGATGCCCGGCCGCAACGGGCTCGACGCCGCGGCGGAGTTGCGCCGGCGGGTGCCGTCGTGCCGGGTGCTGATCCTCACCACGTTCGGCAGGCCCGGCTACCTGCGCCGGGCGATGGAGGCGGGGGCCGACGGCTTCCTGGTGAAGGACGGGCCGGTCGAGGAGCTGGCCGGCGCGATCCGCCGGGTCCTGCGGGACGAGCGGGTCATCGACCCCGCCCTCGCCGCGGCCGCGCTCGGCACCGGGCCGAGCCCGCTCACCGACCGGGAGCGCGACGTGCTCGCCGCCGCCGCGGACGGCTCGACGATCGCCGACATCGCGGCCCGCCTCCACCTGTCGGAGAGCACGGTGCGCAACTACCTGTCGTCGTCCATCGGCAAGACCGGCACGCGCAACCGCATCGAGGCGGCCCGCCTGGCCCGCCACAACGGCTGGCTCTGAGCCCGGAACGGAAATCGGTTCGTCAGCCGCCACGTCGAGCCGCGCGCCGCGCGGTGAGGGCGTCGAGCAGGCCGGGGAACGTCTCGTCCATCTCGGCCCGGCGCAGGGCGTTCATCCGCGAGGTCCCGACGTAGTACTGCCGGATGAGGCCCGCCTCGCGCAGCACGGTGAAGTGGTGGGTGGCGGTGGACTTGCTCACCGGGATGTCGAAGCCGCCGCAGGCGATGTCCGCGCCGGCGGCGTCGAGCTGCGCCACGATGCTGCGGCGGACCGGGTCGACGAGGGCCTCCAGCACCGTCTGCAGGTCGAACTGCGACACGTCGGGGTGTGTCGGCGTGCGTGCCATGCCCCAATGGTACGACGCTCATCGAAGTTTGACAGCGATCGAACTTCTGCGCCACTGTTGGTCCCGTTCCCATCGAGCGGAGGGCGGCGGCATGGCGAGGACGGTGCGGTTCCACGAGATCGGCGGCCCCGAGGTGCTGCGCCTGGACGACCTGGACCCCGGCGAGCCGGGACCGGGCGAGGCGCGGATCCGGGTGGACGCGATCGGGGTCAACAGGGCGGAGGCGCTGTTCCGGAGCGACCGGTACATCGAGCCGGTCAAGCGGCTGCCGGCGCGGCTCGGGACCGAGGCCGCCGGCGTGGTCGAGGCGGTCGGCTCGGGCGTGACCGGGGTGCGGGAGGGACAGGCGGTCAGCGTCGTACCGGCCTTCTCGCAGAACGAGTACGGCGTGTACGCGGAGCGGGCGATCGTGCCGGCGGCGGCCCTCCTGCCCCGCCCCGAAGGCGTGGACGCCGTGTCCGGCGCGGCCGTGTGGATGCCCTACCTGACCGCGTACGGCGCGATGGTCGAGGTCGGCGGGGTGCGGGCGGGCGACACCGTGGTCCTGAACGCCGCGTCGAGCAGCGTCGGCCTCGCCGCGATCCACACCGCCGTCCGCGCGGGAGCCACGCCCGTCGCCGTCACCCGGACCCGCGCCAAGAGCGCGCGGCTGCTGGAGGAGGGCGCGGCCGAGGTGATCGTCTCGGACGAGGAGGACGTGGCGGAGCGAGTGCTGGCGCTGACCGGCGGACGGGGCGCCGAGCAGGTCCTCGACGCCGTCGCCGGGCCCGGCGTGACGGAGTTGGGCCGGGCCGTCGCCCCCGGCGGGACGCTCGTCCTGTGGGGGGCGCAGAGCGGGCAGCCCACGCCGTACCCGGGGTTCGACCTGGGCATGCCCGCCCTGAACATCAGGACCTACACGGTGCTGGAGATCACCCGGGACCGGGAACGCCTGCGCCGGGCCGCGGCGTTCGTCTCCTCGGGGCTGCGGACCGGGGCCTTCCGCCCGGTGGTGGACCGCCTGTTCCCGCTGCAGGAGATCGTCGAGGCGCACCGGCACCTGGAGTCGAACACCCAGGTCGGCAAGATCGTGGTCACCGTGGCCCGCTGAGGCGCGGCCGGCCTACTGGACGTCGAACTCGTTGCCCTCCGGGTCGGCCATCGTCACGTGGTGGTCGCCCGGCTCCTCGACGGTCCACAGCACGGTGGCGCCGAGCCCCTTGAGCCGGTCCACCTCGGCGTCCCGGCGCTCGGGGCCGACGTGCAGGTCGACGTGCAGCCGGTTCTTGACGGTCTTGGGCTCGGGGACGCCCTGGAAGAGAATCCGCCGTCCGAGTCCGACGCCGCTGACGGGGTCGGCGGGGTCGTCCGGGTGCCGGACGGCCTGGAGGGTCCGGAACGCCGTCCGGTCGGGGGTGAGCGCGCTGCCGTCGATCGCTCCCTGGTCGAGGAGGCGCCTGATGAGCGCGCTGTTGTCCTCCACCACGTAGCCCAGCGCCTCGGCCCAGAAGGCTGCCTGGCGGTGGGGGTCGGCGGCGTCCATGACGAGCTTCCATGCGATGGTCATGTAACTACTTATACTAGTTACATGCCTGTGACGCTACGCGGTTCTGACGGCGTCTCCTACCGTTTCGACCCGGGGGCCCTCTGCCTGGAGTTCGTGACCACGGGGGGATCCGTGGTGTACCCGCGCTACGAGTTGCTCCATGAGCCGGCCGACCTCAGCCGGTGGACGGCGGAGTCCCGGCTGGGCCTGGACCGGGTCGAGACGACCCCCGAGCAGCTCGGCAGGGCCAAGGCCCTGCGCGCGGCCCTGTGGAGGATGGCCGCCGACAGGGCGAACGGCCGCGCGACGGCGCCCGCCGACGTCGCGGCGGTCAACGAGGCGGCGCGGCTGCCGCCGCCCGTGCCGGAGATGGACGAGGACGGCCGGACGGCGCGGCTCGCCCCGGCGACCGGCGACCAGGTCGTCTCGGCCATCGCCCGCGACGCGATCGACCTGTTCACCGGCCCGTACGCCGACCGGATGCGCGAGTGCGCGGGGTACGGCTGCCACCTGCTCTTCGTGGACACCTCGCGCCCGGGGAGGCGCCGGTGGTGCTCGATGGAGCGGTGCGGCAACCGCGACAAGGTCCGCCGCCATCGTGCCCAGTCCCGCTGACCACCACACCCCCACCTCAAGCGGTGCCGCCGCAGCGCGCCGGGCGCTCAGACGTGCTCCATGACGACGACGGCGGCGGTGCCGGCGGCGAGGGCCTGGAAGACGTGCGGCCCGTCGCCCGGGTAGACCACGTAGTCGCCCGGCCCGAGCTCGACCGGCTCCCCCGCCGGCCCGGCCAGGGCCCGCCCGGCGCCGAGCACGACGTGCTCGACGGTGCCCGGCATGTGCGGCTCGGAGACCCGGGGTTCGCCCGGCTCCGCCTCGATCCGGTAGATGTCCCTGCGGGCCGACGGCGGGCAGGAGGCCAGCAGCGTGGCCGCGTAGTCGGAGCGCTCGGAATACGTCGCCGGGCCCTCCCCCGCCCGGATCACCCGCACACTGGGGCGCGGCGGGTCGACGAGCCGGCTGAACGGCACGCCGAGCGCGACCCCCAGCGCCCACAGCGTCTCCACGCTCGGGTTGCCGGAGCCCGACTCCAGCTGCGACAGCGTGGACTTGGCGATGCCCGCCCGCCTGGCCAGCTCTGTCAGGGACATGCCCGCGCGCTCCCGCTCTCGCCGGAGAGACGCGGCGATGACCCCGATCAAGCCCGGACTGCCGCTCTGCACGGTTCGCTCCACACTGTCATTCGTTCGGTTTGACGAACACCGTCATCGATGTTCACTATAAGGGACATGCGTTCGTTCTGGCGAACCCTCGGTCCCGGCACGCTGCGCGACATCGCCCTGGTCTGCGCAGCGGACGCCATCGTCGGCGCCTCGTTCGGCGCGATCGCGGTCTCGGGCGGCCTCGACCCCTGGGTGCCGGTCGCCATGTCCCTGCTGGTCTTCGCGGGCGGCGCGCAGTTCGCCGCCGTCGGCGTCGTGCTCGCCGGGGGCGGCCCCGCGGCGGCCGTCGCCGCCGGCCTCGTGCTGAACGCCCGTCTCCTGCCGTTCGGCTTCGCCGTCGCCGACGCCCTGGGGAGCCGGTGGTGGACCCGGCTGCCGGGTGCTCACCTGATCATGGACGAGGCCGTCGCCTTCGCGATGCGCCACGACGACCCGCGGCGGCGCAGGGACGTGTTCTGGACCTGCGGCCTCGCGCTGTTCGCCTGCTGGAACGCGGGCGTCGCCGCCGGGGTGGCGGCCGGGCGGGCGATCGGCGACACCGGCGCGCTCGGCCTCGACGCGGCCTTCCCCACCGTGCTGCTGGCGCTGGTGCTGCCCTCGCTGGCCTCCCCCGGCGTCCGCCGCGCCGCCCTGACCGGCGCGGGCGTCGCCGTGGCGGCCACGCCGTTCCTCCCGGCGGGGCTGCCCGTGCTGCTCGCGCCGGCCGGGCTGCTGGCCGCCGCGCGGCGGCGCCGGCGCACGATGCCGGGAGACGCGACGCCGGGAGACGCGACGCCGGAGGAGACGTGATGCCGCCCCTCGCCGTCGTCCTGCTCGCGGCCGGGACCTACGCGTTCCGGCTGGCCGGGCCGCTGCTCGGGGACCGGCTCCGTCTGCCCGATCCGCTGCGGCGCCTGCTGTCCGACGCCGCGGCCGTGCTGCTCGTGGCCCTGGTGGCCGTGGCCGCGCTCACCGACGGGCACGGCTTCGCCGGGTGGGCCCGGCCGGCCGGCGTGCTGGTCGGCGGGGCGCTCGCCCTGCGGCGGGCGCCGTTCCCCCTGGTGGTCGTCGCGGCCGCGGCCACCACCGCTGTGCTCCGCCTGATCGGGCTGCCCTGACGCGGTCCGGGGGCTCAGGGCTCGACGGCGGCGTAGAAGCCCGCGTCGAACGTGACCTTGGCCAGGGCCCGCTGCCCGTCGGCGTTCGGGTGGAAGTAGTCCCACGGGCTGAGCAGCTTCAGCGTGAAGGGGTAGCCGAAGACCGCTCCCCCGTCGTACCTGCAGGTGGGACCGTACGCGGCGCAGGCCTGCCTGAGCTCGTCGTTGTAGGCCATCACCCGCTCGCGCACCGCGTCGCGCCGGGCCACGTCCTTCTTGGCCGTGGAGGTGGGGCCCGCCAGCATCGACTGGCAGATGCGGCCGACCGCCCAGAACGCGCGGGCCCAGGCGTTGTCCTTGCCCACCCGCCACAGCCGCTTCAGGTCGGGGATGCTGGCGACGAAGACCTGGGCCCCTGAGGGCTTGAGGACGTTCAGGGCCTCGTCGATCCGGCGGCGGTAGACGGACACGGGGGTCATGTCCCTCTCGGAGCCCATGCAGGCGTCCTGCGCGCCGATCAGGATCGTCACGTACTGCGCCCCGCTCCGGACGGCCTGCCGCGCCTGGCCCGCCAGGTCGGCGCTGGTGGAGCCGGGAACGGCGAAGTTCAGGTTGTGGCCCTTGATCGCCGGGGCGAGGGACAGCAGCCGGAGGTAGTGGCTGTTCACCGAGGGATGGTCCCCGGCCGACCACGAGCGCGAGGTGCACGCGACGTACCAGCCGCAGGCGTTGAAGCCCGCGCTGATCGAGTCGCCGAGCGCGGCCATGACGGCGGGCGTCGTACGGGCGTGGGCAGTGCCGGGCGCGAGCAGGACCCCCGCGACCAGGACTGGCGTGATCTTCTTGATCATGGACACCTCCGGGAGATCAAAGGTAGAGATCACGTGGAGGTGTGCTCTATCGCCCACAGGGAAGGTGGACCTTCCATGACCAAGTTCCTATCGCCGCTTGACACCGGGACTTCCGGCCTCCGAGGGGGGCTGCGGTCGAACACGTTCAGATCGTGCGTAGAGTGATTCGGGTGAGTGTCGCCCTAATCCGCCCCCTCGCGGTACGCACGGTCGCGGTGAGCGACCCCCACGATCTCCTCGCGCGCCTGCCCGACGCCGCCCCCTACGCCTGGGTCCGGCATGGCGAGGGCCTGGTGGGCTGGGGGGAGGCGGCCCGCGCCGTCGTGCCGCCCGGTCCTGGCCGCTTCGAGTGGGCCCGCGGCTGGCTGTCCTCCCTGTTCGAGGGCGCGCACATCGACGACGAGGTCGGGATGCCGGGCTCCGGGCCGGTCGCGCTCGGCTCGTTCACCTTCGACGCGGACACGCCCGGCTCGACCCTGGTCGTCCCCCGGGTGGTGCTCGCCCGCCGCGGAGGCCGGGCCTGGCTCACCACCGTCGGCGACGACCGGCTCACGCTGGCGACCCCGCCCGTGCCCCCCGGCCGCATCCGGTACGGCGACGGCTCCTTAACGGCCCCCGAGTGGGAGCACCGGGTCGCCCGCGCGGTCCGGCGGATCCGGGACGGCGCGCTGGACAAGGTCGTGCTGGCCCGGGACCTGACCGCGGTCGCCGACCGCCACATCGACCCCCGCGTTCTGCTCGCCCGCCTGGCCGACCGCTACCCGGAGTGCTACACCTTCTCGGTCGGCGGCCTCGTCGGCGCCACCCCCGAACTGCTGGTCCGGCACACCGGCCAGTCGATCGAGTCGCTGGTCCTCGCCGGCACGGCGGCGCGCGGCGCGGACGCCTCCGAGGACGCCGCCCGCGGGATGGCCCTGTTCGCCTCCGAGAAGGACCGCCACGAGCACGCCTGCGCCGTCGCCTCCGTCCGGGAGGCCCTCACGCCCCTGTGCGCCGACCTCGACGTGCCCGACCATCCCGAGCTGCTCGTGCTGCCCAACGTGCAGCACCTCGCCAGCCGCGTGACCGGCCGCCTGTCGGACGGGGCGTCCGTGCTCGACGTGGTCGCCGCCATGCACCCCACGGCCGCCGTCGGCGGCACGCCCACCGGCACGGCCCTGGCCGTCATCCGCGAGCTGGAGGGCATGGACCGGGGCGGCTACGCCGGCCCCGTCGGCTGGATCGACGCCCGCGGCGACGGCGAGTGGGGCATCGCGCTGCGCTGCGCGTACGTGTCCGGCGACCGGGCCCGGCTGTTCGCGGGCTGCGGCATCATGGCCGAGTCCGACCCGGCGGCGGAGCTCGCCGAGGCGCAGGCCAAGCTCCGCGCCATGCAGTACGCCCTGGAGGGCTGACCTCCGGCGGCCGCGCGCCTCCCCAGCTCCGGCTACCCACAGGTCCTCCTGTCAGGAGCGCAGAGCTCGACCTCCGGGTAGCGCGGCGAGCGCCGGTCCAGGATGGTTTGCGGCTCGTGACGCAGGTGAAGGTCGAGGAAGGCCCGGACGTACACGCGGGTGATCTCGAGTGACCGGGACGCGGACAGGCCGCCCGGGAGGGCGATGCCCAGAGGACCCGCGAGGAGCGGCACATCGGTGAAGGACTGATGGTCCGCGCCGGGCAGCGCGATCCAGCGCTTCCATCCGGTCAGGAGTCTCCAGTCACGGTCCCACGAGTTGTCGCGACCTCCGGGCACGTGGCCCGCCGAGCCCATGAACAGGAACGGCCGTGACAGCTCCTTCGGGATACGGGCGTACGTCGTGCCGTCCATGTCGATCCCGGCGCGCACCCGGTGGTCCTTCAGCATGGCCGCGACGGCGGCGGCCCCACCGATGGAATGCCCGACCATCGCGATCTCGGACGGGTCGATCAGGGAGGAACCCTCCCACTTCGCGTCCGGTCCGGTCAGCCGGTCGAGCACGAAGGAGACGTCGGCCGCCCGGACTCCGGCCACTTTCGCCCCGAAGCCGGGGTCGGAGTCGGAGTCGCACGCGACGCACTCGGCGATCCGCCCATCGGGGAAGGTTGTCGCGTAGTTCTCATACGTGTGGTCGACGCCGGCCACCACATACCCCCGGCTGGCCAGTTCCTCAGCAAGGGCGGTCAGAGTGCTCCGGGGCATGGTGAACCCGGGAGAGAGCACCACCAGGGGCAGAGCCCTCTTGCGCCCCGCCGGTCTCGCGTCGCTGAAGGCGTTGGTGCGCGTCCTGCTCAGCATGTCGTACGGCACACCGGTCACCCTCTTGCCCTTCAGGGTGAGCTCCGACTCCTTCGCGGTCATGTAGGGCGCCCGCCGCCCTTCACGCGCCCGGGCCGGGTACCACAGGGTGACCATGAGCTCCCGGGCCTTCAATTCGGGCACCCACGGATCGGAACGGGAGGTGTCCGTCAGATGCAGGGCTGTGGTGCCGACCGGATGCGGCCCGGTGGGTGCGGGCAGGATCGGGGTGCCCGTGGGCGCGGCCGACGGACTGGTGGACGCGGCGGCCTCCGACCTGGGAGGGGTGGGCGCGTAGCAGGCGGCCGCAGCCAGGACGGCCAGCCCGGCGGCGGCCGCCAGGCAGGCACGCCGGATCGGCTTCGGTTCGATGGCATGACTCATGGAGGTGTCCGCCCTTCCGGCTGGGACGACCTGATGTCAGGGGGTGTGGTCCACGTGGCGGCCTCCGCCACGGTTCGTCACGGGTGCAGCAGGGTCAGCGCCAGGGCCAGAGCGGGGTCGCGCCCGGCGGCGGCGTCCCCGGGGGTCGGGGGCACGTAGTGGTCGGGCGCCACGCCGATGCGGTCGACGACCTCCCGATCGGGGGCCAGGTGGTGCTTGGACGGAAGCCCCAGGACGGTGTTGTTGCCGAGAAGGTACATCTGCGCCGGGCCAGACACCGCACCGGCGGTCCGCGTCCCGACCAGCCGGCCGAGATGGAGGTCCTTGACGGCGGAGCTGAAGTGCTCGCAGGCCGACGCACAGCCGCGACCGGTGAGCACCATCAGCGGCAGGCCGAGCAGCGGGACCGTGTCGTCGGTCCGCAGGGTCTCACAGGCGCCGTCCGCGGCGCACAGGTACGCGGTGACCTTGCCGTGGGCGAATCCGCCCAGCAGGCGGTCGGCCTCATCGGGACTGCCGCCGCCGTTGTCCCGCAGATCCAGCACGAGGCCGGTGAGGGTCCGGCCGGTGCCCAGCCTGGAGATGGCCGTGAAGACCCTGTCCGCGGCGTCGGGCGCGAACCCGTCCAGCCGTACGTAGGCGATGCCGTCCCGCAGCAACCTGGACGACACGGGTTGCGTCACGGCCGGATCGGGCTGGTAGAGGCCGGGCTTCAGGGTCACGGTCCAGCGGCGGCCAGTGCCCTGCCGCAGCAGGCGGAGCGTGACCGGACCGTCCTGCGGATACCGCGGGTAGAGCGCGGTGACCGCGGCCGGGGTGACGAGTCCGTCGACGAAGGGCGCCGATCCGTTGACCGATTCGATGACGTCGCCGGGACGCAGGCCGGCGCCCTTCGCCGGCCCGCCCAGGACGGCGGTGACGAACAGCGGGGGCAGGGCGCTCCCGGGACTGCCGGCCACCTGCGGGCCCACGCTGGCCTTGAGACCCAGGTCGTACCGGTCGTCGTCGTAGGAGTCGGGAGGCCGCTGGACGCCGTGCGTCCAGCGGACGTGGTCGTCGCCCAGACCGGCCACGATGGCCTGCAGGGTGGCGGCGGCCAGCCTCTCCCGGAGGCCGGCGTCGTCGGGCAGCTGGTCGGTGGTGCGCCGGTAGGCCGCCTCGAACGCGGCCCAATCGGCCTTCCGGTCACCGGTCAGCGCCGGTGCGGTGGCCTCGGGCAGGTCGCGCCCGTTGCGGTTGAGCTCCTGCGTGAAGGCGGCGAATGCCCCGGTCAGCAGCGAGCGGGTGTCCAGCGTGGCCCCGCTGTAGTAGTAGGCGAGGATGCAGTTGTAGGCCTGCTCGACGACGTCGATCGTTGTGGGCGTCTCCGGCGCGGGGTTGCCCTGGGGCTGCGCGCATACGGCCTTCCCGGCGTCGGCCGCCGTGCTGGGCTGGGTGCGCGGCGGCGTGCTCCCCGTACAGGCCGCCGCCAGGAAGAGGAGGAGCCCGGCCGTCATGGTCCTGACGGTCATGACACGCGCCTGCGGATCCACCAGAAGCAGAACGCCGTGAGGCCGGCGATGAGGAGGGCGTAAAGCCCGGCCTCGATCCACTGGAAGGGCCAGAAACGGTCGAAGGGCTGGTAGGTGGCCTGTTGCCGGTAACCCAGCCGGTTGATCTCGGCCAGGCACCCGGCATAGTGATCCCCTGCCTGTGCCGTCTCCGGTCGCTGCTCCGGCGGTGCGCAGGGTCCGGAGGACGTGGACACGGCGATGGCGCCAGGGCCGCTGTCGTCGAGCGTGCGCCCGGAGCGGTCGACGAGGTGGCTGGACAGGACCCAGGCGCCCGTGTGGCCGGGTATCGCCGACTCCAGGGTCAGTGCCAGGGATCCGCCGTCGCGCGGCATGTGGATCCCGTCCACGTTCGCAGGGCTGAGTTCGAAGGCCGAGCTGACCGGGGGGAGCAGGTGGGGCCGGACCACCAGCGGCATGGCGAGCTGCACCGCCGCGAAGACGGCCAGGGCGACGGCCATGGCGGGCAGGGTCCGGCGGACGAGCATCCCCACGGTCACACCGAGGACGAAGGCGAAAGCCGCGTACGCCATGGGGACGATGCCGCGCGCGCCGAACACCAGGGGATCCATCAGCGTGAAGCCTGGGGCGGCGGACTTGTCCAGGGGCTCGGCCCACCAGGTCACCGCGGCGCTGCACAGCCCGGCGGCGGTCATGGAGGCCAGGCCGGTGAACGCGAGTTTGACGGCCAGCCAGCGAGTGCGGGTGATGCTCTGGTTCCACACCAGCAGGTGCGTGCCGGCCTCCAGCTCACGGGCGATCAGCGGCGCTCCCCAGAAGAGCCCGATCAGGGCGGGCAGGACCAGCACGACGACGGTGACCGCCAGGAAAGGAATCTGCTTGTCGTCGAAGAACCGGTCGAAGAAGCGCGCGCAGTCGCCGCCCCGGGTGCAGGCGGTGATTCCGGAGGAGTAGTCGGAGGCCAGGGTCGGGCCGGTCAGGGCAAGGACGGCGGCGAGCGCGACGAGCGCGACGGCCGTCGTCACGGCGCCGCCGCGCAGCTGGCGCCAGGTCAGCCAGATCATTGCTGCACCTCCAAGAGCGGCCGGGCGGCGGCGGGCTTTTCCATGTAGGCCAGGACGAGGTCTTCCAGACTGAGCCCGCTGACCGTCCAGGCGGGGTCGTGGATCGGAGCCTCGGTGCGTACGACGAAGGTGCTCTGCCGGTCGGTGTGGCGCGCGGAGACGACGTGCTGGTCGGCGGGCAGGCGGCCGGGATCGCGGCGCGGGCCGGTGAGCCGGTGATGGGTGGCCAGCAGGTTCTCGATCTGCCCGGCGACCCGGACACGCGAGTCGACGAGCACGATGAGGTAGTCACACGTCCGTTCCAGGTCGGCCACCAGGTGGGAGGAGAGCACCACGCTGAGCTCGTGCTCGGCGACCGCCTCCATCAGGCCCTGGAGGAACTCGCGGCGGGCGAGCGGGTCGAGCGAGGCGACCGGCTCGTCCAGGATCAGGAGCTCGGGTCGCTTGGCGAGGCCCAGGGTGAGGGCGAGCTGGGCCCGCTGACCGCCCGACAGGTTCCCCGCCCGGTGCGACAGATCGAGCCCAAGCTGTCCGATCCGGTTCCGTGCCAGCGCCGCGTCCCATCCGCGGTTGAGCCGGGCTCCCAGCCGCAGATGGTCGGCGACGCTCAGCCCGGCGTAGACAGGGGTGTCCTGGGCGACGAAACCGACCTTTGCCAGCTGCGCCGGGCCGCCCGCCGGGCCGCCGAGCACGGCGACGCTGCCCGACGTCGGCGCCAGCTGGCCGCCGGCGAGCTTCAGCAGTGTGGTCTTGCCGGCCCCGTTGGGGCCCACCAGCCCGACGACGTGCCCGGCCGGGATGTCGATGGTGCAGTCGCGCAGCGCCCATCGCCTGCCGTACCTCTTGCCCAGCCCCCGGGCCTGCAGGACGGCGGTCACGAGGCGTCCTCCGGAGCCCTCACGACCAGGGTGCTGGCGATGCCCTCGCTTCGCTCGGTCACGCTATGTCCTCCTCTGAGGCGGTCCGAAAGGTTGTCGTGAACAGGGCCTCGATGCTCTCGTCGTCGAGACCGGCCTGACGGGCCCGGGCCAGCCAGCGCTGCAGCTCTCGGCGTAACGGGGCGTGCGCGGCCAGCGACGCGTCGGTCAGGGTCCTGGTCACGAACGTCCCGACCCCCGGCCTGGCGGCCGCCAGGCCCTCGTGCTCGAGTTCCCGATAGGCCTTGAGGACCGTGTTGGGGTTGATCGCCAGCCGCGCGACCACGTCCTTGACGGTCGGAAGCTGGTCGCCTTCACGCAGCAGCCCCAGCCGCAGCGCGTGGCGTACCTGGTGGACCAACTGCAGGTACGGCGAGACACCGGACCGGCCGTCCAGATGGAACTCGATCACCCAGCCCTCCATTTATCTAGACTCCTAGTACTTTAGGAGTGTAGTTGTTAAGCCGTCGTAAGGATCGCGGCCGTCCTGAAGCGGGGCATACACGGCCGGAAGCGAGATGAGCGCGTCTCCCGAAGACGCGAAGGCAGCGGCCGGTCCGGCGACCGCCTGCGGCTCGCCGCTATCGGGGCAGGTAGACGAGCTCGCCGAAGCCCGCGGCGGCGCGGCCGGCCGTGGCGGTGGCGAGCCAGCGCTCGAACTCCGGCACGCCGTCCTCCGCCACCGCGACCTCGAACGTGACGCGCGCGCCGTAGTCCACTCCCCGCAGCGCGTACGGCGAGGCCCGCAGGTCGTTCTCCAGCCGCCCGGCGTGCCCGTGGTCGATCGACACGGCGACGAGCGTGGCGGGGACCATCTCCACCACCTCGGCCCGGTCGAGCGCCTCGCCCACGGCGCCGCCGTACGCGCGGGCCAGGCCGCCGGCGCCGAGCAGCACGCCCCCGAAGTAGCGGGTCACGACGGCCACGACGTCGGCGAAGCCGCGCCGGGTGAGCATCTCCAGCATCGGGGTGCCCGCCGTGCCGCCGGGCTCGCCGTCGTCGTCGGCCCGCCGCTGCCCGGTCCCGAGGACGTACGCCGTGCAGTTGTGAGTGGCGTCGGCGTGCAGCCGCCTGCGGGCGGCGACGAACTCCCGCACGGCCTCCTCGCTCGGCGCGGGCGCGAGCGCGCAGAGGAACCGCGACCGGCGGACCTCGGTCTCGTGCTCGATGACGTTCCTGATCGTGCGGTACGGCGCGGCCACCCGGTCAGCGTACCGACCGGGCGCCTTTACGAAGTAAGGTCATCGGTGCGGCCGAGGCCGACCGGCCCTTCCCAGGTCAGCGAGGGCAGGTTGACCACGATGGCCTCCTGCGTGCTGCGCGCGATGACGACGACCGCCTCCGCCTCCGGGTCGGGATTCTCCTCGCGGTGCGGGACGAACGGCGGGACGTAGACGTAGTCCCCCGGCCGGGTGTCGATCCGCACCTCCCGGGGCCGGTCCCCCTCGACGTCGAGGAAGACGAACGACGGCGTGCCGCTCACCACGTAGATCGCCGTCTCGCAGGCCCCGTGGTGGTGGTCGGCCGAGATCGTCCCGGGCGCGACGTGGGTCTGGCCCATCCACAGGCCCACCGAGCCGACGGTGGCGCCGCTGATGGCCGCCCTGCGGACCATGCCGCCCGTCTGGGCCGTCTCCGCGGTCAGGCCGCCCGGCCCGACGTGGTGCAGCCGCCGGTGGAACGGGTCGTCGGGCGGCGTTGCGCCGTCAGCCATCGGCACCTCCGGTGAGGTCTCGGGGATCCAGGCCCGAGAGGATGCGGTACGTCCCGTCGTGGTAGACCAGCGGGTCGAGCGCCGGGTCCGCCCGGCCGTCCGTGACCAGGCCGAGGACGAGCCGGTGGTCGCCGGCGATGAACCGCTCGCGGGTCCGGCAGCGCAGCCAGGCGGCGGCGCCGTGGAGGAGCGGCTCCCCGCCGGGCAGGCGGCTCCAGCGGGTGCGCGGCCCGAAACGGTCGGCCCCGCGGCGGGCGAACAGCGCCGCCAGGTCGTGCTGCCCGGCCGCGAGGATGTGCACCACGAAGGCGTCGCCGTCGCGGATGGCCGGCCAGCACGACGACGACGTCCCGATGCCGAACGCCAGCATGGGAGGCTCCCGGGACACCGACGTGACCGAGGTGGCGGTGAACCCCACCGGCCCGTGCTCCGACATCGTCGTCACGACGGCGACCCCGGCCGCGTGCCGGCGGAAGGCGGACAGGAAGGCGTCCCGTGGCGACCCGTCCTCGATCGCGTCCGCGCTCATGCGCCCCCCGCCGCGGGTACGGCGGCCGGCTTCATGTGGAGAGCCGGGGGCGGGCTGAGCGGGTGTGGCGGGGCGGGGGCGTCTGGGGGCGCCGTCATGAACCGAACCTCCCTCAATCGTGGGGCGCCTTCAAGTGTCGTCGGCCCTTCCGATGTGCCGTCACCCGGGGTCCCCTCCCCCGCTCCTTCACGAGGGCGTGTCGGTGCGGCGCAGCTCGTGGGCCAGCTCGTCGAGCTCGGCTCCCCCGGCCATCAGCGAGGTCAGCTCGTCCCTGCCGATGTCGGCCTTGCCGTATTCCCCCAGGCCGGCTCCCCGGTTGAGGAGCAGGAACCGGTCCCCCACCGGGTAGGCGTGGTGGGGGTTGTGCGTGATGAACACCACGCCGAGGCCCCGGTCGCGGGCCTGGGCGATGTACCGCAGCACGACCCCGGCCTGCTTCACCCCCAGTGCGGAGGTCGGCTCGTCGAGGATGAGCACGCGGGCGCCGAAGTGGACGGCCCGCGCGATGGCGACCGACTGCCGCTCGCCGCCGGACAGCGTGCCGACCGGCTGGTCCACGTCCCGGATGTCGATGCCCATGCGGCGCAGCTCCTCGCGGGCGACCCGCTTTGCCGTGGCCACGTCGAAGCCGCCGAGCGCACGGGACGGGCCGCGGGCCGGAGGCTCGGAGCCGAGGAAGAAGTTCCGCCAGACCGACATCAGCGGGATCATCGCGAGGTCCTGGTAGACCGTGGCGATGCCCCGGTCGAGCGCCTCCCTCGGACTGCCGAACCGGACCGGCTCGCCGTCCACCAGGTACGTCCCGGAGTCGGGGGCGTGGACGCCGGAGAGGATCTTGATGAGGGTGGACTTGCCCGCGCCGTTGTCGCCGAGCACGCAGGTCACCCCGCCCCGCTCGACGGTCATCGACACCCCGCGCAACGCCACGACGCTGCCGAAGGTCTTGCCCACGTCGCGGGTCTCCAGGAGCGGGGTCACCGCCTCACCTCCTCCGCGTAGCGGCGGACCAGCCGGTTGGCGAGGGTCGCCAGCAGGAGCATCGCGCCGAGGAAGAACTTGAACCAGTCGGCGTCCCAGCCGGCGAACACGATGCCCTTGTCCGCCATGCCGAAGATGACCGCGCCGATCGCCGCCCCCACCGGCGAGCCGTACCCGCCGGTGAGCAGGCAGCCGCCGATGACGGCCGCGATGATGAAGATGAACTCCTGACCGATGCCCGCGTTGGCCTGCACGGACGTGAAGCGCAGCGCGAGGATCGAGCCGACCAGCCACGCCGCGCCCGCCGTCGTCATGAACAGGGCGATCTTCACACGGGCCGCGGGCACGCCGACCGCGCGAGCGGCCTGCTCGTTGCCGCCGACGGCGAACACCCAGTTGCCGGCCCGGGTCCGGGTGAGGACCCAGGTGGCCAGGGCCGTCACGGCCACCCACCACAGGATCGCCACCCGGAAGCCGGTGCCGCCCAGCGTGACCGACCCGGCGAGCACCGCCCGGGCGCCGTCGTACCCGGCGGCGTGGCGCAGGCCGCTCACCTGGACGGTCCCGGTCAGCGCCTTGGTCACCCCGAGGTTGAGTCCCTGGAGCATCAGGAACGTCCCGAGCGTGACGATGAAGCTCGGCAGCTTCGTCCGGACGACCAGCAGGCCGTTGACGAACCCGACGAGCAGGGCGACCGCCAGCCCGGCCAGCATGGCCGCCCACACGTTCCACCCGGCCCTGGTGGCGAGGGTGACCAGCACCAGCCCGCAGGTGCCGGTCAGCACCCCCGCCGACAGGTCGAACTCGCCGCCGATCATGAGCAGGGCGATCGCCACGGCCATCACGCCGAGCGTGGAGGCCGGGTCGAGCCAGTTGGCCACGCCGTCGACCGACCGGAAGACGGCCGACTGCCCGGAGAAGAACGCGAAGACCACGATCGCTCCGACCACCGAGCCGAGTTCCGGCCGGATCAGGAGGCGGCGCAGGCGGCCCGGGTCCGCGACGCGCTCGTCCCCGGTGACGGCCGTCATCGCCGCTCCTCCCGCCCGGCGGCGCCGCTCACCGGGTGCCGCCGCTCGCGAGCCGGGCGACCTGGGCCGCGTTGTCCTTGGTCACGAAGCCCGGCCCGGTGTTGATCGGGAGTCCGCCGCCGACCGTGTTGAGGTTCTTCTTGTACAGGTACAGGAACGTGATCGGCAGCCATCCCTGCAGGTACTGCTGCTGGTCGACGGCGAAGAGGATCTCGCCGTCCTCGATCGCGGTGACGACGTCGCCGGACAGGTCGAAGGTCGCCAGCTTGGCCTGCGACCCGCCGTCCTTGATGGCGTCCCTGGCCGCGATCGCCACGGCGGGGTTGAGCGTCAGCACGCCGTTGACCGAGGTGTCGCTCTGCAGCTTCGCCTTGATCTTGGACGTGGCGTCCGCCAGGTCGTTGACGTCGACCTGCAGCCGCTCGACGGTGCCGCCGAGCGTGGCCGTAGCGCCGTTGCACCGCTGGTCGAGGCCCACGTTCCCGGCCTCGTGGATCACGCACAGCAGCTTGGTGACCCCGGCCTCCTTGAGCTTCTCGCCCGCCCCCCGGCCGGCCACGTCCTCCGACTGGCCGACGTGGGTGATCGCGCCGAACTCCTTCGACCGGTCGCCGCCCGAGTTGATGGTGATCACCGGGATCTTGGCGGCCACGGCCTTCCCGATGGACTCCTTGAGGGCGTCCGGGTTGGCCATCGAGACCACCAGGCCGTCCACCTTCTCGCTCACCGCCTGGTCGATGAGCTGCGACTGCTTCGCCGGGTCGCCGTCACCCTGGTAGGTGACCGTGACCCCGTACTGCTTTCCCGCGGCCTCGGCGCCGTTCTTCACCACGTCCCAGAAGGCGTCCCCGGCCCCCCCGTGCGTGATGACGGCGAACTTCGCGGCGGGCGCCGCGGCGGCCTGCTGCGACGGCGCGTCCTGCGACGCCCCGCCGGCACTCGAACATCCACCCAGGGCGGTCAGCAGGACGGCGGCGATCGCCATGGTCGTCCGCTTCATCGCTTCCTCCTCACGTCGGCTCGTGCCCCCCGTGAGATCACCGGTGCTTGTTTCTAACCCCGCCGGACACCCCTGTCAATGATTTGTCCTGACAATAGGACTTTCTGTCCTGCCGACGTTTGTCCGGACATCAGGACGGTGGATAGGATCAGGGCCCCCGGAGGAGGAGAACATGAGCGAGCTGGAGATCGACCTCGACCGGTCCAGCCCGGTCCCCCTCTACTTCCAGGTGGCCGAGCAGATCTCGGAGGCCATCAGGCGAGGCGACCTCTCCCCCGGCGCCCGCCTCGACAACGAGATCCTGCTGGCCGACCGGCTCGGCCTGTCCCGCCCCACGGTGCGGCAGGCCATCCAGTACCTCGTCGACAAGGGCCTGCTGGTGCGCAAGCGCGGCGTCGGCACCCAGGTCGTCCACGGCCAGGTGAAGCGCTCCGTCGAGCTGACCAGCCTGTACGACGACCTGCGGCGGGCCGGCCAGCAGCCCGAGACGCGGGTGCTGTCACTGGAGACCGTCCCGGTGGGCGAGGAGATGGGCGCCGTCCTCGGCCTGCCACCCGACGCGCAGGTCCTGCGGGTCGAGCGGCTGCGCTACGCCTCCGGGGAGCCGCTCGCGCTGCTGCACAACTGGCTGCCGCCCGGCCCCGCCGCCCTGTCGGCGCCCGCGCTCGAGGAACGCGGACTGTACGAGCTGCTCCGGGCCGCCGGGGTGCGGATGCGGGTGGCCAACCAGCGGATCGGCGCGCGGGCCGCCACGCCCGCCGAGGCCCGCCTGCTCGGCGAGCGCCGCGGGGCGCCGCTGCTCACCATGGTCCGGACGACCTACGACGACCAGGGACGGGCCGTGGAGCACGGCTCACACGTCTACCGGGCCTCGCACTACTCCCTGGAGGTCACGCTCATCGAGCGCTGACCGGCTCCGCCGTCTCGGGCTCCTCCTCCGCGACGGCCTTGGTGGCCTTCCGCTTGAGCCACAGCGTGCTCGCGAGGCCGAACGCGATCGCCACGGCGAGGCCCGCCCACGAGAAGTTCTTCAGCCACCGGTCGGCCACCACGCCCAGGTAGTACACGCCCGCCGTGGTGCCGCCCGCCCACAGGGCGCCCCCGAGGACGTTGGCCACGAGGAACCGCCAGTACGGCATGTGCAGGGCGCCGGCGAGCGGCCCGGCGAGGATGCGCAGCAGCGCGACGAACCGGCCGAAGAACACGGCCCACATGCCCCACCGCGTGAACATCTGCTCCGCCTTGGCGATGTGCGCCGGGCCGAAGTGCTTGGGGAACCGCCGCCCGAGCCGGTCGAACAACGCCCGGCCCCCCTTGCGCCCGATGGCGTACCCGATGGAGTCGCCCACGATCGCGCCCGAACTCGCGCAGATCCCGACGAGGACCGGGCTGACGACGCCCTTCGCCGACAGGAGCGCGGCGCTCACCAGGACGATCTCGCCGGGCAGCGGGATGCCCAGGCTCTCCAGGCCGACGACGGCGCCCACGAGCACGTAGACCCAGACGGCGGGGATGGTCTGCAGCCACTCGTCGACGTGCATCTCACTCCTCGAGGCGGGGGAACACAGCCCATTGTGCCGTCGGTGGAGGCGTGCGCCATCCCTCTGGAGGACCAGAGCGCGTCCGCCCCCGGGACGACCCCCGCCCGTGCGGCTCCCCTTCCGCGACGATCGCCGGGGTCAGCGGCGCCCGCCCACAGCCGTCTCGATCACGTGGTTGACCACCTGGCGGATGCGGGCCGCGGCCGTCTCGGGGTCGGGACTCCCGGCGTCGAGCCAGGCGATGACGGCCTCGACCGTCACCACGGGGAGCAGCCGCGACGCCCACTCCAGCCAGGCAGGATCGGGGATGCGCGAGACCAGGTGGCTCCGGCTGACCTCCCGCGACTCCTCGGTGAGCGCGTCGATCACCCCACGGAACTCGGGCTCCCCCGCCGCGTGGCGGAACAGCAGCCGGAACGCGTCCGGGTCGGCGGCCGCGGCGCGCACGAGCGCCGGGATCGTCTCCCCGCCGAAACCGCCGGCGCCGACCGACTCCTCCAGCCGCGCGAAGCCCCGGTCGAGCACCGCCCGGTACAGGTCGGCCTTGGAGTCGAAGTGCCGGTAGAGGATCACCCGGGTGACCCCCGCCTCGGAGGCGACGTCGTCCAGGCCGGTCGCCGTGAAGCCCGCGCGGGCGAACGCGCGGGTCGCCGCGTCGAGGATCTGCTCGCGCCGGTCGGCGCGGCGCAGCCGCCGAACCGGCGCCTCCCGCTCCTCGCCCTCGCCGTCCCGCTCGCCTGCCGGCATCCTCGCCCTCCCTTGTGTACGCGGGAGTATACAAGTAGCCTTTGTTTACTCTCAGATATACACATTGGCGTATACGAAGGAGCCATCGATGGCCGACCTCCCCCTGCTGCCGTTCGAGCAGCCGCACCCGCTCCGCCCGGCCCCGGCGATGGCCGATCTCCAGGCGACCGGCTGCCCCGTCCACCGTGTGCGGACGCGGTCCGGACACGAGGCCTGGCTGGTGACGGGGTACGAGGAGGTGCGGAGCCTGCTGGCCGACGACCGGCTGGGCCGCTCGCACCCCGACCCGGCGAACGCCGCGAGAACCGGCGACTCCGCGCTGTTCGGCGGCCCGCAGGGCGACTTCGCCACCGAGCGCGAGGACCACCGCCGCATGCGCGCCCTGCTCCAGCCGCACTTCTCCCCCGGGCGCATGCGCGTCCTGCGCGACCGGGTCGAGACGCTGACGGCCGGGCTGCTCGACGACCTCGCCGAGCGCGAGCCTCCGGCCGACCTGACCGAGGCGCTGGCGCTGCCGCTGCCGATCCTGGTCATCTGCGAGCTGCTCGGCGTGCCGTACGAGGACCGGGACCGGTTCCGCGCCTGGACCCTCGCCGCCGCCGACGTGCGCGACCGGGCCCGCTCCGAGCAGGGGCTGGGCGAGCTGTTCGCCTACGGGCGGCGACTCGTGCGGCGCAGGCGCGACGAGCCGGGCGACGACGTGATCTCCCGGTTGTGCGCGGCCGAGGGCCTCGGGGACGACGAGATCGCGATGCTCTCGATGGCGCTGCTGTTCGCCGGGCACGAGACCACGGTGGTCCGGATCGGGATGGGCGCGCTGCTGCTGCTCACCACGCCGGGCCAGTGGCGGGCCCTGCTCGACCGCCCCGGGCTCGTCCCGGCCGCCGTGGAGGAGGTGCTGCGGGCCCCGCAGCGCAGCGGCGGCGGCGCCGGCATCCCCCGCTACGCGCGGGAGGACCTGGAGGTCGCCGGGCTGCCGGTCGCCGCCGGGGAGATGGTCCTCCTCGACACGACGGCCGCCGACCACGACCCCGCCGTCTTCCCCGACCCCGATCGCTTCGACGTGCTCCGCTACTCCGGCGACCGGACGGCGCAGCACCTCGCGTTCGGGCACGGGCCGCGTTACTGCATCGGGGCGCCGCTCGCCCGGATCGAGCTCACGGCCGTGTTCTCGCAGCTCGTGCCGCGGTTCCCGGACATGCGGCTCGCGGTGCCGGCCGAGGAGCTCCAGGTCAGGCGCGACGCGCTGACCGGCGGCCTGGTCGAGCTGCCCGTGACCTGGTGAGGGCTACGGCCGCATGGCGTCGCGCACGGCGTCGCGCATCGCCGCGTGCACGGCGGCGTTGGCCTCCCGGTCGGTGCGGGCCTCCACCAGGCGCACCCCGTCACCCTTGAGCGCCCGCGACAGCTCCTCAGCCTCGGTGACCAGCGTGTACGGCAGGCCGCTCGCGGCCGCCAGGTACGCGAAGTCGACCCCGTGGGGCGTCCCGAAGACCCGCTCGAAGGGTGCCTCGAGCGCGGCCTGCGGCAGCAGCGAGAAGATCCCTCCCCCGTCGTTGTTGACCACGACCAGGCACAGGTCGGGACGGGGCTCGCGGGGGCCGAGGATCAGGCCGTTCTGGTCGTGCAGCAAAGTCAGGTCGCCGATCAGGGCGTACGCCGGGCCGTTGTGGGCGAGTGCCGCGCCCATGGCGCTGGAGACGAGCCCGTCGATCCCCGAGGCGCCCCGGTTGGCCATCAGCCGCAGCCCGCGCCGGGGCCGCATGGCCTGGTCGAGGTCCCGGATAGGCATCGACGACCCGCAGAACAGCAGCGACCCGTTGGGCAGCAGCTCGGCGAGGTCCCTGGCCAGCCGGGGCTCGCTCAGCCCGTGGGAGTCGAGCACCTGGTCGAGCGCCTCCCTGGCGGCGTGGTCCGCCTGCCGCCAGGAGCTTAGCCAGGCGTCGTCGCCGGAGGCGATCGGGATCTCGACGGCCTGCGCGACCTGCGTGGCCGACCGGGTCGGGTCGGGCCAGCGGGTGAGGTCGGGGGCGACCACGATGTGCTCCTGGGCCCGCCGCAGCCACGACAGCAGCGGCCGCGACAGCCCCGGCCTGCCGAGGGTGACCACGACGTCCGGCCGGTGGGCCTCGGCGAACTCCGGGTCCCCCAGCAGGAAGTGATAGGTCGAGATCGCGTGGTCGCCGTACCGGCCGCCGCCGGTCGGCTCCGACAGCACGGGCCAGCCGGCCATGCCGGCGGCCGCGACGTACCGGCGCACGTTGGCCGCGCCGTCCCCCACGACGAGCACGCCGCGCCGCGTGGGCGGGATGTGCAGGGCGGAGGCGGGCGGCGCGACCCTGGCCCGGATCCACGCCCCGCTCGCGTCGCCCTCCAGCGACTCGGACCACGTCGCGTCGCCGTCGGGCACCAGCGGCTCGCGGAAGGCCACGTTCAGGTGGACGGGCCCGGGGTCGGCGGGGCCGGTCGCCCGCTGATGGGCCCGGCAGACCAGCGACCGCCAGTAGGCCACCTGGCCGGGCCGGTCCTCCGGCACGCCGATCTCGGCGAACCAGCGCACGGCCGAGCCGTACAGCTTGACCTGGTCGATCGTCTGGTTCGCCCCGGTGCCGCGCAGCTCCGGCGGCCGGTCGGCGGTGAGCACGAGCAGCGGCACGCCGGCCTCGGACGCCTCGACGACCGCCGGGTGGAAGTTCGCGGCGGCCGTGCCGGAGGTGCACACGACCGCGACCGGGCGCTCGGAGCGCTTGGCCAGCCCGAGCGCGAGGAACGACGCGGACCGCTCGTCGATGCGGACGTGCAGCCGAAGGCGCGACTCGGCGTGCGCGGCGAGCGCCAGCGGCGCCGACCGGGAGCCGGGGGCGAGCACGAGGTCGGTCACCCCGCACCGGACGAGTTCGTCGACGAGAACGGTGGCGAGCGCGGTCGCCGGGTTCACGGACGGTCTCCCGCGGCGGGACGCCCCGCCGCGCGCGGGTCGCAGACCGCCGTCGCCGAGACGCGGCGGGACGGGCGGGCCGCCGTCATGGGCATCCTCATCGGGCCCGCTACGGCCGGCGCGGGAACTTCGCGAAGTCGGGCGCGCGCTTCTCCTTGAACGCGTCGCGGCCCTCCTGGGCCTCCTCGCTCATGTAGTACAGGAGCGTGGCGTCGCCGGCGAACTGCTGCATGCCGGCCGCGCCGTCGGTGACCGCGTTGAGCGCGCCCTTCAGCATGCGCAGGGCGAGGGGAGACTTCTCCAGCAGCTCGCGGGCCCACTGGACCGTCTCCTCCTCCAGCCGCTCCAGCGGCACCACCGCGTTGACCAGGCCCCACTGCAGGGCGGTCTGGGCGTCGTACTGGCGGCACAGGTACCAGATCTCGCGGGCGCGCTTGAGCCCGACCGTCTCGGCCAGCAGCCAGGAGCCGTACCCGCCGTCGAACGAGCCGACCTTGGGGCCGGTCTGGCCGAACCGGGCGTTGTCGGCGGCGATCGTGAGGTCGCAGCAGACGTGCAGGACGTGGCCGCCGCCGATGGCGTACCCGGCCACCATGGCGATCACCGGCTTCGGGCAGCGGCGGATCTGCACCTGGAGGTCGAGCACGTTGAGCCGGCCGATGCCGTGGGTCTTGTCGTCCACGTAGCCGTCGTCGCCGCGGATCTTCTGGTCGCCGCCCGAGCAGAACGCCCGGTCGCCGGCGCCGGTGAAGATGATCACACCGACCTCGGTGTCCTCCTGGGCCACGTTGAACGCGTCCCGGAGCTCGAACAGCGTCGTGGGGCGGAACGCGTTGTGCCGCTCGGGCCGGTTGATGGTGATCTTCGCCATGCCCTCCGCGGTCTCGTAGATGATGTCCTCGTAGTCCCCCGACCGCTTCCAGTCGACGCCGCTCGCCACACTCGCTCCTCAGTCGTCACCTGCCGGGCGCTCACCGGTGGTGCCCGCGCCCGGACTAACCTTACGACCGTGCTCACCCGTCCCGGACACCGCCCGGTGCACGCCCTCGTGCTGCCGCCGGGCCCCGCGCTCTTCGAGGCCGTGCGGTCCGCGCTGGCCGGAGACGGGCCGTGCGTGCTGCCGCTGTCGCCCGATCTGCCCCCTCCCGCGCTCGACGCCGCCCTCGACGCGCTGCGCCCGACCCACGTCGTCACCCCCGATGGGGTACGGCCCCGTCCCGGGGGCCGGCCCGGCGACGCCGCTGTGATCATCGCCACATCGGGCTCCACCGGCGTCCCCAAGGGCGTCGAGCTGACGGCCGAGGCGCTCACCGCGTCCGCCCGGGCCTCCCTCGACCGGATCGGCGCCCGCCCGCGTGAGCGGTGGCTGTGCTGCCTGCCCCCCTCGCACATCTCCGGCATGCAGGTGCTCGTGCGCTCACTGCTCGGCGGGACCGAGCCGATCGTCCAGCCGCGGTTCTCCCCCGCAGACGTCGCGGCCAGCGGCGCCGACCACGTCTCGCTGGTGCCCACCCAGCTGCGGCGCATGCTCGACGCGGGGGCCGACGTCTCCGCCTTCCGCACGATCCTGCTCGGCGGCGCCGCCGCTCCCCCCGGCCTGCTCGCCGAGGCCCGGGCCGCAGGCGCCCGCATCGTCACGACGTACGGCATGAGCGAGACCTGCGGCGGATGCGTGTACGACGGCGTGCCCCTTGACAATGTAGATCTCAAAATCGGCGACGACGGGCGGATCCGGATCTGGGGGCCCGTGCTGTTCTCGGGATACCGGCTGCGCGACGACCGGCCGTTCGAGGGCGGCTGGTTCGTCACGTCCGACCTGGGCGTGATCGAGAACGGGCGGCTGACCGTGCTCGGCCGCGCCGACGACGTCATCAACACGGGCGGCGAGAAGGTCGTGGCGGGAGCGGTGGCCGAGGTGCTCGCCGGGCACCCCGGCGTCCGGGACGTCGTCGTGGTCGGCCGTCCCGATCCCGAGTGGGGGGAGGTCGTCGTCGCGGTCGTCGCCGGCGACGTCACGCTCGACGGGCTCCGATCCTGGGCGAAGGAGCGTCTGCCCGCCCACGCGGCGCCACGCGTGGTGGAGTTGGTGTCCCAGATTCCCCTGCTGCCCAACGGGAAACCGGATATCGTCGCCCTGAGGAACCGGAAATGACCTTCGTGCGTCTATAAGAGCAGGGAAGGGGGGCGTCGCATGAGGCCGAACCGCAGGATGCTGATCTCCGCCGGAGTCGTCGGCGCGGTCCTGATCGGAGGGATTTCGGTCACGGCCACCGCCTTCGCCGGCCGTCTTGAGCAGGCGCCGGGCGCGGGCTCCGACCCCGCGGGCGCGGGACGGGTCGCCCCGGCGACCCCCGGGCCGGTCGACGTCACCGGCCGGGTCACGCCGCCCCCCGACAACCCGGACGTCGTCTCCTCGGAGCTGACCGGCGACCCGGGAGACGTCGCCGACTACTGGACCGACGAGCGCCTCGAGGACGCCCAGCCCATGCCGATGCCGCAGGTCAGCATCAGCATCATCACCCCCGGCGACTGATCAGGCCGTCCCGCGTCCTCCCCTGCCTCTCCTCGGGCCGCGCCGCACGTCCGTGCCCGCCGCGCCGCCGTTCCCCCGGGCCGATCCGGCCCCGGCGGACGCCGCAGGGAACAAACTGGGCGCGTCGGCGTTATTGATACTGGTGCGCAGAGCCGGAGCACGACCGCCGCGCCCCACCGAAACCATCCGTACATGACGAACTCCGTCAAGGAGGAGGTGTCCTCATGCCCCGGACCGCCGTGGCGACCTCGCCCGGGCGCGAGGTGACCCCGACGACTCTCGACCAGCTCCTGGAGCGAGGGCGTGCGCAGGGTCACCTTTCCCTGGCGGAGCTGCGCGAGGCCTTCGCCGAGGCCGGCGTCAGCCCCGTCGAGGGCCGCTCGATCCTGCGCGAGCTCACCGAGGCGGGCGTGAACCTGGCCGCCGAGAACGAGCCGCACGCCGCCGGCACGGCGGCGGGCAGGGCACAGGTTCGGACCCCGGCCAGGAAGACCCGCAGGACCGCCACGGCCACGGCGGGCACGCAGGCCCCCGAGGACGCCGAGACCCCCGCGGCCGCGGGAGCGGCCGACAGCACCAGGAGAACCACCACGAAGACCACCAGAAGGTCCAGGGCGGCCGCCACGGCCCCCGCCGAGCCGCAGCACGAGGACGACATGGCCGCCGAGGCGGCCGAGGCCGTCGAGGCCGAGGTGGAGGAGAGCGAGACGCTCGACCTGGACGACAACTCCTCGGTCATGGGCGACTCCGTCCACACCTACCTCAAGTCGATCGGCCGCCGCACGCTGCTCACCGCCGCGCAGGAGGTCGAGCTGGCCAAGCGCATCGAGGCCGGCCTGTACGCCGAGTACAAGCTGGAGACGGCCCTGGAGAGCGGCGAGAGGCTCGCCCCCGGCGTCCGCGACGACCTGGAGTGGGTCATCGAGGACGGCAAGCGCGCCAAGGACCACATGCTGGAGGCCAACCTCCGCCTCGTGGTGTCGGTGGCGAAGAAGTACACCGACCGCGGCATGGCCCTGCTCGACGTCGTGCAGGAGGGCAACCTCGGCCTGATCCGCGCCGTCGAGAAGTTCGACTACACCAAGGGCTACAAGTTCTCGACGTACGCGATGTGGTGGATCCGGCAGGCCATCCAGCGCGGCTTCGCCGACTCGGCCCGCACGATCCGGCTGCCCGTCCACGTGCTGGAGATGCTGTCGAAGCTGTCGCGCGTCGAGCGCGACATGCACCAGCGCCTCGGCCGCGAGCCCACGCCGGAGGAGCTGGCGGTGGAGCTCGACAAGACGCCCGACCAGATCGAGGAGCTGCTCCGCACGAGCCGCCAGCCGATCAGCCTCGACTCGACGATCGGCGAGGACGGGGAGACCCGGATCGGCGACCTGATCGAGGACGTCGACTCGCCGGAGGCGTCGGAGGTGGTCGACCGCCAGCTGCTCGCCGAGCAGCTCAAGGGCGTGCTGGGCAACCTCTCGCCGCGCGAGGCGAAGATCATGAGCCTGCGGTTCGGCCTGGCCGACGGCAAGCCGCACACGCTCGACGAGATCGGCAAGCACCTGGGCCTCACCCGGGAGCGGATCCGCCAGCTCGAGAAGGAGTCGCTGTCGAAGCTGCGCCACCCGAGCAACACGCGCCCGCTCCTCGACTGGGCGAGCTGACCCCGCCGTTGTGAACGGCCCGCGCCGGATGGCGCGGGCCGTTTCCGTTCTCGGGCGAGGCCGGTCCTCCGCGGTCCTGCGGCTAGCGGATGACCGCGGCGGCGCGGGGCACGCGCGGGATCTGCAACCGGTGGGCCTCCCGCATCGTGCGCAGGCGGTTCACCTCTGCGGTCCACAGCGCGCCGTCGGGCGTCGCCCGGCCCTTGCGCCGCGCGATGCGGTCGTCGTAGGCCTTCACGCCGAACGTCGCCCGCTGGGCGGCCTCAGCGCTGCGCAGCGCGTCGGTCAGCGCCCGGTCGAGGTCGAGCGCGACCTCCCGCAGCTCCTCCACGGGGGCCCCGGACGCCTGAACGGCGCGGTAGCGGCGCTCGGCCTCGCGAAGCCGCTCCAGCTTGTCGCCGAAGCCCTTGGCGATCTCCTGGTCGGAGTGGTAGCGGACCTCAGCCTCCCGGCTCACCCGCGGACGGAAAAACGCCATCGTCAGCCCTTCCAACTTTCACAACGCGTCGCTGGCGGTAGCGTACGCGCTGCCCGCGCCCCCTCGCACATCAGGGGTGCGGCGCCCTTTACGTAGTAAGGTCAGATGTGGCAGCATGATCGCCATGCCTGCCAAGCGACCACCAGTCCCGCTGTCGAGGGAACGCATCATCGACGCCGCCCTGCACATCGCCGACGGGCAGGGCCTGCGCCGGCTGACCATGCGACGGCTCGGGGACGCGCTCCAGGTCGAGGCGATGGCCATCTACCACCACCTGCCCCGCGGCAAGGAGGCGCTGATGGACGCCCTCGCCGAGCACGTCACCACCGTCGCCGTCGACCCGTCGGGGGCCGCCACCTGGCAGGACCGAGCCCGGGCGTGGGCCCGCGCGAGCCGCGCCGCGCTGCTGGAGCACCCCGGGGTGCTGTCGCTGGCGCTGACCAAGCCGCCGAAGGGCTCGGCCCTGATCGCCATCGGGGAGCAGATCGAGCAGCTCAGGGAGGCGGGGCTCGACGGCGACGCGGCCGCCGCGGTGCGCGCGCTGCGCGCGTACGTGTTCGGCAGCGTGGCGGTCGAGGTGCAGCAGTCCGGATGGGCCGACCCCGACGCCGCCGTGCGGGACGCGCGCACGGCCGAGGGAGAGCGCGAGTTCGAGGAGGGCCTCGACGCCCTGCTCGCCGGCCTCGCCCGCGTCTGAAGCCCCGCCTGAACCCCCGCCTGAACCCCCGCCTGAACCCCCGCCCGACGCCCGCAGACGCCGCCCTGCCCCACCCATCGCCCCGGCCGCCTGGACGCGACGGCGTGGCGTGCTGACCCGGAGCTCTTCCGACTGGTAATTCCTCAGTTACCAGACGGACGGCGTGTCGAGGTTGGACCGTTATCATCCATGGGGCACTCTTGTGTACTAGGTCACATCAGTGTGCACGCACCCCGCGCGGGTCGCGGCCGGGCCCCCTACCCCGACCGGCGGAACCGCCCGAACGGGCTATGTCACGCCGATGGGACCGACCCGCAAACTGGAGGTGTCCAGTGTGCTGTACGTCATATACGTCGACCCCACCAGGCTCGACCCTCACCATCGGGGGACACGTCGGTGACGGAGGCCATTGGCCCACCCGAACCGACCACGAGCATACGAGAAAGACACGGAGCCCCGGCGATGTGCCCTCATGAACCGGCCTGTCCCAACGCGGACGCGAAGGACCGAGAAGCCGCCCGCACGATAGCCTCGCACCCGGAGCAGGGCTGGAGCCTGCTCTGCAACGGCGTCGTGCTGTTCGAGGACACCGGCGAACTGCTGCCCGACGGCGGCGTCATCGCGCCCCACCGCCCCACCGACATGGCCATCAGCGCGGCCTAGGCTCCAGCAGCCACCGCGCCACCTCCTCGCCCACCCGGGCGGGGTCCTTCCGCAGCTCGTGTCCCTCCCCAGGGAGGACCACGAGACGCGCGGCGTCCTTCTCGTCCGGGATCCCGAAGGGGTCCCGCTCGCCGCTGACCGCAAGCACCGGAACGCCCGCCCGCCGCAGCTCGTCCGCCCGCGACCGCTCCGGCCTGCCGGGCGGGTGCAGCGGGAAGGCGAGCGCCACCACCGCCTCCGCTCCGGTCTCCGGGGCCGTCCGGCAGGCCACCCGGGCGCCGTTGCTGCGGCCGCCCTGGACCAGCGGCACCCCCGGACAACGCTCCCGCAGCGCCGCCACGAGCGCGATCCACGCCTCGTCCTGCTTGGCCGCCGAGCCCGGCGCCCGGGCCCCGCGCATCCGGAACGGCTGCAGGACCCGCGCCACCGCGACCCCGATCCCCAGGACCGCCTCCCGTACGGCCAGCAGGTCGGGGGCGTCCACGCCGCCGCTCGACCCGTGGGTCAGGACCAGCAGCAGCCGCGGGTCGCGGACCTCGTCCACCTCGGCGGACGCCGGTCCGTGCGGTGTCGGGATCTCCATGGCGGCGACGCTACCGCCTACGACCTGGGCACGACGCGCCGACCCTCCCCGCGGAGGATGCCGGCGACCGCCGGTCAGGTGGACAATGGCACGATGCCGGACACAGCACCGCAGCCTCCCTACGGCGGGTACCCCGCGCCGCCGCCGTACGCCACCGTGCCGGGCCCCATCGCGTCCCCCGGCGCTCTCGGGCCGCAGCCCCCGCGCACGTCGCCCTCCACCAGGGAGGACCTGCGCGCCGTCATCGCCGCCCGCCGCGACCTCGGGCCCGACTACGAGGACGCGCTGGTCGACTCGTTCCTCGACAAGCTCGACGTGGAGATCGCCGCCCGGGTGCGGGGCGAGGTGGCGGCCCACCTCCAGCAGCAGGGGCCCCGGCCTCCGCGCAAGGACGCGGCCGTGGCGGTCGCCCTCGGCTCGCTCGGCATCGGCGTCCCGCTCACGGCGATCGCCGCGGGCACCGCTCACGGCGCCGGCATGCTGCTCGCCTGGTGCGGGATCGTCGGCGTCAACCTCGCCTACGCCCTGAGCCGCCGCAACTCCCGCTGACCCGCCCGGACGGCCGGTCCCCGCTCCGCCTCACCCGCGGCAGCGCGGGCCGGTCTCAGGCGTCGGTGCCCTCCATCACCGGGCGGACGTCACGGCCCAGACGCAGCCGCACCTGCTCGGCCAGGATCCGGTCGGGGTGGTCGAGGCCGTACCGCCAGACCGTCTCGGCGTCGTCGTCCCGGCCGCGCAGCGGAAGCGTCCGCGCGAGCAGTTCGATCGCGAGCGCGCCGGTCTCGGCGTCTCCCTCCTCCCACCGGCCCTCCTCGACGGCCCCGGCGAACTCGGCGCAGGCCATCTCCAGGTGGGCGATCCCGAGCAGCACCCGCAGCCGCGCCGCGTCGGCCACGGCCTCCACGGACAGCGCCTCCAGCAGCACGTCGGCCGCCTGACCGGGCTCCCCGTCGTCGAGCAGCCGGGCGGCAATCCGCTCCGCGACGACCGACAGCCCGGCCCCCGCCTCGGCCCGGTCGGGCCCCTCCTCCTCCGCGATCTCGGCGAACGCCGCCGCCGCGGCGTCGAGGTCACCGGTCTCGGCGAGCCGGCGTGCGTGGTCGAGCCGCCGCCCGGGGTCGATGGCCGTCATGGAATGGGCCTCGCAGGGATCAGATGTGGCAGAAGACGATCACCATGATCCTAACGACACCGGCTCCCCCGCGGGGGCAGACATGCGCAAGCCGTACGGGCCACTGGCGCGGGGGTCAGAACCGGCCGACGGGCGGACACGGTGAGGCGCCGCGCCCACGGGGGACGCGGCGCCTCACCGGTCTCGTCAGTCCTCGTACGCCTCGAGGGGCGGGCAGGAGCAGACGAGGTTGCGGTCGCCGTAGGCCTGGTCGATCCGGCGGACCGGCGACCAGTACTTGTTCTCCCGCAGGGCGGGAACCGGGTAGGCGGCCTCCGCCCGCGAGTAGGGGTGGCCCCACTCGCCGGCCAGCAGCGCCTCGGCCGTGTGCGGGGCGTTGCGCAGCGGGTTGTCCTGCCGGTCGTACTCCCCCGACGCCACGGCGGCGATCTCCCGCCGGATGGCGATCATCGCGTCCGCGAAGCGGTCGAGTTCGGCCAGGTCCTCGCTCTCGGTCGGCTCGATCATCAGGGTGCCGGCGACCGGGAACGACATGGTCGGCGCGTGGAAGCCGTAGTCGATCAGGCGCTTGGCCACGTCGTCCACGGTGACGCCGGTCTCCTTGGTGATCTGCCGGAGGTCGACGATGCACTCGTGGGCCACCAGCCCGTCGCGGCCGGTGTACAGCACGGGGTAGTGCGGGGCGAGCCGCCGGGCCAGGTAGTTGGCCGACAGGATCGCCTGCTCGGTGGCCTGGCGCAGGCCGTCGCCGCCCATCATCCTGATGTACGCCCAGGAGATCGGCAGGATGCCCGCCGAGCCGTACGGCGCGGCCGACACGTGCGCCGGAAGGTGCTCGGCGAGGTGGGCCTTCACCGCGACCGGGCCGACGCCGGGGCCGCCGCCGCCGTGCGGGATGCAGAACGTCTTGTGCAGGTTGAGGTGGGAGACGTCGGCGCCGAACTCCCCGAGCCTGGCCAGCCCGACGAGGGCGTTGAGGTTGGCGCCGTCGACGTACACCTGGCCGCCGGCCTCGTGGACCATCCGGCAGATCTCGACGATCGTCTCCTCGTACACGCCGTGGGTCGAGGGGTAGGTCACCATGATCGCGGCCAGCGCGTCCCGGTGCTTGCCGATCTTCGCGGCGAGGTCGCCGAGGTCGACGTTGCCGTTCTCGTCGCAGGCCACCACGACCACGCGCATGCCGGCCATGACCGCGCTCGCGGCGTTCGTGCCGTGGGCGGACGACGGGATGAGGCAGACGTCCCGGCCGGTCTCCCCGCGGCCGCGGTGGTAGCCCCGGATGGCCAGCAGCCCGGCGAACTCGCCCTGGGAGCCGGCGTTCGGCTGGATCGAGACCCGGTCGTAGCCGGTCACCTCGGCCAGCCAGCCCTCCAGGCCCTCGATCAGCTCGACGTACCCCCGGGCCTGGTCGATCGGCGCGAACGGGTGCAGCCCGGCGAACTCGGGCCAGGTGATCGGCTCCATCTCGGTCGTGGCGTTGAGCTTCATCGTGCAGGAGCCCAGCGGGATCATCGACCGGTCGAGCGCGATGTCCTTGTCCTGCAGACGCCGCAGGTAGCGCAGCATGGCCGTCTCGGACCGGTACGAGTGGAACACCGGGTGGGTCATGTACCCCGAGGTGCGCAGCAGGTCGGCCGGCAGCGCGTCGCCGGCGGACCGGTCGAGGTCCTCCACGACGGGCTCGGCGACGCCGAAGGCCCGCCAGACGGCCCTCAGGTGCTCGACGGCGGTCTTCTCGTCGCAGGCGATCCCGACGTGGTCGGCGTCGGCGAGCCGGAGGTTCACGCCCTCCGCCTCTGCGGCCGCGACGACCTCGGCGGCCCGGCCCGGCACCCGGGCGAGCACGGTGTCGAAGAACTCCTCGTGGACGACCTCGACGCCGCCCTCGCGCAGGCCGGCGGCGAGCACGGCCGCGTGGCGGTGCGCCCGCTGCGCGATCCGCCGCAGCCCGTCCGGGCCGTGGTAGACGGCGTACATCGAGGCGATCACGGCCAGCAGGACCTGGGCCGTGCAGATGTTGCTGGTGGCCTTCTCGCGGCGGATGTGCTGCTCGCGCGTCTGCAGCGCGAGCCGGTAGGCGGCCTGCCCGTCGGCGTCGACCGAGACCCCCACCAGCCGGCCCGGCATCTGCCGCTGCAGCCCCTCCCGTACGGACATGTACGCGGCGTGGGGGCCGCCGAACCCGAGCGGGACGCCGAAGCGCTGGGTGGAGCCGACCGCGATGTCGGCGCCGAGCTCGCCGGGCGCGGCCAGCAGGGTCAGCGCGAGCAGGTCGGCGGCGGCGACGACGAGCGCGCCGGCGGCGTGGGCCCGCTCGGCCAGGTCGCGGAAGCCGGCCACCCGGCCGCTCGCGCCCGGGTACTGCACGAGGACGCCGAAGCACTCGGGCAGGTCGCCCGACAGGTCGGACTCGACGAGCGTGATCCCGAGAGGCTCGGCGCGGGTGGCCAGGACGGCCTTGGTCTGCGGCAGCGCGTCGGCGTCGACCACGAACACCGAGGACGCCGCCTTCCCCGCCCGGCGGGCCAGCGTCATCGCCTCGGCGGCCGCGGTCGCCTCGTCCAGCAGGGACGCGCCTGCCACGTCGAGGCCGGTGAGGTCGGCGACCACCGTCTGGAAGTTCAGCAGGGCCTCCAGCCGGCCCTGGGAGATCTCCGGCTGGTAGGGGGTGTACGCGGTGTACCAGCCCGGGTTCTCCAGCACGTTGCGGAGGATCACGCCGGGGGTGATCGTGTCGTGGTACCCGAGCCCGATCATCGTGGTGAGGACGCGGTTCCTCCCGGCCAGGGCGCGCAGCTCGGCGAGGGCCTCGGCCTCGCTCGCGGCGTCCGGCAGGCCGAGGGCGCCGGGCGTGCGGATCGCCTCGGGGACGGCCACGGCGAGCAGGTCGTTCACCGACTCGTACCCGACGACCTCCAGCATCCGGGCGCGTTCGTCGTCGGACGGCCCGATGTGCCGGGTCGAGAAGGGCGGAGCGGACAGGTCGCTGAGCGTGGACCGGTCGGTCATGACAGGGGCCTCCTGGACGGGATCGAGACCTGCGCGACCGCCCCGCGCCCCGGTGATCGGGCCGTGGCCGGTCGTCGTGCGGTCTCCCCCTCTGTCATCGGACCTGAGAGCTTCACCGGGCCCGCCGGGCCCGGCTTTCCCCTTCGGTGGGGCCCACCTGGCTGGTGGCCCGCTTTTCAGAGTCGCCTCGTCCGTGCGGTACGGATGCCTGAGAGATTCCGGGGAGGTTTGCTCCTTCGGCGCCCCTGGTCAGAGGGGACTCTCCCGCACGAGGTCGTCGGCCCTGTCCACTGTACCCGGTGGGGCGGATCCCACTCGACTCGCCATGTGCTCTCTCGGCGGCGCCCCTGCCGGGGCGGGTCAGCCCGTCCTGCGGGCCTTCCTGCGGCGGGCGAGCTCGTCGGAGGGATGGTCCCCCTCCGCATCGGAGGGGGCGGCGGCACGCTCGCCCGGAAGCTCCGCAAGCGAGCCCTCCACCTCGCGCCAGACCCGGCCGAGAGCGATCCCGAACACGCCCTGGCCGCCCTGCAGCAGGTCGATCACCTCGTCGGCGGAGGTGCACTCGTAGACGCTCACGCCGTCGCTCATCAGCGTGATCTGGGCCAGGTCGTTGACGCCCCGGTCGCGCAGGTGCCGGACGGCGGTGCGGATCTGCTGGAGGGACACGCCCGTGTCGAGGAGGCGCTTGACGACCTTGAGGACGAGGATGTCGCGGAAGCTGTACAGGCGCTGCGACCCCGAGCCCTGCGCGGCTCTTATCGTCGGCAGGACCAGCTCCGTCCGCGCCCAGTAGTCGAGTTGCCGGTAGGTGATCCCCGCAGCCGCGCACGCGGTGGGCCCGCGGTATCCGATGTCCTCGGGCAGCGCCGCCGGCCGCTCGTCGAACAGCAGACCCTGTTCGCCGGCGCGCTCCCGCGCCGACTGCCGGACCGGGTCGTGCTGGCCCGCCGACTTACCCTCGCCGCTGCTGACCGCCACTGCGGACCTCCGGCTTTCTCTCATCCCACGGTCTGATCTGGGGGTTCGTGAATTACAACCGTGGTTTCCCTTGCACCGTAGGACCGGGGCCATCGTCAGTCAACGACCCCGTCCGGCGCGTCGTGAAGCGTAATCACCCGAATTGGCCCGGCACGTCAGCCCGCCCGGCCGAAGTCTTCCGGTGTGATTTTGTCCAAGAACTCGCGGAACTTTTCCACTTCGTCCTCTTGATCGTCGGGCATGCTGACGCCCGCCTCCTGGACCACGTCCTCACTGGCGTAGATCGTCGCGCCGGTCCGCAGGGCGAGCGCGATCGAGTCCGACGGCCGGGCGCTCACCTCCACCCCGTTGGAGAACACCAGATCGGCGAAGAAGATCCCGTCACGCAGGGCGACGATGTTGACGGTGCGCAACCGCACCCCCAGGGCCTCCAGCACGTCACGGAACAAGTCGTGGGTCAACGGCCGTGGCGGCGGCTCCTCCGCCTGCGCCAGCGCGATAGCGGTCGCCTCGGTCATGCCGATCCAGATCGGCAGGTACCGATCACCGCTCGTCTCCTTCAGGAGAACGATGGGCTGGTTGGTGGGCATCTCAACGCGAACCCCCACGACCTCCATCTGCAACACGGGCGGCTCCGTCTCAAAGCGTCGCGGCATATCACCAGGCATTCAACGTAACACCCACCAGGGAGCGGCCGCGCCGGTCACCGCCCCAGAATGCCGCGAACACTCCCACGGAGTAACGCGTTGTGCAATTCCTGGAGATGTCCGGAGATCTCCCGGGCGGTCTCGTCCGCCTGCCCGATCGCTCCGGGCGCGCGGCGGCGCATGATCGGGGCCACCGCCTGCTCCACCAGAGCCGCCTCGCGCTCCACGGCGGCCTTGAGGGCGCGCAGGTGACGCGCCTGGACGCCGAAGCGCGCGAGCGCCCCCACGCTGCGGGCCGCCTCCAGCGCCTCCGCGTCGTAGCGGCGGGCGACCGGGGCGACCAGGCCGAAGCTCTCCATCTCGGCCAGGGTCTCCTCGTCGATGCCCGCGGCCTCGATCAGCTCCTCGCGGCTGAGCCGTACGGGCGGGGCCTCGCCGGTCACTTCCCGTGGCCGCGCGGCCTGGCCGTCCAGGTGATCCTTGATCACCCGGAGCGGCAGGTAGTGGTCGCGCTGCGCCGTCAGGATGTAGCGCAGGCGCTCGACGTCGGTGTGGGTGAACTTGCGGTACCCCGAGGGGCTCCGCTGGGGCTCGATGAGCCCCTCACCCTCCAGAAAACGGATCTTGGAGACAGTGATGTCCGGGAACTCGCCCTGCAGCAGGGCGAGCACCTCCCCGATGCTCATGAACGCCCGTACGGCCTGCGCGCTCATGACTCTCCCTCCTCACCGATCACAGCCCTCCAGGACCGCGCGTGAGGAACACCAGCCGGAACTTCCCGATCTGCACCTCGTCGCCGCCCACAAGAGGAGACTCCTCAATGCGCTCACGGTTGACATAGGTCCCGTTCAGGCTGCCGACGTCGCGGACCGTGAACTGTCCGCCGCGCCGGTAGAACTCCACGTGCCGCCTGGACACCGTCACATCGTCCAGGAAGATGTCGCTCTCCGGGTGGCGACCCGCCGTAGTGAGATCGCTGTCGAGCAGAAACCTGCTCCCCGCGTTGGGGCCGCGCATGACGACCAGGAGCGCCGTCCCCGGCGGCAGCTGGTCGACCGCCGCGCGGTCGGGAAGCAGCGTCTGGCCCGTCTCCGCCTCCAGCGCCTCGAGCGAGATCGTCGAGGTGGTGTCGGCTGCGACGGGCGCCGGAGCGCTCAGCGGCGAACCGCATCGTGAACAGAAACGGGCATCCTCGGGGTTGGCATGACCGCACTGCGTGCAGTAGACGCTGGGCATCGAACGGCTCGGCCTCTCTCACGACTTGCTCAGACTGCGAATGCCGCAACTTACGCTGATCAGGGACAAAGGTCAAGAAGCGTCGCTGGGCAGGGACTGACCAACGCTACAGCCCCCGGCCGTTCAAGGTCCATCCCGCCACACAGCTCACGACTCTCGCCCGGCGTCACTGGCCGGCGGCCTGTTCGACGACGTGGGCCCAGTGCTCGATGAGGGTCTGGGCGGTGTCCATGTCGTGGCCCTCCGCCCATAGATGGGTGACGGCCTCGGCCGGGTCGGGGAGCACCAGGGCCCAGCTTCCGTCGTCCTCGACGACGCGGACGCCGTCGGTGGTGTCGAGCCGGTGGCCCTCGGCGGCCTCGACGACCGAGCGCATGACGGCCCCCTTGTGCGCCCAGGGCGTGGGAACGGTCCTTTTGAGCAGCCGGGCCTCGGGGATGCGGGCGTCGATCTGGCTGAGGGACAGCCGGGTGCGGGCGACGAGGCCGAGCAGGCGGAGGAACACGGCCAGGCCGTCCACGGTGGGGGCGAACTCGGGGACGATGAAGCCGCCGCGGCCGTCGCCGGCGAAGATCATGTCGGGGTGGCGGGCGGCGCTGGTGAGGGCGTCGAGGCTGGTGGCCGTCCAGTCGACCTGGACGCCGTGGAAGCGGCAGACCATCTCGGCGACCCGAGTGGTGGTGACGGGCAGCGCGACCCGGCCGCCGCGGCGCTCGGCCGCCACCAGGTCGAGGACGACGAGCAGCGCCCGCTCCTCGCTGATGAGCTGGCCCATCTCGTCCACCAGGGAGACCCGCTCCCCCACCGGGTCGAACCGCACGCCGAAGGCGGCGCGGGAGGAGGCGACGAGCTCGGCCAGCCGCTGCAGGTCGCGGCGGCGCTCGGCGAGCGTCTCGGTGGGGGAGGCGTCGTCGAGCCGGTTGTTCACGGTGAGGACGTCGACCCCCACCCGGCCGAGGAGGCTCGGCAGCACGAGCGAGGACGTGCCGCCGGCGCAGTCGACGACGACCTTCATCTCGGCGTCCTTGACGCCGGTCATGTCGACGCAGCCGAGCAGCTCGCGGACGTAGGTGTCGACGGCGCGGGCGGGGAAGGTCAGCTCGGCGATCTCGCCGGGGAAGGCGCGGCGGTACTCCTGGCGCGAGAAGACGCGCTCCAGCTTGCGCTGGGCCACCTGGGAGAGATCACCCCCGGTCTCGTCCATGAACACGATGTCGACGCTCTGAGGGTCGCCGGCGGTGGTCCGGACGGCGATGCCCCCCTTGACGTTCTCCCTGGAGGTGTTGAAGCGGGCGACGGGCAGGGCGGCGGCCTCCAGGTCGACGACGTTGATCGCACTGGAGTTGAGCGCGCTGATGACGGCCCGCTTGAGCGCGCGGGCCGCCCGCGAGGCGTCACGGGAGGTGACCACGGTGTCGCCCTTGCGCAGGGTCGTGGCGTACGCGCTGGCCAGCCGTACGCACAGCTCGGGGGTGATCTCCACGTTGACCAGCCCGGAGACGCCGCGCTGGCCGAACAGGCTGCGCTGGCCGCGGGATTCCCAGATGACGCTGGTGTTGACGACCGTGCCGGCCTCGATCGTCTTGAACGGATAGATCTTGACACCAGACGAGACGTACGCCTCGGCCTCGATGACGCACTCGTCGCCGACGACCGCGTTCTCCTCGATCCTGGCGCCGGTCATGACGTCGGTGTTCTTGCCGATGACGCAGCCGCGCAGGTGGGCGGCCGGCCCGACGTAGACGTTGTCGCTGACCACGGCCCGATGGAGGAACGCGCCCTCCTTGACGACGGCGTTGCTGCCGAGCACCGTGTACTCCCGGAGCTCGGCGCCCGCCTCGACCTTGGCGTAGTCGCCGATGTAGAGCGGGCCCTTGAGCACGGCGTCGGGGTCGACCGACGCGCCCTCGGCGGCCCACACGCCCGGGGCCAGCTCGAACGCGTCGAAGTCGACCTTGACCTTGCCCTCCAGCACGTCGGCCTGGGCCTTGAGGTAGCTCTCGTGGGTGCCGACGTCCTCCCAGTAGCCGTCGGCGACGTACCCGTACAGGGGGCTGCCGCGTTCGAGCAGCTTGGGGAAGATGTCGGAGGACCAGTCGACGGACTGCCCGGGCGCGATCTCGTCGAGGACCGACGGCTCCATGATGTAGATGCCGGTGTTGACGGTGTCGGAGAACACCTGGCCCCAGGTCGGCTTCTCCAGGAAGCGCTGGATGCGGCCGTTCTCGTCCACGATGATGATCCCGAACTCGAGCGGGTTGGGGACGCGCTTGAGGCCGATGGTGACCAGGGCCCGGTTCTCACGGTGGAAGCGCAGCATGTCGGTCAGGTCGATGTCGGTGAGCGCGTCGCCGGAGATCACCAGGAAGCGGTCCTCACGCAGCCGGTCGGCCGCGTTCTTGACGCTGCCGGCCGTGCCGAGGGGCACCTCCTCGGTGGCGTAGTGGAGGCGCATGCCGAGCTCGTCGCCGTCGCCGAAGTAGTTGCGGATCAGCGCGGCGAGGAACTGGACGGTGACGACCGTCTCGGAGAACCCGTGCCGCTTCAGCAGCCGCAGGACGTGTTCCATGATCGGCCGGTTGATGATGGGGAGCAGGGGCTTGGGCTGGTTGGCGGTCATCGGCCGCAGCCGTGTCCCCTCCCCGCCCGCCATGACGACGGCCTTCACGGGTCACCCCTTCGTTAGCTCGCGCACCTGAACCACATACAACACCCCCGCCCACCAATACAGACCAGTTCCCCAGATGGCGAAGGCCCATCCGGAGATCGCGCAGATCTCGGCGTACCAGCCCTGGTGGGAGGCGAGGAACAGGAGCGGGAAGGCGTACATCAGGGCCGCCGTGCCGGCCTTGCCCAGGAAGTGCACGGGCAGCGCGGGCCCGTACCCGTGGCGGCGCAGCACCGGCGGCACCCACAGCAGCAGGACGTCGCGCAGCGGCACGGCGAGCGCGAGCCACAGGGGGATGGCGTCGCGCAGGACCAGCCCGACCAGGGTGGCGAGGATGTACAGCCGGTCGGCCAGCGGGTCGATGAGCCGTCCGAGCCTGCTGGTCTGGTTCCAGGTCCGGGCGATCTTGCCGTCGAGCCAGTCGGTGAAGCCCGCGAGCGCGAGCAGCAGGATGGCCCAGCCGTCGGCGTGCGGGCCGAGGACGAGCCAGAGGAAGACGGGCACGCCGAGCAGCCGCAGGAAGCTCAGCAGGTTGGGCACCGTCCAGATCCGGTCCTCGGCAGGGTTCACGCCCCAGACCCTACATGCCGCCCTCTCACTCCCCCGGGCGCGGACCCACGGGGTTGAACCCGGTGTCCACCAAGCCGAACCTGTGCGCCATCACGGCCGCCTGGGTGCGGTTGCGCAGGCCCAGCTTCTCGATCAGCGCCGCCACGTGGCTCTTGACCGTCGTGACGCCCACGTGCAGCCGTCCGGCGATCTCGGCGTTGGACATGCCCATCCCGACCAGCGTGAGCACCTGCGTCTCCCGCTCGGTGAGCATGCCGGGCACGGGGACGGCCTGCCGCTCGGCGGCCAGGGCCCGTTCGACCACGCGCCGCAGCACCGACGGCGCGAGCAGCGGCTCGCCCGCCGCGGCCCGCCGCACGGCGTCGACCATGCGGTCCGGGGGGTCGTCCTTGACGAGGAACCCGAGGGCGCCCGCGCCGAGGGCGGCGTAGAGGTTGGCGTCCTCGGAGAAGGTGGTGAGCACCACGATGCGGGCCGAGGGCTGGACGGCCAGGATGCGCCGGGTGGCCTCCAACCCGTCGACGCGGGGCATGCGCAGGTCCATCAGGAGCACGTCGGGCCGGTGCCGCTCGGCCAGCCGCACGGCCTCGGCCCCGTCGGCGGCCTCGCCGCACACCTCCATGTCGCCGGCCGCCTCGAGCATCATCCGCACCCCGGCCCGTACGAGCGCCTGGTCGTCGGCCACCACCACGCGGATCACGCGGTCCTCCCGGGCCATCGGCACTCCGGGTCGGCCGGCGGCGGATCGCCGGGGACGGGCCCCGGGATGGGCAGGGCCGCGGCGAGCCGCCACCCGCCGTCCTCGGCGGGGCCGGCGGTGAGGCGGCCGCCCAGCGCCCGGGCCCGCTCCCGCATGCCGGCGATGCCCTGGCCGTGGGAGGGCAGCGCGGCCGCCGGCCCGGCCGCCCCCGGGCCGTTGCGGACCTCCACCGTGAGCTCCCGCTCCTCCATGCCGACCGTGATCTCCGTACGGGCGCCGGGGCCGGCGTGCTTGAGCACGTTCGTCAGCCCCTCCTGGACGATCCGGGCCGCGGACGCCCGCACGACCAACGGGGCCCGCGCCGGGTCGCCGTCGAGGCGCAGGTCCACCGGCAGCCCGGCCGCCGACATCCGGGCGACCGCGTCCCGCATCACGTCGTCGGGGTCGGCGAGGGTCAGCTCCTCGCGCCCGGGGTCGCGCAGCACGGCCAGCAGGCCGCGCAGGTCCTCCAGGACCCGGTGGCCGGTGTCGCGGATGTCGGCCAGCGCCTCGGCGGCCGGGCCGCTCGCCCCCGCGTACTGGGCGGCGCTGGCCCGCAGCACCATCGCGCCGACGTGGTGGGCCACGATGTCGTGGACCTCGCGGGCGATCCGCTCCCGCTCGGCCAGCTGGTCGGCCCTGGTCCGCTCGGCCGCGAGGTCCGCCGCCTGGCGGGCCGCGGCCTGCCGGGAGCCGACGTACCGGCCGATCGCCACGGGCGCGGTGACCATGGTCATGAGGGCCGCGGCGCGGAACAGCGTCACGTCCGACGCGTCGTCGACGATCACGATGGCGGTGACCGAGCAGGTCAGGGCGTAGGCCGCGGCCACCCAGGACCAGCTCGCCCGGGTGGCGAACACGCCGAGCGCGATGAGCGCGAGCAACTGGAGGCTGTTGCCCGTCCGGGGGACGTACTGGTCGGCGACCACGAGCACGACGCTCTCCAGCAGCAGGACCCCGCCCGGGAGGTGCCGCACCACGCCGAGGGCCAGCCCGGCGAGCACGACGACCAGTCCGACCGCCCACACCGGCGGGCTCCCGCTGTCCCAGTACGGCCAGGTCCCGAGCACGGAGAACGCCACGCCGCCCGCGGCCAGCAGCAGGTCGAGCAGCGGGGCCGGGTCCTCCCGGCGGCGCCCCTCCTGGGCGCGCAGGTAGCGGCCGATCAGCACGGGGACCGCGATCAGCCCGACCGAGTAGAACCAGGTGTTGCGGGTGAACGCGATCCCCGGGTCGGCCAGGTTGACCGCGGTCGCGGCGGACGCGAGCACCGCGATCGGGGCCGTCCAGCGCAGGTCGCGCGAGCGGGCCAGCACGCCCACGGCGATCGGGAGCAGCAGCTGCGCGGTGTTCGCGGTGGACGCGCCGAGCTGGTCGCACACCACGAGCAGCACGGCCAGGTGGAGGGCGGCCGCCGCCGGGTGGCGGCGCAGCAGGCCCAGGGGAAGGCCGGCCAGCAGGGAGAACGCGGCCGCGATCCACACGGGCGCGGACGGCCCGCCCCACGACCCCCAGGTCACCAGCACGTCGAGCACGACGCCGCAGGCCGCCAGGGCGACGTCGGTCCCCACGCCCCGCCAGGGGAGCCGCGCGTCCTCGGAGGTCTCCTGCGGACGCCGGAAGAAGGGCCGCCGTACGGGGGACATAGGTGAACGGTACCGGGCGGACGGACGGCGGCCGGTCCTCCATCGGCAGGAGGCCGTCTCCTCCTTCTGGCCGCGAGCCCGGTCCGGACGGCGGGGGGCAGAGCGTGATCACCGGCCCTAGCGTCGGGGCATGGCCAACGAATCAGCGCTCTTCCTCGGGCAGTTCCTCCGCTCCCCCGCCCTGACCGGGGCCGTCGCGCCCAGCTCGCGGCGGCTGTCGTCGGCCGTGTGCGTCCCGGTGCCGGAGCGGGGCGACCCGGTCGTCGTCGAGCTGGGCCCGGGCACCGGGCCGTTCACCGCGGAGATCCAGCGGCGGCTCGGCGGGCGGGGCCGCCACCTCGCCGTGGAGATCAACCCCCGGCTCGCCGCGCATCTGGCGGCGCGCCACCCCGGCGTCGAGCTCGTCGTGGACACCGCCGCCCAACTGCCCGCCCTGCTGGCCGCGCGCGGCGTGGCCGCCGCCGACGTGATCGTCAGCGGGCTGCCGTGGGCCGCCTTCTCCTACGGCCACCAGTCGTCGGTGCTCAGGGCCGTGGTCGAGAGCCTCTCCCCCGAGGGGGCGTTCACCACGTTCTCGTACGTGCACGCCCGGACGCTGCCGCCCGCGCTGCGGTTCCGGCGTCGGCTGGCCGAGTCGTTCGAGGAGGTCGTGCCGGGCCGCACCGTCTGGCGCAACCTGCCGCCCGCCTTCGTCTACCACGCGCGGCGCCCGCGGAGGTGATCTCCCGGGTGATCTCGCTCACGGGCTGAACGTGGTTCTAGTATGGCCCGCGAGCTGGATTGGAGACGGCCATGGACTTCACGCTGCCCGAGAGCGCCCAGGCGGTGCGCCGGGGGATCGCCGACATCTGCTCCCGGTACGGCATGGACTACTGGGAGCGGTGCGAGAGCGAGAAGCGCTGGCCGGAGGAGGTGTGGGCGGAGCTGGCCAAGGGCGGCTGGCTCGGCCTGGCCGTCCCCGAGGAGTACGGCGGCGCCGGTCAGGGGCTGCTGGAGCTCGCCGTCGCGACGGAGACGCTGGCCGCGTCGGGCGCCGCCGGCGGGTCCGCGTTCGTCTACGTGCTGACGCCGGGATTCGGCGCGACCACGCTGGCGCGGCACGGCTCGGCGGAGCAGAAGGCCGAGCTGCTGCCGAAGCTCGCGTCCGGCGAGATCGAGACCTGCTTCGCGCTGACCGAGCCGGACGCCGGGTCGAACTCGCTGGCCGTGTCCACCTTCGCCCGGCAGGACGGCTCCGACTTCGTGATCAACGGGCAGAAGATCTGGATCACCGGGGTGCAGCGGGCCACCTGGATGCTGCTGGTCACCCGGACGATCCCGGCCGCCGAGGCCAAACCCCGCACCAACGGCATGACCGTCTTCCTGGTGAACGTCCCCGAGGCGGTGGCCGCCGGGACGCTGTCGTACCGGCCGATCCCCAAGATGGGGGCCAACACCACGCCGTCCAACATGGTCTTCATCGACGACCTGCGGGTGCCGGCGACGAGCATCGTGGGCGAGCTGCACGGCGGCGTCTCCGTCCTGTGGGACGTGCTCAACCCCGAGCGCGTCCTGCTCGGCGCGAGCGCGCTGGGCGGGGCCGAGGTCGCGCTGCGCGTCGGTGTGGAGTACGCCAGGCAGCGGGAGGTCTTCGGCCGGCCCATCGGGGCCAACCAGGCCGTCGCGTTCCCCCTGGCCCAGGTCAAGGCGAAGATCGAGCTGGCCAGGCTCATGCTCTACAAGGCGGCCTGGTCGTTCGACAACGAGCTGCCCTGCGGCACCGAGGCCAACATCGCCAAGCTGACCGCCTCGCAGGCGGCCTGGGAGGCGGCCGACGCGGCGTTCCAGACCCACGGCGGCATGGCGTACTCGCTGGAGTACCCGGTGGCGCGGCTGCTGGCCGACGCCCGCATCGGCCGGATCGCGCCGGTGACCGAGGAACTGCTGCTCAACTACCTCGCCACCCAGGTCCTCGGGCTGCCGCGCAGCTTCTGACGCGCCCGCCGTGTCCCGGCGCCGGCGGCGGGGAACAAGCCGAGCGAGCGGAAGGAGCCGTCGATGCCCAACTCGTACGCCAGCACCGTGATCGACGCCGGAGCCGACCAGGTCTGGGGCTACCTGCGCGACTTCGGCAACCTGGACGACTGGCTGCCCGGCGTCGCCCTGTGCGAGATCGAGGAGGGGGCGCCGGTCGGGCCCGGGGCGGTGCGCCGGGTCGACGGCGCCGGAGGGCTGTTCCGCGAACGGCTGCTCGCGCTCGACGACGACGAGCGCACGATGACGTACGAGATCCTCCAGTGCCCGCTCCCGGTACGGAACTACCGCGCCACCTGCCGGGTCGCCCCGGTCACGGACACGGGGCAGGCGTTCGTGGAGTGGCACGCCGTGTTCGAGGCCGACGACGCCGCCAAGATGGCCAAGATCTTCACCCGGGGCGTGTTCGCCCCCGGCCTGGAGTCGCTGCGCAAGCGTTTCCCGTGACGGGCGTCAGGAGAAGCGGGGCGGGCGCCGCTCGCGCAGCGCCGCGAGCCCCTCGACCACGTCGGGGCCGGTGAAGCCGAGGAACTCCATGGCGAGCGAGGCGTCGAACGACGGGCCGGCCATGCGCAGCCAGTTGTTCAGCGCGTACTTCGTGAGCCGGATGGCCTCGGCCGGGCCCCGGGCGAGGCGCTCGGCGATCTCCAGGGCCCGCTCGTGCACCTGGTCGTCGTCGACGCACACGCTGACCAGGCCCATCGCCTCGGCCTGCTCCCCCGTGACCGGCTCGCACAGCAGCAGGTGATATTTGGCCTTCGCCAGGCCGCACAGGAGCGGCCAGACGATCGCCGCGTGGTCGCCGGCCGCGACGCCGAGCCGGGTGTGCCCGTCGATGACGCGCGCCGTCCGCCCGGCCACGGACACGTCGGCGAGCAGGGCCACGGCGAGCCCGGCGCCGACCGCGGGCCCCTGGATGGCGGAGACGACCGGCTTCGCGCAGTTGATCACGTTGTAGACGATGTCGCGGGCCTCGGCGAACACCCGCAGGCGCACCGCGTGGTCGCGGGTCATCTCCTCGATCATCGCCAGGTCGCCGCCCGCCGAGAACGCCTCGCCCTCGCCGCGGATCACCACGGCCCTGACGTCGTCGTCGCGGTCGACGTCGCGCCAGATCTCGGCCAGCTCGCGGTGGCCGGTGCGGTCGACCGCGTTCAGCCTCGCGGGCTCGCTGATGACGATCCTGAGCACGCCGTCGGCCGCCCAGTCGGTGCGCAGCTTCTCGTACTCCCGCACGTCGCGCCTCCTCTACCCCTCGGACGATCCCGCCGGCGATCCCGCCGGCCCCACTGGGGACGCCGCCGACGACGCCGCCGACGACGACGGCTCGGAGGTCCCGAACGCGGCGCGCAGCCGGGCGGCGATCAGCTCCCGCGCCTCGTCCGCCTGGTCGAAGAAGCCGGGCAGGCCGACGAAGCCGTGGAGGGAGCCCTCGAAGCAGCGGTGCTCGACCGGAACCCCCGCCTCCGCCAGCGCGGCGGCGTAGGCGGCGCCCTCGTCGCACAGCGGGTCGCACTCCGCGGTGATCACGGTGGCGGGCGGCAGGCCCGACTTGTCCGGCAGGCGGAGCGGCGCCAGGCCCGGGTCGCCGGGGTCGGCCCCGGCCGCGTACCGCTCGACGAACCAGGCCATCTCGTCGGCGTCCAGCCCGAACCCGGCGCCGTACGCCCGGTAGCTGGGGGTGTCCATCGCGACGTCGAGCACCGGGCAGACGAGCACCTGGTGGACGAGGGGCAGGCCGAGGTCGCGGGCCCGCCACGCGGCCACCGCCGCGAGGTTGCCGCCGGCGCTGTCGCCGATCACGGCCACCCTGCCGGCGTCGCCGCCGTAGAACCCGGGCCGGGCGTGGACGTCGCGGACCACGGCGAGGGCGTCGTCGGCGGCGGCGGGATAGGGGTGCTCGGGGGCGAGGCGGTAGTCGGCCGAGACCACCACGGCCCCGGTCCGGCGGGCGAGGTCGCGGCCGAAGGCGTCGTTGCGCTCGACGCTGCCGAAGGCCCAGCCACCGCCGTGGAAGTAGACCAGCACGGGCAGCGCACGCCCGCCCGGCTCCGGCCGGTAGACGCGGACCGGCACCCCGGCCGCGGTCTCGTCGCGCACCTCGGGCAGCTCGATCCGCGGGCCCCGCCGGTCGGCCATGGCGTCGAGCGTGCGCAGCCGCGCGATCTGGGCGGGCGTGAGCGCCGCCAGGTCGACGCCCAGATCCGACGGGAACAGCTTCAGGTAGGCCTCGGCCTGCGGATGCAACGCCATGCCCGGCACACTAACAGCGGCCCCCGACAGGACGTCAGGGACGGGCGGCGTCGACGAACGCCTCGATCAGGCCGTTGTCCGCGCCGCGCTCGGGGTGCCACTGGACGCCCACGGCGAACCGGTGCCCCTGCAGCTCCACGGCCTCGACGATCTGGTCGTCGGCCCAGGCGACCGCGATGAGCCCGGTGCCGAGCCGCCGCACGGCCTGCCGGTGGGCTCCGGTCACCTCGGCCCGGTCCCCGATCGCCTTGCCCACCTTGCTCGACACGCTCACCGTCACCGCGTGCCGGGCCGTCTCGTGCCGGTCGTGGCCGACCGACTCGGGGAGCGACCGGATGAGCGTGCCTCCCTGGGCGACGTTGAGGACGTGCATGCCGCGGGAGATCGCCAGCAGGGGGACGCCGGCCTCCACGGCGGCCTGGGCGAGGGCCACCTCGAACCGGTCGCGGTGCGGCTGCGGCTCGGCGACGTCGTCGCCCCGGTCCTCGGCGTCCTCCTCGCCGTACAGGGCGGGGTCGACCTCGACGCCGCCGGCCAGAACGACTCCGTCGAGGCCGCGCAGGTAGTCGGGGACGGCGTACGGCGTGATGGGAGGCAGCAGCACGGGCGCGGCGCCGGCCTTCTCCACAGCCCGGGCGTACGCCTGGGGCGACACGGCCGCCTCGCGGACCCACACACCCCATCGGGCTGCCTCGAGATAGGTGGTGATGCCGACGATCGGACGTGCCATTTGCGATCTCCCGTGAGTGGTGCGGAGGGGCACGCCCATCATGGCGTACGGCTTTTCTTTTTTGTCACCTTTCTCACCAAGGTTCTCGTCAACCACATCGTTCCAACACGAAGGATAACGACATGATGACGATGCGTAGCCTTCGCACCACCTTGCGATGAATCGGTTGTGACGCCCGACTGCGGGTGAAACACTCCCCGGTGAGCGATCGGTTGAGCCGGGGCCGCCGGCGCTCGTCACCCGGAGCCGTCAGGGAGGTGGATCGACAAAGACCGGAATCCGTTCCGGTCGCAAGGGTGGGACACAACTGATGTCGCTAAATCCGCGCCTCGTCAAGGAGAGCTTCGCACTCGTCGAGCCCGTCGCGGGGAAGGCCGCGGCGTATTTCTACGGACGGCTGTTCTCCGAGAGTCCGCAACTGCGGGGCATGTTCCCGCCCGCGATGGAGGTGCAGCGCGACCGGCTCTTCGGCGCGCTCACGAGAATCGTCTGGATGCTCGACAGTCCCGGCGGGCTCGCGCACTACCTCGCGCAGCTCGGCCGCGACCACCGCAAATACGGCGTCGTCGCCGAGCACTACAAGGCCGTCGGCAACGCCCTCGTCGCGACCGTCAGGCACTTCGCCGCCGAGATATGGAACGAGGAGATCGAGGCCGCCTGGGTGGCGGCGTACGGGATGGCGTCGGAGATCATGATAGAGGCGGCCGAGGCCGAGGCGGGGACGACCCCGCCGTGGTGGCTCGCCGAGGTCGTCGACCACGAGCAGCGCACCCGGGACATCGCCGTGATCACGGTGCGGCCGTCCCAGCGCCTGCCGTTCCTCCCCGGGCAGTACGTGACCGTGCAGACGGCGCGCTGGCCCCGGGTCTGGCGGACCTTCTCCATCGCCAACGCCCCCCGCAAGGACAACACCCTGCGCTTCCACGTGCGGGCGGTGCCCGGGGGGTGGGTCAGCTCGAGCCTGGTCCGGCACACCCGCATCGGCGACCAGGTCCTGCTCGGGCCGCCGGTCGGGACCATGACGCCGGTGGACTCGGGCCGGGACATGCTCTGCGTCGCCGGGGGCACCGGGCTGGCCCCGCTCAAGGCGATCATCGAGCACGTCGTCGCGTCCGGGCGGCGGCCCCACATCCACCTGCTGTTCGGGGCGCGCAGCGCGTCGGAGCTGTACGACATTCAGGACCTGGTCCGGATGGAGTCGGGGTTCCCGTGGCTGCGGGTGCTGCCCGTGGTGTCGGACGAGCCGGCCTACGACGGCATGCGGGGCAGGCTGCCGGAGGTGATGGAGCGCTTCCACTCGTGGGCGGAGCACGAGGTCTACGTCTGCGGGCCGTCCACCATGGTGAACGAGACCGTGCAGCGGCTGCAGGCGTCGGGGGTGCCGCCGGCCCGCATCCACCGGGACACCGTCCAGGGCGAGCCCTGACGATCCGGGGGCGCGGCGGGGCGTCTGCTGGCACGATGGCCACAGGCCGTACAAGGAGGAGGTTCGTCATGGACGCTCTGCTCGCCGTCGGCACCCGCAAGGGGCTGTTCCTCGCGCGATCGAGGGGAGGGGGACCCTTCGAGGTCGAGCCGGTGCGGTTCTCCACGATCGCCGTGCACTCGGTGGCGGTCGACACCCGCCGCGACACGCCCCGCCTGCTCGCCGGCATCGAGTACGGCCACTTCGGCCCGTCCGTCATGTGGTCCGACGACCTCGGGGAGACCTGGCACGAGGCGAACACGCCGCCGGTCGCCTTCCCCGAGCGGACCGGCGCCGCCCTCGCCCGGGTCTGGCAGCTCCAGCCGTCGCCCACCGAGCCCGACGTGGTCTGGGCGGGCGCCGAGCCGGCGGCCCTGTTCCGCTCGGAGGACCGCGGCGAGACCTACTCGCTCGTCGAGGGCCTGTGGGACCACCCGACCCGGCCCCAGTGGCAGCCCGGCAACGGGGGGCTGTGCCTGCACACGATCGTCCCGCACCCGGACGACCCGAAGTCCATCGCGATCGCCGCCTCGGCCGTCGGGTTCTTCCGCAGCGACGACGGCGGCCTCACGTGGTACCCGTCCAACCGGAACATCCGCGCGCCGTTCCTGCCCGAGGGCGCGCAGTACCCCGAGTGGGGGCAGTGCGTGCACAAGGTCGCCCACCACCCGGCGCGACCGGAGCGGCTCTACCTCCAGCACCACTTCGGCGTCTACCGGTCCGACGACTTCGGCGCCTCGTGGACCGACATCGGGTCGGGCCTGCCGTCCGACTTCGGGTTCCCGATCGCCGTCCACCCCGACGACCCGGACACGCTGTGGGTGTTCCCGCTGCACGGCGACGTCGACCGCACCCCGGTCGGCCACCGGTACCAGGTCTTCCGCAGCGAGGACGCGGGATCGACCTGGGAGGGCCACTCCACCGGGCTCCCCGAGGGCCCGGTGCACGCCGCGGTCCTCAGGGACGCGATGGCGGCCGGCCCCGCCGGCCTGTTCTTCGGCACGCGCGACGGGGAGGTGTACGGCTCGCGCGACGACGGGGAGACCTGGACGCGGATCGCCCGGCACCTGCCGGACGTGCTGTGCGTCCGCGCGGCGGTGCTCTGAGTGGCCAGGCCCGTCACGATGGTGACGTTCGTGCTGCCCCGGACGCTCCGCCACCTGGCCGGTCACCGGGACGAGGTCCGGGTGTTCGCCGTAGCCGCGGCCGACGAGCACGCGCCGACGCTGGAGGCCGCCCTCGACACGCTCCGCCGTACGCACCCCTCCCTGGAGGAGCGGGTGCGCGGCGCGGACGGCCGGATCCGCCCGTGGATGGGCGTCTACGTGTGCGGGGAGAACGCGCGGCGGCTGGGCGGGCTGTCGTGCGCGCTCCCGCCGGGCGCCGAGATCCACGTCGCCCCCGCGCTGGAGTAGCCGCCCGCGCGGCTCCTCAGGTGTGGACGATCAGCCAGGTGGCCACGGCGGTCACCGTGGCGGACCGGTTGCCGATGATGTGGGGGCGGCTGCACGGGAACGTGATCGAGTCGCCCTCGGCCAGCGTGACCACCTCGGTCTCGAACTCGATCGTCAGCTCCCCCCGGGTGACCGTGCCCACCTCGTAGCCCTCGTGCCTGAGGAACCGGCCGTGCTCGGCCGACACGGCACGCGGCGGGTAGGTGGACTCGAAGAACTCGACGCCGTCGGTGGGCACCGGCGACAGCCTGCGGAAGGTGACGCCGCCGCCAAGCGTGATCGGGGCGACCTCCCAGGCCCTGCGGATGGCGAAGCGCCGCCCCTCCTCCGGCGCCCCGTCCCCCGAGGCCCCCTCCCGGCCGTCTTCCCGGGGAGCCTCCTCGGCCTTCTCGTCGAAGACGGCCGCGAGCGGCACGCCGATCGCCGAGACGTACGCGATCAGCCTGCTGACCGAGGGGCGCATCGTGCCGCGCTCGATCTGGGAGACGGCGCTCGCCGAGATGCCGAGCTCGCGCGCGAGCGCCCGCAGCGACATCCCCGACCGCACTCGGAGCTCGCGGAGCCGCTCGCCGAGGCGCTCACCGGTGATCGCCTCGATGTCCGAAGGGCCGGTCATGTCCTCCACCACGTCACACGAGCTTTACACGGCCGAAATTCCCGGCCCGACGTCAAGGAATACATTAACGGCAACAGTTAAGTGGCCACTTAACAGCGCGCGCTCCCTGATCACGCCCTCCCCCGCACGATACCCCCCAGGGATGCTGACATGACCGAACACAGCGCACCGCCCCGGCCCCCGGACCACGACGTCGTGGAGGCCGCCGGCATGCCGGTCGGCGCCGGGCTCGTCAAGCCCGGCTACGACCCCCGGCTCGCCAACGAGGACCTCGCCCCGCTGCGCGAGCAGACGTGGTCCTGGTACAACATCTTCGCCTTCTGGATGTCCGACGTGCACAGCGTCGGCGGCTACGTCACGGCGGGCAGCCTGTTCGCCCTCGGCCTGGCGAGCTGGCAGGTGCTGTTCGCCCTCCTCGCCGGCATCCTGATCGTCAACGTCTTCTGCAACCTGGTCGCCAAGCCGAGCCAGGTCACCGGCGTGCCGTACCCGGTGATCAACCGCGCCGTCTTCGGGGTGCGCGGCGCCAACATCCCCGCCGTCGTGCGCGGGGCGATCGCGATCGCCTGGTACGGGGTGCAGACCTACCTGGCGTCCCAGTCGCTCATCATCATCTTCCTCAAGTTCTGGCCCGCCACGGCGGCCCTGAACGACGTGCGGACCTCCGGGTTCCTCGGCCTCCCCGTGCTCGGCTACATCTGCTACGCGATCCTCTGGGTGGCCCAGGCGTTCGTGTTCTGGAAGGGGATGGAGGCGATCCGCCGGTTCATCGACTGGGCCGGGCCGGCCGTCTACGCCGTCATGCTGGTGCTCGCCGTCTACCTGGTCGCCCGGGCCGGCTGGCGGAACATCAGCCTCGACCTGTCCCAGGGCGCCCACCTCGGGTTCGCCGAGTCGGTCCCGGTCATGCTGGGCGCGATCGCCCTAGTGGTGTCGTACTTCTCCGGGCCCATGCTCAACTTCGGCGACTTCTCCCGGTACGGCCGGTCGTTCTCCGCCGTGAAGAAGGGCAACCTGCTCGGGCTCCCGGTGAACTTCCTGTTCTTCTCGCTGCTGACGGTGATCACGGCGTCCGCCACCGTGCCGGTCTTCGGCGAGCTCGTCACCGACCCGATCCACACGGTCCAGCGGATCGACACGCCGTTCGCGATCCTGCTCGGCGGGCTGACGTTCGTGGTCGCGACCGTGGGCATCAACATCGTGGCCAACTTCATCTCGCCGGCGTTCGACTTCTCCAACCTCAGCCCGCAGCGGATCAGCTGGCGGACCGGCGGCATGATCGCCGCGGTCGGCTCGGTGCTCCTCACCCCGTGGAACTGGTACGGCAACCCGGACGCCATCCACTACACGCTGGGGCTGCTCGGCGCGCTCATCGGCCCGCTGTTCGGCATCCTCATCGCCGGCTACTACGTGGCGAGCAGGCAGCGGGTGTGGGTGGACGACCTGTTCACCCTCGACCAGGGCGGCCGGTACTGGTTCAGGAACGGCTACAACCCGAACGCGGTCTGGGCGACGGCCGCGGCCGGCGTCCCGGCGATCGTGTCGGTGCTCGCGCCGAAGATGGTCCTCGACCTCGGCCTGACGACGACCGACCTCACGTGGGTGGCCGACTACAGCTGGTTCGTCGGGTGCGGGCTCGGCTTCGCGGCGATGGTGGTCCTGGAGCGGGTCTCGCCGCGCATCGGCGGCCTCGACCGCGACGTCCACCTCGCCGCCGACGGGGCGGCGCCGGCCCGCCCATGACCCGGATCACCGTGATCAACCCCAACACCGCCCGGGCGATGACCGAGACCGTCGGCAGGCGCGCCCGGGCGGTGGCGGCCCCCTCCACGGCGGTCGCCGCCGTCAGCCCGTCGATGGGCCCGGAGTCGATCGAGAGCCACTACGACGAGGCGCTGGCCGTCCCCGGCGTGCTGGCCGAGATCGCCGCCGGCGAGCGGGACGGGACCGACGGCTACGTCATCGCCTGCTTCGGCGACCCCGGCCTCGACGCGGCGCGCGAGCTCGCCGCCGGGCCGGTGGTCGGCGTCGCCGAGGCGGCCATGCACGCCGCCACGCTCGTCGGCCGCACGTTCAGCGTCGTGACCACGCTCTCGCGCACCGCCGGGCGGGCCTGGGACCTCGCCCACCGGTACGGCGCCGCGGGCGCCTGCCGGGGCGTGCACGCCTGCGACATCCCCGTCCTCGACCTGGACGGCCCGGGCGCGCGGGAGGCCGTCGCCGATCTGTGCGCCCGGGCCGTGCGGGAGGACGGCAGCGACGTGGTCGTGCTGGGCTGCGCGGGGATGGCCGCGTTCTGCGACGAGGTGGCGGAGAAGGCCGGCGTGCCGGTGGTCGAGGGCGTGGGCGCGGCCGTCAAGCTGGTCGAGGCGCTGGTGGCACTCGGCCTGCGGACGAGCCGGCGCGGCGAGTACGCCCCGCCGCCGCCCAAGCGCTACTCGGGCCTGCTCGGCGGCTTCACCGTCGGACCGGAGGGTCAGACCTTGCGCCAGGCCGGGATCCAGGCGCCGTTCTCGACCACGTAGTCGCCGAACAGCGACGGGGCCTCCTCGCGCATGATCTCGCCGATGCGGTTGAACACGAGGCGGATCTCCTCCTCGGCCCCCTCCGCCGTACGGGACTCGATGGTGTTGCGCAGGGTGCGGACGTTGGCCGTCCAGACGAGGCCGGTGGCGACGCCCTCGGGGGCGAAGCGGCGCATGAACGAGGTGCGGTGCTTCTTGTCCGCGAACGGCACCCCCTCGGCGTCGAGCCCGAAGTGCTGGGCCGCCCAGCTCTGGAACTCCTCCATCCGGTCCAGCAGCTCGGTCGCCCGCTTCATCAGCTCGGCGTCCTGCCGGGCCCAGTCGGGGAACCAGAACGGGATGTCGGCCAGCCGGACGAACCGCAGCGACTCCTGGGAGATCGCCACGCCGGGCCGGTGCCGCACCAGCTCGTGGGTGAAGACCCGGGAGACGTTGTGCAGCACGAAGCTGAAGCTGATGTGCTCCAGCACCGACCCGTGGGCCGAGGCCAGGATGTTGCGCAGGTAGGCGTCCTGGTCGGAGCGGATGCGGGTGACGTTCGGGTTCAGGCCCGGCTCGAACGAGCGGTAGCACAGCCGCCCCGCGAACTCCGCCAGGTTCTGCGCGTCGAACTCGCCCCGTTCGAGACGGTCGAGCCAGGACTCGCCGCCGATCTCGTGCAGATAGCGGGCGAGCTCCTCGTAGTCCAGCTCGGGCCGGGCGACGAGGAAGACCTCGGGTTCGACGCTGCGCATTCTCGTACCCCTGGTGGTGCTGATAACGACCGTCATAGCAAACCAGATCCCCGGCTCAGGCGTGCCGCGGGGTGCCGCTGCGCAGCAGGAAGTCCTCGACGACGAGGGTGGCGGCGCCCAGCGCCACGGCCTCCGGGCCGAGCCGTCCCAGCTCGATCGACACCTGGGCCATCGGCTGGGCCAGCGCGTGCCGGGCGGCGGCGGCCCGGATCTCCGGCAGCAGCGCGCGGCCGAGCAGCAGCCCAGCCCAGCCGCCCACGATGATCCGCTCCGGGTTGAACAGGTTGATCAGATTGCCGAGCCCCGCACCGAGGAACGCCACCGCCTCGTCGAGCACCGGGCGGGCGGCGGGGTCGGTCAGCATCGCGGCCAGGGCGCTCTCCTCGTCGCCCCCGGGCAGGTGGCCGGCGCCGTGGCTCGCGAGGATGGCCTCGGCCCCCACGTACGCCTCCAGGCATCCGACCCCGCCGCACCGGCAGGCCCGGCCGTTCACCGCGATCGTGGTGTGGCCCCACTCGCCGGCGCTGCTGGACACGCCCCGGTAGGTGGCGCCGTCGGTGATGATGCTCGCGCCGACGCCGGTGCCGATGAGCGTCATCACGACGTGGCGGGCGCCCACCCCCGCCCCGAACCACAGCTCGGCCTGGCCCATCGTCTGGGCCCCGTTGTCGGCGAAGATCGGGATGGCGGTGCCGGCCCGGAGACGGTCGCCCAGCGGCACGCCGTTCCAGCCGAAGGCGCGGGCGTGGATGAGCAGCTCGGGGCGCTGCTCCACGATGCCGGGCACGCCGATGCCGATGCCCAGCACCTGCGACTCGTCCACCCCGGCGTCCGCCAGCACCGACCGCAGGCCGGTCAGGATGTGATCGACGACGACCGAGGGCTCGTGGCGGCGCGGCTCCAGCGCGTACTCCGCCTTGGCCTTCTCCGTCATCGACAGGTCGAACAGCTCCAGCCGGACCCGGGTCTCCCCCACGTCCACGCCGACGACGTAGCCGTACGACTCCTGGACGCGCAGGAGCGTGCGCGGGCGGCCGCCGTCGGAGTCGACGGCGCCGGCCTCGACGACGATCCCGTCGGCGATGAGGTCGCCGACGACGTTGCTCACCGTGGCGGGGCTGAGACCGGTCAACCGGCTGAGGTCGTGGCGGCTCAGCTCGTGGCCGAAGTAGAGCGTGCGCAGCAGCAGCGACCGGTTCCCCCTGCGCACGTCGCGGAGCGTGCCGCGCTGCGGACGACGCACTGTCCTCACCCCCGCCCCATAATTCAGGTCTTGTACCAAGGCCGCAAGCGGGATGTCAGGTGATGTCCCTGCGGACCGTCGTGGCGGAGGCGACGGCGGCGAACAGGAGGGCGTACCCGGCGAGCACGAGAGCCCCGCCCCACGCGGGCAGCAGGTCGGGCCGGCCGAGCCCGGCGTCGAGGTCCATCCGCATCAGCGCCTGCGCGGCGCCCGCGGGCAGCCACCTGCCGACCGGCTGCAGCACCGGGATCGCGGTGAAGATCTGCTCGATCACGTACGTCCAGACCACGGCCCCGACGATGGCGGCCACCTGGTTGCGCACGAGCGCCCCCAGGCCGATCCCGAACAGCGCGTACAGCGCGAAGGCGGCGAGCAGCCCGGCGGTGGTCTGCGGGAGGTGCGAGGCGGACGGGGAGAACGTGCCGCCGGACAGGATCACGGCAGGGATCACCGTGACGGCCTCCAGCAGCAGCACGGCCACCCCGAACAGCAGGCCGGCGATCACCCCGGCCAGCAGCTTGGCGGCCACCACCGGGAACCGGCGCGGCGTGGTGAGGAACGTGCCCGTGATGGTCTGGTAGCGGTACTCGGCCGTCATCATCACGACGCCGAGGATCGTCACGAGGATGGTCCCGCTGGAGCCGCTCCCCCAGGCCAGCTGGGCCCACTGCGGGGTGTCGCGGGCGGGCAGCCCCGCCGCCCCGTTCTGCGTCACCCCGGCCAACGCGATCGCGAAGCCCAGGAAGAGCGCGATCAGCAGCAGCATGACGAGCAGGAGGACCCACCACAGCCGGGTCGTGAACAGCTTCTGCAGCTCGGCCCTGATCAGCGCGGTCATCGCTCCTCCGTGAGATCCAGGAAGACCTTCTGCAGGTCGGTGCGCTCCTCGACCAGCTCGCGCAGCGCCACCCGGCGGTCGAGGGCGATCCGGCCGACCTCCTCGGCGGTCAGGCCGCGCACCCGCAGCAGGCCGTCCTCCACCCGCTCGACGGCGCCTCCGGCCGTCTCGAGGGCCGGGCCCAGCTCCGCCGCGTTCACGGCGCCGACGCGGACCACGGACCGTCCGTTGCTGGTCAGCTCGGTCAGGGTGCCCTGCCGGACGAGCCGGCCCCTGGCGATGATCACCACGTTGTCCACGGTCTGCTCCACCTCGGACAGGACGTGGCTGGACACGAGCACGGCCGCGCCCTGCTCGTGGGCCAGGTGCCGCAGGAATCCGCGCAGCCACTCGATCCCGGCGGGGTCGAGGCCGTTGGCGGGCTCGTCCAGAATGTAGACGCGCGGCCGGCCGAGCAGCGCGGCGGCGAGCGCGAGCCGCTGGCGCATGCCCAGCGAGAAGCCCAGCACGCGCTTGCCTGCCGCGTCGGCCAGGCCGACCTGGGCCAGCGCCTCGTCCGCGCGGGACTGCGGCAGCCCGGCCGCCGTGCACAGGATCCGCAGGTGGTTGCGGGCCGTCCGGCCCGGGTGGAAGCTCGTGGCCTCCAGGACGGCCCCCACCTCGGTCAGCGGGGCCGTAAGGGACGCGTAGGGCCTGCCCCCGACCAGCGCCCGCCCCGAGTCGGGGGCGACCAGGCCGAGCAGGCAGCGGAGGGTCGTCGTCTTGCCCGCGCCGTTGGGGCCGAGGTACCCGGTGACCGAGCCGGCCTCGACCGTGAACGAGACGCCGTCGACCGCCCTCACCGGTCCGAACGACTTCACAAGATCGTGGATCTCTATCGCAGCCATCGGGCCGATTATCGTGCCCGGGACGGACGGGTTCCTCCTCTTCAAGGATGATCCGTCCGCCCCGGCCCGTGCCGCGGCTCCCCACGGTCGAGTGATCAGCAGGACGGCCACCGCCGCCACTCATCGGCGGCCTTTCCCGGCTCATCGCCGTCGCCAGGATCCGCCTGCCGCCGGTAGCGACCGGGCCGCCGTCGACGTGCGCCGGCTCAGCCTTCCTCGTCGTCCCCGCGCCGGCGGAGCCTGGCGATCTCACCGGAGAGCCTGCCCGTCACCGATCTGGCCCGGTCGAGGGTCTCGTTGCCGAGGTGCCGGGCGGCGTCGACACCCTCCGCTCCTGTCTCGAGCACCTTGTCCCTCACCTCCACGGCCGCGTCCACCCAACGTCTCGCCTCCAACGACTGCCGGGCGCGCTCGATCCCGAGCCGTCCGTGGAACTCGACGACGGCGATCGCGACGTGGTTGCTCGAATGCACCAGAGCCCGGACCGTTGCCGGGTGCAGCAGCACCTTCGTGTTGGCCGAGTCCGCGGCCGCGTCCATGCGGGCCATCAGACGCTCGGTGCTCCGCGAGATGAGTTCCAGCCGGTTCCGCCGTGCGGCCCGAAGTGCGAGGCGATGCCGGTCCAGCTCCTCGGGAGACGCGTCCAGCACCCGGTCGAGTTCGAGCACGGCGACCGCGTCCTGCAGCTGGAAGCAGCGAGCCAGAACGGCGAGCCACTCCTGAACCTTGAGCTCGGCCTCTCTGGACGTCTTGGCGAGATCACCGATCTTGGTCTTGTGCTCCATCTTCTCGGCGAGTGCGTCGAGTTGACGCAACGCGTACGCCTGGGTTTTGGCGATCGTCACCGGCGTGGCCTGCACCTTCGACCACGTGACCTCGGAGACCCGGCCCACCTGCTCCCGGATGGTCATGGCCTCCTCGATCACGAGGTCCACGCCGATCATGTCCGCCAGCACGGCGTCCTTCTGGGCGCGGAGCACGTCGTCGACCTTCTCGTCGATCGCGGCGAGATAATCGGTGATCTCGTCCATGGTCTGCTGCATCGCGAGCTGCGCCATGAGCCCCGCGGCACCGGCCAGGAACGCTGGGTTGGTCAGAAGCGATCCGGGCGTCCTCGCCAGCTCCAGAAGTCCCTTGATCTTGCCGTTCTCCGTCAGCACAGCACGGCTGACACCCGGCTCCGAACCTGTCATCAGGTTGTACTTCTTCATCGCTTGCGCGGACTGCTCGGTCAGCTTCACCCAGCGACCGGAGTTGGCGGCGATCTCGGAACCCGCCTGTGCGACCCCAGCCCCGGAACTGAAAACGGATCGGAGCCGTTTCAGTCCGAGGTCCTTCGACGGCAGTCCCTCGGAGACGAGGAAACGCTCGACGGCCGCCGGACTCCCGACGACCGCCAGGCCGTCGCCGTCGCTGATCAGCTCGATCTCGTCATCCATCGTCGGCTCCTGACGTGTGGGGGGGAAAGCGCTCTTCGCAGGTGAAGGCGGAGTCGGGGTGCGCGGGGCGATGCGGGGTGGGTGTCGGGGCCGTCCAGGATGGGAGTTCATCGCTCACCGTCCGGTGGAGGACCTCGACGCGCCCCAACGCTACCGCCGGCGCCCCTGGCCTGACCGCGTTCTGCAGCCTCAAGAAGATCGGATCCGGGACTGCGGCGGGAGCGGACGTCTCGCGCGGATCCCGCACGCCCTCATGATCCGCAGTGCGAGTCAGAGGCGGTAGACGCGGCGGGCGTTGCCGGAGCCGATCATGTGGGCGATCCTGGCCGCGTCCGCCGGGCTCCACTCCCCCTCGGCCAGGCGCCCGGCGATCGCGCGGGCGAGGCCCCTGCGGTGGTAGAGCGCCCCGAGGTGGCACAGCTCGGCCGCGCCGTAGCAGTCCGAGCTGAACATCTGCTTGTGGAACGGCGCCAGCTCCAGCAGCTCGGCGACGACGCGGGCCGACCCGGCCGCCGTGTGCGTGAGCGCCAGCCCCACGTCCACGTAGACGTGCGGGAAGACGCTCGCGAGGTAGGCCGCCTGCCGGTGGTAGGGGTAGCAGTGCAGCAGGACGACCGGCACGCCGATGGGCGCGAGCGCCCGCAGGAACTCGGTCAGCACCGCGGGGTCGGCCCGGTGCAGGTCGACGTCGGCGTCCCCGAAGCCGCAGTGGAACTGCAGCGGCAGGCCACGCTCCCGGGCGACGTCGACGGCCGCCCACAGCAGGTGCCGGACGAGCACCGGGTCGTCGAGCCGCCGTTTGGGGTCGGCCAGGCGCCGCCCGGCGGCCGCGATGACGCTTCCCCGCGACGGCCGGGACGGGTCGAAGTCGAGCCCGCACCGGTAGGCGGCGATCGACTTGAGCCCGGCGGCGCGCGCGGCCCGCGCGGCCAGCTCCTCGCGGAGCGTCCCGGCGTACTCCACGGCCGACAGCCCGGCCTCGGCGACGTCCTGCTCGATCCGCTCCAGCCGGACGATCTCGTCGGCCGCCGCGCCGCCCAGGCGCCCCATCTCGGCGGGCGTGAGCAGCCCGGGCGCGTCGAGTCCGGTGTCGACCAGGAACGCCGCGACGCCGGCCGCCCGCAGCAGGCGCCGGTTGACCTCGCCGGCGCCGAGCTCGGACCGCCGGGACAGGTAGACGGCCGGGGAGGCGTGCGGCTCCAGGCCGAGCACGGGCGCGCACCACCGCCGGATCGCCGCGCCCACGGGGGTGTCGAAATGCGTGGTCCCCGGTGGGGCGGGCGCGCCCGACTCCGTGATCATGAGCTCGAACTCGGACCTCGACGGGTCGTCGCGCCGCACGCCGTGGCAGTGGTGGTCCACCATCGGCGCGAGCAGCGCCGCGCGCACCGGGTCGGGAAGATCCGCGGGCAGCACGTCGTCGGGTCGCGTCTCCGGCACGGGAGTGGACTCTACGGGCTGCCGGCACGGCCGGGCGCGGCTTTCCCTCCTCTTTACGCGCCCGCCTCTCCCGTGCAGGGCGCGCGGGAAAACCCGTCGACGCCCGGCCCGGGGCCCGGCTACGGTGGCCGTCCCACGTCGTACGGAGGTGCTCTCCATGCCCGCGACCGCCGCGCCGCCGACCGCCGTCCGTACCCATGACGTGAGGAATGCCCGAAGTGGACCTGCCACGTGAGTTCACCGTCCGCGAGAGCGGCCATCGCATCCACAACCCGTTCACCGGCGAGAAGCTCGCCCTCCTGGGCCGGGCCGTCCGGCTGCGGCCGGGGACGACCGTCCTCGACCTCGCCTGCGGCAGCGGCGAGATGCTCTGCACCTGGGCACGCGAGCACGGCGTCGCCGGCACCGGGGTCGACATCAGCACCGCGTTCCTGACCGGTGCCCGGGAGCGGGCCGCCGAGCTCGGCGTGACCGGCCAGGTGAGGTTCGTCCACGGCGACGCCTCCGGGTACGTCGCGGACGAGCCGGTCGACGTCGCCGCCTGCCTCGGGGCGACCTGGATCGGCGGCGGCGCCGCCGGCACCGCCGCCCTGCTCGAACGCAGCCTGCGCCCCGGCGGGCTGCTGCTCGTCGGGGAGCCGTTCTGGCGGAGGGACCCGCCGGACCAGGCGACCGTCGAGGGCTGCCACGCCTCCGCCAAGGAGGACTTCCACGATCTTCCCGGGCTGGTGGGGCTGTTCGGCGGCCTCGGATTCGACGTGGTCGAGATGGTCCTCGCGGACGAGGACAGCTGGGACCGGTACGCGGCGGCGCAGTGGCTCACCGTGCGGACCTGGCTGGACGCGAACCCGGACGACGAGCTGGCCCCCGCGATGCGGACCGAGCTGGACGGCGCCCCGCTGCGGCACGTCCGGTACGTACGGCCGTACCTGGGCTGGGGCGTCTTCGCCCTCAAACGGCGGTAGCGGAGCCTCCGGGCGCCCCGGCGGGGGCGCCCGGAGCACCCGTCACGAGCAGAGGCGCAGCACGTTGGCGATGATCCTGGCCCCGGCCGCGCCCTCGGTCGTGAGGATCGACTCCGGGTGAAACTGCACGCCGAACCGCCGGTTCTCCACGTCCTCGATGGCCATGGCCGCGCCGTCCGGCGTCACCGCGGTGACCCGGAAGCCCCGCACGCCGGGCGTCTTGGCGTGCAGCGAGTGGTAGCGGGCCGCGACGAACTCGGCCGGCAGGCCGTCGAGCACCGCGCTGTCGCCCTCGCGCCGCACCCGGCCGCGCTTGCCGTGCTCCGGGTACGGCAGGAGCTCCAGCGTGCCGCCCGCGTGCTCGACCATGGCCTGGAGACCGAGGCACACGCCGAAGACCGGGAGGTTCCGGGCGTACAGCGCCTCGACAAGGGCCGAGCAGCCGAAGTCGGAGGGCCAGCCCGGGCCGGGCGACAGCACGACGAGCGTCGGCGCGATCTCCTCGATCATCTCCAGCGGGAAGCCGTGCCGCAGCGTCACCACGGAGGCGCCCTGCTGCCGGAAGTAGTCGGCGAGCGTGTTGACGAACGAGTCCTCGTGGTCCACGAGGAGGACGGTGTGGCCCTCGCCCGGCCGGTCGGCCGGCCCGCCGGCGACCGCCTCGGCGGCCGGGCGCGCGGCCGCCTCCAGCGCGCCGAGCAGGGCGCTCGCCTTGAGCTCGGTCTCCCGCTCCTCGGCCTCCGGGTCGGAGTCGAACAGCAGGGTGGCCCCGGCCCGCACCGTCGCGACGCCGTGCCGGATCTGGGCGGTGCGCAGGGTGAGACCGGTGTTCATCGAGCCGTCGAACCCGATGAAGCCGACGGCGCCGCCGTACCAGCGGCGAGTGGTCTCCTCGTGGTCCTCGATGAACTGCATGGCCCAGGTCTTGGGCGCGCCGGTCACGGTCACGGCCCACATGTGGGTGAGGAACGCGTCGAGCGCGTCGAACTCGGGGCGCAGGCGGCCCTCGATGTGGTCGACCGTGTGGATCAGCCGGGAGTACATCTCGATCTGCCGGCGGCCGATCACCTGGACGCTGCCGGGGACGCAGATGCGCGACTTGTCGTTGCGGTCCACGTCGGTGCACATCGTGAGCTCCGACTCCTCCTTCACGCTGGACAGGAGCGTGCGGATGGCCTCGGCGTCCTCCACCGGGTTGGCGCCCCGGGCGATCGTGCCGGAGATCGGGCAGGTCTCCACCCGGTCGCCGGTCACCCGGACGTACATCTCCGGGGACGCGCCGACCAGGTGCTCGCCCTCGCCGAGGTTCAGCAGGAACTCGTACGGCGCGGGGTTGCCGGTGCGCAGCGAGCGGTAGAAGGCGGCCGGGTCGGGGCAGGTGGAGTGGAACACCTGGCCGGGCACCACCTCGAACAGGTCGCCCCGGACGAACTTCTCCTTGGCCTTGGCGACGACCTCGGCGTAGCTGCCCTTCACCGGGTCGGCCGGGACGGCGGCGGGCGTGACCAGCGGGACGCTCTCGCCGGTGCGCTCCAGGCCGTGCGTGGAGACGCCGTCGACGGTGAACTCGTAGACGACCTCGGTGCTCGTCTCCTTGACCCGGTCGATGACCACGAGCCGGTCGGGCAGGTGCAGGACGAGGTCGCGCTGGTCGCCGGGGCGGGTGAGCCGGTACCGGATCGGCTCGAACTGGAACGCCAGGTCGTAGCCGAAGGCGCCGTACAGGCCGAGGTGCGGGTCGTCCCCCCCGAACGCGGCGATGATCTCGCGGATCGCCGTGAACACCGTGGGGCGGCGGCTGCGCATCTCCTCGGGCAGCAGGTCCTCCGACTCGGGCACGTGGACCTCGACGAAGCCCGGACCCGGCTCGGCCACCGGTTTGCCCGCGGCGAGCAGGCACGACGCGATCACCGGCAGCACGACCTGTCCGCGCTCGTTCAGCGCCCGGGCCGAGATCCGCCGTCCCCGCGCGACGACCTCGACGCAGGGATCGACGTAGCCGAAGGCCCATCGGCTGTACCGGCCGGGGTAGTCCATGCCGGAGGAGAACGCCCCGCCGCGGCGCTCGCCCAGCGCCGTGACGATCTCCTCCAGCGCGGCCTCGGGAACCGGGCGCACGCCGCGCTCGACCGCGACGCCGCCGGCCGTGGTATATCCGCTGATCTCCACTGTCCACGCCCCTTTTGACGTATGCCCCGGGGGCGGACATACAGAAGGCCGCCTCTCGGGGCGGCCGGTTCACTCCTGTGTGAATGCGAAAACGCCGCCTGCTAGCGGCGCCACCACTGGGAAGGTGCAAGGGTTCGCATGCGGTAAGGGTAGCGGCGGACGGCACGATCTTGCAATCCGGCGGACGGCGGGCACCTCTACGAATAGATATTCTGTTACTGACCGGTAAAGGAGGGGTACCGGTCACGATAGAGGAGGTGGCATGGTCGACCTGCCGGCTCGTCTTCCCGTCAACGGGGCCCGCCAGGGTCCCGCGGCCCGCCGGGTCAGGGTGCGGCGCGACGTGCCCGTCCCGATGCCCGACGGCGTGACGCTCCTGGCCGATCACTACGCCCCGGTCGGCGCCGACCGGGCACCCGCGATCCTCATCCGCACGCCGTACGGCCGGGCGGGCCTCATCGGCTGGATGTACGGCTGGACGTTCGCGCGGCACGGCTTCCAGGTGGTCCTGCAGAGCTGCCGGGGCGGCTTCGGCTCCGGCGGCAGGCTCGACCCGCTGGCCGACGAGCGCGACGACGGCCTCGCGACGGTCGAGTGGATGCGCCGCCAGCCCTGGTACGGCGGGAGCTTCGCCATGCACGGCCCGTCCTACCTGGGCTACAACCAGTGGGCCATCGCCGCCGAGACCCCGGATCTGCGGGCCATGGCCACCCAGGTGACGGCCTCGTGCTTCCGCGACGCCGCGTACGTCGGAGGCGCGTTCGCGCTGGAGTCGACGCTGATCTGGACCACGCTGACCGCGCACCTCGACGGGCGGCTCGGCGGCGTGGCGGCGTTCACGGCACCGCGCCGCACGCGGCGGGCCGTGCTGTCGGGACGGCCGCCGTCGGAGCTCGACGTGCTGTCGGCGGGCCGGCCGCTGCCGTTCTTCCGCGAGCTCATCGAGCACCACGGCCGGCCGGTCTCGCCGTACTGGGAGCGGCGGGACTTCTCGGCCTCGGTCGGCAGCGTGGAGGCCGAGGTCACCATGACCGGCGGGTGGTACGACGTGTTCCTGCCGTGGCAGCTCAAGGACTACGCGGCGATGCGGGCGGCCGGGCGGCGGCCCCACCTCACGATCGGGCCGTGGTACCACGCCGACATCCGGCACGGCAGGGCCGCCAACGCCGACGCGCTGGCCTGGTTCCGCGCCCACCTGCTCGGCGACCCGTCGGGCCTGCGCCCCTCGCCGGTGCGCCTCCACATCACCGGGGCGGACGAGTGGCGCGACTACCCCGACTGGCCGGTGCCGGGCGCGCGGCCGCGGCGCTGGCACCTCCAGCCCGGGGGCGCCCTGTCCACCGACAACCCGGCGGGCGGGGAGCCGGACCGGTACCGGTACGACCCCGCCCATCCCACACCCGTCATCGGCGGGCCGGTGCTCATCGGCAACTCCGAGCCGCGCGACAACCGGCGGCTGGAGGCCCGGCGGGACGTGCTCGTCTACACCTCCGAGGAACTGGCCGAGGACGTCGACGTGATCGGCCCGGTGCGGGCCGAGGTGTACGCGCGGACCGGCCGGGAGCACGCCGACATCGTCGTCCGGGTCTGCGACGTCCATCCCGACGGCGCCTCGATGAACGTCTGCGAGGGGGTGCGCCGGCTCACCCCGGCCGACCGGGCCGACGCGGACGGCGTGCGGTGCGTCGAGGTGGACCTGTGGCCGGTCGGCCACCGGTTCCTCCGGGGCCACCGGATCCGCGTGCACGTGGCCAGCGGGGCCTACCCCCGCATCGCCCGCAACCCCGGCACGGGCGTCCCGCTCGGCGACGGCTCCCCGATGGTCGCCTCCGACCAGGAGATCCTGCACGACCCGGCCCACCCGTCGGCCGTGGTGCTGCCCCACGTCTGACCGCCGGACGCCCGCCCGGCCTGTCGGGGCCGTCGCTCGCCGCGCCAACACGACCGTTCGGCGATCTGTGACACCGGTGTGACGTGCGCAACTTTACGCTGCGCCCTAACCCGTGTCCGATCCGATTGGAGAGTGCGTTGACCACCCCCCGCACCGACCGCAGCGATCGCAGCCCCTGGAACTGGCTGCTCCTGCTGCCGATCGCGATCCCGCTCCTCACACCCCTGTACAACGCCGACGAGCCGCGCCTGTTCGGCATCCCGCTGTTCTACTGGCTGCAGCTCGCGTTCATCATCCTCGGCGTGGCCACCACCACCCTCGTCTACCGGCTGACGAGGAGGGCCCGGTGACCACCGAAATCGTCATCTTCGCCGTCCTGTTCCTGCTCGTCAGCGGGCTGGGATTCGTCGCGGCCCGCTGGCGGCGGCCCGGCGACCTGGCCAGCCTGCACGAATGGGGGCTCGGCGGGCGCAGCTTCGGCTCGTGGGTCACCTGGTTCCTCATCGGCGGCGACCTCTACACGGCCTACACGTTCGTGGCCGTCCCCGCCCTGGTGTTCGGCGCGGGCGCCACGGGTTTCTTCGCGGTCCCCTACACGGTGATCGTCTACCCCATGGTGATGCTCGTGCTGATCCGGCTGTGGTCGGTCTCGCACGTCCACGGGCTGGTCACCCCAGCCGACTTCGTGCGGGCCCGGTTCGGCTCGTCCACGCTGGCGCTGCTGGTGGCGATCACCGGCATCGTCGCGACCATGCCGTACATCGCCCTGCAGCTCGTCGGCATCGAAGCCGTCCTGAAGACGATGGGCGTGACCGGCGACCTGCCGCTGATCATCGCCTTCGCGATCCTGGCGGCGTACACCTACCAGTCCGGGCTGCGCGCGCCCGCGCTGATCGCGTTCGTCAAGGACTCGCTGATCTACCTGGTCATTCTTGTCGCGATCATCTACATTCCGGTCAAGCTGGGCGGATGGGGGTCGGTCTTCGACGCGGCGAAGGCCAAGTTCGACGCGACCCCGGCGCCCGGCGACGGCATCCTGCTCAACTCGTCCAACCAGCTCCAGTACGTCACGCTCGCCCTTGGCTCGGCGCTCGCGCTGTTCCTCTATCCGCACAGCGTCACCGGGGTGCTCGCATCGCGCGACCGCAACGTGATCAAGAGGAACATGTCGGCGCTGCCCGCTTACAGCCTGCTGCTCGGCCTGATCGCCCTGCTCGGGTACATGGCGATCGCGGCGGGGATCACGCCGATCGGCAAGGACACCAACACGCTCATCCCCAAGCTGTTCGACGCGGTGTTCCCCGACTGGTTCACCGGCGTGGCGTTCGCCGCCATCGGCATCGGCGCACTCGTGCCGGCCGCCATCATGTCGATCGCCGCGGCGAACCTGTTCACCCGCAACATCTACCGGGAGTACTTCAAGCGGGACGCCACCGACGCTCAGGAGGCCAGGGTCAGCAAGATCGCCTCACTGGTCGTGAAGGTCGGCGCGGTGCTGTTCATCCTGCTCATCGACCCGCAGTTCTCGATCGACCTCCAGCTCATCGGCGGCGTGATCATCCTGCAGACCCTGCCGTCGGTGGGCCTCGGCCTGTTCACCCGCTGGTTCCACCGGGCGGGGCTGATCGCGGGCTGGATCGCGGGCATGGGGACGGGCCTGGTGCTGCTGTACAACATCGCCAACCCCGCCAACAACCACGCGCACTTCGGCAGCTCCGCCTTCCCTCTCAAGCAGCTCGGCCTAGATACGAAGATCACGATCTACGCCGGGTTCCTCGCGCTCATCGTCAACCTCGTCGTGGCCGTGCTCGCCACCCTGGTCGCCCGGGCGATGAAGGCGGCCGACGGCCCCGACGCGACGCAGCCGGACGACTACCACGCCGACCAGGGCGACCCCCGCGTCCACGACCTGGAGGTCGCGAGCTCGACCTGACCCCACGAGGGGCACAGCGAGGCCCCGCCCTCTTCACAAGGGCGGGGCCTCCGACGGGAGCGTTCGTCCGGCGTCCCGGACGTCATCCCCTGGCGGTCGCGGACGTCGTGGCGCGGGCCCGGCCCGTCGCCTGCCCGGCCCGCTCTCTGTCCTGGTCCTGCCGCGCGGTCCTGGAGACGTCCTCCAGTTCGTGCGCGGTCTGCTGGAACTCCTCCGCGGCCTCGCGGCTCATCATGCTGACGATCTTGCGGCCACGGACGGCCATGTCCTCGTAGACCTCGTTGGCCTTGGCGAGAGCGTAGGGGCCGACGCCCGCGAGGGCGCAGAACGGCTTGGACGTAGTGATCTTCTTGACCGGCATGGCCATCGGCACTGGGTCACCCTCCGTGCAGTCGGGTCGAACGGAATGCTCAAGGCGGGAACCGGCCCCGCCCCCGGCAGTGGGAGCGAGGCCGTTGAGACGTTCTCCAGGGTCATCCGTGCGCGGGCTCTCCTGGATGAGCGCCCGCTTCCCCCGATGAGGGCGCTCGCCATGTGCATGCCACCCGGCGGCTCTGCGGACACCTGGGAATCCGAAAAGAGCCCGCAAACGGCCGCGGCCGGCGCGATCAGTGGACGCGGGTCCTGGTGGTCCCGCACTTGGCGCAGCGGAAGGTGACGATCCGGCCGATCGTCTCCACGGAGATCCACCTGTGGGGTAGGCACGGCACCGCCTCCCACTGCCCCAGGCGTCGCCGTTCGAACGACGCGATCAGCCCGGCCGGGATCCCTTTCGCCCGCGACCCGAAAGCGAGTACGGTGTACCCAGTTTCCCGGTCCCGTATGGAGGAGAAGCCGATGCCCGTCAGAGCACTCGTCCTGGGCGGCGGCGGGCCGGTGGGGATCGCCTGGGAGGCGGGCGTCGTCGCCGGTCTGGCCGAGGCGGGCGTCGACGTGCGTGTGGCCGATCTCGTCGTCGGCACCTCCGCCGGCGCCGTGGTCGGGGCCCAGGTCGCGGCGGGGCTCGACCCGCGGACGATGTACGAGGCGCAGCTCGCGCCGCCCGGATCGGAGCCCTTCCCGAGACCGACGGCCTTCGGCGCGGCGCGCCTGCTGTGGGCCCTGGCCAGGTCGAAGAACGCCGAGGAGTTCGGCCGCCGGATGGGGCGTGCGGCGCGGGCGGCCGTGACGGTGTCCGAGGCGGACCGCAAGGCGGAGATCACGCGACTGCTGGGAGAGGTCCGCGACTGGCCGCGTACGCGGCTGCTGGTGACCGCGGTGGACGCCGGGTCGGGAGAGCCGGCCGTGTTCGACGCGGAGAGCGGGGTCGGCCTCGTCGACGCGGTCGCGGCCAGCACGGCCGCGCCCGGCATCCGGCCTCCCATATCCATCGGAGGACGCGTGTACATCGACGGCGGCATGCGTTCCCCGGCCGGCGTCGATCTGGCAGCCGCCTACGGCCGCGTGCTGGTGATCGCCCCCCTCTCCCGCGGCGGCGGCCCGCTGATCGGGGTGGAGGAGCAGATCGCCGGGCTGGCGCCGGGGACGCGGGCCGCTCTGGTCACCGTCGGCGCCGCCCGCCGGTCTGAGATCATGGGCACGGGCATGGGCGGCCTGCTGGATCCGGCCCGCCGTGCTCCCGCCGCCAGAGCCGGCCGGGACGAGGGGCGCCGGGTGGCCGCGGAGATCGCCGAACTGTGGGGCGACCGCCTGTCGTGACCGTCCCGGCGCACCGCGCCGGCGAGCGTCGCGGACCGTCCGCGTAACGGCCGCCGGGCCCTGCGGCGGGGGCCCGGCGGAAGGTACAGCGGAGGCAGAGCGGAGACGCGGGTCAGCCCGGGGTGTTGTCGGCCCCGGCCCGGCGGGCGTCGAAGTCCTCGTCGGGGACGACCAGCTCGTTGACCGCGATCCCGGCCTCGCCGGCGACCGCCGCGAGCTCCGAGCCGAGCGACTCGTGCGGCGCCGCCCGGTGGCCGCGCCGCAGCGGGCCGGTCAGCACCGACGCCACCGCGGCGACGAGGCAGGCGGCCACGGCGAACCAGAAGGCGATCACGAGGCCCTGGTGGAACGGCCCCGCGATGAGGTGCGGGAAGAACTCCTTGCTCGTCAGGCGGCTGCCCCCGTCCGGCAGCCTGCCCAGCACACCGCCGAGCAGTTCCCGGAACGGGTTGTAGCCGAGGAACGCCGCGAACAGCACGGCGATGGGCGGGAGGTGGGCGATGCCCTGCGCCGTGGCGTCCGGGACCCCCTGGCGTACCAGCTCGTCGTGCATGGCGGCCGGCAGGGAGTGCGACAGGCCCGCCACCATCAGGCTGAAGAAGACGCCGATGGACAGCACCATCGACGAGTTCTGGAACGTGGCCGTCATCCCGGCGCCGACGCCGCGCGACTCGGCGGGCACGGAGTTCATGATCTCGGCGCGGTTGGGGGAGGCGAACAGGCCGGAGCCGACGCCGTTGATCAGGATGAGCAGCGCGAAGACGCCGTAGTTGAAGTCGGTGGGCAGGGCCATCAGCGCGAAGAAGCTCGCCGCCGTGATGATCGCCCCGCCGACCGTGAAGTTCCGCGGCCCGAAGCGGTCCGACAGCCAGCCGGAGACGGGCGCGGACAGCAGGAACCCGATCGTCAGCGGGATCATGTAGATGCCCGCCCACAGCGGGGTCTCCTCGAAGCTGTAGCCGTGCAGCGGCAGCCAGATCCCCTGCAGCCAGATGATCAGCATGAACTGCAGGCCGCCGCGCCCGAGGGCAGTGAGCAGGCTCGCGATGTTGCCCGCGAGGAAGGCCCGCGAGCGGAACAGCGAGAGCCGGAACAGCGGCTCGGCCACCCTCGTCTCGATCCAGGCGAACAGCGCCAGCAGCGCCACCCCTCCGGCCAGCGCCGCGATGACCCAGGGGTTCGTCCAGCCCATCACGCTGGTCCCGTACGGCTGGATGCCGTAGGTGATGCCGACCAGCAGGACGATCAGGCCGACGGCGAAGGTGGCGTTGCCCCACCAGTCCATCCGGGCCGGCCGGCGCACGCCGTTGTCACGCAGCTTCACGAACGCCCAGATCGTGCCGAACACGCCGAACGGCACCGACACCAGGAAGATGGCCTTCCAGCTCACCGGGGCCAGGACGCCGCCGATGACCAGCCCGAGGAACGCCCCGGTGATGCCGGCGATCGAGTTGATGCCGAGGGCGGTGCCGCGCTGGTGCGACGGGAACGCGTCGGTCAGGATGGCCGTCGAGTTGGCGAACAGCAGGGCACCCCCGATGCCCTGCACGATGCGCCAGCCGATCAGCCACAGCGCGCCGGCGCTGCCCTCCAGCCAGGTCACCGACAGCAGGATCGAGCACACGCTGAAGACGGCGAAGCCCATGTTGTACATGCGGACGCGGCCGAACATGTCGCCCAACCGGCCGAACGTCACCACCAGCACGGCGGTGACGACCATGAAGCCCATCATCATCCACAGCAGGTAGCCGGTGTTGCCCGGGTCCAGCGGGTTGAGGTGGATGCCACGGAAGACGTCCGGCAGGGCGATGAGCACGATGGACTGGTTGATCATGACCATCAGCACGCCCAGCGTGGTGTTGGACAGCGCGATCCACTTGTAGCTCGAGGGCGGTTCCGACACGGGCGATGTTCCGCTTGGGGATGTTTTCGCTACGGCCACTGACCGCTTCTCCTCCTCATTCGTCCGCTCATGTCAGCGGACCAACAGTTAGTTAGCGGAACTAAATTACCCTGAACGGATGACGGGCACGTTTCACCCCGTTCCGGGGCGGCTCACTCCGGCGCCCGGACCGTCCCGATGCCGAGCGTGCTCTGGGCCGGCAGCATGCCCGACATGAACACCGCGCCCAGGAGCGGCTGGAGGCACGCGGCCAGCCGTTCGGCCTTGTCCGCGCCCAGGGCGTGCCACGGCCCGGCGGCCGCCTCGTCCGTCATCCGCTCGACCCGGTCGCGCAGGGCGCGGCCCGCCTCGGTCGCGACGCCGTCCGCGCCGACCAGGCCGCGCGCGGCGAGCCGCTCCCGGGCCGCCGCCCACTCCTGCTCGCTCCAGCCGCGCCCGGCGAAGTTGGCGACGGGGGCCGCGCCGACGGCGGCGAACGAGACGAGCGCCTCGCAGCCGTCGAGCCCGGCGGCCAGGAGAGCGGCGAGGTGCCCGTCGCCCCGGTGCTCGCGGAGCACGGTCACGGCCTGCCAGAGCGCCAGGTGCGGCTCGTCCGGCCAGGGGAGGTCGAGGTTGGCGGCGGCGAGCGGCCGCCCGGGGACGGCGGAGCTCTCCGCCGCCCTCCGCGCGAGATCGGCCGCCTCGGCGATCTCCGGGGACGTCACGCCCTCGTCACCGAGCAGCGCCCGCAGCGTCCTGTCCATGGCGACCAGGCGCGCCTCCAGCACGCGGCCGGGCGCCGCGACCGACCACACGGCCGGCACGTGCCGCGCCACCGCCGCCGGGCTGAAGCTGTAGTAGGCCGCCGTCACCAGGGCCGGTCCGGCCGCGCCCAGCGGAGCCGTCCGATAGGCGAAGTAGGACGGCCAGCGGGACTCGACGTCGTACCCGAGGGCCGCCGCCTCCGCGAAGGCCTGCGGCGCGAAGTAGAGGGTCGCGTGGACCGGCTCGATCTGGTGCCACATCCGCCGGGCCAGCAGGGAGAACTCGCTCATCGTCGTCCGCCTTCACGTTCGTTGGATAGCAGCGCTATCTAACCATGAAGCGGCAGGGGACGCCATCCGATTTTTCAGGCGATGTTGCGAGAAGAGCGGGCGGCCCGTGGGGCGGCTCAGGCCTCGAGCGCGCCGGCGATGACGTCGACGAGGCTGTCCACCACGGTGTCGCGGTCGAGGCCGGGGTTCTCCAGCCACCAGTCGCCGATGGCCTGCACCATGCCGACGAACGCGTGCCCGAGCACCTGGGCGCGGGCCGGATCGGCCACGCCTCCCTCGGCGAGGACCGACCCCAGCTCCACCCCGACGCTGCGCACGATCGCGGCCATCTGGGTGTGCGTGCGGCTGTCCTCGGCGCTGGCCCGGTGGAACAGGAAGCGGTAGAGGTTCGGGTTCGCCGAGATCGTGTCGAGGTACGCGCTGATGGTGGCCCGCGCCCTGGCCCGGGGGTCGGCCATGGCCTTGGCGAACTCCGGCCGCAGCAGCTCGATCACGGCGCGCGTGTGACGCTCGGCCAGCGCCTGGTAGAGACCGCTCTTGTCCCCGAAGTGCCGGTACAGGATCGGCTTGGTGATCCCCGCCTCGGACGCGATCGCCGCCATCGACGCCTCGGGTCCCTCCCTGCGGATGACCCGGTCGGCCGCGTCCAGCAGCTCCCGCCGCCGCTCCGGGCTCCGGCCGCCGCGCTCAGCTGTGCCGACCGTCATGACCTCAGCATAGGGGCCGTACGGCCGCCCGCCCGGGCGAGTCGCACGGTCCGCCGACCCGGCTCCCTCCGGACGGCGATCGCCGTGCCGATCGCTCCGGTAATGTGCCGCTCGCGGGTTTCCGCCAGGTCTGGAGGTGGCAGGTGGACGAGGCGGGCGCGCCGCTGGTGCCGGGCTACGAGGTGCGCGGCGTCCTCGGGCAGGGCGGCTTCGGGATCGTCTACCGCGCCCGCCAGCTGGCCGTCGGCCGGGAGGTCGCCCTCAAGGTCGACAACCGGGTGCTGGTCTCCGACCGCGACCGCCGCCGCTTCATGCGCGAGGTGACGTCCGCCGGCGCCCTGTCCGGTCATCCGCACGTGGCCGACGTGTACGACGCGGGCGTGCTGCCCGACGGCCGGCCGTACATGGTGCTGGAGCTGTGCCCGCACGGCTCACTCGCCGACCGGCTCCGCGCGGAGGGGAGGCTGGCCGCGTCCGAGGTGCGCGACATCGGCATCAAGATCGCCGATGCGCTGGCCGCCGCCCACGCCGCCGGCGTCCTGCACCGCGACGTGAAGCCGGCGAACATCCTCGTGAACTCGTACGGCATGGTGGCCCTGTCGGACTTCGGGCTCGCCACGATGCCGGGGCAGGGCGGCGCCGGGCCCGGCGAGGTCTCCGTGACCCGCGAGTCGCTCACCCCCGCCTACGCGCCGCCCGAGGCGTTCGACCTGACCGAGCCGTCGCCGGCCGCAGATGTGTACGCCCTCGCCGCGACCCTGTACGCGCTGCTGAGCGGCCGTCCCCCGCGGTTCCCTGAGAGCGGCGTGGTCAACATCGCCGCCATCATGGCCCTGCACCGCCTGCCGATCCCGGACGTTCCCGGGGTGCCGCCGGGGCTGACCGAGGTCTTACGCCGGGGCATGGCGAGCGACGTGCGGCAGCGGACCGCCACGGCCGCCGCCCTGCGGGACGCCCTGGCCGCCCTGCGCCCCGACGGTTCCGCCGGCCCCGACGCCCCTGCGCCCGCCGCCGGCCCGGACGGCGTCCCGTGGGCCGTTCCAGGACCCCGGCCGCCCGTCCCGTCGCACTCGGGTGGGGTGGCGTCCCCCGGTCCGTACGTCCCGGGCGGGTACGTCCCGGAGCAGCGCAGGACCGAGGGGTCCGCCGGTTTCGGAGGGGTGCCGCCGCAGAGGGACGCGGGCGGCGCCCGGGCGCCGGGAGCCGTCTCCGACCTGAGGCGGGCGACCACGGGACCCGGAGTGGCGGCCACCACGCAGGGCCGCCGGCTCGCGGACGGGCCGACCGTCCGCCCGGCCGGCCTGTCCCGGCAGTCGCTGGTCTTCGCCGCGGTCGCGGCCGTGTTCGCGCTGCTGCTCACGGCCGGCGTCGCCATCATGATCATGGAACGGGCGGGCGGCACGGACGTGCCCCCGGCGACGACGACGCCACGCGAGGACGCCACGCGTGGGGCGACGCGGGAGGGGACGCAGACGCCGGGCCGGGCAGCCGCCGCCCTCGACGTTCCCGCGACGACCCGGGGATGCGTCGCGGCCCGCGTCGCGGGCGCGGGCGCGGCGTGCGTCGTCACGCCCGAGTGCTGGGCGGGGCTCGTCTCGATCTCGGGCGACGTCACGGCGCGGCCGTTGCCCTGCACGGGCAAGCACGCGTGGGAGACGTTCGCCGTCGCCCCGCTGCCCGGCGGGCTGAGCTCCAGCGACCAGGACACGGTGTCGAGGCATCCCACGGTCGCCGGGCTCTGCACGATCTCCACCCTGCTGTCGTCCCGGCGGGGGCGGGCGGCGTCCGTCACCGCCGACAGGTGGGAGGTCGCGGTCCTGCCGCCGAGCGCCGCCAGATTCGCGGCCGGCGACCGCACCTACCGGTGCATCGGCCGCGTCACCGGCTCCGACAGGGCCGGCACCGTCTTCGCCTCCTCCTGACGCCTCCTCCTGGCCGGCACCCTCGGGAGGAGACGGCGTCAGGACCCGGACGCGGGAGACCGGCGCCGTGACGTCCGCGGCTTCCGGGCGGCTCCCCCGGCGCCGCCGCGCGGGCCGGCCTTCTCAGCGAGCGCGGTGAGCTCGGCCAGGGCGTCGCCCAGGTAGTCGACGATGTCCCAGACATCCGGGACCATGTCGCGGTCGACGATGACGCCGAAGTCGAGCCTCCCGTCGTACGAGAAGACCGTGATGTTGATCCCGCCGCTGACGTCGGTGATGACCGAGATCGGGAACAGCGCGAGCACCCGCGCGCCGCAGACGTAGAGCGGCGTCTGGGGACCGGGCACGTTGGAGATCAGCAGGTTCATCGCGGGCGCGCGGCGCGAGGCGAAGCGGAAGGCCGACCGGGCCGCGAGGGCGTTCAGGGCCGCGGGCATGGCCTGGCTGAACTCCAGCAGCCACGCCGCCGGGGCCGCCGCCATCCGCTCCTTGACGATCTGCATCGACCGGTTCACCGACCGCAGCCGCTCCTCGGCCCCGGCGACGTCGGTGGGGATCGTCGTCATCGTGAGCGCGACCTCGTTGGCCGCCGAGCCGTTCATCGCCTGGCCGCGGGTGGAAACGGGGATGCCGACGACGAGCGGGACCCGGGGAAGCTCGTCGCGTTTGGCGAGCCACCGCCGCAGCGCCGCCGCGCACAACGCCATGACGACGTCGTTCACGGTCACGCCGAAGGCGTTCTTCACCCGTTTGACCTCGTCCAGCGGCAGCTGCCCGAACGCGAACCTGCGGTGCTGCGAGATCGGGCCCGAGAAGGGCGTGCGGGGCACGGTCATCCGCGGCAGGCCGGGCAGCCGCTCGGCGCCGGCTCCGCGCACGATCCTCGACACCAGGCCGGCGCCCGGGATCTGGGAGATCACCGGCACCTCGTCGAGCCGCGGCACGGCCTCAGACAGGAAGCGCAGCAACGCCAGGGGGTTGTCCAGCACCCGGGCGATCCCGCGGATCACCATCTCGATCGTGTCCGGCGCCGCCTGCAGAGGCGCCGGGTCCTCGCCGGGCTCGCCGGGCTCGTCGCACGGCACGGGCTCGAAGTCCATGAGCGCGGCCAGCACCTCGGCGCCGGTCACGCCGTCGACCGCGGAGTGGTGGACCTTCGTGTAGACGGCGACCCGGCCGCCGGCGAGGCCGTGGATGACGTACAGCTCCCACAGCGGTCGCCGGCGGTCCAGCCGGCGGCCGTGCAGGCGGGCGACCTGCTCGGCGAGCTGATGGTCGTCGCCCGGAGGCGGCAGCGCCAGCTCCCGGACGTGGTAGTCGAAGTCGACGTCCCGATCCTCCACCCAGTACGGGTGGTCGAACCCGAACGGCACCTGGACGAGCCGGCGCCGCAGCGGCGGGGCGAGGTGGATCCGGCGGCGCAGCAGGGCGATCAGGTGCTCGCGCGTGACGGCGCCCTCGGGCGAAGCCGAGGGGGCGAGGATCGTGAGCGCCGCGATGTGCGCCAGGTTCGTGGCCGTCTCGAAGTTGAGGAACTGCGCGTCGAACGCGCTGAGCTGCTGTCCCATGCCTACTCCCTGCCCGCAATCGCCGCCGTTGGACCGCCGCCTCACCATCCCGGTCGCGGTCTCGTGAAGCCCGGGCCGAAGCCCCGGCCAGGCTGGGATCAGTGGTGGTGGGTCGCGTCGGGGTGGCGGGGGTCGGCCGGGTGCTCGAAGCCGGGCATGAGGCGGACCGCCTCCGCGTGCCGTCCGTCGAGCCAGCGGGCGAAGGCGCGCTCCCGCCCGGCCTCGGCGAGCTCGCGGCTGATGCGCTCCCGCGCCGTCTCGTACGGCTCCCGCCGCGCGGGGGCGACGCGCTCGACCACGACCGTCCACGGTCCGCCGGGGCCGTCGACGGGGCCGACCGTCTCGCCCTCGCGGGCCGCGAAGACGGCGTCCTCGATCGGGCCGGTGATCTCGCCTCTGCGCACCGGCCCGAACGGCCGCACCCACCGGGTCTCCGGCGTCGTGAACCTGTCGGGGTTGCGCCGGTAGTAGCCGCGCAGCTCCTCTTCACCGGGCCCCTCGCCCGCCGCCACGGCGCGGCAGACCGCGCGGGCGAGCGGCATCGCCGCCAGCAGGGCCGCCGCGACGCCGCCGGTTCGCAGCGCCGCCGCGAGCGTCAGGGCCACGGCCTCGCCCGGAGCTCCCCCCTGCGGCCCTCCGGCGGTGATCCCCCGGCGGGCCGCCTCCTGCTCGACGAGGATCTCGGCCGCCATCACCTGGACGACCCAGCGGCGCAGGTTGCGGCCCTCGGCGGTGCCCGGATGGGGAAGGCGCGCGGCGAGCGGCCCGTTCCTGAGTGTGGCCAGCCGCGCGTCCACCTCGGCGACCGGGACCGCTCTGCCGTCCACCACCGCCGCCACACCGGATGACCGCGCCCACCCGGCCGCACCCGAGGGCCGCTCCGGCCGCGCCACCCCGACGCCCCGTGACCGCTCGGGCCCGGCCGCCCCCGGTGACCGGTCCGGCCCCGCCGCCTCGACGCTCCGTGATCGCTCCGCTCCCGCCGCGGTCCGGCGCGTCACCGGCCGACCTCGATCTCGACGGTGTCCGTGTAGTGCAGCCACCCGGCGCAGGCGACCTTCACCAGCGCCCACCACCGCCCCGGCCGGGCGCCCGCCGGGACCCGTACGGGGAACCGGACCTCGGCGTCCCCCGCCGCGGGCACGACGACGCCCGTATTCCACGTGGGGAACAGGTCGAACGTGTGCCACGGGCTGATGAGCTGGGCCTGGACGGAGAGCGGCGACAGCGCCTCCGACTGGAGCCGTACGGAGATCTCCGCCCGGCCGCCTGGCGACAGGCGCAGGAAGGGCGGGTCGCCCAGGCCCTCCAGGCGGACGTCGAGACCGGGGTGCCGGCGGCCGCCCACGTGCAGGCGGGTCACGTCCTGGTACGTCTGGCCGCCGTACTGCGTCGTCGCGGTGAGCGTGTAGAGGCCGCCCTCCGCGTCCTCGGGAGGGGTGAGCCGTACGGGGACGACCGCGTGGCCGCCGGGCGGCAGCGCGTACGGGCGGACGGCCGGCTCCACGGCCCACCCGGCGGGAGCGGTGAGCGTCACCGCCCCGGAGACCTCGTCCACGGTCAGGTTCGAGGCGACCGACAGGGTCAGCCCGGCCGGTCCCTCGACGTCGAGGTCCTGCGGCGCCAGGTGCACCGCGACCGGCACGTTCCCCAGGGGCGCCGGGCCGGTGTTGTTCAGCCAGTAGCGGGTGTACACGGGCTGGTGCGGCTCGGCCGGCGCCGTACCGTCCGGGGATGTGGGCCGGGGTGCCGTGACGGGGGCGGTGAGCGTGACGACCTCCATGGCCGTGAGCGTGGCGGGCGCGTCGCCGGTGACGTTCTCCAGCAGGTCGGCGCGGAACCACTCGCCGATCGGCAGGCCGGTGGCTACGGCCGCCGGGCGCTCCGCGCCGCCGGCCTCGTACAGCCGGGCCGTCACGCCCTCGACGGCTCCCGAGGGGACGCGGCCGGAGGCGATCGGGTTGCCCGTCGCCTTGAGCGCGGCGAGCACGACGCCGGGGGCGGTCTCCAGGTACGACCGGGGCCCGGCCTCCCCGTCCGGCCCCGGCTCGGCGAGCACGGCCGGCAGGGGGTGGTTGAGGTCGTGGCCGAGCCGTACGAGATCGGCGTCCCGCCAGTCCCCCGGCGCGCCGACCAGGGCGCACTCGAAGGAGTGGGTCCAGTGCTGGAGCTGGAAGTTGGAGCCGTCGGGCGCGGTGCGGCGGGGCGGGTCGATCCAGACGCCGGACGGCCAGCCCGTGCACGACCGCATGAGCGACAGGTGCAGGGCGCCCGAGGAGTCGACCGCGAAGCCGGGGATCCCCCGGTTGAGCAGCCCGACCGTGTACTCGTCCAGATCGGGGTCGGTCGTCTCCACACCGGCCTGGACGGCCTCGACGACGGCGTCGGCCAGGTCGGCGACCAGGTCCTCGACCGCGCCCTCCCCGCACACCACGAGCACCGGCAGCGCGCGCGGCCCGGTGAGGTCGGCGCTCGGCACCCACACCTTCTCCAGCGGCTCGTCCGCCGGGATCCACAGCCGGGCCCGGCCGCCGGCCTCCAGCGTCCGGCGCAGCAGGTCCGCCTCGCGGTCGTCGAGCAGCCCGGCCACGAACGGGTTCTCCTCGGGGGTGCCCACGGCGATGCGCACGTCCGGCAGGTTGGAGTCCACCGCGAGGTCGCCGTAGCGGGGGCCGGGGGCGGTGGAGCACGTGGAGGTGACGCCCTGCCGCACCAGGGCCACGGCGAGGTCCCGCGGCACGGGCCCCGACGGCGGAGCGATGATCTCGGCGACGCCGACGGCCCGGGTGCCGGCGGCCCGGCCGTCCTCCGACCGGACGCGCACGCGGACGGTGGACGACAGCGCGAACCAGCTGTGGGCGGGGTTGTCCAGCGTCCAGGGGTGCTCGGCGGTGTCGACGTCGATCAGCCCGAAGCCGCGGCCGATCACGGCGTCGCCGACCTCGCTGACCGGCAGCGCGCCGGGCACGGCGACGGGCCACCGCAGGCGCAGCAGCGCGTCGGAGCCCTCGAACTCGTCCACGTGCGTGGTGAGGTCCACCCGCGGGAGGCCGTCCCAGAGGGTGATCTCCTGGGTGTACGCGGCGGGGCCCACCCTGCCGGTGACCGTGATCCGCCGGCCGATCGGGCATTCGGCGACCGCCACCTCGGCGTGCGACGCGGACGAGCCGGCGACGGTCCCGTTGGGCAGCAGGTGCCAGGGGCCCTCGTGGAAGCGGGGATGCGCGGGGTGCTCGCCGTAGACCAGCAGCTCGTTGCCGACCCGGCCCGACTGCAGCAGCTCCCGCCCGTCCACGCGCAGGCTCGACACGGCGCCGCCGCGGGCCGGGTCCACCTCGACCGCGTGGGTGGCGTTCTCGATCCGGGTCCCCTCCCGTACGGTCCAGCCGACCGGCGCGGGCCCGGCTGCCGGGACGAGCCGGAACGTCCGGTGGCCCAGCGCGGGCACGTCCTCGGCGAGGAAGACGACGTCGACGGCGGCGAGGCTGCCGTCGGGGTGACGCTCCGGGTGCTCCAGGAGCACCGGGCGCTCGGGCGGGCCGAGGGTCACGCCGTACGACCCCGGCTCGGGGATCTCCAGCCGCACCCGCACGAGGTCGGTGCGCGGCCAGGAGGACGGGTTCCACACCACCACCGGTCCGAGGCCCTCGCTCAGCGCGCGCAGGGACGCGTCGAGCACCTCGCGGCCGAGGTCGTGGGCCTCCCGCCAGCCGGTCAGCAGGTCGAGGTAGACCTCGTCGGACTCCGAGCCGGTGATGCCGTCGTGGTGCGCGCCGTACACGAGCTGACGCCAGGCCTTGTCGAGCGCGGCGTGGGGGTACGGCGTGCCCCGGACGAGCGCCGCGACGGTCGCGAACTTCTCGGCGTCCACGACGAGCGACTCGGCATGCCGCTGGGCCTGCTTGGTGTCGATGAACGACACGTCCTTGCCGGTGTAGACGGGGTTCATGTCGCGGGTCTGCGGCGACAGCCGCACGCCCTCCCGTCCGGCCTCCTCCCGGACCGCGGCGAAGAACTCCCGGGGCAGGCCGCAGACGAAGCGCGGCGAGACGTACCGCGCGTTCCAGTCGCGCTGGATCCGGGTGACCCACTTGTTGGGCGGCGTGTAGTCGGTGCCGACCGGCAGCAGCACGTTGCGGGTGGCGGCCACCCGCTTCAGCAGCAGGAACAGCGAGTAGACGGCCGCCTCGGCGAGTTCGAGGGTGGCCGAGGAGTCCATCCACCAGCCGGCGCTGTAGTGGGCCGGCATGTAGTGGGTGAGCACGCCGCGCCCGGAGGGCGACAGCCACTCGAACTCCGAGGGGAACTGCATGACCGAGGGGTCGTCCCAGCCGCCGGTCCGCAGCATGGGCCCCCACTGGTGGAACGGCCCCCGCGCCCACGAACTGGAGGTGAGGCCGGCGTCGGCGGCCATGCCGGGGAACTGCGGGTCGTGGCCGAACGCGTCGAGCTGCCAGGCCGTGGCCGGGTCGCCGCCGAGCACGTCGCGCTGGAAGCCGATCCCGTGGACGATGTTGCGGATCGTCGACTCGGCCCCCGTGAGGTTGGTGTTCGGCTCGTTGTAGGTTCCGCCCATGATCTCCAGGCGGCCCTCGGCCAGCAGCCGGCGCAGGTACGCGCGGTCGCGCGGGTGGGCGTCCCAGTACGGCTTGAGGTAGTCGACCTCGGCCAGCACGAACTTGTAGTCCGGGTCCTTCCTGGCCGTCTCCATGTGCAGCCGGACGAGCTCGAACCCCGATTGCTGGAAGTCCATCCGGTTGGCCTGTGCGGCGGCGCCCGCCGCGTCCCAGGTGGAGGTGTAGGCCGCCTGCGTGTTCCACCAGACGGGGTCGTAGTGGAAGTGGGGCACCATCCAGACCGTCCAGCCCGGCTCGGCGACCGTGAGCTCGCCCTCGGCCTCGCTCACGCCGTCGGGCCCGGCCACCCGGACGCCGATGGGGATCCGGGCGCCGGCGGGGTGGCCGGTCTCCACGGGCACCTCGGCGACGAACGCCTCCTCCCCCGCGACCCCGTCGTACCGGCCCGAGCCCTCCACCCCCGGCCCGGTGACCATGACGTCGGCGTGGGCGGGCGCGGGCTCGATCGTCACCCGTACGACCTGGCGCGGACCCGGGACGAAGAGATCGGTGGACTCGACGGCGGTGATGCGCATGGGCGCCCCCTGTCTCGGCTCCTTCGGTGCACCCGCCGCCGAGGCCGTCGGTCGCCCCCGGGGGACGGGTGACGGCCAAGACATCCCCCGCCCGTCGCGCGCTCACCCTCGTGATCTTGAAATTGCGATCACTCCCCCGAAAACGGGATGCGGGACGCGCCGGCCGTTCCTCCCGTGGTGCCCGTGGCCGTCCCGCTGCCCCTCGACCCCGCCGGCGCGCCGGAGTCAGTCCGGGAGACGGGCGGCGGCGGCCGTCAGCAGGGCGGCGGCGTCGCGGGTCAGGGGCTCGCCGTGCCCGAAGCAGACGATCTCGGGCTCCAGGGCGACCTGGCGGCGGAAGGAGTCCACGGCGGCCGCCGGGTCGGCGTTGAACACGCCGAGGATGACCTCGCCGTCCGGGGTGCGGGCGATCGTGTCGCCGGTGAACAGCACGCGCGGGCCGGGGAGGTAGAGCGCGAGGCTGCCGGGCGTGTGCCCGGGTACGGCGAGGGCCAGCGCCCCGTCGCCCATCTCGACCACGTCGCCGTCGGCGAGCTCCCGGTCGACGCGCACGGGCGCCACGGGGTCGTCCCGCGTCCCGGCCCGGACCCGCGCCAGCAGGTCGCGCTCCCAGTCCGACAGCTGCGGCGGCGGTCCCTCGGCCTCGCCGCGGATGAACGCCGCCTCGTCGCGGTGGGCGTGCACCACCACGTCCCCCCAGGAGGCGACGTCGGCGGCCGAGCCGGTGTGGTCGCCGTGGAAGTGCGTCAGCACCAGCCGCCGCACGTCCGCGGGGGTGTGGCCGAGCGCCCGCACGGCCTCCTCGATCAGCGGGGCCGACCCGGGGACGCCGGTGTCGACGAGCGTCAGCCCGTCCGGGTCGCGCCACAGATAGATGTGGCCGACGGGCATGCGCAGGACATGCAGGCTCGGGTGCAGCCGGACGAGATCCATGAGGTGACGCTAGGACGGGCGCAGCGGGCCCGTCCACGGCGTATGCTCTGCGCGGATCAGCCCAGGGCGTAGGCCGCCCACAGACGCCGTTCAGGCGCACCGGTCGCGGGTGCGGACGGGACACGCACCGCCCCGCACTCCGGGCTCGGGCCGGGATCGCGGGCGGCGCACAGCGCACCGCGGACGCTCCTCCCTCACCGGGACGCGGCGGCCGCCGTGAAAGTTTCCACGCTTCGGGCTGGTCGTGGACCATGGGACGTTGGAGCGTTTGACCCCCGATTCGGCGCATTCCTACCGTCGGCACGAGTTTGTCGAGGGAGGATCCGATGGCATCCCGGCTGAGGCTGTTGTGGACCACCGCGGTCGTGCCGCTGCTCGTCGCGGCGCTGGCCGTCACGGTGACGGTGAACCGCGACGAGGCGCGGGCGGCGGACGCCCCCTACAAGGACCCGAGTCTGCCGGTCGCGACGCGGGTGAACGACCTGCTGTCCCGGATGTCGCTGGACGACAAGGTCGGGCAGATGACCCAGGCGGAGCGGGGGGTGCTGTCGAACGCCTCCGACGTGGCGACCTACCGGCTCGGCTCCGTCCTGTCGGGCGGCGGGTCGGCGCCCTCGCCGAACACGGCGTCGTCGTGGGCGGACATGTACGACAACTTCCAGCGGCAGGCGCTCGCGACGCCGCTCGGGATTCCGATGATCTACGGCTCGGACGCCGTGCACGGCCACAACAACGTGGCCGGGGCCACGATCTTCCCGCACAACATCGGACTGGGCGCCACCCGCGACTCCGACCTCGTACGGCGGATCGGGACGGCCACGGCCGAGGAGGTCTCGGGAACCGGGGTCGACTGGACCTTCGCGCCCTGCGTGTGCGTCGCCCGCAACGACCGGTGGGGCCGCACCTACGAGTCGTACAGCGAGGACCCGCAGGTCGTCAGTCAGATGACGACGATCATCGACGGCCTGCAGAAGGCCGGGTCCGCCTCGATCATGGCGACCGCCAAGCACTACATGGGCGACGGGGGCACCACGGGCGGCAAGGACCAGGGCAACACCGAGCTGAGCGAGGCCGACCTCCGGGCCATCCACCTCGCGCCCTACCGGGCGGCTGTGCAGCGCAACGTGGCCTCGGTGATGGTGTCGTACAGCAGCTGGAACGGCGCCAAGATGCACGGCAACAAGTACCTGATCACCGACGTCCTCAAGGGCGAGCTCGGCTTCTCCGGCTTCGTCGTCACCGACTGGGCGGGCATCGACCAGCTCGACGGGCAGTCCGGGTTCACCGCCTCGGAGATCACCACCGCGATCAACGCGGGCGTCGACATGGTGATGGTGCCCAACGACTTCAAGACGTTCATCTCGCTGCTGAAGTCGGAGGTCCAGGCGGGCCGGATCCCGATGTCCCGGGTCGACGACGCCAACCGGCGGATCCTGACGAAGAAGTTCGAGTACGGGCTGTTCGAGCACCCGCTGACCGACCGGTCGTACACCTCCACCGTGGGCAGCTCCGCGCACCGCGCCCTGGCGCGCGAGGCCGTGCGCAAGTCGCTGGTGCTGCTGAAGAACGCCGGCAACGTGCTCCCGCTCGCCAAGAGCGGCGGCAAGATCTTCGTGGCCGGCAAGGACGCCGACGACATCGGCAACCAGAGCGGCGGCTGGACCATCAGCTGGCAGGGGTCCTCGGGCGCCACCACCACCGGCACGACGATCCTGCAGGGCATCCGCGCCGCCGTCGGATCGGGTGCGCAGGTCTCCTACAGCCGCGACGGCAGCGGCATCGACTCCTCCTACCGCGCCGCGATCGCGGTCGTCGGCGAGACGCCGTACGCCGAGGGACAGGGCGACCGTCCGGGGTCGATGAGCCTCGACTCGACCGACCTCGCGACGCTGCAGCGGCTCAAGGCGTCGGGGGTGCCGCTGGTCGTGGTGCTCGTGTCGGGCCGGCCGCTCGACATCGCCGCCCAGCTCGACCAGTGGAACGCGCTGGTCGCCGCCTGGCTGCCGGGCACCGAGGGCGCCGGAGTCGCGGACGTGCTGTTCGGTGACTACGCCCCCACCGGGAAGCTGCCCATGACGTGGATGCGCAGCGCCGACCAGGAGCCCATCAACGCGGGTGACGGCAAGCAGGCGCTGTTCGAGTTCGGCTACGGGCTGACCTACGCGGGCCCGTCGCCGTCGCCCAGCCCCTCACCGAGCCCGTCGCCGTCGCCGAGCCCGTCCCCCAGCCCCTCGCCGTCGCCCAGCCCCTCGCCGAGCCCCTCGCCCAGCCCCTCGCCGTCGCCCAGCCCGAGCCCGTCGCCGGGCGGCACGTGCACCGTGGCGTACAAGCCGAACGACTGGGGCGGCGGGTTCACGGCCGACGTGACGATCACCAACAGGTCGTCGAGCACGGTCAACGGGTGGACCCTCCAGTGGTCCTTCGGCGGCACCCAGAAGATCACGAACGCGTGGAACGCCACCGTCACCCAGTCGGGTCAGCAGGTCACCGCGAAGAACCTCTCCTACAACGGCACGATCGGCTCCGGAGGGACGGCCGCCTTCGGCTTCCAGGCCACCTACAGCGGCGCGAACCCGGCCCCCGCGGCGTTCACCCTCAACGGCGCCGCCTGCGCGGCCGGCTGACGCCGGAGGCGGGGCCGGGGGAAGCCGTCACAGCACCTGCGTGACGGCGACCCCGGCCCCCGCCGCGAACAGGACCAGGCCGACGGCGAGGAAGATCCCGCCGACCAGGATGCCGCTGCCGGTGACGCTGTCGATGCGGACCCGCGTCGGCTTCGCCGGGTCGTACAGGACCGGGACCTGCTGGCCCGGCCGCGCCGGCGGCGGGCTGCTGCCGAACGGCGTCTCGGCCTCGACCTGCTGGCCGTACACGGTGGTGAAGCGGATGGTCGGGTAGTACACGGTGCCGTCGTCGGAATGGCTCGCCCGCAGGCGGACGACGAGGCCCTGGGTGCGCTGCGCCCGCTTGCGGAAGTCGCGGGCGTTGATCGTCAGCCCTCCCCCGATGAGAGTGAAGATCAGGCCGATGCCGGCGAGGATGGCGGTGACGAGAGTGGTCTGTGACACGCTGGCACGGTACGGGCCGGCGCTTGCGCTCCGATTGCGGAACCCTTGCGGTCGGGCACAGGTCGCGACCGTCGGCTCAGGGACGCATCCGCAGGAGCGTCTCGGCCACGCCGACGACCGACTCTCCCAGGTCGAACCGGCTGAACAGGTGGATCTGCTCCCCCGCGTCGATCTCCAGCATCTCCGTGGTCATGCCGTACCGGCGGTGGGTGTCGACGCGGATGCGGTCGACGTCGTTCCAGGAGATGCGCTCCCGGCCGGCGAGCCCCGTCACCACCAGCCCGTCGTCGCCGGCGGACAGGCGCACGGGCGCGACCAGGTCGCGGACCACCAGTGCGCCGAAGCCGAGCGCGGCCACCCCGGCGAGGAAGAGCTGCCGGTGGTCGCCGAGGACCGCCAGCACCGCGCAGACGGCGGCGCCGGCGGCCTTCAGCGCCACGATCTGCCTGGGCACCCGCCACTCGTGCCGAGCCCCGTCAACACCTGCCATCGTGGCAGCGTAACCAATGAACGGCCGCCGCGCGGAGCGAGCGGAACCCCCGGCGTGATTTCAGGCGGGGCCCTCGTCCTCGATGCGCATGGCGCTCTCCTCCGGCGAGTAACCGCCGAAGTCGGGCCCGACGTCCTCGGCCACCATGTCCTTCTCGGTGTCCACGCCCATGCCGCCGTCCGGGTCCACGAGCCGGCCGGCCTCGTGGGGCTCCTCCGTGTCGTAGGAGGGCGCCTCCCGCTCGCCCAGCGCATCGGCCACCCCGTCGTCCGGCACGGCGGACAGCTCGTCCTCGGAGGAGTCGAGCAACTCGTCGTCGGCGGCCCCGAGCTTCGGCTCGCCCTCGGGCGGCACGCCGAACACCGGGTCCACGTCCGGCACCTCCCGCGACAGGCGCAGGTCGAGCGACTCGCCCTCGCGCATCTCGGTGGTCGTCGTGCCGTACTCGTCGAGACCCACCGGGCGCTCGCCGGGCAGCGGCTCCTCCTGCGGGTCCTGCGCCCACTGCTGTTCCGGCGTGCCCTCCTGCAGATCGGGAATACCCTCGTCCTCGAACCGCGAGCGCGGAGCGGGTTCTGGTCTGTTCTCTCTCATACCGGCCCCCATGCCCCGCCGGGTGGGCCTTAGACGTCGTCCCAGGTACGGCTAGTCGGCGATGCCGAAGACCTGGTGGACCGCCTCGGGCTGGTCCAGGACGGCGAGCATGTGGTGCGCCACGTTGGCGCGGGAGACGGTCACGCCGCCCCGGATGTTCCGCCCGCGCGCGACCCGGTAGACGCCGGTCAGCGGCCTGTCGGTGAGCCTCGGCGGCCGGCTGATCGTCCAGTCCAGCCCGCTCTCGCGGACGATGTCCTCGGTCAGCGCCAGGTCGGCGTAGTGCGCCCGGAACATCGCCCCGGCGAACCGGCTGCCGAGGTGGCGCATGAAGAAGCCGTCGCCCGGATCGTGCCGGGGAGGCGTGGGGCGGGCGGGCGACGGCACCGTCCCGATCGGCGCGGCGCTGACGACGACGAGCCGCCGCACCCCGGTCGCCCGCATCGCCGCGACGATGGCCCGGGTGCCCCGCGAGGTGATCCCCGCCTCCGTCCTCGGCCTGCGCGGCCCCAGCCCGGACAGGACCGCGTCGCTTCCCTGGACGGCCGAGGCGAGCACGGCCGGGTCCGCCGCCGTCAGGTCGGCGGCGACGACACGCGCCCGGCCGGCCAGGCTCTGGGGGTTGCGGGCGACCGCGGTGACGTCGTGTCCCGCGGCGACGGCCTGCTCGAAGACCTGCCTGCCGATGCCGCCGGTCGCGGCGAAGATCGTGAGTTTCATCGAGCGATCCTTCTCTACGAGATCAATAAGATATGAGACTCATACTATCTTCGGACATGCGAGGGCCCGGTCGCAGGGGTCGTTCTCCGGCCTCCGGGCCCGACGCGCGCGTCGCTCAGTCGCCCGCGAGGCGGCCGGTCGCCTGCTCGCCCGCGTCGGTCGTACGGCGCAGGAAGTCCGCCAGCACCTCCAGCTCCGCCTCGGTGTAGCCGGCGCAGATCTCGTCCATCGAGGCGCTCATCCCCGAGTAGAGCCGGAACAGCTCGCCGGTGCGCCCGGGCAGGGGGTGGACGGCGACGGCGCGGCGGTCGGCGGCGTCCGGGTCACGCCGCCGGTCGATCCAGCCGCCGCGCTGGAGCCGGTCGAGGATGCCTGTCATGGTGGCGGGGTGGAGCCCGGCCCGCCGGGCGAGGGCGCTCGGGCTGAGCGGCCCGTACCGGTGGACGATGTCGAGGCAGTGGAGGTCGACGTCCTTGAGCTCGGCCCGCGCGCTGATCTGGTGGTTGAGCAGGGACAGCTGGATGGCCAGCGCGCGCAGGGAGTCCTTGATGGCGGCGGTGGTCCGGCGGCGGCGCGCCGCGCCGGCGTCCTGGGGCGTTGTGGACGCCATGAAGTGCCGCCTCCCGCCGCGCCCGGTCTCCGTGTCGTCCCACATGATAAAGGGCGCCGGTGGCACGCGTCCCCGGCCGGTCCGCGTAAAAGGACGTGGTGGACGGCCGGGCGGAGGCGCAGCATCGGGGGCATGCCGACGATGACGGAACGACTTCTGCGCCTGTGGGAGCGCCCCCTGGACGGGGACGCCGAGGCGGCCTTCCGCGAGGTGTACGCGGATCCCGTACGGGTGAACGGCGGCCTGCTCCCGGTCTCCGGGCTGGTCGAGCGGGCCCGTGCCCTGCACACGGCCTACGAGGGACGCGTGACGGAGCTGGTCGACGAGATCGAGACGCCCGGCCGGCTCGTCGTCGGCTTCCGCATGCGGGCCCGGCACACCGGGCCGCTCCAGACGCCCCTCGGGACCGTGCCGCCCACCGGCCGGGAGGTGGTGATCCGGGTGACCGACATCCTCACGGTCGAGGACGGCCTGATCACCGACATCTGGATGGTCGCCGACGAGCTGGGCCTGCTGCTCCAGCTCGACGCCGTACGGGCGGCCGAGGGGGTCAGGTGACCGGGATGATCCTGGCCTCGCGGAGCCGGCCCCCGGCGATGTCGAGCACGCCGATCGTCCCGTGCGGCTGGCGGCGGCGGTCGGTGGGCGAGCCCGGGTTGAACACCCGGACGCCGTCGCCCTCGACGTCCATCGGGATATGCGAGTGGCCGAAGACGACGAGGCCGGCGCCGGGGAAGCGCCGACTCATGCGCGCCGTCCTGCCGGCCGCCTGGCCGCTGTCGTGAATCATGGCCACCCGCAGACCGTAGAGGTCCAGCTCCAGCGTCTCGGGGGCGCCCCAGGCGGCGACGTCGGGCCCGTCGTTGTTGCCGAGCACGGCGTGCACCGGCGCGTACGCGGACAGCTCGTCGAGCACGCCGGCCGTGCACACGTCGCCCGCGTGGAGGATCACGTCCGCGTGCCGCAGGTACCCGGCCACGGCCGGTGGGCAAACCTTCCACCGGCGCGGCGCGTGGGTGTCGGACAGCACGACGACGTTCACTCTTCCATCTTCACCTCAAGTCCGAGGTGCCAAATCGCGTAAACGGGGAATAGGAACCCACGTTGCTCTGTCCCCCAGTCCTGCAATCCCTACGCCGGTCCCCAGCCGGCGCCGCTCGGGAGGAATCGCATGAGCAGGCAGATCGCCGACGGCTTCCAGGCCCCCACGCTGTCCGAGCTCGAGGCGCGGGTTCGCGGGCTGGAGAGCCAGGTCGCCCACCTCACCGAGCTGGTCAAGGCCCTCTCCTCGCAGAACGGAGACAGCCGCTGACCTCGTCCCCGGCCTTCTGACACGGCGCCGCATCTCCCGATGCGGGCCGTTCTTCGCGTGCCGTCCGGTTCTCCTCAGGCCACCTCGATGTAGTCCAGATTGGGGCAGCCGCCCGCCGTCGTGGCGGTGAGCCGGACGGTGTTGGACCCCGCGGCGAGCGGCACCGTCAGCGTGTCGGTCGCCCAGGTGTCCCAGTTCGCCGTCGCCGGGTAGCTCCGGGTGGCGGCCGCCGCGCCGTTCACGGCGATCGCCATGGGACGGTCGACCGCCGTGCCGTTGGAGTAGCGGATGCGCAGCGTCCTGCTGCCCGCGGCCGCGGCGGTGACCGTGAACTGGACGTACGCGCCCGCGACGTTGTCGGTGTTGACGAACCCGGTGCCGCTGAAGCCGGTGTGGTCCGACTCGGCGGCGCCCTGGGAGATCGTGGCGTTCTCCGCCTCGTAGCGTGCGGCGGGCGGCGGCTGGGTCGTCGAGATGTCCTTCCCGTTGACCGTGACGCCGGCGAGGACCAGGTTGTCCACGTAGTTCACGGTGGGCGCGGCCGTGGTGACGTTCGTGAACGTGCTGTTCGAGATCGTCACGTTCCTGATGTGGTCGGCCGAGCGGCCGTCCAGGGCGAACGCCTGCGCGGCGCCGTCGACGGTGATCCGGTCGGCCGTGATGTCTCCCACGGCGGGCGGGAGCGAGCCGCCGGTCTCGTAGTTGAGCGTGACGTAGAGCGCCGCGCGCTCCAGGCCGTGCCCGGTGACGCGGCGCAGGTGGACCCCCTCGATGAAGCCGCCCCGGTTGAAGCTGGTCTTCACGTAGAGGGCGTACTTGCAGGGATAACGGCCGGGGAAGTCAGCCGGGTTGACCTGGCAGTCCTGGGCGAAGACGTTCCGCACGCCGCCGGACGCCTCGCTGCCGATCGTGACGCCGCCCCACCGGCCGCTGAATTTGCAGTTCTCGATGACGATGTTCTGGCTCGGCCGGTTCACGCGGCGGCCGTCCCGGTCGCGGCCCGACTTGACGGGGATGCAGTCGTCGTTGGTGTCGAACCGGCAGTCGTGGATGTGCACGTCGGTGCAGGAGTCGGGGTCGCAGCCGTCGCCCTGGGAGTTCGTGCTGCGGAAGGTGACGCCGCGGACGGTCACGTTGACGCAGTACACCGGGTGCAGCGTCCACATGGCCGGGTTGGTCAGGGTCACGCCCTCGACCAGGACGTTGGTGCAGTTGTAGAGGCCGATCATGTTGGGCCGCAGCTTGTGGCCCTCCCCGAACTGCCGCTGGTCGACGGGCGTGTCGTCGGCGCCGTACTGGCGGAGCCTGTCGCTGTCGGCGCCGCCGCTCCCCATGGAGGACCAGTCGCCGGCGGGCGCGTTGCCGTCGATCGTGCCGGTGCCGCTGATCGCGATGTTGGTCCTGCCGTTGGCGTAGATGAAGGGCGAGAAGTTGTAGCACTCGATGCCCTCGTACCGGGTGAACACGTTCGGCTGGTAGGAGCCGTGGTCGGTGCGGAACCTGATGGTGCCGTTCACCTGCAGCCGGACGTCGGACAGCAGGTGGATCTTGCCGGTGCGGTACGTCCCGGAGGGCACCAGGACGGTGCCGCCGCCGGCCGCGTTGCAGGCCGCGATCGCCTTGGCGAAAGCGGGCGTGCAGTCGGTCGTGTTGTCGCCCACCGCGCCGTACGCGGTGATGTCGAACGTCCTGTCCGGGAAGGCGGGCGGGACGATCCGGGCCAGGATGGCCGGGACCTGGTCCCACGGGGAGGCCGCGGCCGCCTGGGGAGCGGGGGTCGCGGCGGCGGCCCGGCCGGTCAGGAGCGGGGCGGGCAGCAACGCGCCGCCCGCGACCAGTCCGGCGGCCCTGAGGAATTCGCGTCGGGAACCATGCATGTCGGAAGAGCCCATCGTGATCGGGTCGCGCCCGGCGGGCGCGGGAGAGCGGGGACGGCCGGGCCCGCGGTGCGTCTTGGGCGCGGACCCGGGCGGTTCGGGCGGGGTGGGCGGCCGTGGAGGTCAGGGGCCGGTGACGTCGAGACAGTCGAGGTTGGGGCAGCCTTCGGCGGTGGTCGCGGTGGCCCGGACCGTGTTGGTCCCGGCCCGCAACTGGGCCGTGACGGTCGCGGACGCCCAGGCGTCCCAGCTCCCGGTGCCGGGGAAGGCCTTGCCGGCCGCGACGACCGTCCCGTTGACCGCGATGTCCATCGGCCGGCCGGAGGTGGCGCCGTTGGCGTACCGCAGCAGCAGCGTGGCCGTGCCGGCCGAGGCGGCGCTCACCGTCCACTCGACGTGGCTGCCCGCCACGTTGACCGTGTCGACGAAGCCGGTGCCCGAGTAGCCGGCGTGGTTGGCGGCCACCGCGCCCTGCGATATCGCCGCGTCCTCGGCCTCGTAGCGGACCGCCTTCGGCCCTCCGCCGTAGAGCGTGCCGTTGATCCGGACGTTGCTCAGGACCACCCCGTCGGCGTTGGAGATCTGCGGCGCGGGGGTGTCGATGGAGGTGAAGGTGCTGTTGCTGATCGTGACGTTCGCGATGTGGCTCACCGAGGAGCCGGACAGCTTGATCGCGAACGGCGAGTCGTCGACGGCCAGCCCGTCGACCGTGATGTTCCGTACGACCGGGTCGGCGACGGGACCGTAGCCGGGGCCGGTGAGGCTGTAGTTCATGTCGACGAAGAGGCCGCCGCGGTCGCAGGGGCCGCCGGTGAGGTTCCGGACGTGGATCCCGTCGACCACGCCCCCGCGCCGGTTGTTGGTCTTGATGTAGACCGCGTAGAAGGAGCGGTAGCTCGAACCGGAGAGGATCCGGTTGTCCTGAGCGAAGACGTTGCGGACGCCTCCCGACATCTCGCTGCCGACCGTGATCGCGCCCCACCGCCCGTAGTAGGCGTTGTTCCGGATCACGATGTTCTCGCTCGGCACGCCGACGCGGCGTCCGTCGACGTCGCGGCCCGACTTGACGACCGTCCCGTCGTCGCCGGTGTCGAACGAGCAGCCCTCGATGAGGACGTCCGCACAGCTCTCGGGGTCGCACCCGTCGACCATCGCGCCACGGCTGTAGACGGTGACGTTCCGCACGGTCACGTTCCGCGACAGCACCGGATGGATCGTCCACATCGCCGGGTTCCTGAGGTGGACGTCCTCGATGAGGATGTTCGAACAGTTGTAGAGCTGGATCATGTTCGGCTTGAGGTAGTGCCCGTCGCCGAACCGCCGTTGGTCGACGGGGACGCCGTCCACCGCCATCTGCTGCAGCCGGTCCCAGTCGGGCCCCCGCTTGTCGTCGAAGCCGAACCACGGTCCCGCCGCGGCGTTGCCGTCGATCGTCCCCGGCCCGGTGATCGCGACGTTCGTCCGCCCGTACGCGTAGATGAAGGGCGAGTAGTTGTAGCACTCGATGCCCTGCCAGCGGGTGAACACCGTGGGCAGGTAGGAGCCGGCGTCGCTGCGGAAGCGGACGGTGGCGCCCGCGTCCACGTGCAGGTTCACGTCGGACAGCAGGTGGATCTTGCCGGTGCGGTACGTCCCGGAGGGCACCAGGACGGTGCCGCCGCCGGCCGCGTTGCAGGCCGCGATCGCCTTGGCGAAAGCGGGCGTGCAGTCGGTCGTGTTGTCGCCCACCGCGCCGTACGCGGTGATGTCGAACGTCCTGTCCGGGAAGGCGGGCGGGACGATCCGGGCCAGGATGGCCGGGACCTGGTCCCAGGGCGACGCGGCGTACGCCGGCCGGGTGAGCGGCCCGGCGAGCAGCACGCCGCCGGCCGCGACGCCCGCGCTCTTGAGGAAGTGTCGCCTGTGCACGTGGGTCCTCCGGGGGGTGGAAGGGCGAGTGGCCGCGCCCCGGTCCCTGAGGCGCGGCCACCGCCGTCTCAGGTGATCGTGACGCGGAAGATCCGGTCCGATCCGGGCGCGGCATCGCCGTTGTTGTCGCAGTTGGTGGTGCTGAGCCACAGCTGGTCGGCGCCGGGCACCGTGACGACCGTCCGCAGGCGCCCGTAGGCGCCGACGTAGTACGCGGTCGCGGCGCCCACGCTTTCGCCGCTCCCGATGGGGATCCGCCACAGCCGCTCGCCGCGCAGCGCCGCCATGTAGACCACGTTCCTGACGATCGCGATCGCGCTGGGCGAGGCCGTGTTGACGGGCCAGGTCGCCTTGGGGTTGGTCATCCCGGACACGCCGCAGGCGCCCTCACAGGTCGGCCAGCCGTAGTCGAGCCCCGGCTTGATCAGGTTGAGCTCGTCGTACGTGTTGTTGCCGAACTCCGCCTCCCAGAGCCGGCCTTGGGAGTCCCAGGCGAGGCCCTGCGGGTTGCGGTGGCCGTAGCTGTAGACGAGCGTGCCGAACGGGTTGCCCGGGGCGGGCTTGCCCGCGGTGGTCATCCGCAGGACCTTGCCGTTCAGCGAGTCGCGGTCCTGGGCGAGGTCGCTCTGCTGGCCGTCGCCCGTCGTGGCGTACAGGTAGCCGTCGGGGCCGAACGCCAGGCGGCCGCCGTTGTGGTACAGGCTCTTCCTGATGCCCTGGACCAGGACGGTGTAGCCCGACAGGGACGTCCCGTCGAAGGTCATCCGGACGATCCGGTTGCCCTCCGAGGCGGAGTGCATGAAGTAGACGTGGTGGTTGGTGCTCCAGTTCGGGTCGACGGCCACCCCCATCAGGCCGCCCTCGCCGGCGTCGGTGCCCGTGGTGACGACGTTCGGCACGGTCCCGACCAGGGTCCTGGCGCCCGAGAGCGTCACCTTGTAGACGCGGAACTGGCCGGACACGACCTTGTCGTCCCGTTCGGTGACCAGGGCCGTCTTTCCGTCGGGCAGCCACGCCATCCCCCAGGGGATCGTCCAGCCCGAGGAGATCTGGGTGATCGCCGAGGGGACGCCGCCGTCGGACGACCCGCAGGACGGCGTGGTGAAGGTCACCGTGTTGCTCGCGGCGGACTCGTTGCCGGCCGCGTCCCTTGCCACCACGTGCAGGGAGTAGGGGCTCCCGCAGGCCAGGCCGGTGACGGTGGCCGACGTGCCGGGCGGGGCGCCCGCGACGGTCGCGTAGTCCGTCGTGCCGCTGCGGACGCGGTACTCCGTGACCCCGACGTCGTCCGCCGAGGCGGTCCACTTCAGCGTCACGCTGCCCGCGGTCAGCCCGGAGTAGGCCAGGTTGGACGGCGCGGTCGGCGCCTTGGTGTCGCCGCTCCGCAGGGTGGTGCAGATCGCCTGCGCGCTGGGCGGCGAGACGTTGCCCGCCGCGTCCCTGGCGAACACCGACAGGCGGTACTCGGTGTTCGGGGTGAGGCCGCTGATCCGCGCCGAGGTGACGTTCCCCGCCTCGGCGATCTTGTTGCCGTCGTTGTAGATGTCGTAGGCCGCGACGCCGGCGTCGTCGGTGGACGCGCCCCAGTTCAGCGTGAGCGAGGTCGAGCCGACGGAGGAGCACGACGGCCGGCCGGGCGTGCTCGGCGGCACCGTGTCCGCCGGGTCGCCGACGACGAGCGAGTCGAGGTTCGGGCCGCCGTTCGCCGAGGTGGCGGTGGCCCGGACCGTGTTCGGCCCTGACTTCAGGCTCGCGTTGACGCTGAGGGTCTGCCAGGCGTCCCAGCCGCCCGTGCCGGGGAAGACGAGGTTCGTCACGACCGTGCCGTTCACGACGACGTCCACGGGCCGGGCCACCGTCGTGCCGTTCGCGTAACGGAAGGTCAGGCCGTACGTCCCCGCGCCGTTAGCGCTCACGGCGAACTGGACGTAGGAGCCGGTGGTGTTGACGTAGTCGACGAAGCCGCTGCCGGTGTACCCGGAGTGGTTGTGGGCGGCCGTGCCCTGGGAGATGGTCGCGTCCTCGGCCTGGTACGTCGTCGCGGCGGCGGCCGGGCCGGCCACCCCGAGAAGCCCTCCCAGCAGCGCGGCCGCGACGACCACGGCGCGTGCTGCGGGCCTTCCAGATCTCATGGGATTCCTCCTGAGCGGTCTGCCGATGCAGACGGCGATGAGGCGAAAGGTTGGACCTCTGGCACCGTGATCCCACACATCACGACTGTTTGTCAACGCTGCGCGACACGTCCAGGACCGCCGGCTCTCGACTTCGCGGCTCCACGAGGCGGCCGCCGCCGAGAGTGGTCGCGGCGCGTTCATCGAGGCAGTTGATATCTCAATATATCGATTATGGGACCCTTATCGCTGGTCGAGGTGTCCCCTTGCGCAGATTGTTGCTCCGTTCTGTGGACCGGCCTCACCTTCGTCGTGTATGTGTAGTGCGGACAGGACGCTGCGGACGGTTGGACCTCTTCCCGCGGCGGCCCCCCTCCCCCCGAGGCGGACGACCGGGCGGCATGACGGCCACTGTCATGTCGCCTGGACCCTGCACCACAGATACATCGGACGATTCCCCCCGTCGCCGAGCTAAGGAGACCGTCAGGTGTTCCTTCAGATCCGAGGTCCGAGAGCGCTCACGGCCGCGCTCGCGCTCATCGCGCCACTCGTGGCGGGCCTCCTGCCCGCCTCCGCCGCCGCCGGCAGCGCCGTCTACGAGGCGGAGAACGCCACGATCTCGCAGGGCGCCGTGGCGAGCGACCATCCCGGGTACACCGGCACCGGCTTCGTGGACTACACCAACGTCGCCGGCGGGTACATCCAGTGGACCGTCGCCGCGACCAGCGCCGGACGCCGGACCCTCACCCTGCGGTACGCCAACGGCACCGGGTCGGACCGCCCGCTGACCGTCAGCGTCAACGGGACCGCCGTGGCCACCTCGCTGTCCTTCCCCGGCACGGGCGGCTGGGACGCCTGGGCCACCCGGCAGGTCACCGCCGACCTCGCCGCCGGGACGAACGTCGTCAGGGCGACGGCCACGGGCTCCAGCGGGGGCCCCAACGTCGACTCGCTGACGGTCGCCGACGGCGCGCCCGCCACCGACTGGTCCACGGCAGTGGTCGAGTCGACGATGGCCCGCTACACCCCGTCGACGATCGGCGGCTGGAGCTACCCGGTCGGGCTCTACCTCTACGGCCAGTACCTCGTCTACCAGCGCACCCACGACCCCCGCTACCTGCAGTACATCAAGGACTGGGCCGGGCGCTTCGTGGACGCCGACGGGAACATCGGCCAGAGCTTCGGCAGCCTTGACAGCATGCAGGCCGGCAACATCCTGCTCGTCCTGTACAAGGAGACCGGCCAGAGCCGGTGGCGGGTGGCCGCCCAGAAGATCCGCACCCGGCTGAACAGCTACCCCCGCACCTCCGACCGCGGCTGGTGGCACGCCGACAACGACTCCCGCCAGGGCCAGCTCTGGGGCGACGGCGTCTTCATGGTCGACCCGTTCGTGATCCGGTACGGCCATCTGCTGGGCGACGCCGCGTGGGGCGACGACAACGCGGCCGAGCAACTGGCCGTCTACGCCAGGCACCTCCAGCGGACCACCGGCCCGCAGGCCGGGCTCCTCTGGCACGCGTACGACGAGCCCGGAGGGCTGACCGCGAGCTGGGTCCACCCGGAGCTGGGCAACACCAACGGCATCACGTGGTGCCGCGCCGAGGGCTGGTACGGCATGGCGATCACGGACATCCTCGAACTGCTGCCCGCCGACCACCCCCGGCGCGCCGCGCTGATCGACATCACCCGCAAGCTCGTCGCCGCGTTCGCCGCGTACCAGGACCCGGCCACGGGCCGCTGGTGGCAGGTCGTCGACAGGCAGGGGGCGTCCGGGAACTGGCTGGAGACCTCCTGCTCGGCCATGTACACCACGACGATCTCCCGGGCGGTCGAGCGCGGGTACGTCGACCCGGGCTACCAGGTCTACGCCGACCGGGGGTACCGGGGCGTGCTGGCCGAGGTGTCGCTCGGATCGGACGGCCGCACGAACATCAGGGACATCTGCGTCGGCACCAACGCCAGCGACTCCCTCGACTTCTACTACGGCCGCCAGCGGGCGACCAACGACAACCACGGCCTGGGCGCCTTCCTCATCATGAACGAGCAGATGATCAAGACCGGCCGGGCCTGACCGGCGGCCCGTGCGCTCCACGCATGACTTCACCCACCCGACCCCCTCCACGAGGTGACCCCCATGACCCGGACCCGCGCCCTCCCGCCCGCGCTCTGCGGACTCGCCCTGCTCGGCGCCCTGTCCCCCGCCCTGTCCCCCGCCTCCCCGGCCCACGCCGCCTCCTGGCAGCTCAGGTGGTCGCCGTCCGCCGCCAAGGACGGGCTCGCCGCGTTCGAGGGCGTCGAGGACGACCGGGCCGGCTCCCACCCCGGCGTGACGCACATCTACGTCCAGGGCGACGCCTACCGGTTCGACATGCACATGCGGGACCGCGACAGCTCAACCGACCGGCAGCGCCAGGAGGTCAAGGGCATGCGCAGCCCTGCGGGCGGGCCGTACCTCGTCTGGAAGAAGGGCCAGACCTGGCGGCTGACCTACGCCATGTACATCCCGGGTTCGCTGAAGGCCACGACGACCTTCACGCACATCATGCAGATGAAGATGCCCGGGAACGACAGCTCGCCGATCCTCACCACGTCCCTGCGCCGGTACGGCAGCACCCCGAAGATCGAGCTCAAGGTGGAGAACTCGGGGAACGCCCTGGTCGGGGCCGCCGACCTCGCCCCGCTGCAGAACAAGTGGATCAACGTCGAGTTCGAGATGAGGATCGACGACGCCCCGAACGGGACGGTCCACTGGGTGATCCGCGACGGCTCCACGACGGTCCTGGACGCCACCAAGACCAAGCTCGACACCTGGCTGAGCGACCGGGTCCGCCCGAAGTGGGGGATCTACCGGTCGCTGGGCGACAAGTCGGGCTCGCTCCAGGACTGTTACCTGCTGCTGCGCGACCTCAAGGCGTACCAGCTCGCCTGACGGGCGGCCGGCGGGCCGGCTGGGGGCTGGTTCGGGGCGTCTGCGCGGAGCGGGCCGGAGCGGGCTTGGCGGCCTGGCTCCTGGCCCGCGTCTCAGCCTGGCCCTGGGGCGACGGCCGGCGGGCCTGCGAGGAGCCGGGCGGGGACCCGGCAGGGGTGACGGGGGACGGCTCGGGCGGGGACGCCGGTAAGCCCGTCGCCGGCCAGGGCCGGGCGGGGGCGGGTGACGGGGCCCGGGCGGGAGCGGTCGCCCGCGGGACGTGCTCCCGCCCGTACGTCTCCCGTCCGGTGGCGGCGGCCATGACCCCCAGCGCGACCAGCGTCACGACCGAGATGACCACCAGCGCCAGCAGGACGAGTGCCGTAACGGCCGCCAGGGAGACGGCCGCTCCCAGCAGCTCCACCATCGCGTGCCCTCCACAGATCGACCCCGACATCCGGTGTTCCCGCACGGGAGAGCGCCGCGACGCGGCGGGCGAGCGGGAACGTCCGGGCAGCGTGTGCCTTGCCCGTATCCGTCCTTGTCATGCCTTACCGATCCGCCACCGCTGAGCGACTCAGGGGGAGCACGTCGAGGCGGCGGAGGATCATCCCCTCGCGGAGCGCCCAGGGGCAGATCTCCAGCTGCGGCAGCTCGAACAGGTCCATGGCGGCGTCGGCCACCACGGCCCCGGCGAGCAGCTGCTCCGCCCGGCCCGCCGACACGCCGGGCAGCTCGCTCCTGCGGGCCACCGGCATGCGGGCGAGCCGGTTCGTCCAACCGGTCAGGTCGTCGTGGGCCAGCGTCCGCTTGACGTACGGCCCCTCGCTGGAGGGGGCCGCGCCCGCGATCCGCGCGAGCTGGCGGAACGTCTTGGACGTCGCCACGACGTGGTCGGGCCTGCCGTACTTGGTGACGACGCCGACGGTCCGCGCGATCTGGGTGCGGGCGTGCCTGCGCAGCGCGCGGACCTCGTCCGGGTCCGGCGGGTCGCCGGTGAACCAGTCGCGGGTCAGCCGGCCCGCCCCGAGAGGCAGCGAGGCCGTCACGTCGGGCTCCTCGTCGATCCCCGACGCGATCTCCAGTGAGCCGCCGCCGATGTCCACGACCAGCAGGCGGCCGTACGACCAGCCGAACCAGCGGCGGACGGCGAGGAACGTGAGCCGCGCCTCGTCGTCGCCGGACAGGACCTGGATGTCCACCCGGGTGTCGGCCTTGATCTGGGCGAGGACCTCCTCGCCGTTCACCGCGTCGCGCACGGCGGAGGTGGCGAACGCCACGAGGTCCTCGACGCCCTTGTCCTCCGCGATGACCATGGCCTCCTGGACGAACCTCGCCAGGCGGGCGGCGCCCTCGCCGGAGAGGCGGTCGCCGTCCACGATGTGCTCGGCCAGCCGCATCTCCTCCTTGTGGGAGAAGGCGGGCAGAGGGCGGGCGCCCTGGTGCGCGTCCATCACCAGCAGGTGCACCGTGTTGGAACCGACGTCCAGGACTCCGAGTCGCATGGCCATGACGCTACAGCCTGCGACCGGGCAGCCGCTCCCGGGCACCGGCTTCCGCGATCACTCGTCCCCCGCCACGTCGACGAGCACCTTGCCGACCGTGCCGGCCTCGACCGCGTCGTGGGCCTCCGCCGTCCGCTCCAGCGGGAACCGGTGCAGCGGCAGCCCGGCCTCGGTGCCCACCCGGATCGCCCCGGCGGCGACGGCCGCGGACACGTCCTCCACCGCGGCCAGCTTGGCGGCCTCCGTCACGGTGTAGACGAGGACGAACTGGTAGCGGATGTTGCGGGTGAACAGCTCCCGCACCCGCACCGTGATCTCGTCTCCGCCGTTGTTGGCGTAGACGGCCACCACCCCGTCGGGCGCGAGCACCGCGGCGTCGAGCCCGGCGTTCGGCCCGGGTGCCACCTCGACCACGATGTCGATCCCGTCCGGCGCGGCCGCCCTGATCGCCCCGGCCGCGTCCTCCTCCCGGTAGTTCACGACGTGGGACGCGCCGGCGGCGCGGGCGAGCGCGGCCTTCTCCTCGCTGCTGACCGTGGTGACGACGACCGCTCCGGCCCAGCGGGCGAGCTGGATGGCGGCGTTGCCCACGGCCCCGGCGCCGCCCGCGACCAGCACCGTCCTGCCGTCGAGGGCGCCGGGGGCGAGCCGGTCCGGGCCGCCGTCCGCCACCGTGAGGCAGCGGTGGGCGGTCAGCGCCGGGATGCCGAGCGACGCGCCGAGGTCGAAGGACGCGCCGTCGGGCAGCGGGACGGCCTGACGCTCGGGCAGCACGACGTACTCCTGGGCCGTGCCGCCGGGACGCTGCCAGGCGGCCTCCCACAGCCACACGCGCTGCCCCGTCCGAAGGCCCTCCACCCCGGGGCCGATGGCGTCCACCACGCCCGAGCCGTCCTGGTTCGGGACGGCTTCGGGGAACTCCAGCCGGCCGCGCCGGGACTTCCAGTCGGTCGGGTTGACCCCCGACCTGACCACGCGGACCCGGACCTCCCCCGGTCCCGGTTCGGGCACGGGCCGCTCGGCCTCCCGCAGGACGTCGCTGTCGCCGGTCTTCTCGTACACGATCGCTCTCATACCGGCTCCAATTCCCTCGTACATGAGGGTATTCCGGCCGGGGCCAGGCCGGTGATTCGACGCCCCCGCCAGGGGTACTGCAACCGCCGATCGGCGAGGAGACGATGTCCATGGGCGTCACGCAGAGATTCGGGAGCCGCTCCGGCGGCACGCCGGGCGACCGGCAGAGCGGCGGCACGTGGGGCGGCTGGACCCGCGGCTGGACGGGGAGCTGGGCCAACGGGTGGGCGGGCGGCCGGTTCGGGAGGCGGTTCGGCCGCCGGGCGCGGGCGCTGCGCTCGACCGCACGGGACGCGTTCGGGTGGCAGCAGCTGCGGCCGGGCCAGCAGGAGGCGATGGAGCACCTGCTCGCGGGACGCGACGTGCTGCTCGTCATGCCGACCGGGGGCGGCAAGTCCGCCGTCTACCAGGTGCCCGGCCTGCTGCTCGACGGTCCGACCGTCGTGGTCTCCCCGCTCATCGCCCTGCAGCGCGATCAAGTCATGAGCCTGCTCAAGGCCGGCGCCGCGGGCGCGGTGGCGGTGAACTCGGCCGGGTCGGTGGAGGCCGGGCTCGACCAGGTGACGGCCGGAGCCGCGGAGTACGTCTTCCTCTCCCCCGAGCAGCTCGCCAAGCCCGACGTCGTGGAACGGCTCGCGCAGGCCAGGCCCTCGCTGATCGCGGTGGACGAGGCGCACTGCGTGTCGGCGTGGGGCCACGACTTCCGGCCGGAGTACCTGCGGCTCGGCAAGGTCATCGAGGCGCTGGGCCACCCGCCGGTGATCGCGATGACCGCGACGGCGGCCCCGACCGTCCGCGAGGAGATCGTCGAGTCCCTCGGGATCATGGGGGCCCAGCAGATCGTCCGCGGGTTCGACCGGCCCAACCTCGACCTGGAGGTCCGCCGGTTCACCTCCGACGACGACAAGCGCCGGGCGCTCGCCGGCCACGCCGCGGCGCTTGAGGGCGTCGGCCTCGTCTACGTGGCCACCCGGCGGCAGGCGGAGGAGTACGCCGAGGCGCTGCGCGGACGGGGCCGGCGGGCCGAGCCGTACCACGCGGGCATGGCGTCCAAGGAGCGTCGCCGGATCCACGAGATGTTCCAGGACGACGACCTCGACGTGGTGGTGGCGACCTCGGCGTTCGGGATGGGCATCGACAAGCCGGACGTGCGGTACGTGCTGCACGCCGCTCCCCCGGAGTCGCTCGACGCGTACTACCAGGAGATCGGCCGGGCGGGACGCGACGGCAACCCCGCGGCCGCGGTGCTGTTCTACCGGCCCGAGGACCTGGGCCTGCGCAAGTTCTTCACCGGCGGCCGGGCCGACGAGGACCTGATGCGGCGCATGGCCGTCGTCGTCCGGGAGCACGGCGGCGAGGTGGCCTCCGCCGAACTCCGCGAGCTCGTCGGCGTCGGCGCGGCCAAGCTCGCCTCGCAGCTCAACCTGCTGGAGCGCACCGGCGCGATCGAGGTGGCCCACGGCGGCGGGCTCAGGTACGCGGACGACGGGCCTTCCCCCGACGAGGCCGCCGCCCGCGCCATGGAGATCGACGCGACCCGGCACCGGCTGGAGGACTCCCGGCTCGCCATGATGCGCGGCTACGCCGAGACGACCGGCTGCCGGCGGCGCTTCCTGCTCGAGTACTTCGGCGAGCCGTACGAGCGGGCCTGCGGCGCCTGCGACACCTGCCGGGCGGGCACCGCCGCCACCCCGGAGACCGGCGACGGCCCCTACTCGATGCACGCGAGCGTCCGCCACGCCGAGTGGGGGCACGGGGTCGTGATGAGCCGCGAGGCGGACCGCATCACGGTGCTGTTCGACGAGGTGGGCTACAAGACGCTGGCTCTGGGCGTGGTCGACGACGTGCTCGACCTCACCTGAGCGATTGGTCGCTGTTAGCGATGAAATGATTACTCTTCGTGGCATACGTCCCCTTGCAGGGGTTCCAACCCGGCGCCCACACTCGAAAGCGGGAGATGTCGTATTCCACGGGGGTGATGGGGGTGCACGGGGAAAACAGCACCTACGAGACGTGGCCGTTCGAGTGCCTGCACTGCCTGCGGGTGTGGGAGGAGGAGTACCTGGTCCAGCGGGTCCCGGACGGGCACGGCGCCGACGTCGCCGTGTGGACGCGGGGCGGGGTGCAGGTCCAGCCTCCCTGGTCCGGGATGATCTGCCCCGAGTGCGGCTGCGGCACCGTGACGACGTTCCCCATCGGCTACCTCGCCCACCACAAGGAGATCCCCCTGACCCGTCCCGGGCCCGGCGCGGACGCCCCGGCGCGCCGGCCGAGGGCGCCGCTCGCGCCGCACACCGTGACGACCCTGGCGATCGTCCTGCTGGCCGGCCTCGGGCTGTACCAGCGCGTGCGCTGACCCCGGTCAGGCCGCCGTCTCCGAAGCCGCCGCCTCCGCCGTCGCCTCGGCGGTCGTGGGGAGCGCGGCGGACGGATAGTAGGAGATCCAGTCCGCGTCGGACATGCGCAGGATCCTCAGGCCGATCGAGCCGAGGGCGACCAGCGGCAGCGTCCACAGCACCACCGTGGCCGGTCCGTACGGCACGGGCAGCGCGCCGATGTAGCCGACCGCGGCCAGCGCGGGGACCCACCACCGGACGAACCCGGCCCGCCACACGGCGACCGTCACCAGCGGCACGCCGAACAGCGCGAAGAACAGCCACGGCATCTGGTAGCCGAAGATGACGCCGGGGAGGCCGAGGACCTCGTTGGTGAGCCGCTCCGCCTCCGCCACCGGGTAGTGCCGGCCGAACCACCACTCGACGGGGTCGACCAGCATGAGCGCCGACATGTTGATGGCGCCGAGGACCGACACGACCCCGGCGACGTGGCCGAGCACGACGGCCCTGCGCCGCACCACGTGCAGCACGCCGATCACCGCCACCGCGGTGAGCAGCCAGCTCCAGTGGAACAGCACCGACTCCAGCTGGGCGAGCGCCGGGTTGTCCCCATAGCTCACGGCCTCGCGGTCGTCGCCCCAGGTCCCCGGGTCCACGATGACGGCGAGCATCAGCAGGAGCGGGGCCAGGACCAGCAGTGCGCCCGTGGCGACGCGCCTGAACCTCGCGGATTGGGTGAACATCGTTCCCTCCTCGGCTGTGCCGTCGCGGCGCTTCCCGGGACGGCTTCCTTCCGGTCGAGCCGCCGGGTGCGACGGCTCCTGTCTCGTTCCGGACCGGAACGGTAGGCCCGCGACGGGCCACGCCTCGTCCGCCGTGAGGCTGATCCGCCGTCACCCGCGGAGGCGACCCGGGACGGCGGGATATTGACGGCCCTCCGGGCCGCGGGTACGTTCACCTCAAAACTAAAAGGAAACCTTACTAATAGTTTCCCTCAGCGTCACAGGCAGGAGCGTCCCCGATGCCGCGATCCCCGCCCGTATCCGTTCGTCCGGCCTGTGCCCGCACCGTTTCCGCGACCGGCTCCGCCGTCTCGCGCGCGTCCACCGCACCCCTCCCCCCGCCATCAGCCCATGGACGTGGAGCACCACATGAAACGAAGGATCATCCCGACTCTCCTCGCGGCCCTGGGGGCACTGCTGATCCCCCTGGCCGTCTCGGCGCCCGGCGCGTACGGCGCCGTGACCGTCCCGATCCGCGCCGACGCCAACGGCCCCGCCTTCACGGACGGCTCGGGCAACACCTGGTCGGCCGATAAGGCGTACTCCAGCGGGAGCTGGGGCTACGACACGCTCTACGGGGCGAGCTCGACGAGCAGCCCGATCGCCGGCACCGCCGACGACGCGCTCTACCAGACCTACAACCTGTTCAGCGGGTGGACGGGCTACAAGTTCGACGTGGCCAACGGCACCTACCAGGTCACGCTGAAAATGGTCGAGGACTGGGCGAACGCCGCGGGCCAGCGCAGGTTCGACGTGCGCGCCGAGGGCGTCACCGTGCTCACGGCCTTCGACATCTACGCCGCCTGCGGCGCGCTGACCGCCTGCGACAGGACGTTCACCACGACGGTCTCCGACGGCCAGCTGAACGTGCAGTTCAACATGAACGGCGGGGCCAACTACGCCACCGTCTCGGCGATCTCCGTGACCGGCGGCACGGGCGGAGGCGGGGACACCACCGCGCCGAGCGCGCCCGGCAACCTGCGCGTCACCGGCACCACCTCCTCCAGCGTCGCCCTCGCCTGGGACGCCTCCACCGACAACGTCGGCGTGACCGGCTACAACGTCTACCGCGGCAGCACCCTCGTCACCACCGTCACCGGCACCTCCTACACCGACACCGGCCTCGCGGCCAGCACCGCCTACAGCTACACCGTCAAGGCCAAGGACGCCGCCGGAAACCTCTCCGCCGCCAGCAACGGCGTCACCGGCACCACCCAGAGCACCGGAGGCGGCGGTGGCGGCAACAAGCTGCTCGGCTACTTCGCCGAATGGGGCGTGTACGGCCGCCAGTACTTCGTGAAGAACATCGAGACGAGCGGCTCGGCCGCCAAGCTCGGCTACATCAACTACGCGTTCGGCAACGTGACCAACGGCCAGTGCGCGATCGGCGACTCCTACGCCGACTACGACATGGCGTACACGACCGCGTACAGCGTGGACGGCAAGGCCGACACCTGGGACGCCGGCGTGCTGCGCGGCAGCTTCGGCCAGCTCCGCAAGCTCAAGGCCCTCCACCCGGGCCTGAAGATCCTCTGGTCGTTCGGCGGCTGGACCTGGTCTGGCGGGTTCGCGCAGGCCGCGGCCAACCCCACGGCGTTCGCCAACTCCTGCTACAGCCTCGTGGAGGACCCGCGCTGGGCCGATGTGTTCGACGGCATCGACATCGACTGGGAGTACCCGAACGCCTGCGGGCTCAGCTGCGACAGCAGCGGCACCGCGGCGTTCAAGAACCTCATGGCGGCACTGCGCGCCAGGTTCGGGCCCAACTACCTGGTCACCGCGGCCATCACGGCGGACGGCACCAACGGCGGCAAGATCGACGCCGCCGACTACGGGGGCGCGGCGCAGTACGTCGACTGGTACAACGTCATGACGTACGACTACTTCGGCGCCTGGGCGGCCACCGGCCCGACGGCGCCGCACTCACCGCTCACCTCCTACAGCGGCATCCCGACCGCCGGGTTCTATTCGGACGCGGCGATCCAGAAGCTGAAGAGCAAGGGCGTGCCGGCGAGCAAGCTGCTGCTCGGCATCGGCTTCTACGGCCGCGGCTGGACCGGCGTCACCCAGGCCGCCCCCGGCGGCTCGGCCACCGGCGCGGCCCCCGGCACCTACGAGGCCGGCATCGAGGACTACAAGGTCCTCAAGAACACCTGCCCCGCCACCGGGACCGTCGCCGGCACGGCGTACGCCAAGTGCGGCGGCAACTGGTGGAGCTACGACACCCCGAGCACCATCGGGGGGAAGATGAGCTACGCGAAGAACCAGGGCCTCGGCGGTTCGTTCTTCTGGGAGCTCAGCGGCGACACCACGAACGGCGAGCTCATCACGGCCATGAAGAACGGCCTGGGATGAGCGCGTAGGACCGGCTGATCCACACCGGCCGGGGAGGGCGCGCCGAACGTCTTCGGTGCGCCCTCCCCGGCCGGCACCGTCTCCATGCCCCGTCTTCATGCCCCGTGCCCACGCCCCCTCGCGCTCGGCCCTGCCCCCGTGCCCGCGTGCTCCACGTGCCAGGCGCTGCACCCGTGCCCGCGGCAGCGGCACGGGAGCGGGGGCGCGGGCGGCTGGCGTGGTCAGCCCACGTGGACCTGGGGGCGGCGGGCGACTTCGGGCTCGGCCTTGCGGATCACCTCCCGCGTCAGCGGGGGCACGTCGCCGCCGCCGAAGACGAGGTAGCGCAGCAGCGCGCCGACGGGGTTGCCCTCGGCCCAGTGGAAGTACACGTGGGGCCGCTTGCCCGTCATGTCGCGCAGGGAGAACAGGATCGCGGCGATCGTGTTGGCCACGGCGGGACTGGTGACGGTCAGCACCTTGTAGCCGTGGCGGGTCTCCCCGCGGACGCACAGCTCGGACTCGAACTCGGAGGCGTCCCCGAGCGTGACCTCCAGAAAGATCATCGGCTCGTCGTCGGGCAGGTGGTGGTACTCCCGGGTCTCGCGGTCCTTCTCGGCGTACTCCGCGGGATCGCGCGCGTCCGGCTCGTTGGCGATGAGCCGGAGCTCGCCGTCGATGCCCGTGACGATCTCCCTGGCCGTCTCGTCGAGCTCCACGTCCGTGGCGCGCAACTCGGTGCTGCGGGTGGCCCGGGAGATGAGCGAGGTGACCACGATGGCCAGGACGAAGAACAGCGCGATCTGCAGGCCGTCGGGGCGCTCCCGGATGTTCTCCACCGCCGCGTAGACGAGCACCGCCGCGATGAGGCCGAACAGGACCGCGCGGACTGTGCGGCCCTCGACGAACGCGGTGATCGTCACGGCCGCCGCCGCGGACAGGATCAGCGCGAGCACGCCGGTGGCGTACGCCCCGCCCTGGGGCTCGACCTGGGCGCCGAAGAGGATCGTGATGCCGAAGGAGATCACGGTGAAGACCAGGACCAGCGGGCGCACCGCGCGAGCCCAGTCGGGGGCCATGCCGTACCGGGGAAGGTAGCGGGGGACGATGTTGAGCAGGCCGGTCAGCGCCGACGCCCCGGCGAACCAGAGGATGGCGATGGTGCTCACGTCGTAGGCCGTGCCGAACCAGTCGCCGAGGTACTGATGGGCCAGGTAGGCGAGCGCGCGGCCGCTGGCCTTGCCGCCCTCCTGGAACTCCTTCGCCGGGATGAGCACGCTCGTCGCGACACTGCTGGTGAGCAGGAACACGCTCATGATCAGGGCGGCGGTCGTCAGCAGCCGGCGGGTGCCCCGGATGCGCTGCTCCAGGTCACCGTTGACCTGCGGCATCACCGCGACGCCGGTCTCGAAGCCCGACAGGCCGAGCGCCAGCTTCGGCAGCACGAGGAGCGACATCGCCACCATGGCGATCGGCCCGGAGTGCTCGGTCGTGAGCGCGTGCTGCCAGCCGCGGAGCAACTCGGGGTGGACGACGACCTCGCGCAGGGCCACGGCCACCACCACGACGTTGAGCGCGAGATAGGTGGCGACCAGCACGACGGCGAGCCCGATGGCCTCGCTGAACCCGCGCAGGAAGATCCCGCCGAGCACCGCGATGAGCAGCAGCGTGATGGGGACGCGCTGCCCGTCGAGGAACGCCGGGACGAACGGGTTCTGCAGGATGTGGGCCGTGGCGTCGGAGGCCGACAGCGTGATCGTGAAGACGAACGCCGTCGCCACGAAGCCCAGCAGCACGAGCACGAAGAGCTTGCCCCACCAGCGGGGAAGCAGCCGCTCCAGCATCGCGATCGAGCCCATGCCGTACGGGCTGCGCTCCGCGACGGCGCGGTAGGTGGGCAGCGCGCCGAACAGCGTGAGCGCCACCAGCAGCGACGTCGCGATCGGCGACAGCGCGCCCGCGGCGAGCGCCGCGATACCGGGCTGGTAGCCGAGGGTGGAGAAGTAGTCGACGCCGGTGAGGCACATGACCTGCCACCACGGGTGCCGCTTGCCCGGCTCGTCGGCGTGGGGGCCGGCGGAATGGCGGTCGCGCTGGAGGCCCTCGAGCAGCCAGGCGCGCACGGGCCCCGTCTCCTCCTGGGTGGACGTGGTCAACCCGCTCACTCTCCTTGTCTCGTGGTGACCCGCTGCCCATGCGGGCGGCTCTCACGCCGGCGCCGCCGGCACAGCTGGACAGACGATATCGGTGCCGCCGCGGTTCCCGGCGGGAAGATCGCCTCCTGTGGAAAACCCCGTGGGCACAGGCGCCGGAGGCGGGATATCCACAGGCCGGGCGAGGGGGCCGGTTGATCCGGCAGAATGAGAGCCCTCCCGGAAGAAGGCGGACAGGATCGTGACGACCTCCATTCAGCAGCGGATCGCCGAAGAGCTCGGTGTGCGCGAGAGCCAGGTGACCGCGGCCGTGGACCTGCTCGACGGCGGGGCCACGGTGCCGTTCATCGCCCGCTACCGCAAGGAGGCGACGGGCGCGCTCGACGACGCGCAGCTTCGCACGCTGGAGGAGCGGCTGCGCTACCTGCGCGAGATGGAGGAGCGGCGGACGGCCATCCTCGACTCGATCCGATCCCAGGGCAAGCTCGACGAGGCGCTCGAGGCGCGAATCCTGGCGGCCGACTCGAAGGCGCGCCTGGAGGACATCTACCTCCCGTTCAAGCCCAAGCGCCGCACGAAGGCGCAGATCGCCCGCGAGGCCGGGCTGGAGCCGCTCGCCGACGCCCTGCTCGGCGACCCGTCCCTCGACCCGCAGGCCACGGCCGAGGCGTACGTCGGCGAGAGTGTGGCCGACGCGGCGGCCGCGCTGGAGGGCGCCCGGGCCATCCTGGTCGAGCGTTTCGCGGAGGACGCCGACCTGATCGGCGACCTGCGTGAGCGGATGTGGGGCCGCGGTCGCCTCGTGTCGCAGGTGCGGGAGGACAAGCAGGAGGCCGGGGCCAAGTTCTCCGACTACTTCGACTTCTCCGAGCCGTTCACCAAGCTGCCGTCGCACCGCATCCTGGCGATGTTCCGGGGGGAGAAGGAGGAGATCCTCAGCCTCACGCTCGACCCGGCGGCCGAGGAGCCCAACGACTACGAGGCGCGGATCGCCCGGCGGTTCGGGGTGTCGGACCAGGGCCGTCCCGCCGACCGGTGGCTGTCGGACACCGTCCGGTGGGCCTGGCGCACCCGCATCCTCGTCCACCTCGGCATCGACCTGCGCACCCGGCTGTTCCAGGCGGCCGAGGAGGAGGCCGTCCGCGTCTTCGCCGCCAACCTGCGCGACCTGCTGCTCGCCGCGCCCGCGGGGACCAGGCCCACGATGGGCCTCGACCCGGGGCTGCGGACGGGTGTGAAGGTGGCGGTCGTCGACGCCACGGGCAAGGTGGTGGCCACCGAGACGATCTACCCCCACGAGCCGAAGCGGCAGTGGGACCAGTCCCTCGCCGTGCTCGGGCGGCTCGCCACCCAGCACGGCGTCGAGCTCATCGCCATCGGCAACGGCACGGCCTCGCGTGAGACCGACAAGCTCGCCGGGGAACTGGTCAAGCTGATGCCGCACCTGACGAAGGTCGTGGTGTCCGAGGCGGGCGCCTCGGTCTACTCCGCCTCGGCGTACGCGTCGCAGGAGCTGCCGGGGCTCGACGTGTCGCTGCGCGGCGCGGTGTCGATCGCCCGGCGCCTGCAGGACCCCCTGGCCGAGCTCGTGAAGATCGACCCGAAGTCGATCGGCGTGGGGCAGTACCAGCACGACGTGTCCGAGGTGAAGCTGTCGCGCTCGCTCGACGCCGTCGTGGAGGACTGTGTGAACGGGGTCGGCGTCGACGTCAACACCGCCTCGGTGCCCCTGCTGACCCGCGTGTCCGGCATCAGCTCCGGACTCGCCGAGAACATCGTGTCCCACCGGGACGCCAACGGCCCGTTCCGCTCCCGGCAGGGGCTGAAGGAGGTGTCGCGGCTCGGCCCGAAGGCGTTCGAGCAGTGCGCCGGCTTTCTGCGCATCCCGGGCGGCGACGACCCCCTCGACGCGTCCAGCGTGCACCCCGAGGCGTACCCGGTGGTGCGCCGGATCCTGCACTCCACGGGTGGCGAGCTGCGCACGCTGATCGGCAACACGGTGGTGCTGCGCAAGATCCGGCCGGAGGAGTTCGTCGACGGCAGCTTCGGACTGCCTACCGTCACCGACATCCTCAAGGAGCTCGAGAAGCCGGGCCGCGACCCCCGTCCCGCCTTCAAGACGGCGACCTTCAAGGAGGGCGTCGAGAAGATCTCGGACCTGACGCCCGGCATGGTGCTGGAGGGCGTGGTGACGAACGTCGCGGCGTTCGGGGCGTTCGTCGACATCGGCGTGCACCAGGACGGGCTCGTCCACGTGTCCGCCATGTCCAGCTCCTTCGTGAAGGACCCGCGCGAGGTGGTCAAGCCCGGCGACATCGTCCGGGTGAAGGTGCTCGACGTCGACATCCCGCGCAAGCGGATCTCGCTCACGCTGCGCCTGGAGGACGAGGTCGCGCGCAACGGGCAGCGGTCCGGGCAGGACGGCGAGGCCCGCGGCGGCGGACGGCAGGGCCGCCCGGGCGGGCAGCGCGACCAGTCCCGCCGGGAGCAGGGCGGATCCGGGCGTGGCAACGGCCGGGGCAACGGCCGCAACTCCGGCGCCCCCGCCGGTGGCGCCATGGCGGAGGCTCTGCGCCGGGCCGGCCTCACCGGCCCCGACTCCCGCTGACCACCCAGACCGTTCTGGAGAAGAACGCGCCGCCCTCCGGCCGCCGCACGCACACGGCGCGGCGGGCGGCGCGGAGCGCGCCGGGGCGGCGACGCAGACGGGCGGCCCGGACGGCGCCGGCGGCGCAAACGCACGGCGCCGCGCGGGGGCGCTGCCGGATGTCGAGTCGCGGTCGCCGATCAGCCGGGCGGGGGCGACGTGGCGGAGGCGGCGCCGAGGAGGTCGGCGAGGACGGTGGCGAGGGCGGAGGCGCCGGTGAGGCAGTCACGCTCCTCGGCGTGCTCGTACGGCGAGTGGGACACCCCGGTCGGGTTGCGCACGAACAGCATGGCCGTGGGAACGGCGGCCGCGAGGATCCCGGCGTCGTGTCCCGCACCCGTCGGCAAGACCGGGACCCCGCCGAGCACCCCCACCAGCCGGTCGCGCAGCGTGCCGTCGAAGGTCACAACCGGGGTGAAGGACTCCCTCGTGACCTCGGCGCCCTCCGAGGCCTCGGCGATCTCCTCCACCAGGGCGTCCACCACCGCGGAGTCGGGCGCCCGGCAGTCGAGCCAGGCCGAGACCAGCGACGCGATCGCGTTGGTGCCGTTCGGCTCGACCCGGACGCGGCCGAAGGTGGCCAGACCCCCGGCTCTCGCGGCGCTCTCCCTGGCCGCGAGGACAGCCGCGGCGTAGCCCAGCATCGGGTCGCGGCGGTCCTCCAGCCGCGTCGTGCCGGCGTGGTTGGCCTCGCCCCGGAAGTCGAAGCGCCAGCGGCCGTGCGGCCAGATCGCCGAGGCCACCCCGACGGCGTGCGGGATGTCCGCCAGGCAGCGGCCCTGCTCGACGTGCAACTCCACGTACACGCCGATGCGGGCGAGGCGTTCGTCGTCCCGCCCGAGGGCGGACGGGTCGATCCCCGCGCCCTCCATGGCGTCCGCCATAACGAAGCCGTCGGCGTCGCGCAGCGACCTCGCGGACTCGGGGGCGAGGGCCCCGGTCATGAGCCGCGACCCGGCGCAGGCCACGCCGAACCGAGAGCCCTCCTCCTCGGCGAAGTTCACCACCGCCAGCGGCCGGCGCGGCGACACCCCCGCATCGCGCAAGGCGTCGAGTGCGGCGAACGCGGACACCACGCCCAGCGGGCCGTCGTACGCCCCCCCGTCGGGGACCGAGTCGAGGTGCGAGCCGGTGACGACGGCGTCCCCGGCGGCGGGGTCCCCGAGCCAGGCCCACTGGTTGCCGTTCCTGTCGACCTCGTACCGCAGCCCGCGGCCGCGCGCCTGCTCGGCGAACCACGCCCGGCACTCGGCGTCGGCGGCCGTCCAGGCGTGACGCCGGTAGCCGCCGGTCGCCTCGTGCCGTCCGATCGGGAGCAGGTCGCGCCACATGAGGCGGAAGCCGTCCTCCACGAGCTCGGCAGGAACCGGCGAGAGAGCCGGCTCGCCGCCGGTGCTCGCCGGCCCGGCTCCGCCTGGCTGTCCGCCTGGGCTCACGCGCCGGCCTCGGCCATCGGCACCCGTACGCCCCGCTCGTGGGCGACCTCGGCCGCGCGGTCGTAGCCGGCGTCCACGTGCCGGATCACGCCCATCCCCGGGTCGTTCGTCAGCACCCGCCGGATCTTCTCGCCCGCGAGGGCGGTGCCGTCGGCGACCGTGACCTGCCCCGCGTGGATGGAACGCCCGATGCCGACGCCGCCGCCATGGTGGATCGACACCCAGGACGCGCCGGACGCGACGTTCACCATCGCGTTGAGCAGCGGCCAGTCGGCGATGGCGTCGGAGCCGTCCAGCATCGCCTCGGTCTCGCGGTACGGCGAGGCCACCGACCCGCAGTCGAGGTGGTCGCGGCCGATCACGATGGGCGCGGAGACCTCACCGGACGCGACCAGGTCGTTGAACCGCTCGCCGGCCCGGTCGCGCTCGCCGTACCCGAGCCAGCAGATCCGGGCCGGCAGGCCCTGGAACCGCACCCGCTCCCCGGCCATCGTGATCCACCGGGCCAGCGACTCGTTCTCCGGGAACAGGTCGAGCACGGCCCGGTCGGTGCGCGCGATGTCGGCGGGGTCGCCGGACAGGGCGGCCCACCGGAACGGGCCCTTGCCCTCGCAGAACAGCGGGCGGATGTAGGCGGGCACGAAGCCGGGGAAGTCGAAGGCCCGGGAGTACCCGGCCAGCCGCGCCTCCCCGCGGATCGAGTTGCCGTAGTCGAACACCTCGGCGCCGGCGTCCTGGAAGCCGACCATCGCCTCCACGTGCCGGGCCATCGACTCCCGCGCGCGCTGGGTGAAGCCGTCGGGGTCCTTGCGCGCCTCGGCGGCCATGTCCTCGAACGCGACGCCGATCGGCAGGTACGCGAGCGGGTCGTGGGCGCTGGTCTGGTCGGTCACCACGTCGATCTCCGCGCCGCGGGCGAGCAGCTCCGGGACGGCCTCGGCCGCGTTGGCCTCCACGCCGACGGACAGCGGGCGGCGGGCGTCCCGTGCCTCGTACGCCAGGCGCAGGGCCTCGTCCAGGTCGGCGGCCCGGACGTCCAGGTAGCGGTGCTCGATCCGGCGGTCGATGCTGCGCGGGTCGCAGTCGACGCAGATCGCGACGCCGCCGTTCATCGTGACGGCGAGCGGCTGGGCGCCGCCCATGCCGCCGAGGCCCGCGGTCAGCGTGATCGTGCCGGCGAGGCTGCCGCCGAACCTCTTCGCAGCGACCGCGCCGAACGTCTCGTACGTGCCCTGCAGGATGCCCTGGGTGCCGATGTAGATCCACGACCCGGCCGTCATCTGGCCGTACATCGTGAGGCCCAGCTGCTCCAGCCGCCGGAACTCGGGCCAGGTGGCCCAGTCGCCCACCAGGTTGGAGTTGGCGATCAGGACGCGGGGGGCCCACTCGTGCGTCGTCATCACCCCGACCGGACGGCCCGACTGCACGAGCAGCGTCTCGTCGCCGCCGAGCGTCGCGAGGGTGCGGACGATGGCGTCGTAGGAGGGCCAGTCGCGGGCCGCCTTGCCGGTGCCGCCGTAGACGACCAGCTTGTCCGGGTGCTCGGCCACCTCCGGATCGAGGTTGTTCATCAGCATGCGCAGGGCGGCCTCCTGCTGCCACCCCCGGCTGTTCAGCCCCGCGCCGCGCGGCGCCCGGATCGGCTCCCGGCCGTTGCCTTGGGCCACGTCCCCTCCTCCGAAAGCTCCCGTGTCCGACCCCGGCCACGGAGAATTCATTTATTCACCGATATCGCGTATGAATATCTTCAGTCAACGGGCTGGTCGATGAACAGCCCCCGCGAGGCCGCCGACAGCTCGAAGGCCTCCAGCCGGGCCTGGGCGCCGGGCAAGGCGTCGCACATCAGCTCCAGCAGCACCCGCCCGAGCACCATCGGCGCGCAGGCGGTGTCGAACACCAGCCGGGTGCCGACCGGCGCCGTCAGCAGCACGTCGGACAGCTCCGCCAGGGCGGTCAGGGCGCCGGCGGCGACGGTCACCACGCTCAGCCCGGCGGCCCGGGCCGCCGCCAGCGCGTCGAGCAGCTCGGACGGGTGCCGGGGCAGCGCGAAGCACAGCAGCGCGCCCGCCCCCGCGGCGGCCGCCTGCTCGATCCGGTCGGCCAGCAGGGAGCCCCCCTCGTCCAGCAGCCGTACGTCGGGGTGGATCTTCGCGGCGAAGTACGCGAACGCGGCGGCCTCGGCCGCGGCGGCGCGCAGGCCGAGCACGGGGAGCGGCCGGGACGCGGCCAGCGTCCGTGCGGCCTCCGCCACCGGTGCCGGGTCGGCGAGCAGCGCCCACACCTGCCCCAGGTTGGCGATCTCGGCCTCGACCGCGCGCTGGAGCTCGTTCGCCGCGTGCCGCCGAGATCGCCCGTCCGGCCCGGCGACGTCCGGCCCAGCAAGGTCCGGCCCAGCAAGGTCCGGCCCGGCAAGGTCCGGCAGCAGCCCGCCCCGACTCGGCCGCGCATCGCCCAGGCCCGCCGCGCCCGGCTGCCCGTGCCCCAGCCCCGCCGCGCCCATGAAGGCGCCCAGACCTATCTCGCCCGGCCGGCCCCCGTCCGTCCCCGCCTCGTGCAGGCCCACCTGGCGCAGCCGCCGCCGCAGCTCGGGGTAGCCCTCGAAGCCGAGCGCCGTCGCGAAGCGTGTGACGGACGGCTGGCTGACCCCGGCCAGCTCCGCCACCTCGACGCTCGACAGGAACGGCGCGTCCGCGGCGTGCTGGACCAGGCAATGGGCGATCCGGCGCTGGACGGGCGTCAGCCGCCGCCCCTCGAACAGGCGCAGCATGCGCGCCCGGACGTCGTCTCCGGTCATTCCTCTCCTCGGTCGGGGGCGGTGAGGCACAAGGGCGCAAGGGGCACAAGGCGTCGGGGGCACACCGCACCAGGCATCCGTCACAGGTCAGCGAGCCGGTCGAGCAGGGCGGTCGCGGCGGCCACGTCGGCGGTCAGCGGGCGGTCGGCCATCGATGGGTCGAGCGCGGCGTCGGCCAGGGCGAAGGCACGCCCGGCCGGCACGGACAGATCCTGCCAGACCGGGTCCTTGTCGCACTCTCCCATCGGCCGGACGGCGTGGTGCTGCCGCAGTGCCCGTACGGCGGCGACCAGTTCGCAGCCGAGCACGACGCGGTAGGCGTCGGCGGCGCGCAGCGTCTGGCGGGCCGACTGCGTCGCGAAGCTCGCCGCCTCCTCCACGCCGCGGGACAGCACGGCGTGGCCGAGCGTCGCGGGACCGGCCTCGCCCCACAGGGCGGCGAGCGCGGCGTTGGCGCTGTACTCGAGGATCAGCACCCCCGACCCGGCCGGCACGTCGTCGGCCAGGAACGGCCGCAGGCCGGTGACGGCGGGCTCGAACAGTGCCGACAGGCGGGCGGCCGACAGGCGGGCCGTCTGCAGGAGGGCGGGCCGCAGGTGGTCGAGCGCGAGCGCGAGATGGGCGGCGTAGAAGCCGCCATGGTGGTAGGCCGCCGGGCCGCCGCCGGGGCCGTCCGGGCTGATCAGCGGGTTCTCCGCGGCCGCGTTCAGGTCGACCGCGAGCACGTCGTCCAGCGCGGCGCACGCGTCGAGGGCGGCGCCGTGCACCTGCGGGAAGCACCGCAGCGCGTACGGGTCCTGCACCCGGTCGGCGGGCGGGGCCGGCCGGTCGGCGGCGCCGATGAGACGCCGGATCTCGGCGGCCGCCCTGATCGACCCGGCATGCGGGCGGCGGGCGTGCACGGGGGCGGCGAACGCCTCGGCCGATCCCCGCACGGCGAGCAGCGACAGCGCGGTGACCGCGCAGGACGCCTGGAGGAGCCGCCCGAGGTCCTGGCGGGCCAGCGCCGCCTGCCCCAGGCAGAGGGCGTTGCTGCTCATCAGCGCCAGCGCGTCACCGGTCTCCAGGCCGACCGGGGGCGGCGGGGTCCCCTCCCCCTGCCAGGGCAGCTCTCCGGCGAGGGCGAGCCCGAGCCCGGCCAGGGCGGACAGGTCGCCGGTGCCGACCGCGCCGTACTCGTGGATCTCCGGGTGCACGCCCGCGTTGAGCGCCAGGGCGAGGGCCTGGACGACGGCGGGCCGGACCCCGGATCCGCCCGCCAGGAGCTGGTTCAGGCGGACCGCCATCATGGCCCTGACCTGTCGGGCGGGCAGCGCCGTCCCGGCGCCGCCCGCGTGGCTGCGCAGGAGCCGCGCCCCGTGGGTTGCCGCGTCCTTCGGGTCCACCTCGACCGTGCGGTTGGCCCCGACTCCGGTGCTGCGGCCGTAGACCCGGCCGGAGGCCGTCAGCTGGGCCGCCCTGGCCCAGGCGTCCCCGGCCTCCCGTACGGCCCGCGGGTCGAGCGTCACCGCCGCGCCCCCGGCGATGCGCGCCACGGCCTCGCCGGTCAGGCCGCGCCCGTCGAGAGCCACCGGCGGGACCGTCCCGCCGGTCACCGGAGACGCCATGGCGCTCGACCTCCCCGCACCCGCCACGAGCAGGCGGCTCGCATGAATGAACCTATTCAGGCAGAGTCTGCCCGGGGCGGGCCGCGGCGGCAAGGGCGCCCGCTCCAGGAGTCCCCCGAGGCCTCCCGGCGGCGACGCGGGCAGGTCCCGGGGTCCGGCGCCCAGGGCGTCGGCGCAGACCTGGGCGAACCACCCGATCCCCGGTAGCAGGAGCACCCAGCCGGCCAGTGCCCAACCGAGGTGGAGGTGCCCGGCCGCATGAGCGAAGGCCGCCACGCCCTCGGCTCGCAGGCCGTCGGCCCGCTCGTACGTCATCCGCCGAGGCCGTCCGGGGTGGGCCTCGGCCGGCAGCACGCGCAGCCGGACGGGACGGCGGCGGGCGATCCACCACCCGAGGGGACGGCACAGGTCGCAGGTCGAGGAGACGTGGACCACGGCCTCCGGCATGACGGCGGCCGGACGGAGCCGGGGCAGCCAGGGGCGCACGCGCCGCCGGTAGGCCGCCCAGTCGTCCCCGTGTCGTTCGGCGAGCCGCAGGCCCTCGTGCCAGGCCGCCAGCCCCGCGCCGTACGCGACGGCCGAGGCGGCCGCCAGCAGGAAGCGGCCGTCCAGCGCGCCGAGGAGCGCGTAGACGGCGGCGATCGAGACCTGCATGGGATTGCGCACGTACGCGTACGGCCCACCGGTGACGAGTCGCGGCGGCGGGTCGTACGGCAGGGGTGTGCCGCCGCCGGCGGTGGCGAACTCCCGCGCCGCGGCGACGCCCAGCACCATGGGGACCGCGACGACCTGGACGGCCAGGCCGCACAGCCAGGCCGGCTGCCGCCACACCCCGGTGAGCGCCACCGGCACCGCCACCATGAGCCCCCCGGCGAGCACCACCTGGAGGGCCGCGCGCGCGGCCAGGCGGCGTCCCTCGCTCGTCCACCGGGCGAGCAGGAGCCCCGGGACCAGGCCCAGCGCGACCGCGAGCGCCTCCCCCAGCAGCCAGCCCCTCCCGAGCACGACGAGCGGCCGCGCGATCGGCATGAACGCCAGGTCCAGCCAGACGAGAACGGCCGCCGTGAGCGGGACCGGGAGCCGGGAGGCGGCGTGCGCGGGCAGCGCGCCCCACAGGAGGGCCCAGCCGAGCAGCACGTCGACGGGCACGCCCGCGACGACCGCTCCCTCGGCGCCGAACCTCCACCAGCCCGCCCCGAGCGCGACCGCGTTGACGAGGGACAGCGCGAGCAGGTTCCACGCCGTGGCGAGGATCATCGCGGCGACCGCCCTCTCCGAGGGCGGCCGCACGGCCGCGGCCACCCACACGGCGGCGAGCGGCGCGAACATGGCCAGCGCCCGTTCGGCCGCGATCACGGGACGAACGCGGCGGCGAGGTAGCCGGCCGCCTCGGAGAGGGCGTACCGCTGGAGGGGGCCGAAGTACCAGCCCGGGTCGAAGGTGCGGCGGTAGCGCAGCGTCACCTCGAGCCGGCCGTCCCCCCACCGGAACTCGGCCGCGTGCAGATCGAGCCACCGGGCCAGCGTGGTGTCGCGCTCCACCCCGAAGACGGCCAGGCCGGGCCCGCGGGAGACCACGCGGAGCGTCATGCTCCGCGGCTCCAGCGGCGCTCCGATGCCGAGCGACCGGCGGGGGGTGAAGACGACGGTCCGCGCGTCCCCGGCGGCGAGCCCGAGTCCCTCGGACCGGACCGGCCGGGGGAAGCCCAGCCGCAGGAACGGCGAGGTCACCGGCCCGAAGCGCGGCGACCCGGCGAGGGCGGCCTCGACGTCGGTCCCGGGCGCCACCGCCCGGACCGCGGTCACCTCCCCCTCTCTGGGCAGCGAGGTCGCCGGGGTGGCGCCCTCCAGGGCGACGGCGAGCAGCAGGGGCGCGACCACGAGGGACGCGTTCCTCCGCCCGGTGTCCCGGCGCATCCAGTCGACGGCCAGCCCGACGACCAGGCCGACCAGGTAGAAGAGCGGGGCCGCCATCAGCAGGCACACGACGCCCTCGCCCAGCAGCGGCCCGGCCAGCGCCAGCCCGATGGTGATCGTCGCCATGATCAGGCCGGTGCAGGTGCGCGCCCTGGCCGTCAGCGCCACCGTGATCGCGATCACCGCCGGGACGCCCACGTAGAACAGGGAGGTCTGCTGCAGGCCGTTCGCCTCCAGGACCTGGTAGAGGCCGAGGGCGGCGAACAGCCCGGCCAGGACGCCGGCCAGCGTCAGGCGGGCCCTCCATCCGGGTTCGAGACGCATGCGCGACCCCTTCACCGATCGATTTAACCAAGTGATTAAACCGTATGCTGAACGCCTGGCGGGATGTCAAGGGGAGGATCACGTGACCGACAGGCGGCAGCCGGGGACGGAGACGCGCGACCGGCTGATCGAGGCGGCGGCCGAGACGTTGCGGACCGAGGGGTACGCGGGGACGAGCGCGCGGGTGATCGCCAAGGCCGCCGGCGTGAACTCGGCGCTGGTCTTCTACCACTTCGGCGGGGTGGATCCCCTGCTGCTCGCGGCCCTCGACCGCTCGTCGGAGGAGCGCATGCGCACCTACCGGGAGAGCCTCGCCCAGGTGCGGACGCTGGAGGAGCTGGTCGAGGCCGCGACCATCATCTATCGGGCCGACCTGGAGGGCGGGCACATCACGCTGTTCTCCGAGCTGGTCGGCGCCGGCATCGCCCGTCCCGAGCTGCGCGAGGAGATCGTGAGGCGCGCCGAGCCGTGGATCGAGTTCGTCGAGGGGACGCTGGAACGGGTGATCGGGGGCTCGCCACTCGCCCGGCTGCTGCCCCCGCGCGAGCTGGCCTACGCCGCCATCACGTTCTACCTGGGCGTCAACCTCTTCACCCACCTGGACGCGGACCGCAGCAGGACCGAGGCCGTGTTCGCCCTCGCGGAGCGGGTGGCGCCGCGTGCCAGACTGCTCACCATGCGCCTGCCCCGTCGACGGCAGGAGTGATGGAACGCTCGGATGTCTGAGCGCCCTCTGTCACGTCGGCCCGTGCCTCGCCGCCGCCGTCGCCACGAGCCGGTCCCTCGCCGGAAATCCCTTGTACCGTGCGGGTTCTGGGTGGCGATCGGCTAGATACCGATCGCGTTTCGGCTGCCGTTCTCCCCGTTGACGCTACAAGAGCCCGAGCGCTATACATCGGATCATTAATGCGATGTTGCTGCAATGTTGCGGAGGGCGGCATGAACACACGCATTCCCATCGGGCTGGCGGCCGGGATGGTGGCGGCGCTCGCGCTGGCCGCCTGCGGGTCGACCGGGACCGGCACGGACGCGGGCACCACGGCGAGCGGAGGCGGCGGAGGCAAGATCGGCATCGATCACCCCCGCGCGGACTCCGACTTCTGGAACTCCTACATCAAGTACGTCCCGGAGCAGGCCAAGGCGCTCGGCGTCGACCTGCTCCCGGCCACCAACTCCCAGAACGACGTGCAGAAGCTCGTCGCCAACACCAACGCGCTCGTCGGCCAGGGCGCCAAGGCCATCGTCATGGCCCCCCAGGACACCGGGGCCATCGCCAACACGCTCGAACAGCTCGCGAACAAGAAGATCCCCGTCGTCTCGGTCGACACCCGCCCGGACAAGGGCCCCGTCTACATGGTCGTACGGGCCGACAACCGGGCGTACGGCGAGAAGGCCTGCGAGTTCCTCGGCGACAAGCTCGGAGGCAAGGGCGAGGTCGTCCAGCTCATGGGCTCGCTGTCCTCCGTCAACGGCCGCGACCGCGCCGAGGCTTTCCGCGACTGCATGAAGAGCAAGTTCTCCGGCATCACCGTCTACGAGGCCCCCACCGAGTGGGACGGCGGCAAGGCCGCGTCGATGCTCCAGACGCTCCTCCAGCAGCACCCGGGCATCAAGGGCGTCTACATGCACGCCGGCGGCGTCCACCTGGCCCCCACCCTGCAGGTGCTCAAGTCGAAGAACCTGCTCGTCCCGCCCACCGACCCCAAGCACGTGTTCGTCGTGTCCAACGACGGCATCCCCCAGGAGCTCGCCGCGATCCGCGACGGCCAGATCGACGCGACCGTCTCGCAGCCGGCCGACCTGTACGCGAAGTACGCCCTGTACTACGCCAAGGCCGCGGTGGAGGGCAAGACCTTCCAGCCCGGGCCCACCGACCACGACAGCACGATCATCCAGCTCCCCAACGGCCTCGAGGACCAGCTTCCCGCTCCCCTGGTGACCAAGGACAACGTGGACGACAAGGCGCTGTGGGGTAACCAGATCAAATGACGGCCGTCGAAGCGGTTGACGTCACCAAACGGTTCGGCGCCACGGTCGCCCTCGCCGCAGCGAGGATAAGGATCGAGGACGGCAGGACGCACGCCCTCGTCGGGCGCAACGGCGCGGGGAAGTCGACGATGGTGTCCATCCTGACCGGCCTCGCCCGGCCCGACGAGGGCTCGGTCCTGTTCGCGGGCGAGCCCGCGCCGCCCCTGTCCGACCGGGACGGGTGGCGGCGCAGGGTCGCCTGCGTGTACCAGAGGTCCACCGTCATCCCGAGCCTCAGCGTCGCCGAGAACCTCTTCCTCAACCGGCAGTCGGACGGCGGCCCGATCCGGTGGCGGCGGCTCCGGCAGGCGGCCCAGGAGGTCCTGGAGCGATACGGCGTGGCCGTCCCGGCGGACCGGCTCGCCGGGGACCTCACGGTCGAGCAGCGCCAGCTTCTGGAGATCGCACGGGCGCTGTCGGCGGGGGCGCGGTTCATCATCCTCGACGAGCCGACGGCCCAGCTCGACGGGCCGGCCATCGAGCGCCTCTTCGGCCGCATGCGCGGGATGAAGGAGCAGGGCGTCACGATGCTGTTCATCTCCCACCACCTCGACGAGGTGTACGAGGTGTGCGACGACGTGACCGTGTTCCGCGACGCCCGGCACGTGCTCACCGCGCCGGTCGCCGAGCTCCCCCAGGCGGACCTGGTCGCCGCCATGACGGGCGACGCGGTCTCGCTCGGCGAGCGGTCGGACCGGCCGTCCCCCGGCGAGAAGGTCGTGCTGCGCGCCGAGGGCCTCACCCTCGCCGGGCAGTACGAGGACGTCTCGCTGGACGTCCGCGGCGGCGAGGTGCTCGGGCTCGCGGGTTCGGGCAGCAGCGGCAAGGCGGCGGTGGCCGAGACCCTCGCGGGCCTGCGCCGCGCCGACTCCGGCGCCGCGTACCTCGACGGCGTGCCGCTGCGTCCCGGCGACGTGGCGGCCGCGGTCGCGGCCGGGCTCGGCTTCGTGCCGCAGGACCGCGGCAGGGAGGGCTTCGTCCCGCTGCTGTCGCTCGCGGAGAACGCCACCCTGCCCGTCGCCGGCCGCCTCGGCCGGTACGGCACGGTCTCGGCGCCGCGGCAGCGGGCGTACGCGACCCGGATGATCGACGAACTGGACATCCGGACGAGCGGGCCGGCGCAGCCGGTCGGCGAGCTGTCCGGGGGCAACGCGCAGAAGGCCGTGCTCGCGCGGGCCCTGTCCAACGACCCCACGGCCCTGGTCGTGATCGACCCCACGGCCGGGGTGGACGTGCGGGCGAAGGAGGCGCTGCTCGGCGCCGTCGAGAACGCGGCGCGCGGCGGCTCGGGGGTCCTGGTGGTGTCCGACGACCCGGACGACCTGCGCGTGTGCGACCGCGTGCTGGTGATGTTCCACGGCCGGATCGTGCGGGACCTGCCAAGGGGCTGGTCCGACCAGGAACTGGTGGCGCTGATGGAAGGCATCGCATGACGCAGCAGAGCGAGCGGATGAGGATGGCGCCGATCTCCATCCGGCTCGGACGGTTCAGGGACCTCACGCTGGTCCCGGTGATCATCGTGCTGTTGGGCGCCGGCGCGTTCGTCAGCCCGACCTTCCTCAGCCCGGAGAACCTCCTCAACGTCCTGCAGCAGCAGACGGCGCTGGCGCTGGTGGTCCTGGCCGAGACGCTGATCCTGATCTCCGGCAAGTTCGACCTGTCGCTGGAGTCGACGGTTGGCCTGGCGCCCGCGCTGGCGGTGATGCTGGTCATCCCGCCGGAGGCGGGCGGCTTCGGCATCGGCCTGCCCACGTTCCTCACGATCCCGCTGTGCCTGCTGATCGGGGCGCTGATCGGGCTGTTCAACGGCTTCCTGATCCTGCGCTTCCAGCTGTCGGCGTTCGTGGTCACGCTGGCGATGCTGATCGTCGTACGGGGTCTGCAGCTCGGCCTGACCGGCGGCAAGAGCCTGTTCCAGCTGCCGCAGTCGTTCCTCTACCTCGGCAGCGCGAGCTGGTTCGGGGTCCCCGTGTCCATCTGGATCACGGGGGTGCTGTTCGCCGCCGGCATCGCCGCGCTCGGCTACTTCCGGCTCGGCCGCGCCCTGTACGCCATCGGCGGCAACGCGGACGCGGCCCGGGCGGCCGGCGTGCGGGTCGAGCGGGTCGTGTGGGGCGTCTTCGTGATCGGCGGCGTGCTGGCCGCCCTCGCGGGCGTGCTCACGACGGGCTGGCTGGGCTCGATCAGCGCCAACCAGGGCAACGGCTGGATCTTCATGGTCTTCGCCGCGGCCGTGATCGGCGGCGTCAGCCTCGACGGCGGCAAAGGCACCGTGTTCGGCGCGCTCACCGGCGTCCTCGTCATCGGCCTGGTGGAGAACATCCTCACCCTCCGCGGCGTCCCCGGCGAGTGGAAGCAGCTGGTGTACGGCGGGATCATCCTGGTGGCGCTGATGATCAGCCGGGTGGCGGGGGGCAAGGCCCAGGACTGACGCTCCCGTTCCCCTCGGGGCGCCGCCACGCGCTCCCGTCCCCCCGGGGGCGCCTCGTGCGCTTCCGGGGGGGACGTTCGCGTCCGCCGACCGTGCGCGCGGCGGCGGCCGGACGACCTAGTCTGATCGGCAGGATTCCCAGCGAGGAGAAACACCGTTGATCAGTACAAACGGCCGGACGGCGCGCCTGGCCGCGGGCGCCCTCGCGCTCGCGGCCCTGGCCTGGGCGGCGCGGGACGTCCCCGCGGCACTCGGGGCGCGCCCGTCCGGCGACCGCGCCGGGCGCGTCCGCCGCTCCCGGCAGTTCCGCGGCGGCGCGTTCCGCAACACCCAGCCGAGCCCGATCCTGCCCCCGGGCGTGCGGCGCCAGGTCATCCGGGACCTGCTGTTCGGCAGGGAGCCCAAGAGGCCACGCCTGCCGGTGCCGCTCGCCACCCCCGGCTCGCCGTCCGGCGGCGACCTCGACGCCGTCTGGTACGGCCACTCGTCGGTCCTCGTGGAGATCGAGGGGCGGCGGGTGCTGCTCGACCCGGTCTGGAGCGAGCGCTGCTCCCCCGTCTCCTTCACCGGCCCCCGGCGCCTCCACCCGCCGCCGGTCCCCCTGTACGAGCTGCCCGAGCTCCACGCGATCGTGATCTCCCACGACCACTACGACCACCTCGACATGGCGACCGTGCGGGAGCTGGTCCGCACCCAGTCGGCGCCGTTCCTCGTGCCGCTGGGCGTCGGCGCCCACCTCGAACGGTGGAAGGTGCCGGCCTCCCGGATCGTGGAGCTCGACTGGGACGAGGAGGCCGTGGTCGGCGGCCTGCGGTTCGTCGCGACGGCCGCCCGCCACTTCTCCGGCCGGGCGTTCCGGCGCGACGGGACGCTCTGGGCCTCCTGGGTCATCGCGGGCGAGCGCCGCCGGGTGTTCTACACGGGCGACTCGGGCTACTTCGACGGGTACGCCGAGATCGGCGCCGAGCACGGGCCGTTCGACCTGTCGGTGATCCAGATCGGCGCCTACAGCGCCGGCTGGCCGGACATCCACATGACGCCGGAGGAGGCGATCCTCGCCCACGTCGACGTGCGGGCCGACCTGCTCCTGCCGGTGCACTGGGGGACGTTCAGCCTGTCGGCCCACGCCTGGGGCGACCCCGTCGACCGGCTGTGGCGCGAGGCGAAGAACCGGGGCGTCCGCCTCGTCGTGCCCCGCCCCGGCCAGCGCGTCGCGGCCGGCGACCCGCCGCCGGTCGACGGCTGGTGGCAGACGATCGCCTGACTCGCCGCCGCCCCGCTCCGCCGTTCCGGCACGGCGGCGTGCCCGCCGCGCCGGCGGCGTGCGGGGCGGGCCGCGCGCGATGACAGCGGCGTGTGCGCGCGGTGTCAGCGCCCCCGGCGATCGTGGGCCGCATGGATTCCACGTACGCGATCCAGGCCGAGGGCCTGGTGAAACGGTACGGGGAGACGACCGCGCTCGACGGGGTCGATCTCTCCCTTCAGCCGGGCCGGGTGCTCGGGCTGCTCGGGCCCAACGGCGCGGGCAAGACGACGGTGGTCCGCGTCCTCGCCACGCTGCTGCGCCCCGACGCGGGCACGGCGCGCGTCGGCGGGTTCGACGTGGTGCGGCGGCCGCAGCGGGTGCGCGAGCTGATCGGGCTGACCGGGCAGTACGCGGCCGTCGACGAGGACCTGACCGGCCAGGAGAACCTGGTCCTCGTCGCCCGGCTGCTGGGCCTGACCCGGGCGGAGGCGCGACGACGCGCCGGCGAGATGCTCGACCGGTTCGGGCTGGCCGAGGCGGCCCGGCGCCCCGTGCGGACGTACTCCGGGGGGATGCGCCGCCGGCTCGACCTCGCCGCGAGCCTCATCGGCCGCCCGCGGGTGCTGTTCCTGGACGAGCCGACCACGGGGCTCGACCCCCGCTCGCGCGGCGACGTCTGGGACCTGGTGCGGGACCTGGTGACCGACGGCATGACCGTGCTGCTGACCACCCAGTACCTCGACGAGGCCGACCGGCTCGCGGACGAGGTGGTCGTCGTGGACCACGGCCGGGTGGTCGCCGCGGGCACCCCCGCCGAGCTCAAGGCGAGGACCGGCGGCCAGACGCTCGACGTGCGACCGGCCGACCGCGCGGCGGCGGCCGCGGTGGCCGCGATCGTCGCGGAGGCCGGGGGCGCCGCGCCGGTGCGGGAGGCCGCCGACGGCCTCGTGTCGGCCCCGGTGGAGCCCGGCAGGTCGGGGGCGCAGGTGCTCGCGGAGGTCGCGCGGCGGCTCGACGCCGCCGGCGTCCCCGTGGCCGAGCTCGGCCTGCGGCTGGCCGGGCTGGACGAGGTGTTCCTCGCGCTCACCGGCGGGCCGCGCGGGCGTGCCGCGGACGAGGGGGCGGTGCGATGACCGCGACGTCGACGGCCTCCCGGCCGGCCGCGCCGGTGCGGATCGCCCGGGAGGGGCTGACGCTCGCCTGGCGGAGCCTCCTCAAGATCAGGCACTCACCCGACCAGCTGCTCGACCTGTCGCTCATGCCGATCACGTTCGTGCTGCTGTTCACGTTCCTGTTCGGCAAGGCCGTCGCCGGGGACTGGCACGCGTACCTGCAGTACGTGCTTCCCGGCGTGGCCGTCCAGGCGCTGGTGTTCGCCTCGATGAACACCGCCCTGGGCTTCAACTCCGACCTGCGCTCCGGCGTCTTCGACCGGTTGCGCAGCCTGCCCATATCGCGGGCCGCGCCGCTGATCGGGCGGGTCCTCGGCGACGCCGTCCGCAACGTGGTCACGCTCGCCGTGGTGGCGGTCGTCGGAGCCGTCCTCGGGTACCGTCCGCACGCGGGGCCGCTGCCCGTCCTGGGGGCCTGCGCGCTGGTGCTGGCGTTCTCGCTGGCCATGTGCTGGGCGGCCGCGCTGGCCGGGCTGCTGGCGCGCGGCCCGGAGACCATCGGCGGGTTCGTCTTCGTGGTGACCGTCCCGCTCACGTTCGGCAGCACGGTGTTCGTGCCGACCGCCGACCTTCCCGGCTGGCTGGGCGGATGGGTGCGGATCAACCCGGTGACCCGCGTGTCCGAGGCGGCCCGCGCCCTGGTGACGGGTACCCCGGCCGGCCTCCACATCCGGGACTCCCTGCTGTGGACCGCGGCCGTCCTCGCGGTGTTCGCCCCGCTCGCGATCCTGGCCTACCGCCGCAGGACCTGAGGGTCCTCCGCGGCCGCGTAGGCGGCATCGAGGGGCCCTGCGGCCGTGTGCGCCACGGCCGGCCCGAGGGCCGCCGTGGCCGCGGAGGCGGGATCGAGGCCCGCCCCGCCCGCGTGCGCCGCGTCCGGGCCGGCCCCTGAGGCCGCGTACGGCTCGTCCGGGCCGAGGGCCGCCGTGGCCGCGTACGCCGCGTCGGGGTGGAGGGCCGCGGCCGCGGAGTAGGCGGCGTCGTAGGCGCGATCTCCCAGGGCGGCCCGGGCCGCGGCCTCCGTCCTCCGGACGTCGGGGCTGCCCAGGTCGGGCGCCCCCCGCACGGCCGCGGCGAGGCCGAGCAGCCGGGCCGCCTCCCGGGGACGGCCCTCGGCCCCGGCGACGGCGGCGAGCCCCTCGACCGCCGCGGCCACGACCGGCCGTTCGCCCGCCGTCCGGGCCACGGCCAGCGCCGCGGCCACGCGGTCCCGGGCCCCGTGGACGTCGCCGTCCGCGAGGCGGACGCGGCCGTCGGCGGTGAGGGCCCGCGCCCGCAGCTGGCCCGGAACGCCGGCGACGCCCTGGAGGTCGCGGAGGGCGGCGCTCAGCAGGGCCCGCGCCGCGGGCAGGTCGCCGCGGACCCGGGCCAGGTCCCCCAGCCCGGTTCGCGCCGAGAGCGCGAGCACCGGTGAGCGCCGGGCCCGCCCGTACGTCTCCGCCTCCTCGAGGTCCGACCGGGCGACGTCGAGGTCGCCCATGCGCGTGCGCTCCAGGCCGAGCTCCACGAGCATCCAGGCGGCGTCGTCGCCTGAGCCGAGCACCCGGAGGAAGCGCAGGCCCTCGGTCAGGGCCGCGACGGCGGTGGCGTGGTCGCCGCCGAGGCTGTGCGAACCGCCGAGCGAGCTCACGGCGACGGCCGTGCCCCAGCGGTCGCCGAGCACGGCGAAGGCGTCCCGGGCCGCGGTGAGGTCGGCGGCTGCGCGGCCCGCCCCGCCGAACGCGGTCAGCGCGAGCCCGCGGAACAGCCGGGCCGCCGCCGCGAGCCAGGGGTCCGGGCTCGACGTCAGGTCGTCGAGCCGCCGATGCGCGTCCGCACCGCCGTGGCCGTTGTCCGGATGCATGTCCGCGAGCACCGACATGAGCGCGATCACCGGGTCGTCCGCGAGCCCGGGCTCGGCCGCCGTGAGCCGTCCGGTCTCGGCCGCGGACCGCAGGGCCGCCTCCGGGTCCTGGACGGCGAAGTGGTGCATCGTGTGGAAGGCGTACGCGCGGGCGAGGGCCCGGCCGGACACGGTGCCCGGCGCGCCGGCGCCCGGCAGGGCCAGGGCGTCGCGCAGCCAGGAGGCCGCCTCCTCGTGCGCGCTCATCAGGTTCCAGAACCAGCCGAGCGCGGCCGTCAGCCGGATCGCCGTCCCCGCGTCGGCCTCGTCGACGGACCGGCGCAGGGCCGCGGTGAGCTCGGCGCGTTCGCGGCCGAGCCGGGCCAGCCACTCCAGCTGGGCGGAGGTGCGCAGGGCGGGATCGGCCGCCTCTGCCAGCGCCAGGAAATGGGCGGCGTGCGCGCGCCGCACCCGCTCGGCCTCCCCCGGGGCGGCCGGCGTCGCCGCGGCGTACGCCCGGATCGTGTCGAGCATCCGATAGCGCGGCGGCCCTCCGGGCGGCTCCACGAGCACGACGAAGGACTTGTCGACCAGCCCGGCGAGCGCGGGCAGGACGTCGGGCCCGGCCAGGACACCACCCAGAACGCCGGACGCGTCCAGGAGACCGGACGCGCCCAGGACATCACCCAGGACGCCGGACGCCGCCTGGACGTCCGGGCGGCCGTCCAGCCCGGACGGCGCCCGGGGATCGGGCGGGTCGGCGCAGACGGCCTCGGCCGACTCCGCGGTGGCGCCCCCGGCGAAGACCGCGAGCCGGCGGGCGAGCGTCCGCTCGGGCTCGGTCAGCAGGCCCCAGCTCCACTCCACCACCGCCAGCAGGGTGCGGTGCCGCGGCAGCGCCGTCCGGCTTCCCGCCGTGAGCAGGCGGAACCGGTCCTCCAACCGGCGGGCGATCTCCTCCAGCGGCAGCGTCCGCAGGCGCGCGCAGGCCAGTTCGAGGGCCAGCGGCAGGCCGTCCAGACGGCGGCAGACCTCGGCGACGGCGGGCAGCGTGGCCTCGGTCAGGGCGAACCCCGGGCGGACGGCGGCGGCCCGGTCGAGGAACAGGCGGACGGCCGGGAACCTGGACGCCTCCGCCACGGAGACCCCCTCCGGCGGCACGGCGAGCGGGCCCACGGGGTGAAGGACCTCGCCGGTGACGGCCAGCGGCTCGCGCGAGGTGGCGAGAACGCGCAGGCCGGGACAGCGGCCCAGCAGCTCCTCGGCCAGCCGCGCGCACGCCTCGACGAGGTGTTCGCAGGTGTCCAGCACGATCAGCGCCCGGCGCTCCCGCAACGCCTCCGCCAGCCGCTCCACCGTCCCGCGCGCCCCGTCGCGCTGGGAGGTGTCGCGCTGGGAGGTGTCGCGGACGCCGAGCGCGGCGGCGACGGCGGACGGCACCCGGGCCGGGTCGTGCACGGCGGCCAGGTCGACCGGCCAGATCCCGCCCGGCATCTCTACCCGCGCCGCGACCTCGCAGGCCAGCCGCGTCTTGCCGGCGCCGCCCGGCCCGGTCAGCGTGACCAGTCGCGTCCCGGGGACGAGCGCGGCGAGGCGCGCCAGGTCCTCCTCCCGGCCGACGAAGCTGGTCAGCGGCACCGGGAGGGCGGCGGGCGGCGCGGTGCTCGGCTCCGCGGCCTGCCGGGCGTCCGACGGCGACCGGTGACGGGGAGCTCCCCGCAGGATCGACACGTGCAGCGCCCGCACCTCGGGCGAGGGGTCGGCGCCCAGCGCGTCGGCGAGCGTGCGGCGCAGGTCGTCGTAGACGGCCAGGGCCTCGGCCGTTCGGCCGGCGGCGTCGAGCGCCCGCATCCGCAGCGCCCACAGCCGCTCGCGCAGGGGGTGGGCGGCCGCGAGCCCGTCCAGCTCGGCGACCAGGGCGGCGGGGTCGCCGAGGGCGAGCCTGGCCTCGGCGAGGTCCTCGACCGCCCGCAGCCGCGTCTCCGTCCACCGGGCGACCTCGGCCGACGCGAAGGCCGCGTCCCCGAGGTCGGCGAGCGGCGCGCCGCGCCAGAGGGCGAGGGCCTCGGCCAGCCGCTCCGCCGCCTTTCGCAGCTCGCCGTGGCGGAGGTCGTGCGGATCACCCCGCGGGCCCAGCGCGGCGGCGAGGGCGGACCGGCCGTCCGCGGCGAGCCGTTCGAACCGGCCCGCGTCGACGTCGCCCTCCCCCACGCGCAGCCGGTACCCGTACGGCAGGGACTCCAGCAGAGCGGCGTCCGCCGAGGGGAGCGCGCGGCGCAGCCGGGAGACGAGCGACTGGAGGGCGTTCGCCGCTCCGGCGGGCGGGTCGTCACCCCAGATCGCGTCGGTCAGCGCCGCCGGCGCCACCGGGCGCCCCGGCGTGAGGGCGAGCCGGGCCAGGAGCGTGCGGAGGCGGAGCCCGGCGACCTCGATCGGGAGGCCGGCGTCGTCCCGGGCCTCCACCGGGCCCAGCAGCGCGATCCGCACGCCGTCAGCGTCTCACAGGCGCGATCTCCCGGCACACGCCGCGAACCGCCGGCCAGGCCGCGCACACAGGTGAGAACGGACACAGGGCCGCCGGTTTCCCGGCCGCACCACGGGTAGTGGGCGGCCATGGGCATGCGAGCGACGGCGGTCGTCTGCCTTCTGCTGCTCGTGACGGGGTGCGCGTCGGCGGGCGGCGACCCGGCCGCGCGTACGGCCGCGCGCTTCCTGTCCGCCGCCGCCCAGGGGCGCGGGCAGCAGGCGTGCGACCTTCTCACCCCCCGGGCGGCCGAGTCGGTCGACGACTGCGCGACGGAGATCCTCTCGATGGGCCTGCGCGCCGGCGCGGTGGGCGACACCCAGGTGTACGGGGACGAGGCACAGGTGCGGGTGGGGGGCGACACGGTGTTCCTGCACCGGTTCCCCGGCGGCTGGCGGGTGCGGGCGGCCGGGTGCCGGCCACGATCGGGACAGCCGTACGAGTGCGAGGTGGAGGCGTGAACGGGGCGCGCACGCTGTACGTGATCATGCTGGTGGCGGTGGCGCTGGGTCTCGCCTACGTGGCCGTGCTGGGCCTGCTGCGGAGGTAGGGGACGTGAGACGGGCGATCCGGGACAACGCCCTCGGGCTGTGCTTCCTGCTGCTGTTCCTGCTGAGCCTGGCCGGGCAGTCGGTCTCCGGGCTGGCGGCGTTCAACGAGGAGCAGGTGGCGCAGGGCGGCGCGCCGATCTCGTGGGCGGCCTACGTCACCTCGTCCGACTTCGGGGTGGACGTCGCGGAGAACTGGCAGTCGGAGTACCTCCAGTTCTTCCTCTACATCCTCATCACCGTGTGGCTGGTCCAGCGGGGGTCGCCGGAGTCGAAGGAGCCGGGCGAGGAGGGCCAGGAGTCCGACGCCGACCAGAAGGTGGGCCGCCACGCCGGCGCGGACTCCCCCGCCTGGGCGAGGGCCGGGGGCTGGCGGCTGACCCTGTTCTCCCATTCGCTCGGGGCGGTGATGGGCCTGATCTTCGTGCTGTCGTGGCTCGCGCAGTCGGTCGCCGGGGTGGCCGCGTACGACGCCGAACGGCTGTCGCGGCTGGAGGACCCGGTCGGCTGGACAACGTACGTCACCTCCGCCGAGTTCTGGAACCGGACCCTGCAGAACTGGCAGTCCGAGTTCCTGGCCGTCGCCTCGATGGTGCTGCTCGCCGTGTTCCTCAGGGAGCGGGGATCGCCGCAGTCGAAGAAGGTGGGCGACCCCCACGCCGCGCCCGTGCCGGGCCGCTGAGGGCGCGCGGGCCTCGACTGTCACGGGACGCGGCCAAACGGCAGCACATCGGGCGGCAAAACCTCCCTGACCTGCCCATATGACGCTACACGGGGAGGTTTGTCGCGTTCTGGCCTTTGGGTACGCCCAGCCCAATTGGGCGCCCGGGGGAAGGAGCAGCCGAGATGACGTTCAACCCGCTGCAGGAGCGCGGCATCCCGCTCGACCGTCAAATCCGCAACTGGCGGGAACTGAACGTGACGCCCATCGATCCGGATCACGCGGATCCGTACACGCGGTGCCGGATCATCACGATGAACGGCATCGAGATCGAGGCCATCATGTTCAGCCACCACTTCAGCCGCCGCTGCCCGGATCTCGAGGTACGGCAGAAGATGGCGGAGACGCGGTACGTCGAGGCGCAGCAGCAGAAGGCCGTCAACTGGCTGCTGCCGGGCCTGAACTCGGTGCTGGAGACGACGATCGGCTACGAGCAGGTGGCCGTGGACCTGACGGCCTGGGTGGCCCGGATGGAGCCCGACCCCTACCTCAAGCAGGCCTACCAGTTCGGCGTCCTGGAGGACTTCGACCACCTGTACCGGTACGCCAACCTCTACGAGATGATCGAGCACCGCAAGGCCGAGAAGATCGTCGACCAGCTCACCGAGGTCATGCCCGGACGGCCCACCAAGATGCACCACCGGCACCCGATCGACAACGTCAGGGACCACTACGACAAGGACCGGGCAGCCCCGATCAGCAAGCTGCACGCGTTGACGATCATGTCGGCGGAGCAGCAGACGATGAACTTCTACATGAACGTCGGCCCGACCTACATGGAGCCGATCGCCCGGCAGCTGTACCAGGAGATCGGGCTCATCGAGGAGGAGCACGTCACCCACTACGAGTCGCTCGTCGACCCCGGTGAGACCTGGTGGGAGCAGCTGCTCAACCACGAGTACAACGAGTGCTACCTGTACCACTCGTTCATGGAGACCGAGTCCGACCCCAAGGTGAAGGCGATCTGGGAGCTGCACCTGAACATGGAGCTGGAGCACCTGCGCATCGCCGCCGACCTGTTCCGCCGCCACGACGGCCGCGACCCCGAACAGGTGGTCGCCCCCACCCTGCCCCAGCCGGTCACCTTCGAGCCGAACAAGGGCTACCTGCGCGAGCTGATCGCCACCCAGATCGACTACACCACCCTCGGCACCGGCTACGTCCAGGAGGCCCACGAACGGTTCCAGCGGTTCCAGGAGCAGATCCACGACGCGGTCGAGCCGGCGAGCGAGCGCGTCATCGACGAGAACCGCGCCCGGTCGGGCGAGGAGTACCGCCTGGAGACCGAGGGCACCCACCCGCTCTACAGCCTGCGCAGCCACTGAGACGCCGTACGGCCCGGGTCGGGCGGTCCGGGCCGTACGCGCAGGTGGTGAGTCCTGGTGGGCGGGTCAGCGGCCGGTGGCCCGGCGGATCAGGTCGCGGGCCCGGTCGACGATGGCGGCCGGAGGGCCGAACAGCAGGTTCTTCGTGGCCGACTCCACCCCCGGATGCGGGCGGGTGGGGGCCATCGCCTGGGCCGCCCGCACGCCGAGCGCCATGGCCCGCCGCTCGGCGGCCGTGGCCTCGGCCCGCAGCCGGCTGAACTCGTACCGCTCCTCGGCCCTGGCGTGGGCGAGCACGGCGACGCGGAGCAGGTCGAGGTTGGCCATGAAGTCGGGGTGGTCCACGCCCTGCCGGTCGAGCAGCGCGAGCAGCCGCTTGGCCTCGTGCTCCTCGCGCAGCCGGTCCTCGACGATGCCGGCGCCCCCGTCGACGCGCCGCCGCGCGTAGGGGTGGACGATCTCCTCCTCCGCCGTCTCGTGGACGGCCAGCATGCGCACCAGCCGCCGGAACGGCTCGCGGCGCTCTCCGGGCGCGGCCCGCTCCACCTCGTCGAACATGTCCCGGATCAGACCGTGCTGGTGGATCAGCAGATCGACGACGTCGGGCTCCTTCATCAGCTCGGGAACCGGGTGCCGTCCCTCGGTCATGTCCCTCTCCCTTCGGATGCGGTGCCCGGGCCGCCTGAGGCGGCCCGGACGGCTGCGGGGGGAGCGGTGCGCGGACGAATGCCGACGACGATGCGGTTGCCTGCTCGCATGTCTACCCGTTCCCGGCGCGATGACGCCGGGCGCGGGGCCGGGCCGGACTCTCCCCGCCCGGCCCCGCCGGGTCAGCAGGACAACGGGTTGGGGCCGAGCGCCACGTCGTCGTACCAGAGCGTGTCCGAGTCGCCGCCGTAGCTCTCCCAGCCGAGGCGCAGCGTGGTCGGCCGGGGGGCGGTCGTACGGCGCAGCCACTGGGCGTCCACGTCCTGGGTGGGCGTGGAGTCCACGTGGAGGCCGGCCACCTCCCGGTCGTCCAGGTAGGTGCGCATCGACTGCTGGGTGGTGTCGACCTGGAACCGCAGGCAGACCCAGCGGCCCGTGGGCAGCGGCGTGCTCTGGGCGACGCCCGCGGGGCTCTGCTCCGGCAGGGTGGCGTCGTCGGACTCCCGGTTCCACTGCAGGGCGCCGTTCTGGCCGCCGATCCGCAGGTCCTTGCCGCCGTCCCGGGAGTCGGCCATCGTGATCATGGCGATGTGGTTGGCCGGGAGGGCCGTCGTGTGCCGCACCCACATCCGCCCGTACACGACGGGGGCGATGGACGAGACGTTCTTCGTGGTCGCGGCGAAGGCGTGGCCGCAGTACCCGCCGGCGCCGTTGATCCGCAGCGATCTGCTCCCGCTGTGCGCGGTGGAGGCGTCGATCACGGCGGTGCCGCTGCCCTGGCAGTTGGGGAACACGACCTGCCAGTCACCGGCGGGGGACGTGCCGTTCTGGTCCTCGAAGCCCGAGCACACCACGGCGCCCTGGCAGCCGCCGCCCGTCGGCGTCGGCGTCGGCGTCGGGGTCGGCGTGGGAGTCGGCGTCGGGGTGGGCGTCGGGGTGGGCGTCGGCGTAGGCGTGGGGGTCGGCGTGGGCGTGGGGGTCGGCGTAGGCGTGGGGGTGGGGGTCGGGGTGGGGGCGCCGCCGCAGGGGACCCCGTTCAGGGTGTAGCCGGTCGGCGTGGGGAGAGATCCCGACCAGGTGCCCTGGAAGCCGAAGTCCGCGCTCGCGCCGGTGGCCAGCGCGCCGTTCCAGGAGGCGTTCACGGCCGTGACCGTGGTGCCCGACTGGGTGACCTGGGCGCTCCAGGAGTTCGTCACCTGCTGGCTTGAGCCGGCGGTCCACCGGAGCGTCCACCCGTTCACGGCGGGACCGAGGTTCGTCAGCTTGACCTGGGCGGTGAAGCCGCCGGTCCACTGGTTGACGGAGTAGTCGACCCGGCAGACCGGGTCGGCCGCCGAGGCCGCTCCGGGCACCAGCGCGACCGCCGATCCGGCCGTCAGCGCCGCCGCCGCGGCGAGCGCGACCCGCGTCCACGCCCGGGGCCGGGCCTCCCGTGCCGGGTCCGGGATCGGTGCGCCGCCGCCGCGGGGCCACAGGGCCGCCCGGAGGCGGTGCCGGAGCCCCTCCCGTCTCGGGGCGGGAGGGAACTGGGGACCGTTCATGACGTTCCTCGCTTCCTGCGCGTCTCCTCGTTCGCGGTGCCCGTCGGGCGCCGCCGGAGGAGCGGCCCGGCCGGGCCCGCGCCCGCTCGCCGTACCGCCGGTCCGGCCGCCCGGTGTACGGCCGGGCCGGCGGCACGGGGCACGCGCGCCGGACAGGCCGCAGGACCGGGCGCGCGGGCGGGGTGGCGGGACCGCGGGGCGCGGGCCGTGGCCGCCCCGGACGCCGATGGTTCGTCCGCCCCCGCCGCCGGGTCAACGCGGGCCCGCGCGCCCCCGGCGCGCGTCGCCCCGGGGCCGTCCGCTCCCCCGCAGGTCACAGCCGTGCGGGAGCCTCCCCTCGCGGACCGCGCCACCTGAATCTTTCACCTCTCCGGCATTCCGGATCCCGGGCGGAATCCGACCCCGGCGCGGGCTGGTGCTCCCGCGGCCAAACTCTCGTAGTCTTCGCTCTGACAAGCGCGACAGAAGGACATCCCCCTATGGCAGATGCAGGGTCGTGGGTCGTCGTCGGCCTCGACAACGGCGGCACCAGCAACAACGCGACCGTCCTCGACGCCGCCGGACGGTTCCAGGTGGAGCGGCTGGTCGAGACCCCCAGCCTCGTGCGGGAGGGTCCCGCGGTGGCGGTCGAGCAGCTCGTGCTCGCCCTCGACAACGTGCTGGAGCTCACCGGCACCCCACGCTCGCGGGTGCGCGCGATCGGGCTGGACACCCCCGGCCCCGCGAGCGCCGACGGGGTGATCTCCTCCAAGGGCGCGACCAACTTCGTCGACCCCGGCTGGTACGGCTTCGACTTCCGCGGCGCCCTGGAGGCCCGGGTCGGCGTGCCGGTGATCTACAACAACGACGGCAACGCCGCCGCGCTGTACGCCCACCACGTCCACTTCGGCCCCGACTCCTGGGAGCGCTCGTCGGTCTCGGCCATCGTCGGCACCGGGCTCGGCGGCGGCGTGGTCGAGGCCGGGCACGTCGTGAAGGGCGCGGCCGGCATGGCCGGAGAGCTGGGCCACGTCCACATCCCCCTGCACGGCCTGCTGGAGGACGGCCAGCCGATCCCCGCGTGCAACTGCGGCTTCGAGGGCGACGCGGAGAGCGTGGCGTCGCTGACGGGCATCGAGAAGAACCTCCTGCCGTTCTGGCTCACCCGCTTCCCCGACCACGAGCTGGCCCGGGTCGAGCCGATCGGCAAGGCCGCCAAGCTGCTGCGCGGCCACGGCGAGAACGGCGACCCGCTCGCGCTGAAGGTGTTCGAGCAGCAGGCGATGGCCATCGGCCGGCTGTTCACCGTCGCCGCAAACTTCACCGACCCGCACGCGTACTTCCTCGGCGGCGGCGTGGTCGAGGCGGCTCCGCACTTCCGCGAGTGGTTCCTGGAGACGGTCAAGGAGAACATCCTGCTGCGCGAGGAGCAGCGCCGGGTCGCCACGATCGCGCTGGTGCGGGACCTCGACATGGCGGGGGCCCGGGGCGCCGCCCTGGCCGCGCTCGCCGCCATCGTCGGCCGCTGACCGGGCGGCCGCCGGCGGCGCACCAGCCATACCCGTAGCGTCGAAAATCGTTGGACAACGCGTACGGCCCGTCGCGATCGTGAAGAAATGCGACAGGAGGAGATCTGGGACGCCGACACGGCCGGGAGTTACGACACGCCGGGCGTCGGCATGTTCGCGCCCGAGGTCGTCGGACCCGCCGTGGACCGTCTCGCCGAGCTCGCGGACGGCGGGCGGGCACTGGAGTTCGCCATCGGCACCGGCCGCCTGGCCGTCCCGCTCGCCGGCCGCGGGGTGCCCGTCACCGGCGTCGACCTGTCAGGCCCGATGATCGAGCGGCTGCGGACGAAGGCGGACGAGGAGACGATCCCCGTCATCGTCGGCGACATGGCGACCGTCACCGTCCCGGGGCGGTACACGCTCGTCTACCTCGTCTACAACACGATCTCGAACCTGCTCACGCAGGCGGAGCAGGTCGCGTGCTTCCGCAACGCCGCCCGCCACCTCGTCCCCGGCGGCCGGTTCGTGATCGAGCTCTGGGTGCCCGAGCTGCGCAAGCTCCCACCGGGTCAGCAGGCCACGGTGTGGCAGTGCGCGCCCGGCTACATCGGCCTGGACACCTACGACGTCCTGCGCCAGCACGTCGTGTCGCACCACTTCACGTTCGACGACGGCAGGCAGGCGCGGCTGACGCGCAGCCCGCACCGGTACATCTGGCCGGCCGAGCTCGACCTCATGGGTCAGCTGGCCGGGTTCGAGCTGGAGAGCAGGCACGCGGACTGGGCCGGAGCCGAGTTCACCGACGAGTCACGCACCCACGTGTCGGTCTACCGCCTCCCTGCGGACGCCTGACGTCGTCCCTGGGAGGAAGGACCGCGGCAAAACTCGGCAAACAACCGCTATCAGCACCAGAAACCTCACCAGGCACGATGGAGGATAGAAAGGTCATTTTGCAAGGGACACCTCGCGGGCCGCTCGTCGGCGGTCCGTTCACGAGGGTTACGCATTCGGGGGAGGAACCATGACCGTGACCGAGGCGACCCGAACGGGCCAATCGACGCGGACGTCCCGGGGCCGCACGACGACCGCGACCCCTGCCACAACCGCCGAGAAGCCGGTGCCCACGCCGCCGGTATCCGCGGAGAAGACGGACCAGGGATTCAACCTGAGCCTGCCGTTCCTGCGGATCCAGGTCCGGCCGCCGGACATGCACCTGCCGCACGTGGGGCTGCCGAAGATGAACCGGCGTGACATGGGCCACGCCGTGGACATCGCACGGACGTTCCTGCCGCCGCCGGAGCGCATCGTCTACTACGGCGGGCTTGGCGCGCTGGCTGCGATCGGGCTGCTCGACTGGCCGGTGGCGGCCGCCATCGGCGCCGGCACGATGATCGCCCAGCGAACACGGGCGAAGGACCAGCGCTGGTCGCCGCTGCGCGGGCAGCAGGAGCAGCCGGGACGGCAGGCCACCGGGGCCGCCGCGACCGCCGGGGCCACCAGGGCCACCAGGGCCGGCGGCCGGACCACCGGGGGCAGGACGGCCGCGCAGACGGCCGGGGCCGGCACGACGACCGGCCGCGCCGCCGGCCAGAGGGCCGAGGCGCGGACCACGGCCAGGAGCACGACGGCCCGTTCCAGGGCCGGAACCAAGTGACGGGCCCCGTCAGTACGCCGTCCTGACAACGGGACGACCGGCCGGCGTCACGACCTCCGGGTCGGGACGCCGGCCTCGCCATGTCCGCTCATCTGCGACGATCGACGTCACGGACAGTGAACGGTCACTGACAGTTCACCAAACGGTAACCTGAATGATGCCGATCTGGGAGGTTTATCGGTCACTCTTCCATAGAAGCCACTTTGTCCATCTGAGGTATACCGTGTCTGATTTCCTCGCCGCCATTCTCGCCAAGGCGGCTCTGATGGTCCTGGAGGCCCTGCTCATGCGGCTCCTCCAGGCTCTGGTGACGTCGTCGTTCCGCTTCATGGCTCCGCAGGCGGCCTGACCGCCCGCTCCATCGCCACGCCGGATCGGCGCCGCCCCTCATCCACCCGGCCGCACGGGCGGCCGGTCCCGCGGTCCCGCCGTACGGGACCGCGACCGCACCCCCGGTTCCGCCTACCCCGATTCGCGCCGTCCGCGGCGCCCCTTCCACTTCCCCGGCTCCCGGCCCGGACATGCGACGGGGACGAGGTCGCGGAGGCCGCCCGGCCTCTCTGCGTTCCCTCGTCCCCGGTGACGGCGCCCGGTCGCGCCCGCATCGGCGGGCGCCGGACCGGCGCCGTGGTTCCCGCCCTCGGGCGGGTCAGTCCGTGAAAGCGTCCTTCACCTTGCCGGCGGCGTCCTTGACCTTCTCGCCCGCCTGCTTCATGCGGCTCTTCGACTGGTCGGCCTGACCCTCGGCCTCGAGGCTCTCGTCGTCGGTCACCTTGCCGAGCCCTTCCTTGGCCTTGCCGGTGACCTCTTCGGTCTTGTTGCGGAACTTGTCCTCCGTGCTCATCGGTCGTGCTCCTCTCCCGTGGTTAGGCGACCCCACCCCTCTTTCCGCTGGTGGGCGCCCTAAACGCGACGCACCCGGGCGTGACCGGCGTCACGGTCATCACACCGACAAAACCTCATAAAACGGGAAGAACGGGCGAAACGGGCGTACTCTTGGAGTAACGGATCCACTACCGTCCCAAGAAGGGTGGTGTGACGGATGAGCCACAGTGCGGACATCGGAACGCACCCCGACATCATGCAGATGCGCGCCCGCTACGACACCGCGGCCGCCAATCCCGCAGCACAGCTGGCAGACGGGTTGACGCTGCTCAGCGGCATGTACCTGGCGCTCTCGCCATGGATCGTGGGGTTCGACCGGATGACCCCTCTAACCGTCAACAACCTGATCACGGGTATCGTGGTCGCGCTTCTCGCTCTCGGCTACAGCTCGGCCTTCGGCCGCACCTACGGCATCTCCTGGGTGGCTCCCGTGATCGGCCTGTGGACCATCGTCGCGCCGTGGATCATCCGGGGAGGCATGGCCACCACGGGGACGATCGTGAACAACGTGATCGTCGGCGCGCTCATCCTGATCCTGGGCCTGGCCACCATGAGGTTCGGCATGATGGAGCGCGGCCGGCCGGGCGGTTTCCGGGGCGCCGCGGCCTGACGGAGCGCCACGAGTCCCCCCGGACCCCCTGACCCGCCGCGGGCAGGGGGTTCTCGCGTCCCGTAAGCCGTTCGCCGCAGACGAACGGGGGTGGCGGCGGGGCCTCCCCAGCACGCCCGCCGCCTCCCCCGGTCTCCCCTGATCACGACGACCGGCCGGGTCACCGTTGTGCCACACGATAGACGGCGCCAGGTAAGCGTCCGGTGAACGCGGAGGCGGCGACGATCCTTCGCCGCGAAGCCTCGCTACTTCCCGGGCACCCGGTCTTTGACCTCGTCGTAGCCGACCTTGGCGGGTGCCTCGGCCGGCGAGTAGATCAGGCGGATCACGCCCGTCGGAAACACCTCTGCCGCCGTCGTCGTGAGGTGGTACGGCGTATCGCCGTCGTCGAACAGCCTGCGGCCCTTGCGCGCCGCCACCGGGTGCACGAGCAGGCGCAGCTCGTCGACCAGCCCCGCGGCGAGCAGTTGCTGCACCACGGAGATCGAGCCGGGGATCAGGATGCCTCTGATGCCGGCATCGGCCTTGAGCGTCGCGACGGCCTCGAGAAGGTCGCCCTCGATCAGCTCGGAGTTGCGCCAGGAGAACTCCAGCGGCTGGCGCGAGACGACCACCTTGCGCACGTCCCCGAGTCGCTTGGCCATGGGTGCGTCGTCCCCACCCGCCGCCTCCCGGCCGGGCCACGCTCCTGCGAAGCTGTCGTAGGTCACGCGGCCGATGAGAAGCACGTCGGAGGTGTCGTAGTCATCGGTGACGGCGCGGCCCATGTTCTCGTCGAAGTACGGAAAGTGCCAATCAGGGTCGATCTCGGCCACGCCGTCGGCCGAGATGAACAGCGTGGAGATGACCTTTGCCATCGCGGTGATCCCTTCGAGCTCGGGTGGTGTCATGCACTGGTACGGCATCCGCATTTCGTCGTCCGGCCACGGATCCGTCTCCGCCGGCGATCACGGCCGCGCTCGACGGGAGAAGAGGGCGGTTCGGCGGGACGGCAGACGTGTCCGGAGCGAGGATGAAGCGGTTGGTTCAGCGAGATCGGTGGCAGACCGCCTCGACGTTGTTGCCGTCCGGGTCGCGTACGAAGGCGCCGTAGTAGTCAGGGTGGTACTCCGGCCAGACCCGCGGCTCATGCAGGACCTCCGCGCCGGCGCCGACGGCCGCCGCGAAGAACGCATCGACGAACTGGCGGTCGGTTGCCGCGAAAGCGATGTGCGACTCACGGAAACCGTCGCCGGTCGCCTGCTGACCGATCCAGAACGTGGGGCTGTCCACGCCGTACCCGATCACCGGACCGAACTCCATGATCCGCCGGCCGCCGAGCGGCGCCAGAACAGCGTCGTAGAAGGCCGCGCTCCTGCCGAGATCTCCGCACTGAATCGAAAAGTGATCGAGCATGGCGGCAGTCTGCCAGACGCCACCGACAGCAAACGTGACGATGATTGACGCACCATGCCTGGCGACTGGCTCATCAGGCTTTGCGATAGGCCCTTGGGCGGCGCCAGGTCAGCGCCCGGTGAGCGCGGAGCCAGGCGAACGGAGGCGCCGACCTCGCGGCCACGGCCGTACCGGGGCCGCGGTCAGCGATCGAGGAGCGCGAACAGGCGCTCCCACCGGTCCACGACCGCGTCCGGCGAGAACCGCCGGACGGACTCGCGGGCGGCCCCGCCGAGCCGCCGGCGCAGCTCGTCGTCCTCCATGAGCCGGGTCAGCGCGCCGGCGAACCCGGCCGTGTCGCCCGGCGGGACGAGGAGCCCGGCGGCCTCGTGGGCCACCAGCTCACGGACCCCGGGCGCGCAGTCGAACGCCACGACCGGCAGACCGTACGCCATGGCCTCCATGACGGACATGGGGAAGCCCTCCTCCCGGGACGACAGCGCGAACACCGAGCCGCCGGTGAGCGCCCGCTCCAGGTCGTGGGTCGGCCCGGCGAACTCGACGCCGCCGTCCACTCCGAGCTCGCTCGCGAGCGCCCGGATCCCGGGCTCCTCGGAGCCGGAGCCGTACAGCCGCAGCCGCCAGCCGGGGTACCGCGGCGCCACCCGCGCCCAGGCCTCCAGCAGCAGGTCCAGGCCCTTCTCGTACGACATGCGGCCCAGCCACACCACGACCCGCTCGTCCAGCGAGGCCGTACGGGCGGGGTGCACGTGCAGCGGGTTCGGCATCGCGGCGGCGGCCGGCATGCCCGCCACGGCCCAGGCGTCGGCGTCCTCCCGGGTGAGCGCGAGGAAGGCGTCGGCGCCGGAGAAGTACCTCTTCACCCGTTCGTAGCGGGAGGACGCCCGGGTCGCCGCGTACGACTCGTGGCTCATGCCGACGACCGTCATCCCCCGGGTGTCGGCGAGCGCCACCCACTCCATCGCCCACACCTGGGCGGCGATGACGACGGCCCCCGGACCGGCCGTGCGGAAGATCTCCGTCAGCCGTCCCGCGGCCCTGCGCATGCCGGCGCGCCGCACGGCCATGCGGGTCCAGGCGGCCGCGTCGAGCCGGTCGAGGGCGGTGCGGGGCCGCCACCTCGGCGCGGGCGGCCGCTCGTACAGCACCGAGATCTCGTACGGTGTGTCCCGGCCGTAGTCGTGGGGGTGGTCGGCGTGCGTGACCCCGACCAGGCGCACCCGGTGGCCGCGCTCGGCCAGCAGCCGGCCGATCTGGTGAGCCCAGCGCTGGAGGCCGCCCAGCTCCTCGACGTTGTTGCAGACGACGAACACGTCCCGGTGCTCACCCACGGGGGCCTCCGGCGAAGATCGCGTCGACGACGGCCTTGGCGGCCGAGCCGGTGTCGTACTCCCCGAACCGCTCGGCGAAGCGCCGCCGCCGCCCGGCGTGCCGGTCCGGGCCGGAGCGGGCCTCCCGCAACGCGTCGAACAGCTCGTCCTCCCCGGTGACGACGGGCCCGGGCGCCACCTCGGCGAGGTCGAAGTAGGCGCCGCGCCGGCTCACGTAGGCGTCGGCGTCGGGGGTGTGGAACACCATGGGCCGGTCGAGCAGCGCGTAGTCGAACATCAGGGACGAGTAGTCGGTGACGAGCACGTCCGACAGCAGCAGCAGCGGGGTCACGTCGTGCACCTCGCCGACGTCGACGACGGCGTGCCCGAGGCCGGGCGGCACCACGACCGCGCTGAGGTAGTGGGCGCGCACCAGCAGGACGTGGGTGCCGCCCAGTTCCCGGACGAAGCGGCCGAGGTCGAACGGGATCTCGAAGCGCCGCTCCGGCCTGCCCTTCTCGTCGGCGCGGAACGTCGGCGCGTACAGCACGACGGTCCGGCCGGCCGGCAGCCCCAGCCTGCGCCGCAGCGCGTCCAGCTCCCCGGGGTCGCCGCCGTTGACGAGCGGGTCGTTGCGCGGGTAGCCGGTGGGCAGCAGGTCCGCCGTCACGCCGAGGCCCCGGACCAGGGTGCGCCGGTCGTGCTCCGAGCGGATGAGGAAGTGGTCGTACCGCTCCACCATGGCGCGCATCCGCTCGCGCCGGGCGCGGGTGCCCGCCTTCGTCCGCGGCTCGTCGAGGCCCATCCGCTTGTACGCCGAGCCGTGCCAGGTCTGGAGGTACGTCGTCTCCGGCCGCTTGACCAGCCCCGCGGGGAAGCCCTGGTTGTCCACCCAGAACTCGGCCCGCGCGAGCGCGTGGTAGTAGGCCCAGGAGCCGCGCCTGACCAGCTCGGCGTCCGCGGGGAAGCCCTTGGCTGCGCCGCGGTACGACCAGACGGCCCGGTGGCCGGTCTTCCGGCGGCGCAGCTCCTCGTAGACGTACTTGGGGTTGTCGGAGTACTGCGCCCCGAGGTGGCTTTCGAACACGACGGTCCCCCGCCGGATCGGGAGCCGCCGCAGCAGCGCGTTGTAGACGGCGATCTTGGTCCTGCGGCTCCTCAGCGCGGCGAGGACCGCGCGCTCGCGCCGGGTCACGGCCCGCCAGATTCGGGCGCCGCCGCCGCTCGCCGCGATCCTGCGGGCCAGGGGCAGGGTGGCTCTGGCGATCGCGCCCCTGGCCACCGTGCGGAGGGCGAGCTCGCCCGACTCCGGCACGTAGAACTCCATGAAGTCGCCGGCCACGCGGGTCAGGCGCGGCCGGACGGCCAGTCCGGGCTCCTCGTAGCCGACGTCGGAGGAGGTGAGCCGGACCGTGACGTTCCGCCCGTCGGCCGACAGCACCAGCCACAGCCCGAACGTCTGGTCCACGAGGCCGATCGGCCGGATCACCCTCCCCGGATGGAAGGACGCCTCCCAGCGGATGCGCCTGCCGTCCGTGGAGACGGCGGCCGGCACCGAGAACGCCCTGCCCTTGCGCTGCCGGTCCCGGAACTCCAGCCTCCCGGTGAGGCGGTCCGGGGCGATGCGGCCCAGCGGGTTCACCGCGTCGCCGGCGACGCGCACCTCGCTTCCCCGCCGGGTCACCGAGGTCACCCGCCCGCCCAGCTTGAACGACCGGAACGGCGCGCTGTGCACGCCGAGGTCGGTCACGTCGAGCACGCGCCGGGCGAACGCGCCGTCGAGGTGGCGGTCGCACCAGTAGACGCGGCCGTCGCGCTCGACCAGGTCGGTCGACAGCGTCGGGCGCACGCCCTTCCTCGGCCGGTAGTCGGCCGCGGCCAGCGCCGCGTCGTAGTCGCCGCACAGGACCATCAGCCCGGCGATCGCGGGGATCGGCCGGCCCTCCTCGAACGCGGCGGGGCCCAGCTCCGCGAGGTACTCCCGGGCCAGGTCGAGGAACTCCCGGCGGTACTCCGCGTCCCGGCTGCGCAGCTCCCGCAGGTAGAGGATCAGGTCGTGGTTGAGGAACTTGGCGTCCTTGCGGCGCTTGAGCCCGGCCGCGCCGTGCCACAGGAACTCCTCGTCCACGGCCCGGTGCACGGCCAGCCGGTCGGCGAAGTTGCGCAGGTCCGCCCGGCGGTTCGTGATGGACAGGTTCGGCCCGCGGCGCACGACGGCCCAGTTGTAGACCCGGTGCGGCACGACCGCGATCCGCCGGGCGGCCAGGTACGCCTGGGCGCTCCACAGCAGGTCCTCGTAGTGGAGGCCCTCGACGAAGCGGAGCCCGGCCCGCTCGATGAAGTCGCGGCGGTAGCACTTGTTGGTGCTGAGCGTGTCGTACAGGAGGTCGGGGTTGTCGAGGACGCTCTCGTAGACAGCCGAGCGCCGGTACTGGCCGGGGTACCAGGCGCGCTCCTCGCCCGTGTCCGTGAACACCCGCACGCAGCGCCCGGAGACGAGGTCGGCCCCGGTCTCCTCGGCCGCGGCGAGCAGGGTGCGGCAGGCGTGCCGGTCGAGGGTGTCGTCGCTGTCGAGGAACATCACGTGGTCGCCGCGGGCGTGCTCCAGGCCCACGTTGCGCGGCCGGCCGCATCCGCCCGAGTTCTCCGGCAGCCGCACGACCCGCACCCGGTCGGGATGGGACGCCGCGAACCGCTCGGCGACCCGGGCCGAGCCGTCCGTGCTCGCGTCGTCGACGATCACCACCTCGACCGACCGCAGGGACTGCTCCAGCACGGACCGCACCGCGTCCGGCAGCCGGCGGGCGTCGTTGTAGACGATCACCACCACGCTGACCGCGACGCCGCCGGACGCCCCCCGCGAGGACACCACGGGCACCCACCACCCCTCGATTACTACTACCGCCGTAGTAGTCGCGAGATGCTAGTACCCGCTCGGTTAACTCCGGGTTCACGGAGTTAGCGCAATGTGCCGGAAATGTTCACGCATGCGAGGTGAGCGTGGCGGGCTCCGACCTCTCGAACAGCGACTCGGTGTCGGCCCTGGCCTCGTTCACGGCGATCAGGCACAGGGTCAGGACCGCCACGAGCGCGGCCACCGCGAACGGCCGCCGCCGCGGCGGGGCGTCGAGCAGGCAGGTGATGCGGTCGGGCACGGCGCCGTCGCTGAAGGCCAGCGCGGCCGGTCCCACGGCGTGCCTGCTGGTCGCGAGCGCGGCGCGGATGACGGCGCGGGCGGCCAGGCGGCGGTCGCCCACGTGGGCCGCGGCCCGCTCGTCGGCCCATCGCTCGGTCGTGTACTCGACGGTCCGCGGCAGCGCGGCGAGCATCGGGTTCAGCGCGGCCGTGACGGCCGCGGCCAGCCGGTAGAGGTGGTGGCGGTCGCCCAGGTGAGCCCGCTCGTGCGCCAGCAGCACCCGCCGCTCCTCGGCGGTGAGCGCGCGGAGCATCCCCGTCGTGACGACGATCCGGCCCGCGCGCCGCCCGGGCACGGCCCGGGCGCGGGGTACGGCGTCCCTCACGATGACCAGGTCGCCGGCGCCGGGGTGGGCCCCCCGGCACGCGCGGGCGGCCTCCGCGAGGGCCAGGCCCCGCCGTACGGCGGTCGCGGCGGCGAGGACGGCGAGCACGGCCAGCAAGCCCAGCGCGGCCTGGCCGACCAGCGGCGGCACGGGATCGTTGGCCTTCAGCAGCCGCACCGACCAGTCCCCGAACGCGGCCACGGCCGGAAGCTGGCCGACGTAGGTGCCGGCGAGCGCGGCCAGCGCGAACGCCGTGCTGAGCGCGCACGCGGCGCCCGAGGCGACCAGCAGCCGGGTCCCCGTGGCCGGCGCCAGCCGCCGCCCGAAACGCGGGATCGTCAGCCCGAGCAGGGCCGACACGAGGAACGGCAGGTAGACGACGAGGCGCATGTCAACCGTCGACCTCCCGGAGCAGCCGCTGCAGCACCTGCTCGTCGTCCGGCGACAGCCGGGAGACGAACTCGGCCAGCACGGCGGCGCGGTCGCTGCGGCGTGCCAGCAGGTCGCGCATGGCTTCGGCCGTGTGCGCGGCCTCGCCGACCGCGGGGGCGTAGACGAACCCGCGACCGGCCCGCTCCCGCGTGGCCAGGCCCTTGCGGTGCAGCCGGGCCAGCGTGGTCATCACGGTCGTGTAGGCGAGCGAGCCGCCCAGCTCCGCCTGGACGTCGGCCGGGCTCATCGGCCCGGCGGCGGCCCACAGCGCGGCGAGGACCTCGTCCTCCAGCATCCCGGGCGACCTCTTGTCGGAGTGTCCCTGATCCCCGGCCATGGGAACGCGCCTCCCTTTCACCACGTCCTACTATCGGGATAGTAGAAACTATCGGGGTAGTAGTTCAGGAGCCTACACGGGCGAAGGAGGCGGCGGATGGAACCGTCGGAGGACGGCACGGCACGCGAGGGGGGCCGCATGACGGTGCGCTACCTCCTCATGAACGCCTACAGCGTCGGCGGCACGATCCGGACCGTGATCAACCAGGCGAACGCGATGGCCGCCGCGGGACACGACGTCGACCTTGTGAGCGTCTTCCGGACCCGGCAGGAGACGAGGTTCCCCGTCGACCCCCGGGTGCGGCTGCGCTCCCTCGCCGACCTGCGCGGGCCCGAGTGGCGGCACCCGCTGCGCACCTGGCTCGTCCGCCGTCCGAGCACCCTCGTGCCGCCGGCCGAGGTCCGTTACACGACGTTCAACCGCTTCAGCGACCCCCGGATCGTCGCCTACCTGCAGACTTTGCACGGCGGCGTGCTGGTCACGACGCGGCCCGCATTGAACCTGCTGGCGGCCCGGTTCGCGCCGAGGGACGTGGTCCTGGTGGGGCAGGAGCACATGCACCTCGACTCGCACAAGGCCGGCCTGCGGGCCGAGATCGAGCGCTGGTACCCCCGGCTCGACGCGCTGGTCGCGCTCACCGAGACCGACGCCGCCCGGTACGGCGCGCTGCTCGCCGGGAGCGACGCCGCGGTGGTCGCGATCCCGAACGGGCTCACCCCGGCCGAGCGGCGCCCGGCGGACGTGGACGGCACCACCGTGGTGGCGGTCGGCCGGCTGACCCCGCAGAAGGGGTTCGACATGCTGATCACGGCGTTCGCCGCCGTCGCCGCGGCCCATCCGGAGTGGCGGCTGCGCATCTACGGGGACGGCAGGGAGCGGGCCCGGCTGCTCAGGCTGGCCGGCCGCCTCGGCCTGCGCGACCGCGTCTTCCTCATGGGGACGACCATGAAGATCGAAAAGGAGCTGGCGAAGGGGTCGCTGTTCGTGCTCAGCTCCCGTTCCGAGGGCTTCGGCATGGTCCTCATCGAGGCCATGGCCCACGGCCTGCCCGTGGTCAGCTTCGACTGCCCCGAGGGCCCGGCGGAGATCGTCACGCCGGAGCGGGACGGTCTGCTGGTCCCGCCCAAGGACGTGGACGCCCTCGCGGCCGCGATCACGCGCCTCGTCGAGGACCCGGCGCTGCGCGCGTCCCTGGGGGCGGCCGCCCGCGCGTCGTCGGCCCGCTACGGGATGGACGTCGTCCACGCCCGCTGGGAGGCCCTGTTCGCCCGGCTCCTGACGGCCCGCGAGAACGCCGGAATTCAGGGAGGTACGCTCGGAAAGGCCGCGAACCGGTGACGAGAGGACGACCGCCGATGACCACCACAGCCCCTGTCGCGAGCCCCGTCGACTTCGCCGCCTTCGGCGACTACACGGTCAAGGCCGCCACCCGGCCCGACGGCTCCTTCGTCCGCCCGCTCTACCCGTTCCGGGACCGGATCACGGCGGACGGCTCCAGCGGTTTCCCCGCCGAGCCCGGCCGCTACCACCTCTACGTGTCGCTGGCCTGCCCGTGGGCGCACCGTTCGGTCATCGTCAGGGCGCTGCTCGGGCTGCAGGACGTGGTGTCGATGTCGGTGGTCGACCCGATCCGCGACGGGCGCGGCTGGGCGTTCCGCGAGGGGCCTGGCCACGGGCCGGACGAGGTGAACGGCTTCACGCTGCTGCGCGAGGCGTACGAGGCGACCGAGCCGGGGTACGACGGCCACGTCTCCGTGCCCGTGCTGTGGGACCGGCGGACGGGCCGGATCGTCAGCAACAACTTCCCCGACATCAGCATCGACCTCGGCACGCAGTTCGGCGCGTGGGCCGCGCCGGGGATCGACCTCTACCCCGAGGCCCTCCGCCCGGAGATCGACGCCCTCAACGACACGGTGTACGCCACCGTCAACAACGGCGTCTACCGGTGCGGCTTCGCCGAGAGCCAGGCCGCGTACGACGAGGCGGTGACCGCGTTGTTCGCCACGCTCGACGAGCTGGAGGAGCGGCTGGCCGGCCGCCGGTACCTGTTCGGCGACCGCGTCACCGAGTCGGACGTGCGCCTGTGGGTGACGCTCGCCCGGTTCGACTCCGTCTACGTGACGCACTTCAAGGCCAACCTGCGGCGGCTGTCGGACTACCCCAACCTGTGGCGGTACGCCCGCGACCTCTACGGGAACCCGGCGTTCGGCGGCACCACCGGCTTCGGCCACATCAAGCGGCACTACTACGGCACCCACCCGCGGCTCAACCCGCTGCGGATCGTCCCCGCCGGCCCCGTGATCGACTGGAGCCTTCCTCAGGAGGGGTGACCGGGGAGCGCGGCGCAGAGACGGTCGAGCTCCTCCTCCGTGTTGTAGTAGTGGACCGAGGCCCGGACCATCGGCGGCAGCCCGCGGGCCTCGAAGTCCCACCGTGCCGAGGTCGGCCAGGACACCGACACGTTGATCGCCTGTTCCGACAGCGCGCGGGCGACGCCGGCGCTCTCGTGGCCGTCGACGGTGAACGTCACGATGCCGCAGCGCCGGACGCCCGTGTCGCGCACCGTCACGCCGGGGATCGCGCGCAGGCGCTCGCGCAGGGTCTCCGCCAGCCCGGTCACCCGCTCCTCGATCGCGTCAAGGCCGAGGCCGAGGGCGTAGTCGGCGGCCACCCCCAGGCCGATCTTGCCGGCCACGAAGCCCTCCCAGTTCTCGAACCGGCGGGCGTCGTCGTGGACCGTGTACCCCCCGGCCGAGGTCCAGGTCGCCGCGTGCAGGTCGAGGAACGGCGGCTCCAGATCACGGAGGATCCGGCGGGAGCAGTACAGGAACCCGGTGCCCCGGGGTCCGCGGAGGAACTTGCGGCCGGTCGCCGACAGCAGGTCGCAGCCGATCTCGCGGACGTCCACCCGCATCTGGCCGACCGACTGGCACGCGTCGAGCAGATAGGTCACCCCGGCCTCGCGGGCCACCCGGCCGATCTCGGCCGCCGGGTTGACCAGGCCGCCCTGGGTGGGCACGTGGGTGACGGCGATCAGTCGCACCCGCTCGTCGATCATGTCGCGCAGGGCGCCGGCGGACAGCGCGCCGCTCTCGTCGTCCGGGACCGGCTCGACGCGCACGCCGTGCCGCCGGGCGATCTGGAGGAACGGGATCACGTTGCCGGCGTACTCGGCGCGGGATGTGAGGATCCGGTCGCCCGGCCGCCAGGGCAGCGAGTAGAAGGCCATGTCCCAGGCGCGGGTGGCGTTCTCCACGATGGCGATCTCGTCGCGGCCGGCCCCGACGAGCGCGGCCAGCGCGTCGTAGGCGTGCTCGGTCCGCGCCTCCTCGGCGCGGGCGGCCCTGTAGCCGCCGATCCGCTCCTCCAGCCGCAGGTGCCCGACGACGGCGTCGGTCACCGGCCGCGGCGGCAGGGACGATCCCGCGTTGTCGAGGTGGACCACCTCCGCGCATCCCGCCGTGTCGGCCCGCACCCGCTCGACGTCGATCCCCACGGCCACCTCCGCGTACGGTCCCGGACGACCATTCTGCCCGCCTGATCACCGAGGTGACCGGACGGCGTCCTGTCCCAGCACGTGGTGGTCGACGAGGTCGAGGAAGGCCCGCACGGCCGCGCTGGGCCGCCGGGTGGCCGAGGTGGCCACGGACAGCGACCAGGTCAGGGTGGCGCCGGCGGTCCGCAGGACCCGCAGGTCGGGGTCGTGCGGCGCGACGAACTCGGGCAGGAACGCGACGCCGAGGCCGTGCCGGACGTAGGCCGAGCCGGTCGCGACGTCGGCCACCTCCAGCCGGACCCGCCGCTCCACCCCGGCGGCGGCGAAGGCCCGGTCCACGACGGTCCGGTTGCCGTACCCGGGCGGGAAGTCGATGAACTCCTCCTCCGACAGCCGCGCCAGCGGGACGGCCTCCTCCCCCGCCAGCGGGTGGTCGGCCGGCACGACGAGCACCAGCGGCACCGCCGCCAGCTCCCGTATGGCGAGCCCCGGCAGGGGCCCGGGCAGCGAGACGAACGCGGCGTCGAGTTCCCCGGCGACCAGCGCCTGGGCCAGCCCGGCCGAGCCGGTCGGCGCGATCCGCAGGCGCATGGTGACGCCGGGATGCTCCGCGTGGAAGCGCCCGAGCAGGGCGGGCAGGTCGACGAGCGGCAGCGAGGTCAGCGTGCCGATGTCGATCGTGCCGCGCAGACCGTCCTCGGCCGCCTGGACGGCCTCCCGGGCCGAGCGGACCGCGTCCAGCACGGCTCTGGCCTCGGGTAGCAGCACGCACCCGGCGTCGGAGAGGGAGACCCGCTGGGAGGTGCGGTCGAACAGCGTCACCCCGAGCTCCCGCTCCAGCGACCGGATGGCGGCCGAGACCCCGGACTGCACCACGTGCAGCCGCCGGGACGCACGAGTGAAGTTCAGCTCCTCGGCGACGGCCACGAAATACTCGAGATGACGCAGCTCCATACTGCGATTATCACAGATCGTGATTGATCTCAGCACCAGCATTCGTTGGACTCGATCGCTGGGCGACGGCCATCCTTGTCGTGGACGAGGACCACCGCGAGCGAATGGACGAGACGTGCCCATCGCCCCCCGGACGCAGATCGAGATCCGCCGGACCGCCGGCCGTCCCTCCGCGTCCCACCACGCCGGATTCTGGTTCGCCGCCGTCGCGTTCGCCGTCCAGATGGGGTTCGGCACGGCGCCCACCCCGCTCTGGCCGCTGTACGAGGCCGGTGACGGCTTGGGGCCCACGACGGTGACCGTCGCCTTCGCCCTGCTCATGGTGGGGGCGGCCGCGAGCTTCCGCACCCTCGGCCACCTGTCCGACCGGCACGGCCGGCGGCGGGTGATCGTCCTGGCGCTGCTGACGGCGACGGCCGCCACCCTCGTGCTCCTCGCGTGGCCCTCGCTCCCCGGCCTGCTCGCCGGGCGGTTGCTGACCGGCGTGGCCCTCGAGATGCCGGCCTCCACGGCCACGACGCACCTGTCCGACCTGTACGGCCGGGCGCACCCCCGCCGCCCCGGGTCGGGCGTGCCCGACGTGGTGGCGACTGCGGCCATGATCAGGGAGCGGCTCGGCATCGGCGCCCCGCTCGCGGGCGGGCTGCCCGGGTTCGTCACGTTCCTGGCCGCCGCCGGGGGCCGGCTCGCCCTCGGGCACGCCGCGCCCCGGCGGATCCTCCTGACCGGGCTCGCGCTGTTCCCCGCCGGCCTGGCGCTGGTCGCCGTGTCGCTCGGCCCCCCGGCCCTGTGGCTCTACCTGCTCGCCTCGGCCGCGGCGGGAGCGGGAGCCGGGCTGCTGTTCAAGGGCGTGCTCGCCGTGTTCTTCGTCGTCGCGTACGCCGTCATGGGCCTGCAGGCGATCGGGTTCGGCGTCGCGAACCAGGGCTTCGGGCTGCTGCCGTCGATGATCGGCTTCGCGGTCCTGCTGTCGGCGGGAGCGGCCGCCTCGGTGGCCGCCCTGCCGGGCAGAGCCGGCGCCTGAGGCACAGGCGCTGTTCTATTCGCGAATCGGGGCTCGCATAATCGGGACATGACCGAAACGAGCCCCGTCCGCGCGGAGGGGTGGGCGTTCCTGACCAACCACGCGCACGTGCTGCTGGCCATCGCCCGCGACCCCGACGCCCGGCTGCGCGACGTGGCCGAGGCCGCCGGCATCACCGAGCGCGCGGCCCAGGCCATCGTGGGCGACCTGGAGGAGGCCGGCTACCTGCGCCGGGAGCGGGTGGGCCGCCGCAACCACTACGAGATCAACGCGCTGGCCCGGCTGCGGCATCCCGCGGAGCGGGAACACGGCGTCGCCGACCTGCTCGCCCTGTTCGGGCCCCGGCCCGCCCTTGACGGCGGAAGTTGATTTCGTGAATACTGAAACGTAGTTCGAGGGGGAGTACCCGCACGCCTCAGCGTCGTCACCACGGCCGCCGCCGACCGGCGGTCCGGCGCGAGGGCCGTCCTCCGGCCCGGGGAGACCGTCGACCCGCTCTGTCCGCCGTACGGCGGAGATGGAGAGGTTGACGATGCCGTCGAATGTCCCGTTGTGGGCGTGGGCCGCGGTTCTCGCGATCATCCTGCTCATGCTCGCGATCGACCTGGTGGCCCACCGCAGGGCCCACGTCGTCGGGTTCCGGGAGGCCCTCGCCTGGTCGGGGGTCTGGGTGGCGCTCGGCCTCGGGTTCGGGGCCGTGGTCTGGCTGACGCTCGGCCCGGACGCCGGGGGGCAGTACCTGGCGGGATACCTCATCGAGAAGTCCCTCGCCGTGGACAACGTGTTCGTGTTCGCGCTGCTGTTCGGCTTCTTCGCGGTGCCCCGGGAGCTCCAGCACCGGGTGCTGTTCTACGGCGTGCTCGGCGCGCTCGTCTTCCGCGCCCTGTTCATCGGCGTGGGCGCCGTGCTCCTGCAGAACTTCCACTGGGTGCTCTACGTCTTCGGGGCGTTCCTGCTCTACACGGGCGTGAAGATGGCCCGCCACTCCGCCGTCGAGGTGCACCCGGACCGCAACCCGGTGCTGCGCGCCATGCGCCGGGTCGTGCCGGTCGCCGGGGAGTACCACGGCGCCCGCTTCTGGATCCGCGACAACGGGCGGCTGGTCGCCACCCCGCTGATGGCCGTGCTCGTCGCGGTCGAGACCACGGACATCGTCTTCGCCGTCGACTCGATCCCGGCGATCTTCGCGGTCACGAACGACACGTTCCTGGTGTTCACGTCCAACGCGTTCGCGATCCTGGGCCTTCGGGCCATGTACTTCCTGCTCGCCGGGGCCTTGCACCGGTTCGGCCACCTCCGGTACGGCCTGGCCGCGATCCTGGTGCTGGTGGGCGTGAAGATGCTGCTCGCCGACGTGTACAAGGTGCCCGTCTGGCTGTCGCTGTCCGTGATCGCGGCCTGCCTCGCGGCCTCGGTCGCCTGGAGCCTGGTCGCGAGCCGCCGGTCGGAGCACGTCCCCGAGCCGTCCCGCGAGTGACGGCCGGGCGCGACGGCGGCGGAACCGGGCCTCGCGCGCGGAGGCCGGCTCGCCCTACGCTGCGGAGATCGACGATCTGGCAACGTGGCCGGCGGCACGGGACGACCGGCCGCCGGCACGCGGGAGGAGAGGTATCCGCCGTGGTGAACGGATCCGCCCCGGACGACGCCGCCGCGGTCGCGCTGACGAGGGTGACCGGCATGCGCGACTGGTACGCCCGGCAGGCGGCCAGGGCCAGGCTCGGGCACCGGGGCACCGAGCTGGGCGTCATCGTGCTCGGCGCGGCGGTCCCGCTGACGGCGGCGCTGGGCCTGGGCAGCACGGTCGCCGCCGTGCTCGGCGCCGGGGTCGTCGTCCTGACGGGCGTCCGCGGGCTGTACCAGTGGCACGAGAACTGGCTCGCCGCCATCGACGCGCAGCTGTCCCTCGAGACCGAGCTCGCGCTGTTCGCGGTGGGCGCGTCCCCCTACGACGGCCCCGATCGCGCGGCGGTCCTGGTCCGGACGGCCGAGGCGGTGAAGACGGCGGACGCCCGGCAGTGGAGCAGCCGCCGCCGAGCGGCTCGCGTCCCCGACGGCGCCGGAGCCGGTTCCGCGGCCGACCTCAGCTGACCGCGCGGCCCGGCGCCGGTCTCGTGGCCGACTCCGGACGACCTCGCGGGGCCGGCGCGGGCGGGGTCAGGAGAGGGCCTGGCCGACCGGGTGGCGGCGGGCCAGCCGCAGCAGGGCCTGCACCGACGGCTCGACGGGCCCGAGGCCGGGCCGCCACCACGCCTGGACGGCCACCGTCGCGGGCCCGGGGACGTCGAGGGCCACCAGGTCGCCCGACGCGAGATCGGCGGCCACCGCGAGCCGCGGCAGCAGGCCCACGCCGCGCCCCTGGGCGATCATCCGTCCGAGCGCGGCCTTCGAGCCGGTGACCACGGTGCGGGACTCCACCGGAGCCGCGCCGTCGAGCCGGGAGCCGAGATGGGAGTAGAGCATCTGCGAGGTGCAGCCCTCCTCGGCGAACACGAACAGGGCGGCCGCGAGCGCCTCGGGGGTCGCGGCGCCCGGCTCGGCCAGCGGGTGGCCGGGCGCGGCGACCAGCACCACCCGGTCCCGGCCGATCACGGCGTGCGGGCCTGGCGCCGGCGCCCCGTTGTCGTACAGGAACAGCAGGTCGAGCCGTCCCTCCGAGAGGGCCTCGCGGAGCCGCTCGCGGGTGTCGACGGTCAGCGTCACGTCGACGGCCGCGGCGCGCCCCGCGGCGCCGTGGTCGAGGGCGGTGAGCAGGTCGGGCAGCCAGTGGAAGGCCAGCGTCTCCTGCGCGCCGACTCGCAGCCGGGGCCGCAGGCCCGCGACGGCCCGGCGCATGCGCTCGTCGAGGTCGAGGGCCTCCCGCGCGTACGGCAGGAGCGTCAGCCCGGCCTCGGTGGGGGTCGCGCCCGAGCTGCTCCTGTGCAGCAGCGCGACGCCGAGCTCCCGCTCCAGGCGGCCGAGCTGCGCGCTGAGGCTCGACTGGGCGTAGCCGAGCTTCTCGGCCGCCGGGGAGATCCCGCCGAGGTCGGCCACGGTCACGAACGCCTGCAGGAGCCGCGAATCCACCGGCTCATCGTCGCATCGGACACTCCGATGGGGCCATCGGATATCCGGCGTGGCCGGTTCCGCGGTCTCGCCGCGACCCTCGGCACATGGCACTCATCACCGCCCGGGGGCCGCGCACCGCCCCCGCCTTCGCCGCTGTCGCGGCGGGCAACTTCCTGGTGCTGCTCGACACCTCGATCCTCAATGTCGCCCTCCCCGACCTGCGCCGCGACCTCCATGCCCCCGTCGCCGCGCTCCCGTGGGCCGTCGACGCGTACACGGTCGTCTTCGCGGGGCTGCTCCTCGCGTCGGGGTCGCTGGCCGACCGGTGGGGGCCGCGCCGGGTCTACCGGGTGGCGCTGGCGGCGTTCGGCCTGGTGTCCCTGCTCTGCGCGGCCGCCCCCGGCGCCGGGGCGCTGATCGGCGCCCGCGCCCTGCTTGGCGTCGCGGCGGCCGGGCTCGTCCCGGCGTCGCTCGCGGTGCTGGCCGCGCTGTACCCCGAGCCCGCCCGCCGGGCCAGGGCCGTGGGCGCGTGGGCGGCCGTCACGAGCCTCGGCCTGATCAGCGGTCCGGTGCTCGGCGGCGTCCTCGTCGCGCTCGGCGGGTGGCGGCTCGTCTTCCTGGTCAACCCGCCCGTCGCGCTGGTCGCCCTCCTCGTGTCGCGCGGGCTGCCGTCCGGGCCCGCCCGCGGGGGGCGTCCGGTGGACCGCGCGGGCCTCGCCCTGTCGGTGGCCGGGCTCGGCTGCCTCGCTTTCGGGCTCATCGGCGCGGGGACCGAGGGGTGGACCCGGCCCGTCCCCCTCGCGGCCCTCGCCGCGGCGGCGCTCGCCTTCGCCCTGCTGGCACGGGTGGAGCGGCGCCTGGCCCGGGACCCGGCCCGTTCACCCGTGCTGCCGCCCGTGCTGCTCGCGACCGGCCGCGTCCGCGCCGGCCTCGTCACCGGCCTCATGGCGACGTTCCTCGTGTACGGCCTGCTGTTCGCGCTGACCCAGTGGCTCCAGGAGGACGCCGAGATGAGCCCGCTGCGGACCGGCCTCACCCTGCTGCCGCTGACGCTGCCGATGGGCTTCATGCCGTTCGTCACCGGACGGCTCGTGGCCAGCGCCGGAGCCCGGCCGGTGATGCTCGCCGGGCTGGCCGCCGACGCCGCGGGCGGGGCGCTGCTCCTCCCGGCGGGCGTACACGGGCCCATCCCGCTGATCGTCGCCGCCCAGGCCGCGCTGGGCCTCGGCAGCACGCTGGCCATCCCCGCCGCCATCGCCGACATGGCCGGGGCCGCTCCCCCCGCGCTCGCGGCCACCGCACAGGGGGCGCTCAACGCCGCCCGGCAGGCCGGCGCGGCGCTCGGGGTGGCGGTGCTCGGGACGCTCCCCACGCTGCCCGCCGCGGGCGCCGTCCTCGCGGGCGGAGCCTGCCTCGCCCTGGTCGTCGCCGCGCTCGCCGGAGGCCGTACGGCCCGCGAAACGGGGCTTTTGATTTCCCGCTGACGATCGCCCACAATCAGGAATGATCCGGACGGTGAGAGGGGCGCACGCGATGCGGGAGACGGGGGCGGAGCGGCTCCCCCGCGGGTCGTCCCCGGTCGCCGTACCGACGCCGCCGACGACGGAGGTGGCCTGATCCCCGGCCTGTACGGCATCAGCGACCTGCACGTCGGCCATCCCGAGAACCGGGAGATCGTCGAGGCCGTGCGGCCCGTCTCCCGGGACGACTGGCTGATCGTGGCGGGGGACGTCGCGGAGACCCCGGCCGACGTGGAATGGGCGCTCGGCACGCTCGCGGCCCGCTTCGCCCGGGTCATCTGGGCCCCCGGCAACCACGAGCTCTGGACCACGGCCGACGACCCCGTGCGCCTGCGGGGCGCCGCCCGGTACGACCACCTGGTCGGCCTCTGCCGCGACCTCGGCGTCGCCACCCCCGAGGACCCGTACCCGGTGTGGGACGGGCCGGGCGGACCCGTCGCGGTCGCCCCGCTGTTCGTGCTGTACGACTACAGCTTCCGCCCGGCCGGCGCCGCCACCAGGGAGGAGGCCCTCGCCACGGCATTCGCGGCCGGCGTCGTGTGCACGGACGAGTTCCTCCTCCACCCCGATCCGCACGAGAGCCGGGACGCCTGGTGCCACGCCCGGGTGGCCGAGACCGAGCGCCGGCTCGCCGCGACCGATCTGCCGACCGTCCTCGTCAACCACTTCCCCCTGGTCAGGGAGCCGACGCTGGTCCTGCATCATCCGGAGTTCGCCCTGTGGTGCGGCACCGACCGCACGGCCGACTGGCACGTCCGGTTCCGGGCGGCCGCCGTGGTGTACGGCCACCTGCACATCCCGCGGACCACCTGGCACGACGGCGTCCGTTTCGAGGAGGTCTCGCTGGGCTACCCGAGGGAGTGGCGGACCCGGGCGTCCGGGCCGTCGCGGCCGCGGGCGGTGCTCGTCCCGTGATCGAGCGCATCCTCCCCGAATGGGCGGCCACGGCCGAGGAGTTCGGCGACGTGCCGGAGGACACGCTGTTCCCCGAGGAGCGGCCGCTCGTCGCGCGGGCCACGGGGATGCGGCGACGGGAGTTCGTCACCGGGCGGCACTGCGCGCGGCAGGCGCTGTCCCGGCTGGGCGTGCCCCCGGGGCCGATCCCGCGCGGCGAGCGGGGCGCGCCGGTCTGGCCGCCCGGGACGGTGGGCAGCATCACGCACTGCTCCGGGTACCGCGCCGCGGCCGTGGCCGAGGGACGGGTCGCGGCCGCGATCGGCATCGACGCCGAGCCCCACGGGCCGCTCCCCTCCGGGGTGCTGCCGACCGTCGCCTCCCCCGGCGAGATCGCGGCGCTGGGCGCGCTAGGTCCCGGGGCGTGCTGGGACAGGATCCTTTTCAGCGCCAAGGAGGCCGTCTACAAGGTGTGGTTCCCCCTCACCCGCCGATGGCTGGACTTCGCCCAGGCCGTCGTCGAGATCGACCCGGACGGGGGCTTCACGGCGTCTCTCCTGGTGGCCGACCCCGCGATGGGCACGCGCACGCTCGGCGGCCGCTGGCTCGTGTCGGACGGCCTGGTCGCCACCGCCATCGCGCTTCCGCGGTAGGTTCTCCCGGCCGCCACGCCGCTTGACCCCGCGCTTACCGGTTTTTTGCCCGCGTGAGGTGTGCCGGGGCGCGCCCTGTCGTTTGGATTGCTCCTCGGGTCCCCGGAAATTGTCGGTCGGCCCTGCGAGGCTGTGGCCCGGACCGCGAGAGCCGGCACGAGGACCATCGGACGAGGAACCGCCCATGCTCACCACGCAGTACGTCACCGGAGCTCCCAACTGGATCGACCTCGGGACGCCCGACACCGAGGCCGCCGTCGCGTTCTACACGCGGCTGCTCGGCTGGGAGTACCAGTCGGCCGGCCCCGATTCGGGCGGGTACGGCTTCTTCCACGTCGGCGGGAAGACCGTCGCCGCCGTCGGCCCCCTCATGGACGAGGGCGCCTCCTCGGCCTGGGTTCTCTACTTCCAGACGCCCGACGCCGACGCCACGGCCAAGGCCGTGCGGGAGGCGGGCGGCGTCGTCCGGTTCGAGCCCTTCGACGTCTTCACCAACGGCCGGATGGGCGGCTTCACCGATCCCGGCGGCGCCGAGTTCGCCGTCTGGCAGCCGGGCGAGACCAAGGGCCTCGACGCGGTGCGCGTGCCCGGGTCGCTGGCCTGGACCGAGCTCTACGTGCCCGACCCGAGCGCCGTCCGCCCGTTCTACCAGGCCGTCTTCGACTGGCGGGTGGAGGAGACCCCGTTCGGAGACGCCACCTACATCGTGCTGTCGACCGCCGAGGGCCAGGAGCCCGACTTCGGCGGCGTCATGCCGCTCCAGCCGGGCGACCGGCCGCACTGGCTCGTCTACTTCGAGGTCGCCGACAGCGACGCCGCGGTGGAGATCGCGCGTGAGCTGGGCGGCGAGGTGATCGTGCCCCCGATGAGCGTCGAGGGCGTCGGCCGGTTCGCCATCCTCACCGACCCCTTCGGCGCCCGGTTCGCCGTGATCACCAGCGTCACCACCTGACCCCGCTCTGACCCCGCTCTGACCCCGCCCTCCCCCGCCCCGCCACCGGCCCGTTCAGGTCCACACCCACCTGTGCACCACCTGCCGGGCCGGTGGCCCCCGGGCGTGTCGCGCGCCTGAGCCGCCCACCCGTCCGGGACACGTGCCGAAGCCGTGCCCCAAAGGAACTCAGGCCGCGCTGCTGTCGGGGCCCGAGCCCCACCGTCCATTTTCGGGGGCCGAGCGCCGCCGTCCACGCCCGCGTGAAGCGCCTATTGTCGCCGGTGTGAAGGTGTGCGCCCCTCCGGTGTGGCCGTCGTCGGTAACGGAGGCCGAGGCCGTCCAGGAGTCCCTGCGCCCGCGGCTCGACCTCACAGGGCCCGGGCCCCTGCGGCCCTCGACGGTAGCCGGCGTGGACGTCGCCTACGCCGGCGACCGCTTGGCCGCCGCGGTCGTGGTGCTCGACGGGACCAGCCTGGAGGTGCTGGAGCAGGTGACCGTGACCGGGCCGGTCGCGTTCGGGTACGTGCCCGGGCTGCTCGCCTTCCGTGAGCTTCCGAGCCTGGTCGAGGCGCTGGAGCGGCTCACGCTGACGCCCGGGCTGATCGTGTGCGACGGGTACGGCCTGGCGCACCCCCGGCGCTTCGGGCTGGCGTGCCACCTGGGGGTGCTGACCGGGCTGCCCACGATCGGCGTGGGGAAGACGCCGTTCGTCGGGACCTTCGACGAGCCGGGGCTCCCACGCGGGTCGTGGAGCGAGCTCCGCCTCGACGGGGATGTCGTCGGGCGGGTCCTGCGCACGCGCGACGGCGTCAGGCCGGTGTACGTGTCGGTGGGCGACCGGATGGACCTGGAGACGGCCTGCCACAACGTGCTCGCCCTCACCCCGCGCCACCGGCTGCCCGAGACCACCCGCGCCGCCGACCGCCTCTGCCGCCGGGCGCTCGCGGACAGCCTCACCTGAGGCGAAACCGGCGTCGCCGGCCCTGCCTCCGGGGAGGCCGCGAGGAACCCCTCAGGCACCAGGTGAGCAGGTCTCGAGGTTGACTCCTCAGGCCTCGGGTGAGGAGGTCGCGAGGTGGGCGGCGGCCACCTTCTTGGGGACCACCATCCGCCAGGCGTCCACGATGATCTCCCGCATCTCCGCCTCGTCGATCGCGGCCAGCCAGACGCGCACCCAGTTGTACCGCTCGTCCGACGGGCGGGGCATGTGGAACTTGTCCGGCTCGGCCGCCACCAGGGCCGCCCGCTCCTCCTTCGGGAACGCGAACCCCATGGACGTCTCGTCGGCCGATATCGCGGCGTAGACGATCCGGCCCACCCGGAAGGTGATCCGGTCTCTGACCAGCCTCTCCTCGGTCCTCGGCAGGCCGTTCGCCACCCGCCGCACGTCGTCGGCCGTGATCACGCCGCACCGCCCGACAGGTGGCGCTCTACCGAGGCGACCTTGGACTCCAGCCGCCCGCCGTCCCCGGGCCGGGCGTCGGCCTTCAGGACCAGGCTGACGCGGGAGGAGCGCGCCTCGACGGCGGCCACCGCGTCCTTCACCACCGCGAGCACCTCGTCCCAGGTGTCGCCCTCGACGGTGGTGAACATCGCGTCCGTGCGGTTGGGCAGGCCCGACGCGCGGACCACCCGGACGGCCTCCGCGACGATCTCCCCGACGTCCTCGCCGACCCCGATCGGCGTGACGCTGAACGCCACGAGCACCGACATGGCTTCCCCTCCCTGTCTCCTGCCGCCCTACGGCCCGAACGCTAGCAGCGCCCACCGACAGGACCCGTGGTGCAGCGGCGTACGAGAGGAAGCAGCGGGCCGGCCGGGTTGTTGACCACTGCCGTGAGCACTCCGCACGAGGTGGACGCCGTGGTCGTCGGCGCGGGCCAGGCCGGCCTGTCAGGCGCGTACTTCCTGCGCCGCTTCGGCCTGGATCTCGTCGTCCTCGACCGCGAGGACGGTCCTGGCGGGGCGTGGCGGCACCGGTCGCCGACGCTGACGATGGAGAAGATCCACGGCATCTTCGACCTGCCCGGCGTACCCCGTTCCGGCGCGCCCGATCCGTCGCGTCCGGCGGCGGAGGCGGTTCCCGAGTACTACGCCGACTACGAGCGCCGCACGGGGCTCCCGATCGTCCGTCCCGTCACCGTGCGCGCCGTCACCCGCGGACCCGGGGACCGGCTGGTCGTCGCGACCTCGGACGGCGCCTGGGCCGCCCGCGCCGTCGTCAACGCGACCGGCACCTGGACCCGGCCCCACTGGCCCTACTACCCCGGCGCCGCGGACTTCGGGGGCAGGCAGCTGCACTACGCCGATTACCGGGGCCCGGACGAGTTCGCCGGTCTGCGGGTGGTCGTGGTGGGCGGCGGCCACTCCGCGGCCCACGTGCTGTCGGAGATCGCGGGAGTCGCCGCCTCGACGCTGTGGGTGACCAGGCGGCCCCCCGAGTTCCGGGACGGGGACTTCGACCTCGACGAGCGCCGGGCCGCCGTGGCCCGGGTCGAGGCGCGCGTGCGGGCCGGCCTGCCGCCGCAGAGCGTGGTCGGCGCGACCGGGCTCGGGTCCTCGGTCGTCGTACGGCAGGCGCTGGTGAAGGGCGCGCTCGAACGGCTGCCGATGTTCCGCGAGATGATCCCCGGCGGTGTGGCCTGGGACGACGGCACCACGGCCGAGGCCGACGCGATCGTGTGGGCCACCGGCTTCCGCTCGGCTCTCGACCATCTGGCGCCCCTCAGGCTGCGCGCCCCCGGCGGCGGGATCGTCATGGACGGCACCCGCGTGGTCGCCGAGCCGCGCCTGCACCTCATCGGGTACGGCCCGTCCGCCAGCACCGTCGGGGCCAACCGCGCGGGCCGGGCTGCCGCGCAGGAGATCCGCCGCCTGCTCGCCGCCTCCCCCGCAGCCGCCTGATCCCGCCGCCCGCCCGGCCTCGCAGCAGGCCCGGCCTCCGAGGCGGCGCGGTGCCGGCTTCGGGAGGCCTTGGATGAGCGGCGGCCGTCCGGCCCCCGTGTCGCGGACGGCCGCCGCACGTTCTACGCGGCGAGGGTGTCGATCGACACCTGCCACAGCAGGGCGGCCGCCTCGGGGTCGAGCGCGTAGGGCGCCACACCCCGGCGGGTGCCCTCCTGGTGGGGCTCCGCCTCGTTGCAGTCCTCGAAGTAGCGCCCGCCGACGCCGTCCAGCAGCGGCGACGTCGCGACCAGGACGGACGTGGCGGCGCCCTGCTCCGGGGTCTTCCACACCAGGCCGGCCGCGCTGCTCTGCCGCACCATGGCCTGGAGGTCCTCCTCGGCGACGTGCCGCTGGAGGTTGGTCCGGATGCCGCCCGGCATCAGCGCGTTGACCGCGATGCCGTCGGCGGCCCACCGCTTGCTCGCCTCCACCGCGAACAGCACGTTGGCCGTCTTCGACTGCCCGTACGCCAGCCACGGCTCGTAGGCGCGCTCCCGGAAGTGGATGTCCTCGAAGACGACCGGCGACCGCAGATGGGCGCTGGAGCTCACCGAGACGACCCGGGCCCCGCCGGCCGCCGCCAGGGCCGGGTGCAGCCCGGTGGCCAGGGCGAAGTGCCCGAGGTGGTTGGTGGCGAACTGCAGCTCCCAGCCCTCAGGCGTACGGGTCTCGGGCGAGGCCATCACGCCCGCGTTGTTCACCAGGATGTGCAGGGGGCCCTCCCAGGCCGCGACGAACGCGGCGACGGACGCGCGGTCGGCGAGGTCCAGAGGCGCCACGAGCACCTGCTTGTTGCCGGTGGTCGCCACGATGTCCTCGGCCGTGCGCTCCCCCGCCTCGAGGTTGCGGACGGCCAGCGTCACCTCGGCTCCGGCGCCCGCGAGCGCGCGGGCGGTCTCGACGCCGATGCCCGAGGCGCCGCCGGTGACGACGACGCGGCGGCCGGTGAGGTCGACGCCCTCGACGACCTCGGCGGCCGTGGACTGCGCGGTGAACGGCGTGGTGATGCGGCGTGTGTCGGTCATGGTCTTCCCGTCTCCCTCGGCCCCCGGATGGGGAGCACCCGCCGGTACAATGACGAAAGCGGAGGATCCTCCGTTACATGGACGACTCTAAGCGGAGAAAACTCCGGTTAGCAAATCGATCAGGAGGAGCAGTGCCCGACAACGGGTCCGCCGCGGCCAGGCCGCTGCGGGCGGACGCCCGGCGCAACCGCGACCGGCTGCTGGAGTCCGCCGTGCGGGCGTTCTCGCAGGAGGGTCCGGACGTGACGCTGGACGCGATCGCGAAGGACGCGGGCGTGGGCATCGGGACGCTCTACCGCCACTTCCCCACCCGTGAGGCCCTGGTTGAGGCGGCGTACCGGAACGAGCTCGACCGGCTGTGCGACGCGGTGCCGGGCCTGCTGGAGGCCGCGCCGCCGGACCGGGCCACGCGCGCCTGGATGGACCGGTTCGTGGACTACATGACCACGAAGCGCGGCATGGCCGATGCTCTGCGCGCCGTCATCGCCTCCGGCGGCAACCCGTACGCCCACAGCCGCGACCGGCTGGTCGGCGCGATCGCGACCCTGCTGGAGGCGGGCGCCGCGGCCGGTGCGGTACGGCGGGACGTCGAGCCGGGCGACGTCCTGACCGCCCTGAGCGGCGTGTCGCTGGCGGCGGGCGACCCCGCCCAGCGCGAGCAGGCCGGACGGCTGCTCGACCTGCTCATGGACGGCCTGCGCCACGGCACCACGCCCTGACCGCGCCCGCGGTGTGAGGCCCGTTGACCGCTATCCGCCGGCGAGGCGCAGGGCCTCGGCGGCGACGGCTGAGCGGAGGTCGCGGATGCCGGGCCGGCCGCGCAACGGGTGGACGTTGTTGGTGAGCAGCACGACGGTCAGCCGGCGGCCGGGATCGACGACGAGCGAGGTGCCGGTGAACCCGGAATGGCCGAAGGCGTCGCCCAGCGGCCCGACGATGGCCGGGTCGCCGATGCGCACGCCGAGACCCTGCCGATAGGCCGCTCCGGTCACGCCCTGGTCGCGGATCATCTCCTCCACCGAGGCCGGGCCGAGGACGCCGCCGCCCCCGGTGCGCAGCGCCTCCCCGAAGCGCAGCAGGTCGGCGGCCGTGGAGAACAGCCCGGCGTGGCCGGTCACGCCGCCGAGCGCGTGGCAGGTCTCGTCGTGCACCTCGCCCCGCACGCAACCGTGGGACGACCGCTCCGGCTTGTACTCGGTGGCCACGATCCGGCCGGACGGCGCGGGCCGGAAGCCGGTGTCGGCGAGCCCGAGCGGCCCGGTGATCCGTTCGCGGACGAGCACGTCGAGCGGGGCGTCCCCGGCAGCCTCCGCGACCCGCCCCGCCGTGATCATCCCGACGTCCGAGTAGACGTGCGTTCCCAACGGGAAGGCGGCGGGCGTGGACAGCACCAGCCGCCACCGGTCCTCCTCGGGCTCGCCGCCCACCCGGTTGCTCGCGGGCAGGCCCGAGGTGTGGGTCAGCAGGTGGCGGACCGTGACCTCCGGCCGTCCGGCGTAGTGCTCCGGCAGCCAGGCCGCGACCGGGGCGTCCAGGTCCACCCGGCCGTCCTCGGCGAGCGCCAGCAGGACGGCGGCCGTGAACGCCTTGGTGACCGACGCCAGGTCGAAGACCGCGTCAAGCCCGGCGGGCGGCCGTTCGGCCGCCAGGGTCTCGGCGGCGTCGGCGAACCGCACGGCCTCCCCCACCGCGGCGCCGGCGACGACCTCCCCGTCGTGGGAGACGAGGGCGACGGCGGCCGAGGCGACCCCGGGCACGGCCGCCCGCAGGCGATCCTCAAGCATCCCGCAGCGCCGCGGCCAGCCGGTTGCCGTGGGCCGCGAGCACGGCCCTGGCGTCGTCGGCGCCCACGCCGCATTCGATCATGACGACGGCGGTCTTCACGTCGCGCCCGGCGTCCTCCAGGACCTCCCGGGCCCGGGCCGAGGGGGCGCCGGTGATGTCGGCGACCATCCGGGCGGCGCGGTCGACCAGCTTGGAGTTGCTCGCCACCACGTCGACCATGTGGTTCCCGTACGTCCGGCCCGTCTTGATCATCGTGATCGTGGAGATCATGTTGAGCACGAGCTTCTGGGCCGTCCCGGCCTTGAGCCGGGTCGAGCCGGTGACGATCTCGGGCCCCACGACGACCTCGATCGCGTGGTGGGCCGCCGCGCCGAGCGGGGTGCCGGTGTTGCAGGCCAGCCCGACCGTGAGCGCCCCCCGGCGGCGGGCCTCGGCCACGGCGGCGACGACGTACGGCGCCCGGCCGCTGGCGGAGATCCCGACGACGGAGTCGAGCGGCCCGGCGCCCTTGTCCCGGATCACGGCGGCGCCGGCCTCCGCGTCGTCCTCGGCCCCCTCGACCGACCGGACCAGCGCGACCTCGCCGCCCGCGATGATCCCCTGGACGAGGTCGGGGTGGGTGCCGTAGGTGGGCGGGCACTCGGAGGCGTCGAGGACGGCGAGCCGCCCGGACGTGCCCGCGCCGACGTAGAGGAGGCGGCCGCCCGCGGTCATCCGCCCGGCGATGCCGTCGATCGCGGCGGAGATCGCCGGGACGGCCCGGCCCACGGCGGCGGGCACGGTGGCGTCGGCCGCGTTCATGAGCCGCGCGATCTCCTCCGTCGGGAGCGTGTCAATCCCGCTGTATCGGGGATCGCTCTGTTCAGTGGCGAGAGCGGCAAGTGACTGCGTCATGGTTCCTCATCTTCGAGATATCCGAAAGATCCAGATGACTCGCGTGCGCACGGGCCTCGAACGGCTGACCGGGCACCCCCGGCCGGTCGGACGGGACCGCGTCGGCCTCGTCACCAACCCCACCGGGGTCCTGCCCGATCTGACGCCGTCGGCACCGGCGCTGCTGGCGGCGGGCGTCCGGGTGACCGCGCTGTTCGGCCCCGAGCACGGGCTGCGCGGCGCGGCCCAGGCGGGCGAGGGCGACGCGGCACCGGCCGACCCCGTCACCGGCCTGCCCGTGTTCGACACGTACGGCAGGTCGGGCGGGGACCTCGACGCGCTCGTGGCCTCCGCCGGCGTGGACGCCCTGGTGTTCGACATGGCCGACGTCGGCGCCCGCTTCTACACGGACGTCTGGACGATGTACGACCTGATGGAGTCGGCGGCGCGGCTCGGGCTGCGGTTCGTCGTGCTCGACCGGCCCGACCCGATCAGCGGGGCGCTGGCGGAGGGACCACAGCTCGACCCGGCCTTCGCGAGCTTCGTCGGGCGCGCGCCCGTCGCCGTGCGGCACGGGCTGACGCCCGGCGAGATAGCGCTGCTCGCCAACCGCACGATCAAGGCGAGGCTGGACGTCGTCCCGCTGAGCGGGTGGCGGCGGGAGCGCTACTTCGACGCGACCGGCCTGCCGTGGGTGATGCCGTCGGCCAACATGCCGACGCTGGACACCGCGATCGCCTACCCGGGCACCGGGCTGTTGGAGGGCACGAACGCCGCGGAGGGCCGTGGCACGACCCGGCCGTTCGAGCTGGCCGGGGCGCCGTACGCCGACGGGCGGCTGGTCCCGGCGCTCGCGGACCTCGGGCTGCCGGGCGTCCGGTTCCGCGAGACCTGGTTCACGCCGACGTTCGGCCGGCACGCGGGCGCGGTCGTGCGCGGCGTCCAGCTCCACGTGACCGACCGGCTCGCGTTCCGGCCGGTGCTGACCGGCGTGTCGATGCTCCACACGCTGCGCGTGCTGTATCCCGGCGCGTTCGCCTGCGACCCGTTCCTCGACCTGCTGTGGGGGTCGGACGCCCTGCGGCGCGCCCTCGACGCGGGCCGCGACCCGCGCGGCCTCGTCCCGGACGGCGGCCCGGAGGGGGCGGAGCTCCTGTACGGCTGACATCAGTCCAGCGGGCGGCGGTAGAGCCAGAAGACGCGCTCGGCGCGCGCGGCCACCGCCCGCGAGTAGAAGCGCAGGGGACCCACCCAGCCGATCTCGACCCGGCGCAGACCGGCGGCGGCCTGCTCGGCCAGGCACCGGCGCAGCAGCACGCGGCCCACCCCGAGCCCGCGGGCGGCCTCGGCCGTGCCCATCGGCCCGAACCAGTTCGGCCGCGAGCCCCAGGCGGCGAAGCCGAGGATCTCCGCGTCCCGGACGGCGTAGTGGCAGCCGGTCGCCTGCTCCGCCTCCCAGGCCCAGCGGTCGTTCCACTGCTCACGGACGAACGCGCTCACGGCGGCCCGCTCCTCCGGCGCCGCCGCCGCGACGGCGACCCCGGCCTCCGCGAGCCGCTCCAGGTCGGCGTCCTGGTCCCAGGACGCCGGGTGCCATCCGGTGACCAGGTCGGCGGTCATGTTCCACGCCACCCGGTACCGCTCGTACCCCCGGCTCTCCGCGAGGCAGGCCGCGGGGGTGTACCGGACGTCGATCCCGGGCCACCCGTAGCACGGCGGGTTCCCGGCGAACCGCGCCTCGGTGGCCCCCTCGGCCCGCAGCCACTCCTCCGCGGCGCCGACCAGCGCCCGGCCGAGGCCGCGGCCCTGGGCGGCCGGGTCGACCGCGACCAGGTCGAGGTGGCCGCCGCCGTCGCGGCCCACGGACGCGAACACCACGCCGTCGAGGCCGGGCGTGACCAGGGCCGTCCAGCGGCGATCCGGGGGCGGGGCCGCGAGCCGCCGCACGACCTGCGCGGCGTCGCCGGCGTCGGCCCACAGCGCGGCCGCGGCCAGGTCGCCGAGGCGCCCCGCCGCCTCGGCCGCAACCCGCCCGGGAGCGAGCGGCGCGACCGCGGTCACCCGCCGGCCCCCGCGTGGCGCCCGGCTCCCACGGGGATGACGCTGCGCCGCTGGGGGTGGAAGCAGGCGTGGCGCTGCCCGCCCTCCCCCGGCCGTCCGAGCACGGGCATCTCGCTCACGCACCGCTCGGTGGCGAACGGGCACCGGCGGGCGAACAGGCAACCCCCGTCTGCCTGCGCCTCGTCGAGCGCCTCGGTCGGCACCACGCGCTCGGGTCCCGGCCGCTCCAGCCCGTGCAGGACCGGGATGGCCGACAGCAGCGACTGCGTGTACGGGTGGACCGGGTCGGCGATGACCGTCTCGGTGTTCCCGCGCTCGACGACCTGCCCCCGGTAGAGCACGTACAGCTCGCTGTCGTCCCCGATGTAGCGGGCCGTGGCGATGTCGTGGGTGATGAACAGCACGCCCACCCCGAGCCGCAGCCGCAGGTCCTTCAGCAGCGAGAGGATGCCGAGCCGCAGCGAGACGTCGATCATCGAGACGGCCTCGTCGGCGACGAGCACCTCGGGGTCCATGGTGAGCGCGCGGGCGATCACCACCCGCTGCCGCATGCCTCCGGACAGCTGGTGGGGGTAGCGCGGCAGCACGTAGCCCGGGTCGAGGCCCACGAGGGACAGCAGCTCCTCGGCCCGCTCGTCCGTCCACGACCGGGATCGGTCCGTCTGCCGGGCGCGCAGCGCGAGCGGCGCCTGCAGCGTCTGGTGGACGGTCCGGGTGGGGTTCAGCGCCGAGTACGGGTCCTGGTGGATGAGCTGGATCCGGCGGAAGTACGGCTGCCGCCTGCGGTGGCTCAGCCCGGACATCGAGACGCCGTCGATGACGATGTCGCCCGAGTCGTACGTCTCCAGCCCGGCGATGATCCGGCCGAGCGTCGTCTTCCCGCAGCCCGACTCGCCGATGAACGAGACCGCCCCGCCCTTGGGCACGGCGAAGTCGACGCCGCGCAGCGCGGGCACGTCGCGTCCGCCGAGGACGCCGCCCCGCTGCTTGTACGTCTTGGTGACGCCGGTCCCGACGATCACGCGAACTCCTTCCGCTTGACGAGCGCGAGCGGGTGGTCGACGGCGTGGCAGGCCACGGTGCGCCCGTCGCGGAACACGGGGATCGGCTCGTCGGTCTCGCAGACGGCCATGCGGCGCTCGCAGCGCTCCCGGAACACGCACCCGGCGGCGGGCAGCGTCCCCAGCGTAGGCGGGCGTCCCGGCAGCGCCCGGGCCTCGGAGATGTCGCCCGACAGCCGGGGGATGGCCCGGATGAGGCCCTGCGTGTACGGGTGGCGGGGCGCGCCGAGCACCTCGGTGACCTCGCCGTGCTCGACGACCCTGCCGCCGTACATGACGGCGAGGCTGTCGGCGACCTCGGCGATCGCGCCGACGTCGTGGGTGATGACGAGCGTGGTGAGGGACCGCTCGTCGTGGACCTCGCGGATGATCCGCAGGATCGTCGCCTGGGTGATCATGTCGAGGGCCGTGGTCGGCTCGTCCAGCACGACGACCTTGGCGTTGAGGACGAGCGCGAGCATGATGCCGACGCGCTGGCGCATGCCGCCCGACAGCTCGTGCTGGTGGGAGTCGAGCACCCGGGCTCCGTCCATGCCCATGCGGGCCAGCAGCTCCTTGGCGTCGCGCACCAGCCCCCGCAGGTCCTCCACGTCGTGGGAGCGGCCGAGGTCGAGCAGCTGCTTGCCGATGGTCTTGAGCGGGTTCAGCGAGTTCTGCGCGGCCTGGAAGACGTACCCGACCTGGCGGCCGCGGGCCCGCCGCAGGTCCTCGCCGCCGAGGGTGAGCACGTCGCCGAGGCCGTCGATCTCGACGCTGCCGGCCGCGATCCTGCCGGGCGGCTGGACGGCGTTGAGCAGCGACAGCGCGAGCGTGGACTTGCCCGAGCCCGACTCGCCGACGACGCCGGTGATCGTGCCGGGCTCCAGGCTCAGGTTCACGCCGGAGACGGCGGGGAGCTCGCCGGCGGGGGTCTTGTAGACGACGGTCAGGTCGCGGATCCGCACGCCGGGGGCGGTGACGGTGGTGGGGGTCATCGGGGCTACTCCTCCCGCAGCCGGGGGTTGAAGATCTCGTCCATCGCGTCGACGATCAGCACGATGCCCAGCGTGAGCAGCAGGATCGCGAGGAGGGGGGCCAGCAGGTACGGCAGGGCGGCCGGGGTGGTGAGCGCGCCGCCGTTGAAGACCGCGAGGTTCAGCATCACGCCCCAGTTGTTCGACTCGAACGGCAGGACGCCGAGGAAGAACAGGCCGACCTGGGCGTAGACCGCGCCGGTGACCGCGATGAGCATGTTCATGGCGATGTACGGCGCCATCCCGGGCAGCAGCTCCCGCCCGATGATGTGCCGGGTCGGCAGGCCGAGCCCCCGGGCGGCCTCGATGAACCCGCGCTCCCGCAGAGACAGGGTCTGGGACCGCACGGCGCGGGCGATGCCGCCCCATCCGAGCAGCCCGAGCACCAAGCCCATCTCGAGCGGCCCCTCGAACTTCCACACCGTGGACAGCACGAGCAGCAGCGGCAGGCCGGGGATGGCCAGGTTCATGTCGGTGAGCCGCATGAGCACCGTGTCCCACCGGCCGCGCCGGAACCCGGCGAACAGCCCGATGGCCGTCCCCACCGCCACCGTGATGGCGGCCGTGGCGAGGCCGGTGAGCAGGACGTACCGGGCTCCGGTGACGACGAGCGCGAGCACGTCGGTGCCCTCGAAGTCGGTGCCGAAGGGATGGGCGAGGCTGGGCGGCGCGTAGAGCGCGTTGTCGTCCCTTGGCAGGTTGTCGGGGTAGAGCAGCGGCCCGGCGATCCCCATCAGCGCGAACAGGACGATGATGACGACGCCCGCCATCCGGCTCGGCTTGCGGCGCAGCACCCGCCAGACGCCGCGCCAGAAGTTGCGGCGCAGCGTCGCCCGGGTGGTCCTGGCCGGCGAGGCCTGGGGGTCGGCCACCCCCTCGGGGTTGATGATGACCGTCATGCGGCGCCTCCGCTCCTGACCCGCGGGTCGATCGCCGTGTAGAGCAGGTCGGCCACGATGTTGGCGACCACGATGCCGATGGTGATCACCAGGAACGTGCCGCCCATGAGCGCGTAGTCGCGGCTGGTGATGCTGTTGACCAGCAGCAGGCCGAGGCCCGGATAGTTGAAGATCTCCTCGATGAAGATCGAGCCGCCGAACAGCATGCCGATCGACAGGGCGAGGATCGTGAACAGCGGCAGGATCGCGTTGCGCGCGAGGTACCGGAACACGATGCCCCGCTTCAGCCCCCGCAGCTCGGCCGCGAGGATGAAGTCGTCGCCGAGCACGGCGACCACGTTCGACTTCATCGCGAGGATCCAGCCTCCGTAGCTGGCCAGCGTGTACGTCACGACCGGCAGCACGGCGTGCTGCAGCAGCGAGCCCAGATAGCCCGGGTTGAGGCCGGGGACGAACTCGACGTCCACCGGGCCGCCCGACGGCAGGATCGGCCACAGCGTCGCGAAGATCGCGGTGAGCAGGAGCCCGATCACATACACCGGAACCCCGTGGAGCAGCGAGCCCGACAGCGCGAGCATGTCGCCGAGCTTCCCGGACCGCTTGATCGCGGCGTACACGCCCATGGTCACGCCGAGCAGGAAGCTCAGCAGCGTGCCCGCGAGGACCGGGAGCACGGTCCACCGGGCCGCCGACCCGATCAGCGTGGTGACCTCGACGCCCGGCGTGCTCAGCGAGCGCCCGAGGTCGAGGTGGAGCAGCGAGCCCATGTAGCCGAGGTACTGCTGCCACAGGCTGCCCGTCGGCAGGAAGCCGTACAGGACGGCCGTGGCCCGCTCGGCCTGCTCGGGCGACATGCCCTTCTGGATCAGGCTCTCGTACTGCCCCAGCACCGGGTTGCCGGGGATCTCCCGGATGATGACGAAGCTGATCGTCGCCACGACCCAGACCATCACCAGGCCGCGGACCAGATGGCCGCCAGTCTTGCGGGCGACGGCGCCCCACCGGGGCCGGCCCCGGACCGCGTTCGTCATGCCTGCCTCTTCTTGATCATCCCGAGCTGCATCCACACGCCGGACGACAGCCGCAGCGACTCGTCGTCGTCCGGCGGGAACGCCGTGTACCGGGAGGTGTTCACGAACTGGGTGTTGACGTAGTCCCACAGCTGGATCACGGGGACCTGCTGGTTGGCGATCCGCGCAAGGACGCCCACGATCTGCTTCTGCTCCTGCGGCGAGGCGAAGTTGAGCCTGGCGGTCAGCTCGCCCGGATCCACGCGGCCGTCCGCGCCCGCGTCCACGACCTGCGGGCCGCCCATCCAGTTTCCCTCGGTGCCCGGCGCGACGTGCCGCAGCCTGCCGCCGAACATCTGCCAGCCGTTCGCCTGCCCGAACAATCGCTGGAAGATGTTGTACGGCGAGGGTCCTAGCCCGATCAGCCAGAACCCGACGTCGTACTTGCCGTCGGCGAGCTCGCCCAGGTACAGCGTGTAGTCGGCGGCCGTGACCACGGTGGCGTCGATGCCGTGGTCCACGAGCTGGCTGCTGATCGACTTGGCCGCGGACACCCAGTCGGAGAACGACGCGGGCACGTGGATCTGCACCTTCCACGGCTTGCCGTCCGGCATGGCCCACTTGCCTCCGCGCAGGACCATGCCGGCGGCGCGCAGCTCGGCCGCGGCCTTCGCCGGGTCGACGCGGTAGGGGTCGAGGCGGTCGAACCCGTCGCCGAGCCAGGCCCGGGCGGCCTTGGCGTGGATGCCGGAGGTGGTCGCGGCCGGGGTGCCGCCCTCCGGGGAGGCGATCCTGGTGACCTGCGCCCGGTCGATCAGGTAGGCGAGCGCCCGGCGCACGTGCGCGTTGTCGTACGGCTTGTGGGCCTGGTTGAAGGCCATCGCGGTGGAGACCGGCGAGTAGCCGCGGACGACCCGGCTGCCCCGCGCCTCCTGGATGCGCTCCATGACGGCGGTCGGGACCGAGGTGAAGGGCGCGTTGTCGAGCCTGCCGGAGATCAGGTAGTTCCAGATCTGCTCGTTGCCCGTGTAGTTGAGGACCTTGACCTTGTCGGGCGCGATCGCCCGGCTGTTGTAGAAGTACGGGTTGCGCCTCAGCAGCGCCGCGCCCGGGTTGACCCGCTCCAGCACGAACGGCCCGGCGGACACGTCGTGCGGCGGGGCGAACCCGATGACCTTCTCGGCGAGGCCGGTGATGCGCGACTTGGCGCGCTCGGCGGCCTGGCCGCTGCCGGTCTGGGCGAGCTTGAGCGTGCTCCAGAAGTCCCCGGGCAGCAGCCGCCCGAAGACGTGGGCCGGCACGACCACCGTCGAGAGCAGATTGCTCAGGAACATGGAGCTCCGGTTGGCGCCCTGGGTGATCCTGATGGTCTTGCCGTCCACGACCTGGATGTCGGCCGCGGCGCCGGCCGCCTTGGGGTCGAGCGCGTACGCCGTGCCGCCCTGGGTGTAGGCGAGGCCGATCGACACCCGGACGTCCTCGCTGGTGACCGGCTCGCCGTCGGACCAGCGGGCGTTCGGCTGGAGGTGGATCACGACCTCGCGCTGGTCGGGGCTGACCGTCCAGCTGCTCGCGATGGCCGGGTAGTACTGGTTGGGGTCGATCGGGTCGTTCTTCGGCCAGGCCAGCGCCATGCCGTTGTACCCCGAGAAGACCGATCCCACGGGGTTGAACGGGTTGATCGGGGCGCTCGCGTTGATCTGCTTGCTGCCGTCGATCGTGGTGTAGACGCCCCCCGCCGTCGCGGTGTCGGTCGTCCCGGTACTGCCGCACGCGGTGGCTGTGGCGATGGCCGCCAGAGCCGCGATCGCCGCGAGTCGCTTCATGGGCTGCTCCTGGTTCCCGATTGCCTGGACAATACGGGCGGCGTCAGGGAGGCGTCAATTTTTTCCGCGTAAGGAGTCAGCTGCGGAGTAAATTTTTACCCACGTCTTCTACCTGGGACGACATAGCGCGCGGGCGTCGCCGGACGTCGCCGAGGAACCGGTCGAGGGCCTCCCTGGTGGCCTTCAGCGCGCCCTCCGAGGCGTCGAACGTGCGCTGCGCGAGGCCGACGAAGACGCAGTCGACGATCAGCAGCTGGCTGATCCGGCTCGCGAGCGCGCCCGGCCGGAAGGCCGTCTCCCGGCCCGCCGAGACGAGCACGTGGTCGGCCAGCCCGGCGAGCGTCGAGCGGGGGTTGTTCGTGATCGCCACCGTCGTGGCGCCGGCCGCCCGCGCCGTGCCGATCGGCTCGAGGACGTCCGGCGTCTCCCCCGAGCAGCTCACACCGACCGACACGTCGCCCGGACCGGCCAGCGCCGCCCCGGTCAGCGCCAGGTGCACGTCGGTGAAGGCGTGCCCGGCCACGCCGATGCGCAGCAGCTTCTGGGCCATGTCGGCGGCGACGAGGCCGGAGGCGCCCACGCCGTAGACGGCGACCCGGCGGGCCCCGGCCAGGGCGTCCACCACCGCGCCCAGGCGGTCGGGGTCGAGCTGGGCCGCCGTGTCCGCGAGCGCGTCCGACTCGGCCCGGGCCACCTTGGCGATCACCTCGGCGAGCGGGTCGTCCGGGGACAGGTCGCCGGGCACGAGCCGTTCGGGCCGTTCCCTGGCCGAGGCGGCGGCGAGCGCCAGGCGCATCTGCGAGTAGCCGGTGAAGCCCAGCGCCCTGGCCGTACGGACGATCGTCGCCTGGCTCGTCCCGGAGGCCGCGCTCAGCTCCGTGATCGTGCTGCCCGCCACCATGGCCGGATCGTCGAGGATGAGGCGCGCGATGGCCCGCCCTGCGGGGGTGAGCGAGGGCAGCACGGCGCGCACGGTGGCCACCAGGCCGTCGGGATCGGCGGCGGGAGGACGCTGGTCCATCGGAATCTCCTTGGGGAAATCGGGGTCGGTGGCGCAGGGGTCAGCCGGCGTGGCGGCCGGTCAGCCAGCGGGCCGCGGCCCGGGCCGAGGCCGTCGAGGCGCCGTGCGTCGCGAGGTACACGCGCCCGCACGGCGGCCCGGGCACGCCCGTCTCGACCACCACGGTGTCGGGCCGGGCCCGTACGGCCTCGTCGAGCAGCCGCCGCATCCACTCGTGCCGCCCGGCGTCGTGGACGGCGACCACGAGCGGACGGCCGGGGCCGGCGAGGGCGGCCAGATCGGGCGGCGCGTCGCCGGGCCCCACCTCGACGCCGGCGGTCCCCGGCAGGTGCTCGGCGAGCGCCTCGGCGAGGGTCAGGGGCGTGGCGCGGCCGACGGCCTGGCTCCGCCACCCGTACAGCCGGACCACCAGCGGCGCGGCCTCCAGCACCGGCGTCTCGACGGCTTCGGCCGGGCGCAGCCCTCCGGCCGGATCCGCGACGCGGAGGGCCGCAGCGGCCGTGGCGAGCCCGAGACCCTCGACGGCCCCGGCGGCGGCCCCGGCGCGGTCGCCGGCCCGCTCCGCGTACCAGGCGGCCAGCTCGTGGACGCGACCGGCCGCCTCCGCCAGCCGCTCCTCCGGCAGCCGCCCCTCGCGCACCGCCCGGACGATCGCGTCGCGCAGCGCGTACACGCTCTCCCCCTGCGCGGACGAGACGCCCACGCACACCACGTCCACCCCCGCGACCAGCGCGCGGACCGCGATCTCGCCCGGGTCGTGCAGCGCGGCGACCGCCTGCATCTCGATCGCGTCGGTGACCACGAGGCCGTCGAAGCCCAGCTCCTCCCGGAGCAGCCCGGTCACGATGGCGCGGCTGAGCGTCGCCGGCTCGTCGTCCAGGGCGGGCACCCGCAGGTGGCCGCACATGACCGCGCGGACGCCGGCGGCGATCGAGGCCCGGAACGGCGGCAGGTCGCGCCGCTCCAGGACGTCCCTGGACGCCCGGACCGTCGGCAGCTCCAGGTGGGAGTCGATCACCGTGTCCCCGTGTCCGGGGAAGTGCTTGGCGCAGGCCGCGACCCCCGCGCTCTGGAAGCCCTCGATCCAGGCGGCGGAGTGACGGGAGACCTCGTCCGGGTCGGACCCGAAGGACCGCACCCCGATGACCGGGTTGCGCGGGTCGGCGTTCACGTCGACGACGGGGGCGTAGTCGAGGGTGATCCCGGCGGCGCCGACCATCCGGCCGATCTGCCGGCCCACCCGGCGGGTCAGCGTCTCGTCCCCGACCACGCCCAGCGCCAGGTTGCCGGGCCAGGAGCTGCCGCCGGCGGCCTCCAGCCGCGTCACCGAGCCGCCCTCCTCGTCGATGGCCACGACGGCTCCCGGGCTCTCCTCGCGCAGGGCGGCCACGAGGGCGGCCGTGCCCGCGGGACCGGCGACGTTGCGGGCGAACAGCAGGACGCCGCCCAGGCCGTCGGCGAGCGCGCGCCGCACCCAGTCGGGCGGGACGGTGCCCTCGAAACCGGGCTGGAGGACGGTCAGGGCCGCCCGCTCCACCTCACCCGCGACCGTCATCGGCCCTCCGCTCCGGCCGGTCCGCGAACGTCCGTCCGATCAGCGCCCGGTGACCCTCTCCCGCGCGGGGATCGCCGGGGGGCAGGGCGGCACGCAGCGCGAGAGCGGCCGCCCCGGCGGCGCCGTCCCCCGCCGGCAGCGACGTCGTCCGGGGTCCCAGCTCGGCCCGCACGAGACGGGCCAGCTCGGTCGGCTCGGTCAGCAGCGATCCCGCCAGCACCAGCGGCCCCCGCTCCTCCCCGGTCCCGTCGGGCTCGCCCACCACCCGCGCCGTACGGCCGAGCCTGCGGGCGGCCTCGCGCACGATGTCGCGCGCCACCTGGTCGCCCCGCCGGGCCGCCGCGTCCACGGCGGGCGCGAGCGACCCGAGCCAGGCGGGCCCCGCCTCGGCGATCCTGTCGTACGCGGCGGCGACGAGGGCCGGGACGTCCTGCGGATCGCCCGCCTCCCCCAGGAGCGCGGCGGCCACCGGCCCGATCAGCGCGGTCGGCGCGCCCCGGCCGTCGAGGGCCGTCAGCGCGGCCGCCACCGCCCGGCGGCCGAGCCACACCCCCGACCCCTCGTCGCCGAACAGCCATCCGAAGCCGTCGGCACGCCGGACGATCCGGCGGCTCCGCACGCGCGCCCCCACGGCGCCGGTGCCCGCGACCAGGACGGTCCCGTCGGCGGCGTCGGTCGTCCCGGTGAAGGCGACCAGCATGTCCGGCACCACCCGGGGACGGCCCGGCAACTCCGCCTCGCTCCAGGCGCGCTCCGCCAGCGCGCGGGCCTGCGCGGCGCCGGCCAGCCCGAACACCCCGCCCGCGACCCGGGAGCGGTCGAGGCTCCCCAGGGCGGCCAGCAGTGCCGCCAGCAGGTTGGCCGACGGGTCGCGGACCGACACGGCGTTGGCACCGCCCGCGCGGCCCCGGCCGAGGATCTCCCCCGACTCGGCGGCCACGACGCAACGCGTGCTGGTGCCCCCGCCGTCGACCCCGACGAACAGCGCCCCCACGACCGCCCCCAACGTAGATACCTTCCAACAACTTATAAGGCGATGGAGAATATCTACAACGGCCGTCCGGCGTCCCCCGAGGAGGGAGAAACGGCGCGACGGCGGGCTCCGGCGAGGCGGGCCGGCGAGGCTCTACTTCTTGCTGTCGGTCAGGTCGACCAGCGCGGTGGCGGCCCGGAAGAACTTGTTGCGGCCGAGGTCGCCCACGGTCTTGATGTTGAAAGCCTTCTTGAGCATCTCGGCGTCGCCCTCGCTCACCCCGGCGAGCGCCTGCACGGGCGCCTTGATCAGCTCGTCCAGGCTCATCTCCTCGTACTCCCGGTCGAGCAGCTTCGCCAGGTCAACCGAAACAGCCATGAGTCCCCCCCGAGTCCAGTGAACCCCGATACCTCTGAGGTGCCCCAACGGCGCTTTTCCGAAGCATCCCGACACGCGGGTCAGGTGAGGAGGAAGGCCAGGGCTACCGGAAGCCGCTGGGACCACCAGTAGGCGTCGTGGCCCCCGATCCACTCCTCGTGCCGTACGGCACAGCCCCGGCCGGAGAGGGCGACGGCCCAGTCCCGCGCGCTCTCCCGGAATCCGCTCTCCAGCGTTCCCGCGCCGAGGTAACAGCGGGCGGGCACTCCTCCGGCCGCCGACGGGTCGTCCCGGGACGGCGGGGAGCCGGGACTCAGCGCCGCGACCCCCCGGAACAGATCCGGCCGCCGGCAGGCGGCGCCCAGCGCCCAGTCGGCGCCGTTGGACACCCCGGCCGCGATCCACGGGCCCGCCGCCGCCCCGCACGTCTCCCGCGCCCAGCCGAGCACCGAGTCCGCCACGAACGCCAGGTGGGCCGCGAAGCGCGGAGGGTCGGTCGAGGGGATGTACTCGCGTCCCCGGGCGTCGCCGGTCTCGTCGGCGCCGCCCGCACCCGACGCGCAGTGGACGCCCACCAGGACGAAGGGCGGCACGTCCCCGGCGAGCACGGCCGGCTCCAGGGTGCGGGCGAGAGCGGGCACGAACTGCCCGTCCGCCATGACACAGCCGGGCAGCGGGCCGGCGGCTCCGGGCGGGCGGTAGACGGTGACGCCGCGCGCCTCCCCCAGGAACCGGAGCTCGTGCCGTTCGACCATGCCCGTCACCACGGCCGCGCCCGGCGCCGGCGAGGGCGCCCGCGGCCCCCGCCACCGGACGGTCACCTGCCCGTCCGCCCGGTGCTCGCCGCGGTCCCCGTGCTCGCCGCGGTCCCCGTGCTCGCCGTGGTCACGGTGCTCGCGGTGGGAGGGCCGCTCGGGCACGACGCTCAATTCGATGACCGCCTCGTCCAGGCCGCGTACCCTGATCGACGCCTCCCACAGGTCAGGGGCGCCGTCGACCGGCCACAGCACGGGCTGCACGCCGCCGCCGACCGCGGGCGGACCGTCCTCGCCACGCCACAGGACGTGCAGGACCTCGCCTTCCGCCCACACGGCCAGGCGCTCGCCGCCCAGCCGGGCGCGCAGGTCGCGCGGATCGCGGGATGCCCACACGCGCAGGACGTCCTGCCCCTCGGGCAGGGCGGCTTCCATGGCGAGCGCCGCCCGAGAGCGGTTCTCCACCAGGAGGGCGGCACGGAGGGCCGCCAGGGTCTCCCGGCCCGCCGCCGCCCGCTCCTCGTCCGTCACGCCGGGACGGCCCCAGGCGATCTGTTCGCCGTCCCGTTCGAACGTCCACAGGCCGAGCCGGTCGTCGTCCACGTGATCGACGGTACCCCGGCCCGGGCCTTCCGTCCCGACCCCCGGCGCGCGGCAGGCGGTCGCCGCCTGCCGCGAGCAGCACCCGCGGCATCGGCGGCATTCCTCCGTTTCGTCCTCCTGGGTGACCCCCTCTCGACATACTCGGAGCAACGTGAGATCACCGGTGCGGGATCGGTGCCGAGCCGAGGAAGCCGACGAATGACTTCTGCCAGGACGACGTCCTCCGTGGGGCGGCACGCGCTCGTCTCCGCCGGCATGCCGGCCGCGGCGTTCGCCGTGCTGCTCCTGGCCCTGTGGTTCGGCGGGGGCAGGCCGAGGCCGGCCATCGAGGGGCTCCCGTCCCCCGGCCCGCTGACGACTTGGGGGCTGCCGCTCGTCCGGCTCGTGCACGATCTGTCCGCCGTGGCGACGGTGGGCGTGCTGCTGACCGCCGTCCTGCTCGCCCAGGACGAGGACGAGCGGCGCCGGATCGCCCGCGCGGCGGCGCCGTGGGCCCTCGTCTGGGCGGCGAGCGCGGCGCTCACCGAGGTCCTGACGCTGTCGGACTTCCTCGGCCTGCCGGTGGGCGACGCACTGCGCTCCGGCGTGCTGACGACGTTCCTCTACTACATCCCGCAGGGCCAGGCGTTCCTGCTGGTCACCCTGGTCGCGCTGACGGTCGCCGTCGGCGCGCTGCTGCCGCTCGACGCGGGGGGACGGGCCCTCCTGCTGGCCCTCGCCGTGTTCGCCGTGCTCCCTCCGGCGTACGCCGGCCACTCGGCCTCCGCGGCCGACCACAACCTGGCCATCTCCAGCCTGATGGCGCACATCCCGGGGGTCGCGCTGTGGGTCGGCGGCCTGGCCGGGCTCGTGGCCTTCCTGCCCGGCTCGGCCGGCCTGCTCACGGCGGTCCGGCGCTTCAGCGCGCTGGCCCTGTGCTGCTTCGTGGCCGTCGGCGTCTCGGGCACGGTCAACGCCTGGGTGCGCCTCGGGGAGGTGTCCCAGCTCTGGGAGTCGCGGTACGGCCTGCTGGTGCTGGCCAAGGCGGCCGCGCTCGCCGCTCTCGGCTGGTTCGGGTGGCGGCACCGCCGGGCCACGATCGCCGCCCTGGAGACCGAGGGGCCCCGGCCGTTCCTGCGGCTGGCGACCGTCGAGGTGGCGGTGATGCTGGCGACCGTCGGCCTCGCGGTCGGGCTGTCGCGCACCGCGCCGCCCGCGTCCGACGGAGTGCCGGGAGTGGCGCAGCACCAGCACGACGCCCTGGGCTACACGCTCCCGCCGTACACCCCGGGGCGCCTGGTCACCGAGATCCGGCCCGACCCGATCGCGCTGCTGGCCGTGGCGGGTCTCGTGGCCGCCTACCTGGCCGGTGTGCGGCGCCTGTCGGCCCGGGGAGAGGGCTGGCCCGCGTGGCGGACCGCGTCGTGGCTGGCCGGGCTGCTCGTCCTCGCGTACGGACTGGCGGGCGGTGTCGCGGCGTACGGCCCCGCCGTCTTCTCGATCCACTCCGCCCAGTACGCGCTGCTGGGCGCCGTCGGCCCGGCGCTCCTCGTGCTGGGGGCGCCGCTCGGCCTGTACCGGCGGGCCGTCCCGTCCGCGGGCGAGCGCGAGGACGGGCCGTGGGCCCGCGCGCTGTCCCTCCCCTGGGTGGCGACGGCCCTCTACGCGGCGCCGTACGTGGCGCTGTACCTCACCGGCCTGTTCGAGGCCGCCCAGACGAGCCTCGCCGTACGGCTGGGCCTCCAGGCGGTGGTGGTGGCGACCGCCGTCGTGTTCCTGGAGGTCGCCACGGGCGTCGACCCGCTCCCGCGCCCGATACGGCCGCAGGTCAGGGCGGCCATGCTGCTGGCCGGCGTCGCGGTGCAGGCGTGGGTCGCCCTGGAACTGCTGGCGGGGCCGCTGCAGGGCCCCGGCTGGTACGCGTCGCTCGCGCTGCCGTGGGGCCCCGAGCGGAACGGCGACCAGCAGCTCGGGGCGCTGCTCGGCCCGGGAGCCGCCGCCCTGACGCTCGCCGCCCTGCTCGTCCTGCTGCTCCTGCGCTGGCGCGATGCGCGGCGGCGGCTGTCGGCCGGCGTCGCCCGGGCGGGCTGACGGCCGGCACGTCCGCTCAGCGGCGGCGGGGCACCTCGTCGCGGTCGAACCGGACCGTCGGCTTCCTGCCCTTGAGCGTGGTCCGCCGCAGGGCCGAGATGACCTCCTGCGCGGCCCCCTCGGGGATCTCCACGAGCGAGAACCGGTCGGCGATCTCGATGGCGCCAATGTCCCGGCCGGAGACGCCGGTCTCGCCGGTGATCGCGCCGACGATGTCCTGCGGGCGGACGCCCGCGCTGCGGCCCGCCCCCACGAAGATCCTGGTCATCCCGCCCGTCTGCCTGCGCGGGCGCCGGTCGTCGCGTCCCGGCCCCTCGCGCCGGCCCCGGTCCGCCCGCTCCGGCCGCGGCGCGACATCGGGGATCTCCTCCTCGTCGGCGGCGGCGCCGGTGGACTCGTGGGCCAGCTTCACGGCCGCGAGCGCGATGTCCATGAGGTCGAACTCGTCGCACAGCGTCTCGACCACGACACGGAAGCGGTCGAGGTCGCCGTCCTCCATGATGCTCTCCTCGAGGGCGGCCCTGGTCAGCTCCAGCCGCCGGGCCCGCAGGTCGGCGACCGTCGGGACCTTCTCTATCGTGATCCGGCTGCGTGTCACCCGCTCGATGGTCTTGAGCATCCGGTGCTCGCGGGGCTCGGCGAGCGTGATCGCCACGCCCTCGCGGCCCGCCCGGCCGACCCGGCCGATCCGGTGCACGTACGCCTCCGGGGCCGACGGCACGTCGTAGTTGATCACATGGGTCAGCTGCTCGATGTCGAGGCCGCGGGCGGCGACGTCGGTGGCCACCAGCAGGTCGGCCGTGCCGGCCCGCAGCCGGCCCATGACGCGGTCGCGCTGCTCCTGGCCCATGCCGCCGTGCAGGGCCTCGGCGCGGTAGCCCCGGCCGTTCATGGTCTCGGTGAGCTGGTCGACCTCCTCCCGCGTGCGGCAGAAGACGATGGCGGCCGTCGGCGCCTCCACGTCGAGCACGCGGCCGAGGGCGGCCGGCTTGTGCGCGCGGGACACCACGTACGCGCTCTGCCGCACCAGCGGGGCCTCGCCTGCCGCCGGGGCCTCGCGCTCGATGCGGATGCGGACGGGCTCGCGCAGGTGACGGCGGGCGATCCCGTCGATGCGGGGCGGCATCGTGGCCGAGAACAAGACCGTCTGGCGCTCCTCCGGGACGTCCTGGAGGATGGCCTCGATGTCCTCGGCGAAGCCCATGTCGAGCATCTCGTCGGCCTCGTCGAGGACGACCATCGCGATGCCCTTCAGCGGGAGCGTCCCCCGTCCGATGTGGTCGAGCGCGCGACCGGGGGTGGCGACCACGATGTCCACGCCCCGCTCCAGCGCCCTGAGCTGCCGCCCGATCGGCTGGCCGCCGTAGATCGGGAGCACCCGCGCCCCGAGGTCCCTGCCGTATCGGTGCATGGCCTCGGAGACCTGGACGGCGAGCTCGCGGGTGGGGACGAGGACGAGCGCGGACGGGGTCTCGCCGCTGCCCTCCTGCAGCCGCTGCAGCACCGGCAGGGCGAAGGCCGCGGTCTTGCCGGTGCCCGTGGCGGCCTGGCCGAGCAGGTCGCGCCCCTCGAGCAGCGGCGGGATCGCCTCGCGCTGGATAGGTGTGGGCTCCTCGTACCCGAGGTCGGACAGGGCCTTGAGAAGCTCGGGACGCAGCGCCAGGTCGGCGAAGCCGGGTCCCTCGTCGCTCATGTCTTCGACCATGTCGGGGCTCCTCATGGGGCTGATGTGCACGGGATGACACTACGGTCTTTCCGCCCCTACCCCGAACTCCGCGTCCGGCGCCTTCCTCTTACGCAGTAGGCCGCGACTCAGCCTGGCGGAGGAGCGGGTTCGGTCTTCCGGGGGATGGCGGGCCGCGCCCGGAGGGGCAGCCTGGAGACGAGGAGCCGATCCGACGAGGGGGTCCCATGGAAGGCACGGTCCGGTGGACACGGTGGGCGGGCGTCGCGGTGGTCGCGCTCGCGGCCGCCCTCCTCGTGGTCTCCTGCGGCACGCGGCACTCCCCGGGAGCCGGGAGCGGCGCGGCGCACGCGGCCCACGCCGCGGCGGGCACGGACCCGGCCGGCGGCGCGGAGGACGGCGCCACGGCGGGCCACGGTGGGCACGGGACGGCGGCGCCGCCGCCCCCGGCGCCGCTGCGGCCCGGGGAGCGGTTCGTGACGCTCACGCTGCCGCAGCCGTACCGGCCGGCGGCCCCCTCGGGCGGCACCGACGAGTACCGGTGCTTCCTGCTCGACCCGAAGCTGACCGCGCCGGCCTTCCTGACCGGCAGCCAGTTCCTCCCGCAGAACACCGCGATCGTGCATCACGCGATCGTCTTCCGGGTGGGACCCCAGGAGGCGAAGGCGGCGCGGTCCCTGGACGCCTCCACCCCGGGCGAGGGGTGGACCTGCTTCGGGGATGCCGGCGTGGAGAACGGCGCCTGGGTCGGCCACTGGGCCCCGGGCGCCAATGAGACCCTGCTCAGGCAGAAGGCGGGATATCCGATGCCGGCGGGCAGCCGGATGATCCTGCAGATCCACTACAACCTGCTGGCCACCGGCGGCAGGCCGGGCGGCACGGACCGGTCGGGCATCCGGCTGCGGCTCGCCGAGGGCGCGGACGGCCTCATCCCCCTGGAGACGGGCCGGCTGGTCGCGCCGATCGAGCTTCCCTGCACGCCACAGGAGTCGGGTCCGCTGTGCGACCGGGCCGCCGCCGTCCGCGACGTCGCCCACCGCTTCGGCGAGCAGGCCCGGGGCATGGTCGACGGCCTGACGCAGATGTGCGGGAAGGGCGCGCCCCCGGCCCCCGGGCCGACGCAGCACTGCGACGTCAGGCCGGAGCGGGGCGGCACCATCTACGCGGTCGCCGGGCACATGCACCTGCTCGGCCGGTCGATCAGGATCGAGCTCGACCCGGGCACGCCGAAGGCCAGGACGCTGCTCGACATCCCGTCGTACGACTTCGACGACCAGGCCATCCATCCGCTGGCGACGCCCGTCGCGGTCAAGCCCGGGGACACGCTCCGGGTGACCTGCACGCACGACGCCGGGTTGCGCCGCCTGCTGCCGGCCCTGCGCGGCCTGCCGCCCCGCTACGTGGTCTGGGGCGAGGGCACCAGCGACGAGATGTGCCTGGGGCTGCTCGTCTGGTCCATGCCCCGTTGACAGCAGTTGCAGAAATATTCTGAAAAACAGGCCGTTCTTGCGCAAAGCATTGCACTCAGCGGCGCAGTAACTTCCGGGCGACGTCCGGGACACACGGAATCCGGGCGGTGGAAGGAGTCGGGCCGGGCGTAGGCGCGCCCGGCCCGACGGAGGGATCCCATCCGCACTGTCAGGAGACCCCGCCATGAGATCCTACAAACCCCTGGCCGCCGTGACGGCGGCCCTGCTGACGTGCGCCGGGCTCGCGGCGCCCGTGGCGCTCGCCAGGCCGGCCAGGGCAGTTCGAGCTACGGCGGCTACTCCTTCGGCAAGTACAGCTACCCCGGCCTCTACTCCTCCGCCGACTTCCACTCCCCCACCTGCGCCATCACGAACTACGGCGACGCGTCGAACGTGCAGGGCTGCGAGCTGTCCGGCCTGGCCGACCTGAACACCGGCTCCTCCTACGTCCGCGACCAGATCGCCGCGTACCTGAACAAACTGACCTCGCTTGGGGTGGACGGCTTCCGCGTCGACGCGGCCAAGCACATCAGCCCGGCCGCGGGTTCGTCACCGACGCCGACTGCTCGAACGGCCGCTGGACCTGCTTCCACCGCCAGATGACCGGCATGGTGGGCTTCTACGACACGGTCGCCGGCACCGGGGTGGCCGACTGGTACGACAACGGCGACAACGTCATCGCGTTCAGCCGGGGCGCGAAGGGCTGGGTGGCGATCAACAACGGAGTCGCCCCGCTGACGCGGACCTTCACCACCGGGCTGCCCGCCGGGACGTACCAGAACGTCGCGGGGAGCGGGGTCGGTCACCGTGGCCGCCGACGGGACCGCGCCGGTCACGGTGGCGGCGAAATCGGCGGTGGCCGTCCGCGTCGGCGCGCCGGCGTCGCCGCCGCCCACCGGCGGCACGGTCGCGGCCACGTTCACCGCGACCGCGACCACCGTCTGGGGCCAGAACGTGTACGTCGTGGGGAACATCCCGGCGCTCGGGTCCTGGAACACGGCGAACGCGATCCCGATGTCGCCGGCGTCGCACCCGGTGTGGTCGGCCACGGTCACGCTGCCCGGCTCGACCGGGGTCGAGTACACGTACATCAAGAAGAACCCGGACGGCTCGGTGACCTGGGAGAGTGGGGCGAACCGGACCTTCACCACAGGATTCGGCGGATCGGTCACACGCTCCGATACCTGGCGATGACCCCGGGCCCAGCGGGTAGCGTGTGCGCGTGGATCATCGGGGACTGACACGGGCACGGGTCGCGGTCGCGGCCACGTTCGCCCTGCACGGCGCGGTGACCGGTAGCTTCGCGACCCGGATCCCGTGGATCCAGGACCACCTGCACACCGGGCCCGGCGGCCTCGGCCTGGCCCTGCTCGCGCCCGCCGTCGGGTCGCTCGTGGCGATGCCGACCGCGGGCCGCGTCACCCACCGGTTCGGCGGCCGCGCGGTCACCCGCTGGCTCATCGCGCTGTGGTGCGCGATGCTCGCCTTCCCCGCGCTCGCACCCAACCTGCCGTCGCTGTGGCTCGTCCTGTTCGTGTACGGGGCTGTGGCCGGGATGTGCGACGTCGCCATGAACGCCCAGGGCGTCGTGGTCGAGCAGCGGCTCGGCCGTTCGATCATGTCGGGCCTGCACGGCATGTGGAGCGTGGGCGGCCTGGTGGCCGGCGGCGTCGGGATCCTTGCCGCCCACGCCGGCCTCGACGCCCGCGTGCACCTGGGGGCGATGGCCGTCGTGCTGATCGTGGCCGGCCTCGGCGTCGGGCCCTTCCTGCTGGACGTGCGGCCGGGGGCGGACGAGGCCGCGCCGCCGCACTTCGTCCTGCCGGCGCGGGAGGTCCTGCTCATCGGGCTGATCGGATTCGCCGGGATCTTCGGCGAGTCGGCCAGCCAGGACTGGTGCGCGGTCTACCTGAAGCAGGTCGCCGGAGCCTCGCCCGCCGTGGCGGCGGCGAGCTACACGGCGTTCGCGTTCATGATGGCCGCCGGCCGCCTGTGCGGGGACGCCGTGGTCCGCCGCGTGGGCCCGGTCCGCACCGTCCGCGCCGGAGGGGCGCTCGCGACGCTCGGCGGCGTCCTCGTGGTGGCCGGGCGGGCGCCGGTCCCGGCCATCGCCGGGTTCATGCTGATCGGCCTCGGCATCGCCGTGGTGATCCCGCTGGTCTTCGCCGCCGCCGGCAACGCCGGGCGGACACCGAGCGAGGGCGTGGCCGGCGCGGCCACCGTCAGCTACGCCTCGGGCTTCGTCGCGCCGAGCGCCATCGGCGGCATCGCCGCCGTCACCGGGCTGCCGATCTCCTTCGGGCTCGTCACGGCCCTCCTGGCCGCCGTCCTGCTCGGGGCGGGCGTGCTCCGCCCCTCCGCCGCCGGCGCGCGCACCCGCCTCACCCCCGACTCCCCCGCCGAGCCCGCCTGAGGTCACCTGCAGAGGCCGCGGGAGCCCGCCACCCAGGCTGAGCCCGCCCGAGGCCGCCGGTCCTGGCTCTCGTCCGCGCGCCCTCAAAACCGCGCGGCTGGAGGGCTGGACGGTGCTCAGCCCGAGTAGGCGGCGCGGGCCTGGCGGACGACGCTGCGCAGGGCAGGCGACGCCGGTCCGCTCCGCTCGGTCAGCTGGGCGATCCGCTGCCGGTGCTCCCGCCGCTTGGCCGACGGGAGCACGGTCCCGACCTCGCCCGCGGCCGCGAGCGCGACGAGCGCCGCGTCCCGCGCGTCGACGCGGGAGACGGGACCGGTGAGCGCGCCGTGGACCCGGTCCGCGAGCCGCCGGGACACCCGGGTGTCGCGGACCCGGACGAGACGCGTGCTGAAGATCAGCAGCTGCTTGCGTGTCTCCCTCCGGACCAGCCGCTTCTCCTCCAGCCTGTCGAGGACCGCCTCCACCGTCCTGCGGCGGTCCTTGCCGATCCAGTGCCGCCACGTCCGGGGCGGGGAGGCGGCGAGGGCGGCCAGCAGGTCGTCCAGGACCGGATCGCCGACGGCCTCCTCGGTCAGGACGCGCACCCTGCCGCCGTCGTCGGCGATGCGGCCGCGCAGCAGCAGGTCGGTGAGCGCCGCCGCGCGGAGGAGATAAGGGAACGGCAGGCCCGTCACCACCCGCTCCCTGCGGGGGTCGTAGCCGAGGAGGCAGAGCTGCTCCGCCAGGGAGCCGGGGATGTCCACGCGGACCGCCTTCTCTCAGTCGTCGTCGGATGGGGCCCCGGCGTCCGGCGGCGCGACGCCCTCCGGAGCTTCGGCCGGGGCGGGTGACTTGGGCGGACGGCCGCGCCGGGGGATGCGGCCGGCGCCGCCCGGGAGCCGTCCCGCGTCGGACAGCGCCCGCCGGAGCAGGAACTCGATCTGCGCGTTGGTGCTGCGCAGCTCGTCGCCGGCCCACCGGGCCAGCGCGTCGTGCACGGCGGGGTCGAGCCGGAGCAGGATGCTCTTTCGCTCGGTCGCCACGGCTACTGGTACAGGGAGCCGGTGTTGACCACAGGCTGCACGTCGCGGTCGCCGCAGAGGACGACGAGCAGGTTGCTGACCATCGTGGCCCTGCGCTCCTCGTCGAGCTCGATCACCTCGTTCGCCTCGAGACGGGCCAGGGCGGCCTCGACCATGCCGACCGCGCCGTCCACGATCCGCTGGCGGGCCGCCACGACGGCGCCGGCCTGCTGGCGGCGCAGCATCGCCTGCGCGATCTCCGGCGCGTACGCCAGGCGGGTGATGCGCGACTCGATGACCTTCACCCCGGCGGACGCCACCCGGGCCTGGATCTCGGCCGACAGGCGGCCGGTGATCTCGTCGGCGTTCTCGCGCAGCGAGAGCGTGTCGTCGTGCCCGTCGTACGGGTAGCTGCCCGCGATGTGGCGGACGGCCGTCTCCGTCTGGAAGGCGACGAACTCCACGAAGTCGTCCACCTCGAACACGGCCTTCGCCGTGTCCTCGACCTGCCAGACCACCACGGCGGCCATCTCGATCGGGTTGCCGTCGGCGTCGTTGACCTTGGTCACGTCCGTCTCGTGGTTGCGGATGCGGGTCGACACACGCCGCTTGTTCGTGAAGGGGACCACGAAGCGCAGGCCGGGGGCGCGCACGGTGCCGACGTAGCGGCCGAGCAGCTGCACCACCCGCGCCTCGCCGGGCGCGACGGCGGTCAGGCCGGTGAAGACCACGACCACGCCCAGGAGGAGCAGCAGCCCCGCGACGATCAGGACGGCGCCCCTGCCGTCGTCGCCCCCGGCCGCGGCGTCGCCGCCCAGGGCGATCAGCACGGGCGAGGCCAGCAGGCCCAGCAGGGCCGCCGCCAGCAGCGGCCATCCGGAGACCGCCCGGGTCGTCCGCTCGCCGATCCGCGGCGTCGGCATGTCGACGGCGATGTGCGTGTCTGTCATGACTCCTCCTCGATGTCTATCGCCAATCTAGCAAAGTGATATCACTTTTGCCAGAGGGGCCCGGACGGCGGAGGTGACGGGATGTGCGTCCGGCTCGCGGCGAGGGCGGACGCCGCCCTGGCCCGGGGAGGCCGTTTTCGCGGACCACCCGGGCCAGCGCGGGTGCGCTGCGCCGCCTAGGTGAGGTCGGCGCAGCTCAGCGCGTCGGGGTCGGTGGCGGCCTTCGGCACCCAGCGGACGTTGGCGAACGACGCGGAGAACGCGCCGTCGGTGTAGACGAGGAAGGGCGTGTTCACCACCTCAAGGTCCAGGCCCCCGGCGGCGAAGCAGGAGATGGGGATCTTGACGGTGGTCTTCACGCCGGCCGGCATCCTCTGGAACAGCGAGGTCGCCACCACCTCGGCGTAGCAGGGATAGACGCAGTGCACGCTCACCACGGTCCGGTTGGCCGGCGGAGAGTGCACGATCGTGTCGAACTCCAGCGCCGCGTCGGCGTTCAGGTATCCCCGCAGATCGGTGCCGCCCGCCGGGTTCTGCATGTAGATCTGCGCGGGCCCGGTCCCCGTCCAGGTGGCCTTGAGCCCGTCCTGCTGGACGTTGACGTCGGAGGGCTCGACGGTGATCTCCGAGTGCGCGGCGGCGCCGTCGGGCCCGATCTCGGTGCCGCCCCAGTTCTCCGCCGAGCCGATGTAGCTCTTGTACGGCGGGACGTCCTGGCGGTCGAAGATCTCCAGGTCCTCGGTGGCGGTGCCGCCGCCGCCCGTGCTGCCGCACGCCGCCCCTGGCGAGGTCTCGTCGAGCGTGCCGACCTTCCCGGTCTGGCCGTAGCGCAGGCCGTACCCGGCGGGGAACAGCGGGTCGTAGCCCTCGTCGCCCACGTTCAGGGGCGTCTGGCAGGCGCCCCGCGGCCAGGAGTAGGACAGCGTGCCGGTGTACCCGGCGCCGCTCCGCCTGCCGCGCACGAGCAGGTCGGCCACCCCGCCGCCCTCGGTGCCGGGCAGCCAGGCCGCGACGAACGCGTCCGACCGGTTGAGCTCGTTGTTGACGTAGAGCGGGCGGCCGGAGACGAAGACGGTGACCACAGGGGCGCCCTTGCCGCTGACCTTGTCGAGCACGGCGAGGTCGCCGGGGTAGAGCTTGGCCGCCTCCAGCGTCTTGCGCCCGAGGTCGCCCACGCCCTCGGCGTACGGCGTCTCGCCGATCACGGCGACGACCGCGTCGTAGGCGGACGGGTCGACGCCGTCGGCGTTCTCGCTGAACGTCACGTGGTCCGCGCCGAGCGCCTCCTTGAGGCCGTCGAGGATCGTGGTGCCGTCCGGGAAGTCGGCGTTGGTGTTGCCGGTGCCCTGCCAGCTGAGGCTCCAGCCGCCGGTCTGGTTCTGCAGGTTGTCGGCGCTCTTGCCGACGACGAGGACCTTGGAGCCCGGTGCGAGCGGCAGGACCCTGCCGTTGTTCTTGAGCAGGACCTGCGACTCCCGGACGGCCCTGCGTGCGAGCGCCCGGGCCTGCAGGGCGTCGGCCGACCCGGCGTGCGCGCGGGCCGACGGCTTCGGCTCGTCGAAGACCCCGGCCCGGAGCTTGACCCGCAGGATGCGGGTGACCGCGTCGTCGATCCGGGACATCGGGATGTCGCCCGACTGCACCTGCGCGATCGTGTTGGCGATGAACGCCTTCCAGTCGTTGGGCACCATCACGACGTCGATCCCCGCGTTGATCGCCCGGGGGCAGCTCGCGTTGGTGCATCCGGCGACCTGGCCGATGCCGTTCCAGTCGGACACGACGAGCCCGTCGAAGCCCATCTTCCGCTTGAGGATCTCGGTGAGGGCCTTCTCACTGCCATGGATCTTGCCCTCCTCGATGCCGAGGTCGGGGTTGGTCCAGCTGTTGAACGACGCCATCACGGTCTGGGCGCCGGCCGCCAGGGCGCCGTAGTAGCCCTGGCCGTGGATGTTGATCATGTCGGCCTCGGACGAGGGGTTCACCCCCTGGTCCTGGCCCTTGGCCGTGCCGCCGTCGCCGATGAAGTGCTTGGCCGTGGCGAGCACGCCGCCGAGCCTGTGGCCGTGACCGCCCTGCAGGCCGCGGACGATCTCGTAGCCGTACGCCCGGGTGACGCGCGGGTCCTCCGAGAAGCCCTCGTACGTGCGGCCCCACCGGTCGTCCCGCACGACCGCGAGGGTGGGCGCGAACGCCCAGTCCTGCCCGGTGGCCCTGATCTGGGTGGCGGTGGCCGCCCCGACGTCCCGGACGAGGCAGGGGTCGTGGGCGGCGCCCAGGCCGATGTTGTGCGGGAAGAGCGTGGCCCCGTACACGTTGTTGTTGCCGTGCACGGCGTCGATGCCCCAGATGATCGGGATCTTCGTGCGGGTGGAGACCGACGCCTGCCAGTAGGCGTCGGCGAGGTCGAGCCAGGCCTTGGGGGCGGCGTGCTTGTCGCGGCCGGGCCAGGAGCCGCCGCCGTTCAGGACCGAGCCGATGGCGTACTGCCGGACCTCGTCGGGGGTGATCGCGGAGATCTCGGGCTGGGTCATCTGGCCGACCTTCTCGGCGAGCGTCATCCCGGCGACGATCGTCGCGATGCGCTTCTCGTCGGCCGGGTTCCGCCCGATCTCGCTGCGCACCCGCGGCCAGTCGGGCAGGGTGGGCAGCCGCTTCTCGATGCGGGCGCAGCCGCCCACCTTGTCGGGGCTTCCGACGACCGGTTGCCGGTCGGGACGGGCGGCGTCCCCGCCTGGGGCCGCGTCCCCGCCTGGGGCGGCGGCCGCGGCGCCGGGACGGGCCGCGCCGGCCTCGGCGGCCTCGGCGGCGGGGACGGCGGCCGCTCCGCCGGTCAGCAGGGTCAGGCCGGCCAGCGCGGCGAGGGCGCGCCGGGGAACGCGGGCGGGGGATGTGCTCATGGACGTCCGTTCTCGAGGCGACCAGGGCGACGGTTACGACCGTGTTTCGCCAGATCGTCACCCGGCGGGCCGCCCCGGTCAACCGCCACAGAGAGCGCTCTCTGACTGTGCAGGTCAAACGACGACGCCGCTCCCGCGCGAGGACGGCAACCGCTTTCAGGAGCCGGGCCGGCCGGCGCCCGTCGTGCGGAACCGGGACCGGTAGACGGCCGGCGGCACCCCGAGCTCGCGGGCGAACGCCCGGCGCATGGTCTCCGGCGAGCCGAACCCGGCCTTCCTCGCCACCGCGTCGAGCGGGTCGTCCGCCGACTCCAGCAGGCCGCGGGCGGTCTCCACGCGGACCAGCTCGACGTACCTGGCCGGCGTCGTGCCGGTCTCCCTGCGGAAGAGCCGGGTGAGCTGGCGGACGCTCAGCCCCGCGCGCGCCGCCATGGCGGACAGCCCGTGGTCGGCGGCCGGGTCGACCGCCACCGCGTCGAGGAGCCGCCGCACGGTCCTGTCGCGCGTCCCGCCCGACCGCAGGCGCACGCTGAACTGCGACTGGCCGCCGGGCCGCTGCATGAAGACGACGAGGTGCCGGGCGACCGTCCGCGCGAGGTCGGCGCCGTAGTCCTCCTCGACGAGGCCGAGGGCCAGGTCGATGCCCGAGGTCACCCCCGCGGACGTGATGATCCGGCCGTCCCTGACGAAGATCGCGTCCGGGTCGACGGTCACGCGGGGGAACGCGCGGGCCAGCCGCTCGGCGAGCACCCAGTGGGTGGCCGCCCGGCACCCGTCGAGCAGCCCGGCCTCCGCGAGGACGAAGGCCCCGGCGCACACGGACGCGGTCCGCCCGGCGGCCGCCGACAGCCGCCGTACCTGGTCGAGAAGCTCCGCGTCCCGGGCGGTCGCCACGTCGGGGCTGCCCGGCACGATCAGCACGTCGATCCCGGCGGCGTCGAGGTCCTCCAGGGCGACGTCGGCCCCGATCCGGACGCCGCCGCTCGTGCGGATGTCCAGGCCGCCCGGCGAGGCCGTGCGGGTCCGGTACGCGGCGCCGTGCTCGCCGGCCACGGTGAACACCTCCAGGGGGCCGGTCACGTCCAGCAGCCGGACGCCGTCGTACACGACGACGACCACGGTGCGACGCGGCCCCCTCCGGGTGGTCATGCGTTCAGTCTGCGGCACGGCCGCCGGCCCCTCCGACGGCCGGGTGGCACGGCCCTCACACCACCAGCAGCAGCGAGACCGGCGTGTGCAGGCTCACCTCGTGGGTGACGCTGCCGCCGAGCAGCGCGCCGATCCTGCCGTGGTGGCGGGGGCCGAGCACGACGAGGTCGGCCCGCAGCGCACGGGCGCGTTCGAGGACGGCGTACGGGACGTTCTCGTGGAGCACTTCGACCACCTCGCCGTCCGCCGTGAGGCCCGCGGCGCGCAGCCGGGCGACGGCCTGGTCGACCGTGGCCGCGGCGGTGGCGCCGTCCTCCAGCTCGACCATCTGGTCGTAGACGACCTCGCTCTCGTCGGCGTGCAGGACGTGGACGGCCGCGCCGGTCGCCCGGGCGAGGTCCTCCACCTCCGTGAGGATGCGGCCGGACCGCGAGGAGGCGTCGACGGCGACGAGGATGCTCGTGAACATGAGGACTTCCTTTCAGAGGTACGGAGTGTCAGGCCGGGGAGTGCTCGCGCTGGAACAGCGCGGCGGCGGCGGCGAGGACCAGCAGCACGGCCGACAGCCACAGGCCGCGGGCGATGCCGCCTGCGCTGTCGGACAGCAGGCCGGACACGAGCGGCCCGACGGCCTGCCCCACCGAGAAGGCCACGGTCAGCAGGGCGATGCCGGCCGTCCAGACGTTCTGCGGCAGCATCCGCCGGGCGATGACGGTGGCGGCGGTCGGACCGGCCATGAACCCGGAGCCGAACACGACGGCCGACAGCAGCGCGGCGCCCGCGCGGGCGGGCAGGAGCAGCACCGGGAGCACGCCGAGGAACACGAGCCCGGCGACGAGCGCGGTCGCCCGGCCGCCCCTCAGCCGCCCGGCCAGGTGGCCCCACACCGACAGCGTCGCGACCGCGGAGGCGACGCCGAGCACGACGAAGAACACGGCGACCATCGAGGCGCCCAGCCCCCGCTCCCTGAGCAGGGCGACCACGAAGGTCATGTAGCTGACGTAGCCCGCCCCGAACAGGACGTACCACACGAACGTGGGCACGAGACGGCGCACCTGGTGGCCGGCGAGCACGGCGGCGTGGGGTCCGGACGGCTCGGGGACCCGGCAGGCTCCGAGCCAGGCGGGGAGCAGGGCGAGGACGGAGGCCACGCCCATCAGCAGCCAGCCGAGCCGCCAGCCCGCGTCGCCTCCGGCGGACAGGGCGGCCGGGACGACGACGCCCGCGATCACCACGCCGGCGCCCACGCCCGCCATGTAGACGGCGACCGGCAGAGCCGCGCGCCGCCGGTCGGCGCCGGTGGCGACGCGGGTGGCGAGGGCGGAGCCCACGACGAACGCGACCGCGGTGGTGAATCCTCCGGCGAAGCGGAAGGCGAGCAGCGCCCAGAACACGGCGGTGGCCGCGGTGGCCAGCAGGGCCACGGCGCTGAGCGCCAGCGCCCACAGGAAGGCGGTCCGGTTGCCGAGGCGCCGGGCCAGCAGGGCCGCGCCGGCGGCGCCGATGATGTAGCCCAGGGCGTTGGCCGTGTTCATGCCTCCCGCCTGCGCGTACGACCAGTGCAGCCGCTCGTGCATGGGCGGCAGCAGCAGGGCGTAGGCGAAGCGGGTGAAGCCCAGGGCCACGACCGGCCCACAGGCCAGCCCCAGCGCGGTCAGCACCTCACGGGCGAGGCCGCCCTCCCGGGCCGGCGGCGCGGCGACGGCGGTCACGATACGTCACCGGTACGGAGATCAGCGTGGTCGGCCCACATGGGGATGGTCCTCCTTCGACACGAACGGCTTGGTCATCACTCACCAAGTCCGTCCGCGCGAAGATCCATCGCGGCCGTTCGGGACGCCTGTCCCTCGGATCCGGCCATCCCGGCCGGAAACCGGTCACAGGGGGATGTTGTTGTGGACCCCCCGCCGGTCCGGGGCGGCGGCGAGGGCCTCGGCGAGGCGGCGCCGCGTGGTACGCGGCTCGATCACCTCGTCCACCACCCCGAGGTCCAATGCCCTGCGCACCCCGCCCGAGAGCCGTTCGTGCTCGCGCACCAGGTCGGCGCGCAGCCGCTCCCGTTCCTCGTCGGTCGGGGCGGCCGCCAGGCGACGGCGGTGGAGGACGCCGACGGCGGCCTCGGCCCCCATCACGGCGACCTCGGCTCCGGGCCAGGCGAAGACGGCCGTCGCCCCCAGCGAGCGGGAGTTCATGGCGATGTAGGCCCCGCCGTACGCCTTCCGGATCACGACCGTCGCGCGCGGCACGGTCGCCTCGGCGAACGCGTGCAGCAGCTTCGCTCCCCGGCGGACCACTCCCCCCCATTCCTGGTCGACGCCGGGCAGGTAGCCGGGGACGTCCGTCAGCACGACAAGCGGCAGCCCGTGCGCATCACACATCCGGACAAAACGGGCAGCCTTCTCGGCGGACAGCGAGTCGAGGCAGCCGCCCTTGCGCAGCGGGTTGTTGGCGACGACGCCGACGGCGCGGCCGGCCAGGCGGCCCAGCCCGACGACCACGTTGGGCGCCCATCCGGCCTGGATCTCCACGAACCCCGGACCGCCGGCGTCGAGGATCTCGCGGACGAGGGGGCGGATGTCGTAGGCGCGGCGCGGCGACTCCGGCAGCAGGGCCGCCGGGTCGCGGTCGTCGGCGAGGGCGTCCGGGTCGAAGCGTCCGCGGACGCCGAGGAGCGCGGCGAGCTCGCGGGTCCGCCGGTACGCGTCGTCCTCTCCCGCCGCCACGACGTGGACGACCCCGGATCTGCGGCCGTGGGCGCCGCCGCCGCCGAGCCCTTCCATGTCGATGTCCTCGCCGGTCACGCTGCGGACGACGTCGGGGCCGGTGACGAACACGCGGCCGTTCTCGGACATGACGATCAGGTCGGTCAGGGCGGGCCCGTACGCCGCGGCGCCGGCGGCCGGGCCGACGATGACGGAGATCTGCGGCACCCGGCCCGAGGCGCGGATGTTCGCGGCGAAGACCAGTCCGGCGCCGTGCATCGACTCGACGCCGTCCGCGAGCCGGGCGCCGCCGCAGTGCCACACACCGATGACCGGGGAGCCGCGCCGGAGGGCCTCGTCCACCGCCGCGACGATGTGACGGGCACCGGCCAGGCCGAGGGCGCCGCCCATGACGGTGGCGTCCGTGCAGAAGGCGACCACAGGCGCGCCGTCGATCCTGCCCGTCACGGCGAGCACGCCACTCCCGTCCGCGGGATGCAGCGGCGCCGCGGACCCGGGGTCGAGCAGGCGGGCGAGCCGTGCGGAGGGCTCACGGAGATCGGCCCCGGTCCCGGCCGCCACCGCCGCGACAACGGTCATGGACTACCCCTCACTGCTCGCGGGTTCGGTCGAACGCTTTCCTCGCACCGTAGGCAGGGCGGTCCCGCCGGGTCCAATTACGATTTCCAATGAGTGCCGGAAAAGAAATGCTTATGAAAAGGCCCGGAACGCTCGTGATTCACGTCACAGTTGACTCTTTCACGAAATTCATGCGAATGTCGATCGGGTGAGCCGGTCATTGTCCCGGGGTTCGGGCGTCGGCGCGGGGATCGGGGAACACCGCTATGACGTGCGGTTGAACCCCGTCACGGCGCCCTCGCCATTTCCCGCGACTTTCGTACGGCGCGGCGCCCGAGCAATTCCCCGCGCGAGCGGACATCGCCGACGCACGGCCGTACGCCGATATCGGGGTGATCGCGCCACGGGCTCCCGCGGCGGAATTCACGACCCATGACCGGCCGGGAAAACGACGGCGAGACGGACGCGCCGGAGACGGCGCTGGACGACACGAGGCGGACGGTGCGATGGCAGCAGACGGAACGACGGCGCCGGCCCCGCCGGCCGGGGCGGACGGCGGCCCGATCGCGGTGATCGGCCTGGCGTGCCGGCTGCCCGGCGCGCCCAGCCCACGTGACTTCTGGGGGCTGCTGCGCGAGGGGCGCGAGGCCGTCGCAGCGCCGCCGGACAGCCGAAGAGCGGCCGGACCGCCGCCGGGCGGGCTCCGGGCGGGGTTCCTGGAGCAGGTCGACCGGTTCGACGCCGCCTTCTTCGGGATCTCGCCGAAGGAGGCCGCCGCCATGGACCCCCAGCAGCGGCTCGCCCTGGAGCTCGCCTGGGAGGCGCTGGAGGACGCCGCCATCCGCCCCGCCGACCTCGCGGGGGCGCCGGCCGCCGTCGTCCTCGGCGCCATGGCCTCCGACTACGCCACTCTGGCCGCCCGGCACGGCGAGGCCGCCATCACCCGCCACACGCTCACGGGCCTCACCCGGGGCATCCTCGCCAACCGCGTCTCGTTCACGCTGGACCTGCGGGGGCCGAGCCTGACCGTGGACACCGCGCAGTCGTCCGCCCTCGTCGCGGTGCACCTGGCCTGCGAGAGCCTCCGGTCGGGCGAGGCGTCGGCCGCGCTCGCGGGCGGGGTCAACCTGAACCTCGCCCCGGAGAGCACGGTGACCGCCGAACGGTTCGGCGGACTGTCCCCCGACGGCCGCTGCTTCACCTTCGACGCCCGGGCCAACGGGTACGCGCGGGGCGAGGGCGGCGGCGTCGTCGTGCTGAAGCCGCTGGAGCGCGCGCTGTCCGACGGCGACCACGTGTACGCCGTCGTCCTGGGCAGCGCGGTCAACAACGACGGCGCGACCGGCGCCCTCACCGTGCCCGGCGCCGCCGCGCAGGAGGAGGTCGTCCGGCTCGCCGTCCGCCGGGCCGGGGTGGACCCCGCCGCCGTGCAGGTGGTCGAACTGCACGGCACGGGCACCAGGGTGGGGGATCCGATCGAGGCGGCCGCGCTCGGGGCGGCCCTCGGCTCGGCCAGGCCCGCCGGGTCGCCCCTCGTCGTGGGCTCGGCGAAGACGAACGTCGGCCATCTGGAGGGCGCGGCCGGGATCGTGGGGCTGCTCAAAGCCGTGCTGAGCATCCACCATCGGGAGGTCGCGCCGAGCCTCAACTTCGCGACGCCGAACCCGGACATCGACCTCGCGGCTCTGAACCTGCGCGTGGCCACCGAGCTCGGCCCCTGGCCGCGGCCCGGCGCGCCGCTCGTCGCCGGGGTCAGCTCGTTCGGGGTGGGCGGCGTCAACTGCCACGTCGTCCTCGCCGAGCCGCCCTCGCGCGGCGCCCGCCGGGTGGACGGAGGGTCCAGCCGGGCGGACGCGCCGGCGGGAACGGCGCCGGGGACGCTACCGGGGGCGCACTCCGCGCCTGACGACGCAACCCCACAGCCGGTGCTCTCCGCGGCGCCTGACGACACAGCCCCACAGCCGGTGCTCTCCGCGGCGCGTGACGACACAGCCCCGCAGCTGCCGGAGGTGACGGTGCCGCTGGTGCTGTCGGCCCGCGACGAGGTGGCCCTGCGCGAGCAGGCGGGGCGGCTGGCGGCCGCCCCGGCCCTGGCCGGGGACGCCGGCGTCGTGGGCGAGGCCGGCGACGGGGGCGAGTCCGGCGACCTGGGCGATGTCGCGTACACGCTCGCGACCGGTCGTACGTCGTTCGGCCATCGGGCTGTGATCGTGGGGAGGAACGGCGGGGACCTGCGGGAACGGCTGCGGGCGTTCGCCGCCGGCGATCCAGCGGCGGGCGCCGTCCAGGGGCGCGTCCGCCGCCCGCCGGAGGGCGGCGGGACGGTCTTCGTCTTCCCCGGGCAGGGCGGCCAGTGGGCCGGCATGGGACGCGATCTGGCCGCGTCCTCCCCCGTCTTCGCCGGGCACCTGGCCGCCGCGGCCGAGGCCCTGCGTCCGCACGTGGACTACTCGCCACAGGACGTGCTGTGGGGCCGTCCCGGAGCGCCCTCGTTCGAGCGCGTGGACGTGGTCCAGCCCGCGTTGTTCGCCGTCATGGTCGCCCTCGCCCGTCTGTGGGAGTCGTTCGGGGTCCGTCCGGACGCCGTCATCGGGCACTCACAGGGCGAGATCGCGGCGGCCCACGTCGCGGGCGCGCTGTCCCTCGAGGACGCCGCCGCGCTCGTCGTGCTGCGCAGCAGGGCGATCGCCGCGATCTCCGGGCGGGGCGGCATGGCCTCGGTCCCCCGGCCGCGGTCCGACGTCGCCGAGCGCCTCGGCCGGTACGCGGGACGGCTGGAGATCGGGGGGGTCAACGCGCCCGAGGCCACCGTGGTGTCCGGCGACGCGGAGGCACTCGACGCGTTCGTGGCCGGCTACCGCGCGGAGGGCGTCGACGTCCGGCGGGTCGCCATCGACTACGCGTCGCACTCCGCCCACGCGGAGGCCGTACGGGAGCGGCTGCTGGCCGACCTCGCCCCGTACACCGGCCGGAGCACCGGCGTGGCCTTCTACTCCAGCCTCACCGGTGACCTGGCCGACACCGCCGCGCTCGACGCCGACTACTGGTACCGCAATCTCCGCCACACGGTCGAGTTCGAACGGGCCGTCCAGGCGGCCGTGCGCGACGGGCACGACGTGTTCGTCGAGGCGAGCCCTCACCCGATCCTCGCCGCCGGCGTCCGCCGGATCCTCGACCTGGCCGGCGGCGACGCGACGACCGGGAGCGTGGTGACCGGGACCCTGCGGCGGGACAACGGGGGGCCCGCCCAGTTCCTCCGGTCGCTGGCGCAGGCCCACGTCACCGGAGTGCCGGTCGACTGGACCCCCGCCGTCCGGCCCGGCGCACGACGGGTCCCCCTGCCCACCTACCCCTTCCAGCGCGATCGCCACTGGCTCGACCTACCGGCCGGGGACGACGCCGAACGGCAGCCCACCGCCCCCCACCCGGCGGTCACCGAGACGCCGCCCGCCGCCGAGGCCGCCCAGAAAACGGGAGATCCAGAGACGAAGGACCCGGAGAGGCTGCTCCGCCTGGTGGTCGCGGTGACGGCCGGGGTCCTCGGGCACGCGGACGCGGGAGGCGTGGCCGCCGACCTGACGTTCCGGGACCTCGGCCTCGACTCGCTGGGCGCGGTGGAGTTGCGCGACGCGCTGACGGCCGCCACCGGCCTGTCCGTCCCGGCGACCGTCACCTACGACCACCCCTCGCCCCTCGCGCTCGCCCGGCACCTGCACGCCCTGGCGACCGGCGAGCCGCCCGCCGCCCCCGCGGCCGTACGGACGGCCACGGGGACGGATGAGCCGATCGCCGTGGTCGCGATGGCGGGACGGTGGCCCGGCGGGGCAGACACCCCCGAGAAGCTGTGGGACCTGGTCATCGGCGGGACGGACGCCATCGCGGCCTTCCCCGCCAACCGCGGCTGGGACGTGGAGGCGTTGTACGACCCCCACGCCGAACGCTCCGGGACGTCGACGACGCGGGAAGGCGGCTTCCTGCACGACGCCGACCGGTTCGACGCCGAGTTCTTCGGCATCAGCCCCCGCGAGGCGGCGGCGATGGACCCCCAGCAACGGCTGCTGCTGGAGGTCGCCTGGGAGGCGTTCGAGCAGGCCGGCGTGGTGCCCGGCTCCCTCGCGGGGAGCCGGACCGGCGTGTTCGTCGGCCTGATGCCACAGGACTACGGGCCGCGTCTGCACGAGACGGCGCAGGGTGCGGAGGGCTACGCGCTGACCGGGACGGCCACGAGCGTGGCCTCCGGCCGGATCGCCTACACCTTCGGCCTGGAGGGCCCGGCCGTCACGGTGGACACCGCCTGCTCGTCGTCGCTGGTGGCGCTGCACCTGGCCGTCCGGTCGCTGCGGTCGGGCGAGTCGGACCTGGCTCTCGCGGGCGGGGCGACCGTGATGTCGAGCCCCGGCATGTTCACCGAGTTCTCGCGGCAGGGCGGCCTGGCGCCGGACGGGCGGTGCAAGGCGTTCTCCTCCTCGGCGGACGGCACCGGCTGGGCCGAAGGCGTCGGCCTCCTGCTGGTCGAACGCCTGTCGGACGCCCGCAAAAACGGCCACCGCGTCCTGGCCCTGATTCGCGGCACCGCCGTCAACCAGGACGGGGCCTCCAACGGCCTGACCGCGCCGAACGGTCTGTCGCAGCAGCGCGTCATCCGGCAGGCGCTCGACGACGCGGGGCTCAGCGCGGGCGAGGTGGACGCGGTGGAGGCGCACGGCACCGGCACCGCGCTGGGCGACCCCATCGAGGCCCAGGCGCTGCTGGCGACGTACGGCAGGGACCGGCCGGAGGGCCGGCCGGTGTGGCTGGGCTCGCTCAAGTCGAACATCGGCCACGCCCAGGCCGCCGCGGGAGTGGGCGGGGTGATGAAGATGGTGCTGGCCATGCGGCACGGCGTCCTGCCGAAGACCCTGCATGCCGACCGGCCGTCCCCCCACGTCGACTGGGCGGCGGGCGGGCTCGCGCTGCTCACCGAGCCGGTGCCCTGGCCCGACACCGGCCGGCCCCGCCGGGCGGGGGTGTCGTCGTTCGGCATCAGCGGCACCAACGCCCACGTCATCGTCGAACAAGCCCCCGACCCGGTGGACGGCGTGCGGGAGCCCACCGAGCGGCCAGATGCAGGGGTGCCGGTGGCGTGGGTGGTGTCCGGCAAGACGG
>NZ_BOOC01000023.1 GCF_016863035.1 Microbispora corallina
AGCCGCGTACCTGGACCGCGAACTGCCGCGGGCGGCGGGCAGCCGGGAGACAACCCGTACGACGACGGGATCGGGCGGGGGGCTGGCGGCGCTGCACCGGCGGATGCACGACACCGGCAAGCACGACGAGGCGGCGCTGCTGCTCGTGGCGGCCTCGCACGCGCGCGGCGGCTTCGGCGCAGCGGAGCGCGACCGGCACGCGCCGGCCCCGGTGACGCTCGCGACCGGGCCGGGACGGGTCTCACTGGTGTGCTTCCCCGCGCTCAGCGCCATCTCTGGGCCGCACGAGTACGCGCGCTTCGGCCAGGCGTTCCGCGACGAGCGCGACGTGCACGTGGTGCCGTCCCCCGGCTTCACCCAAGGGGAGGACGAGGCCCTGCCCGACTCGCTGGAGACGCTGATCCAGATGAACGTCGAAGGCCTGCGGAAGGTGGTCCGGGATGGCCGGCCGTTCGCGGTCGTCGGCCGGTCGATGGGCGGCTGCGTGGCGCACGCGGTCAGCGTGGCGCTGGAGGAGCAGGGGCTTCGCCCTGCCGGGCTCGTCCTGATCGACAGCTATCCGATCGACGCCGCCTCCCGGGAGGACATGGGGTGGTGGCAGGGCGCGATGATCGGCGGGATGCTCGACCGCATCGATCGGTTCGACATGACGCTGCACGACGACAGGCTCACGACGATGGGCGTCTACAACCGGCTGTTCATCGGCTGGCAGCCCAAGCCGGTGGAGACCCCGATCCTGCTGCTGCGGGCGACCGAGCCGCTGCGGGGGACCACGGTCGACCCCGAGGGCCGTACGGACTGGCGGGCGTACTGGCCGGTCGGCCACGAGGCCGTGGACGTCCCGGGCGACCACTTCAGCACGCTGGAGGAGCACTCGGGGAGCACGGCGGAGGCCGTGCGCGCCTGGATCGAGCGGCTGTCCGGGTGACGCGGCCCGCCGTGATCGTCACCGGCGCGGCGGCGGGGATCGGCCGGGCCGCCGCGCTGCTGTTCGCCGAACGCGGGTACGGCGTCGTGGCCGTGGACGAGTCCCCCTCGGTGACGCGGCCGGCCGGCGTCCTCCCTTTGGTGGGCGACGTCTCCGGCCAGGCCGTCAACGAGGCGGCGGTCGCGCTGGCGGTCCGGGAGTTCGGGCGTCTCGACGCGGTGGTGCTCAACGCCGGCATCGGCGGCACCCCTCCGCTGGAGGCGCCGTGGGCCGTCGAACGGTTCGACCGGATGGTGGCCGTCAACCTCCGCGGCCCGGTACTGGGCATCCGCGCCGCCGTCCCCGTCCTGCGGGAAGGGGGCGGCGGGGCGATCGTGGTGACGGCGTCCGTCTCGGGCCTGGCAGGGGACCCGGGCGTCTGGGCCTACAACGCGACGAAGGCCGCCGTCGTCAACCTGGTGCGGGGGACGGCCATCGACCACGCGCGGCACGGCATCCGGATCAACGCCGTGGCGCCTGGCCTGACCGACACCCCTCGTACGGCGGCGCACCGCGACGACCCGGCCCTGGAGGCGGAGCTCACCCGGCGGATCCCGATGGGCCGCTGGGCGCGGCCGCGCGAACAGGCGGAGGCGATCTGGTTCCTCGCCTCGCCGGCGGCCTCGTACATCACCGGAGTGACGCTCCCCGTGGACGGCGGCCTGACCGCGAACACGGGCCTGCTTCCCCCGCCCTGAGACCGGGCAGGCACGACGCGGCGCCCGGGGTCCGCACGGGGAGCCCGGGCGCCGGCCGTACCGGAGGAGTCAGGCGGTGAGCTGCTGGACGATGCCGAGCCGGTCGGGAAGCACGGCGTACTCCACGATCTTGCCGTCCCTGAAGCGGATCGTGCTGATGCTCTGCCCCGTGAACCGGCGGCCGCTCGGCGGCGCGCCGAAGACCTCACCGCGCTGGACTCCTTCGATCGTCCAGTACACGACCACCCGATCCTCCTCGGCGACCGTGTCGGTCACGGTGGCCGTCACGCCCTCGACGGCCGACCGCAGCCAGGTGATGTGCTGGACGAACCCGGCTCGCCCCCGGTTGCCGCCTGCCGGTCCCGCGGCGTCCGTCGCGTCGTCGGCGATGATCTCGTCGAGGACCTCCAGCCGTCCCCGCGTGACGGCCTCCTCGTAGAAGCGCTTGGCCACCGCGCGGTTGGTCTCGGTCGTGCTCATCGGCAGTCCTTTCTCATCACTGGTGGGGAACGGGCGGGTCAGCGGCGGACGGGCGGCAGCGGGAGTATGCCGAGGCTGGCGTCGAGGCCTCCGTCCACGACCAGGGTCGTCCCGGTGACGTACGAGGCGGCGGGCGAGACGAGGAACCACACGGCCTCCGCCTGTTCGCGCGGCTCGGCGAACCGCTGGAGCGGCACCCGGCGCTCGATCTCCGCGGTGAGCACCGGGTCGCTCCGGACCCCGGCGTTGATCCGCGTCCAGGTCAGCCCGGGGGCCAGGGCGTTCACCCGGATTCCGTCCGGGGCGTGGTCGATGGCCGCCGCCCTGACCAGCTGGATCACGGCGCCCTTCGACGCGTTGTAGGCCCAGTTGCCGGGGTCGGCCCGCAGACCGGCGACCGAGGCGGTGACCACGATCGCGCCTCCGCCGGCGGCGCGCAGCGCGGGCGCGGCGGCGCGGATGCCGAGGACGGGACCGCGCAGGTTCACGGCGAGGATCCGGTCGGCGGCCTCGACGGCCCCGGGAGCCTCCCATGGCCGGGTGCCGCCGATGCCGGCGTTGAGCACGACCGAGTCGAGCCGGCCGAACTCCCCGACCGCCCGGGCGACCGCCTCCTGGTTGGTCTCCTCCAGCGACACGTCGCCGGCGAGCGTCACCACGCCGTCGAGCCCGGCGAGCTCCTTGAGGGCGTGCTCGTCGTGGTCCACGGCGAGGACGGCGACGCCGCGCTCGGCGAACAACTCGGCGGTCGCCCGTCCGATGCCCGATCCGGCGCCGGTGACGACGGCGGCGCGGGGGGCGGCGGGCGAGGTGGGTGAGGTCATGTCGGGCCCTTCAGGTCCATGGCGGGTGCGGGGACGGCGGCCCGCCGGCCCGCGTGGAGACGCGGAACGGCGGCGAGCAGCGCGCGGGTGTAGGGGGCGCGGGGGGCGCCGAGGACCGCGGCGACGCCGCCGATCTCGACGAGGGACCCGTCCTTCATCACGGCGACCCGGTCGCACACCTGGCGGACCACTCCCACGTCGTGCGAGATGAACAGCAGCGACACCCCGGACTCGCGGCGCAGACGGGCGAGCAGCGCGAGGATCTGCGCCTGGACCGTGACGTCGAGGGCCGACACCGGCTCGTCGCAGACGATCACCTCGGGCCCCGGGGCGAGCGCGCGGGCGATCGCCACCCGCTGCCGCTGACCGCCGGAGAGCCGGGCGGGCAGCCGGTCCAGGATCTCCGGGCCGAGCCCGACCTCGCCGAGCAGCGCCGCCACGCGTTCGCGCCGGCGGGCGCCGGTCAGGCCGCGGGGCAGCCCCTCGCCCACGACCCGCTCCACAGTGAACCGGGGGTCGAACGAGCTGAGCGGGTCCTGGTCGACGAGCTGGATGCGGGAGCGGCGGGGCCGGCGTTCCCGCTCGCGCACCCCGCTCCACGCCTCGCCGTCCAGCAGCACCTCGCCGGCGTCGGGGGCGATCTCGGCCAGCACGATCCTGGCCGTGGTGCTCTTTCCGGAGCCGGACTCGCCCACGAGCCCGAGCGCCTCCCCCGCGCGCAGCTCGAACGACACGCCGTCCACGGCCCTCCGCCACGACCCGCCAGGCGAGCGGAACCGCTTGGCGATCCCGCGGACCGACACGACCGCGCGCTCGGACGCCACGGTGGACGCTCGGACGGGCACGACGTCGGGCGCGACGTCGGGCACGGCCGGCCGGGCCGTCGGGCGTGGGGCGTCCTCACCGGGATGGAAGCAGCGGACCGTCCGTCCCGGCCCGTACGGCACGGGCGGCGGCAGCTCGCCGCGGCACCGGTCGTCGGCCAGCCCGCACCGGGACGCGTAAGGGCATCCCGACGGGGAGGCCGGCGCGGGACGGACCGCGCGCGGCTCCCGCACCGGGCCGTCCAGGTCCGGCACGGCGGCGAGCAGGTCGGCGGCGTACGGATGGGCGGGTGAGGAGAGGAGGTCCGCCGCGGGGCCCTCCTCCACCACGAGCCCTCCGTACATGATCGTCACCCGGTCGGCCATGCGGGCCACCACGGCCAGGTCGTGGCTGATGAGCAGCACCGCCGTGCCGTCCCGCCTCCTGGCGTCGAGCAGGTCGAGCACCTGGGCCTGAACGGTCACGTCGAGGGCCGTGGTCGGCTCGTCGGCGATCAGCAGCGACGGCCGGGCCGCGATGGCCGAGGCGATCAGGGCGCGTTGCCGGAGGCCGCCCGACAGCTCGTGGGGGTACTGCAGGAACCGGGTCTCCGGGTCGGGGACGCCCGCCTCGGCCAGCAGGGCGACGACCTGGTCGTCCAGGTCGTCCCCGGTCGCCAGGCCGTGCACCTCCAGCGGCTCGGCGACCTCGTCCCCCACCCTGCGGAGCGGGTCGAGGGAGGTCAGCGCGTCCTGCAGGACGTATCCGATCCGCCGGCCGCGCAGCCGCCGCCACTCGCGGGGCGTGAGCGCGCGCAGGTCGCGTCCCTCGAAGCTCAGCGTGTCGGCCCGCACCCGGGCGCCCGGGCCGGCCAGGCCGAGCAGCGTCCGTGCGGTGACGCTCTTGCCCGATCCCGACTCGCCGACGACGGCCAGGCACTCCCCCGCATGCAGGGCGAAGCCGGCGTCGCGGACGGCCCGGACGACGCCGCGGCGGGTGGGGAACTCCACGGAGAGGCCGGCGACCTCGGCGAGCGGGCCGCTCACGCGGCGTCCCTTCCCTCGTAGCGGGCCTGGAGGGCGCGCCCGGCGACGGTGGCGGACATGACGGTGAGGGTGATGGCCGCCCCCGGGAACAGGGCCAGGGTCCAGCTCGCGTCGAGGTAGTCGCGTGCCTGGGCGAGCATCGCGCCCCACTCGGGGTCGGGGGGCTGCGGCCCCAGCCCGAGGAAGCTCAGCGACGCCCCCGCGATGATGGCCGTGCCGACGTTGACCGTGGCCAGGACGAGTAACGGCGCGACGACGTTGGGCACGATGTGCCGCGTCAGGATCCGCACGGGCGGGAGACCGAGGTTGACCGCCGCCCGGACGTACGGCGAGCCGCGCACGACCAGGGCCTGCACGCGGACGACGCGGGCGAAGCCGGGCGCCAGCGCGACGGTGATCGCGAGGACGGCGTTGCGGGTGCCGGGCCCGATGACGGCCACCACGAGGAGGGCCATCAGGATCGCGGGGAACGCCAGCAGCACGTCGGCGGCCCGCATCGCCGCCCCTCCCGCCATCCGGCCGCCGAGCGCCCCGAGGAGGCCCCAGGCCGCTCCGGCGAGCCCGGCCAGCAGCGTGGATCCCGCGCCGACGAGCAGTGAGGGACGCGCGCCGTACACGATCCGGGCCAGCACGTCCCGGCCGAGCTCGTCGGTGCCGAACAGGTGGCCGGCCCCCGGGCCGCGGAGAGCGGCGGCCGGGTCGACCTGGTCGGGCGCGTGGGCGAGCAGGCCGGGGAACGCCGCGGCCGCGCACACCAGCACGAGGAACGCGGCGGCGAGCACCGGCCCCGGCCGGAGCTGACGGCGCGGCGCCCGCGAACGGGCCTCGGCCGCGCGCACCGGGTCGTACGGCGCTGTGGTGGGCGCGGTCATCCGGCAACCCCCCACGGGCTGCGTCCCACCCGGGACGGAAGGGTCGCGCTCATGCCGGCTCCGGGCGCATGCGGGGGTCGACGAGCCGGTAGAGGAGGTCGAGCACGATGTTGATCAGCGAGAACGTCAGTGCCGACAGCACCACCACGCCCGTCACGACGGGGAAGTCCCGGCCCCGGACCGCCGCGACGACGACGTGGCCGAGCCCCTGCCGGGCGAAGACGGTCTCCACGACCACCGCGCCGGCCAGCAGCTCCCCCAGCGCCCAGCCCGAGAGCGTGAGCACCGGCAGCGCGGCGTGCCGCAGCGCGTGGCGCAGCCGTATGCGGTTCTCCGTGGCGCCCCGGGCCCGTGCGGTGACGGCGAAGGGCTGGTCGAGCGCCCGTTCCAGCCCCTCCCTGGTCACCTGGGCCAGCACGCCCGCGATCGGCAGCGCGAGCGCGACCGACGGCAGCACGAGCGAGCGGAGCCCGCCGTCGCCGATCACGGGGAACCAGTGCAGCCGGAACGAGAAGACGGCCAGCAGGAGGACGCCGATCCAGAAGTTCGGCGTCGAGATCGACCCGAACTCCAGCGCCCGCGAGACGGCCCGCCCGTGTGGGCGGCCGGCGGTCACCAGGGCGACCGCGACGGCCAGGGTGAACCCGAGCGCGGCGGCCCCGGCCGCCAGGGCCACGGTGGGTCCGAGCTGGTCGAGGATCACCCCGCTCACGGGCTGGTTGAGCTGGTAGGAGCCGCCGAGGTCGCCGCGCAGGAGCCGCCCGGCGAAGACGCCGTACTGGACGAGGACCGGCTCCCGCAGGCCGTACTGGTCGCGGATCGCGTCGAGCACCTCCGGGGTGGCGTTGGCCTGCACCCCGCCCGCGATGACGCGGGCGGGGTCGCCGGGCACCAGCCGCATCCCGGCGAACGCGAGGGTGGCGGCGCCCCACACGGCGACCAGGGTCAGCGCCAGCCGCCGCAGCAGCCGGCGCGCCAGGGACGGCATCGGGATCAGCCTCCCAGCCACGCGCCGTAGAACACGGGGTAGGTCTGGGCGTCGAAGGCGATGCCGCGCACCTTGGCGGAGAAGGCGGTGAGCTGGACGGGCGTGTAGAGCGGCACGACGTACGCCTGGCGGAGCACCTCCTGCTGGACCGACGAGTAGTCGCGTTCGGCGGTCGCCGGGTCGGAGGTCTCGGCCGCCTCCTCGACCCAGTGGTCGATCTGGGGCGACTTCACCAGGGCGACGTTGCCGCCGGCCTTGGCGTAGGTGTTGCCCGAGGCGAACGCGAACCGCAGCACGTCGGGCGTGGGCCGGGCGAAGCTGACGTCGACGAGGTCGTAGGCGCCGCCGATCAGGTAGGTGCCGACGAACGCCCCGGTGTCCACAGTGGGCCGCTCGATCTTGATGCCGACGAGCTTGGCCTGGGCCTGGATGCCCTGGGCGAGGACGTCGCGCTGCTCCTTGTTGCCCTCCGCCCAGTAGGGCCAGACGAGAGTGAGCGTCTTGCCGTCCTTGACGCGGTAGCCGTTCTCTCCGGTCGTCCAGCCCGCCTCGTCGAGCAGCCGCCTGGCCTCCGCCGGGTCGTAGGAGGCGAACGCGCTCTCGGCGGAGGCGTCGTATGCGGCGGTCGTCCGGCTGAGCGGGTTGCGCGCGACCGGGAACAGCCCGAAATAGATGTTCTTCACGAGCTGGTCGACGTTTATCGACGCCGACAGCGCCCGCCGCACCCGCACGTCGCGCAGCGGCCCGCGGGTCTGGTTCAAATAGAGGTTGTAATTCAGCCCCGGCGTTTCCTGGGCGCTGAAGGAGAAATCCGCCGGCGACTTGAGTTTCGCCGCGTTCACGGGCGGGACGCCGGCGATTCCCTGCGCCTGGCCGCTGGTGAGCGCGCCGTATCGCGTCGCGTCCTCGGAGACGAACTCGAAGACCAGGTCGTCCAGGTAGGGCGCGCCCTGATGGGAGGCTCCGGCCGGCGGCGAGGCGTACCGCGCGTTCTTCCTCAGCGTGACCCGCTTGTCCTTCTCCCACGAGACGAACGAGAACGGCCCGGTCCCCACCGGCCGGTAGTCGGCGACCGGCTTCGCCAGCGCCGCCGGGCTCTGGATGCCCAGGTAGGGCACCGACAGCGCCTGGAGGAACGGGGTGAACGGCCGCGCGAGCGTCACCTCCACCACGTGGTCGTTCACGACCCGCGCCTCCTTGTACGGCGCGATCAGCGAGGCCGCGTACGCCGACTTGGTGGCCGGGTCGACGACGTGGTCGAGCGTGGCCTTGACGGCCTGGGCCGTGAACGGCGTGCCGTCGTGGAAGGTCACCCCCTGGCGCAGGGTGAAGGTGTAGGTCCGGCCGCCGTTCGAGACCTTCCATCCGGTGGCCAGCCAGGGGCCGAAGGTCGCGGGGCCGGTCTGGGCCACGAGCGAGTCGAAGACGTTGCGGTCGATCAGGCCCGTCACGGCGGTGGCCGCAACGGCTGGATCGAGCGACACCTGGGTGCCGGCGACGGCGTAGGTGAGCGAGCCGCCCGCGATGGGCCCGGCGCCCGCCTGGCGCGCCGGCCGGTCGTCGCCGCCTCGAGCCGAGGCGACCAGGACGGCGGCGACGACCGCGACCGCCACGACCGCCGCCGCCACGGCGACGGGGCGTCTGGAGCGCAGGCGGCGCCGCCGCCGGACGGGCCGCTCGCCGGCCCTGGTGGCTGTGTCGTCGCTCAGTGACATGGAGGGACCCTTTTCCTGTCGCACGGGGGAACCGGTGCGGACCCCGACGGCCGGAACCCGGCGCGCCCCGCGACGTGCTCTCCCCTGCGCCGGGACACGCCGGGCCGGAAACGCCCTTCCGGGATTTCCTCCGGGCGGGAACCACGAAAAGCCGATTCCGTTTCTCAGGCGGCCGTCATTCGAATCCGCGCCTCGATCACACCATAAGCAGGTGTGCCCGTCAACGGATTACCCCCCATTTCGGATGGCATTTCCCGGCCACCCGCCGAGCGATTTGTTTCTCTTATGGGTGTCAATTTGAATTCCCGATGGGAATCTGTTCGGCGAGCGGTCCGGGAAAATCGGTGACCGAGGAGAAGAACCGCCGCAACGCCTCCCCCGCTCCCGCCTCGATGGCTGTGTCGAGCCCCTTCCTGCTGACCAGGCGCAGCCCGATCGACCCCTGGGGCGGCAGGTGGCAGAGTTCCTCCAACCCCTGGGGGACGCCGTACGCGGTGGGCAGCAGCGCCACGCCGAGACCCGCACGGGCCGCGCCGAGCACGCCCTCCAGGTTGGTGGCCTCGGTCGTGATCCGGACCGTCCAGCCCAGCCCCTCCAGGGTCCGCACGGCCTGGCGCCGCAGGGCGCAGGGCTCCTGGAACGCCACCAGCGGCACCGGACCGTCCGACGGCGGCATGAACCAGCCGGGCGCCGACAGCCATCGCAGGGGCAGCGTGCCCACCTGGACGCCCCCGATGTCGGGCACGACGCCGAGGATCAGCGCCAGGTCGAGCGTCCCCCGCAGCGTGGCCTCGGCCAGCGCGGTGCTCCGGTCGAGCCGGAACGTCACCTCACGGCCGGGAAGTGCCGCCATCAGCGCGCCGAGGAGGTCGGGCAGGACCTGGTACGCCGCGTGCTCGATGGCCCCCACCGTGAGCACCGCGGGCCGTTCGGCCCCGAGGCGGCACATCGCCTCGTCGTGGACGGCGAGCAGCCGCCGGGCCTCCACCAGCAGGGTCTCCCCCGCCGCCGTGAACCGGGTCGACCTGCCGGTCCGCTCGACGAGCGGCTGTCCGACGACCCGTTCCAGGGCCCTGACGTGCTGGCTCACGGTCGGCTGGCTCGTCCGCAGGGCGGAGGCGGCCCTGCCGAAGCCGCCACACTCGGCGATGGCCACGAAAGTTCGCAGTTGCACGAGGTCGAGCAATGCTCCCATGAGGCGATGATAGCTAAAAACCTACATTACCTACATAGAATTAGGGCTGTGATCCTCGGTCCACCAGCGGACCGCGGCGGTCGCGAGGTCCGGGGGGACCTCGTGGCCGCCGGGGAACTCCTCGTAGGCGACCGGGTAGTCGCCGTCCCGCAGGCTCTTGGCGATGCGCCTGCCGCAGGCGACCGGGAGCACCCGGTCGTCCGCGCCGTGGGAGACGAACAGCCGCGGGCGGCCGTGCCGGAGCATGGGCGCCATGAAGCCCGGGGAGAAGGCGAGCACGGCGCGGAACAGGTCGCCGTTGGCGACCCCGAGCGACAGGGCGTAAGAGGCGCCGTCGGAGAATCCGGCGACCGCCACGCCGTCCAGGTCGACGGCGGCCCGGGCGAACACCTCCTCCAGCGCCCCGTCCAGCCGCGCGACGTCCGGCCCGTAGCCGCCGAGGATGACGTCCCAGGTCGTGGAGACCGACTTCGGCGCGAGCAGGAGGAAGCCGAGATCGTCCGCCTGGGCGGACAGCAGCCCGAGCGCCTGGTCGGCAGAGCCGCCCGCGCCGTGCAGCACGACGGCGATCCGGTGCGGGCCCGGCCCGGCGGACGGCGGCACGTAGAGCAGCGCCTGCCCGTCCAGCCGGTGGATGCCCGCCTCCGGCCCGCGGAGGGGCGGATGCGGTCCTCCGCCCGGGGACGTCGGAAGCGCGACGGGACGGGCGGTGAGACGGCCGTGCCGTACGCCCTCCTCCGGCTGCGGATGGGCCGCGGCCCCTCGCGTCACCGTCATCGGCCTCGCCTCCCGCCGTTCAGGGGGCCGGGCCGGCGCCGGCCCGCGGCGCCCGCCGGGCGGCGGGCGCTTCCCCCACCTGCCCAGTCTCCGCCCGCCCATCGGGCGGCCGGGTCAGGAATCGGCAATCTCAGGCCCTGGCGGCGGCGATGACCTCCGACACCAGCGCGCCCGAGGTGACGCGGCGCACGAACTCCGACTGCCGCAGCTCGCCCCCCATGTACGGGTACGGGTTGCGGTGGACGACCGGGCTCGGCTCGTCGACGAGGGCGGCGAAGTGGATCTCTTTGGCCCCTGTCGCCTCGACGACCCGGCCGGCGTTCCTGGGGGTGATGCCGCCGCCGGGCATGACGACGAGACGGTCGCCGGCCCGCTCGACCAGCGAGGCGATCAGCGGCGCCCCCTCCAGCGCCGTGCTGTCCTGGCCGGAGGTGAGCACCCGGTCGACGCCGAGCGCGACCAGCGTCTCCAGCGCGGCGAAGGGGTCGGCGGCCATGTCGAAGGCCCGGTGGAAGGTGACCGACAGGCCCTCGGCCGCGCCGATGAGCCGCTTGGCCACCTCCTCGTCCACCTCCCCCTGGGGGGTGAGCGCCCCGATGACGACTCCCTGGGCACCCGCCTCGCGCACGGCCGCGACGTCCCGCTCCATGGCCTCGATCTCGTAGCGGTCGAAGACGAAGTCGCCGCCGCGCGGCCGGATGATGACGTGCACCCGGATCGAGGAGACCGCCGCCAGCGTGGCCTCGACCGTGCCGAGGGTCGGCGTGAGGCCGCCCTCGAACAGCGCGGCGCACAGCTCCACCCGCTGCGCCCCGGCCCGCTCGGCCGCCACGGCGCCGGCCGTGCTGTCGATGCAGATCTCGTAGGTCAGACTCATCTCATTCCCCCAAAGCGTGGATCTCGCCGACCGGGACGCCCCCGCCCAGCACCGGTACCGTCGTGAACTCCGCGGCCCCCGTCACGTCGCCGCCGGCCGCGCGGAGCGCGGCGAGCGCGACGGCCGTCGTCGCCCGCGGGCTGCCGTCGATCACCTTCACCGCGGCCGCGTGCCCCGAGGCCAGCGCGACCACGAGCACCCCCTCGGCGCCACCCTTCGCCACGGCTCCCGGCAGCGCCCGCATGAGCCCCGTGTTCACGTGGCCGGTGCCGCCGACGTACTCGGGGTGCGCCCGCATCGCGTCGGCCACGGCCAGCGGGGCCGTCCCGGGGGCCGCCAGCACGAGGGCCTGGACGGCCCGGGCCAGCCCGGCCAGGGACAGCCCGAACAGCGGCGCGCCGCAGCCGTCGACGGCGACGTGGGCGGCCTTCTCCCCTGAAAGGTCCTCGACGACCGACCGGACCCGCTGTTGCACGGGGTGGCCGGGGTCGAGGTACGACTCCGTGGGCAGGCCGGACGCGACCGCCGCGGCCAGCATGGCGGCGTGCTTGCCCGAGCAGTTCATCCGATCGCACGAGGGCCCGAGGCCGGCGCGGATCAGGGCGTGCCTGGCCGGCTCGTCCTCCGGCCAGTCGGGCGGGCAGCCGAGCGCCTCGGTGGTGAGGCCCGCGCCGGCGAGCATCTCGGCCACCAGCCGGACGTGGCGGTCCTCCCCCGTGTGGCTCCCGGCCGCTATGGCCAGGCTGCGGCCCTCCAGAGGGGCGCCGGCGAGCAGGCAGGCGAGCGCCTGGAACGGCTTGGCCGACGACCGGGGCAGCACCGGCGCGGCGACCGCGCCGCGGGCCACGGCCGTGCGGCCGTCCGGCGTCAGCGCGACCGCGCTGCCGTAGTGGACGCTCTCCACGAAGCCGGACCGGACGACTTCGGCGAGCGGGACGAGATCAGCCGGCACCGGCGGTCCTCCTGCGGGGCTGGCGCGCCTCCAGCGCGCGGGCTAGCTTCGACAGCGACGCGTTGACCACCAGGTAGATCAGCGCGACGACGATGTAGGTCTGGATGAGCAGGCCGTTGTAGTTGGCCAGCACCTTGCCGCTGTACAGCAGCTCCGCGTAGCTGACGACGAAGCCGAGCGAGGTGTCCTTGAGCAGCCCGACCGACTGGCTGACGATCGACGGCAGCACGCGGCGCAGGGCCTGCGGCAGCACGACCAGGCGCATCGACTGCCCGTGGGACAGGCCGAGCGCGAGGGCCGCCTCCCCCTGGCCGCGCTCGACCGACAGCACGCCGGCCCGGAAGATCTCGGCGAACGCCGCCGCGTTGGACACCGCCAGCGGCACCACGAGCTTCCAGAACAGCGGCAGGTCGACGCCGTACCGCGGCAGCGCGAACAGCACGAGGTAGACCAGCAGCAGCGCGGGGATCGTCCGCACCACCTCGACGTACGCACCGGCGGGCAGGCGCGCCCAGCGGCGGTGCGACAGCCGTCCGAGCGCGAGCGCGAGCCCGGCCGCCATGGCGAGCGCGGCCGACACCACGGCGGCGAGCGCCGTCGACCAGAGCCCGCCGAGCAGGTAGCGCCACATGGGCCAGGTCGCGTACGGCTGCCAGCGGTCGGCGGCGAGCTGGCCGTTCGCGGCGAACTGACGGACGGCGAGCGCCACCAGGGCGAGCGCGACCAGTGCCCCCACGACGGTCGCCACCCGGATCCTGCGGCGCCCGCGCGGCCCCGGCTCGTCGAACAGGAGCGTGCTCGACGGGGCGCTCGCCCGGCGGCGCCCGGGCGCGGCGGTCACCGGGCCACCGCCAGCCGCCGTTCGAGCCGCCCGGTGACGAACCCCGCCACGGCCGCGACGGCCGCGTACGCGAGGCCGGCGCCCACGAAGATCGGGATCGGCTGGGCCTCCAGCAGGTTGACCCGGTTGGCCGCGGCCGTGAGGTCCACGACGCCGACGGCGGCGACGAGCGAGGTGTTCATGGTGAGCGCGATGAAGATGTTCCCGAGGGGCTGGACGACGGTCCGCAGCGCCTGCGGCAGCACCACGTGGCGCAGCGACTGGCCGAACGTCAGCCCGAGCGCCCGAGCGGCCTCGCCCTGGCCCGCCGAGATCGCGTTGACGCCCGAGCGCAGGGCCTCGGCGATGTAGGCGCCCTCGTACAGGGCGATGACCACCATGGACGTGACGAGCAGGCCGGCCTCGATCCCGATCTCCGGCAGGCCGAAGACGGCGAGCACGAGCAGCACGAGCAGCGGCAGGTTCTGGAAGGCCTCGACGTACGCCGTGCCGGCCGCGCGCAGGACGGGCACCGGGCCGACCCGCATCGCGGTGATCACGACTCCGACGACCGCGGCGCCGGCGAATGACGCCGCGGTCAGCTCGAGCGTCACGACGAGCCCCTGCCAGAACTCCGGCAGGTGATCCAGGATCGCGGACATCAGGAGCCCGGGACCGACCCGATCGCCGGCGGCGTCGGGGCCGCGCCCTGGACGACCGTGCCGAGGGAGTTCTTCCAGATCCGCTGCCACAGGCCCTGGCCCTGGATCTTGGTGAGCCAGTCGTTGACGAACTTCTTGAACTGGTCGTCCCCGTGCTTCAGGCCGATGCCGTACGGGTCGGTGGTGAAGGGGCTGCCCACCACCTGGAGCGACGGGTCCTTCTTCGCGTCGGCGACGAGCAGCGTCTCGTCCTGGACGTACGCGACGCCGCGGTCCTGCTTGAGCGCCTGCACGCACTCGGGGTCGCCGCCGAAGGTGACGATCTTCGCCTGCGGCGCGAGCTTCTGGATGGCCGGGATCGCGGGGGTGTTGGCCCCGGCGATCACGGTCTTGCCGTTGAGGTCCGCCGGCGAGGTGATCCCCGTCGTGCCCTTCTTGACCGCGATGCTCAGGCCCGAGGAGTAGTACGGCCCGGCGAAGGCGACCTGCTGCGCCCGTTCGGGGGTGATCGTGTAGGTCTGGAAGACGACGTCGACCGTGCCGTTGCTCAGCAGGGCCTCCCGGGTCTCGGACGCCGAGTTGACGATCTTCACCTTCGGCTGCCCGATGATGTACTTCGCCAGGGCCTTGCCGAGGTCGGCGTCGAAGCCCTCCACCTCGCCGGTCGACGGGTTCTGCTGGGACAGCAGCGGCGCGTCGAGCGAGCCGCCGACGATGAGCTCGCCGCGCTGCTTGATCTTCTCCATCGTCGAGCCCGGGAGGATGTCGGCGGCCGCGGCGACCGGCGCCGCGGAGAGAAGGTCGCCGCCGCCCTTGGCCGCGCCCGGCACGGCGGAGTCCGCCGAGTCCGTCCCGCCACAGGCAGAAAGGCCCACCAGGCCCGCCATCGACACGGCGGCGACGGCGGCCACCCGCTTCATGGACACCATCGTGCCCACCATCCTTTGCGATCAGTGCGTGAGTACCTTGGCCAGGAAGTCCCTGGCCCGATCGGTCGTGGGAGCGTCGAAGAAGGCGTTCGGCTCCCCGGTCTCGACGATCCGGCCGCCGTCCATGAACACCACACGGTCGGCCGCCCTGCGGGCGAACCCCATCTCGTGGGTGACGACCACCATGGTCATGCCGTCCGCGGCGAGCCGGACCATCACGTCGAGGACCTCGCCGACCATCTCGGGGTCGAGCGCCGAGGTCGGCTCGTCGAACAGCATCACCTTGGGCCGCATGGCCAGCGCCCGGGCGATGGCGGCGCGCTGCTGCTGGCCCCCCGACAGGCGGGCCGGCAGCTTGCCGGCCTGCTCCGCGATTCCCACGCGGGCCAGCAGCTCGCGGGCGTCCCGCTCCGCCTCGGCGCGGCTCACGCCGCGCACCTTCATCGGCGCGAGCACGACGTTCTCCAGCACGGTCTTGTGCTGGAACAGGTTGAAGGACTGGAACACCATGCCCACGTCGGCGCGAAGGCGGGCGAGCGCGCGCCCCTCCGCCGGAACCGGCACGCCGTCGACGAGGATCTCGCCGGCGTCCGCCGTCTCCAGCCGGTTGAGGCAGCGGCACAGCGTGGACTTGCCCGAGCCGGACGGCCCGATCACCACCACCACCTCGCCCCGCGCCACGTCGAGATCGACGTCGTGCAGCACGTGGTGATCACCGAACCATTTGTTCAGTCCTCGTACCTGAATCATCGCCATCTTCCTTCGAAATCGAAGATATGGCGGACCGTAATGGATGATTCTGGCCCAAGTCAACGCACTGGCGCAGAAAGTCAACTCGTGGTATTCCTCTCCTCATGTCAGGCAAAGAGAGGTTGCCGGTGCGGGGGGCCCAGGGCGACCTCCTGCGCCTGGTCGCCGCCGGCCAGGCCGAGTCGCGGGCCGAGCTCGCCCGCATGTCGGGCCTGGCCGCGTCGAGCGTCTCCCTCCGGGTCGAGGAGCTCATCGGCACCGGGCTCCTCGTGGAGGAGGGGGCCGGCACCTCCCGCGGCGGGCGGCGCCCCCGCCGGCTGCGGCTCAGCCCCAGCGCGGGCGTGCTCGCGGTGGCCGACCTGGGGGCGCACCACGCCCGGCTCGGCCTGCTCGACCTGAGCGGCACCCCGCTCGTCGTCGAGGAGCGGCCCTGCGACATCGCGCTCGGGCCCGAGGCCACGATGGACTGGATCGCCGCGTCGTTCGAGGACCTGCTGCTGCGGCACGGGCCGCCCGGGGTTCCCCTGCGCGGCGTGGGCACCGGCATCCCCGGGCCCGTCGACCCCGCGACCGGCCGCGTCGTCGCGCCCTCCCGGATGCCGGGGTGGAACAACTTCCCGGTCGCCGAGCGGCTCGGCTCGCACTTCGACCTGCCGGTCCTCGTCGAGAACGACGCCAACCTGATGGCGGCCGGCGAGGCGCGCTCCTGGCCGGGCCGCGAGACGCTGATGGTGCTCAAGGCCGGCAGCGGCATCGGCTGCGGGGTGATCGTGAACGGCGCCCTGCACCGCGGCCGCGGCGCGGCGGGCGACATCAGCCACGTCCGGGTCCGCAGCGACTCGTCCGTGACCTGCTCCTGCGGCCACCTCGACTGCCTGGAGGCGTACGCCAGCGGCGCCGCCCTGATGGCCGTCCTGGGCGAGCAGGGCATCGCGGTCGAGCGGCCCGGGGACATCGTCGCGCTGGTGGAGGACGGCGTGCCCGAGGCCACGGCGCTGGTCAGGAACGCGGGCCGGCTGATCGGCGAGGTCCTCACCGTGCTGGTGAACTTCCTGAACCCGGACGCCATCGTGGTCGGCGGCGGCCTGTCCTCGGCCGAGCCGCTGATCTCGGCGATCCGGGCCGCCGTCTACGAGCGCTGCCTGCCGCTCGCGACCCGGGACCTGGAGATCGCCGCCAGCCGCTCCGGGCCCGACGCGGCCCTGCTCGGCGCCGGGGCCCTGCTGCTCGACGCCGTGCTCGCCTGACCACCCACCGCGATTGGACAGCCGTACGTGACCCGATACTGCCTCTTCGACCTCGACGGCACCCTGACCGACCCCGAGACCGGCATCGTCGCCTCCATGCGGCACGCGCTTTCCACGGTCGGGATGCCGGAGGTGGAGCACGGGCGGCTCCGCGCCCTGATCGGCCCGCCCCTCCAGGACGGCTTCCTCCGGCTCGGCGTGCCGCCGGAGCGTCTCGATGACGCGATGCGCGCCTACCGGGAGCGCTACACCGCCGGAGGAATGTACGAGAACGAGGTCATCGCGGGAGTCCCCGCCGTGCTGGAGGCTCTCCTCGCCGGCGGCCGGACCCTGGCGGTGGCGACGTCGAAACCGGCCGTCTTAGCGGAGAAGATCCTCGTGCACTTCGGGCTCGACGGCTTCTTCGCGTACGTGGCCGGGGCGACGCTCGACGGGTCCCGGCGGCACAAGGCGGACGTGATCCGGCACGCGCTCGACGTCCTCGGCGCCCCGCCCGAGGACGCCGTCATGATCGGCGACCGCAGGGAGGACGTCGCCGGCGCGGCCGCGTGCGGCGTCCGGAGCGTCGCGGTGACGTGGGGGTTCGGCGAGGCGGCCGAATTCGCCGATCCCGGCCTCATCGCGGTGGTGGACACGCCCGGACGCCTCCTCGATGTGCTGACGCGGACGGCGGGCGCCCCTCCGGCACGCTGAACGCCGGAGCGGCAGGGCTGCGTCGGCAGGAAATTGGTTCAGGCCCGGAAGGCCGAACCTCTACCGTGTACGCCGTGACGACTCAGGTGATCGTGCTCAACGGCGGATCGAGCGCCGGCAAGTCCGAGATCGTCCGGCACCTGCAGGCTGTCCTGCCGCAGCCGTGGCTCGCCTTCGGGGTCGACTCGCTCATCGAGGCGATGCCCCGGGCCATGCAGGCATCGGATGCGGGGATCGAGTTCGCCCCCGACGGCGGAGTGAACGTCGGGCCGGAGTTCATGGCGCTGCAGTCGGCGTGGATGGAGGGCCTCGCCGCGATGGCCCGCGCCGGGGCGCGGGTCGTCATCGACGACGTCTTCCTCGGTGGCGTGGCGACCCAGCAGCGGTGGCGGCGCGTTCTCGGCGGGCTGGACGTCCTGTGGGTCGGCGTCAGGTGTGACAGCGCGGTCGCCGCCGAGCGGGAGAGGGCCAGGGGAGACCGGATCCCGGGAATGGCCGTGACGCAGGCGGCGGTGGTCCACGAAGGCGTGGTCTACGACCTGGAAGTGGACACCACGCACACCGAGTCCTCGAAGTGCGCGGAGACCGTCGCCGCTCACGTCACGTCGTAGCCCCCCACCGCTTCCCTAGGCCACGTGTTGCGCCGGGGCGGCCGCTGCGACCCGTACGGCGTTGGCGGCGTCGTCGTCCCGCTCGCGCTGCGCGGCGAGGTCCGCCTCGACGCCGCGCCGGTAGGCGTCGATCTCGGCGCGGACCCGGTCGTCGTCCCAGCCGAGGACGGGCGCGACCAGCGCCGCCACCTCGGGGGCGGCGGCGAGCCCGCGGTCCCGCTCCTCCATGAACACGCGGGTGCGCCGGACCAGGACGTCCTCGAGGTGCAGCGCGCCCTCGTGCGACGCCGCGTAGACGGCCTCCGCCCTGAGATAGCCCTCGGCCCCCGGGATCGGCTCGCCCAGCCGCGGATCGTCCGCCACCAGAGTGAGAAGCTCCTCGGCGCAGGAGCCGTACCGGCCGAGCAGGTGGTCGACGCGCGCGACGGGCAGCCCCGAGCGCTCGGCGAGCCGCCGCCGGTTGTTCCGCAGCGCCTCGAAACCGGCGGCCCCGAGGACCGGCACCCGCTCGGTCACCGACTCGGGGACGGCCTCCCCGAGACCGGCCACCGCCACGTCGACGGCGTCCTTGGCCATGACCCGGTACGTGGTGTACTTGCCGCCCGCGACGATCACCAGGCCGGGCTCCGGGCGGATGACCGCGTGCTCGCGCGACAGCTTCACGGTCTGCGCGGAGCCCGAGCCGGCGAGCAGCGGGCGCAGGCCGGCGTACACCCCCTCGATGTCGGCGTCGGTGAGCGGCGTCCGGAGGACGGCGTTGACGTGGTCGAGGATGTAGTCGATGTCGGCCCGGGTCGGCGCCGGCTCGACCTTGTCCAGGTTCCACGGGGTGTCGGTCGTGCCCACGATCCAGTGCGGCCCCCAGGGGATGACGAACAGCACGCTCTTCTCGGTCCGCAGGATCAGCCCGGTGTCGAGCCGGATCCGGTCGCGCGGGACCACGAGGTGCACGCCCTTGGACGCCCGCACGGTGACGCCGTGCGACGCCCCCGCGAGCCGCTGGATCTCGTCCGTCCACACGCCCGTGGCGTTGACCACCTGGCGGGCGCGGACCCGGATCTCGGCGTCGTTCTCCAGGTCGCGCACGACGGCGCCGGTGACCCGGCCGCCCTCGCGCAGGAACCCGGTGACGCGGGTGCGGGTGGTGACGCAGGCGCCGTACTGCGCGGCCGTCCTGGCCACCGTCATCGTGAAGCGGGCGTCGTCCACCTGGGCGTCGTAGTACTGGATGGCGCCGACCAGGGCGTCGCTGCGCAGGCCGGGGGCCGTGCGCAGGGCCCTGCTGTGGCTGAGCTGGCGGTGCCGCGGCAGCGCCCGGGCGCCGCCGAGCGTGTCGTACAGCAGCACCCCCGCCCCGACGTAGCCGCGCTCCCAGACGCGGTGACGGAGCGGGAACAGGAACGGCACCGGGCGAACCAGGTGCGGGGCCAGCCGCGTCACCAGCAGGCCCCGCTCCCTGAGCGCCTCGCGAACCAGCTTGAAGTCGAGCTGCTCCAGGTAGCGCAGCCCGCCGTGGATGAGCTTGCTCGACCGGCTGGAGGTCCCGGCCGCGAGGTCGCGGGCCTCCACCAGCGCGACGGAAAGGCCGCGCGAGACCGCGTCGAGCGCGACCCCCGCGCCGACCACGCCGCCGCCGACGACGAGCACGTCGAACTCGTCGTCCGACAGCCTCCGCAGCGCCGCCTCCCGGGCGCTCGGGCCCATGGCTACAGACATGTGGTGTGATCTCCTTTGTGATCGGCGGGGGGCGCGGAGGCGCGGTCAGTCGACGTCGACCCAGTCGAGGGTCCGGGTGACGGCCTTGCGCCAGCCGGCGTAGCCGCGCTCGCGCTGCTCGTCGGTCCACTGGGGCTGCCAGCGGCGGTCCTCGTTCCAGTTCTGCTTGAGGTCGTCGGTGGACTTCCAGAAGCCGACGGCGAGCCCGGCGGCGTACGCGGCGCCGAGGGCGGTGGTCTCGGCCACGACCGGCCGGGACACCGGGACGCCGAGGATGTCGGCTTGGAGCTGCATGCACAGCTCGTTGGCCGTCACGCCGCCGTCCACCCGCAGCACGTCGAGGACGACGCCGGAGTCCTGCTCCATCGCGCCCACGACGTCCTTCGTCTGGTAGCAGATCGACTCGAGCGTGGCCCGGGCCAGGTGGGCGTTGGTGTTGTAGCGGGACAGCCCGACGATCGCGCCGCGGGCGTCCGACCGCCAGTACGGCGCGAACAGGCCGGAGAACGCCGGCACGAAGTAGACGCCGCCGTTGTCCTCGACCTGCCGGGCGAGGGCCTCGCTCTGCGCCGCGCCGGAGATGATGCCGAGCTGGTCGCGCAGCCACTGCACGGCCGACCCGGTGACCGCGATCGAGCCCTCCAGCGCGTACACCGGCTTCGACGAGCCGAACTGGTAGCACACCGTGGTCAGCAGGCCGTTCTGCGAGCGGACCAGCTCGGTGCCGGTGTTGAGCAGCAGGAAGTTGCCGGTGCCGTAGGTGTTCTTGGCCGTGCCGGGCTCGAAGCACACCTGGCCGACGGTCGCGGCCTGCTGGTCGCCGAGGTCGCCCGTGAGGGGCACCTCGCCGCCGAGCGGGCCCCCGGGGCGGGTCGCGCCGTACAGGTCGGGGTTGGAGGAGGGCCGGATCTCGGGGAGCATCCGGCGGGGGATGCCGAAGAACGACAGCAGCTCGTCGTCCCAGTCGAGCGTCTCCAGGTCCATCAGCATGGTGCGGCTGGCGTTGGTCGGGTCGGTCACGTGGACGCCGCCGTCGGTGCCGCCCGTGAGGTTCCACAGCAGCCAGGTGTCGGTGTTGCCGAAGATCGCGTCGCCGCGCTCGGCGGCCTCGCGGACCCCGTCGACGTTCTCCAGGATCCACTGGATCTTGCCGCCGGAGAAGTACGTGGCCGGGGGCAGCCCGGCCTTGCGGCGGATCACCTCGCCCTTGCCCTCCCGCTCCAGCGCGGAGGCGATGCGGTCGGTGCGGGTGTCCTGCCAGACGATCGCGTTGTAGTACGGACGGCCGGTGCGGCGGTCCCACACGACCGCGGTCTCCCGCTGGTTGGTGATGCCGAGCGCGGCCAGGTCGGACGCGGTGAGGCCCGCCGTCCGCATCGCGGTCTCGATGACCGCCCGGGTGCGCTCCCAGATCTCGGTGGGGTTGTGCTCGACCCATCCCGCCTGCGGCAGGATCTGCTGGTGCTCCAGCTGGTGGCGGGCGATCTCGTTGCCGCCGTGGTCGAAGATCATGAAGCGGGTGCTGGTCGTCCCCTGGTCGACCGCTCCGACGTAGTCAGCCATTCTCGCGTGCCTCTCGTCTCGTGTGGGTGCCGGGCTCCGGCGCGGCGTCCGCCCCGGTGGCGGCCGCCGCTGGGCTCAGCCGGCCTGGCCGGCGGCGGGCTCGTACGTCGCGGGCTCCGGGGTGCGGCCGGGCTCGGGAGCATCCTCGCGCGGCAGGAAGCGGGCGACCAGGACCTGGTAGAGGCCCGCCCCGATCAGGCCGCCGATCAGCGGGCCGACGATCGGCACCCAGAAGTACAGCCCGCCGTACTGGTCGCGGAACGCCGTGCCGTACCCGGTGATGAAGGACGCCAGGCGGGGGCCGAAGTCGCGGGCCGGGTTGATGGCGTAGCCGGCGTCGGTGCCCCACGCCATGCCGATGGCCACGACGAGCAGGCCGACGATGAACGGCGCGAGGTTGGCCAGCGGGGCGGAGTTGCGCTCGTCGGAGATGGCGAAGATCAGGAAGAGCAGGATCGCGGTGCCGATGATCTGGTCGCGCAGGGCGCCCCACTGCGTGACGGGCAGCGTCCCGTTGCCCGGCAGGGTGGAGAACACGCCCTGCGTCTTGACCGTGTGGCCGGGGTCGACCTTGGCCAGGACCTCGCTGTAGTTCCAGCGGACCAGCAGGGCCGCGACGAACGCGCCCGCCGTCTGCGCCAGCGAGTACGGCAGGACCTTCCGCCAGGAGAAGCCCTTGAAGGCGGCCAGGGCGACGGTGACCGCAGGGTTGAGGTGGGCGCCGCTCAGCCGGGCGGCCGTGTAGACGCCGAGGACCACGCCCAGCCCCCAGGCCCAGGCGATGCTGTCGTGGTCCCCGATGCCGCCCGCCACCACCTGGGCCACCACACCCACGCCGAACAGGATGAGGACCGCCGTCCCCGCGAACTCGGCCGCCAGCTCGCCGAGCAGTTCTCTGCGTCCTTGCGCCATCTCTCCTCCTTCGTCCTCGCCCGTCCTCGCCCGTCCTCGCCCGTCCTCGCCGTCCCCGCACAGGCGGGACCCGTTCGCTGTGAACTCTCCGGGCTGTCCGGACGCTAAATCCGGTTTCGGATGACGTCAACGAATGCCTGTCGGCATTGTCGAACACTGGCCACGTTCGGCGGGCCGTACTAGGCTCGCGCATGTGACGCAGGCCACTACTTTCCGCTACGAATCCCCTGTTTTACGGACGATCTTCGCGCGGCGGCCGAGGGCCCGGTCGGTGGAGTGTCGGCATTGTCGAACACCTTCCGGCGCCGCTAGGATCCCGGTCGTGCCGGGTTCCGTCCAGTCCATCGAGCGTGCGGCCGCTATCCTGCGGCTGCTCGCGCAGGGGTCCGGGCGGCTCGGGCTCAGTGAGATCGCCAACTCCCTCGGGCTGGCCCGCGGCACCGCGCACGGCATCCTGCGCACGCTCCAGCTCGTCGGCTTCGTCGAGCAGGACGACGCGACCGGCAAGTACCAGCTCGGGGCCGCCCTGCTGCACCTGGGCACCAGCTACCTCGACGTCAACGAGCTGCGCTCACGGGCGATCAACTGGGCCGACGCGCTCGCGGCCCGCAGCGGCGAGGCCGTGCGGATCGGCACCCACCTGCAGGGGAAGGTCCTCGTCGTCCACCACGTCTTCCGGCCGGACGACAGCCTCCAGACCCTCGACGTCGGCGTGCTCCTGCCCATGCACGCCACCGCTCTCGGCAAGGTCCTGCTCGCCTACGACGCCAACGCGGCCGCCGCCGTCCAGGACGGCGAGCTGGAGCAGTTCACCCGCCGCACGATCCGTACGGCCAAGGAGATGGGCCGCGCCCTCGCCGGCGTCCGCGACTGCGGGTGGGCGGCCGACGTCGACGAGATCGGCATGGGCGAGGCGGGGGTGGCCGCCCCCATCCGCGGGTACGGAGGGCTCGTGGTGGGCGCGATGGGCATCTCCGGCGCCGCCGAACGCATCTGCGACGCCCCCGGACGCCCTCGCCCCGACCTCGTGGGCTATGTGCGCGACGCCGCGCGGGCGGTGTCCCGCGACCTCGGCGCCTCCCGCTGGTAGCCCCCTCCCCCCGTCCGCCCGCATGGAGGTAGGCCACCGTGGCTGAACGCTATGTGATGTCCATCGACCAGGGAACCACCTCGACCCGGTGCATCCTGTTCGACCACCACGGCCGCCTCGTGTCGGTCACGCAGCGTGAGCACAAGCAGCATTTCCCCCGCCCGGGGTGGGTGGAGCACGACGCCGTCGAGATCTGGCGCAACCTGGAGCGGATCGGGCCCGAGGCGCTCGCCCAGGCGGGCATCGGCCCGGGCGAGGTGGCGGCCGTGGGCATCGCCAACCAGCGCGAGACCACCGTCCTGTGGGACCGCCGCACCGGCCTGCCCGTCACCCCGGCCGTCGTCTGGCAGGACACCCGCACCGACACGCTGGTCGACGAGCTGTCCCGGCGCCCGGACGCCCACGTGGTGCGGGAGCGCTGCGGCCTGCCCCTGGCGACCTACTTCTCCGCGCCCACCATCCGATGGCTGCTCGACCACACCCCCGGGCTGCGCGAGCGGGCCGAGCGCGGCGAGGTCCTGTTCGGGACCATGGAGAGCTGGCTCATCTGGAACCTCACCGGCGGCCCGGACGGCGGCGTCCACGTCACCGACGTGACCAACGCCAGCCGGACGCTCCTGATGGACCTGCGCGCCCTCGCCTGGGACGACACGCTGCTCGACTTCTTCGGCGTGCCCCGGGCCATGCTCCCCGAGATCCGCCCGTCCAGCGAGACGTACGGCGTGGCCCGGCGGGTGGTGCCCGGCGTGCGGATCGCCGCCGCACTCGGCGACCAGCAGGCGGCGCTGTTCGGGCAGACCTGCTTCCACCGCGGCGAGGCCAAGTGCACGTACGGCACCGGCGCGTTCCTCCTGCTCAACACCGGCGACGAGCCGGTCTCCTCGACCCACGGCCTGCTCACGACCGTCGGCTACCAGATCGGCGACCAGCCCGCGGTGTACGCGCTGGAGGGGTCGATCGCGATCACCGGGGCCCTCGTCCAGTGGTTCCGCGACCGGCTCGGCATCATCAGCACCGCCCCCGAGATCGAGACCCTGGCCCGGACCGTCGAGGACAACGGCGGCTGCTACATCGTGCCCGCGTTCTCCGGGCTCTTCGCGCCCCACTGGCGCAGCGAGGCCCGGGGCATCATCGTCGGCCTGACCTCCTACATCACCAAGGGGCACCTCGCCCGGGCGGTGCTGGAGGCCACCGGCTGGCAGACCCGCGAGGTGGTCGACGCGATGAACGCCGACGCCGGCATCGCGCTCACCACGCTCAAGGTCGACGGGGGCATGACGGCCGACAACCTGCTCATGCAGTTCGTCGCCGACGTGCTCGACGTGCCCGTGGTGCGGCCGATGGTCGCGGAGACCGTCTCCCTCGGCGCGGCGTACGCGGCCGGGCTGGCCGTGGGCTACTGGCCCGACCTGGAGGGCCTCCGGAGCAACTGGCACCGGGCGGCGCAGTGGCTGCCGTCCATGGACGCCGGGCGGCGCGAGGAGGAGTACGACAACTGGCGCCGCGCGGTCGAGCGCACCTTCGACTGGATCAAGCCGCCCGCCACCTGACCACGCCGGTCGCGGGCGGCCGTGTCACGAGGTGGGTCCGACGCCCGGCTCCGGCTCCGGCATGCCCGACTCGTCGTCGGGAGTCTCGACGTCGGACGGGCCGCCCAGCAACCCGGGCAGCGCCGTCGCCCCCTTCGCCGGGCCGCCGGCCGGCTCCGGCGTCTCCGGCGCCGGCGTCTCCACGTCCCCGGGACCGCCGACCAGGCCGTCGTCGGGCTGGGGAGTGCGCGGTAGGTGCCCGCCTCCGCCGGCCGTTCCGCCGCCCGCGCCGGACCTGCGGCTCACCGCGTCGCTCTCGCCCCGTACGGCGCCCTCGTCGTCCTGGCCCGCCGGCTCGCGCTCGATCTCGTTCATCACCGTCACCTGCCCCGACGCCCGGCGTCCATCCATCCTCGCAGAGGACTCCCGGGGCGTCCGCGTGCGGGCCGCCGCCCTCGGGGTAGACGACAGATGACCCCGCGGGGCGCGGCGGCCGTCCGATGCCGGGGACCCCCGGCCGTCCCGGACCGGTGACCGCGGTCGTGGTCGCGGCTTCCGGTCGCGTGAGGAGCGGGTTGGACCACAGCGCGAGCCAGATGAGAGGGGACCGATGAGCCTCGTCCGCGGACCCGGCCGGAGGCCGGCGTGAACCGGCGGCGGCGCGACCTGCTCGACCGCGACCTGGAGTGCGCCGCGGCCGACCTGATCGCCCACGACTCTCGGCTGCGCCCTCTCGACGTGCGGGTGCGCTTCGACGGAGGCGTGGCCCACGTGGACGGCGAGGTGGCGGACGAGCGCGACCTCCCGCTGTTGCGCGAGACGCTCGGACGGCTGGGCGGGGTGCTCGCGGTGTGGGACCGGGTGCGCGTGGGCGGCGCCGAACCCCGGGTGGTGGACATCGGCTGCGGCGACGTCAAGCAGCACCCCGGCAACATCGGCGTCGACGTGCGCCCGACGCCCTCGGTCGACGTGGTGGCCGACCTGGTCGACGGCGTCCCGCTGGCCGACGAGTCGCTGGACCAGGTCTTCGCGGTCCACGTCCTGGAGCACCTGCTCGACTTCCTGCCGCTGCTGCGGGAGTGCCACCGCATCCTGCGTCCCGGCGGCGTCCTGCACGTGCTGGCGCCCTGGTGGGGCCACGTCAACGCGGTCGCCGACCCCACCCACGTCCGGCTGGTCGACGTGCAGACCTTCAAGCACCTGTGCCGGCCCGACCGGGAGGGGCTGTGCTGGTACCCCCTGCTGGTCACCCGGGACGAGTCGACCGTCTTCGCCGACATGATCCCGGTCAAGGGCCCCTGGACGCCGGCCGACGACCGGCGGCTGGCCCGCTTCTTCGACTGACGTCCCGCGTTGGTGAGAGGCTGCCGACGGCCGGGCGTCCGGGACCGCCCGGGAAGCGGAGACGGACGGGGGCGCCATGGGCGAGATCGGCGACGAGGGCCACCGGAGGGCCGCCTGGCGGCTGGCCGAGACGCATCTGGAGAAGGGCGACCCGCTCGGCTGGTTCGAGCCCCTCTACTCGGCGGCCGGGCGCGGGGAGGCGCTCGTGCCCTGGGCGCACGGCGTGCCCGACCCGCACCTCGTGGAGTGGCTCGGCCTCCTCAGGGGCGACGGCCGCTCCGCCGTGGTGGTGGGATGCGGGCTGGGGGACGACGCGGAGTTCCTTGCCGGGCGCGGCAGCGGTGCGCCAGGCGGCACGTGTGCTCTTCTTCTGGAGGCCGTCTCAGCCGGTCACCGGTTCACGGGGGGCGAGGGCGGCCGTGATCATGTGTCCGGTGGCGCCGAGCAGCGTCGGGTCGCCTTCGGCGCGCCGGGCCGCGTCCAGCAGCGCCGTCCGCCGTTCCGGGTCGTCCAGCCACGCGTCCAGGGTCTCGTACCAGGCGAAGACCCCCTCCAGCGCGTACCGTCGGGGGCCGGGCAGCCCCGCGTCGGCGAACTCGCCGAGGATCTCGTCCGGGTGGTGGAAGTAGGCGGTGGTGAACCCGCTGCCCGGGTGCGAGCGCAGAAGCCCGTCTCCGGCGACGTCGTCGGCCACCCCGCGCACCGCCTCGTCGGCGTAGGCGCCCTTGCGCACCAGGTCGTGAACGGCCGCCCACCTGCTGATGGTCGCCGCCGCCACGACCCCGCCCGGCCGTACGGCACGGCGGGCCTCGGCCAGCGCGCGGACCCGGTCGGCCCGATCGGGCAGGTGGTAGAGCGGGCCGAGCAGCAGCACGGCGTCGGCCGTCGCGTCGCCGGCGTCGAGTGCCCGGGCGTCCCCAAGCGCCGCCGTCACCCCCGGCAGCCCGGACGCCCGCTCGACGTGGGCGGGGACGGGGTCGACCAGCTCGACGGCGTACCCGTCGGCGGCCAGCCATTCCGCGTGCACCCCGGTGCCGCCGCCGACGTCGAGGACGCGGGCGGGCGGGGGCGGGAGCAGGCGGCGCAGGACGTCCTGTGTCCGCCACAGTTCCAGCCGGCCCCGGCCTGACCGGAGCCGGGCGTCCTCGCCTCCCCCGAGGTAGTACTCGAGGATCTCCGACGCGAGCTCAGGCGGTTTCCCCATGATCAGAGGGTGCCGAACCCGCCGCGCCGCGATCAACCGGATTAGGCGGCGCAACCGCTCGGCGAGTACCGAACGTATCCGAAATAGCGTCTGCCTCTCGTCACGCCGTGGCGTAATGGTGGAGGATCGTAGGTGGCGACAGCCCTCCGAGGAACGGGGGTGGCCATGCGTGGGCGGGAAGCACCGAACGAGACCGGCGGCGGTCTGCTGCGGACCCTGACCGAGCTTCTCGAGACCAGTCACCGGGCGGCGGTCGAGGACCTTCCGGCCATGGTGGGGGCGAGCGCCCGGCAGGCCGGGCTGGGCGACGTCGAGATCTACCTCATCGACCTGCAGCAGAACGTCCTGCGACGCCTGCGGGGGCGTCACTTCGGCGGAGAAGCCCCCCTCGAGACGGCCGACGCGATCCGCGCCTTGGGGGCCGACGCCGAGCAGGACGAGATCCGCGTCGACACCACCCTGGCGGGCAGAGCCTTCCAGGAGGTCCGGACCCTGGCGAAGACCGGCCCCGGCAACCGTCCCGAGCACTGGTGGGTGCCGCTGGTCGACGGCAGCGAGCGCATCGGCGTCATGCGCGTCGCCCCGGCCGGGGACGACGAGGGGGCGATCGAGGCGATGCGGCACCTCGCCTCCCTCCTGTCGCTGCTCCTGGTCAGCAAGGGCAGCTTCAGCGACACCTACGCCAGGATCGTCCGCAGCCGGCCGATGAACGTGGCCGCGGAGCTGCAATGGAACCTCATGCCGCCGCTGACGTTCAGCGACAGCGTGGTGACGATCGCCGGCATGCTCGAGCCCGCGTACGAGATCGGCGGGGACGCGTTCGACTACTCGATCGCCGGCACGGTCGCCCACCTCGCGATCTTCGATGCGATGGGCCACGACGTGTCGGCCGGGCTGACGGCCAACCTCGCGGTGGCCGCGTGCCGCAACAACCGGCGGCAGGGCATCGGCCTGCCGGACAACAGCGAGCGGATCGAGCAGGTCCTGATCGACGAGTTCGGCAAGGCCAACCGGTTCGTGACCGCCATCCTCGCCGACCTGGACACCACCACGGGGACCCTCACCTGGGTCAACCGGGGGCACCATCCGCCGGTCGTCATCCGGCGGGGCCGCTGGATCGCCACCTTGCAGTGCCCGCCGGCCCATCCGATGGGTCTCGGGCTCGGCCTGCCCGTGACACTCTGCCGCGAGCAGCTCGAACCGGGCGACCGCGTGCTCCTCTACACCGACGGCATCACGGAGCTGCGCACGCCGGGCGGGACGGAGTTCGGGCTGCCGCGGTTCGTCGACTTCGTGATCCGGCAGGAGGCGGCCGGGCTGCCCGTGCCCGAGACCCTCCGCCGGCTGACCCGCGCCGTCCTCGACTACCACGACCACCGGCTGGACGACGACGCCACGGTCCTGTTCGTGGAGTGGCACGGCCCGCCGCAGCGTCTCGACGACGAGGCCTGACCGGCATCGTTCCCGCGGCTGGGCCGCAGGCCGGCAGCGGGACGGGCGGTGCGCCGGCGCCGACCCCAGGCCGGCGAGGGGACGAGCGCCGTTCCGAATCCGGTTCGGGCGAGGTGAGCGACGCGGGGGTCAGGCCGGCGAGGGGGTCTGCGCCGGGCCGACCGTGCTCTCGCGCACGACGAGGCGGTGGCTCGCCCGCACCTCCCGCGGCGGGCCGCCGGGGCCCCCGTCGACACGCCGCCGCAGCAACTCGACCGCCGTACGGGCGAGCTCGGCCTTGTCGGGCGCGACCGTGGTCAGCGTCGGCGTGCTGAACCGGCCGTCCTCGATGTCGTCGACGCCCGCCAGGGCCACGTCCTCGGGCACCCGCAGCCCCGACGACAGGACGGTCCGCATCGCGCCCAGCGCGAGCAGGTCGTTGAAGCAGAAGACGGCGTCCGGAGGCTCGGGCTCCGCCAGCAGCCGGGCCATCGCGGCGGCGCCCTCCGCCCTGCTGTAGCGCTCCACGGCGGCGGTCAGCCGCGGCAGCCCATGGGCGGCCACCGCCTCGGCGTACCCGGCCAGCCGCAGGGCTGCCGTCCCGGTCGCCGGGTCGTCCTGGACGCCGAGGGCGGCGACCCTCCGCCGGCCCAGCCCGGCCAGGTGCTCGGTGACCTCGCGGGCCGCCCGCACGTTGTCGATCGCCACGTGGTCGGCGGGGCCGTCGTAGATCCGCTCGCCGAGCAGCACGAGTGCGGTGTCGTCGATGCGCGCGGCGAGCTCCTCGGCGCCGATGGCCACCGGGCTGAGGATCACGCCGTCGACGCGGTGGTCCCGTACGCCGTCGAGGACCTGGCGCTCCCGCTCCAGGCTTCCGTCGGTCTGCTCGATCACGACGATCCACCGGTGCCCGGCCGCGGCGTGGATGACGAACCGCGACAACTCGGCGAAGTAGGGCGGGTCGAGCTCGGGCAACGCCAGCGCGATCACACCCGTCCGCCCGAGCCGGAGGTTGCGGGCCGACAGGTTGGGACGGTAGTCGAGCTGGGAGAGCGCGTACTCGACCTTGGCCCGGGTGGCCGCCGACACGTGCGCGTAGCCGTTCACCACGTTGGAGACCGTCTTCACCGACACGCCCGCCAGCAGCGCGACGTCGCGCAGACTCACTCCCATCGAGTTCAGCCCTTCGATGCCGGACGGCGTCCCCCGCCGTACCGGATCCGATCGTAACGCCGGTCGCCGACGCCCCTCTCGGCTCTCGCACCACCCTCGTACGGTCTGGGAACGAAACGGCGTGGCTCTCACCGAGGCGGGCGGCGAAGATGGGGCGATGGCGATCTCCCCCCTCGTGCTGCTGGACGTGGACGGGGTGCTCAACCCGTCGCGCCGCTCGTCCCCGCGCTTCCGGCGGCACACGTACGTCCTCGACGGCCGGCCCCACCCGCTGCTCCTCGACCCCTCCCACGGCCGGGCGCTGCTTGCGCTGGCCCGCGATACGGGCGCGGAGCTCGCCTGGGCCACGACGTGGAGCGAGGACGCCAACCGGGAGATCGGGCCGCGTATCGGGCTGCCCCTCCTCCCGGTCGTCCCGCTGGACGCCGACACCCCTGTCCCGGCGGAGGTGCACCCCAAGACGGTCCACGTGGCGGAGTACGTGCGGGGACGGCCGTTCGTGTGGTTCGACGACAACCATGGCGAGGCGGACCGGGAGTACCTGCGTGCGCACGCTGACGTCGGCGACTTCCTCCTCGTCGACGTGGACTCCCGGAACGGCCTGGGGGCCGGCCATCTGGACACGGCGCGGGACTGGCTCACCGCCCGGGCGTCCATGGGCGCCTGACACGGTCGGTCGCGGCTCAGCCCTCGGGAAGCTCGGACTCCAGTGCGCCCTCGGGCGAGACGGGACGGCGGGGCTCGCGGACGCCGCCGGGATCGCCGGGGTCGTGGCGGACCCACACCGTGACGGTCGCCCAGCGGTGGAGACGGGTGCCGGGAGGCGGGGCCTGCGAGACGACGACGCCGTGCATCACGGGGTCCGGTCCGTCGGGGTCGGGCCCCTGGAGAAGCAGCCCATGGTCGTGACCGGCGAGCCAGGCGTTCAGCGCCTGCATGCCGCGGAAGTCCGGAACGACGATCTCGTCGGAATGGTCCAGCTCAGGTCACCCGCAGCCCAGGGTACGGCCGCCGGCCCGGCCCGGACAAGGCCGCCGTGTCTGCTTGGGTCAGATCGCCACGCCTGCGCGTGCGACGGGTTCACGGAAGTGATCACGCGGGGACCAGCACGAATGGAACTGTATGCTGTAGGCGGTCGACGAGAAACCGTGAGGTCTCCACCGTGACAACGCCCCGGCCGAGTGCGGCCGCGAAGATCCCCCGCCCCGTCCCGCTGCGGGAGAGCGTCTTCGAGGCCCTGCTCGAACTCATCATCTCCACCCAGCTCAAGCCGGGCCAGCACCTGGTCGAGAACGAGCTCGCCGAGCTGCTGGGCGTGTCCCGCCAGCCGGTGCGGGAGGCCCTGCAGCTGCTCAGCGGCGAGGGCTGGGTCGACCTCCACCCGGGCCAGGGCGCGTTCGTCCACTCCCCCAGCGCCGAGGAGGCCGACCAGTTGCTCGCCGTACGGGCGCTGCTGGAGACGGAGTCGGCCCGGCTGGCGGCGCGCAACGCGGACGAGAAGGGCGTCGCCCGCCTCCGCGACCTGTGCGCACAGGGCCTGGCGGCGGTCGAGGCCGACGACGTCGACACCGCGGTCACTCTGAACTCCAAGCTGCACGCCACCGTGGTGGAGCTGTCCGGGAACGCGGTGCTGGGCGACCTCGCCGCCCAGGTGTCCCGGCGCGTCCGGTGGTACCACACGCCTGTGGCCCGGCGGCGGGGCCGGACGTCCTGGGAGGAGCACGAGGCGCTGATCGACGCCATCGCCGCCCACGACGCCGACCGGGCGGCCGAGCTCATGAAGCGCCACACCGAGCAGACCCGCGACCTGTACCTGAACCAGCTCGGGGAGGAGCACCCGCCGCAGCCGCTGCCCGCCCGGCGCAGGCGCCGCTCCTCGGCCTCCTTCGGCAGTTGACACGGATGTCACCTGCCGCTCGCGTCGGTGAAACACATCCACCCGACGATGGAGTCGGGTGGATCGACCGCACGACGTCCGGCGACGCGCCGGCCTTCCGAGGACAGGGGATGCCTCACCGGGCCGGTCGCGTCGCCGAACGCCCCCGTCGTCTCCCTTGGCGGACGCGCTTCTGTGCCGCGTCGCCGGGGCGTCCGGGGCGACGTGCCGGGACGCCTGGCTAGATCACCCCGTTCGTCTTGAGCTCAGCCAGCTCGCCGGGCGGGACGCCGAGGGCCGCGTAGATCTCCTGGTTGTGCTCACCGAGCAGCGGCGACGTGGTGACCTCCACCGGCGACGCCGACAGCTGCAGCGGGCTGCCGACCGTCACGAACGAGCCGCGCTCGGGGTGCTCGACGCTGACCACCACACCCTCCTCGCGGAGGCTCTCGTCCTCTAACAGCTCGCGGGCGGACAGGATCGGCCCGCAGGGGATGTTCTCCACGTTGAGCCGGTCGAGCACGGCCCATTTGTCCTGGCGGATGCTCCACTCCTCGATGAGCTGGAACAGCTTGTCCAGCTTGGACAGGCGCGCCTCGGGCGTCGCCCACTCGGGGTCGTCGGCCAGCTCGGGACGCCCGATGATCGCGGCGAGGGCTCTCCAGCCCACCGGCTGGACGATGACGTAGACGTAGTCGTTGGGCCCGCCCGGCGCGCAGCGCACGGCCCAGCCGGGCTGGCCCCCACCGGAGGCGTTGCCCGACCGCGGCACCTCGTCGCCGAACGTCCGGTTCGGGTACTCGCGGAGCGGCCCGTGGGCCAGCCGCTGCTGGTCGCGCAGCTTCACCCGGCACAGGTTGAGGACGGCGTGCTGCATGGCCACCTGGACCCGCTGGCCGCGACCGGTCCGCGTCCGCTGGTAGAGAGCGGCCAGGATGCCGGCGGCGGCGTGCACCCCGGTGCCGGAGTCGCCGATCTGGGCGCCCGTGGCCAGCGGCGGGCCGTCCTCGAAGCCGGTGGTGCTCATCGAGCCGCCCATCGCCTGGGCGATCACCTCGTACGCCTTGAAGCCGGCGTAGCGGCCGGGCCCGAAGCCCTTGATCGAGGCGTAGACGAGGCGGGGGTTGAGCTCGCTGAGCCGGTCCCAGGTGAAGCCCATGCGGTCGACCGCTCCGGGCCCGAAGTTCTCCACCAGGACGTCCGCCGACTTCACGAGTTCCGTGAACAGCTCTCTGCCCCGCTCGCTCTTCATGTTGAGCGTGATGCTCCGCTTGTTGCAGTTCAACATGGTGAAGTAGAGGCTGTCCACGTCCGGGACGTCGCGCAGCTGCCGGCGCGTGATGTCGCCGGTCGGGGCCTCCAGCTTGACCACGTCGGCACCGAGCCAGGCCAGGAGCTGGGTGCACGAGGGACCCGACTGCACGTGGGTCATGTCGAGGACGCGGACGCCGTCCAATGCCTTCATCGCCCCTCCTACCTGTACATGGTCTGGTTCATGGTCCCGGGGGCGTAGACCTCCGGATCGACCCACACGTTGATCAGTGACGGCTTGCCCGACGCGCGTGCCCGTTCCAGCGCCGGCCGGATCTCGGCGGGGTCGCGCACCTCCTCGCCGTGGCCGCCGAGAAGCTTCGCGAAGTCGCCGTACCGGATGTCGCCGAGCGTGTTGCCGACCCTGGCCCGCTCCTCGCCGTATTTGGCGGCCTGGCCGTACCGGATCTGGTTCATCGAGGAGTTGTTGCCGACGACGCCGACGAACGGCAGGCCGAAGCGGACCATCGTCTCGAAGTCCCAGCCGGTGAGGCTGAACGCGCCGTCGCCGAACAGCGCGACGACCTCCTTGTCGGGCCGGGCGTACTTCGCGGCCATCGCGAAGGCGACGCCGACCCCGAGGGTGCCGAGCGGCCCCGGGTCCATCCAGTGGCCGGGCGACTTCGGCTGGACGACCTGCCCGGAGAAGGTGACGATGTCGCCGCCGTCGCCGATGTAGATCGAGTCCTCCGTGAGGAACTCGTTGATCTCGTGGACCAGGCGGTAGGGGTCGATCGGCCGGGAGTCCGACAGCTGCCGGGGCAGGCGCTTCTCGTAGGCCCTGGTCTCGACCGCCCGCAGTTCCTCGATCCACTCCTTGCGCCGGGCCGCGCCGCCGTCGATCCGGCCGGAGGCCGCCTGGGCCGCCGCGCTCAGGATCAGCCCGGCGTCACCGACGATGCCGAGGTCGATGTCGCGGTTCTTCCCGACCGTCCGGTAGTCGAGGTCGATCTGGACCACGGTGGCCGTGGGCGACAGCCGCTCGCCGTACCCCATCCGGAAGTCGAACGGCGTGCCGACGATGATGATCAGGTCGGCCTCGGTGAACGCGTACCGCCGCGACAGCTGGAAGTGCAGCGGGTCGCCCGGCGGCAGCGTGCCGCGGCCGGAGCCGTTCATGTACGCCGGGACGTTGAGCGCCCGGACGAAGTCGACCGCGGCGTCGGTGGCGCGGCAGGCCCACACCTGGCTGCCGAGCAGCACACAGGGCTTCTCGCTGTGCGCGAGCAGGCAGGCGAGCCGCTCGACCGCCTCCGGGTCGCCCGCCTGGCGCGTGGAGGCGCGGTAGCGGCCCGCCCGCGGGATCCGGGCGCGCTCGAGCGGAACCCTGGCGTCGAGCACGTCACGCGGGATCTCCAGGAACGACGGGCCGGGGGCGCCGTGGTAGCACTCGCGGAAGGCCATGGACACGATGTCGGCGACCCGCTCGGTGGACGGCACGGTCGCGGCGAACTTGGTGATCGGCGTCATCAGGTCGACGTGCGGCAGGTCCTGCAGCGAGCCCATCTTGTGCCGGCTGAGGGCGCCCTGCCCGCCGATGAGCAGCATGGGGCTCTCCGCGCGGAACGCGTTGGCGACCCCGGTGACCGCGTCGGTCGTGCCGGGTCCCGCGGTGACGACCGCGCAGCCGGGCTTGCCGGTGATGCGCGAGTAGCCGTCCGCCGCGTGCGCGGCCACCTGCTCGTGCCGCACGTCGATGACATCGATGCCCTCGTCGACGCAGCCGTCGTAGATGTCGATGATGTGACCCCCGCAGAGCGTGAAGATCACGTCAACACCCTCGGCCTTGAGGGCCCTGGCCACAAGGTGACCGCCAGAGATCGTTTCCGGCTCGGACATCGTGCCGTCCTCTCGGAGATGCGTCTACTCCATACTGTATACCGCATGCAGCACTCGTCACGCGTCATGGCCTGGCTCTACAGTGGACGGCGGACCTTGATTTCGTCGATGGCCCGGGCGCGCCGCTGAAAGCGCCCTTCTCATGCACGTCGCCGGAGCCGCCCGTCCCCTCTCGTGAGCGGGCCCGCCGTACGCGTCCGGACACCCAGAGACCTGCGGGGCGAACGACGCCGCCGTCCTCTGCGCTGCCCGGATCATCTCGTCGCCGCGCCGCTGTGGCCCATGCACGGCGCGAACCTCGGAACCCTGCTGCGCACCTGTGATGCCGTGGGCGCCTGTCTCGCCGTACCTCGCCTGCCGTGGGTGCCGGAGGCGCTGGCACGCGGGAACACGCTGCGCCGTCCCGCCTGCGTGCACTGGACCGGCGACCCGCTGACCTGGCTGGCGCGGCAGCGGGCGGGCGGCCGGCGGGTGCTCGGCGTCGAGCTCGCCGAGGAGGCCGTGCGCCTCGCCGACCTGCCGATGGCCCGCACGCCGACGGTCGCCGTGCTCGGCCACGAGCGCGAGGGCATCCCGCCGGAGGCTCTTGACCTGCTCGACGCGGTCGTGGAGATCCCCATGATCGGCGTCGGGGCGAGCCTGAACGTCGCCGTGGCCGGGTCGCTCGTCCTCTACAAGCTCGCCGGCTTCGCCTGAACGAACCTCCGTCAGGCGGCACGGAGGGCGGCCAGCCGTGCCGCCAGGTCGTCCACCTCGGCGTCCTCGGGAAACCACACGCGATCCCACCACACCGGCCCGCCCTGCCCGGGGGGCGCCGCCGAGCACCCCGCCGACGATGGCGGCGACGGTGTCGGTGTCCCCGCCGAGCGTCACCGCGTACGTCTGCGCCTCGACCAGGTCGGTGGACCGGCGGACGACGTGGGTGACGGCGGCGAGGGTCTGGACGGCGTCGATCGTGACGCCTCCGGGGGGCGGCCTCCAGTCCCCCTCGGCGGCCCGCCGCACCTCGTCGAACTCCGGCCGGCCGAGCCATTCGGCCTCGGAGACGGCGGCGTCGAGGATTCCGTCCGTTCCGCCCAGCCCGCGGCTCGCCATGGCGGCGACCAGGCAGGCCGCGCCGATCGCGAGCGGGCTGGGGTGGGTCCCCCGCGCCAGCTCGGCCGCGAGGTCGCGGCGGCGGTGCGGATCGGACGCGGGGACGGCCCAGCCGACCGGCGCCATCCGCATGGCCGCGCCGTTGGTCGCGCCGGTACGGGGGTCTCCGGGCGGCGGCGGAAGCAGGCCGGTCGCGGCGAAGTGCCGCAGCGCCGCCCGCGTCGTCGGGCCCGTCCCGCGGATCCGGTCGGCCTCGGCGCTGAGCCGGAGCATGAAATCCTCCGCGGTGGGCCGTCCGCCGGTGTCGGCGATGAGCCGGGCCACCAGCATCATCTGCGCGGTGTCGTCGGAGGTGGCCCCTCTCGGCCAGCCCCGCGAGGCCGGGACGTCGAACAGCCGCCCCCGGTCGACATCCCCGGGCGGGGCGCCCTCCCACGGGACGCCGAGCGCGTCCCGGGCGACGAACGCCCGCATCGCGGCGGCGACGGCGCGGCGACCCCCCGGGTCTCCCGATGGCGTGGCGGAGTGGGACACCGCTCGATGCTAGCCCGGACCCCCGCGAAGGCCCCGCGTCCCTCCCGTGTGGGCTTGCCGCCGGCGTCAGACGAAGGCGGGGTTGAGGGCGGCGACGGCGATCCGGGACGGCCTGCCGGTCCCGTCGGCCGGGACCGACCACAGGTCGTCGCCGAAGTCGCCGGCCAGGCCGTAGAGCACGGTGTTCCCGCCGGCCCACACGACCTGGTCGTCCACGCTGCGCGTCTCGGCCAGCGGCGTCTCCCGCATGGTCCGCAGGTCCAGCGCGTACAGCCGCCACGGCGCGTCCGGGCTGAGGCCGGGCACGCGCTTCTTGAACACCAGGCGGGTCCCGTCCGGCGACAGCGACGGGCACTCGACGTTGGGGCGCAGCGTGGTCACCGTGCGGGCGGCGACGTCTCCGCGGACGAGGTACGTCCGGCCCCCCGTCGCCAGCGTGGCGTAGAAGTGCCCGTCGTCGGAGAAGGTGACGCCCCACAGGTTCACGTCGGCGGCGTGGTAGGGCCGGCCGTCCTTCACGATCGCGTACGCCTCCAGGCTGGGCGTGAGCGTCCACGTCCGGGTGTCGAGGATCGAGGTCCGGGTGGAGAAGGAGCCACCGGCGTAGGAGTCGCCGCCCACGAAGACCGTCCAGGCGGCCATGCGGCCGGAGGGCGACACCCGGGTGCGCGACGGGATGCCGGCGAGCGGGAACTCGCGCAGCGTCCGCAGGCGGGAGTCGAGGACGCTCGCCAGGTAGCTCTCCCCCACCGCCGTCTCCTCCTTGCGCAGGCACACGCCGGTCCCGGCGGCGGCGTGGAAGCGCAGGCACCGGACCGGCGCCGCCGTGCGCGGCCCGCCGGGGTCGCCGGCCGGCACCGAGACCAGGTCGTCGCGGTACGGCCCCCAGGCCATGTTGCGGAACACCATCCGCCGTCCGCCGCCGTCGAGGGTCACGGCGCCGCCCGCGACCGACGGCCCGCCCTGGTGCGGGCGGTCACGCCGCTCCGCCCGGTCGGCGGCGCGCAGCACGGAGGCGGCGCCGATCGACCCCAGCAGCGCCACCGCGGCCAGCAGCGTGACGACGCGGGCCCGGCGGCGGGTGAGGTGCGGCGTCATCGGGTCTCCGGGCCGCGCAGCGCGTACGCCGCCCACCCGGCGCAGATCGCGAGCCCGCCCGCGGCCAGGGCGAGCGCGGCCCGGTCGCCGATGACGGTCCACGCCGCCCCCACCGCCAGCGAGCAGCAGAAGCGGGCCAGCGCCTGGCCCGTCCCGATCAGCGCGAGGCCGCTCGCCCGCAGGCCGGGCGGCACGGCCCCGGCCGCGGCAGCCGGCAGCACCCCGTCGGTGGCGGCGTAGAAGGCGCCGTGCAGCGCGAGCACCACGACCGGCAGCCATCCGCTCTGCGCGGGCACGAGCAGCAGGCCGTACGCGAACAGCAGCGCGACGTGGCCGCCCAGGAACACCCGGCGGCGCCCGACGCGGTCGGCCAGCATCCCGAGGGGCAGCGCGAGCAGCAGGAAGGCGCCCGCCGTGCCGAGCGGCAGAAGCGGGAACCAGCGCTCGGCGATGCCGAGGCGATGCTGCAGCAGCAGGTAGACGAACGCGTCGCTGACCGTGGTGAGCCCGAGCAGCGTCGCGCAGACGGCGAGCCGCCGCACCTCGGGGCGGCGGAGCAGCGCGAGCGCCGACCGCACGGTGACGGGCTCGGCCTGGGCCTCGTCCGCCTGGGCTGCCTGCCCGGGGACGGCTCGGCCGCTCGGGACGAACAGGAGCAGGACGAGCACGCCGAGGGCGGCCACGCAGAAGCTCAGTGTGAAGACCGCGTCGTACCCGTCCGCGGCCACGCCGAGCACGAGGAACGCGACGAGGGGGCCGAGGAGCGCGCCGCCGGTGTCCATGGCGCGGTGCACGCCGAACGCCCGCCCTCGGTTCTCCGGCGTCGAGTTCAGCGAGATGAGCGCGTCGCGCGGGGCCGTGCGGATGCCCTTGCCCGTACGGTCGAGGGCCAGCACCGCGCCGATGGCCGGAAGCGTCTGCGCGAGCAGCAGGAGCGGCTTGCACAGGGCGGACAGGCCGTACCCGGCGACCGCGACGGCCTTGTGCCGCCGCCCCCGGTCGGCCAGATGGCCCCCGAACAGCCGGACCAGCCCGCTGACCCCGTTGTAGACGCCGTCCAGCACGCCGAACCCGAGGGGGCTCAGCCCCAGCCCGGCCACCACGTAGAGCGGCAGCACGGCGGTGACCATCTCCGAGGAGACGTCGGTGATGAGGCTCACCGCCCCGAGAGCGACGACGGTTCCGGAGATCGCCCGGGTGGTCCGGCCCGGCTGAGCGGCCCGGGCCTCCCGGCCGGCGGGCGCCTCCTCGGACTCGTCGGCGGGAGCCGGGCCGCGTTCAGCCAGGTACAAGCTCAGCTCCAGATTCCGGTGATGTCGGAGGCGGAGGCCGCGTTGCCCGCGTGGGTCGTCAGGCCGGCCATGTCCTCCAGCGTGCGGAGCAGGCTGTAGTGGTTGTAGGTGGTGGACGACGAGCTGCCCGCCTTCACCGGCTGGCCGTACACCACGGCGGCGATGCGGTTGCCGGCGAGCTTGTTGTCCTCGTCGAAGGTGACGACCAGCAGGCTGTTGTTCGACTTCGCCCAGGTCGCGTACGCGCCGAGCTTGTTCTTCAGCCACGTGTCGCCGGTCGAGACCGAGCAGTCGTGCATGTCGTTGCACAGGTTCGGCACCACGAAGGAGACCTTCGGGAGCTTCGTGTAGTCGGTGGGGAACTGCGCGAACGTGTACGCCGTGGAGGTCGGCACGTTGCCGAAGCCGAACCACGGGTTGTGCTTCTGGGCGTACTTGTTCGAGCTGTTGCTGCAGACGGTCGAGCCCTGGCTGGGCAGGCCCTCGTTGTAGCTCGCCCACGTCTTGCCGGCGGCGATCAGCTCGGAGCCGAGGTTGGCCGCGGAGCTGAAGCCGATCTTCACGCAGCTGTCGTCGGTGATGCCCTGCGTGCTGCCGGAGAACATGGCGTAGTAGTTGGGCTGGCTCGGGTGGGTCTCGGCGTAGAACTGGGTGAGGTTCGCGCCGCCCGTCGCCAGCGAGTTGATGTACGGGGCGCTGGAGCTGCCGATGACCTGGGAGTAGGCGTGGTTCTCGAGGACGACGACCACCACGTGGGCGGGCGTGGGGACCGTGGCGGCGGACCCGGCCTCGGCGCCGAGGCCGATCGCGGCGGTCAGACCGAGGGCGGATGCGATCGCGACAGAGGTCCTGCGGGAGCGTGCTTTTCCAGCGGATACGACCATGACCGTCCTTCTTAGGGGGGTTGAGAAGCGATGTCAGAGTAGGTCCGCTTGATCGACAAGCCAGGTGAGAAACGGTTAACAGCGCCCGAACAGTAAGATCGGGATCATGACGAGCACCGTCACCCGCACCACCGCCCGCGTCCTGCTGGCGGACGCCCGGGACCGGATCCTGCTGTTCCGCTTCCGGGCGCCGGAGCACTGGACGGCCGCCCACTTCTGGGTGACCCCGGGCGGCGGCGTCGACGACGGGGAGAGCCTCCCGGCCGCGGCCGCGCGTGAGCTGGGCGAGGAGATCGGACTCGACGTGCCCGAGGACCTTCTCGGCCCGGTCGTCGCCTGGACCTCGGGCCCGGCCGACCTCGGCGAGGACCTCGTCGAGGCCGTCGACTGGTTCTTCTTCCTGCGGGTGGAGGCGCACACGGTCGACGGCTCCCGCCAGGAGGAGCTCGAACGGTCGCAGATCTCGGCCCACCGGTGGTGGACGCTCGACGAACTGGCCCGGACGGACGAGGAGATCTTCCCCGTGGACCTGCCGCGCCTGCTGCCCGGCCTGTTCGCCGGCGACCTGCCCGCCGAGCCCCTACGGCTCCCCTGGCGCCGCGGCGGGTGACGCGGCCCCCGGCGTACCTCGAAAGTGGGTCGACGCGGCGCCGGGCCGCGTGTCACGCTCGTGATGTGTTCGAGACGTCGGAAGTCCTGCGGGTCATGGCCCTGCTGCGCGGCGCGGGCTGCGAGGTGTGGATCGGCGGGGGCTGGGGCGTGGACGCCCTCCTCGGCCGGGTCACCCGGGAGCACCACGACCTCGACCTCGCCCACCGCGCCGACCAGGAGGCCGTGGTCGTCGCGACGCTGGAGCGGGCCGGGTACGCCGAGACGGGCGACGCCCTCCCCGGGCGGCCCGTCCGCTTCGTCATGCGCGATTCCTACGGCCGCGAGATCGACCTCCACCCGATCACGTTCGGCCCTGACGGCTCCGGCGTGCAGCCGGCCGACGAGTCAGGCGGCGTCTTCGCCTACCCCGCCGACTGCTTCGTGGTCGGGGCCGTCGGCGGGGCGCGGGTCCCCTGCCTGTCGGCGGACCAGCAGGCGCGGTTCCACCAGGGGTACGAGCCGCGCGAGCGGGACCTGCACGACATGGCCCGGCTGAGCGAGGCCTACGGCGTGGCCGCGGCCTTCTGACTCGCACCCACCCCTATCGGAGGAGGGACATGGCCATGCGGCGGTACGCGTGGCGGCGGCCGCGGATCGCGACGCTGTAGGCGAGGATGTTCTCCGGGACCGTGATGCCGAAGTAGCCGCAGTCGCCCAGGTGGTGGATGTCGGTCCCGGTCATCTTGGCCATCAGCGCGAGCCGCCGGATCGTGTCGGCGTCCGCGCCCTCCTGCGACGTGCCGATCGTCGTCATCGTGAGCGCCCCGGCGGCGTGGGCGGCCGCCACCCATTCCCGTACCTGCGCCTCGTGGCAGCCCGGGACAGTGCCCGGCGCGGGCACCAGCACGACGTCGGCCCCGGCCGCGACGAAGCCCTCGACGGCGGCGGCGTCCACGATGCCGGCCCCGGCCTCCGTCGCGCTGCCGGCGGCGTGCATCTTGCCGGCCATGACGATCAGGTCGTCGCCCGCGGCGTCCCTGGCCGCGGCCACCGCCCTGGTAAGCGACGCGTTGGTCACGCCCATCCCCGGGTTGCCGGTGAGCACGACGGCGTCGGCGCCGAGGGCGGCCAGGGCGGCGATGTTCTCCGGCGTCGCGAGCCGTCCCGCCTTCTCCCCCGGCCCGAAGTCGTCGTCGGTCACCCGCGGTGCCTCAGGGTCGACCGGTTCGAGGTTGACGGCCACGATCCGCCCGGTCAGCCGCTTGACCTCACGCACCACGTCCTTCGGGGCCGCGTCCACCGCGAAGACCACCGGCTCGCGTACGTCGAGCAGGTTGAGGACGACGATGTCCGCCCCCATCCCGGCGGCGAGCTCGGGGTTGCTCACGTCGTAGACGGCGGCCATGACCGGCGCCATCACCTCCGCCGCCACCGTCCGCCCCTCGCTGCCGCGGATGGCCGCCAGCATCTCGGCCCGGCCGTACCCGGCCAGCTCCCGCGCGGTCGTGTCCAGCAGGCGTCTGACCATCGCGCTCTCCCGCCCTTCCGGTGATCCCCGCCAGGCTAGCCGTCGGCCTCGCCGCGCCGGCCGGTCAGTCCGTAGCGAAGAAGATCACGAGGCCGATCGCGAGCATGGCGACGGCCGCATCTCATGCGCCGGCGGGCCGCGGGTGGCCGCGACGCCGGCCGGCCGGACGAGCGTCAGGTCGGCTGCGACGTCAACGCGTCCAGTGCCGTCTGGAGGAAGAGCCGTACCGCCGCCGTCTCGCGCTCGTCGAAGCCGGGCAGTACGGACACGGTTTTGTCGATGAGCGGGCCGAAGTAGCTCCACCCCAGGTCCTTGGCATGGTCCTCCACCTTCAGCAGGACCCGGCGCCGGTCGTGGACGTCGCGGACCCGGCTGACCAGGCCGAGCCGTTCGAGGCGGTCGATGACCGCCGTGGTGCCCGCCGAGTTGAGGCCCAGCCCGGCGCCGAGGAAGCCGGCGGTGGCGTCGATCCCGGCCCGCTCGGCGTCCAGCAGGCGGATGAGCGCGCGCACATCGGTGACGTGCATGCCGTGCTCGGCCGCGAACGCGGCCTGGCGCAGGCCGTACTCCACCGCGACCGCGCGCAGCAGATGGAAGATCTCCAGATCGGGATCGTCGTGCTTCCGCCTCGACCGTGCCGCCGTCACAGCGTCTCTCCTCACGTATTATCTCGCTGAGCGATATTATCGCTTAGCGAGCTACTTTTGGGAGGCGGGCGTGACGACCACCGACGACGCGTTTCTCACGGCCTACGACGCCGTCATGGCGGCGCACTGGCCGGCGTCCACCGAGCAGGCCGAGATCCGCACCCCCTTCGGCACGACCCACGTCAACACCGTCGGCCCGCCCGACGCGCCTCCCGTGGTCCTCCTGCACGGCGGCGGGACCACCTCGACCGTCTGGTACGGCACGGCGACGGCCCTCGGGTCGGCGCACCGGGTGCACGCGGTCGACCTCGTGGGCGACCCGGGGCGCAGCGTCGCCGGCGAGCGCGGCATCCGGCGACTGGGCGACCTGATGGCCTGGCTCGACGCCGTGCTCGACGGTCTCGGCGCGGAGTCGGCGTCCCTGTGCGGCCACTCGTACGGAGGATGGACTGCCCTGCACTACGCGGCGCACGCGCCCGGCAGGGTTCGGGCACTGGTCCTGGTCGACCCGACGAACTGCTTCACCGGGTTCTCCCGCCGCTACCTGCTGCGCGCCCTGCCGATGCTGCTGCGCCCGACCGTGCGGCGGCGCCGTGCGTTCCTCGCCTGGGAGACCCGGCGGGCGGCGCTCGACGAGACGTGGCTGCGCCTGTTCGACCAGGCCGCCGGCTTCCCCGCCGCCCGCCCGCTGACCGGCCCGCGGCCCGCCCCCGAGGCCCTGCGGGCGCTCCGGACCCCGGCGTTGCTGCTTTTGGCCGAACTCAGCCGGGCCCACGACGTCGGCCGCGTCGCCGCCTCGGCCGCAACGCTACTGCCCCGCCTGGAGACGGCCGTACTGCCCGGCGCCACCCACCACACCCTGCCCCTGGCGGGGCCTCCGGAGATGAACGCACGGATCGAGAAGTTCCTCGCCGCCCACGGCGGCTGACCGAGTCATTGCGGATGGTGTAACGGCGCTGGGCCGCGTCATGCCCGGTCGCCGTTTCGTTGTGCCTGCGAAAGCCGGCGACCGTGGCGCCGCCGCTCCCCTGCTTCGGTCGCCCAGCGGTATAGACCAGTTGCGGGTCCACCGCCCTCTTCGACACAAATCTCGTACGGGACGGTATAGACCAAATCGTTTTGGTCTGTTTAAGTTAGTCCAAGATCCCGCATAAAGGATCCATCCGCCGTCCTGATCACCAATCGGTACAGACCAGTCACCCCCTCGCACGAACAAGGAGGCGGTAATCGAGACGCGCGAGAGGAACGCCGGGACGGTCGCCCTCCAGACCGCGTGACCCCCAGCATCGATCGACACCCGTACGGGCGCTCCCCTGCCGTGCGGGTGGCTCGGGCATGCCATTGATGCCCGAATTCGACCTGTGCTGGAGGAATGCGGCACCCTCATGTAAGGAGTCACGTGAAGTTCGCATTCTTATCGAAGCGCGAGCAGAGGCATGGCGGAGGCCGTCGGTCTCAGCCCCGCGTCTTCTCCGCTTTGACTATCGGTGCGCTGCTGGCCACATCACTCACCGGCGTCCTGGCGAACAGCGCCGCCAACGCCGACACTGCACCGGCCGTCCCCGTCTCCGACTCCCTCACGGATCCCTCTGCTTCCGACAGCGTCAACCTGGCCCTCCTGCCGGGTGCGGTCGCCTCCGCCAAGTCCCAGCGCATGACGGCGCCCGCCGCGACGTACGCGCCCGCCAACGCCACGGACGTCTTCGTCCACAACGGCTGGACCTCGAACTACGCCTCGGTCGGGAACGGCTATGACCCGACGCAGGACTGGTTCCAGGTCAAGCTGGCCCAGCCCGCCCCGGTCCACGAGGTGTTCACCCTCTGGACGTCGCCGGCGAAGCCGACGGAGTACGACCTGCAGGTCGCCACGGACGCCGACTGCCAGACGTGGTCGACGGTCGCCCACGTGGTGAATCCGAGCGACAAGGACTCCCAGGTCATCGATCGGACGGACCCGATCTCCTGCGTCCGGATGCAGGCTCTGGCCACGAGTTCCACGGTTGGATACACGATCAACGAGTTCGAGCTGTGGTCCGGACCGAAGCCGGCGACCGTCACGGGTCAGATCATTCCCGTGCCGGTGCGGCAGACGCCCGGCACCGGTCAGCCCTGGCAGCTCACGGCCAGGTCCCGGATCGTGGTCTCCGACAGCGGCCTCGCCGCCACAGGCGAGGTTCTCGCGGGCTACCTGCGGCCGGCCACCGGGTACGAGCTCCCCGTGGTGACGGGTTCCGCCACCGCGGCCGACATCGCCCTCGGCCTCGCGCCGGTGCCCGGCCTTCCCCAGGGGAACGAGGTCGCCGCGGCCGAAGGCTACTCCCTCACGGTGTCGAGCGCGGGCGTGAAGATCGTGGCCCCGAAGGCGCACGGTCTGTTCAACGGCTTCCAGACCCTTCGGCAGTTGCTGCCGGCCGCGAGCTACTCGCCTTCGGTCGGCGTGGGGCCCTGGACGGCACAGCCCATAACGGTCGTCGACTACCCGCGATACGAGCATCGCGGTCTCCAGCTCGACCCTGCCCGCAACTTCCTGACCGTGGCCGAGATCAAGTCGATGATCGACCAGCTGGCGGCGTTGAAGGGCGACCGGCTGCACCTGCACCTGAGCGACAGCCAGTCCTGGCGCCTTGAGATCAAGGGCTACCCGGCGCTGGACGGCACCGGGTGCAACGGAGCGAACTGTCTCGCGGGCTTCTACACGCAGGAGGACTTCAAGGGCCTGGTCGCGTACGCGGCCGACCGGTTCATCGAGATCGTCCCCGAACTGGAGGGCCCGGCCCATGCCACGGCGGCGGTGACAGCCCTGGGCGGCCGCGCGATCATGGGTTGCCAGGGCCAGACCCAGACCGACCGGTTCTGCACCAACCCGAACGACCCGGCCAGCGCGCGGGCCCTCGCGTTCTGGAAGGACGCGATCGCACAGCTCGCCGCGATCTCTCCCGCATCGATCATCCACATCGGCGGCGACGAGGCCATCGGGATGCCCCACGAGGACTACAAGTGGTGGATCGGCCAGATGGAGAAGATCGTCAACGACAACGGCAAGCGGATGATGGGCTGGAACCCCGCGCTGGAAGGGTACGCACCGGGTTCCACCTCCATCAACCATTACTGGTCCGACTACACGGGCGGTGGGCCCGCTCTCATCAAGCCCGAGTGGTTCAACCAGGGCCGGGACGTGATCACGACACCGGAATGGAACGCCTATCTCGACTTCGCGTACGACGGATCCCCCGGCAGGACACCGGCGACGGAACTCCTCAAGTCCTACTCCTGGGACCCGGAATGGGTGTACGAGAAGTATCGGTCGGTCTGGGCGCAACCGGCCTACGGCGGGCCGAAGGCCGAGGACATCATCGGTATCGAGGCGCCCATCTGGGGCGAGCAGATGCGCGGGCTGGCCACGAACGAGTACATGGTCTTCCCGCGGCTGGCCGGAATCCTCGAGAAGGCCTGGTCCCCCAAGGTGCTCACCCAGGACTACGACGCGTATCGGGAGCGGCTCAGCGCGGCCGGACCCCGCTGGGCGTTCGCGAACGTGAACTACGGGACCATATCCCAGGTCACCTGGGACACGGCGGCGATGGGGACGTTCACCCGTCTGGGCGCGGACAAGACCCTGAGCAACGTCACCCTGGCACGGATGACCGCCGGCTCGGTGCCGCCCGGTCAGTTCACGGCCGTGATCGACTGGGGCGACGGATCCGCGGCGGAGCCGGCCGGCATCGCGGCACGCGACTACGTGGCGAGCCAGCGGCAGGGCAGAAGCCTGATGTCGGTCAGCGGGAGCCACACCTATCCGACGGACGAGGTGTACCACGGCACCGTCACCTACAGCCGGCAGGACCAGACCTGGGTCGTGCCGTTCACCGCGACCGGCGTCCCGGCCTGCACGAAGACGATCACCGGGTCGCGCTCCGGCCCGTTGACCGTCACCTCGGGCGTCACGTGCCTCGATGACGCGACGGTCACCGGACCCGTGACCGTGCGTACAGGTGCCGGGCTCTACGCGTCCGGTTCCGAGGTACGCGGCCCGCTGACGACGTCCGGGGCCGTCGACGTCCTGTTGTGCGGCACCACGGTGTCCGGGCCGGCGACCCTGACCGGTGGGGCGCGGGTCTGGGTCGGCGATCACAAGGGCGACTGCGCAGCGGCGACGATCAAGGGCCCGCTGACGGTCACCGGCACGACGCGTCAGGTCACGATCGACGGCTCGACGGTCAACGGCCCGCTCGTCCTGCAGAACAACACGGCGGCGACGATCGTCTCCGGCAACCACATCGGCGGACCACTGTCGTGCTCGGGGAACTCCCCCGCGCCGACCAACGCCGGCCAGCCCAACACCACGTCCGGCCCGAAGCCAGGGCAGTGCGCAGGGCTGTAGCCGGAGGAAAATGACCGGCCGAGGGCTTGAGGCCCAGTAGGTGAACGCCGGTCACGGCGGCCCTCCTGCATCCACGAGATCGGGAGGGCCGCCCTGGCCGATCGGGCCCAGACAGCCGTTCAGGTACGGGGTGGCCGCATACCCGACATGCCTCGGTCGAGGGGCATCAAAGACGACCTCCCAGGCCCGTGCTTTCCTTCGATTCACGTGTACGGGAGGCCAGGGAGTGCAGCAACCAGCAGAACCCTGCCCCGACCGCGTACCAGAACAGGTCGGGCGCGTTGAACGTGGAGCCGAGCACGAGGCGCGCGACGAAGCTGCGCCGGGACAGCTCGGCGGGAACCGGGGTGAGTTGGAAGAACTCCACGGCCCAGCTGAGACCCAGCGCTATGGAGGCCACAGTGACGGGCCGCGCCTTGGGCGCGAGGACGACGAGCAGGGCGTAGATCAGGACCGTGTAGAGGGCGTCGCCGACGTACTTGGCGAGGTCTCCCTGTACGACGACCCGCAGCGCCACCCCCGCGATCAACGTCCCCGCGACGGCTGCGGACGCCGCCACACGGGTCCTCGTGACCAGCCTCCCAAGATCGGCCATGACCGGCATCCTATGGCGAAGCCGTATCGCAAGACCCCGGGACGAAAGGATGCGAAGGCCCTGCGATAACTCACTCAGCAGGCCAAAGCAATAGCTCGCTGGTAAGGCGTCAACCCCTCATGATGACGTGCGGTCGCGGATCAGCGGACGGGGAGGCCGGTGACGGCGCGGCCGATGATGAGGCGCTGGATCTCCGAGGTGCCTTCGAAGATGGTGTAGATCTTGGCGTCCCGGTGGAAGCGCTCGACCGGGTGCTCGCGGGTGTAGCCGGCGCCGCCGAGGATCTGGATGGCCTGCTCGCTCACCCACACCGCCGTCTCGCTGGCGACCAGCTTGCTCATCGAGCCCTCGGCCTGGTCGAACCGCCGGCCGTGCCGGGCCATCCAGGCGGCCCGCCAGGTCATGAGGCGGGCGACGTCCACCCGGGTGGCCATGTCGGCCAGGAGGAACGCGACGGCCTGGTTCTCCCCGATCTTGCGCCCGAACTGCTCCCGCTCGCGCGCGTAGTCCCTGGCGTACTCGTACGCGGCGCGGGCGATGCCGACGGCCATGGCGGCGACGGAGGGGCGGGTGGTCTCGAACGTCCGCATGGCGGCCTGCTCGCCACTGCGCGCCCCCGAGCGGACGCGGGCGAGCCGCTCGTCGAGCTTCTCCTTGCCGCCCAGCAGGCAGCGGCCGGGAACGCGGACGCCGTCCAGGACGACCTCGGCGGTGTGCGAGGCGCGGATGCCGTGCTTGCGGAACTTCTGGCCCTGGGAGAGGCCCGGGGTGCCCGGCGGCACCACGAACGACGCCTGGCCGCGGGTGCCGAGCGACGGGTCGACGGCGGCGACGATCACGTGGACGTTCGCGATTCCGCCGTTGGTGGCCCAGGTCTTCACGCCGTTCAGGACCCATTCGTCCTTCGCCTCGTCGTAGACGGCGCGGGTGCGGATGGAGCCGACGTCGCTGCCCGCGTCGGGCTCGGAAGCGCAGAACGCGCCGAGCTTGACGTCGTCCGGCGTCCCGAACATCTGGGGCAGCCACTCCCCCATCTGCTCCGGCGTGCCGTTCGCGGCGAGCGCGGCCGCGGCCAGGCCCGTGCCGACGATCGACAGCCCGATGCCCGCGTCGCCCCAGAACAGCTCCTCGAACGCCACAGGCAGCCCGAGCCCCGACTCCTCGAACCACTGCTGCGCGAAGAAGTCCAGCGAGTAGAGCCCGATCTTGGCGGCCTCCTGGATGACGGGCCAGGGCGTCTCCTCGCGCTCGTCCCACTCCGCTCCCGCCGGGCGGATCACGTCCCGGGCGAACTCGTGGACCCAGTCGCGCACCTCACGGACGTCGTCGCTCATCTCGGGGCAGAACGTCATCAGGCTCTCCTCTCTAGTGTTACCAACGGTAACACTTCTCTCAGGGGAGCCGCGTCGCGTACTGCGGCACGCTGAGCATCGGCGGCCGTTCGGCCACCGCGATCTCCCGCTCGACCGGGAGGTGCCCGTCGAGCCCGCGCTGGAACTGCGTGAGGCGCGGCGACGGGTCGTGCAGCGGGATCACCCTGCCCTGGCGTTCGAGCCGCGACCAGGCGGTGTGCATGATCTGCCCGGCCATGCCGCCGAGGGCCTCGGTCGACTGGTGGGAGTGCACCCGGCGGCCCAGGTCGACCTGGGCGAGCGCGTCGAGGCCGGCCAGCTCCAGCAGGTCGATGAGCAGCCCCAGCTCCACGCCGTACCCGGTCACGAACGGGACGCGCTCCAGGGCGGACCGGCGGCCGGCGTACTCCCCGGCCAGCGGCTGGACGAACCCGGCGAGCAGCGGCCAGTGCATGTTCAGCAGCGGCCGCGCGACCAGCTCGGTGACCCGCCCGCCGGCCGTGGCCGCGTCGGGCCCGTCCGGGCCGGTCGTCCCCGGCGCCCCGAGCAGCGGCCGGTCGTAGCACCCCTTGACGTACGCCACGGCGGGGTCGGCCAGCAGCGGCCCGAGCAGGCCGGTCACGAACGACGTTCGGAACTCCTGTAAGTCGGCGTCGACGAACACCACCAGGTCGCCGGTGGTCACCGCGAGGGACTTCCACAGCGCCTCGCCCTTGCCGTCGTACGCCGGGCCGTCGAGCTCGGGGAGGATCTCGTCCTGGGCGAAGACCTTCGCGCCCGCCTGGACGGCGCGGGCGGCGGTGTCGTCGGTGGACCGGGAGTCGATGACCACCAGCTCGTCCACGAGAGGGACGGCCTCGACGAGGTCGCGCCGGATGGCCGAGACGATGTCCCCCACGGTCGCGGCCTCGTCGCGCGCGGGCAGGACCACGCTGACGGTCCCTCTCTTCGCGGACAGCAGCGCGCGGGCGGACCAGTCGGACGAGGTCGTGGTGCGGCGACCGAGCCAGGCCTCCACCTCAGGCAGCACGCGCGCTCTCCCCCGTGTCGGCGATGTCCACACGCATCACCTTATGTGGCGCAGGAGATTCAGCTCTGGGCGGCGTGGCGCTCCAGGAAGGAGTAGACGTCGGCCTCGTCGACCCCGGGGAAGGACCCGGGCGGCAGCACGGTCAGCACGTGGGAGTTCGCCCGGGCGGACGGCCAGGCGTACCCCTCCCAGCGCTGGGCCAGCTCGGCGGGCGGGCGGCGGCAGCACTCGCCGCTCGGGCAGTTGGACTTGGTCCGGTTCGTCGTCTCGCGGCCGCGGAACCAGCGCGACTCCCGGTACGGCACGCCGAGCGTGACCGCGAAGTCCTTCTCCAGCGAGGGGTCCACGTGGGCGATGCAGAAGTACGTGCCGGTCGGCGAGTCGGAGTACTGGTAGAAGAGGGAGAACCGGTCGGGCGACTGGAACACCTGCCGGCCCGACCACTGCTGGCACATCCGCTGCCCCTCGATCGCCCCCTGCTCGTCGGCCGGGAAGACGATCCCGTCGTTCTCGTACGCCTTGTAGATGATGCCGCCCGCGTCGTTGCGGACGAAGTGGCAGACCAGGTCGAGGTGCTGGGTGGCCAGGTTGGTGAAGCGGTGGGCCGCCATCTCGTAGGACACGGCGAACACGTCGCGCAGGTCCTCCACCGACAACGCCTTGTCCTGCTTCGCCTCCCGCAGGTACGGCACGGCGGCCGCCTCCGGCACCAGGACCGCGGCGGCGAAGTAGTTGGCCTCGACCCGCTGGCGCAGGAAGTCGGCGAAGTCGCGCGGCTTGTGGTGCTGGAGCGCGAAGTGCCCGAGCGTCTGCAGCAGCACGGTGCGCGGGGTGTGCATGCCGAGCTGCTCGCGCTTGAGGTAGATGCGCCGGTTGCGCAGGTCGGTGACCGAGCGGGCGGAACGCGGCAGGTCGGGCGCCGTGTGCACGGTGAACCCGTAGTGGGACACGATCGCCTGGACCGTGCTCTCCGACAGCGCGCCGGTGCGGTAGCCCACGGCGGCGAGGGCCTCGGCGGCCGCCTTCTCGATCTCCTCGAAGTAGTTGCCCAGCTCGCGCTGCTTGCGCCGCAGCTCCGCGTTGGCCGCCCGGGCCTCCTCGGGGGTCGCGGTGCCCTTGGCCTGCCGGGCCTTGAGCTCCTCGTACAGGCCGAGGATGTGCTCCAGCACGTCGTTCGGGACCCGCGCGGACACCTTCAGCCTGCTCAGCCCGAGGCTCTGGTACAGCGGGTCGCGCTGGGCCTCCTCCAGGGCGATCTCCAGCTGGGCCCGCCGGTTGGGCGCCTGCCGGCGCAGCAGCTCCTCGACCGGCACGTTCAGGGCGGCGGCCAGCGACTTCAGCAGGGACAGCTTCGGCTCGCGCTTGCCGTTCTCCAGGAGGGACAGCTGGCTGGGCGCGCGTCCCACGCGGTCGCCGAGCTCGGAGAGCGTGAGGCCGCGCTGCTTGCGCAGGTGCTTGAGCCGCTGGCCGAACGCCAGCAGGTCGAGCTCCTGCGTCAAAGACAGCGGTTCTTCGCCAAGGACGGTGGGCATGGCTCATCCTAGGCGGAAAATCAGGCATTCTTCCACCCGAGAGTGATCCACACCACACGCATTGGTCTAGTCCATAGCGAAAACTCGACGTTTCTTCACTGTCAAATACCGGCGAGTATTCGCTGTAACAGAAATTCTTCCTATCTTGCCTCACGGCCCTCCTTGTTGATCTCTTGATATCGACACAAACTCGGAAGCAAGCCCCAGGTGACGACATCGCACGCAACAAGGGAGTGACCAACATGTCGGAGCGTCTTACCGCCGCCGCCGAGGAGCTGCGGCGCGACTGGGAGACCAACCCCCGGTGGAAGAACGTCGAGCGGACCTACACCGCGGAGGACGTGATCCGGCTGCGCGGCTCCGTGCAGGAGGAGCACACCCTGGCCCGGCTCGGCGCGGAGCGGCTGTGGGAGCTCCTGACCACCGAGGACTACGTCCACGCGCTCGGCGCGCTCACCGGCAACCAGGCCGTCCAGCAGGTGAAGGCCGGCCTCAAGGCCGTCTACCTGTCCGGCTGGCAGGTCGCCGCCGACGCGAACCTGGGCGGCCAGACCTACCCCGACCAGAGCCTCTATCCGGCCAACTCGGTGCCGGCCGTGGTGCGGCGCATCAACAACGCGCTGCTGCGGGCCGACCAGATCACCTGGTCGGAGGGCGACGAGCGGGCGCCGTACTGGCTGGCGCCGATCGTGGCCGACGCCGAAGCCGGCTTCGGTGGCGTGCTCAACGCGTTCGAGCTGATGAAGGGCATGATCGCGGCGGGCGCCGCGGGCGTCCACTGGGAGGACCAGCTCGCCTCCGAGAAGAAGTGCGGCCACCTGGGCGGCAAGGTCCTGATCCCGACCGGCCAGCACATCAAGACGCTCAACGCGGCCCGCCTCGCGGCGGACGTGGCGGGCGTGCCGACCCTGGTCATCGCGCGGACCGACGCCCAGGCCGCGACGCTGCTGACCAGCGACGTCGACCCCCGCGACCGCGTCTTCACCACCGGCGACCGGACGGCCGAGGGCTTCTACCGGGTGCGCAACGGCGTCGACGCCTGCATCGCCCGCGGCCTGGCCTACGCGCCGCACTCGGACCTGCTCTGGATGGAGACGTCCACGCCGGACCTCGCCGTGGCGCGGGAGTTCGCCGAGGCGATCAAGGCCCGGTACCCCGACCAGATGCTCGCCTACAACTGCTCGCCGTCGTTCAACTGGAGAAAGCACCTGGACGACTCGACGATCGCCAAGTTCCAGCGCGAGCTCGGCCACATGGGGTACAAGTTCCAGTTCATCACGCTGGCCGGCTTCCACTCGCTGAACTACTCGATGTTCGACCTGGCCCAGGGGTACGCCGAGGAGGGCATGGCGGCCTACGTCGAGCTCCAGGAGGCCGAGTTCGCGGCCGAGCGCCGCGGCTACACCGCCACCCGCCACCAGCGCGAGGTCGGCACCGGATACTTCGACCTGGTCAGCACGGCCGTCGCGCCGGACTCCTCGACCACGGCCCTGAAGGGCTCCACCGAGGAGTCGCAGTTCGCCGAGGCTCACTAACCGTCGCGGACAGCACAGGTCGAACGACGGGCCCCGCCGTGGCGCCGCAGGTCACCCCCGGATCTGACGGCCATCGGCGGGGCCTTCCGCGTGCGATGCCTTCCGCGTGGGGGCCGCTAGCGGGAGGCGCGGGCGTACCAGCGGCCGTCCGCGTGGTCGAGGCGCAGGCGGCGGCCGAAGCAGTCCGACAGGGCGGCCCCGGTCAGCACCTCGTGGACCGGCCCGGCCGCGAGGATCCGGGTGTCCCGCATCAGCAGGGCGTGGGTCGTGGAGCCGGGGACCTCCTCCAGGTGGTGCGTGACCAGCACGGTCGTCAGCGCCGGCCGGCTCGCGGCCAGGTCCTCCAGGGCCTCGATCAGGTCCTCCCGGGCGGGCAGGTCGAGCCCGGCGAACGGCTCGTCGAGCAGGAGGATCGCGGGGTCGGCCATCAGCGCCCTGGCCACCCGGACGCGCGCCCGCTCGCCCTGGGAGCACACCTGGAAGGGCCGGTCGGCCAGGTCCTTGCACCCGAGGTCGGCCAGCAGCCCGAGGGCCCGCTCCCGTTCGGCGTCGCCGTACCGGTCCCACAGCGGGGCGCTCGTGCCGGTGTGCCCGGTGAGGACGACGGTCAGCGCGGTGGCGGCCTCCTCCTCCAGCAGCGCCTCGTCCACCAGCCGCTGGCTGGCCGCGACCAGCCCGATCTCGCGTCGCAGCTCACGCAGGTCGACCCGGCCGAGCCGCCGTCCGAGGACGGTGGCGGTCCCGGAGCTGGGATGCCGCACCGCGGCGGCCACCGACAGCATCGTGGTCTTCCCCGCGCCGTTCGGGCCGAGGATCACCCAGTGCTGCCCGCGATCCACGCGCCAGTCGGCGCCCGAGACGAGGGTGCGGCCCACCACCCGGACGGTCACGTCGGTCAGCTCAAGCGCAGCGTCCATGGTGACCAAGGATGCACGATCGCCGGGCCGCGCGCGGCTCAGGGGGTGGCCGGCGATGCGGCCGTCCCGGGCGGGCTGCCGGCGGGGCTCGACGACGACGGGCTCGGGCTCGGCTGGGGCGACTCGCCGTCGCCCCACTGCGGCTCGGTGCTGATCCCGGACGACGGCACCGGCGACTGGGTGTGTCCCGGCGGGCAGTTCTTCGGCTTCCCCTTCCGGGTGAAGCACTGGTCGGCGGGCGGGGGCACGGCGGTGGGCGGCGCCCCCGGCGGCGGCGGGGACGGCTCCTGCGGGCTCCCCGGGCCCTGCGGGGTGGACACGCGCGGCGGCAGGGTGCGGGTGGCGGTGACGGTCACGGGCGGCCGCGGCACGTGGGCGCCCACCGTCGTGGACGGCCGGGACGGCCTCGACGCGGGAGCGGGCGGCAGCGTGCTGTCCTCGCCGGGGATCACCACCGGGACGGCGGGCGGCGGCTCGGCCGTCCCCTGCATGCGGGCCGCGCCCGTCCCCGCGGCCACGACCGTCATGGCGGCGATCGTGACGGTGGCGAGCGCGGCGAAACCGGCGTGCGAGGCGTGCCCGCCCGCCCTGGCCGACCTGCGGCGCGCGGACCTGCCCTCCTCCTCGGCCAGCCGGACCCGGCCTCCCCCCGCCGGGTACGGCACGGGCTGCCAGATCTCGTCGAGCACGGCGGCCACGGCCCGCCGCGGGTCGCCCGGCTCCCGGATGCCGCCCGCTGCCAGAAGGGAGGTCAGCAGGGCGGCCGCGTCCGGCCGGTCGGCCGGGTCCTTGGCGAGCGCGCCGGCGACGCTGTCCCACAGCATCTTGGGCACCGCGGAGATCCTCGGCTCCTCCACGAGGATGCGCCGCGTGAGCACGTCGAGCTCGCCCGTGCCGAACGGGTGGAGGCCGGTGGACGCGAAGGCCACGAGGCAGCCCCACGAGAAGACGTCCGAGGCGGGCAGGGCGTGCCCGCCGGTGAGCCGCTCGGGGGCGACCCAGCCGGGGCTGCCCATGATCTGGCCCGCCTGGGTGTGCGCCACCGCCACGTCCACCTCGACGTCGCGGGCGATGCCGAAGTCGATCACGAACGGCCCGCGCGGGGACAGCAGCACGTTGGCGGGCTTGAGATCCCGGTGCACCAGGCCGGCCTCGTGGGTGGCGACGAGGGCGGCGGCGGCGCCCAGGGCCACGCCGTACGCGAGGTCGGGGGTGAGCGGCCCCCGGGCGGCGACCACCTGGGAGAGCGCGGGGCCGGGGATGTACTCGGTCACGAGGTAGGGCCGGTCGCGGTCGAGGCCGTCCTCGATCACGGCGGCCGTGCAGAAGGGCGTCACGCGGCGGGAGAACGCCACCTCCTCGGCGAACCGGGCCCGCAGCGTGGGGTCGGACAGGTGCACGGGATGCGGCGTCTTCAGCGCGACGCACCCGCCCTGCGGGTGTTCGGCGAGGTAGACGACGCCCATGCCGCCGGTGCCGAGCCTGCCCAGCAGCAGGTAGCGCCCGATGATGACCGGATCGCCCACGGTCAGCGGGCGCACGCCGGGGGGCATGCCGTTGTGGGGGCCTGTTCCGCCGCGTGCCATACGGAAGCTACCTCTCTCACGGAAGTGCCGCACTGCACACTGTCGCCGTTTGGAACGGGCCACGCGGCCAAGTAGCACCAAGCGGCATGACAGGTAAGGCCAATGGCACCTAGAGGTAAGAGAGGGCGGCGAACGCCCAGGTCACAGGCTTCTCATACGTCACATGAGGCTACTTCAGGCCGCTTCCACCCCCGACGTGGCGGATCGGGCGCCCACGGCGCCGAGGAAGCGGGAGATGTGCCGGAACAGCAGCCTCGCCTCGGGCAGCACGTCCGCCAGGATGGCGAACACGTGGGGCATCCGGTTCCACTCCTCGTACGTCACCGGGACGCCGTTCCGGCGGGCGCTCAGGGCCACCCGGCGGCCCTCGTCCCGCAGCAGCTCGGTCGAGCCGGTCACGATCATCAGCGGGGGAAGACCGGTGAAGTCGCCGTACACGGGGGAGACGAGGGGGTCGCGGCAGTCGAGGCCGTCGGTCCAGCGGCGGGCGAGCCAGTCGACACGGCCGGCGGGGAGCATGGGGTCCATCCAGCCCCTCACCCGGCGGCGGGTGGTGCTGAGGTCGGTCCAGGGGGACAGGCAGACGGCGGCCGCGGGCAGGGGCAGGTCCCGGTCGCGCAGGGAGAGCAGGGTGGCGAGGGTGAGGTGGCCGCCGGCGGAGTCCCCGGCGAGGATGATGTCGGCCGGCCGGTAGCCGCGGTCGAGCAGGCAGCGGTACGCGTCGAGGGCGTCCGACAGCGACTCGGCCAGCGAGTGCACCGGCCCCTGGCGGTAGTCGAGGGAGAACACCGGCCGCCGGGCGGTCATGGACAGTCGCCACGTGATGGGGCGGTGGGTGGCCGGGGAGCAGACGAAGTACGCGCCGCCGTGGAAGTAGAGGACCGCCTTGCCCTCGTCCAGGTCGTCGCCGCCCCGCACCCACTCGCCGGGACACGGGCCGGACCGGTCTGCCACGATGGACACGTGCTTGGGCAGGATGCCGGGCACGCGCTCCCCCAGGCACATCAGACGGCTCGCCACCGCCATACCCGCCGTGTTGCGCAGGAGGATGGTCGACATGGGCTTCATGGTCCCGCGCAGGACGCCGTTCAGCGCGGCGGCCTGCCAGCTGACCGGATATTCCGGGCGAATGTCCACATTTAGCTCATCGTTCATGTAAACCTCCTAAAAGGGACATCCCCCGGTAGTAAACGGTTCTACCGGGTGCTTTGTTTCACCCCCCTTACAGTCGCGTTACAGATGGGTAACGACCGGAGGTCATGCGAACCCCCATGCCTGGATATTCGGGAACCCCGCTGCCCCGGAAGCTGGGCGTCAGGCCAGGACACCGTGTGCTCCTGGTCAACGCCCCGCAAAGCCTCCCCCTCGACGGCGACGCGCACGACGACGGCCGCCCCGAGCCGTACGACGTGATCATGCTGTTCTGCCCCGACGGGGCGTCGCTGCGGGAGGGGTTCGCGCCGGCCCGTGAGCGCCTGGCCCGCGACGGCGGCCTGTGGGTGTGCTGGCCGAAGCGGTCGAGCGGGGTGGCCACCGACCTGTCGGAGAACCCGGTCCGCGACCACGGCCTGGCGCAGGGCCTGGTCGACAACAAGGTCTGCGCCGTGGATGAGACCTGGTCCGGACTGCGGTTCGTCTACCGCCTGCGCGACCGATGAACTACGATCACCGGGTCCCCGAGTTCGGAGGTGCGCGGCCTTCTCCCTCTACCTGCGGCTGGTCCGGTACGGCTTCCGCAAGCACGCGGCCTACTGGGGCGCGGCGGTGGCCGGCGCGTTCACCAACACCGTGTTCGGGGTGCTGCGCGCCTACGTGCTGATCGCCCTGTGGCGGTCCCGCCCGCACCTCGGGGGGTACGACCTTCCCGACGCGGTCGCCTTCTGCTTCCTCACCCAGGCGTTCATCGGCCCGATGCAGGTCTTCGGCGGCGGGCTCGACCTGACCGAGCGGATCCGCAGCGGCGACGTCGCCCTCGACCTGGTCCGGCCGGCGTCGCTGCAGCTGTGGCACCTGTCGGAGGACCTCGGCCGCGCCGCGTACCTCTTCCTCGTCCGCAGCGTGCCCCCGACCGTCGCCGGGGCCCTGCTGTTCGGCATCGTGCCGCCGGCCGACGCGCCCGCCTACCTGGTGAGCTTCGTCCTCGGGGTGGTGGTCAGCTTCGGCTGGCGCTACCTGGTCGCGCTGGCCGCCTTCTGGATCCTCGACGACCGGGGCCTCGCGGTGGCGTCGCTGGTGCTGACCACGTTCTTCAGCGGCCTCATGCTGCCTCTGGTGATCTTCCCGGGGTGGCTCGGGGCGCTGGCCCGGGCGCTGCCGTGGGCCGCCATGGTCCAGGTGCCGGCCGACGTCTACCTCGGCACGACCGGCCCGGGGCCCGCCCTCGCCTTCCAGGCCCTGTGGGCCGCCGTGCTGCTGGGCCTGGGCGCGCTCGCCACCTCCGTCGCCCGCAGGAGGGTCGTGATCCAGGGTGGGTGATCGCCGTGGTTAGGACCTACGCGCTGCTCGCCTGGGCCTGGACCCGGGCCGCCGCGCAGTACCCCCTCTCGTTCGCCGTGATGACGGTCGCCGGGTTCGTGACCAGCGGCCTCGACGCGGCCGTCATCTGGGTCATCTTCGCCAACACCAGGTCGCTGGCCGGCTTCGGCGTCGCGGAGGTCATGTTCCTGTACGGCGCCTCGTCGCTGGCGTTCACGGTCGCCGACCTGCTGTTCGGCAACGTCGACCGGATCAGCAGGCACATCAGGGCGGGCACCCTGGACGTGTTCCTGATCCGGCCGGCCAGCCCGTTCGTCCAGGTGGCGGTCGACCAGTTCGTCCCGCACCGGGTCGGCCGGGTCGTCCAGAGGGCCGTGATGCTCGGCCTGGCCCTGTCCCGCCTCGGCGTGCCCCCCGGGCGGGCCTGGATGATCCCCGTCATGGTCGCGTCGGGCATCGTGATCTTCGCCGCGCTCTTCGCGCTCAGCGGAGCCGTGCAGTTCCTGCTCACCGGCGCGCCCGAGGTGGCCAACGCCTTCACGTACGGCGGGGCGCAGCTCACCCAGTACCCGCTGAACGTGTACGGCGCCGACCTCGTGCGGGGCGTGACCTACGTGCTGCCTCTGGCGTTCGTCAACTGGCAGCCCGGGCTCTACGTGCTCGGCCGGGAGGACCCGCTCGGCCTGCCGCCGCTGCTGCGCTTTCTGTCCCCGGTCGCCGCGCTGGCGCTGGCGGGCGCCGCCGCGCTCGCCTGGCGCGCCGGGATCCGCCGCTACCGATCGACGGGGAGCTGAATGATCGAGGCAACGGCCGTGGGCCGGACGTTCAGAGTGCGCGGCTCGGTCGTGCACGCCGTGCGGGACCTGTCGTTCCGGATCGAGGCCGGGGAGTTCGTGGGGTGCCTCGGGCCGAACGGCGCGGGCAAGTCGACCACGATCAAGATGCTCACCGGCATCCTCGCGCCCACGTCGGGACGGGTGACCGTGGCCGGGCTCGACCCGTCACGCCGCCGTACGGGTCTCGCCCGCCGCATCGGCGTGGTGTTCGGCCAGCGGACGACGCTGTGGTGGGACCTGCCGCTCAAGGACAGCTTCGAACTGGTCCGGCTCCTGTACAAAGTAGATCGCGAGGTGTTCCGCCGGCGGCTCGGCGAGCTCGCCGAGCTGCTCGACCTGGGCGGGTTCCTCGCGACGCCGGTGCGGCAGCTCAGCCTCGGCCAGCGGATGCGGGGCGACATCGCCGCCGCCCTGCTCCACGACCCGGCCCTGCTCGTGCTGGACGAGCCGACGATCGGGCTCGACGTGGTGAGCAAGGCGGGCGTGCGCGACTTCCTGCGGCGGCTCAACGCCGAGCGCGGCACGACCGTCCTGCTGACCACGCACGACCTGGGCGACGTCGAACGGCTCTGCCGGCGGGTGCTGCTGATCGACCACGGCCGGCTCGCCTTCGACGGCACGGTGGACGACCTGCGGGCGCTGGTGCCCGGCGAGACGTCGATCGAGGACGTCGTCGCCCACCTCTACCTCAATAGCCCAGCGTCTCCTCGTACTCCTCCGGCTCCTCGTCCCTCGGGCGACCCGCCCAGCGTGACGGCATGAGCACGGGAACGAACAGGGCGATCCCCAGCAGGCCGTACACGCCGGTGGACAGGAGGGTGAGCATGCCGCGCCCGGCCTCGGCGAGGTCCTGCTGCACGGCCGTCCCGGTCGGCGCGAGGCTCGCCGCCCGGGACACGTCGAGGACGTAGACGACCGTCCACGCCAGCAGGGCCATCGACGGGAGGAACGTCGCCAGCGGGGAGACCCGGGTGACCAGGACGAGCCCCACCAGCAGGCCCACCACGGCCATGACGCCGATGGCGATCAGCATCCGCGTGTCCTTGGCCGGATCGACGTTCAGGGCGGCCCCCCTGACCGCCTCCTGGGAGGCCCATCCCCCGCCGAGGAGGACGGCCGCGCCGACCACAACGCCCAGGAGCAGCCCGAAGAAGTGCCGCATGCACACCGCCTACGTGAGAGGTCCGCGGCAACATTAGCGACAAAGACCGTCAAGTGGCACCACTTATGCCGTGATGTCCTTCGAGGTGAACCGCGACCAGGCGATCGACCCGAAGATCACGATGTACGCCAGGAAGGCCAGGAGGCCGCGTCCCATCTCGTCGGTCGCCATCGGATCCCGCAGCAGGCCGTCGAACGAACTCCACCACGACGTCAGCAGGAACGGCCGGACCACCGCGATCTGCGGGATCGCCCCGAGGACCTGGCTGACCACCACGAGCACCACGCTCGCCGCGACCGCGCCGATCGCCGCCTCGGTCAGGGTGGAGACGGCCAGCGCGACCGCGCCGAGGGCGGCCATGCCGGCCGCCGAGTACAGCGCCACCAGACCCACCCGGACGAGCCCCTCGGCCGCGGAGACCGTGGTGCCGGACAGCAGCGTGACCGGGCCCACCGGGAACAGCGCCACCCCCACGGCCAGCGCCGACAGCGCGACCAGGGCGCACGCCGCGAGGCAGAACACCACCACGTCGGCGTACTTGACCGCGAGCAGCCGGGTCCGGCCCGCGGGCGCCACGAGCAGGTAGCGCAGCGTGCCCTGCCCGGCCTCGCCCGCGACGGCGTCGCCCGCCACCACCGCGACCGCCAGCGGCAGCACGAGCGGCAGCATGACGAGGAACGCGGCGAACGTCAGCACCAGCCCGTTGCCCGCGACCTGCCCGATCAGCGACCCGCCGTCGCCGCGGGACGCGATCCGCACGGCCACCCCGATCAGCACGGGCACGGCCGCGAGCACGCCGAGCATGGCGAGGTTGCGGGGCCGCCGGAACGTCAGCCCGATCTCGGAGGCCAGCAGCCGCGCCGTATGGGCGGCCGGGTGCGCGGCCGTGTGCACGGCCGTGTGCACGGCCGTCGCGGTGTTCCGGCGGGAACGGCCGGAGCCGGACGTGTCGTCCGCCGCTCGCGTCGCCGCGTTCTGCTCGGTACGGTTGGCCGCGTCGTCCGCCACTCGCATCACGGTCTCCTCCGTCAACGTCTCACGCGCCGACATCGAACCCCTCCCCCGTCAGGCCGACGAAGACGTCCTCCAGGCTGGGCCGGACCACCCCGAACCCGCGCACCCGCACGCCCTCGGTCACCAGCAGGGCGCACAGGCGTTCCGGCACGGCGTCGCCGAGGTCGGCGGTCACCTCGCCGATCCCGTCGGGATGCACCGCCGCCGAGACTCCGGTCAGGCCGGCCGCCTCCAGCAGCGCCGCCGCCTCGGCCGCGTCCGCCGTCTCCACGCGCAGGCGCGGCCCGCCGCCGTCCGCCCGGAGGTCGGCGAGCGGGCCCTGGGCGACCAGCCGCCCGGACCGCATCACGCCCACGTGGGTGCACATCTGCTCGACCTCGGCGAGCAGATGGGAGGAGACGAACACCGTGGTGTCCTCCGCGGCGATCTCCTTGATGAGCGTCCGCACCTCCCGCGTACCCTGCGGGTCGAGCCCGTTGGTCGGCTCGTCCAGCACGAGCAGGTCCCGGGGCGCGAGCAGCGCGGCGGCGATGGCGAGACGCTGGCGCATGCCGAGCGAGTAGGCCCGGTAGCGCTTGCCCGCGGCGGCCGCCAGCCCCACCCGCTCCAGCGCCTCCCCCACCCGACGCCGCACGGTCCGGCCGTCGGCCGCCGGGTCGGCCGCGTCGAAGCGGCGCAGGTTGGCCTCCCCCGACAGGTACGGGTAGAACGCCGGCCCCTCCACCACGGCCCCCACTCTCGGCAGGGACCGGGCGAGCCCGGCGGGCATGGCCTCCCCCAGGAGCGACCATTCGCCGGACGTCGGCGCGACCAGACCGAGCAGCATGCGGATCGTGGTCGTCTTGCCCGACCCGTTCGGGCCCAGGAAGCCGTACACCGAGCCGCGCGGCACCGCCAGGCCGACGGCGTCGACGGCGACCTGGCCCCCGCGGAAACGCTTGGTGAGGCCGGTCGTGACGATGGCGTGCCCACCGCGGATGTCGGATCCTGCGGGCGGGTCGCCGGGGAGGGGCGGGGGCGCCCCGAGGAGCGCCCCCGCCGCGTTCACCGCGCCCACGGGTCCCCGCCCGCGGGCTCGCCGGGGCACGCCGTCGCGCCCCCGCTCGTCGCCAGACCGGTCATCGCGCCGCACCCGCCGCCTGATAGAGGGCCTCAGGTGTGACCGCCCCGGCGACCAGGCGGCCGTCGTCGGTCAGGAGGACCGACAGGAGCTTGGTCCGCAGCAGACGGCCGCTCCCCCACGGGCCGCTGACGCGCGTGGCCGACCGCAAAGCGGTGTCGAGCAGGTTCGCCGGGTTCGCCCCGTTCGCGCTCGCCCCGTTCGCGCTCGCCCCGTTCCCGCTCGCACCGTTCCCGCTCGCACCGTTCGCCGCGCTCGCGCCGCTCCCGCCCTTCGCGTCGGTCGCCGGCAGCGAGGTGACCAGGACGCTGTCCCAGCCCGACCCGGCGATCCGGGTGCCGTCGGCGGCGTCCCTCACCTTGCCGGCCTCGTGCCCGGCCGCCGCGGGGGCCCGGCCCTCCTCGACCTTGGCCCCCGCCGGCGGGGTGAACGTGAAGTTCTCCGGAGCCGGGGCCGAGAACGTGACCGAGTCGAAGCCCACCTCGAACGCGGGCTCGGCGGCCCCCTTGGCGTACACCTGGACGCGCAGCGGGATCAGCGTCTCCCCGTCGATCGCCACGCGGACGTCCCGCACCAGGGAGGTCGCGGTCTTCGGGGTGAGGACGACCTGGTAGGCGGCCCGGCCCGCGACGGTGACGTCGTCGGCCACGGTGATCCGGGTGTCGCCGCCGGCCGCCCTGAGGGCCTCCTGCGCCGCGTGCTGCGGCGTGAGCGCCGTCGGCAGCGGCGAGGCCGCGGACGGCAGCGGCACGGGCGAGCCGGTCGCCGCCCCCGGGTGACCGGTGAAGTGGGTGGCGGTGTTGGCGGCGCTGTCCCACAGCCACATCTGCCCGCCGTTGACGATCAGGTCGGTCTCGCTCATCTCGCCCGGCAGCATCAGCCGCACCCGGTCCTCGTCGCCGTACCAGACCTTGAGCTGGTGGGAGCCGGACAGCAGCGACAGGGCGCTCGCGCCGCCGCCGGAGAGGCCCGGCAGCGCCGGGAGCCCGAGGGACGCCGTCTCGACGACGGTGCCGGACATCGCGGGGACCTTGCGGGAGCTCCACGAGCCCGCCATGTCGGCGAGCAGCTGCTGGGCGGTGCGGTCCGGCAGGGACGGGTCGCCCTGCACAGCCGCGATCACCGGGCCGGTCCCGACGGCGGCCGCGACCACGGCGACCGCGGCGACCGGCACTCCCCACCTCACGGCGCGTGCTCTCTTGGACATCTCACATCTCCATCATGTGCGGCGGACTGACATTCCCGAGCCTGCTGGGCCGGTCCTGTGCCGACGCTGAGACGTCCTGAGAGCCCTCTCAGGCACCGGTGCCGGAATGGGTCCACTATGGGGCGATGCGGGTTCTGGTGGTGGAGGACGAACGGCGGATGGCGGCGGCCCTCAAGCGGGGGCTGCAGGCCGAGGGGTTCGCCGTGGACCTCGCGCACGACGGCGTCGAGGGCCTGCACCTGGCACGCGTCGGAGAGTACGACATCGTCGTGCTCGACATCATGCTGCCGCGGCTGTCCGGCTACAACGTGTGCAAGCAACTGCGCGCCGAGGAGAACTGGGTGCCGGTGCTCATGCTCTCCGCCAAGGACGGCGAGTACGACATGGCCGACGGGCTCGACCTCGGCGCCGACGACTACCTGACCAAGCCGTTCTCGTACGTCGTGCTGGTGGCGCGGCTGCGCGCCCTGCTGCGGCGCGGCGGCGGCCGCCGACCGGCCGTCCTGCGGGCCGGCGACCTGTCGCTCGACCCGGCCCGGCGGCAGGTGACCCGGGGCGACGCCTCGATCGAGCTGACGCCGCGCGAGTTCGCCCTCCTGGAGTACCTGATGCGGCGGCACGACGAGGTCGTGTCGAAGACCGAGATCCTCGAACACGTGTGGGACACCTACGACACCGACCCCAACGTGGTCGAGGTCTACGTCGGGTACCTCCGCCGCAAGATCGACGTGCCGTTCGGGCGCAGCGCGCTGCAGACCGTCCGGGGGGCCGGCTACCGGCTGGTGAGCGATGGCGGCTGACCCCCTCGGCTGGTGGCGGAGGCAGAGCCTGCGCTTCCGGCTGACGACGGTCTCGACCGCCGTGCTGGCCCTCGCGCTGGCCCTGTCGGCGTACGTCTTCGTGGGCGTGCTGGGCCGGGCCCTGATGCGGACCATCGACGACGAGGTCTACCAGCGGGCGAGGGAGGTCTCCGCCCTGTCCGACGCCGGGCGCCTGCCCGACCCGGTCGTCTCGGTCGACAACACGATCGTGCAGGTCATCGGGCCGGACGGGCGGATCGTGGACGCCACCCCGAACACCGACAGGCTCGTCCCGCTGCTCGGCGCCCGCGAGCGCGCCGAGGCCGTCCGCTCGGGGTCGGCCCGCTTCCTCGACGGCCGGCCGTACGCGATCCCGGGGCCGCTGCGGGTGCGGGCGCTCAGCGGGGACCACGGCGTGACGGTCATCGCCGCGCGGTCGTTCGCCGAGGTGGAGGGCGGCCTCACCACCACGGGGCACGTGCTGCTGGTCGGGATGCCGCTGCTGCTCGCGCTGCTCGCGGGGGCGTCGTGGCTGGTGATCGGCAGGACGCTGCGCCCGATCGCGCTGCTGCGCCGCGGAGCGGCCGAGATCAGCGGGACGGCGCGGTCCCGGCGGCTGCCCGTCCCCGAGGCCCGCGACGAGGTCCACTCCTTGGCCACCACGCTCAACGACATGCTGGGACGCCTGGAGGACGCCGACGCCCGCCAGCGCGCCCTCGTCTCCGACGCCGCGCACGAGCTGCGCAGCCCGCTGGCGAGCATCCGTCTCCAACTGGAGGTCGCGCTCAGCCACCCCGAGGGGCAGGACTGGAAGGAGACCGCGGAAGGCGTGCTGGAGGACACGCTCCGGCTGTCCCGCCTGGCCGAGGACCTGCTGGCCCTCGCCCGGCTCGACGAGGGCCGCCCCGGGCGGCGCGAGCCGGTCGACCTCGCCGCGCTGGCCCGGGGCACGGCAGAGCGGTACGGCCTGGCCCTCGACGCCGCCTCCCCCGCCGTCGTGCTGGGCGACGGCCTCGACCTGCGGCGGGTGCTCACCAACCTGGTCGACAACGCCCTCAGGCACGCGGCGTCCGCCGTGTCGGTCGCGGTCCGGACGGACCGTGGCACGGCGGAGCTGACGGTCGCCGACGACGGCCCGGGCATCCCGGCCGAGGACCGGGAGCGGGTCTTCGACCGCTTCACCCGCCTCGACAGCGCCCGCAGCCGGGACGACGGGGGCGCCGGGCTCGGGCTGGCCATCGTGCGGACGACGGTGGAGGCCCACGGCGGTACGGTCCACCTGGAGGACGCCGCCCCCGGCCTGCGCGCCGTCGTGCGGCTCCCCCTGGCAGACCGCCCCACGCACCACGCCTGAGGAGACCCATTTGCTTCCCGAGTACGGCAGGCCCGTCAACGACCTGCTCGCCGAGCTGACCGCGCTCAAGGCCGCCGACCTGCCGGTCCGGGGCGGCACGGTCACCGCGTACGTCTACGACACCGGACGGCCTGAGGTGCACGACGCCGCCCACCGGGCGTACGCGGAGATGCTCGAGGTGAACATGCTCGACCCGACGGCGTTCCCCAGCATGGTGGCGCTGGAGCGGCAGGTCGTGGCGGCCGCCGCCGAGCTGCTGGGGCGGCCGGGCGCGCCGGGGATCTTCACGAGCGGCGGCACCGAGTCGATCATGCTGGCCGTGAAGGCCGCCAGGGACGCGCGGCCCGGCGCGACCCGCGTGGTGCTGCCGGTCACCGCGCACCCGGCGTTCCACAAGGCCGCCCACTACCTCGGCATGGAGATCGTGCCGGTGCCGGTGGACCCCGTGACGTTCCGCGCCTCGGTGCCGGCCGTCGAGGCGGCCGTCGACCACCGCACGGCGCTGGTGGTCGCCTCGGCCCCGTCGTACCCCCAGGGCGTGGTCGACCCGGTCGAGGAGATCGCCGCGATCGCGGCCTCCCGCGGGGTGCTGTGCCATGTGGACGCCTGCGTGGGCGGGTGGCTGCTGCCGTGGCTGCGGGAGGCGGGGGCGGCCGTGCCGCCATTCGACCTGAGTGTCCCCGGCGTCACCTCGATCTCGTGCGACCTGCACAAGTACGGCTACGCGCCGAAGGGCGCCTCGGTGCTGCTGTTCCGGGACGCCGGGCTGCGCCGCCGGGCCTACTTCGCCTCGGCGGCCTGGCCGGGCTACACGATCATCAACGCCACCGTGCAGAGCTCGCGCTCGGCCGGGCCGCTGGCGGGGGCGTGGGCGACCCTGCAGTCCCTCGGCCGGGAGGGCTACCGGGAGCTGGGCCGCAGCACCCTGGAGGCCACCCGCCGGCTGGCCGAGGGCATCCGCGCGATCCCCGGCCTGCGGGTGCTCGGCGAGCCGGAGACATCGCTCGTCGCCGTCGCCGGGTCGCCCGAGGTCGACGTGTTCGTGCTCGCCGACGAGGCGCGCAGGCTCGGCTGGTTCCTCCAGCCGCAGCTCTCGTACGCCGGCATTCCCGCCAACCTGCACATCACGGTGACCGGCGTGACGCTGTCGGGGGTGGACGCCATGCTCGACGTCATCGCCCGGTCGGCGGAGGCGGCGCGGGCCAAGGGCCCGGCGGCGGTGCCGGACGGGCTGCCCGAGCTGATCGCCTCGCTCGACCTCGACGCCCTCGACGACGCCACGTTCGCCCAGCTCGCCGCCTCGGTCGGCATCGACCTCGGCCCCTCCCCCGTAGGTGACGCCGGACCGGGAGACCGCGGCGTCGACGGGACGAACGGCACCGGCTCTGGTGACGGGGGCGGCATGGCCGCGGTCAACGCGGTGCTCGACGCCCTGCCGGCCGAGACCCGGGAGGCGATCCTGGTCCGCTTCCTGTCCGTCATGTACGCCTGACGGCCGGCGCGCGCGGCCCACCGGTACGGGACGGGCGGGCGACAGGGGCGACGCGCGGCCGACCGCGAGGGGACGCGACCGCGGGGGCGCGCGGGCGACCGCTCAGCCGGCGGCGAGGCGGGCGACGACGGCGAGGGTCCTCCGGGCGCTCGCGGCGTCGTGGACCCGGAACACGCGGGCGCCCTGGAGGGCCGACACGGCCAGCGTGGCCAGCGTGCCCGCGTGCCGTTCCCCGACCGGGAGCCCGCCGAGCGCCTCGCCCACGAAGTCTTTGTTGGACACCGCCACCAGGACCGGCCATCCGGTGGCGGTCATCTCGCCGAGCCGGCGGCTCACCTCCAGCGAGTGCCAGGTGTTCTTGCCGAAGTCGTGCGCGGGGTCGATGAGGACGGCGTCCCTGCGCACGCCCGCCGCGACGGCCCGCTCGGCGAGATCGGTGGTGTAGGCGACCACGTCGGCGACCACGTCGTCGTACGCGATGCGATGCGGCCGGGTGCGCGGCTCGACGCGGCCGGCGTGGGCGCAGACCAGCCCGATGCCGTGGGCCGCCGCGACCTCGGCCAGCCCGGGGTCGACCCCGCCCCACGTGTCGTTGAGGAGGTCGGCGCCCGCCTCGGCCACGACCTTCGCCACTTCTGAGCGCCAGGTGTCCACACTGATGACCACGTCGGGGTGGCGGTCGCGCACGGCGGCGACGACCTCGGCGACCCGGCGGATCTCCTCGTCCGGGTCGACCTCGGCGCCGGGGCCGGCCTTCACACCGCCGATGTCCACGATGTCGGCGCCCTCGTCGATCAGCCGGGAGGCGGCGTCCACGGCCGCCCTGAAGGCGAACGTCGAGCCCCTGTCGTAGAACGAGTCGGGGGTGCGGTTGACCACGGCCATGACCGCGAAGTCGCCGGGCCCGAAGGCGCGGCCGCGCAGGCGGAGGACGGACGGCTGGTCGGACGTCGGACTAGGCATCGGCGCCAGCCTACTCGCCGGCGCCGACGCCCCTTGCCTGCCGCCGTGGACATGCGTTTGGAACGCTCCAATGAAATTGCAAAGAAAATCACGCCGCGGATCCGCCTTCGGCGAGGGCGAGGAAGTCCTGCGCCATCGCGGGGAGCCTGCGCCGGGCGTGGACCACGGCGATGATCTTCCTGAGCGAGGGGTCGAGCGAGCGGACCACCAGGCCGGCGCGGGCCGCCTGGTCGGCCATGCCCCGATACCAGAGCAGGGACGCCCGCCCCTCGCGCACCGCCCGCAGCCAGCCGCGGCGCTCGTCCGACTCCACCGCGGGGATCGGGCGGACGCCGTACGTCACGAAGATGTGGTCGAACTCCCTGCGGCGGGGGCTGCCGGGGGCGGGCAGGACCAGGCGCATGCCGTCCAGCCGCGCCATCGGCACGGGATCGGGCAGGTCGGTGCCGGGAGGGGAGATGAGCACGATCTCCTGGCGTTCCAGCGGGTGGCTGACCAGGTCGGTCGGGACCGGAAGGTCGGTGAGGCCGAGGTCGGCCCGCTGCTCGCGGACCGCGCTGACCACCGCCTCCCGGCCGTCGCACCGCACGATGTGCACCCGGATGCCCGGGTGCTCCGCCGCGTACGCGGGCAGCAGGCGCCCGGCCAGACCGGGCTCCAGGCTCGGGGTCGAGGCGATGCGCAGTTCGGCGCCGGGCGTGCTGCCCTGCGTCGCCAGCGCCTCGATCTCCGCGACGGCGTCGAGCGCCTCCCGGGCGAGCTTGACGACGCGGCGGCCCTGCGCGGTCACGACGACCCCTCGCCCCGAACGCGCGAACAGCGTCATGCCGAGCTCGCGTTCCAAATCGCGAATCGCGCGGGACAGGGCAGGTTGCGCGATATAGAGCGATCTGGCCGCGTCGGTCATGGTGCGGTGCTCCGCGGTGGCGACCACGTAACGGAGCTGCTGCAGATTCATGCGAAAAACGCTAGGGCAGACGAGCCCGGCGATTCCGGAACATCGCAGAGATCACCTCGGATGATTACGGAATGTACCTGACATCTGCTACATCCGTGACCCCTGGGAAATCAGTATTCTTTTGCCCCAAATCGACGAAGGGGGCGATGTCTTGGCGCCGCAGTACCCTCCGCCGCCACCACGGGGCCGTCCTCCGTATTCGTCCGGGCCGAATTCCCCTGAACCATTCGGACAGGGTCCGGACAGGGACAATTCGGATGACCAGGAATCCCTTTCCGGGAGTCCTCCCTGGCCGGGCACCCTGCCCCCGGACGCCCACTGGCCCCGTTCCCAGGATCTCGGCCACACCCCCGGCGTCCCGGCGCCGCCGCCCCCTCCCGGGTGGCCGCAGTACCCCGACCCCGGCCCGCAGCAGCAGGGTTCGTACCAACCGGGCGAGACGTACCAACCCGCCGGGCCCCAGCATCCGGGCGGGCCGTACCGGCCGGGCCAGTACCAGCAGGGCGGGCCGTACCAGCCACGTGAGGCGTACCAGCCGGCCGGGCCCCAGCAGCCGGGCCAGTACCAGCCAGGCCCGCAGCAGCAGGGCGGGCCGTACCAGCAGGGCGGGGAGCGGCAGGGGCCGGGCGGATACCCGCGGCAGCCGGACCCCCAGGCGTTCCGGGACCCCGGGCCGCGGCCCCGCCCGTGGCCAGGCAGTCCGGACCTCGCGCAGCCCGGACCCCGCAACGTCCCGCCGCCCCCGAACACGCCACCGGCCCCGAACCTGCCGCCGCCGAGCGTCCCCCCGCCGCCATACGCACCGCCGTACCCGCCGCAGTCCCCGGGCCAGCCCTCGGGTCGGCCGGGGTACCCGCGGCCGCCCGTCCCGCCGGTACCGTACGGCCCGCCCGGGTACGCCCCCGGGTGGCGTCCGCCCAAGCGCAGATCCGGGGCGGGGGCGCTGATCGGCGGCCTCGTCGGCGCGGTCGCGGTCGTCTTCGTCCTGCTCGCCGTCGCGGGCGCGCTGCTGCGCTCCGCCCACCGGTCCGAGCCCGTGTCGCCGGTCGCGATCCCGACGTACGGGGTCCCGACACTGCCGACCTACGAGCCGACGTCCGAGCCCACCTCGGGTACGACCCGGCGGCCGACGTCGCCGCCGACCGCGGCCCCCACGAAGCCCCCGACCCCGCGTGTGCTCAACCGGAGCCTGAAGAACAACACGGTCTACCGGGCCGGCGGGCTGCCCAGGACGAACTGCCCGGCGGGCGGCGCGAGCATCTACAACCACACCCAGTTCAAGGCGCTCATCCTGAAGACCGGCACCTGCATGGGCAAGGCGTGGGCTCCGGCGCTGCGCAAGGTCGGGATCGCCTGGACACCACCGAGCTACATGATCGCGCGGACCAGGGGACGGGGGGCCTGCGGCGACTACCCCGCACCCGGGAGCAACGTGCCGTACTACTGTCCCAGCAACCGCACGATCTACGCCTCCACCAGCGCCATGACCCGGGAGTACGGCTCGCTGGGCTCGTGGAACGGGATCATCATCAGCATGATGGCCCACGAGTACGGCCATCACATCCAGAACCTGTCCGGCATCTCGGACTCCTGGTGGGAGCGGACGCTCGACGCCCACTCCCAGAGCGAGCGGATGGGTCTCAGCCGCCGGCACGAACTCCAGGCGACCTGCTTCGGCGGGATGTTCATGCGCTCGGTCGCGGCCAGCTACCCGATCACCACGGCCCAGCGGAACACGCTCCTGTGGGCGTACACCCATCTGGGCGACCCGCCGGGCGGCCCGCGCGACCACGGGACGACGCGGAGCAACGCCGCCTGGTTCCGGCAGGGGTACACGCGCCCCCTCGCGTACCAGTGCAACACCTGGGCCGTCGGCGCGGCCTCGGTGTCGTAACGGTAGGCCGCAAAGCTGGGTTTACGTCGGCATTGTCCGGATATGGGGGTTAGACTCCCTAGCCAACGTTCGCAGAGGAGAGTGCGGTGAACCATGGGCGACGGGGGTCCCGCTGAGCAGACCGGGCGTCCCCCGGACGGGCAGAGCTCTGAGGGGCAGGACGGGCAGGCGCCCGAGCGGCGGGACGTCCGCCCGCGGAAGGGCCGGGAGCCTCGCTACGCCAAGCCGCTGACCACCGCCTCGCTCATCGGCTGGACGGCCCTGTCGGCCGTCGTCCCCGGCGCGGCGCACCTGCGGGCCGGCAACCGCCGCATCGGGTTCGCCCTGCTCGGCGTGTTCGGAGCGGGCCTGGTGGCCGTGGTCGTCTTCGCCCTGCGCCTCGTGGGCGACGCCGGAGCCGCCGTGCGCGGCAGCACGCTGACGGCCATCATGATCGGCGCCGGCGTGTGCGCGGTGGCCTGGTTCGCGCTCGTCGCCCTGTCGTTCGTCGCCCTGCGGCCGCAGCGCCTGCCCCAGGGCGGCCAGATCGTGTCGGGCATCGTCGCCGGGGTGCTGTGCGTGTCCGTGATGGCGCCGTTCGCCGTCACCGCGGGGTACGTCAGGACCGCGAGCCAGACGCTCGACGCGGTGACGGCGCCCGAGCCCGGCGTGACGGTGTCCCAGATCAGGGCCGAGGACCCCTGGAACGGCCGCAAGCGGGTCAACTTCCTGCTCATCGGCGGCGACGCCGCCGGCAATCGCATCGGCGTGCGCACCGACTCCATGACCGTCGCGAGCGTGAACATCGCCACCGGCAACACCGTGCTGCTGAGCCTGCCGCGCAACCTCCAGTACGTCCGCTTCCCGCCGACCAGCCCGCTGCACCGGCTGTTCCCCGACGGCTTCAACGCCGAGGGGCAGGGCCTGCTCAACTCGGTCTGGTACTACGCGGACAACAACCCGCAGGTCATGGGCGGCAAGAACCGGGGCGCCCAGGCGCTCAAGGACGCCATCGGCTACACCCTCGGCCTGCACATCGACTACTACGCCATGGTCGACATGTTCGGCTTCGCCGCGCTGATCGACGCGGTCGGCGGCCTCAAGATCCGGGTCGAGCGGGACGTCAAGTGGGGCGGCCACTTCGGCACCGCCGGCACGATCAAGGCGGGCTACCGGACGCTGAACGGCGAGGAGGTGCTCTGGTACGGCCGCTCCCGGGTGGACAGCGACGACTTCTCCCGGATGGCCCGGCAGCGCTGCGTCATCGGCGCCCTCGCGCACCAGGTCACCCCGGCCACCGTCCTCGCGAACTTCACCAAGATCGCCGCTGCCGCCCGCCACATGTTCCGCACGGACATCCCCCGCGACCTGCTGGAGCACCTGGTGCCGCTCGGCATGAAGGTGCGGAACGCCAAGATCACCAGCCTGCAGTTCGTGCCTCCGGTGATCTACCCCGGCAACCCCGACTGGGTGAAGATCCGGAACCTGACCCGTGAGGCCGTCCGCGAGTCGATGGCCGACCAGGTGACGGCGGCGACCGGGCCGAGCCCGGCCGCGTCCGCGCTCGCCTCCGGAGCGCGCCCCACGCCGTCCGTCTCGGCGTCGCCCTCGTCCACGCCGTCGCCGCGCGTCTCGACGCCCGGGCAGACCCCGACGCCGAACGATCAGGCGGCCAAGAGCCTGTCGGAGCTCTGCGGGTTCTGACACTCCGGGGCCTCTCGTCCCCACGAGAGGCCCAGGAACCCTGCGAAAACGGTGGACTCCGCCGCCCGGATGACGCATCGTTGTGACGCGACGTAATCGTCTAGTCACGGAGTGAAACCGGTGCGCGTACTGATCCAGCTGCGTCCCTCCCCCGATCTGGTCGCCGCGGTCGCCGGCCGCACGGCCACGGCGACGGCCGCCGACGTGGCCGACGGCCTGCCGGGCGTGGTGCTCGACCGGTCCTACGGCCCGGTGGCGGTGCCCCGCCCGATGCCGGCGGTCCCGGGCGGCGACCCCCTGTCGCTGAACCAGCCGCTGGCGTTCTCGATGGCGCCGCACGAGGCGTCCGTCGTGGTGCGCGGGGAGATCGGCGACGACGAGATCTCCACCCGGGTCTCGCTGCTGCCCGCGACCCGGCGGGACGTGGTCGCGGTGTACGCTGACCCGGTCATCGAGAGCACGCCCACCTGCGGCGGCGACGGGCCTGTGGGCGACTGGCACGACGTGGAGCGGCTGCTGCGGGTGACCGACCTCGCCGCGGAGGGCCTCGACGGCTCCGGCGTGCCCCTGGCGATCACCGACACCGGGATCAACGCCGGTCACGTGTCGGCGGCCCTGGGCCGGGCGGTCACGGTGGACCGGGAGCGCAGCTGGAACCCCGCCGGCGTGTCCGGCCGGGCCGGGGAGTTCGCCGTGGACCACGGCACGATGTGCGCGTTCGACACGCTCGTCGCCGCCCCGAAGGCCTCGCTCGTCGACCTCCCCGTCCTGCTGTCGCGCCGGTCGGGCGGGACGACGATGGACGGCCTGCTGTCCGACGCCCTCGCGGCGTACGCCCACCTGCGGACCGTGCTGGAGGCCCAGCCGGCGGCCTCCCGGTCTCTCGTGATCAGCAACAGCTGGGGGTCGTTCTCCCCGCGGTGGGACTTCCCACCGGGCCATCCCGGCAACTACTCGGACAACCCGGCGCACCCGTTCAACCTGATCGTCGGCAGCCTGGCCGAGGCGGGCGCCGACATCCTGTTCGCCGCCGGCAACTGCGGGCGGCAGTGCCCCGACAGCCGGTGCGCCTATCCCGACCGGTCCATCGTCGGGGCCAACTCGCACCCGCGTGTGCTGTCGATCGGCGGGGTCGACACGAAAGGCGAGCGGGTCGGCTACTCCTCCCAGGGGCCGGGCCGGCTCGCCCCGCGCAAGCCCGACCTCTGCTCCTACACCCACTTCGCCGGGTCGGGCGCCTTCGGGGCCGACGAGCCCGACTCGGGGACGTCGGCCGCCTGCCCGGTCGCCGCCGGGCTGGTCGCGGCCGTCCGCACCCGCTGGCCCTCCGCCGCGCTGTCGCCGGCCCAGCTGCGTACCCTCCTCCGCAGGACGGCCGATGATCGCAGCGACGTAGGCTATGACTACGACTACGGGTACGGCGTCGTGGACGTCGCCGGGATCCTCGCCGCCCTGCGCAGGAGGGCGGCGCGGGCGGCCTGAGCCAAGGGGGCGCGACGTGGCGAGGGTCCTCATCACCGTGCGGCTCCCGGAGGGCGCGAGCCTGGAGTCCGCCATGAGCGCCCTGGGCCTGGAGGAGGACGAGGTGGACACCGGCTACGGCCTGGTCCCCGTCGACCCCGGCGGCGGCCTGTACGCCCTGCGGGTGAGCGAGAGCGCCGGCCGCAGAGTGGGCGGGGACGGCGCGGCCGGGCCGCACGCAGACCCGCCCATCGAGCCGTTCGGCCCACCCCGATGAGCCCCCCGTCGTGGGTGGTCTCCGGGCCGCCGGGGGCGGGCAAGTCCACCGTCTGCGCGCTCCTGCTGGCCCGTCTGCGGCCCGTGCCCGCCCTGCTCGACAAGGACACGATGTACGGCCGCTTCGTCGAGGCCACGCTCGCCGCGTACGGCAGGCGCCCGGACGAGCGCGAGGGCCCCTGGTACGACGAGTACGTCAAGAGCCACGAGTACGACGGCATGACGGCGACCGCACGGGAGATCCGCTCGCACGGCTGCCCGGTCATGCTGGGCGGCCCGTTCACCTCGCAGGTGCACGACGCGGCGCTGTGGGAGCGGTGGGTCGAGGACCTGGGCGGCCCGGACGTCCGGCTGGTGTGGGTGCGGTCCGACGGCCCCACCCTGCGGGAGCGGCTGGTCCGGCGCGGGCTCGCGAGGGACGGCCGGAAGCTGGAGCGCTTCGCCGACTACCTGCGGGCCATCCGGGTGGACGAGCCGCCGGCGGTGCCCCACCACGAGATCGACAACCGGCTCGGCGCCCCGCCCCTGGCCGCCCAGGTCGACGCGCTCCTGGCCCGGGCCTGACAGTCGCGCGACCGAGGGGCGACCGCGTGCCGATCCGGCGGCTCAGACCGCGGCGGAGTCGACGGCGTCGGCGGAGAGCACGTGGTCGAGCACCATCAGCGCGCAGCCGGTGATGCCGGCGCCCGGTCCGAGGCGGCTGCGCTCGATCCGCAGGCTGCGGGTGGCGAGCTGGGTGGACCTGCGGTAGATCACTTCGCGGACGCCGGAGACGAGCGGCTGGAACATCTCGGCCACGTCGCCGCCGAGCACGACGACGGCCGGGTTGAGCAGGTTGACGGCCCCGGAGATGACCTCGCCCAGCCAGCGCCCGGCCTGCCGTACGACGGCCATCGTCTCGGCGTCGCCCGCGCGGACCAGCGCGGTCACGTCGGCGAGCGAGACCACGTCGCGGCCCTTGGCCCGCAGGTCGCGCAGGATCGCGGTGCCGCTCGCGACGGAGTCGACGCAGTCGAGGTTGCCGCAGCGGCACAGCACGCCGCCGCCGTCCCGCACCGGGATGTGGCCGATCTCGCCGGCGGCGCCGAGCGCGCCGCGCAGGATGCTCCCGCCGGAGATCACGCCGGCGCCGATCCTGGTCGAGACCTTCACGAACAGCAGGTCGTCGAGCTCGGAGGCGTAGGCCAGGCGGTGCTCCCCCATCGCGATGACGTTCACGTCGTTGTCGACGAGCACGGGCACGGCGAACCGCTCCGCGATGATCGGCGGGATCACCACGCCGGTCCAGCTGGCCATCACGCGGGCGCTCTCGGTGCGCCCCGCGGCGAACTCCACCGTGGCGGGCACGCCGAGGCCGACGCCCACGACGGGGGCCTGCCCGTCGAGCAGCTTCTCCCAGGTGTCCATGAGCAGCGGCAGCACCACGTCGGGGCCCTCCTCGACGTCGATGTCGAGGTCGGTGCGCAGCAGCACCTGGCCGGCGAGGTCGCAGAGGGCGATCTGGGTGCGGCTCGCGCCGAGCGAGGCGACGAGGACGACGCCGCCCGCCTGGTCGAACCGGAGCCGGACCGGGGGGCGCCCGCCGGTCGACGGGCCTTCGGCGTCCTCGATGATGAGCCCGCGCCGGCGCAGCTCGGTGATCCGGTGGGCGACGGCCGGGCGCGACAGGCCCGTGATGCGGCCGATGTCGGCACGCGTGACCGCCTCCCCGCTCCGGATGAGCTGGAGGACCTCGCCGGTGGTCGCAAGTCGTGACATTAACGAGAAGTGAAGCACAGATGCTTACCGAAGTTCAATGACTTATTCATCCCAAGTTACAAAAGTCGGCTTGAAAAGTCACATATCTTCCCGCTACTGTCCCCCTCATGCCCGACCTTTCGAACGGCACGGCCCGGCCCGCCGACCTGATCATCTTTGGCGGCACCGGTGACCTGGCGATGCGCAAGCTCCTGCCTGCGCTGTACCACAGCCACCGCGACGGACGGCTCCACGCCGACAGCCGCGTCATCGCGCTGTCGCGCGGCGGGCTGGACGACGCGGACTACCGGGGGAAGGTCGACGCGGAGGTCCGCCCCGCCCTGAGCGGGGGCGAGGGCTGGGACGGATTCCTCCGCAGGCTGCACCACCGGACGGTCGACATCGCGGCGCCCGAGGGCTGGCAAGGGGTCGCCGGGCTCCTGGACGGCCACGAGGACCGCGACCGGATCTTCTACCTCGCCAGCCCGCCCATGACGTTCGGCGCGTTCTGCCGGGGAGCCCGGGAGGCCGGGCTGGTCACGCCGCTGTCGCGGGTGGTGCTGGAGAAGCCCCTCGGCCGCGACCTGGCGAGCGCCCAGGCGATCAACGACGAGGTCGGCGCGATCTTCGACGAGTCGCAGATCTTCCGGATCGACCACTACCTGGGCAAGGAGACGGTCCAGAACCTGCTCGTGCTCCGGTTCGCCAACGCGTTCCTCGAGCCGATCTGGAACTCGCTCTGGATCGACCACGTCCAGATCACGGTGGCGGAGACGGTCGGCACGCCGGGCCGCCGGGGTTACTACGACCAGGCCGGCGCGCTGCGCGACATGGTGCAGAACCACCTCCTCCAGTTGCTGTGCCTGGTGGCCATGGAGCCGCCGTCCCGCAACGACCGGGAGGCCGTCCGCGACGAGAAGGTCAAGGTGCTGCAGTCGCTGCGGCCGATCGTGGGCTCCGAGGTCGACCGGTTCACGGTCCGCGGGCAGTACACGGCGGGCCGGGCGGACGGCGCCGAGGTCCCGGGGTACCTGGACGAGCCCGACAAGAACCAGCCGACGGCCGAGTCCCTGCGGGTCGAGACGTTCGCCGCCGTACGCGCCGAGGTGCGCAACTGGCGCTGGGCCGGCGTGCCCTTCTACCTGCGCAGCGGCAAACGCCTGCCGGCCCGGCGGTCGGAGATCGTGGTGCAGTTCAAGGACGTGCCGCACGCCATCTTCCCCGGCGCCTCGCCCAACCGGCTGGTGCTGCGGCTCCAGCCGAGCGAGGGCATCCACCTGCGGCTCATGGCGAAGGAGCCGGGCGCGGGCGAGGTCGTGCTGCGGCCGGTGCCGCTGAGCCTGAGCTTCGCCGACACCTTCAGCGCCCGCGTCCCCGACGCGTACGAGCGACTGCTCATGGACGTGATGTCCGGCAATCCCACGCTGTTCATGCGGCGCGACGAGGTCGAGGCCGCCTGGCGCTGGATCGATCCGATCATGGACCACTGGAACGGCTCGGGGATGCTGCCCGAGCCGTACCCCGCCGGGACCGCCGGGCCGGCCGGGGCCCACGAGCTGCTGGCCCGCAGCGACCGTGCCTGGCACGAGGAGGACCTGCCGTGACGAACCGTGTGATCGCCGAGGTCACCGAGCGGGTCCGCGCGCGCAGCCGCGACCGCCGCCGGGCCTACCTCGACCGGATCGGCCGGGCCGGCCAGGAGCTGCGCGAGCGGGGCCCGGCCCGCGGCCGTCTCGGCTGCGCCAACCTCGCGCACGGCTTCGCCGCCGCGCCCGCCGAGGACAAGATCGACCTGCGCGGGTCGGCCAAGCCCGGCGTCGCCATCGTCACCTCGTACAACGACATGCTCTCTGCCCACCAGCCGTACGAGACCTACCCGCCGGAGCTGAAGCGGGCGGTCCGGACGGCGGGCGGCGTCGCGCAGGTGGCGGGCGGCGTGCCGGCCATGTGCGACGGCATCACCCAGGGCCGCGCCGGGATGCAGCTGTCGCTCTACAGCCGCGACGTGATCGCCATGGCGACGGCGATCGCGCTGTCGCACGACATGTTCGACGCCGCGCTCCTGCTGGGCGTGTGCGACAAGATCGTCCCCGGCCTGCTCATCGGCGCCCTGCGGTTCGGCCACCTGCCGGCGATCTTCGTCCCGGCCGGGCCGATGACCTCCGGCCTGCCGAACAAGGTCAAGGCGCGGGCGCGGCAGCGCTTCGCCGAGGGCGCGATCACCCGGCTGGAGATGCTGGACGCCGAGGCGGCGTCCTACCACTCCCCCGGCACCTGCACCTTCTACGGCACGGCGAACTCGAACCAGCTGCTCATGGAGGTCATGGGCCTCCACCTGCCGGGCGCGACGTTCGTCAACCCGCACACCGAGTTGCGGCACGCGCTGACCGCGGCGGCGGGCCGCCGGGCCGTCGAGATCTCCCCGCACGGCGCGGAGTACACGCCCGTGGGCGAGGTCGTCGACGAGAAGGCGATCGTCAACGCGGTGGTGGCCCTGCTCGCCTCCGGCGGCTCGACCAACCACACGATGCACCTGGTCGCGATGGCGGCCGCCGCCGGGATCGAGCTGACCTGGGATGACATGGCCGACCTGTCCAAGGTCGTGCCGCTGCTCACCCGGATGTACCCGAACGGCCAGGCCGACGTGAACCACTTCCAGGCCGCGGGCGGCATGCCGGTCTTCATCGGGGACCTGCTCGACGCGGGACTCCTGCACGCCGACGTGCTCACGGTGGCCGGGCGCGGCCTCGGCTTCTACCGGACCGAGCCCGCGCTCAAGGAGGGCGTCCTGGTGTGGGAGGAGCGGGCCGAGGGCAGCGGCGACCTCGACGTGCTGCGGCCGGTCGCCGACCCGTTCTCCGCCGACGGCGGCATCCACATCCTGGACGGCAACCTGGGCCGGGCAGTGTCGAAGGTGTCGGCGGTCAAGCCGGAGCACCTGGTGATCGAGGCCCCGGCCAAGGTGTTCGACGACCAGCTCGACCTGCTGCGGGCGTTCGAGGCCGGTGAGCTGGACGACCAGGACTTCGTCGCGGTCGTCCGCTACCAGGGCCCGCGGGCCAACGGCATGCCGGAGCTGCACAAGCTCACGCCGCCGCTGGCGGTCTTACTCGACCGCGGCCGGAAGGTGGCGATCGTCACCGACGGCCGCATGTCGGGCGCGTCGGGCAAGGTCCCGGCCGCCATCCACCTGTCCCCCGAGGCGGCCGACGGGGGGCCGATCGCGCTGGTGCGCGACGGCGACGTGATCCGTCTCGACTCGGCCGCCGGGACCCTGACCGTCCTCGCCGACCTGTCCGCGCGCACTCCGGAGGGCGCTCCCCTGCCCGACGAGCTGTGGGCGGGGACGGGCCGTGAGCTGTTCGCCTCCTTCCGCCGCACCGTCGGCCCCGCCGAGCGGGGGGCGAGTGTGTTCGGGGACGTTGCGTGAACCTCCCGTGGCTCGTCGCCGACATCGGCGGCACCAACGCCCGGTTCGGTTTGGTGACCAGGCCCGCCGGGCAGCCGGAGGCGGTAGCCGTACTGAACGTGTCCCAGCATCACGGCCTTGCCGATGCCGTAGCCGCCTATCTCGCAGACCATGCGGGCGGAGTTCGGCCGGAGGCCGCGTGTCTGGCGATCGCCGGTCCTGTCGACAGGGACCGGTACCGGCTGACGAACGCGGCATGGGCCGGGTCCGTCCTCGACCTGGGCATCCCCCGCGCGGTGCTGCTCAACGACTTCGAGGCGCTCGCGATCTCGCTGCCGCATCTCGCGGGAGACGACCTCGTGCCGCTCGGCGGCCCCCCGCCGTCGGCCCGGCTGGCCAAGGCCGTGCTCGGGCCCGGGACGGGCCTCGGGGTCGGCGGCCTGGTGCCCGTGCCCGGCGGTTGGGCGCCGGTGCCCGGGGAGGGCGGGCACGTCGCCGCCCCCGCCGTGACCGACCTGGAGATGGAGATCGTCCGTGCGCTGCGCGCGGACGGCCTGCCGTACGTGGACGCCGAGCACCTGCTGTCCGGCCCCGGGCTGGCCCGCCTCCACCGGGGGCTCGCGCTGGTCCGCGGCGTGGCGCCGGTCGCGGGCACGGCGGCCGAGGTCACCGCGTCGGCCGACCCGCTCTGCCTGGAGACCGTCGAGGTGTTCCTGGCGATGCTCGGCGGCTTCGCCGGCGGGGTGGCGCTGACGCTGGGCGCGCGCGGCGGGGTCTACCTCGGCGGCGGCGTGCTGCCCCGCCTGGCGGACCGGATCGGTGGCGGCGCCTTCCGCGCCCGGTTCGAGACGGCGGCCCCCGCGCTGGCGCCCTACCTCTCGGCCGTCGCCACCTCGCTGATCGTCGCGGAGCACCCCGCGCTCACCGGGGCGGCCGCCTGGCTCGCCCAGGTTTCCTCTAATGTGGAGCTGGTATGAGCCTTCTCGATCTCGCCCCCGTGGTGCCCGTCGTGGTCGTCGACGACGCGGAGACCGCCGTCCCCCTCGCCCGCGCGCTGGTCACGGGCGGGCTGCCGATGATCGAGATCACGCTGCGCACCCCGGCCGCGCTGGAGGCGGTCCGCCGGGTGGCCGCCGAGGTGCCCGAGGCCGTGGTGGGCGCCGGCACGGTCCGCACCCCGGACGACGTCGAGGCGGCCGTCGAGGCGGGCGCCCGCTTCCTCGTCTCCCCCGGCACCACACCGGCCCTGCTCGCCGCGCTGCTCGGCTCCGGCGTGCTGTTCCTCCCGGGCGCGGCGACCGCCACCGAGGCGATGACCCTGGCCGAGCGCGGCATCAAGGAGATGAAGTTCTTCCCCGCGGAGGCCGCGGGCGGCGTCGCCTACCTCAAGTCGCTGGGCGGGCCGCTGCCCGACGTCCGCTTCTGCCCGACCGGCGGCGTCACGCCGCGGAACGCGCCGTCCTATCTGGCGCTGCCGAACGTCGGCTGCGTCGGCGGAAGCTGGCTGACCCCCGCCGACGCCCTGGCCTCCGGCGACTTCGGGCGGATCGAGAAGCTGGCGGCGGAGGCGGCCACGCTGCGCCCCTGACCGGCACACCCTCCAGACCTCGCCGGCCGAGCCACCCTCCCTCGGCGGAGCCGGCGGCCATGCTCGTGGCCGCGACCCGGCACCACGTTCATGGATTTCGGGCCCGCGACCGTCTCACCCGCCGGTCGCGGGCCCTTTCCACGGGTCCTCGTGGGTGCCCTCGACCGTGCACGCGTGCGCCCCGGCGAGCCCGCCCAGCCGTACGCACTCCTCCAGTGGGCGGCCGGAGAGCCTGCCGTACAGGAAGCCGGAGACGAACGCGTCGCCCGCGCCGTTGGTGTCGGCCACCGGGCCGGGCAGCGGTTGCGCCGGGAAGTGCCGGATCTCGCCGCTCTCGCCGAGCACGTGGCATCCCCGGGCGCCGTCCGTGCACACCACGGTCGAGGCCCGGCCGCGGTCCGCGATCGAGCGCATGACCGCGTCCCGGCGGGCGCCGAGCGCGGCCGCGGACAGGAACACCAGGTCGGAGTTGCCGGCGAAGTCACGGTGGTGGTCGTTCTCGCCGTCCCAGTCGTGCAGGTCGGTGGAGGTCGGCGTGCCGGGCGGGATGTCCGCGTAGACGTGCCGGCAGAAGTCGGTGATCGACACGTGCACGTGCCGCGCCTCACGGAGGGCGGGCAGGTAGAGGTCGCGCGGCAGCCGCTCACCCGGCGACGGCCGCGGGTCGAACAGCGACAGCCGCCGTCCCGCCGGGTCGACGAGCAGGACACTGCGCCGCGTGCCCGCCTCCGCCCGCGCGAAGGCGAAGCCGACGCCGCGCGACGACAGGTGCGCCCGGATCAGCGCGCCCTGCGGGTCGTCGCCGACGAGGTCGACCAGGAGCACCCGCAGGCCGAGGGCGTGGCAGCCGAGCGCCACCCCCGCGCCGGTGTTGCCGATGCGGTCCAGGACGGGCGGGACGGCGTAGGTGTCGGCGTACGGCAGGGGCAGCGCGGGAACCCGGACGGTGGTGTCGACGCCGGAGCCCCCGACGACGAGGACGTCCACGGTCACCGGTTGACGAGCGGGCCCGAGCTGGTGGACCCGCGGACCACCAGCTCCGGCTGGTAGATCAGCTCGACGTGCTTGGAAGGGGTGCCGCCGATCTCCTCCAGCAGGGTCTCGACGGCGGCCGCGGCCATCGCGCCGATCGGCTTGCGCACCGTGGTCAGCGGCGGGTCGGTGAACGCCATCAGCGGCGAGTCGTCGAAGCCGACCACCGACACGTCGCCCGGGACCGACAGCCCGCGCTCCCGGGCCGCGCGGATCGCGCCGAGGGCCATGAGGTCGCTGGCGCAGAAGATCCCGGTGCAGCCGCGGTCGATGAGCGCCCCGGCGGCCGCCTGGCCGCCCTCGACCGAGAACAGCGAGTGCTGGATCAGCTCGTCGACGCCGGACAACCCGAGGAGCTGGGCCATCGTCTGGCGGAAGCCCTCGATCTTGCGGATGACCGGGACGAAGCGGCGCTGGCCCAGGGCGAGCCCGACCCGCTCGTGCCCGAGGTCGACCAGGTGCTGGACGGCGAGACGGGCCGCGAGCCGGTCGTCGGGCGAGATGAACGGCGCGGGGATGCCCTCGTTGTACCCGTCCACCAGCACGATCGGCAGGCCCCGGTCGGTGAGCCGGGTGTAGCGGTCCATCCGGGCGGTGGTGTCGGCGTGCAGGCCCGACACGAACACGATGCCGGAGACGCCGCGGTCGAGCAGCATCTCGGTGAACTCGTCCTCGGGGGCGCCGCCGGGTTCCTGGGTGCACAGGATCGGGGTGTAGCCGTGCTGGGTGAGCGCCTTCTCCACCGCCTGCGCGAAGGCCGGGAAGATCGGGTTGCCCAGCTCGGGGATGACCAGGCCGATCAGGCCGTTGCTGCGCTGGCGCAGCCGCTGCGGGCGTTCGTACCCCATCAGGTCGAGCGCGGTCAGCACGGCCTGGCGGGTGGAGGCCGACACCCCCGCCTTGCCGTTCAGCACCCGGCTCACCGTCGCCTCGCTGACTCCCGCCTGAGCCGCGATGTCCGCGAGCCGCGTGTTGTTCATGAGCATCACTTTAGGTCGTGCCCCTCAGATCTTCTGCCGTTGCGGTTCTCCCGCGGGCCCTCACCGATCCGTCCCGGCCGCCCACCAGGTGGCCGAGTCGGGCGCGAGCCTGACGACGCCGCCGGCCGTGTCCGGCCCGCCGCTGGCCAGCAGCAGCTCGCCGGGGGCCGGCCCGATCTCGACCCACTCCGGCGTCATGTTCATCAGGAACGTGAACCCGTGCCCGCGGGTGAAGGCGAGCGTGCCGCGCGGCCCGTCCAGCCACGTCAGCGTGCCGTCGCCGAGGCCCGGGTGTTCGCGCCGCATCGTCAGGGCCGCCCGGTAGAGGGCGAGGGTGGAGGCGCCGTCGCGCTGCTGGGCCTCGACGCTGAGGTCCCGCCACCCCGGAGGCACCGGGAGCCAGCTCTCGTAGATGCCGGGAGGGGCGAAGCCGAGCGTGGGGTCGCCGGCGGCCGTCCACGGCAGCGGCACCCGGCAGCCGTCGCGCCCGCTGTCGGGGTCGCGCAGCCGCTGCGGGTCGCGCAGGTAGTGCTCGGGCAGGTCGAGCACCTCCGGCAGCCCGAGCTCCTCGCCCTGGTAGACGTACGCCGAGCCGGGCAGCGCGAACATCAGCAGCGCGGCGGCCCTGGCCCGGCGCAGGCCGCGCTCCCCTCCGCCGTACCGGGTGACGTGGCGCTTCACGTCGTGGTTGGACAGCACCCACGTCGAGGGGGCGCCGACCAGGGCGGCCGTGCGCAGCGACTCGTCGACCACCGCGCGGAAGCGGGTCGCGTCCCACGGGGTCTTCAGGAAGTGGAAGTTGAACGCCTGGTGCAGCTCGTCGGGCCGGACGTAGTTGGCCAGCCGCTCGGGGGAGGGCGCCCACGCCTCGGCGACGCCGATCCGCTCCCCGTCGTAGGAGTCGAGGATCCGGCGCCACGACCGGTGGATCTCGTGCACGCCGTCCTGGTCGAAGAACGGCACGACCTGGGCGCCGATCAGCTCGGCCTGGCCGAGCCGCCCGACGTCCGGCAGGCCGGGCGCCTTGACCATGCCGTGGGCCACGTCGATCCGGAAGCCGTCCACCCCGAGGTCGAGCCAGAACCGCAGCACGTCGGCGAACTCGGCGTGCACCTCGGGGTGCTCCCAGTTCAGGTCGGGCTGCTCGGGCGCGAACAGGTGGAGGTACCACTGGCCGTCGGGAACCCTGGTCCAGGCGGGGCCGCCGAAGATGGACTCCCAGTCGTTCGGCGGGAGCGCGCCGTCCGGGCCCTTGCCGTCCCGGAAGATGTAGCGCTCCCGCTCCCGGCCGCCCGGTCCGGCGGCCAGGGCGGCCGCGAACCAGGGGTGCCGGTCGGAGGTGTGGTTCGGCACGACGTCCACGATGATCCGCAGGCCCAGCGCGTGGGCCTCCTCGATCAGCGCCGTGGCGTCGGCGAGCGACCCGAAGATCGGGTCGACGTCGCGGTAGTCCGCCACGTCGTACCCGAAGTCGGCCATGGGCGAGGGGTAGAACGGGGTCAGCCAGACGGCGTCCGCACCGAGCTCGGCCAGGTACGGCAGGCGGCTGCGCACCCCCGGGAGGTCCCCCACGCCGTCGCCGTTGCCGTCCGCGAAGCTGCGCACGTACACCTGGTAGATCACGGCGTCGCGCCACCATCGGGTGGCGACCACCGGCGGCTGGACGGCGACTTCGGTCATGGGGATCCCCCGATTCTCATATAGGGTCACGCCTTCGTGGCGCCGGACGTGAGGCCGGTCACGAGATGGCGCTGGACGAGCAGGAAGACGGCGGCCGCCGGGATCGCGATCAGCACGGACGCGGCCGTGAGCAGCCCCCACTCCGCCTTGTGCTGGCCGACGAACTGGCTGAGGCCGACCGCGAGCGTGTACTTGTCGTCGCCGGTCATGAACGCCGTGGCGTACGCGACCTCGGCCCAGGCGGTGAGGAACGAGTAGAACGCGGCGACCGCCAGCCCCGGTTTGGCCAGCGGCAGGATCAGCCGCCAGAACGTGCCGAACGGGGTCAGGCCGTCCACCCGTCCCGCCTCGTCGATCGACGCCGGGACCGTGTCGAAGTAGCCCTTCATCATCCACGCGCAGAACGGGATGGTCGTGGTGAGGTAGGTGATGACCAGCGAGGGCAACTGGTTGATCAGCCCGAGGCCGGCCATGAGGTTGTAGATCGGCACGATCAGGATGGCCACCGGGAACATCTGGATCACCAGCAGCATCCACATGACCGAGCGGAACCCGGGGAAGCGGAACCGGCTCACGGCGTACCCGGTGCTGGCCGACAGCAGGACGCTGATCACCGCGGTGGCCAGCGAGACGACGACCGAGTTGCCGGCCCAGGTGAGGAACCGGGTCTCGCCGAGCACCTGCGCGTAGTTGGCGAACGTGGGCTGCTCGATCGGCGAGACCGAGGCCGTCTCGATGACGGCCCGCGGCTTGAGCGAGGTCAGCACCAGCCAGGCGACCGGGAAGACCGACACGATGCTCGCCGCGATCAGCGTGAGGTGCAGGGCGGCCGACTTCAGCGGCGTGCGGGAGTCCCGTCCCCCGGCCTTGGCGCGCGTGGCGGGCGGGGCCGCGGCCGGGCTCACCACGCCTCCCCCTGCTGACGGAGGGCCCGGCGGTAGACCGTGGCCATGACCACGAGCAGGGCGAGGATGACCAGGCCCCACGCCGCGGAGCCGGCGTAGTCCCTGATGCCCTCGAAGGCCTGCCGGTAGGCGTACGTCACGAGGATCTCCGTGGATCCGGCCGGCCCTCCGCGGGTGAGCAGGAAGATGACCGGGAACTGGTTGAACGTCCAGATCGTGCCGAGCAGCACCACCGTGCTCAGGACGGGGCGCAGCCCGGGGACCGTGATGTGCCGGAACCGCTGCCAGGCCGAGGCGCCGTCCACCTCGGCGGCCTCGTACAGCTCGCGCGGGATCCCCTGCAGCCCGCCGAGCAGGGCGAGCATCATGAACGGCACGCCGAGCCAGACGTTGCACGCGATGACCGAGACCTTGGCCCAGAACGGGTCGTCGAGCCAGCTGATCCCGGCGAACCCGGCGGCCCTGAGCATCGCGTTGACCACGCCGAACTCGCCGTTCAGCAGGTAGCGCCAGATGAACGCGGACACGAACGCCGGGACGGCCCACGGCAGCACGAGCAGCATGCGGTACAGCGCCCGCAGCCGCATCGGCCGGTTCAGCAGCAGCGCGAGGCCGAGCCCGATGCCCACGTGCAGGGCGACGCACACGAGGGTCCAGACGACGGTCCACGCCAGCCGGCCGAGGAACGTGGACGACGTCAGGATGTCGGCGTAGTTCCGCAGCCCCACGAACTCGTACGTCGCGGGGATCACGTTCATCCCGATCGTGCGGCCCATGGTGGCCTCGGTCGCGTCGGTGAGCGACAGGTAGACGCCGCGGACGAGGGGGTAGCCGACCAGCACCAGCGTCACGATGACGACCGGCGCGACCATCGCCCAGGCGTACCAGTGGCGCGACAGGAGACGCCGCGCCCCGGAGCGGGGCGCGGCCCTCCTCGCCGCGACGACGTCAGCCGCCATCGGTCACAGGCTCCAGCCCTTGAGGATGCCCTGGTAGGCGGTGGCGACGTCCTTCAGCATGGGCTCGGTGGCCGTCTGCCCGGCGGCCAGCTTCTGGTAGCCGTCGACCAGCGGCTGGAACAGGGAGGCCGCCTCCGGGATCCACGGGCGCTCGACGGCCGACTCCATCGGCTTCTGCCACTGGGCGATCTTCGGGTTGGCCGTGGCCTCCGGCGAGCTGTAGGCCGGCTGGCGGGTGGGCAGCAGGCCCAGCTTGCCGGCGATCTTGGCCTGGTTCTCGGCCGAGTCCATGAACGCCACGAACAGGTAGGACGCCGCGAGGTTCTTCGAGCCGGCGTAGACGGTGTAGTCGTGCCCGCCGACCGGCGCGCCCGACTTCACCGACCCGGCCGGGACCGGAGCCACGCCGAAGTTGTCCGGGTTGTCCTTGAAGACCTTGCCGCCAAGGTTGTCGGAGTTCGACCACGGCCCGTTGAAGATCATGGCGACCTTGCCGTCCTTGAAGGCGGTCTCCGCGTTCGTGTAGCTGTCCTGCAGGGCCGGCTTGGCCGTCGCGCCGGACGTGATCAGGTCCTCGACGATCTTCACCCCCGCGACGGACTGCGGCGAGGAGATGGTGATCTTCTTGTTCGGCACGTCCACGAAGTCGCCGCCCTCGCCGTAGATGAACGGCAGCAGGAAGTAGGCGTCCACGTTCAGCGCGAGACCGTCGGCCCCCGTCTTGGACTTGACGTCGAGGGCGACCTTCTTCAGGTCGGCCATGGTGGCCGGAGGGGCGTCGTAGCCCGCCTTCTTCAGTAGCTCCTTGTTGTACAGGAGGCCCAGGGTGTCGGTCACCTGCGGCACGCCGTACGTCTTGCCGTTGAACTTGCCGCTGGCGGCGGGCGAGGCGAGGAACTCCTCGGGCTTGACCAGCGCGGGGGTGCCGTCCAGCGGCGCGAGGTAGCCCAGCGAGGCGAACTCCGAGACCCAGCCGACGTCGGTCCGCAGCACGTCGGGCGCCCCGGCCCCCGACTGCGCGGCCGTCTTGAACTTGTCGCGCGCGTTGGCGAACGGCACGTTGACGTAGTTCACCTTGATCTTCGGGTACTTGGCCTCGAAGTCCTTGATCAGGTCCTGGAAGGCCGGCGCCTCGTTGGTGGCGTCGGAGGTGTCCCACCAGGTGACCTGGCCCGAGACCTGGTCCGGGGCGACGCTCGTGGCCGGGGCGGAACTCGTGTCGGAACTGCTGCCGCAGGCGGAGACCGCCAGGGCGAGCGCCGCGGCGACCGCCGCGGCAGGGATGACTCGCCGCATGTGTGGTGCACTCCTTGCTCAGGGGGATTTATGGCGGAACGTACAGCCGGGCGCGTCACCGTGAAAGCCCTTACAGAAACTTTCAGCAAATTCGTTACCTTTGACGGCCTGCCGGGCGCATCCCGAAGGTCATGAGCAGGCCCTGACAAAAGACTTTCAAATAGGGAAAGTTTGCAGTAACCGTAAGTTGCGAGCAGATGCCGGATTCTTCACGACACGTATGGACACGGGTGCCCGCAACGCGATGTACTACCTCATCAATCACACCGAAGGCTGGGGATCCGGGCGTGCCTGCCCGGGAGGAACGAGCTTGCATGAGCACCGTCGTCCTCGACAATGTGACAAAGGTCTACCCGGGGGGTTACCTCGCCGTGGACCGTATGAACCTCCGGGCCGAAGAGGGGGAGTTCCTCGTCCTGCTCGGGCCGTCGGGCTGCGGTAAGTCCACGCTGCTCCGCATGATCGCCGGCTTGGAGGAGATCACGGCCGGCGACCTCTGGCTCGGAGGCAAGCTCGCCAACCATCTCGCGCCCCGGGACCGGGACGTGGCGATGGTCTTCCAGAACGGGGCGCTCTACCCCCACCGGACCGTCCGCGGGAACCTGTCCTTCCCGCTGGAGATCGCCAAGGCCGACCCGGCGTTGGTCAAGGAGCGGGTGGTCGAGCTGTCGCGGGCGCTGCACATCGACGAGACGCTGGACCGGCGGCCGGGGACGCTGTCCGGCGGCCAGCGCCAGCGGGTCGCGATGGGCCGCGCCATCGTGCGCCAGCCGTCCCTGTTCCTGATGGACGAGCCGCTGTCGAACCTCGACGCGGGCATGCGCACCGAGCTGCGGATGGAGATCTCCTCCCTCGTCCGCGCCCTCGGCGTCACCACCATCTACGTGACGCACGACCAGGTCGAGGCGCTCACGCTGGCGGACCGCATCGCCATCATGAACCGCGGCGTGCTGCAGGACATCGGGACGCCGGCGCAGGTCTACAACGACCCGGCGACGGCGTTCACGGCGGCGTTCCTCAGCTCGCAGCAGCTCAACCTGCTGGCGGCCACGGTCCGCACGCCCCAGAACCAGTTCATCCTGCTCGACTTCGGCACGCACCAGATCACCATGCCCTGGACCGATCCACGTGCTTACGCTGTGTCACAGCACACCGGCATGCAGATCATCGTCGGCATCCGCCCGGACGCGCTGATGCCGGTGCCGGAGAGGACCGAGGGGCCGACGTTCTTCGGCCGGGTGCGCACGCTGGAGTACCACGGGCACGAGTGGCTGGCCTACCTCGAGGCCGGCATCCCCGCCGTCCACGTGCCGGAGCCGCCGGACCGGCGCCGCGGCCACGTCAACGGGAGCCAGGCCGGGATGAACGGCAAGGCCCGCTCGATGATGCGCCGGCTGCTGAGCTCCTCCGCCGCAGAGGAAGAGGAGGTGGCGGGTCCCGCGCCGTCCGCGGCGTCCGGCACGCACCGCCGGGCCGACCTGATCGTCCGGCTGGGCAGCCGCCCCGTCTGGCGGGCCGGCGAGCACGGGCGGGTCGCCGTCGACGTCTCCCGCCTCATGCTGTTCACCCAGACCGGCGCCCGGATCGACCCGCCGCGGCGCTAGTCCTCGCCGTCCGGGCGATTGTTCACGCCGTACGGCTCACCCCCGCCCGGGCGAGCACGCAGACGATCTCGACGAGGCGGACGACCTTGTCCACCTCGGCCCGGTGGAACGCGGGCCCCTGTGACCGCGCCACCACCAGATGCACGCCGTCCATCGGCACGCTGACGAGATGAAGGCCGCCCTCGCTGAACGAGGCCGGCCGCAGGGGGGTGAGGTCGGCGGCGGGCACGGTCTCCGGCGCCTGCCAGCTGCCGTGCACGACCTCCCCGGTGGAGCTGTCGACCGCGACCGCCCACTCCGCGCTGACGAGATCGGGGACGGCGTCCACGAGCGCGAGATACGCCCGGTCGGGCTCCCCCGCCACGTGCCCGAGCAGGTCGTAGTCGGGGCTGGTGCCGGGCGCCTCGCGGGTCGGCCACACGGCCTCGACCCGCGTGCCGGGGACGACGCCGATCCGCTCGCGCAGCTCGCCGGGCTCGAACAGCCCCGACCAGGAGACCGTGAAGTCGTCCACCGCCCGGCCCGACTGCCGTTCGAGCACCGTCACCTGCAGGATGTCGGCTCCCATCACCCCGAACGCGCGCGCCACCTGGCCGAGCACTCCGGGCCGGTCGGGGAGCGAGACGCGCAGCCGCAGCAACATCCCCCATCACCTCCACCTTGTGCGACACCAACAGTGTCGGACACAGGTTTCGAGCCTGTTACGGCGGTGGGTCACGGAACGGCTGCAATGTTTCTGGAACTTTCAGCAAAACCTTGCACGAGGTGGGGCTCGCCAGTACGTTCCGGGCATGGTGCCCCCCCAGCTCCCGCGTGCGCGCGTCCCGCTCGCCGCTGCCGCCGCCCTCGCACTTCTCGCGTCCCCGCTGGTCACGACCGCGCCCGCGCAGGCGGCGCCGCCCGCCGCCGTCCCCGCCCACAGGGCCGCGGGCGCGCAGACCCCCGTCGCCGCCGGCCCCGCCGCGGCGCCGTCCCCGGCCGGCGGCGCGCCCGCCGACGCCGACCTGGCCAGGGACGCCCTCCGTACGGGCCTGACCCGGGAGCGCCTCTACTTCGTCATGACCGACCGCTTCGCCGACGGCGACCCGTCCAACGACCGGGGCGGCCTGTCCGGCGACCGGACGACCACCGGCTTCGACCCCACCGACAAGGGCTTCTACCAGGGCGGCGACCTCGCCGGCCTGATCGGGAGGCTCGACTACGTCAAGGGGCTCGGCAGCACGGCGATCTGGCTCACGCCGTCGTTCGAGAACCGGCCGGTGCAGGGCACGGGGGCGAACGCCAGCGCCGGCTACCACGGCTACTGGATCACCGACTTCACCAGGATCGACCCGCATCTCGGCACGAACGCGCAGATGAAGACCCTCGTGAAAGAGGCGCACAAGCGCGGCATGAAGGTGTTCTTCGACATCATCACCAACCACACCGCCGACCTGATCGACTACGCCGAGAAGACGTACGGCTATCGCTCCAAGGCGGCCTACCCGTACGTCGACGCGTCGGGCAGGGCCTTCGACGACCGCGACTACGCCCTGCGGGACGACTTCCCCAAGGTCACGACCGCGTCGTTCCCCTACACGCCGGTGGTCACGGCGAATACGAAGGTCCCGGCCTGGCTGAACGACCCGACGATGTACCACAACCGGGGCGACTCGACCTTCTCCGGCGAGAGCTCCGAGTACGGCGACTTCTCCGGCCTCGACGACCTGTGGACCGAGCGGCCCGAGGTCGTAAAGGGCATGACCGACATCTACGAGACGTGGGTGAAGGAGACCGGGATCGACGGGTTCCGGATCGACACGGCCAAGCACGTGGACATGGCCTTCTGGCAGCGCTTCGCGCCCGCGCTGCACGGGTACGCCGCCAGGCTCGGCGACCGGCGGTTCTTCATGTTCGGCGAGGTCTACAGCAGCGACCCGGCCTTCGAGAGCCGCTACTCCACGACGGGCGGCCTCGACGCGACCCTCGACTTCGGCTTCCAGGAGGCGGCCCGGTCCTACGCGAGCGGCGGCGACGCGCGGAGCCTGTCCGCCCTGTACGCGGGCGACGACTACTTCACCGACGCCGACTCGAACGCGGCGTCGCTGCCGACGTTCCTCGGCAACCACGACATGGGCCGCATCGGGCACTTCCTGGAGCAGGACGACCCCTCGGCCGACGACGCCACCCTCCTCGCCCGCGACCGCCTGGCCCATCAGCTCATGTACCTGACCCGCGGCCAGCCGGTCGTCTACTACGGCGACGAGCAGGGGTTCACCGGCGCGGGCGGCGACAAGGACGCCCGGCAGAGCATGTTCGCCTCCAGGACTCCCGACTACCTCGACGACGACCTCATCGGCACCACCGCCACCCACGCGACCGCCAACTTCGTCACCACCCATCCCCTCTACACCTCGATCGCCGAGCTGGCGCGGCTGCGCGACCGCTATCCGGCGCTCGCCGACGGCGCACAGGTCGAGCGGCTGGCCTCCGGCGGGCTGTACGCCTTCTCCCGGATCGACGCCCGGGAGAAGGTCGAGTTCGTCGTCGCGCTCAACAACCGCGGGACGGCCGGGGCCGCCGACATCCCCACCTCCTCCCCCGGCACGTCCTTCACCCAGGTGTACGGCGGCGCGGGGCGGGCGACGGCCGGCGCCGACGGGCGCCTGTCCGTCACCGTGCCGCCGCTCTCGGCCGTGGTCTACCGGGCCGACGTGCGGCTGGCGGCGCCGGCCGCACAGCCGGCGATCACGCTGTCCCTCCCCGGGACCGAGCTGCGCGGCCCGGCCGGCGACGGCCGGGTGGCGATCACGGCCCAGGTGCCGGGGACGGGCTTCGACCAGGTGACATTCGCGGTCAAGGCGGGCGACGCGCCCTGGCGGGTGCTCGGCACCGACGACGCCCCCACCGGCCGCGTCTTCCGCGTATTTCATGACCTGAGCGGGCTGCCGGCGGGGACACCCCTGACGTACAAGGCCGTGGTGAAGGACTCGGCCGGACGGTACGCGAGCGCGACGGCCACGGCCGTGGCCGGCCCCGAGCCGGTCGAGGAGACGCCGGGGACCGTGAACCGCGACTACCTGGTGGTCCACTACCAGCGGAAGGCCCGCGACTACGACGGCTGGGGCCTGCACGCCTGGGGGGACGTCGACCAGGCCGTCGACTGGGCCTCGCCCGTCGCGCTGGACGGCGAGGACTCCTTCGGCCGGTTCGCCTGGATCAGGCTCAAGCCCGGCGCGCGGGAGGTCAGCCTGATCACGCACCGCGGCGACACCAAGGACCAGGGCGACCGCATGGTCGATCCGTCCAAGACGGGCGAGGTGTGGCTCGTCGAGGGCGACCCGGCCGTCCACCCCTCCCGGGCCGAGGCCCAGGGATACGCGACCGTCCACTACCACCGGCCCGACGGCGCGTACGACGGGTGGGGGCTGCACCTGTGGGGCGACGCGATCGCCGACGGCGTGGGCACCGACTGGGCGAGCCCCAGGAAGCCCGACGGGACCGACGCGTCCGGGGCGTTCTGGCGGGTGCCGCTGAAGGACCCGGCGGCGCCGCTGAACTTCATCGTGCACCGGGGCGACGCCAAGGACCCGGGGCCCGACCTGTCGTTCGTCCCGGCCCGGCAGCCCGAGGCGTACGTGGACTCGGGCGAGGCGGCCGTGCACGCGAGCGCGGCCGCGGCCCGGCACGTGGCGGTGCTGCACTACCACCGGCCGGACGGCGACTACGAGGGCTGGGGCCTCCACTACTGGGGCGACGCGGAAGGGTCGGTCGAGTGGGGCAGCCCGCTCGCGCCGGCCGGGACCGACGCGTTCGGCGTGTACTTCGAGGTGCCGCTCAAGGAGGGCGCCCGCACCCTCGGGTGGATCGTCCACAAGGGCGACCAGAAGGACCAGCAGGCCGACCAGTCCCTGGATCTCGCCGTGAACGGCAACGAGGTGTGGAAACTGTCAGGTGTGGACGGATACCTGCTGCCCCAGCCGGCGGCCTCCGGCGCCGACGCCGACCTGTCGAAGGCGACGGCCCAGTGGATCGACCGCGACACGGTGGCCTGGAAGGGCCGGACGGCCGATGCGCGCCACTACGCGCTCGCCTACTCCCCCACCGGCGGCATCGCCTACGCCAAGGGCGACCTGACCGGCGACGTCCACCTGATCCGGCTGACCCCCGGCACGCTCACCGACGCCCAGAAGGCAGCCTGGCCGCACCTGGCGTCGTACGCGGCGCTGAAGGTGGACCCCCGCGACGCCGGGCTGGCGCGGGCCGCGCTGCGCGGGCAGGTCGTGGCCGTCGAACGCGATCCCGCGGGCGCGCTGCTGACCGCGACCGGCGTGCAGATCCCCGGCGTGCTCGACGACCTGTACGCCGGGGCGGCCTCGGCCGCGCTCGGGCCCACCGGGGGCGGCGGGCTCGCCGTGTGGGCGCCGACCGCGCAGAAGGTCGAACTGGCCCTCTACGACGGGCCCGCGGGCGGCCGGCGGACGGTCCACCCGATGCGCCGCGACGACGCCACCGGCGTGTGGTCGGCGGACGGCCCGTCGTCCTGGCGGGGCAGCTACTACACCTACCTCGTCACCGTCTACGCCCCCGCCGCGGGCAAGGTCGTGACCAACGAGGTGACCGACCCCTACAGCCTCATGGTCTCTGCGGGCTCGGGCCGCAGCCGGATCGTGGACCTGTCGGACCGGTCCCTGACGCCGGCGGGGTGGGCCACGCTGAAGAAGCCGGCCCCCGTCCGGCAGGACCGGGCGTCGATCTACGAGCTGCACGTCCGCGACTTCTCGGCCTCGGACGCGACCGTCCCGGCGGCCGAGCGCGGCACGTACAAGGCGTTCACCGAGACCGGGAGCGCGGGCATGACCGAGCTGCGGAGCCTGGCGAAGGACGGGCTGACCCACGTCCACCTGCTGCCGGTGTTCGACTTCGCGACCGTGCCCGACCGGAGGGCCGACCGCACCGAGCCGGCCTGCGACCTGGCCGCGCTCCCGCCGGACTCCGACCGGCAGCAGGCGTGCGTCGCCGCCGCCGCGGCGTCCGACTCCTTCAACTGGGGGTACGACCCGCTGCACTACACGGTGCCCGAGGGGTCGTACGCCACCGACCCGGACGACCGGATCCGCCAGTTCCGCGAGATGGTCGAGGGGCTGAACGGCGCCGGGCTGCGGGTCGTGATGGACGTGGTCTACAACCACACCCACGCCGCCGGTCAGGACCCGCAGAGCGTGCTCGACCGGATCGTGCCGGGCTACTACCAGCGGCTTCTCGACGACGGATCCCTCGCCACGTCGACCTGCTGCGCCAACACCGCCCCCGAGCACGCGATGATGGGCAAGCTCGTCGTGGACTCGATCGTGACCTGGGCCAAGGAGTACAAGGTCGACGGGTTCCGGTTCGACCTGATGGGCCACCACCCGAAGGCGAACATCCTGGCCGTGCGCAGGGCCCTCGACGCGCTCACCCCCGCCAAGGACGGCGTGGACGGCAGGTCGATCATCCTGTACGGCGAGGGCTGGAACTTCGGCGAGGTGGCGGACGACGCCCGGTTCGTCCAGGCCACCCAGGCCAACATGGCCGGCACCGGCATCGGCACGTTCAACGACCGGCTGCGCGACGCGGTGCGGGGCGGCTCGCCGTTCGACGCCGACCCGGGCGTGCGCGGCTTCGGCTCCGGCCTCGCCGACGAGCCCGGCGACCGGCTCGCGGGGTACGAGGACCTGATCAGGCTGGGCCTCGCGGGCAACCTGCGCGACTTCACGTTCACCGGGTCGTCGGGCAGGCCGGTCAAGGGGTCGGAGGTCGGCTACAACGGCGGCCCGGCCGGGTACACCGCGGCCCCCGGCGAGGCCGTCACCTACGTGGACGCCCACGACAACGAGACCCTCTACGACGCCCTCGCCTACAAGCTGCCCCGGCCGGCGTCCATGGCCGACCGGGTGCGGATGCAGACGCTGTCGCTGGCCACGGTTCTGCTCGGGCAGGGCACGGCGTTCGTGCACGCGGGCAGCGAGCGGCTGCGCTCCAAGTCGCTCGACCGCAACTCCTACGACTCCGGCGACTGGTTCAACCGGCTGCTGTGGGACTGCCGGGAGGGCAACGGGTTCGGCGCGGGCCTGCCCCCGGAGAAGGACAACGGCTCCCGGTGGCCGTACGCCCGGCCGCTGCTGGCCGACCCCGCGCTGCGGCCGGACTGCGGGGCGATCACGGCGGCCAGGACCGGCTTCGGCGAGCTGCTGCGGATCCGCTCCTCCTCCCCCGCGTTCTCGCTCGGCACGGCCGCGGAGATCCAGAAGCGGGTGTCGTTCCCGCCGTCCGGCGTCCCGGGGGTGATCGTCATGCGGATCGACGCGAACGGCGTGGACCCCGCGTACCGGTCGCTGACCGTGGTGTTCAACGCGACCGGGACGGCGGCGGCCCCCGTGGTGCCCGAGCTCAAGGGGGCGCGGGCCGCCCTGCATCCGGTGCAGGCGGCGTCGGCCGACCCGGTGGTGCGGCAGGCGTCCGCCGACCCGGCGACCGGCGCCCTGCACGTCCCGGCCCGTACGGTCGCCGTGTTCGTCCAGACCGGCTGATCGCCGTCCGTCGCCCGGTGCGGCCATGCTCGTTAGGGCGACCGTATGGCCAAAGGCCGCCGTCAGGTAGATAGTGAGCCCGAACCGGAAATTTCCGGATTTGGCGATCTATCTGGTGGCGGCCATGGCTGTTGTCGGCACGTGGAACCTGGAGAACCTCTACCGGCCGGGCGGCGAGTACGGCCCACGCGACATGGCGGCCTACGAGGCCAAGCTCAAGGCGCTGAGCACCACGATCACGCAGATCGCGCCCGACGTGCTCGGCGTCGAGGAGGTCGGCGACCCGGAGGCGCTGGCCGACCTGGCCGCCCTGCTCGACGGGGACTGGCACGTCGCGCTGTCGGCCCACCCCGACGTCCGGGGCATCCGCGTCGGGGTGCTCAGCAGGCTCCCGATCACCGTGCTGGAGGACGTGAGCGCGTTCCCGCCGCCCCTCGGGCCGATCCAGGCCGACGACCACGGCGGGACCGGGTCCGCGACCGGCCGCGGCGTCCTCGCCGTACGGGTGGAGCCCGTCCCCGGCACGAGCCTGGACCTGGTCGTCTGCCACCTCAAGTCGAAGCTGCTGAGCTTCCCCGGCGGGCGGTTCCAGCCGCACGACGAGGGCGAGCGGGCCCGGTTCGGGGCGTACGCCCTCTACCGGCGGGCCGCCGAGGCGGTCACCGTGCGCGCCCTGGCCGACCGGCTGCTCGACGGGCACGGGCGGGACAGGAACGTCGTCGTGGTCGGCGACTTCAACGACGAGCCCGAGGCCGCCACCTCACAGATCCTGCTCGGGCCGCCCGGCTCGGCGATCGGGACCGCGGGCGAGCGGGTCCCGGACAAGGGCGACGCGTGGCGCCTGTGGAACCTCGCGCCGCTGATCCCGGAGGCCGAGCGGTACTCCCGGGTCTTCCACGACGGCCGGGAGCTCATCGACCACATCCTGGTCAGCCGGGCCCTGCTCGACCGGGTGGCGTCGGTCCGCTCGTTCACGGGTCACGGGCTGCCGTCCGTGGGCGACCAGCCGTCGGCCCGCCGCGACGCCGCAGACTCCGACCACGCGCCGGTCGTCGCCACGCTGTCGCTCTGACACGCGGAGCGATCGCGACATCACCCGCCCTTTGGAGACTTTGGGTAACTTTGGGGACAGCTTTTCGATGTCGCGAAGTTTCCGCGAGATGACCTTGAGTAACCTCGGGTAATGCTCCTCCCCAGGCTGCGTTCCCCGTCGCTCCGTGCGCGATTGACCCTGATCGCGACCGGTGCCGCGGTGTTCGTTCTCATACCTCTCGCGATCGCGGTGAACGTGGTCGTGCGGCACGCCGTGGCCGACCGGATATGGGACCAGAGCCTGGACGCCGCCACCCGCGTCGCCGCCCAGGTGCGCGACGGACGCCTGCCGAATCCCGTCCCCGCCGACCCCACCGGCGTCGATCTGATCGAGGTCGTCGGCCCGGGCGGCCGGCTGGAGGCGAGCAGCGTGCCCGCGCGCGGCCTGCACCGCCTGAGCATGCTGCAGCCCGACTCCGACACCCGGGTCACCCAGACCACGTCGTGCTCGATGCCCCACCGCGACTGCCTGCTCGTGACCGCCGTCCGGGTCTCCGACAGCCCCGCCTCGGAGATCGTGTACGCCGGGCGGTCGGCCCCGACCATCCTCACCACCCCGTTACCCGAGGTGGAGATGATGCTCGTGGCGGTCGTGCTCGCCTTCCTCACCGGCTGGGTGGCGTGGAAGGCCACCGGCCGGGCCCTGCGGCCGGTGGAGGCGATCCGGTCGGAGCTGGCCGAGATCACCCCGCAGACGATCGACTCCCGCGTGCCGGAGCCCCCCGGCGACGACGAGATCGCCCGGCTGGCGCGCACCGCGAACGACGCCCTCGAACGGCTCGACCGGTCGATCCAGATGCAGCGCCAGTTCGCGGCCGACGCCTCGCACGAGCTGCTGACCCCGATCGCGGGCATCCGCGCCCAGCTGGAGGGCGCGCGGCTGCACCCCCAGGACACGGCCGAGGCCGTCGACGCGGCCCTGCGCGACACCGAGCGGCTGGAGTCGATCGTGGCCGACCTGCTGCTGCTCGCCCGGGTGCGCACCGTCCCCGAGGCGGCCCGGGAGGACGTCGACCTCGGCGCCCTGGTCGCCGCGGAGGTGGCGCACCGCTCGGAGCGGCTCCCCACGCGCCTGCGCACCGCGCCAGGCGTGACCGTGCGGGCCCTGCGCGGCCAGCTGTGCCGGGTGGTGGCCAACCTGCTCGACAACGCCGAGCGGCACGCGCTGACCAAGGTGTGCGTGGAGGTCGCCCAGACCGGCGACGAGGCCGTCCTGTGCGTCATCAACGACGGCGACCCGATCCCGGCCGAGGACCGCGAGCGGATCTTCGAGCGCTTCTACCGCAGGGACGCCGCCCGCAGCCGGATCCACGGCGGGACCGGCCTCGGGCTGGCGATCGCCCGGGAGGTGGTGGAGGCGCACGCGGGCACGATCCGGGTGGAGGACGGCGAGCCCGGCGTGCGGTTCGTCATCCGGCTCCCGCTGGTTCACGACGAGGTCGCCGCGCAGCCGCAGGCCCGCTGAGGTCGTCCGGAGGCGCGCCCGGCCCATGGCGACCGATCCGGGCGCGGCGCCCCTACGCGGTGGGCATCGGGTTCGCCGAGGGCCCGGGACGCCAGGAGCCGGCCAGCGTCGGCAGTGCCCTGTCCAACTCCCTCTCCCAGTAGGGCCAGGTGTGGGTGCCGGGGCCGTAGAAGTCGGTCGTCACCGGCACCCCCGCCGCCCGGGCGGCCGCGACGAAGCGCCGGTTGCGCACCAGGATGGCGCGCTCCCCCCGGTCGAGCGCGGCTCCCGCCCCGTCCAGCGGGCCGGGCTCGCCGTCGCCGCACGACACGAACAGCCGCACCCCCTTCAGCCGCGCGGCCAGGTCTACGGGGTTGTGCTCGCGCCACGTCCCCGCCGGCGGCGTCCCCCACAGGTCGGCCGGGTCCACGCCGAATGAGCGCATCAGCTCCTCCAGCCCCGGCCGGTCGTAGGAGGTGTCGAGCACGCCGGAGAACGACGCCGCGGCCTGGAACACCCCCGGGTGGCGGGCGGCGTAGGCGAGGGCGCCGAGGCCGCCCATGGACAGCCCGGCGACCGCCCGCCGGTCGCCCACGCCGTAGCGCCGCTCCACGACGCCGCGCACCTCGGTCATGTGGAAGGTCTCCCAGGCGGGGCCGCGCAGCCAGTCGGAGTACCAGCCCATCGGGCCGCCCTCCGGGACGATCACGACCGCGTCGAGGTCCCCGGTGAGGCGCTCGGCGCCGCCCTCGGCGAGCCAGGAGTCCGCCCGGCTCTCGCAGCATCCGTGCAGCAGGTACAGCGCCGGCCACCCGGTGGAGCCGGGCCGCCAGCCGCGCGGCCTGACGACCCACACCGACGCCTTGCGGCCGAGCGCGGGAGAGTCGACGGTCAGCAGATCGACCCGCCCGCCGAGGTCCTCCACCGACACCAGACGCGGCCCCGGGGAGGCGCCGGACGGCCGTACGGCGGCCCCGTCATGGCGGGCACAGGCCCCCACCAGCACAAGGACGGTCAGAGCGGCGACGAGCCGGCGCATGGGGGACCTCCGGGTCTCCTCGGGATGTCGACCGCTCCGGCGACACCCAAAGTTAAGACCGGCGCCCCTGGCCGTTCAACGGACCAACCCCCTGAAGGACATCCCTGTGGCTAGTTTCAGGACACCCCACCCCAGGGGTACCCGTTGTCGCAGGTAAGAGGAGTCACTCGTGCGAGTGCTGGCTGTTGTCCCCGCCCGTGGAGGTTCGGTGGGCGTCCCGCTGAAGAACCTGGAGAAGGTGGGCGGCATCCCGCTGGTGGCGCGAGCGGTCGGCGCCTGCCTGCGCGCCGAGCTCGTCGACGACGTGATCGTGAGCACCGACCACGACCGCATCGCCGAGGTGGCCGTGGACGCGGGCGCGCGGGTCGTGCGCCGCCCGGCCGACCTGAGCGGCCCCACCGCCTCCAGCGAGTCCGCCGTCCTGCACGCCCTCTCGGAGGGCGTGGACGAGGACCCGGAGATCGTCGTCCTCGTGCAGTGCACCAGCGCGTTCATCGACCCGGCCGACCTCGACGCGGCGATCGCCAAGGTGCTGAACGGCGAGGCCGACTCGGTCTTCTCCGGCATCGAGACCTTCGAGTTCGTCTGGACCGGCGCCGGCCAGGGCGTCAACCACGACCCGGCCGTGCGTCCCCGCCGGCAGGACCGCGAGCCCAACTACCGCGAGACCGGCGCGTTCTACGTCATGCGCACGTCGGGGCTGCGCGAGCGGGAGCACCGCTTCTTCGGCGCCGTGGCGGTCCAGCCCGTGCCCGGCACCCACGCGGTCGAGGTGGACACCCCCGAGGACCTGGAGATCGTCCGGGCGCTCGCGCCGTTCGTCGACGAGCCGCTGCCGATCGACGTGGACGCCGTGGTCACCGACTTCGACGGCGTGCACACCGACGACCGGGCGTTCGTCGACTCCGAGGGCCGCGAGATCGTGGCCGTGAGCCGCTCTGACGGCATGGGCGTCGCCCTGCTCAAGCGGGCCGGGGTCAAGGTGCTCGTCCTGTCGTCCGAGCGCAACCCCGTCGTCGCCGCCCGCGCCGCCAAGCTCGGCGTGCCCGTCCTGCAGGGCCTGGCCGCCAAGGACGGCGCGCTGCGCGAGTGGCTGGCCGCCCAGGGCCTCGACCCGCAGCGGGTGGCCTACGTCGGCAACGACGTCAACGACCTGGCCTGCATGAGCCTCGTGGGCTGGCCGGTGGCCGTGCCCGAGGCCCACCCGCGGGTCCGCGCCGCCGCGCGCGTGGTGCTGTCGACCCCGGGCGGGTCCGGCGCCGTCCGCGAGCTGTCCGACCGCGTGCTGGCCGCCCGGCCGCCGCTCGGCGACGCCGTCCCGATCGCCGAGGCGCCCGCCCCCATCTCGTCGTACCGCGTGCAGCCCCGGCCCGTGCGGATCGGCAGGTCGCTCGTCGGCCCCGGCCAGCCCGTGTACGTGATCGGCGAGATCGGCATCAACCACAACGGCGACGTCGACATCGCCCGCAAGCTCATCGACGTGGCCGCCGACGCGGGCTGTCAGGCCGTGAAGTTCCAGAAGCGCACGCCCGAGATCTGCGTGCCGCTGGAGCAGCGCGACCAGATCCGGCAGACGCCGTGGGGCGAGATGACCTACATGGAGTACAAGATCCGCACCGAGTTCGGCGTGGACGAGTACAACCACATCGCGAAGTACTGCGAGGAGCGCGGCGTCGACTGGTTCGCCTCCCCATGGGACGTCCCCTCGGTCGAGTTCCTGGAGCAGATGGACGTCGTCGCCCACAAGGTGGCCTCGGCCTCGGTGACCGACCACGAGCTGCTGCGCGCGCTGGCCGCCACCGGCAAGCCGCTCATCCTGTCCACGGGCATGTCGACGATCGACGAGATCGACCGGGCCGTGGAGATCCTCGGCACCGAGCGGCTCGTGATGATGCACGCCACCTCGACGTACCCCCTCCCGCCGGAGGAGGCCAACCTCAAGATGATCCACACCCTCCAGGAGCGGTACGGCGTGCCGGTGGGCTACTCGGGCCACGAGCGCGGCCTGCAGATCTCGCTGGCGGCGGTGACGCTGGGCGCGGTGACGGTGGAGCGGCACATCACCCTCGACCGCACGATGTGGGGCTCCGACCACGCCGCCTCGCTGGAGCCGAGCGGGCTGGAGCACCTGGTGCGGGACATCCGCATCATCGAGAGCGCCCTCGGCGACGGCGTGAAGCGCGTCTACCCCGGCGAGGAGGCCCCCCGGGCCCGCCTGCGCCGCACCACGGCCTGACGCCGGAGCGACGGTGATCACCCTCTCCGTGGTCGTGCCCGTCCGGGACGGCGAGCCGTACCTGGCGGACGCCCTGACGTCGCTGGCCCGCAACCGCACGCGGGACTTCGAGACCGAGGTCGTCGTCGTCGACGACGGCTCCGTGGACGCGACGCCGGACGTGATCGAGGACTTCCGGCAGGACCTGCCGGGGCTCACGGTCGCCCGCAACCCGGTGCCGGTGGGGCTGGCCGACGCCCGCAACGTCGGGCTGAAGCTGGCCTCCGGCCGGTACGTCACGTTCCTCGACGGCGACGACTGGCTCGCGCCCGGCTACCTGCCCCGGCTGGTCGCCGCCATCGAGGGACTGGGCTGCGACTTCGTCCGGGTGGACCACGTGCAGGTCGAGGGACGCAGGCGGGAGACGCACCGGGCCCCGCAGGCCCGGCGCGGCGTCGTGCTCGACCCGAGAGAGGCGATCCTGCCCGCCGGGCAGAAGACCATGGTCGACTACCCCTACGCCTGGGCCGGGATCTACCGGCGCGAGCTGGGCGACCTGATCGCGTTCCCGGGCGGGCTGCACACGGCGGAGGACCGGCCGTGGATCTGGCGGCTGCACCGCAGGGCGCGCTCGTTCGCGGTGGTGTCGCTGGCCGGGCTGTTCTACCGGCGCGGGCTGCCCGCCTCGCTCACGCAGATCGGCGACGAGCGGCAGCTCCACTTCTTCGACGCCTACGACATCGTGCTCGACGAGGTGGAGCCGCAGTTCCTGCCCAAGGCGGCGCGCAACCTGTGCGCGCTGCTCGCCCACCACGTCGAGCTGGGCGACCGCTACACGCCGGAGCTGCGGGCCCGGTTCGACGACCGGGCCAGGGCCGCCCTCGCGCGGCTCCCCCGTCCGGTGCTCGACGAGTCGGTGGCGAGCATGGAGCCGGAGCGCGGGGCGCTGCTCGCGCCGTACCTCCCGGGAGGCGCGGGTGCCTGAGACGACACGGCTGTTCTACGCCTCGACGCTGTTCGGGGCCATGACGCTGGCCGCCGCGATCGACGAGGGACGGTTCAGGCCGGGCCGCCGGGTGCTGCTGGTGTCGAACAACGCGGCGATCCCCGAGATCACGCCGTCCCTCGACGAGGCCCCCGGCTTCGCGGCGCTGCGCGGCCGCTTCGACCGGATCGTCTCCTGGAACGACGTCATCGCCCCGATGCACCCCTCCGACTGGAAGGCCCGCGCCATCGAGGTGCCGATGCTCGGACGGCTGCTGGGCGACGTGCTCGGTGACCCCGACGAGCTGGTCCTGGAGTCGATCGCGGTGCCGCCCGCCCGCACGCTGGCCGGGCTCGTCAAGGAGTGCCCGATCACCGTCTACTCCGACGGGCTGATGAGCTACGGGCCCACCCGCGACCCGCTCCCCCAGGAGATCGCCGGCCGGATCACCCGCCTGCTCCACCTCGACCTGGTCCCGGGCCTGTCGCCGCTGCTGCTGTCCGAGTACGGCGTGCCGGCCGAGGCCCTCGCCGACGGCTCGTTCACCGAGGTCGTGGGCCAGGTCGCCGCGGCCGGCGGGAGCGCGGCGCCGCCCGCCGAGGCCGTGATCCTCGGCCAGTACCTGTCCTCGCTCGGCATCGTCACGGCCCAGGAGGAGGCGGGGCTGCACGAGCGGATGCTCCGCGCTCTGGCCGCCCGGGGAGTCCGCCGGGTGCTGTTCAAGCCGCACCCGGCGGCGGGCCGGCGGCACGCCAGGGAGCTGCGGCCGGTCGCCGCGGAACTGGGCGTCGAACTGTCGGTGGCCCCGGAGACGACCCCCGCCGAGACGTACTTCTCCGGAGCCCGCCCCGGCCTGGTGGTGGGCTGCTTCTCCACCGCCCTCCTGACGGCCCGCCGCCTGTTCGGCGTCCCGGTGGCCGCCGCCGGAGGCGACCTGGTGCTGGAACGGCTCGCGCCGTACGAGAACAGCAACCGGATACCGGCGACGATCGTGGACGCGACGTCGCCGCGCCTCCAGGACGACGGCTCGGTACAGGAGCCGCCGGCCGTCGACCTGGAGGCCCTCGTCCGGGCCGTGGGCTACTGCATGCAGAGCGAGGCGCACCCGGGCCTGCGCGAGGACGCGGCCCGCTACCTGCGGGAGAACGGGCCGGCCCGCTACTTCAAGAAGCGCCGGCTGGAGTCGCTGGACCTGCTGGACAGGCCGCCGGCGGCCCCGCCGCGCCAGGAGTCCCGCCTGCGCCGCCTGCTGTCCCGCTGACCCTGCCCTGGCGCCGCTCCAGCCGTCCCTGTCGCACGCGTCGTGACGCGAAGTCATGACGTCACGCACAGGGTGACGGGCTGCGGGTGGGCGCCGGTGTCAGTACGTGTAAGGGCTCAGTTTTGTCCAGAGGCGTGACGGATGGCTGTCGCAGTAGTACTGGACGGCGGGAGCATTGGCTGCTTTGCCACCACCGGCGATGGTCAGACACAGCCCGCTGTTCTTGTTCCTGAATTTGTAGAAGCCTCCGCTCTGGTACAGAAAGGTCCAGAGGCGTGACGGATGGCTGTCGCAGTAATACTGGACGGCGGGAGCATTGGCTGCTTTGCCACCACCGGCGATGGTGAGACAGAGCCGGCTGTTGTAGTTCTTCATGTAGTAGGCAGTCCCCGCCAGCGCGGGCGGCGCGGTCAGCACTGCGCCGGCTGTTGCTGCAGCGACCAAAACCGCTGCGGCCCGGCGTGTAGCTTTTGCCAACTCCCCTACCAACCTCTCTCTCGAAACGCATGCACACAAGCCGCACGCGGGCACGTCTAAATGAACGCCGTATCAGATGAATTTCTCAGCGCATTGGCGAAGCGTGATACGCCCTCGTTCCGGAGGGCTGGGTCACATGGGAGGCGGGCCGAGGATCTGGTGGCCGTACCGGTTGCCGGCCTCGATCAGGCGGGGGATGTCGGGCGGGGTGGGGGCGGGCAGGCCGGGGTGTTCGGCGGGGCGGCCGAGTTCGGCGATGAACTGCTCGAATCCCGACGGTGTGGTGATCTGCAGGCCGCGTACGGGCCCGTCGCTGACGATGAAGGAGTGGGGGATGCGGCGGGGCAGGAAGGCGAAGTCGCCGGGCCCGGCGGTCCAGTGGTGGTCGCCGCAGTCGATGGTGATCTTTCCCTCGAGGACGTAGAACGCCTCGTCCTCGCGGTCGTGGATGTGCTGCGGCGGCCCGAAGCCGACGGGGGCGGACCACTCGATGAGGGTGAAGGCGTTGCCGGTCTGGTCCGCGCCGGCCTTCACGGTCATGCGGGTGTCCAGGAACCACAGGTGGGGGCCGTCATCGGGGGTGAGCAGGTAGCCGGTGGGGTCGAAGGTCATCGGGCGTCCTCGAGGTCGTCCTGGGCTGGGTGGTAGAAGCGGATCTCGATGCCGTCGGGATCGTGCAGGCCGACCAGCACCTCGCCGACGTGCCCTGTGACGATGCCGCCGTGCGGCTCGGCCAGGTCGTCCAGTCGCTGCTGCCAGGCCTTCAGGTCACGCAGGGTGGGCACGCACAGGGCCATCGGGTCGAATCCGGCCATCGCGGCGGCCCGGACCGGATCTTGACGCAGGGCCACGTCGACGGCGTTGTTCGCATCGCGGAGGGCGACGCCCATGAGCGTGCCGTCTTCGACGAACTCGATGAAGACGCGCAGGCCCAACACGCGCTCGTACCAGTCCCGGCTGCGCGCCACGTCCGTCACCGGCAGTTTGACGTGGTGGAAGCCGTTGAGTGTCGCATCCATGGGGGACCTCCGGGGGGGTCTCACTAGAGTTGTCTCTAGTGAGTTTCTCTGTAGTAGGCTCTAGCGAATGAGCGATCCTGTCAAGAGCACGACCGGGCAGGGCACCCGCCGAGCCGCCCAGGCGCGCGCCACCCGGAGACGGATCACCGACGTCGCGCGGGACCTGTTCCTGCGGCAGGGGTACGCCTCGACCACCCTGGATCAGATCGCCGCGGGGGCCGGGGTCGCGGTGCAGACGGTGTACTTCCACTTCGGCAACAAGGCCACGGTTCTCAAAGAGATCGTCGACGTGCTGTCGGTCGGCGACGACGAGCCGATACCGATGCTGGACCGGCCCTGGGTGAAGCAGGTACGCGACGAACCCGACGGCCGCCGGGCGCTGGCGATCTGGCTGGGCAACAGCCGCCTCATCTACGGCCGGGTGGGGCCGATCATGAAGATCGTCCGCGACGCCGCCGGCGCCGACGCCGAGATGGCCGCGCAGTGGGAGACCAATCAGAACCAGCGCTTCCTCGCCCATCACAGCCTCGCGCGGCAGCTCGCCGACAAGCGGGCCCTGCGCCCGGACCTGTCGACCGAGGAGGCGGCCGACGTCATCTTCACCTTGGTCAGCTTCGAGGTCTACCTCCTGCTCACCGGCGTACGCGGGTGGACGCCCGACGAGTGGGAACGCTGGATCAACACGATCCTCGCCGCCGCGATCCTGCGATGACCGCGGCACGGGTACGGGAGCGGGCGGGCGACCGCACATCCGCCGAACGGGCCAGGCGCTCACGGTGGCCGGCGGTGGCTCGGCGTGCCGGTCCCGGCCGCCCGGGGGCTGGTCCCAGTGAGCGCCAAGCCGGTGCCCAGTGAGCGCCAAGAGCCCGCTCGCATGCTCGTCGCCGTAACCCACCGCCGCCCGTCCGGGCGGCCCGGCGACGAGGTGAGCCATGGCCAAGCGAATCGTCCGTACGGCGGCGACGACACCCACCGGGCACTCGCCCACGCGACACGCCGTCGTCGTCGGAGCGGGGATGGGCGGGCTGCTCGCGGCCCGCGTGCTCACGGAGACGTACGACCGCGTCACGGTGATCGACCGCGACGCGCTCCCCGGCGGGAGCGCCCCCCGGCGGGGCGTGCCGCAGGGACATCACGCGCACGGCCTGCTGTCGCGCGGGCGCGAGATCCTGGAGGACCTCTTCCCCGGGCTGACCGCGGACCTGGTCGAGGCGGGCGCCGTCCCGTGCGACCTCCAGAACGACGTCCGCTGGTACAACGACGGACGGCGGCTCCACCCGGCGCCGTCCGGGCTGCGCGGCCTGACCGTGAGCCGCCCCCTGCTCGAAGGCCAGGTGCGGTCCCGGGTCGCGGCCCTTCCCGGCGTCGTGATCCACGAACGCTGCGAGGCGGTCGAGCCCGTCGCCGCCGTGGACCACGGGAGGGCCGGCGCGGTCACCGGGGTGCGCCTGCTGCGTGCCGGCCACGGACCCGAGGACGTGGCGGCCGACCTCGTGGTGAACGCCACGGGCCGGGGCAACCGCGGCACCGAGTGGCTGCGCAGGCTGGGGTACGAGCCCGCGCCGGAGGAGCGCGTCGACTCGCGGCTGGTGTACGTCTCGCGCGAGTACCGGCGCCGGCCGGGGGACGCCGACTTCACGGCCGTCATCGTCGGGCACGGCGTGGCCGTCCCGAGGGGCGGCGTCGCGCTCAGCGCCGAGGGGGACCGCTGGCTCGTCACGCTGTTCGGCATGGGCGACGACGTCCCCCCAGTCGACCCGGACGGGTACCACCGGTTCGCCGAGCGGCTTCCGGTCCCGGACCTGCACCGCCTCCTGGAGCGCGCCGAACCGCTCGGGGCGCCCCGCCTGATGCGCATCCCGGTGAGCGTGCGCCGCCGCTACGAGCGGCCGGCCCGGTTCCCCGAGGGCTACCTGGTGTTCGGCGACGCCCTGTGCCAGTTCAACCCCAGCTACGGCCAGGGCATGACGGTGGCCGCCTGCGAGGCCGTCGCCCTGCGGGAGTGCCTGGCGGACGGCGTCCGAGGCGACCTGGCCCGCCGCTTCTTCGAGCGCGCCGCCCGGATCATCGATGTGCCGTGGGACATCTCCGCCTGCGGCGACCTGCGGTTCCCGTCGGTCGAGGGCCCTCGCCCCGCGCGGGTGCGGCTGCTCAACCGCTACCTCGGACGCCTCCACGCGGCAGCCGAATCGGACCCCGTGGTCGGGCACGCCTTCCTGAGCGTGGCCAACCTCGAGGCCCCTCCGCAGCACCTCCTGTCGCCCGGGGTCCTGGCCCGTGTGCTGCGGCCGCGGTCCGGCGGCGCCCCCTCCCCGTACGAGGTCGCGGTCCCGGAGGCGAGCCCGGCGGCCCGGTGACGAGACCGGATGCGATGCGGCTTTGCCCCACAGACCGTATGCGGACTTATCACCATTAATCGGTGTGAAATGATCGGCTGTGGGCAGCAGGGGACGCGTGCCCGACGACAATCCCCTAGGCAGCGGCATCACCAGCGTCTTCCCCTCCCTCCCCTCCGGGGCGACGCCGGAGACCGCCGTCACTCCCCCGCCCGGCGCCCCTGACAACAGCCCTGACAACGGTGCTGACACGGGCCCCGGCACCGGTCCCGGCGGCGCTTCCGACGGCGCGTCCGGCACCGGGGAGACGGCGGCGCCCGGCGACCGCGACATGCCGTTCGGGCGGCCCGGCCGCCCGCTGCGGAGCAACCCGTTCATGTTCGGGCTCACCGGGGCGCTCGGCGTGCTCACCGCCTGGCTGCTGGTCCAGGCGATCGCGAGCGCCGGGTCCGCCCTGGTGCTGATCGTCGTCTCGCTGTTCCTGGCCATCGGGCTCAACCCGGCCGTCGAGGCGCTGCAGCGGCGCAACATGTCCCGCCGCGTCGCGATCGCGATCGTGTTCGGGTCGGTCATCGCGTTCTTCGTCGCCTTCGGGCTGGCCATCGTGCCGCCGCTGACCGAGCAGACGACCGGCTTCGTGCAGCACCTGCCCGAGTACGTCCAGCAACTGCAGAACCACCCGCTGATCCGGTCGGTCGACCAGCGGTACCAGATCCTGGACAAGATCCAGCAGTACGTGACGAGCGGGAACCTCGCCACCCAGATGTTCGGCGGCCTGCTCGGCGTGGCCGGTGTCGTGATCAGCGCGCTGTTCAGCGCGTTCACGATCCTGGTGCTGACGCTGTACTTCCTCGGGTCGCTCCGGTCGATCAAGGAGACGGCCTACCGGTTCGTGCCGCGCTCCCGCCGCACCCGGGTGTCGCTGCTCGGCGACGAGATCGTCAACCAGATCGGCGGCTACGTCGCGGGCAACCTGATCATCTCGCTGATCGCGGGCGTGGTGACGTTCCTGTTCCTCGCGATGCTCAAGGTCCCGTACGCGCTGGCGCTGGCCATCTTCGTCGCCGTCACCGACCTGATCCCGCTGGTGGGGGCCGTCCTCGGCGCGGTGGTCGCCTCCGGCGTGGGCTTCCTGACGTCGTTTCAGGTGGGCGTCGCCTGCGTGGTCTTCTTCGTCGTCTACCAGCAGGTCGAGAACTACGTGATCTCGCCGCGGGTGTTCAAGTCGTCGGTCGACGTGCCGCCGATCGCCACCATCGTGGGCGCCCTGCTCGGCGGCGCCCTGCTCGGCATCGTCGGGGCGCTGCTCGGCATCCCGCTCGCGGCGGCGCTGATGCTCCTGGCCAGGGAGGTCGTGCTCCCCCGCCAGGAGCGGCTGTGACGTGCGCGAACGGCGTGCGCGTCAGAACGCCTTGAGGTAGCGGCGCATCCGCCGCTTGGCGCGGTAGCCGTACCGCAGGACCTTGGGCGGCACCTCAAGCCGGAGGCGGGCGCGGCGGCGGGCGGCGGCGTGCTCGGGCCCGTCGAGCAGGGAGCGGGCCGGGACCAGGCGGCCCGCCCGAGCGTCGTCCACCAGGGCGGCGACGCGGCCTGCCCAGTCGGTGGCCGAGGAGTCGTGGAAGTAGTTGGCCTGGCACCAGTCGGCGGCCGGGGTGCGGAAGTCGGCCTTGGCCAGGTCCTCCAGCGTGCCGAGGCAGCCGCTGCCCTCGAAGACCAGGTTGATCATCTCCGCGCTGACGCCGAAGTCGGACAGCACGAGCAGGGGCACGTTCTGGGCGATGGCCTCCAGGGCGGCGGTCGAGCTGACCGTGACGAACCCGGCGGCGTGCGTGAGGTGCTCGTGCATCGGCCCCGCGGCGAAGCGGACCGCGTCCTGGCGCACCCGGCCCGCGGCGGCCATCTCCCGCCAGAGCCGCTCGTAGTGGTGGCGCTCGTTGTGCGTCTGCCGCTCGTCGTCGCGGGCGCGCAGCTTGACGACCACGTCGAGGTCGGGCCGGGCCTCCGCCAGCGCGGCCAGCGCGAGCAGGACCGACTCCCGCTCCTCGCGCCGCCGCGGCACCTTCGCCTGGGTCGCGAAGATCACCCGGTCGCGCTCCCCCACCGGAGGCGCCCCGAGGTCGAGGTACGGCAGGCGGGCCAGCGCCACCCCGCCTCCGCCGCCGAGCTCGCGGCCGATGGCGGAGAACTCGGCGACCTCCCGGCCGCTGTGCACCACGAACAGGTCGCAGCCGCTGCGGAACAGCCAGGCCTTCTCCGTGGCGGGCACCGAGATGCCGGGCAGCCCGGACACCAGCACCGGGCGCGGGGTCAGCCCGGCCAGGATCTCGGCCGCGAGCGCGTCGACCACGGGACCGGTGCAGGCCAGGAGGATCGCGTCGGGCCGGAACCGCTCGGCGGCGCGGCGCAACTGCCGCGCGGTCAACACGGGCGGCGCGACGTCTCCCCCCGGGCCGGCGCTCCTGGTTCCGCTCACCGCCGCCGCGATCTGGCCGTCCGAGGGGGTGATCGGCGTGCGGACGACGGCGAGATCGGTGGTCCACCCCTCCGGGAGCGCGTCGAGCAGGCCTGCGGCCCACTTGAGGTACGAGTCGGAGTCGGCCACGGCGAGCAGACGGGTCAAGGAGCGACCTTTCGGGGAGCGTTCGCGGAGGGGTCGTGAGCGAAGATCTGGAGGTGGGAGCGGAGCGACGGCCCGGCCGAGGCCGTCCACCAGTCGTCGGGGACGTCGACGCTCTCGACCGACACGCCGCGCGCCGACAGCAGGACGCGCAGGGAGGTCACCGCCGTGGACGGCAGGCTGAGCACGCGCTGGTCGGGCCGCAGGTCGCGCAGGGTCATCTCGGCGGGCACGCCGGCGTCGTACACCGTCAGGCCCTCGATCCTGCGGACCCGGTCGAGGTCGCGGGGGTCCTCCCTGCGGTGGGGGTAGTAGGCGACCGGCTCCTCCAGCCGTTCGAGCCAGCGCAGGTAGCGGTCGCGGTGGATGAGCCCGTTGCGGACCAGCGAGGTGCCGAGCACGACGGTCCGCTCGTCCGGCGGCCGGTCGGCGGGCTGGGAGCGCAGCCAGGCGAAGTCGTGCCGCACCAGCCGGGCCCCCCGGGACCGCACCGCCTCGGCCAGGTCGTCGGGGACCGGGAGCGCGGTGAAGACCGTCGGCTTGCGGGTGCGCAGCCGGACGGCGGCGGCGGCGCCGAGCAGCACGCGCCCCGGGGTCGCCCTGGCCCGCGCGCGCAGCAGCGGACGACGGGCGACCAGCAGCTCCAGCAGGCGGATCGTGGCGAGGCCGTCGTCGACGAGGATCGTGCGGCCGGGCTGCGCCGTGGCCAGCGCGAGCTGGACGCGCCCGGAGAACGCGTCGCCCACGGCCCAGGTGCGGGAGGGCCGCGGCATGCGGTCGGACGGCTCGGCGAACTCCAGACCCTCGGGCAGGCCGAGGCGCTTGAGCTCACGGCGGGTCATCCGCAGGGCGGGCAGACCGGCCCTCGGCACCACGCGCGTGGACGGGCCCAGGACGCCGGCATGATGCGCCTCGACCACGCACAACAGCTGCAGCGGGGACTCCACCCACGCGACAGCCGACCCCTGTTCACCGGCGTGGCGCCGACCCTCGTTCTCCACGCGGCGTAATGACACGTTCACGACGCGCTCACACTAGCGCGCGAACACGACATGAGCGGGAACTCGGGGTGAACAGACCCCAACGGGATCCACGCGTTCACCTGCGAGAGCATGGTGCGCATGGATCTCATCACGTTGAACAACGGTGTCGTCATGCCGCGGCTGGGGCTCGGCGTATGGCAGGTGAGCGACGGCGAGGCCGAGAAGGCCGTCCTCACCGCGCTCGAGCAGGGCTACCGCGGCGTCGACACCGCGAAGCTGTACCACAACGAGCGCGGGGTCGGCCGGGCCGTCCACGCCTCGGGACTCCCCCGCGACGAGCTGTTCGTCACCACGAAGCTGTGGAACGACGAGCACGACTCCGACAAGGCGCTGCGGGCCTTCGACGCGAGCATGGACCGGCTCGGCCTCGACGTGCTGGACCTCTACCTGATCCACTGGCCGGCCCCCCGCCAGGGGAAGTACGTCCAGGCGTGGCGGGCCCTGGAGAAGCTGTACGCCGAGGGACGGGTGCGGGCGATCGGGGTGTCCAACTTCACGGTGGAGGCACTGCGGCGCCTGCTCGACGAGACGGACGTCGTGCCCGCCGTCAACCAGATCGAGCTGCACCCCTGGCTGCCGCAGCGTGAGCTGCGCGCCTTCCACGCCGAGCACGGCATCGCGACCGAGGCGTGGAGCCCGCTGGGCCAGGGCAGGGGCCTGCTCGACCTTCCCGTCCTGGCCGAAATCGGCGCCCGCCACGGGAAGACGGCCGCCCAGGTGGTGCTGCGCTGGCACCTCCAGCTCGGCAACGTGGTCATCCCGAAGTCGGTGACGCCGTCGCGGATCGCCGAGAACATCGACGTGTTCGACTTCGAGCTGAGCCCCGAGGAGATGGCGGCCGTCGACGCGCTCGACGCGGGACGCCGCCTCGGGCCGAACCCGGCGACCTTCGGATAAGAGGCCATCGGGAGCGTACACCGCGTGTCGCCTCGAACACGGCGCGCACGTTTCCGCTGATGGGCCGGTGGCAAGGAAAAGGGCCATGCCCCTGCCGAAAGGATCCGGGCGACGGTGGCTCGCCCTCGCGCTCGCGCTCGTCGCGTGCCTCGCCCTCACCGGCGCGGCGCGCGGCGTGCCGGACCCGCCGGGCCGCCCCAACATCGTGCTGATCCTGACCGACGACCTTGACACGTCCGATCTGCAGCACTTCCCCAACATCGCGAACCTGCTGGTCCGGCAGGGCGCCTCGTTCTCCCGTTTCTTCGTCACCAACCCCTGGTGCTGCCCGTCGCGCTCGTCGCTGCTGCGCTCCCAGTACGTCCACAGCCATCACGTGGAGAGCAACCGGGCGCCTACTGGCGGCTTCCCCAGGTTCCGGGGCATGGAGGGGTCGACCGTCGGCACCTGGATGCACGACGCCGGCTACCGCACCGGCCTCATGGGCAAGTACCTCAACCAGTATCCGAAGGGCGCGCCGCGGACGTACGTGCCGCCCGGCTGGGACGAGTGGGACGTCCCGGTGACGCGGCTCTACCAGGAGTACGGCTACGCGCTCAACGAGAACGGCGCGGTCCGCCAGTACGGCCACGCGCCCGGCGACTACCTGGAGGACGTGCTCGGCGCGAAGGCCGGCCAGTTCGTCTCCGGTCCCGGCCCCTTCTTCCTCTACCTCGCCCCCATCGCGCCGCACCTGCCGGCCCACTACGCGCCCCGCCACGCGGACGCCTTCTCGGGCGAGCGCGCGCCGCGCACGGCCTCGTTCGACCAGGCCGACCTGTCGGCGGAGCCGCGGTGGCTGCGCGAGCGGCCGCCGCTGTCGGCCAGGGAGACCGCCCGGATCGACCGGGTGCACCAGGACAGGCTCAGGGCGATGCTCGGCGTGGACGACATGGTCGGCGCGCTCGTCTCCGCGCTGGCGAGGGCGGGCCGGCTCGACGACACCTACATCTTCTTCACCTCCGACAACGGCTTCCACCTCGGGCAGCACCGGCTCCGGCCCGGCAAGACCACGCCCTTCGAGGAGGACATCCGGGTGCCGATGGTGGTGAGGGGGCCGGGCGTCGCGCCGGGCGCCACGCTGACCCCCCTCGCCTCGACCGTCGACCTCGCGCCGACGTTCGCCGAGCTCGGCGGGGCCGCCGTGCCGTGGTGGGCGGAGGGACGCTCGCTGGTCCCGCTGCTGCGCGGCGCCGACGTCCCCTGGCGGGACGCGCTGCTGGTGGAGTTCTCCCACGCCGCGTACTCGCCGTTCTCGCCGCCCTCGTACGCCGTTCTGCGCACCGGCCGGTACGCCTACGTGCAGTACGCCACGGGAGAGCGGCAGTTGTACGACCTCTGGTTCGATCCGGCGGAGATGCACAACCTCGCGTCGGCCGCCGGCCCCGGACTGCTGGCGCAGCTGTCGGCCCGGCTGGCGCTGCTGCGGATCTGCACGGGAATGGGGTGCCGGATCGTGGACGGCCTGGGCGGTCTGGACGCGTTCGGCGTGGAGGGCCCGCGGGCGCCGCCCCCGCGGACCCGATAGGGGGATTGCGGCCATCACCTCACGGGTGGTGGCCGCTCATCCTTTCCTCCCCGTATGTATTTGGGAGCGCTCCCAAGCCCGCTATGTCCGGTAATGTACGGTTCACCGGTCCTAACCACCCCCGGAGTAACAGTTAGGTTTCAGCATATTGACGCCCGCGTTGCTCATAGAGGACCCTTCGTGGGAGCGCTCCCAACAGTGCCCACGCACATTGAACACCCATCGATCACGGGCCGTGAAGTCGGGGACCGGCCTGGGATGCACCTCCCACGAGATTCGGGATACCACCTGAGAGGGGTCCGGAATGATTGACAACGCGCGCCGGGGCAGGATGCTGGCGATCGCCGCAGTGGCGACGCTGGCGCTCGGCGTAACCGCCGCCTGTAGCGGTTCGGGCGACAACGGCGGGACCTCTGCTTCGGGCGGGTCCTCGGCCGGCGCCGCCCCGATCACCATCACGGTGCAGACGTTCGGCGGCGGCAAGAACTTCGGCTACAAGGAGGCGGTCGACAAGTGGAACGCCTCCCACAACGACATCAAGATCAAGAATGACAACCTGACCGACCAGTTCGAGCAGGTCTACTGGCCGCAGATGATCCAGTGGCTGCAGTCCGGCGCGGGCGCCGGCGACGTCGTCGGCATCGACGAGGGCGGCATGGGCCTCGCCAAGGCACACCCCGAGTGGTGGGCCGACCTGAAGGAGTACGGCCTGGACAGCCGCAAGTCCACCTACGCGGACTGGAAGTGGCAGAACGGCATCACCGCCGACGGCAAGCTGTTCGGCCTGGGCACCGACATCGGCGGCATGAGCCTGTGCTACCGCCGCGACCTGTTCGAGAAGGCCGGGCTGCCCGGCGACCGCGACGAGGTCAGCAAGCTCTGGCCGACGTGGGACGACTTCATCAAGGTCGGCGAGAAGTTCCAGGCGAAGGTCAAGGACACCAAGTTCGTCGACGGCACCAACACGCTCTACAACGTGGTCCTGGTGCAGGAGGCCGCCAAGAACGGCAACGTCTCCTACTTCGACACGAACAACAACCTGATCGTCGACAAGAACCCCGCGGTCAAGTCGGCCTACGACTTCGCGGTGAAGATCAGCCAGGACGGCCTCACGGCCAAGCTGCGCAACTTCACCGACGAGTGGAAGACCGGCATGAAGAAGTCGCAGTTCGCGACCCTCGGCTGCCCGTCCTGGATGCTCGGCGTGGTGAGCGGTGACGACGCCGCCGGTCCCGAGCTCAAGGGCAAGTGGGACGTCGCGGCGGTTCCGGGCGGCGGCGGCAACTGGGGCGGCTCCTGGCTCGCCGTTCCCAAGCAGTCGAAGCACCCCAAGGAGGCCGCGCAGGTCCTCGACTACCTGACCGGCAAGGACGCGCAGGTCAGCGTCTTCAACTACAGCGGCAACATGCCGAGCAACACCGAGGCTCAGCAGGACCCGGCGGTCCAGGGCGCGAAGAACGAGTACTTCAACAACGCCCCGGTCGGCGACATCTTCGCCAAGTCGGCCTCCGCGCTCCAGCCGGTCTTCCTCGGCGTCAAGCACGCCCAGGTGAAGAACGCGGTCGAGTCGGTCATCTCGGCCCTCGACGACGGCTCGGTCCCCTACGCGCAGGCCTGGCAGAAGCTGGTCGACGACGCCGTGAAGGCTGCGGGCTGATCTCCACGCCCGACAGGTGAGCACCGGCCCGCCGCGGCGGCATCCCCGCCGGCGGGCCGGTCGCCTGCTTCCGCTGAAAGGTAACGCATGAGCCTGCACGTCGACGCGGGGCCGGCCGCCCGGACCCCCGCCCCTCCCCCGAGGAGGCACGGCCGCACGCGCCCGACCCGGTCCTTCCTGTCGTGGATCGACCTCAAGGCGGCGCCGTACCTCCTCATCTCGCCGTACTACCTGCTCTTCCTGCTGTTCGGCATCTTCCCCCTGGGCTTCACGCTCTACTACTCGCTCTACAAGTACGACCTCACGGGCACGACCAAGTGGACGGGGCTCGGCAACTACGCGGCCCTGCTGACCGACAGCGCGTTCTGGAACGCGGTCGTCAACACGCTCGGGATGTTCGTCATCGCCACCGTGCCGCAGATGCTGCTGGCGCTGCTGCTGGCGAACGCGCTGAACAAGCGCATCAGGGGCCGCTTGTTCGTCCGCCTGGGGGTGCTGCTCCCCCTCGTCACCTCGGTCGTCGCGGTCGCCGTGGTCTTCACCCAGCTGTACGGCCGCGACTGGGGCGTGATCAACTGGGTCCTCAGCTGGTTCGGGGTCGACCCGGTCAGCTGGAAGACCGAGCGCCTCCCCTCCTGGCTGGCGATCTCCACGATGATCGACTGGCGGTGGACGGGCTACAACGCGATCATCTTCCTCGCCGGCATGCAGACCATCCCCCGGGACCTGTACGAGGCGGCGTCCATCGACGGCGCGTCCCGCCGCCGGCAGTTCTGGCAGATCACGGTGCCGATGCTGCGGCCCACCATGATCTTCGTGATCCTGAACTCCACCATCGGCGGCCTCACGCTCTTCTCGGAGCCCACCACGTTCTACGGCGGCAACGTCCACGGCGGCACGAACAGCCAGTTCCAGACCGTGTCGATGTTCATCGTCGAGCAGGGCTTCCGGGAGTTCGACTACGGCTACGCGTCCGCGGCCGCGTGGCTGCTGTTCCTGATGATCCTCATCGGATCGTTCATCAACTTCATGCTCATCCGCCGGATCGGGGGCAACAAGTGACCACGCTCTCCGCGCCCGCAGACACCAGAAGGCGCCGCGCGAAGCCCTCGGGCGGGGTGACCAACCTCTGGACGGCGACGCCGCTGACCAAGATCGTGATCGCCGTCACGCTCATCGTGTCGGCGTTCCCGCTCTACTGGATGCTCGTCATCGCCTCCCGCACCAACCGCGAGGCCACCGACATCCCGCCGCCGTTCCTGCCGGGCGGCAACCTCGGGGCGAACATCCAGCGGGTGCTGTCCAACCCCGACGCGCACTACATGGCCGGCCTGACCAACTCGGTGCTCATCGCGTGCACGGTCACGCTCTCCGTCGTGCTGATCTCGACCTTCGCCGGGTTCGCGTTCGCGCGGCTGCGCTTCCGTGGCGGCCGGGTGCTCCTCCTGCTGGTCCTGGTCACCATGATGGTCCCGCTCCAGCAGATGGGCATCGTGCCGCTGTACCGCCTGATGGTCAGCCTGGAGTGGGTCGGCACGCTCAAGGCCGTCATCCTGCCGTACCTGCTGAACGGCTTCGGCGTCTTCCTCATGACGCAGTACACCGAGCAGGCCGTGCCGAACGAGCTCGTCGAGGCCGCGCGGGTCGACGGCGCCTCCACCCTGCGCATCTGGTGGAACGTCATCCTCCCGGCCGTCCGGCCGGGCATGGCGGTGCTGGGCATCAACACGTTCATGCTGACCTGGAACGACTTCCTGTGGCCGCTGATCGTGCTGACTCCGGACAACCCGACCGTCCAGGTCGCCATCAACTCTCTGAACGCCAAGTACGGCACGGACTACGTGCTGATCTTCAGCGGTACGGCGATGTCGATTCTCCCGCTCATCGTCGTTTTCGTCGTGTTCGGCCGACAGATCATCGGCGGACTCATGGAAGGTGCAGTCAAAGCGTGACAACGCACGGCACACGACCCGAGACAGAGATCCCGAGCCTGATGTTCCCCACGGGGTTCGTCTGGGGGGCCGCCACCTCCGCCTACCAGATCGAGGGCTCGATCACGGCGGACGGTCGGGGCACCTCCATCTGGGACTCCTTCTGCAGTCAGGCCGGCCGGATCGTCGAGGCGCACAACGCGGAGATCGCGATCGACCACTACAACCGGTACCGGGACGACGTGCGGCTGATGGCCGACCTCGGCCTGTCCGCCTACCGGTTCTCGGTCTCCTGGCCGCGGATCCAGCCGGACGGCTCGGGGTCGTACAACGCGAAGGGCCTCGACTTCTACAAGAGGCTCGTCGACGAGCTGCTCAGCTACGGCATCGACCCCTGGCTGACGCTGTACCACTGGGACCTGCCGCAGTCTCTGGAGGACGCGGGCGGGTGGCCCGCACGCGACACGTCGAAGCGCTTCGCCGACTTCGCCGCGACCGTTCACGCCGAGCTGGCCGACCGGGTCAGGAACTGGAGCACGGTCAACGAGCCGTGGTGCGCGGCGTTCCTCGGGTACGCGTCGGGTGAGCACGCCCCCGGGCGGCGCGAGCCGGAGGCGGCCCTGCGGGCGGCCCACCACCTGAACCTCGCGCACGGCCTCGCCGTCCAGGCGATGCGGGCGCAGAGCGCGGACTCGCAGATCGGCGGGTGCGTGAACCTCTACGCGATCTCCCCCGCCACCGGCAGCGAGGCCGACAGGGACGCGGCCCGGCGGATCGACGGCCTGCAGAACCGGTTCTTCCTCGACGCCCTGCTCAAGGGCGCCTACCCGGAGGACGTGCTGGAGGACCTGGGCCACATCTCGGACCTCGCGTTCATCCAGGACGGCGACCTGGCCACGATCGCCTCGCCGATCGACATGCTGCTCGTCAACTACTACAGCCGCTTCACGGTGTCCGGCGCGCCGGGGGGAGCGGCGTCGGCGGCGGCGGCGCCGACCGACTCGGGCTCGCCCTGGGTCGGCAGCGAGCACGTCGGCTTCGTCAACGGCGGCCGCCCGGTCACCGCGATGGGCTGGGAGATCGACGACGCCGGCCTGTTCGAGGTGCTGACGCGGCTGGTCGACGAGTACCCCCGGATCCCGCTCTACATCTCCGAGAACGGCGCGGCCTTCGACGACGCGCTCGGGGATGACGGCACGATCCACGACCCCCAGCGCCGGGACTACATCGAGGCGCACCTGCGCATCTGCCACGCGGCCATCGAGGCGGGCGTCCCGCTTCAGGGGTACTTCGCCTGGTCCCTGATGGACAACTTCGAATGGGCCTGGGGGTACGGCAAGCGGTTCGGCCTGGTCTACGTCGACTACGAGAGCCAGGTACGGACGCTGAAGTCGAGCGCTCTATGGTACGCCGACACCATCAGACACGGCGGGCTGCTGGGTCGGGCACAATAAGCGCAGACGCGATAAGGGGGCAGTATAGATGAACGGGGACCGCCGCTCCGGGGGACGACCGACCTTGGAGGCGGTCGCCGCCCGAGCCGGCGTCGGCCGCGGCACCGTCTCACGCGTGATCAACGGGTCGCCGAAGGTCAGCGACCGGGCCCGCGACGCGGTGCTGCTGGCCATCCAGGAACTGGGCTACGTGCCCAACCGGGCGGCTCGGACCCTCGTGACGAACCGGACCGACACCATCGCCCTGGTGGTCTCGGAGTCCGAGCAGCGCGTGTTCGACGAGCCGTACTTCGCGGGGCTGATCCGCGGCATCGGCTCCGCGCTGTCCGAGACCGGCCTCCAGCTCATCCTGACGATGGCGCAGAACCGGCTCGAGCACGAGCGCCTGGAGGAGTACCTGACCGGGCAGCACGTGGACGGGGTCCTGCTGACCTCGGTCCACGGCGCCGATCCCCTGCCCGGGCAGCTGGAGGAGATGGGCGTGCCGACCGTCCTCGGTGGCCGGCCCGTCGGGCTCAACCCGTACAGCTACGTCGACATGGACAACCGGGCCGGCGCCCGGCAGGCGGTCAAGTACCTGGTCTCCAAGGGCAGGACGCAGATCGCCACCATCGCCGGTCCGCAGGACATGGGCGTGGGTGTCGACCGTCTGGCGGGGTACCGCGACGCGCTGCTCGCCACCGGCATGACCGAGCTGGTCGCCTACGGGGACTTCTCCGAGGAGAGCGGCTCGGCGGCCATGCGCGAGCTGCTGCAGCGCCACCCCGGCCTGGACGCGGTGTTCACGGCCTCCGACCCGATGGCGGTCGGGGCGCTGCGCGTGCTCAAGGAGAGGGGCAAGGTCGTCCCCGACGACGTGGCCATCATCGGGTTCGAGGACTCGAAGGTGGCCCTGCACACCGACCCGCCGCTCACCAGCGTTCACCAGCCCACCGAGGCCATGGGCCGGCAGATGGTGCAGCTGCTGATCGCCCGCATCAACGGCGAGCCGCTGGAGCAGCCGGTCGTCATCCTCGACACGCACCTGGTGATCCGCGCCTCGGCCTGAGGCCCGCAGGTCCCGGAGGGCTCCCGCGCGTTCCCGCGCGGGAGCCCTCGCCGTCTCCCCAGGACGTGTCAGGCGAGCGCCCGCTCCACCACGGTCCGCTCCAGGGCGGGGAGGAACGCGTCGAGGTCGGCGGGGGCCACGTACCGGGTGTCCGCGGTGACCATCACCCGGAGCCGGTCCGGCTCGCCCGTCACGTGCACGCAGAAGCGGCAGTTGAGGTCGTCGAGCCCGTCCTCCGGCGCCTCCTCCGTCAGCGGCAGGGCCGCGCGGATCTCGCCGGCGTCCGGCGGCGGGCCGGCGGGCGTCACGCCCTCGGCGGGCCGCTGGTCGTTGAAGCAGCACAGCGGGTCGGCCCCGGCGAGCGTGCGGTTCAGCTCGGCCTGGTCGTAGTAGGCGTGGCGGTAGGCGCGCAGGGCCGCCGAGCGGGCCGCGTCCATCGGGTCGCCGTCGCCGGGCTCGTCGAGGACGAACAGGCCGAGCTGCGCGAGCGAGGTCACCAGGTCCCGGTCCTCGGCCCGGAACCGGTTGTTGACCAGCGGCGTCATCGCGGCGACCGGCCTGCCGGCGATCCGGCCCGCCCCGGCGCAGGCGGCGGCCAGCAGCACGGTCGAGGTGCTCACGCCGTACCGGCCGGCGAGCAGGCGGCTCGCCCGGTCGAGGGCCGGCGAGACGAGGACGGCCCGCCGGTAGCGCGGCGACCCGGCCTCCGCTCCCGTCCCCTCGCGAGGCCTGTCGAAGATCGGGCCGCCGAGCGCGTCGAGACGCTCCCGCCAGAACTCCAGGGCCCGGTCGCCGCGGGCCTTGTCGGCCGTGCCCTGCCGCGCCACCAGGTCCCGCAGCTGTCCCGGCGCACCGGACAGCGCGCCGCGCAGCAGCGCGAGCCGCAGGTCCCGCGCGACGACGTCGCCAGCGTACCCGTCGGCCGCGACATGGCAGAAGACCAGCACGACGTGCCGGACGGCGCCGTCGCGGACGGTCATGCCCGCGCGCAGCGGCCAGTCCGCGGCCGGGTCGAACCGGTCCGCGGCCAGCCGCTCGGCCAGTTCGGCCGGGGTCTCCACGGACTCGTCCGCCACCTCGACCGGTATGCCGCCGGTCCCGCCGATCACCTGGTTCGGCTCGCCGCCGCCGTCGGCCCGCACCCGCGTGCGCAGCGAGTCGTGCCGCTCGACCACCATGGCGACGGCCCGGGCCACCGTCTCGGGGGGCGGGGACCCCGCGCCCCTCGGCACCGGGACGACGCGGGTGAAGTTGAAGTAGTGGTCCCCGGCCGCCCCGACCAGGCGCATCGCGCCCCAGATCGACCGCTGCCCCCACGCGAGCGGCCCCGTCCACTCGGGGACGTCGGCGCGGAAGGGCACCGGGGTCACCGGTGGATCCGTTCGCCGACGTAGCGCGCCAGATCGTCCAGCCCCGCGAGGTGGTCGACGTACCCGGCGAGGTCGATCTCCACGCCGAACTCGTCCTCGATCGCGTCGATCAGCCGGAGCTGGGCCAGCGAGGTGACGCCGAGGGCGGCCAGCGAGCAGTCGGCCGCGGAGATCTCCGCCGCCGTGATCTCGCCGTCGCACGCCTCGGAGATCATGACCGCCAGCCGCGCGGAGAGATCGGCCTGTGTCGTCATCACGCCTCCTGGGGTTCGCCGGTCGTCCGGGCCACGCCGGCGACCGTCGGGGTGGTGGAGAACACGCCGATCGGCCGATCGACGCCGAAGTTCCTGCGGGTCCCGGCGGCCCGCGCCGCCGGGACGAACGGGTGCCGGCCCGGCGCGGTCATCCGCCCTGCCTGAGGCTGCGGGGGCGCATGTCCGTCCACACCTCCTCGATGTGGCCAAGGCACTGCTCCCGGGTGCCGTCGAACCCCTCCGGACGCCAGCCGTCGGGCACGGGCCGGTCGGCGGGCCAGAGGGAGTACTGGTCCTCGTCGTTCACCACGACGCGGTAGGTGCTCATGCTGTCTCCTTCTCGGGGGCGGGGACGGCGGCCGCCGCGACGGGGGTGCGGGCGCGGAGCGTCTCCACCCCCACGAGGTCGTCGGGCAGCGCGTCGGGCATCTCGTCGTCGAAGCGGGCGAGCACCGGGACGCGCATCGCGACCAGCGCGGTCGCGGCCATCCCGAGGGCGAGGCACACGTACAGGAAGCCGATCCCGCGGCCGGGGCCGGTGCCGATGACCAGGCCGACCGTGCCCGCCAGCGGACCGCCGCGCGCGAGCAGCGGCTCCAGCACCGCGGCGCCGTACGGCGCGACCAGGCCGAAGCCGATCGGCAGCGTCGACCAGGCGATCAGCGTGTTGAGCGCGATCACCCGGCCGTGGAACCGCTGGGGCACCTTGACCTGGATGATCGTCGCGTAGACGCCGTTCAGCAACGTCAGCCCCAGCGACATGCCGAACGAGCCGAACGCGACCAGCGCGAGGTTCGCCCGCAGGCCGGTGACGAGGCAGAACAGCGCCAGGACCAGCGTGCTCACCAGCACGCCGCGCAGACGGCGGCGCCGCGGGCCGCCCCACACCGTCATCGCGAGCCCGCCGAGGAAGACGCCGGCGCCGCCCGCGAAGGCGACCCGCCCGACGTCCGCCAGCGTCGCCTGGGCCAGGACGAGCGGGGACAGCATGAGGAAAAGCGGCGACAGGAAGACGTTCAGCACCGCGAAGTAGACGAGCATGCCGCGGAACGGCCGCCGGCCCCAGACGAGCCGGAACCCGCCCTTGATCTCGTCGAGGACCGTCTCCCTGCGCCGCCAGGCCATCGCCGCGGGGAAGCGGACCAGCAGCACGCTCAGGAACGCGACGGTGTAGCTGGCCACGTCGAAGGCGAGGATGCCCTGCAGCCCGATCGCCGCCATCAGCCCGACCGCGACGAGCGGCACCGCGAGCTGGGCGACGCCGAACGCCATCTGCACGACGCCGTTCGCGTGGCCGAGGTAGCGCTTGGGGACGAGCTGCGGGACGGCCGAGCCGTACGCGAGCCGCTGGAACGTGAGCGCGACCGACAGACAGGCGAGCAGCGGGTAGATGTGCCAGACCTGGAGGTTTCCGGTCCACAACAGCACGCCGAGCGCGAGCTGGGTGAGCCCGGCCGCGCCGTCGCCCGCGAGCATCACGCGCCGCCGGTCGTACCGGTCGACGATCGCCCCGGCCAGCGGGGACACCAGCATGCCGGGGACGAGGCCGATCACGGCGAACAGCGCGAAGTTCGCCAGCGAGCCGGTGGTGAGGTAGATCCAGACGGGCACGGCGAACTCGGTGAGCGCCGACCCGGTGATGGAGACGAGCTGGCCGGCCGCGACCAGGAGGAAGCGCCGCATGCTCGGCCGCGGCCCGCCCAGTCCCGCGCCGTCCAGGCCGCCCGGGACGGCGTGGTCCCTTTCGCCCGGCGCGGTGCGATCTCGCCCGGCCGACGTGGCGGGGTCCAGGCTGCCGAGCGCGTCGCGGGCACGTTCGCCCGATGCGGTGTGGTCCCCGTCGCCCGGCTCGGGGCGGTCCGGGCCCGGCGGTGTGTCCGGGGCTGATCCGGACCCGCTCTCCGGCACCCTGTCAGGCCCCGCCTGCGGCACCGCCTCCGGCCCGGCCGCGCCGCTCTCGGACGCGCCGTCCGGCTCCGGCCGGGAGACCGCCTGCGACGCCGGCCCCTCGGCGAGACCGAGGCGGGAGACGCCCTGGAGCCACCAGGTCGCGTCCTCGCGCCGTTCGAAACGCCCCGTGTCCCCCGACCGGATCGCGGGGTGGAGTTCGGTGACGATCCGGGCCAGCTCCTCCGCCCGATATTTCATGAAGAAGTGGCCAGCCTCGTCGAGCACGGCGGCGGCGGCCACGTCGGTGATGCGGTGCCACTCGCGGTAGCGCTCCTGGTAGAACTCCGTCGCCGGGTCGCGCTCGCCGGCGACCGCGATGACCGGGGCATTCAGCCGCTCGGCCCGCTCCTCGTACAGGCGCGTGAAGTACCGCTCGGCCTGCTTGGTGCCCTCCCGCCGGTTGCGGACGATCAGCTTCAGCTGCTCGGGGTCGAACTCGTCGGCGTCGAGCCCGGCGGCGGTGAGCGCGTTGACCATCGCCTGGTCGCCGCGGAGCCGGTCCATCCAGTCGGCCAGCCGGGCCATCCCTCCCCGGGGACGGGCGAAGGGGAAGATGCCGCCGAGGTACACGGCGTCCACCTCACGCCCGGCCGCCTCCAGCCGGCGGGCGATCTCGGCGGAGATCATCACGCCCAGCCCGCAGTGGCCGTACAGGACGAGCGGGCCGCGGACGTTCTCCAGGATCTCCCCGACGCAGCGCTCGGCCAGCTCCTCCAGCGGGATGGCCTCCTCCCCCAGCTCGTGACCGGGGACGGCGATCGAGTACAGCGCCCAGTCGTCCGGCAGCACGTCGGCCAGCGGCTTGTAGATGAGGGCGTTGCCCCCGCCGTACGGCGCGCAGACGACGGTGCCACTCGTGACGGCGCGGGCGGGGGTGAGGCGGTGCAGGAGGAAGGCGCCGCCCACGGGCTCCCCGGCCTCGAGGAGCTGGGCCAGCTCGCGGACGGTCCGGTGGCGGAACAGGTCCATGACCGTCACCGGCCGATCGGGCACCAGCTTCCGCAGCCGGGCGACGACGCGCATGGCGAGCAGGGAGTGCCCGCCGGAGTCGAAGAAGTCGTCGAGCGCCCCGACGCGCTCCACGTCCAGCACCTCGGCCCAGATCTCGGCGACCGCCCGTTCCAGGTCCGTCCCCGGCTCGGCGTAGTCCTCGGCGAAGGGGGCGGCGGCGCCGGGGTCGGGGAGCGCCGCCCGGTCGACCTTGCCGTGGGACTTCAGCGGCAGCCGGTCGAGCCGGACGAACCGGGCGGGGATCATGTACTCGGGCAGCCGTTCCCGCAGCAGGGAGCGGAGCTCCGCGTCGGCGGGCACGTCCCCGGTCAGGTACGCGACCAGCCGGTCTCCCCGCAGGACGGCCGCGGCCTGGGCGACCCCGGGCAGGTCGGCCAGGACGGCCTCGACCTCCCCGAGCTCCACCCGGTAGCCCCGGATCTTCACCTGCAGGTCCCGGCGGCCGAGGAACTGCAGCTCGCCGGACGGCAGCCATCGGGCGAGGTCGCCCGTGCGGTACATGCGGCCGCCCGGCTCGCCGTACGGGTCGGGGAGGAACCGGTCGGCCGTCAGCCCGGGGCGGCCGAGGTAGCCGCGGGCCAGCCGGTCCCCGCCCAGGTGGATCTCGCCGGGGACGCCGGGGGGCACCGGCCGCAGCGCCTCGTCCAGGACGTACACCCGGGCGCCGGGGAGCGGCCGGCCGATCGGCAGCGTCGCCCCGCGGACGTCCTCGTCCGGCGCGACGGGGTCGACGGCGAACGTGGTGACCCCCACGGTCGCCTCGGTCGGGCCGTAGTGGTTGGCCACCGCGCAGCCGCCGATGGCCGCGAGGTCGCGCGCCCACTCCCAGCCGGAGGCCTCGCCGCCGAGGAGCAGCAGACGGCGCGGCAGCAGGGCGCGCGGGTCCGACTCGGCGAGCAGCGCCGCGAGGTGCGACGGCGTGATCTTGAGGACGTCGACGTCGCGGAGCAGCGACGCGAGGTCGGGCGCGGAGGTCCGCGAGGGGACGAGGCGCAGCCGGCCGCCGGTCATCAGCGACAGGTAGAAGATCGTGACGCCGAAGTCGAACGCGAGCGACTGCAGCAGCGCGAAAGTGCCGCCGTCCGGCACCGCGAACCGCTCCCGGACGCCCGTCAGGTACGTCACGACCTCGCGGTGCTGGACGGCCACGCCCTTCGGCCGGCCGGTCGTGCCGGAGGTGTAGATGACGTAGGCGAGGTTCTCCGGCCGCACGCCGGGATCGCCGTACGTCCTGCCGCCCTCCTCTCCGGGCCCGACGACCGTCAGGTCCCGGGTGAACGGCAGTCCGGCGGCCAGGTCCGGCGTGGTCACCACCACGCGCGCGCCCGCGTCGGCCACCATGTACGCCAGCCGCTCCTCGGGCTGCTCGGGGTCGAGCGGCAGGTAGGCGGCGCCCGCCCGCAGCACGCCGAGCACGGCCTGGGCCAGCTCGGCCGACTGCTCCAGGCAGACGGCGACCCGGTCGTCCGGGCGGACGCCGAGGTCGCGCAGCCGCCCGGCCAGCGCGGCGGAGGCGGCGTCCAGCTCGCCGTACGTCATCGAGCGGTCGCCGCAGACGACGGCGACGTCGCCGGGCCGGGCCGCGGCCTGGACGGCGAGGACGTCGTGGAGCAGCGCGGGAGGAGGCGCGGCGCCCGCCCCGTCCGCGTCCGGAGCCGCGGCCGGAGGGACGGCGAGGGCCAGCGCCTCGCGCTCCTCCTCCGGCGACAGCAGGCGGAGCCGGGAGACCGGCGCGGCCGGGTCGGCGACGGCCGCGCGCAGCAGCCGTTCGAGGTGCCCCGCCATCCGGCCGACCGTCTCGGGGAGGAACAGCGCCGTGCGGTAGACGAACGCGCCGCGCAGCCCGTCCGGCGTCTCGGTGAGGTACAGCGCCAGGTCGAACCGGGTCACCGAGGTCGCGAAGGGGAACCCGGAGACCGAGGGGTCGCGCCTGCCGTCGTAGTTCTGCAGCGAGAACAGCACCTGGAAGACCGGGGAGCGGCTCACGTCCCGCTCGACCCCGAGCTCGTTGACGAGCTGGTCGAACGGCAGCTCCTGGTGGGCGTACGCGTCGAGCGCGCCGTCCCTGGTCCGGCCGAGCAGCTCGGCGAAGGACGGGTCGCCCGCGAGCCGGGCGCGCATCGGCAGCGTGTTGACGAACAGCCCGACCAGGTTCTCCAGCTCGGGGAACGCCCGGCCGCTGACCGGGGAGCCGACGGCGAAGTCGGTCTGCCCGCTGTAGCGGTGCAGCAGCGCCTGGAACGCCGCCAGCAGGACCATGTACGTCGTGGCGCCCTCGGACGCCGCGAGCGCCGCCACCGCGCGGCTGAGGTCCGCGTCGAGGTCGACCGCGAGGCCCGCGCCGGCGACGTCCTGCTCGGCGGGCCGCGGCCGGTCGCCCGGCAGCTCCAGCGGCTCGACCCCGGCGAGGGTTTCGCGCCAGTAGGCGACGTCGCGCTCGTACGCCGGGCCGGTGGCCCGCTCCCGGTGCCAGACCGCGTAGTCGCCGTACTGCACCGGCAGCTCGGGCAGCGCGACGGGCGCGCCCGACAGGTGCGCGTCGTGCAGGGTGAGCAGCTCCCTGAGCAGGATCTCGCACGACCAGCCGTCGACGACCGTGTGGTGCGCCGTGATCGCGAGCACGTGGTCGGCGTCGCCGAGCCGTACGGCGAGCACCCGGATCAGGGGGCCGGCGGCGAGGTCGAAGGGGCGGGCGATCTCGTCCTGGACGGCCTGCCGCGCCCACGCCTCCCGCCCCGCGGCGTCCGCGCCCTCCGCCTCCACGACGCGCAGCCCGAACGCCGGCTCGGGGTCCACGACGACCTCGGGCCGCCCGTCGTCCGTGGTGACGAAGCGCATCCGCAGGCTCTCGTGGCGGGCGACCACCCCCCGCAGCGCCTCCGTGAGCGCGCCGCCGTCGATCGGCCGGGTGACACGGACCGACAGCGGCACGACGTACGCGGCGGTGCCGGGCAGGTACTGCTCCAGGAACCACAGGCGCTCCTGCGCGTGCGACAGCGGCGGGACCACGCCCGCGGGCCGCGGCGTGACGGCGCTGACCGTGGTCCGGCGGCGCAGCCGCTGGGCCAGCAGCGCCCGCTTCGCCGACGACAGCGCCGGGGCCGCCTCCTGGGCTGTCCCCTGGGCTGTCTCCGGGGCGTCGTCCACCGTCTCCGGCGTCTCGGCACGGGTGCCGGTCATCGTTCCTCCATCCGCTCAAGCAGCAGCCGGGCGTCCTCGTCGCTGATCCCCTCAAGCTCCGCCACGAGCAGGTCCTCGACGGCGGCGCCGAGGTCGGCCACCGTGCGGCGGGCGAACAGCGTGCGGATCGGGATGTCCACCTCGGCCAGCGCCCGCAGCCGCGCGGCCACCCGGACGGCCAGCAACGAGTGGCCGCCGAGGTGGAAGAAGTCGTCGAACGCGCCGATGCGCCCGACTCCGAGCACCTCGGCCCACACGTCGGCGACCAGCGCCTCCGCGTCGGACCTCGGCGCGACGTACTCCCGCTCGCGCTCGGGCTCCGGCTTGGGCAGGGCGCGGCGGTCGACCTTGCCCCCGGCCGTCCGCGGCAGGGCGTCCAGCCGCACGAACACGTCCGGCACCATGTACGGCGGCAGGGCGACGGCCAGGTGCGCCCGCAGTTCCTCGGCCGTCGCGGAGCCGGCGACGTAGCCGGCCAGGATCTCGCCGGCCGCGGCGACGGCCGCCTCCGTCACGCCGGGATGGGCCAGCAGCCGGGCCTCGACCTCGCCGGGCTCGATCCGGTGACCCCGCACCTTGACCTGGTCGTCGAGCCGCCCCAGGAACTCCAGCCGGCCGTCGGCCCGCCAGCGGACCCGGTCGCCCGTGCGGTACAGCCGCCCGCCCGGCTCGCCGTACGGGTCGGGGACGAACCGGTCGGCCGTGAGCCCGGGCCGTCCGGCGTACCCGCGGGCCACCCCCGCACCGCCGATGTGCAGGTCGCCGGGGGCGCCCGGCGGCGCCGGCCGTCCGTACCGGTCGAGCACGTGGACCGAGGTGGCCGCGATCGGCCGCCCGATCGGGGGCCGTCCCCCGCCGTCGAGGTCGTCCAGGTCGTCGGCGGTGGCGATGACGGTCGTCTCGGTCGGGCCGTAGGTGTTGACGACCCGGACGCGGCCGCCGAACCGGGCCCGCCACCGGGCCAGCGGCTCGGCCGCGGCCTGCTCGCCGCCGATGACGACGAGCCGCAGCGCCTCGGGCCAGACGATCTCGCCGGCCAGGTCCGCGAGCCGCTGCCAGTACGCCGTGGGCAGGTCGAGCACGGTGACGCCCGCGTCCGCGGCCAGAAGGTCGGGCAGCGTGACGGCGCCGCCCGGCAGCAGGACCACGGTCGCCCCGGCCGCGAGGGCGGGGAAGATCTCCTCGGCGTGGGTGTCGAAGCTCGGCGAGGCGAACTGGACGATCCGGTCGCCCGGGCCCAGGCCGTACGCCTCGCGCATCCAGGCCACCCGGGCTCCGAGCCCGCCGTGCTCCACGACGACGCCCTTCGGCTCGCCGGTCGACCCGGAGGTGTGCATCACGTACGCGGCGTCCCGCGGCCGGGGTTCCTGTGGAGCCGGGGGCTCTCCGGGTCCGGGGTCCGCGGCCGGGTCGACGACCGGGATCGTCGCCGGCAGCGGCGCGTCCGGACCGGCCACGACCACGGTGGCGCCTCCGTCCGCGAGGAGCCGGGCCAGCCGCTCCGCCGGGTAGGCGGGGTCGAGCGGCAGGTACGCGGCCCCGGCGTGCCAGGCGGCCAGCATGGCGGCCACCCGGTCGGGGATCGGGCCGAGGCAGACGCCGACGACCCGGTGGCCCGTGAGCCGGGCGGCCAGCGCCCTGGCCCTGCGGTCCAGCTCGGCGTACGTCACGCGCTGGTCGCCGCACTCCACGGCGACGGCGCCGGGGGCGCGGGCGACGGTCCGCGCGACCATGGCGGGCACCGTCTGCCGTTCCGGCAGGGCGGGACCCCGCGACCAGGCGCGCAGCAGGGCCTCGTCGGCCTCGGTCAGCGCCGGGAGCGCGGAGATCGGCACGTCCGGCCGCAGCGACTCCAGCAGCAGGGCGAACCGGGCGGCCATCGACTCGACCGTCGCCGGGGCGAGCACGGCGGTGTCGTAGCCGAAGGTCAGGCTGATGCCGTCCGGATCCCGCCAGGCCTCCAGCATCAGGCCGAACTTCGCCTGGGCGAAGCCCGCCGGGAAGAAGTCGGCGTCGAGCCCGGCGAAGGACGGGCGCGGCCCGGCGTCCTGGCTGTGCAGCACGAACATCGTCTGGAACAACGGCGTCCTGCCGGTGTCGCGCTCGACGTCCAGCTCCGCCAGCAGCGCCTCGAACGGGATCTCCTGGTGCGCGAACGCGTCGAGCACCGACTCCCGCGTGCGGCGCAGCAGGTCGCGGACGGTGGGGTCGCCGTCGAGCTCGGCCCGCAGGACGAGCGTGCTGGTGAGGTAGCCGATGAGCGGATCGGTCTCGGGGATCTCCCGGCCGGCGGTGGGCGACCCGACCGCGAAGTCCGTCTGCCCGGAGTGGGCGGCGAGCAGGACCTGGTAGGCCGCGAGCAGCACCATGAAGAGCGTGGCGCCCTCCTCGCGGCCCACGGCCTCCAGGCGGTCGGCGAGGTCCGCCGGCAGCCGCAGGCCGTGGAAGGCGCCCCCCTCCGCCGCCCCGGCTCCGGCGTCCGCGGGAAGCTCGAGCGGGGGCACCCCCGCCAGCCTCTCCCGCCAGTACGCCAGGGCCTCGTCCGCCGGGGCCGAGCGCTGCCACAGCGCCACGTCGCCGTACTGCACGGGCAGCGGCGCGAGGCCGGGCTCCCCGGCGTACAGGGCGGCGAGGTCGTCGAACAGGACGTTGAGCGACCAGCCGTCCCCCGCGATGTGGTGCAGCACGACGCACAGGACGTGGTCGCCGGGGCCGAGCCGCACGACCGCGGCCCGCAGCGGCAGGGCGGCGGCCAGGTCGAACGGCGCGTTCACCCGCTCGGCGACGAGCCGCTCGGCCTCCGCCTCCGATCCCGCCTCCAGCCACTCGACGTCGCAGGACGCGGAGGCGGGCTCCACGACGGCCAGCGGACGGCCCTGGTCGTCCGGGTACCGGGTGCGCAGGACCTCGTGCCGGTCCGTCAGCGCGGCCAGCGCCCGCGCGAGCGCGTCGCGGTCGAGCGGACCGCGGAGGCGGCGGACCATGAACATGTTGTACGACGCGTCCCGGGGGTCGAGCCGGTGGAGGAACCACAGCCGTTCCTGCGCCGCCGACAGCGGGGGCGCGGTCCCCTCGGGCCGGCGCGGGACGGCGACCGGCGCGGCGCCGCCCGGCCCGTCGCCGGAGCCCAGGTGCGCCTCAAGCACGCGGGCGAGGCCCGCGACGTCCGGGTGGGCGAACAGCTCGCGCACCGGCACCCGCCCGCCGAGCCGGGCGACGACCCGGGTCGCGAGCAGCGAGTGGCCGCCGAGCGCGAAGAAGTCGTCCTCGGCGGAGACCTCGGAGACCGCGCCCAGGCCGAGGACCTCGGCGAACACCTCCGCCACGCGGCGCTCGGCCGCCGTCGCGGGGGGACGGCCCTCCCGCGTGAGCCGACGCTCGGGCGCGGGCAGCGCCCTGCGGTCCACCTTGCCGTTAGGGGTGAGCGGCAGGGCGTCCATCGGCACGAACACCGCGGGCACCATCGAGGCGGGCAGGCGCGCGGCCAGGTCGTCGCGGTCCGCCTCCCCCACCACGTACGCCACCAGCCGCTCGTCGTGCACGGCCACGACGGCCTGCCGTACCGACGGCTGCGCCTCCAGGGCCGCCTCGATCTCGCCGGGTTCGATGCGGTGGCCGCGCAGCTTGACCTGGTTGTCGGCCCGTCCGAGGTAGTCGAGCGTGCCGTCGGGCCGCGCCCTGACGACGTCGCCGGTGCGGTAGAGCCGGCCGCCCGGCGCGCCGTACGGGTCGGGGACGAACCGCTCGGCCGTGAGGGCCGGACGCCCGAGGTAGCCGGTGGCCACGCCGAGCCCGCCGATCACCAGTTCCCCTGGCACGCCGAGCGGGACCAGCTCGAGGGACTCGTCGACCACGTAGACCTGGGTGTTGCCGATCGGCCGCCCGATCGAGACGCCCCGCGGCTCAGCGGGCACCTCCCAGGCGGTGGACCAGATGGTGGTCTCGGTCGGGCCGTACATGTTGAGCAGGCGGGCGACGCGGGCGCGCAGGTCGCGGGCGAGGGCCGGCGGGAGCGCCTCGCCGCCGACCAGCGCGGTGACGCTGCGCGGCGCCGCCCCCGTGCCGGGCGCGTGGTCCGCGGCGGCCGCGTCGAGGAGCACCCGCCAGCCGGACGGGGTGGCCTGGACGTGGGTGACCCCGCTGCGCGCGATCAGCCGGGCCAGCGCGTCGCCGTCGCGTGCGGCCTCCCGGTCCGCGACGACGATCCGCCCGCCCGTCGTCAGCGGCAGGTAGAGCTCCAGCCCGGAGATGTCGAACGACAACGAGGTCAGCGACAGCCACACGTCGTCCGGGCCCGCGCCGAGCAGGCTCTCCATCGCGGTCAGGAAGTTCAGCAGCGCCCGGTGGGGCACCACCACGCCCTTCGGCCGGCCGGTGGACCCCGAGGTGTAGAGGACGTACGCCGGGTCGTCGGGGCCGGGGGCGGCGAGCGGCACGGCGGGATGGTCGCCGGGACGGTCGAGGGAGATCACCCGCACGTCGTGGGGCACCTCGCCGAGCACCTCGGCCAGCACGGCGGGCGGCACCGCGGGGTCCACGAGCAGGTGGCGGGCGCCGGAGTCGGCGAGCAGCAGCGACAGCCGGGCCCGGGGGTAGCCGGGGTCGAGCGGCAGGTAGGCGGCCCCGGAGCACATGACGCCGAGCAGGCCGGCCACGGTCGCGGGTGAGCGCTCGGCCAGCACCGCCACCACCGACCCCGGCCCGGCGCCCTCCGCCGCGAGCCGGCGGGCGATCCGGGCCGACGCCTCGCCGAGCTCCGCGTAGGTGAACCGGCCGGGGGCCGTCCCCTCCTGGACCGCCACGGCCTGCGGCGCCCGGAGCGCCCACCCGTCGACCAGGTCGAGCAGGGTGGCCGCTGCGGGCAGTGGGAGGGCGGTGTCGTTCCGCTCCCGGACCAGCAGGTCGCGCTCGGCGCCGTCCACCGGCAGCAGCCGCGACAACGGGGTGAGCGGGTCGGCGACCGCCGCCTCCAGCACGCGCAGCAGGGCGCGGCCGTACCCGGCGACCGTCTCGGCCTCGAACAGATCGGTGTTGTAGGTCAGCACGAGGCGACGCTCGTCGCCCTCGCCGAAGACGCCGAGCATGAGGTCGGTCTGCACCTGGCGGTACTCGGCGTCGACGAGCTCCACCTCCACCTCGGGCAGGGGGATCAGCGGCTCGCCCATCTCGTTCAGGACGAACAGCGTCTGGAACAGCGGCGTCCTGCTGAGGTCGCGGTCGACCTCGACCTCGGTCAGGATCCGTTCGAACGGCACATGCCTGTGCTGGTAGGCGCGGAGGGTGGCCGAGCGGGCCCGGCGGAGCATCTCCCGGAAGGAGGGGTCGCCGGACAGGTCGCCGCGCAGCACCAGCGTGCCGGCGAACAGGCCGATGAGCCGCTCGTGCTCCACCTGGTCGCGGCCGGCGGTGGCGGCGCCGACGCACAGGTCGTCCTGGCCGGAGTAGCGGGCCAGCACGGCCTGGTACGCCGCGAGGAACACCATGAACAGCGTGCACCGCTCGCGACCGGCGAAGCTCCGCAGCTCGGCCATGAGATCCGGGGGCAGCGGGAGCGTGTGGTCGTCGCCCGCGGTGGTGCGGACGGCCGGGCGTGGCCGGTCGGCCGGGAGTTCGAGCACGGGAGCGCCCGACAGATTGGCGCGCCAGTAGTCCAGCGAGGCCGGGTCGGGCTCGGCCCGCTCGGCGGCGATGTCGAGGAAGCGCGCGGCCAGCGGCGGAAGCGGCGACGGCTTGCCCTCCGTGTGGGCCGTGTAGAGGGCTCCCACCTCGTCGAGGAACACCTTCAGCGACCAGCCGTCGCAGACGATGTGGTGGAAGACGAGGCAGAGAACATGCTCGCGGGGGCCGAGGCGGATCAGCGCGGCCCGCAGCAGCGGCCCCTCGGCCAGGTCGAACGGCCGGTTCGTCCGCTCCTCGATCAGCCGGGGGACGTCCTCGGCCGCGGCGGTGAGATGCTCCACGCGGAACCGCCCGGGCGGCTCGACGACCTGGACCGGCCGCCCCCCGTGCCCCGCCTGCCCGGGAAAGCGCGCCCGCAGGGGCTCGTGCCGGTCGACCACGTCCCGTACGGCCCGGTCGAAGGCGGCCGCGTCGAGCGGGCCGGTCAGCCGCGAGGTGTTGAAGACGTGACTCGACGGATCGCCGGGCCGGAGCCGGTCCAGGAACCACATGCGCTCCTGTGCCGCGGAAAGAGGACGTGCGTCGTACTGCCCCATGCGTCGGTACCCCTGTCAGGCAGGTGGATCTCGCGTCAGCAGATGTTCAGCAATTAATCATGGTGCGGCTGAGGCCTGAGCGCGACCCATGGCCGGGCGGGAGAGAGGGTGAGCCGGTCACAATCGTGAGGCGTGTGGGAACGCTCCCACCGCGCGATCAGGCTAAGGATTACGAACGGTTCACGTCAAGATGTCACACGCGTTTCCCGCTTTATAGCCCTTGACGTGCTTTTATGTGCATTTATCCATTCACGCGACACTCGCGCCATAAGGGTGGGTGTTGACAGGATCGGGGGCGGTTCCTACGCTCTTGGGAGCGCTCCCACAGGCGCGTCCCGCCTGGAGGCCATCGTGACCGAGATCCGGGTGCCCGAACTCACCGACGGCGTGAGCCGGCGCCTCGTGGCGTGGCTCGCCGAGGCCGGCGACGCGAGCGAGAGCCACCCCCGCCCCGTGCCGGAGACGTGCGCGGCCACCCCTCTGGTCACCTTCCGTGACGTGAGCGCTGACGGCGCGCGACGCACCGTCCCCGCCGGCGTCTCCCCCACCGGAAACCGGGCAGGCATCCGGACGGTCCCGGCGGCGTTCGCCGCGCCGCCGCGGGAGGCGGCCGCGACGGACGGCGGCCTCGCCGTGCACCGCGTCGTCCGCCTCGCGCCCGCCCACGCCAACCGCATGATCAACGGCCGCGTGGCCGCACACTTCCTCGGCGCCGCCGGACGCGCGCCCGAGGCATCACCGATCCCCACCCAAGGAGACTCATGAACGCCCTGCGGTTCCCGGACGACTTCGTGTGGGGTGCGGCGACATCCGCCTACCAGGTGGAAGGCGCCACAGGCGAGGACGGCCGGGGGCCGTCCGTCTGGGACACCTTCGCCGCCGTGCCCGGCAACGTCAAGGACGGCGACACCGGGGACCCGGGCGCGGACCAGTATCACCGGTACGGCGAGGACATCGAGCTCATGGCCGACCTGGGCCTCGACAGCTACCGGTTCTCCGTCGCCTGGCCGCGGGTCCAGCCCACCGGCACCGGCAAGCCCAACCAGAAGGGGCTCGACTACTACCGGCGGCTGGTCGACGGCCTCGCCGAGCGCGGCATCCGTCCGATGGCCACGCTGTTCCACTGGGACCTCCCCCAGGAGCTCCAGGACCGGGGCGGCTGGGAGAACCGGGACACTGCGGCCCGCTTCGCCGACTACGCCGAGATCGTGTTCGACGCGCTGCCCATCCGGGACTGGCTGACGATCAACGAGCCCAAGACGGTCGTCGAGTGCGGGTACCGCTTCGGCAGCCACGCCCCCGGCTTCACGGACGACGGGCGCGCCTTCGTCGCGCTCCACCACCTGCTGCTCGCCCACGGGCTCGCCTCCCAGGTCCTGCACGAGCAGCACCGGGGACGCCGTATCGGCCCGGCGCTGAACCTCCACCCCACCTACCCGTCGGACGACACCCCGGAGGCGCTGGAGGCGGCCCGGCACCAGGACGGCCTGGAGAACCGGGTCTACCTCGACCCGATCTTCAAGGGCTTCTACCCGGAGGACACGCTGCGCTGGATCTCCGAGCGCAGCCCGATGCGCGAGCACATCCTCGAGGGCGACCTCGTCACGATCAGCGAGCCCATCGACATCCTGGGCGTGCAGTACTACACCCCGGTCTTCGTGGACGGCTCCGGGGAGCGGGTGTTCCTGCACGAGAAGGCGCAGGCCGACTGGCTGGAGATCTACCCCGAGGGCATGTACGACATCCTGGCGCGGCTCACGCGGGACTACCCGTCCGTCCCGATCGTCATCACGGAGAACGGCCTGCCCACGCTCGACGTCCCGGGCCCGGACGGCCATGTCCGCGACGAGGGCCGGATCTCCTACCTCCGCGACCACCTGACCGCCATGCACCGCGCCATCGGGGAGGGCGCCCGGGTCGAGGGCTACCACGTCTGGTCGCTGCTCGACAATTTCGAGTGGGCCGAGGGATACAGCCAGCGGTTCGGCATCGTGTACGTCGATTACGAGAACCAGCGGCGCATTCCGAAGGACAGCGCCCTGTGGTTCCGTGAGGTCGTGAAGAGCGGCGAGTTGCGCTGACGCTTTTCCGGGGTTTTTCCCGGCCGTATTCCTGATCACGTTCCGGCGGGGCCTCGCCGGCGGTCCGCCGCCGGCGAGGCCCCGCCGTCCCACTCGTGCCCCGGCCCTCCCGGCGCCCCGGCCCTCCAGGCGCCCGGGGAGGCCCCGCGACCGCACGCCGCCGGCCCGTCCGACGGCCTGCCCACCGGCGGTCTACCCTGCGGCGGTCTGCCCGCCGGCGGCCGGGCCGCCGGCCGCTTCCGCGTGCCCTCGTGCTGGTGTGCCGTCGTGCCGACCAGGACGGGGCGAGGCTCGGGGTGGCCGTGGGAGGCGGGGCCTGCCTTCTGCCAACGGGACGTCGCGGCGAGCGGGCGGGGCGTCCGCGGGAAACGTTTCGGCCTACCGCCGAGGCGACGTCGCGGCGAGGGGCGGGGTGGCCGCGGGACCGGTCTTCTGCCGACGGGGCGTTGCGGCGAGGGGTAGGGCGGCGGTGGACGGGATGCGCGGCCGACGGGGGTGTGCGGCGCGGGGCGCCGGGCGGGCCTGCCGTAGAAGGGGAATGGTCGTGCCGCCGCCCGTTTTGAAAGTTTCACCCCGCGGAGCGCGTCCGGCCCGCCCTGACGGTAATTCGCATTTCCGCTCGGCCGCGAATCGAGTGGAGATGGACCGCTCCCGGAAACAATTCCGGGAATTGGTTGACGCCCCGGCCGGAAAGGCTTAACTTAGCCCGCTATGGGAGCGCTCCCACACTCCGAGGACCCGGCGTGGATCAAGGCCGGTGAGCTGGGATAAAGTCCCTGCCGTACCGCGAAATGTCCCGTTTTCCGATGTCGCGTCAGCGAGAGGACTCCCCCGTGCCCGACTACACACTTCTCGGCGGCGGCTATCAGGCCGTGGTCAGCGAGCTGGGCGGGGCCCTGCGCGCGCTGCGCCACGGCGACCGCGACCTGGTGGCGAGCTGGCCGGAGGGCGGCCCGATCCCCTACTACAGCGGGACGATGCTCGCCCCCTGGCCCAACCGCGTGGTGGGCGGCACGTACGCCTTCGGGGACGGGCGGCACCGCCTGCCGGTGAACGAGCCCGAGCGCGGGCACGCCCTGCACGGGCTGGTCGCCGGCGTCCGGTGGGAGTGCGCCGAGGTGCTCTCGGTCGAGGACGAGCACGGCCACGTGCGACTGACCCGGACGATCGAGCCCGTCGAGGGATACCCGTTCCGGATCGCCCTCGAGGTCCGCCACGCGCTGTCCCCCGCCGGCCTGACGACGACGCTGACCGCGCAGAACGTCGGCGACTCCCCCGCGCCGTACGGCTGCGGGCCGCACCCCTGGCTGCTCGCCGGGCCGGACGTCCGCGAGTACGAGCTCGACCTGCCGGCCTCCCGGGTGCTGCTGACCGACGAGACCCTCGCCCCGACGGAGTCGGCCGGCGTGGCGGACACGCCGTACGACTTCCGCCGGGCGCGGCTCATCGGGGAGACGGCGGTCGACCACGCGTTCACGGAGATCGCGACCGGCCGGGTGACGGTGCGGGGACCGGCGGGCGAGGTCGAGATGACGTGGGACGCGACGGCGCTGCCGTGGGTCCAGATATGCACGGGAACGGGCCTCGGCCACGAGGGGCTGGCCGTGGAGCCGATGACGTGCCCGCCGGACGCGTTCAACTCGGGCGTCGACCTCATCGTCCTGCAGCCCGGGGACAAGCACGAGGCCACCTGGACCATCTCCGTCCCGGGCCGGGACGCCTGAATGGACAGCAGGACGAAGCGGCGGATGTCGGCCGCCGAGCTGGACGCGCTCGCCCTGGAGGCCCTGGGCAGCGGGGTGGTGTCGTCGCAGGAGCTGGCCGACGGGTTCGCCAACGCGGTCTGGCGGCTGGAGCTGGAGGACGGCAGGGCCGTCGTGCTCAAGGCCGGGCCGCCGCCGGGGCTGCGGCTGCTCACCTACGAGCGCAACCTGCTGCGGACCGAGGCGATGGTCTACCACCTGGCGGAGCCGGCCGGGCTGCCGATGCCGCGGCTGATCCACGTCGCCTTCGACGACCCCCGGCTCGACGGCGACTACCTGATCCTGTCGGCCCTGGACGGCGTCCCGTGGAACCGGGCCTCGCTGACCCCCGCCGAGGAGGGGGAGCTGCGGTTCGAGCTGGGACGCCACCTGGCCGCCCTCCACGCGATCCCCGGCTCCGACGTGTACGGCTACCCCTACGCGGGGCTGACCGGGCCGACCTGGCGCGAGGCCTTCCTCGTGATGATCGGCGCCATGCTGGACGACGCCGTCCACTACGGCACCCCCCTGCCCGCGTCGATCGTGGAGATCGCGGGGCTCGTGCACACGAACGCGGCCGCGCTCGACGAGGTGACCGTGCCGGCGCTGGTCCACTTCGACGTCTGGCCCGGCAACGTGTTCCTCACCCCCGACAAGCGGATCCAGGCGCTCATCGACCACGAGAGGGCCTTCTGGGGCGACCCGCTGGCCGACTTCGTGACGCCGACGATCTTCGGGGAGCTCCGCGAGGACGACCCGCTGGTGACCGGCTACCGGTCGGCCGGGGCGCTCCTGGACCTGACGGGCGGAGCCGTGACCAGGATGGCCCTCTACCGGGTCTACCTGTACCTCATCCTGCTGGTGGAGAACGGCCCGCGGCAGTATCCGGAGGAGTCGTACGCCCGCATCCGGGACCTCGCCACGCAGGCGCTCGCCCGCTCGCTCGACGTGCTGCGCTCCCGCCGCCCCCAGCCGGGCCCGGGCCTGCGCGTCTGACGTCCCGCCCGCTCGTTCCCCGCTCGCCCTCGGCCCGTACGGCCGGGGGCGCGGCCTTCCGGACCCCGGACGGCTCGGGCGACGCGCATGGGCACGGGGGAACCCTGAAGGTCCTGGGGCCTACCGGAGGTGGACGCCCGGTCGGGACCCACGTTCCCGGCGGCCTGAGGGCCGGAGAACGCGGTCAGGCGTCGAGCGTGAGGGAGCCGCCGCAGCCGTTGTTCGTGTGCGGCTCGGAGTCGCCGGTCGCCGCGACAGCGGCGGGAGCCCCGACCGTCAGGGCGGCCGCCAGGGACATGGCCATCACGGCCGCCGTCACGCGCAGCGCTCCGCGAGCCGAGACGTCACCACGCACGGGAACCCCCACAGTCGGACGACAGAGATCACCACGCTAGCGCCCGGGGCACGAGCCCGCCAGGCCCAAAAGCGCGGCCGGACGGGGCACGAGCCCGCCAGGCCCAAAGCGCGGCCGGATCGGACCCCGGCTCACCCCGGGGGTCGTCTGGCACCCCGGGCCGCCGGCGTGAGATGATTTCAGCGGGTGATGAATTATGCGGACCACATGTGTGATCGCGGGCGGCGGGCCCGCGGGAGCCGTACTCGGGCTGCTCCTCGCCCGGGCCGGGGTCGACGTGACGCTGCTGGAGAAGCACGCGGACTTCCTGCGCGACTTCCGCGGGGACACGATCCACCCCTCGACGCTGCAGGTGCTGGACGAGCTGGGGCTGGCCGACGACTTCCACCGGCTGCCGCACCGCAAGGCGTACACGATGAGCCTGGAGACCGACGACGGCCGCGTCATGCGCGTCGCGGACCTGCGCGAGCTGCACGGGAAGTACCGGTACATCGCCTTCGTCCCCCAGTGGGACTTCCTCGACCTCGTCACGGCGCGGGCGAGCAAGTACCCCAACTTCCGGCTGGTGATGAACGCCGAGGTCGTCGACCTGCTGCGGCGGAACGGCGCGGTCAGGGGCGTCCGCTACCGCGACGAGAGCGGCGCCGAGCACGAGATCGAGGCGGTCCTCACCGTGGGGGCCGACGGGCGGGGGTCCGACGTCCGGCGCGCGGCGGGGCTGGCGCCGCGGGAGTTCGGCGCGCCGATGGACGTCGTGTGGTTCCGGCTGCCGCGGGAGCCGGACGACCCCGACCAGCCGTTCCTCCGGGCCTCCAGCGGCCACCTCATGGTCGCGATCAACAGGGAGACCTACTGGCAGCTCGCCTACGTCATTCCCAAGGGCGGCTTCGACCGGCTCAAGGAGCGGGGCGTGGACGACCTGCGCCGGACGGCCGTCCGGCTGATGCCGTTCCTGGACGGGCGGGTCGCCGAGCTGCGCGACTTCGAGGGGGTCGGCTTCCTCCGCGTCGCCGTGAACCGGCTCGGCCGCTGGCACCTGCCGGGCCTGCTGCTGATCGGGGACGCCGCGCACGCCATGTCGCCGATCTTCGGCGTGGGCATCAACCTCGCCGTGCAGGACGCGGTCGCGACCGCCAACATCGTCGGCCCCGCCCTGCTGCGGGGGGAGGCGCCCGAGGCCCTGCTGGCCCGGGTCGAACGGCGCCGGACGCCGCCGACGGCGGTCACCCAGGCCGCCCAGCGGATCGTGCAGCGCGTGCTGATCCGCCGGGCGCTGGAGTCCCGGCCGCTGCGGCTGCCCACGGCCCTTCCCCGGCTGCCCCTCGTCCGCCAGGCGGCCCGGCGGTTCCTCGCGTACGGGGTGCTCCCCGAGCACGTACGTCTGCCGTCATCTCAAAATGGATCTCAGCAAATGGACACGTGAGGGGTGAGAAGGGCACCCCGTGCAATAACCTTGGGAGTCGTGAGCACAACCAACCTCGACACGTGGCGTGACCTGCCCGCCGCCCAGCAGCCGGAGTGGCCGGACCGCGGCGAGCTGGACGGGGTCGTCGCCGAGCTGCAGGGCCTGCCTCCGCTGGTCTTCGCCGGGGAGTGCGACCAGCTCAAGGCGAGCCTGGCGGCCGTCAGCCGCGGCGAGGCGTTCGTGCTGCAGGGCGGCGACTGCGCGGAGACCTTCGCCGGCGCCACCGCGGAGAACGTGCGCAACAAGCTCAAGACGCTGCTGCAGATGGCGATCGTGCTCACCTACGCCGGCCGCGTCCCCGTGGTGAAGATCGGCCGGCTGGCCGGGCAGTTCGCCAAGCCCCGGTCGAAGCCGATGGAGGTCCGCGACGGCGTGGAGCTGCCGGCCTACCGGGGCGACATGGTCAACGGCTTCGACTTCACGCCGGAGTCCCGCCGGCCCGACCCGGCCCGGCTGCTGCGCGCCTACCACTCGTCGGCGGTGACGCTCAACCTGGCCCGGGCCTTCACCAAGGGCGGGTACGCCGACCTGCGCCAGGTCCACGCCTGGAACCAGGACTTCGTCGCCGAGTCGCCCGCGGGCCGCCGCTACGAGCAGCTCGCCCGCGAGATCGACCAGGCGCTGGCGTTCATGCGGGCCTGCGGCGCCGAGCCGGAGGAGTTCCACACGGTGGAGTTCTACTCCTCGCACGAGGCGCTCATCCTCGACTACGACCGGGCGCTCACCCGGATCGACTCCCGCACCGGCCTGCCGTACGACGTGTCCGCGCACATGGTCTGGATCGGCGAGCGCACCCGCCAGCTCGACGGCGCTCACGTGGAGTTCTTCAGCCGCATCCGCAACCCCATCGGGGTGAAGCTGGGCCCGACCACGACGCCGGAAGAGGCGATCGCGCTCATCGAGAAGCTCAACCCCGACAACGAGCCGGGCCGCCTGACCTTCATCAGCCGCATGGGCGCGGGCAAGGTGCGCGACGCCCTGCCGACCCTGGTGGAGAAGGTCCAGGCGAGCGGCGCGGCGGTGGCCTGGATCTGCGACCCGATGCACGGCAACACGTTCGAGGCCCCGAGCGGGCACAAGACCCGCCGCCTCGACGACGTCCTCGACGAGGTGGCCGGCTTCTTCGAGGTCCACCACGCGCTCGGCACCCACCCGGGCGGGATCCACATCGAGTTCACCGGCGACGACGTCACCGAGTGCGTCGGCGGGGGCCACGCGATCGTGGAGGAGGACCTGGCGCTGCGCTACGAGACGGCCTGCGACCCGCGTCTCAACCGCGGCCAGTCGCTCGACCTCGCCTTCCGCGTCGCCGAGCTCTACCGCAACACCTGATCCCGCACACCTGGTCCGCGGGATCCTTCGTCCGCGGGATCCTTCGGGAGGCCCTCGGCCCGGCCGGACGGCCGGGCCGGGCGCGGGGGCACCGCGCCCGAGGGCGCCCGTGACGCGAGCCTAGTTGTTCTTGCTCTCGGCCTCGATCTGGGCGCGCACGGAGTCCATGTCGAGCGCGCGCAGCTGCTTGATCAGATCCTCAAGCGCCGGAGCCGGGAGGGCGCCAGGCTGGGCGAACACCACGATGCCGTCACGGATGGCCATGATCGTGGGAATCGCGGTGATCTCGAAGCCCTCGGAGAGCGCCGGCTGCGCCTCCGTGTCGACCTTGCCGAACGTGATGTCCGAGTGGGACTCGGACGCCTTTTCGAAAATCGGGGCGAACGCCCGGCAGGGGCCGCACCAGGCAGCCCAGAAGTCGAGCAGTACGATGCCTTTGTCGGCGATGTCGTTGAAGTTCTTCTCGGTTACCTCGATGGTCGCCACGGGCGACTCCTTTCGTCCGGTCTTCAGCGGGCATAACCAGCGGCACAATCCCAGCATTCCGCGTGCGGTGATCCTCATGTATTCGGGCAGGGGACCTCCTTCCGGAAAGGAGCCGCCGTATGACCACCCAGGCCGTACGTCCCACCCCTGTTCGGACGCGGCGGGTGGGCGCGCTCATCGCATCCTGGATGTCCAGCACCGACCACAAGGTGATCGGGCACATGTACCTGATCTCCTCGTTCGTCTTCTTCCTCGTCGCGGGCGTGGCAGCCATGGTCATCCGGGCCGAGCTCGCCGAACCGGGGATGCAGTTCGTCACGTTGCAGCAGTACAACGCGATGTTCACCATGCACGGCACGATCATGCTGCTGCTGTTCGCGACGCCACTGTTCGCCGGGTTCGCCAACGAGGTCATGCCGCTGCAGATCGGCGCGCCCGACGTGGCGTTCCCGCGGCTGAACATGGTGAGCTTCTGGCTGTTCCTGTTCGGCGGGATCATGGTGCTCAGCGGCTTCGTGCTCGGCGGCGCGCCGACGTTCGGCTGGACGGCCTACACCCCGCTGTCCCGCTCGGCCTTCACGCCGACCCTGGGCGGCGACCTGTGGATCATGGGCCTGGCGCTGTCGGGCCTCGGCACGATCCTCGGCGCGGTCAACTTCATCACCACGATCATCACGATGCGGGCGCCCGGCATGCACATGTTCCGCATGCCGATCTTCACGTGGAACGTCTTCTTCACGTCGATCCTCGTGCTGCTGGCGTTCCCGGTCCTCGCCGCCGCGCTGCTCGCGCTGGAGGCCGACCGCAAGCTCGGGGCGCACGTCTACGACCCCCAGACCGGCGGCCCGCTGCTGTGGCAGCACCTGTTCTGGTTCTTCGGGCATCCCGAGGTCTACATCGTGGCGCTGCCGTTCTTCGGCATCGTGACCGAGGTCATCCCGGTCTTCAGCCGCAAGCCGCTGTTCGGGTACGTCGGCATGGTGGGCGCCACGATCGCCATCACGGCGCTGTCGGTGACCGTGTGGGCCCACCACATGTTCGCCACCGGGCGGGTCCTGCTGCCGTTCTTCTCGCTGATGACGTTCCTGATCGCGGTGCCCACGGGGGTGAAGTTCTTCAACTGGACCGGCACGATGTGGCGGGGCCATCTCACGTTCGAGTCGCCGATGCTGTTCGCCGTGGGGTTCCTGGTGACGTTCCTGCTCGGCGGTCTCACCGGCGTCATCCTCGCGTCGCCGCCGCTGGACTTCCACGTGACCGACAGCTACTTCGTGGTGGCCCACTTCCACTACGTGCTGTTCGGCACCGTGGTGTTCGCCATGTTCTCCGGGTTCTACTTCTGGTGGCCCAAGTTCACGGGGAAGATGCTGAACGACACGCTGGGCAAGATCCACTTCTGGATGGTCTTCATCGGCTTCCACATGACGTTCCTGGTCCAGCACTGGCTGGGCGTGATCGGCATGCCCCGCCGGTACGGCGACTACTCGCCCCACGACGGCTTCACGGGCCTCAACCAGATCTCCAGCGCGGGGGCCTTCCTGCTGGGCCTGTCGACGCTGCCGTTCCTCTACAACATCTGGTGGACCGCGCGGCGCGGTGAGCGGGTCACGGTCGACGACCCGTGGGGCAGCGGGAACTCGCTGGAGTGGGTCACCTCGTGCCCGCCTCCGCGGCACAACTTCCTGTCGATCCCGCCGATCCGCTCCGAGCGGCCGGCGTTCGACCTCCGCTACCCGCGGGCCGGCGGCAAGCCGGGCGAGCCGCCCGAGCACCAGCGGGACTTCATCGATCCGTTGAGCGGCTGAGCCGCCGGGGTCAGGGGTGCACGACGGCGACCGGGCACAGGGCGGAGCCGAGCACGGGCCGGGTGACGGACCCCAGCCGGCCCAGCAGCCCCGGGGACCGGGTCGCGCCGACGACCAGCAGGGTCGCCCCCGCCGCCGCGCGGACGAGGACGTCGCGGGCCGGGCCCTCGACCAGGTCGAGCCTGACCTCGACCTGGGGGAAGCGCCGCCGGCAGGGCTCGACGGCCGCCTCCAGCGCGCCGGTCGCCTCGGCACCGGGCGCCTCCGACATGACGAGGGGCGCCATGCCGGCACCCCACACGGCGGTGGGCAGGGACCAGGCCTGGACGGCGACGAGCGGCAGCGCCCGGACGGCGGCCTCACGGAAGGCGAACTCGATCACGTGCGGGTCTCCCCCGCCCACCCCGACGACGACCGGTCCGGGGCTCGCCCGGTGCGGCAGGGCCCCCGCGCCGCGGACCACGATGACCGGGCAGACGGCGTGCGCCACGACGTGCCCGGCGACCGAGCCGAGGACCCTGCGGGCCAGACCGGCCGGCGCGCGGGTGCCCACGACGACGAGGTCCGCGCCCGCGGACAGCTCGACCAGCCGTTCCCCGGCCGGGCCCTCGTACAGGTCCTCACGCACCCCGACGCCGCTGGTGCACTGGCGGACGCACTCGGCGCCGTGCCACAGCACGTGCTCGGCGGCGTGGCGCAGCGACGCGCGCGCCTCCTCCTCGCCCTCGCCGTAGGGGGAGCTCCACGCGTGGCAGACGGTGATCGGCACGCCCCGGAACTCGGCCTCGTCCATGGCCCAGTCGAGCGCCTGCATCGCGAAGTCGGAGCCGTCGTACCCGGCGACGATGCCCGGCCCGTTGGGTTCCATGCCTTCATGCTGCGCCGCCGCGGCGAGGTCCGGCAGGGCGGCAAGTCCCAAAAGGCGATGACGTCAGCCCCAAGAGGGCCGGTCACGCCACCCGCAGCAGGGACGGGTCAGGCGCGGCTGCCGGCCAGCACGCCCGCCGGCGGGTGGCCGTGGGTCACGCCGGGAAGCACGACGACGACCGGGCACCGCGCCCGCAGCAGGCAGGCGGAGACGACGGGGTTGATCACCGGGTACGGCTCGGACTCGGCCTCGTGGGCCCCCAGCACGAGCAGGTCGGCGTCGGCCGTCGAACGGAGCAGCACCTGGGCCGGCGGACCCTCCACGACGACCGGGGTCACGTGGTGCTCCCCCAGCTCGCGGACGGCCTGGGTGGCGACGTCGAGCGCGGCCTGGCGCTCGTCCTCGCGGGAGGTCCGGTTCGACAGTGGGGCGTAGTGGGCGTGCAGACCGCCCGACCACTCCCATGCGTACACGGCCTCGACCCGCGCGTCGCGCAGAAGGCCCTCGGCGGCGGCCCACCGCAACGCGGCCTGCGACGCCATCGACCCGTTGATGCCCACAACGATCTTCGGCTGGTTCACGTCCCGCCTCGCTCTCCGCTTCAAGTGTCGCCTACCTGGGTTAACAGGGTGTTGCCAGGGCGAAACGTCCTCAGAAAACCCGGCTCTCAGCCCACCCTGTACCCAGAAAGAACAGCAGTTCCCGCGGCCTCAGGGACCACAGCGGGAACACGCGGGGGGCCTCCTCACTCAAGGGTATCCACGCCGGTGAGATGATCTGGACCGGGGCCTCCTTTCGCGGACGTCTCCACCGTTTCAGGACATCTCACGAGGGCCGCGCCCGCCAGTGCCGTACGGCCCGGAAGGCCGGCGCGGAGGTCCCCGGGGAGCGGGTGGCGGAGGTCCTGCCGGCCCGTGCCCCCTGTCGTGGCCCTGAGTTTCCCCGCCCCGGGGTCAGGGATCACCCTGATGCGGGCTCCGGCGGGCCGGCCCTAGGCTTGCGTCGGCAGGAGGGGGACGATGGCGAACGCGGGTCCGATCGACGACTACGTTGCCGCGCTGCGCCGGGGGCTGCACGGCCCGGCCGCGGCCAAGCGCGACCTGGTGACCGAGGCGCGCGACAGCCTGGTGGACGCGGCAGAGGCGTACGAGTGCGAGGGCCTCCCCCGGGAGCAGGCGGAGCGCCTCGCGGTCGAGGACTTCGGCCCGCTCGGCGACATCACGCCGGGCTACCAACAGGAGCTCGTCGTCGGACAGGGCCGCAGGACGGCGGCGCTGCTGTTCGTGAGCGTGCCGCTGACCGCCCTCATGTGGAGCGTGATCTGGAAGATCTTCCCCGACATGCCGGCGGGCACCGTGAAGCCCGTCTGGTTCACTCCCGTCGCCCGAACGGTGGACTGCACCCAGGTCCTCACGGGCGTGGTCGGCGGTCTCGCCCTCCTGGCGCTCGGCCGCGGGGCCCGGCGCTTCGACAGCCCGGCACGGGTCACGCGCTGGCTGGGCCTGCTGGTGTGGGGGCAGATGCCCGTCATGGTGGCGATGTGCATGGCCATGAGCGTGGCGCACGGCCCGCTCGACATGGCCCAGGCCCCGGCCACGGTCGTCACGGCCCTCAGCTACGGGTTCTGGACCTGGCAGCTCCACAGCGCCGCCCGCTGCCTGCTCTACACGAGCCGGCCCGCGCTCACCGCAGCGGGTCGAGCACGCTTCCGATCACGTTCGTGAACGACCGCCAGGCCGACCTCTCCCCCGCCAGCGCCGCGCGCCCGTCGCCGGTGAGGCGGTAGGTCCTGCGCCTGCGCCCGCCGGTGACCGCCCACTCACTCGCCAGGTAGCCGGCCCGCTCCAGCCGCCGGAGCGCGGGATAGACCGTGCCCGTCGGCACGTCGAGGGCGCCCCCGCTGCGCTCGCGCAGCGCCTCGATGATCGCGTACCCGTGCAGCGGCTCGCGTTCGAGGACGGCGAGCAGCAGGGCGTCCATGTGGCCCCGGAGCGCGTCGGCGTTCACGCCCGCAGCCTATCCCTGTTCGTCACGCCCTGATTCTATATGTAGGCTGTCTATATGTAGACAGACACAAGGAGAATCGATGGACGTCGTCGGCCTCGCCCGGCTGCAGTTCGCGGTGACCGGAAGCCTCCACTTCCTGTTCGTCGTGCTCACGCTGGGACTGGCCCCACTCGTGGCGATCATGAACACCCGCCACGTGCTGAGCGGAAAGCCCCTGCACGAGCGGATGACCCGCTTCTGGGGACAGATCTACGTGATCAACTACGCGCTCGGGATCTTCACCGGGCTCGTCATGGAGTTCCAGTTCGGGCTCAGCTGGAGCGGCCTGTCGCACTACGCGGGCGACGTGTTCGGGGCGCCCCTCGCGATGGAGACGCTGCTCGCCTTCTTCCTGGAGTCCACGTTCCTCGGGCTGTGGATCTTCGGATGGCACCGGCTGCCCCGCGGCCTCCACCTGGCCTGCATCTGGCTGGTGACGCTGACGGCCTACGCCTCGGCGCTGTTCGTCCTGGCGGCCAACGCGTTCCTGCAGCACCCGGCCGGGTCGGTCGAACGGGGCGGGCGCCTGGTGCTGGTCGACGCGGCCGCCCTGTTCACCAACCCCACCCTCGTCTTCGCGCTCCCCCACGTGATCAGCGCCGGTCTGTGGGCCGGCGGCTTCGTCCTCATGGGCGCCAGCGCCTACCAGCTGTTCCGGCGCACCGCCGACCGGGAGTTCTTCACCCGGTCGCTGCGGACGGGGGTGGTCACCGCCTTCGTCGGGTCGCTGTTCACAGTCGGGTTCGGGTACGCGCAGTTCGGGCCGGTCGGCGAGCTCCAGCCGGGCAAGTTCGACGGGCCGGTGGCGGGCCCGGCGCTCGGGCTGATGATCACGGTCGGACAGCTCGGGCAGCTGCTCGTGATGTTCGTGCTGCTGCCGCTGCTGTACTGGCTGCCCCGTTGGCGCTGGCCCCAGCCGTTCCTCATGGCGCTGACGCCTCTGCCGTTCGTCGCGGCGATCGCCGGCTGGCTGGTCCGCGAGGGCGGCCGCCAGCCCTGGCTCGTGTACGGCAGGCTCACCGTGGCCGACGCCCTCACCCCCGGGTTGTCGAAGGCCGCGATCACCGCGTCGTTCGCCGGGTTCGCCGGCGTGCTCGGGCTGCTCGCGCTGGTCGACTACGCGCTGATCGCCCGAGCCGTGCGGCGGGGGCCGGGGCAGGTCGCCCTCGGCGCGCCCGACCGCCCGGCCGGCCCGCTCCCCTCACCCGTCCACTCGCTCTGAGGACCCACCCATGGACATCTTCTGGTTCGCGGCCTTCGCCGTGCTGCTGGCCGGCTACTTCGCCCTGGAGGGGTTCGACATCGGCCTCGGCGTGCTGCTGCCCGTCCTCGGGCGATCCCCGGCCGCGCGGGACCGGCTGGTCGCGGCGATGGCGCCCTTCGTGCTCGCCAACGAGGTGTGGCTGGTCGCGCTGGCCGGGCTGCTGTTCGGCGCGTTCCCCTTGCTGGAGGGCCGCGTGCTGAGCGGCCTCTACCCCGTGGTGGTGGCCCTGCTGCTGTCGTGGATCCTGCGGGACGCCGGGCTGTGGTTCCGCCGCCGCGCCGACGGCGCCGCCTGGCGGGCGTTCTGGGACGGCACGCTCTGGCTGGGCTCGGCCGGGCTGGCGCTGTCGTGGGGCGCGGCCCTCGCCGCGATCGCCCGGGGGCTGCCGGGGTCGCCGCTCGACCTGCCCGGCCTCGTGGCGGGCCTCGTGGTCCTCGCGCTGTTCGCCGTGCACGGCCGGACGTTCGCGGCCTGGCGGCTCCCCGGGGACCCGGCGGTGCGCGGCGCCCGGCGCGACGGGCGGGCCCTGCTGCTGTCCGCGTGCCTCGCGGCGACGCCCGCCGTGGCCGGGGCGGCCGTCTTCGCCTCGGCCATGCTGGAGAACGCCGCCCCGGACGGGACACTGACGGTCCTCGGTGTCATGGTGGTGCCGTTCGCCCCCCTCCTGGTGGGCGCGCAAGTATGGGTGTGGCGCACCTTCTCGAGGGGCGCCCTGCCGTCGTTCTTCTGAGGGGACCGTCGTTTGCACAAGGATCTCCTGAGGCTGGCGCGGGCCGAGGCGGCCGTCCGCCTCCACCTGGCAGCCTGCCTCGGCGCGGCGGTGGCGGCCGGCCTGCTCGTCATCGTCCAGGCGGAACTGCTGGCCGGGGTGCTCTCGGGCGCGTTCGCCGTCGCCGCGCTGTTCCCCCTGGCCCTGGTGGTCGCGGCGCGCGGACTGCTCGGCTTCGGCCAGGGCGTCTTCGCCGGCCGCACGGCGACCGCGCTCAAGTCCGTGCTGCGCCGGCGGCTGCTGTCCCGGTTCCAGGAGCTGGGCCCGGCCTCGTACCGGTCGGGCGAGCTGGTCACCCTGGCCGGGCGCGGCCTCGACGCGCTCGACCCGTACCTGACCGGCTACCTGCCGGCCGTCGCGGTGGCCGGGGTGGTGCCGGTCGCCGTCCTGGTCCGGCTGTTCGCGGCCGATCTGCAGACGGCGGTCATCGTGCTGCTCACGCTGCCGCTGATCCCGGTCTTCGGGGCCCTCGTCGGGTGGACCACGAAGGCCGTGACCGAACGGCAGTGGCGGGCGCTGGCCCGGCTCGGCGGCCACTTCCTGGACGTGGTGCGCGGCCTGCCGACCCTGCGGGCGTTCGGGCGGGCGCGCTACCAGGCGTCGGTCATCCGGGAGGTCGCCGAGGCCCACCGGGCGGCGACGATGCGGACGCTCCGGGTGGCGTTCCTGTCGTCGCTCGTGCTCGAACTGGTGGCGTCGCTGTCCCTCGCCCTGGTCGCCGTGCCGGTGGGCCTGCGGCTGCTGTCGGGGTCCCTCGACCTCCACACCGCGCTGCTCGTCCTGCTCCTCGCCCCCGAGGCGTACCTGCCGCTGCGGGTCATGGGCACGAGGTTCCACGCCGCGATGGAGGGCGTGGCGGCCGCGGACGAGGCGTTCGCCGTCATCGGCGACGGCCGGGAGCCGTCGCCCGGTCCAGCGCCGTCTCCCCGTGGGGAGACGGCCGGGGAGGCTGCGCCCTCCCCGCCGGAGATCCGGCTGGAGGGGGTGACCGTGCGCTACCCCGGCCGGGAGGACGCCGCGCTGCGGGACGTCTCGCTCGTCATCGCGCCGGGCGAGCGGGTCGCCGTCGTCGGCCCCAGCGGCGCCGGGAAGAGCACGCTGCTGCACCTGCTGATGGGGTTCGTCGCGCCGTCGGAGGGCCGCGTGCTGGTCGGCGGCGCCGACCTGGCCTCGCTCGACCTCGACGCGTGGCGGCGCCGGCTCGCGTTCGTGCCGCAGCGGCCGCACCTGTTCGCGTCGTCGGTCGCCGACAACATCGCGCTCGGCTCCGGCGCCGACGCCGGGCGGGTGCGAGCCGCGGCCGCGGCCGCGCAGGCCGCGGAGTTCGTCGACGGCCTGCCCGAGGGGTACGACACGGTCCTCGGAGAGCGGGGGGCCGACCTGTCGGCCGGGCAGCGGCAGCGGGTGGCGCTCGCCCGCGCGTTCTGCCGCCCCTCCGCCGAGGTGCTGCTCCTGGACGAGCCGACCGCCCGGCTCGACGGCCGGAGCGAGGCGGCCGTCATCGAGGCCACCAGGCGGCTGGCCGAGGGCCGTACGGCGATCATCGTCGCCCACCGGCCCGCCATGATCGACCTGGCCGACCGCGTCGTCCGCGTCGAGGGCGGCCGGCTCGTCGCGCCCGCGGGCGCCGGATCCGCCCACGCCAACGAGGGGACGACGACGTGACCGCGCACCTCGGACCCGTACGGGCGGCGGGAACGACCCGCAGACTGGTCCTCGCCGCGCTCGCGGGAGCCGCCGCCGACCTCGCGGGGGTGGCGCTGATCGCGTCGGCCGCGTGGCTCATCACGAGGGCCGCCGAGCAGCCGCCGCTGGCCGCCCTGTCCGTGGCGATCGTGGCCGTGCGGGCGTTCGCGACCACGCGGGGCGTCTTCCGGTACGGCGAGCGCCTGGCCGGGCACGACGTGGCGCTGCGCGCCCAGGCCGGGACGCGGGAGGGGCTCTACGAGGCCCTGATCCCGGCGGGGCCGCTGCCGCAGCGGGGCGCCGACCTGCTCAGCCGGATGGTGGACGACACCGACGCCGTCCAGGACCTGCTCGTCCGGTGCCTGCTCCCGGCCGCCGCCGCCCTCGTGACCGGCGTCGCCGCCGTGATCCTCGCCGGGTTCCTGCTGCCCGCCGCGGCGCTCGTGCTGGCCGCCGGCCTGCTCGTCGCGGGGCTCCTGCTGCCCGCCGCCACGGCGGCCGCCGCCCGGCGCCGGTCGGCGACGATCGCCCCGGCCCGCGCCGAGCTGGCCGCCCGGGTGGCCGACCTGGTGCACGGCGCCGCCGACCTCGCGGCGTACGGCGCCGGGGGCCGGGCCCTGTCTGCGGCGATGGCGGCGGACGGGCGGCTCGGACGGCTGGAGCGGGGGCAGGCCTGGATCAACGCCGTCGCGCTCGGGATCGGGATGCTGGCGCAGGGGCTGACCGTCGTCGGCGTGGTGCTGGCGGCCCAGGCCGCCGGGCTGGCACGCGTCCCGGCCGCCGTGCTCGCGCTGGCGGCGCTGGTGTCGTTCGAGCCGGTGCTGCCGCTGGCGGCCGCGGGCGAGCGGTTCTCCGGCGTCCTGGCGGCGCTGCGCCGGCTGCGGGAGATCCGCGCGACGCCGCCCGCGGTGACCGAGCCCGCCGACCCCGCTCCCCCGCCGGAGCCGCCGCTGACCGTGGAGGTCCGCGACCTGGTGGTGCGGCACGGCGGCCGCGAGCCCGCGCTCGACGGGGTGAGCCTCACGCTCACCCCCGGCAGGCGGGTCGCCGTGGTCGGGCCCAGCGGCGCGGGCAAGAGCACGCTGCTGTCGGCGTTGATGCGCACCGTGGAGATCGAGTCGGGCGAGGTCCTCGTCAACGGGGTCGACGTCCGGCGGTACCGGTCCGACGACGTGCGGGCGAGGATCACCGGCCTCACCCAGGACCCGTACGTCTTCCAGGCGTCCGTCCGGGACAACCTGCGCCTGGCCGGCCCGGAGGCCACCGCCGAGGAGCTGTCCGAGGCCGTGCGGCGGGCCCGGCTGGAGGCGTGGGCCGAGCGGACCGGCTGGGACACGGTCCTCGGCGAGGACGGCCGCACGGTGTCGGGGGGCCAGCTTCAGCGGCTCGCGCTGGCCCGGGCGCTGCTGTTCGACCCGTCCGTCCTGCTGCTGGACGAGCCCGCCGAGGCGCTGGACGAGGAGACGGCCGACCTGCTCATGGCCGATCTGCTCGACGCCACCCGCGGCCGCACGACGCTGCTGGTCACCCACCGGCTGCGCGGCCTGGAGCAGGTGGACGAGATCGTCGTGCTGGAGGCCGGCCGGGTCGTCCAGCGCGGCCCCCACGCGGACCTGGTGACCGCACCCGGCTACTACCGGGACCTGTGGGAGTCGGAGGCGATGACCCGCCAACGCTGACGCCGGATCACACCGCCCTGCGCGTGCCGGAAAACGGCGTCGCCGGTGAGCCTCCCGCGACGGGGGCTCACCGGCGACGGACGCCGGGCCGTCAGCCGGCCGACTGCTCCGCCAGCGTGGCGGTGACGGTCGAGCTCCTGCCGTCCCGGGTGTAGACGATCGTGACCTTGTCGCCGGGCCGGGCGCTGCGGATCGCGCCGACCAGGGCCTCCGCGCCGTCCACCTGGGTGTCGTTGATCTTCGTGACCAGGTCGCCCTCCTTCAGGCCGGCCTTGTCGGCCGGGCTGCCGGCGGTGATCGAGCTGATCACGGCGCCCGAGGTGTCGCCGGTCGCGTCGGCCACGCTCACGCCAAGGAACGCGTGGCTGACCTTGCCGGTCTTGATGAGCTGCTGGGCGACCAGCTTCGCGGTGTTGATGGGGATCGCGAAGCCGACGCCGATGTTGCCCGAGCTGGAGCCCGAGGTGGCGATGGCGGTGTTGACGCCGACCACCTGGCCCGCCGCGTTGACGAGCGCGCCACCCGAGTTGCCGGGGTTGATGGCCGCGTCGGTCTGGATCATGCCGCCGATCGTGGTGCCCTGCTGTTGCTGCTGCTGCGGCTGCTCCAGGCCCCACGGGAACTGCGGCTGCTGCTGCTGTTCCGGGCCCTCGGTGAGGGTCCGGTCCAGGGCGCTGATGATGCCCGAGGTGACCGAGCCCTCCAGGCCCAGCGGGCTGCCGATCGCCAGGACGGCGTCGCCCACCTGGAGCTTGTCGCTGTCGCCGAGGGAGGCGGGGGTCAGGCCGGAGACGCTCTGCGCCTGGATGACCGCGAGGTCGGTCGTCGGGTCGGTGCCCTTGACGACGGCCGAGGCCGTCTTGCCGTCGCTGAACTTCACCGTCACCGTGCCGCCCTGCGCGTCGGCGACGACGTGGTTGTTGGTCAGGATCAGCCCGTCGGCCGACAGGATGACCCCCGACCCCTCACCCCCGCCGTTCTGCGTCGTCACCTTGATCGACACGACGGACGGCATGATCGCCTTGGCGACCGCCGCGATCGTGTTGGCCGAGGTGTTCGAGGCGGGGCTCACGACGGGGCTGGAGATGACCGTCTGGCCGCCGTTGGTGGCGTTCGCGACGAGGGCCCCCGTCGCCCCGCCGCCCAGGGCCACCGCGACGAGGGCGAGGCCGGCTCCGGCCTTCTGCCTGCCGGTCAGCCTCGCCTTCTGCGGTGCGCCAGGCCCCGGCAGCGCCGCCGTGTCGAAGGGCCCCTGCGGGCCGTACCCGCCGTATCCGCCATAGCCGCCCCCGTACGACTGCTGGCCACCGTACTGCCCGTGCTGCGGCGGAGTCCTGCCGAACTGGCTCCAGCCGTGACCGGGGAGTACGTCGGTGTTCTCGTTGCCGGGAACGTGCTCTTGTGAGCTCATCGCCATCCCCCTCAATGGATCTGCCGGTAATCCCGGCTCTCCGCCGGTACACGACTACTTTCGCAAACCCGCGATAAGGCCGCGCTAAGCGATCAGTCGCACGCTCCCACCAGGCCGTACGCGCTCCTTATATCAGGACGTCGGGGGCCAGTACTCGTCCTTGAGAAGGCGCTTGTAAAGCTTTCCTGTCGGATGGCGGGGAAGCTCGTCGCGGAAGTCGACGGACCTCGGGCACTTGTAGTGGGCGAGGCGGGCCCGGCAGTACTCGATCAGCTCGGCCTCCAGGTCCGGGCCGGCCTCCTCCGGAGAGGCCGGCTGGACGACGGCCTTCACCTGCTCGCCCATCTCCGGGTCTGGTACGCCGAAGACGGCGACGTCGGCGACCTTGGGATGCAGCGCGAGGACGTTCTCCGCCTCCTGCGGGTAGATGTTCACCCCGCCAGAGATGATCATGTACGAGCGCCGGTCGGTGAGGTAGAGGAAGCCCTCCTCGTCGACGTACCCGATGTCGCCCAGGGTGGTCCAGCCCCGGCCCCGCGGGTCCTGGGCCGCCCGGGTCTTGCCGGGGTCGCCGTGGTAGACGAACCGCGGCCCGTCGGAGAAGTACACCGTGCCGTGCTCACCCGGCGGCAGCTCGTCGCCCTGCTCGTCGCACACGTGCACGGCCCCGAGCAGCGGGCGGCCCACCGTGCCCTTGTGCTTGAGCCAGTCCTCCGGGCCGACGTAGAGGAAGCCGTTGCCCTCGGTGCCGGCGTAGTACTCGTGGACGACCGGCCCCCACCACTCGAGCATCCGCTCCTTGACCTCGACGGGACAGGGCGCGGCCGCGTGGATGGCGCACGTCAGCGACGACAGGTCGTACCGGCCGCGCGCCTCCTCGGGAAGCTTGAGCATCTTGACGAACATCGTCGGCACCCACTGGGAGTGGGTGACGCGGTGGCGCTCGATCAGCTCCAGGGCCTTCTCCGGGTCGAATTTCTCCATCACGACGACGGTCGCCCCGAGCCGCTGGAACGTCATGCAGTACCGCAGCGGCGCGGCGTGGTAGAGCGGGGCGGGCGACAGGTACACGCTGCCGGATGACGGCGCGAACAGGAACTGCACGAGCCGCACCAGCGGCCCGGCGAAGTCCATGTCCGCCTTGCTCAGCGTCGGCTTGACCCCCTTGGGCCGTCCGGTGGTGCCGGAGGAGTAGAGCATGTCCACGCCCTGGCACTCGTCCTCGATCGGCGTCGCGGGCTGCCCCGCCGTCGCCTCCTCGTACGAGCGGAAGCCGGGGGCAACGCCGTCGATCATGAGCCGCAGCTCCACGCGCGGGGTGGCCTCGGTGATCGAGGTCGCGACCTCGGCCAGCGCCGCCGAGGAGATGAAGATCCTCGCCTCGCAGTTGTCGACGATGTACGCCAGCTCCTCGGACTGCAGCCGCGTGCTGATCGCCGTGTAGTAGAGCCCCGACCGGTGGGCGGCCCACGCGACGACGAGGAAGAGCGGGTGGTTCTCCAGCATGAACGCGACGTGGTCGCCCGGCCGGAGACCCGCGGCGCGGAACAGGTGCGCCAGGCGGTTGGACTCCTCGTCGAGCTCCCTGAACGTGATCACGCGGCCCGAGCCGGCCATGATCACCGCGGGCTTGTCCGGCGTCACCGCCGCGATCGCTCCAGGGTGCATGACCGAACGTTACTCGGTTTGCCGGGGCGGCGGTAGGAGCCACACCCGTGGCCCCGCGACGCGGAACGGCCCGCGGCCCGTGGCCCCGCGACCTCGCGACGCGGAACGGCCCGCGCCCCGGGAACGAGGCGCGGGCCGTGCGTTGAGCGCGGTCAGGCGGCGGCGTGCTGCCCGACGGTCGCGGGGGCGAGGGCGAGGCCGAGGACCTCGCGGACGTCGCTCACCGCGTGGACGGTGAGGTCGGCCAGCACCTCGGCCGGGACGTCGTCCAGGTCGGGCTCGTTGCGCGCCGGGATGAGCACCGTGGTGATCCCGGCCCGGTGGGCGGCGAGCAGCTTCTGCTTGACGCCCCCGATCGGCAGGACCCGCCCGGTGAGGGAGACCTCGCCCGTCATCGCGACGTCGCCGCGCACCGGCCGTCCCGACAGCAGCGACGCGAGGGCGGTCGTCATGGTGACGCCGGCCGACGGGCCGTCCTTCGGCACCGCGCCCGCGGGCACGTGGATGTGCACGGACCGGTCCTTGAGCGAGCCGACCGGCAGTTCGAGCTCCACCCCGCGCGAGCGGAGGTAGGACAGCGCGATCTGCGCCGACTCCTTCATCACGTCGCCCAGCTGGCCCGTCAGGGTCACGCCGGTCGAGCCCGTCTCCGGGTCGGCCAGCGACGCCTCGACGTACAGGACGTCGCCGCCCGCGCCGGTGACGGCCAGGCCGGTCGCCACGCCGGGCACCGAGGTGCGCTGCCGCGCCTCGGGCAGGGACGACTCCGGCACGAACCGGGGCCGGCCCAGGTAGTCGACCAGGTTGTCCGCCGCGACCGCGACCGGCAGCGCCGTCTGGTCCAGGGCGACCTTCGCGGTCACCTTGCGCAGGATCCGGGCGAGCGAGCGCTCCAGCGAGCGGACGCCCGCCTCGCGGGTGTACTCGCCGGCCAGGCGGCGCAGCGCGCCCTCGTCGATCGACACGTCCTCGACGGTGAGGCCGGCCTTCTCCAGCTGACGCGGGAGCAGGTGGTCGCGCGCGATGGCGACCTTCTCGTCCTCGGTGTAGCCGTCGAGCGTGACGATCTCCATGCGGTCCAGCAGCGGCCCGGGGATCTGCTCCAGGACGTTGGCCGTGGCCAGGAACAGCACGTCGCTGAGGTCGAGCTCGACCTCCAGGTAGTGGTCGCGGAACGTGTGGTTCTGCGCCGGGTCGAGGACCTCCAGGAGGGCGGCCGTCGGGTCGCCCCGGTAGTCGGCGCCGACCTTGTCGATCTCGTCGAGCAGCACGACCGGGTTCATCGAGCCGGCCTCGCGGATCGCGCGGACGACGCGGCCCGGCAGCGCGCCGACGTAGGTGCGCCGGTGGCCGCGGATCTCCGCCTCGTCGCGCACGCCGCCGAGGGCGACGCGGACGAACTTCCGGCCCATGGCCCGGGCGACCGACTCGCCGAGCGAGGTCTTGCCGACTCCGGGAGGACCGGCCAGCGCGAGCACGGCGCCGCTGCGGCGCCCGCCGACGACGCCCAGACCCTGGTCGGCCCGGCGCTTGCGGACCGCGAGGTACTCCACGATGCGGTCCTTCACGTCGTCGAGCCCGGTGTGGTCGGCGTCCAGCACCGCCCGGGCGCCGGCGATGTCGTACTCGTCGGTCGTGTGCACGTTCCACGGGATGTCGAGCAGCGTGTCGAGCCAGGTGCGGATCCAGCCGGTCTCGGGCGACTGGTCGGACGTCCGCTCCAGCTTGTCGACCTCCTTGAGCGCGGCCGTGCGCACCTTCTCGGGAAGGTCGGCCGCCTCGATGCGGGACCGGTAGTCCTCCTCCTCGTCGGAGGGGTCGCCGTTCAGCTCGGCCAGCTCCTTGCGGACGGCCGCGAGCTGCTGACGGAGCAGGAACTCGCGCTGCTGCTTCTCCATGCCCTCCTGGACGTCCTTGCGGATGGTCTCCGCGACGTCCAGCTCGGCCAGGTGGTCGCGCGCCCAGCCGACGAGCTTGTCGAGCCGCTCGGCCGGGTCGAGGGTCTCCAGCAGCAGGAGCTTCTGCGGCGTGGACAGCCACGGAGCGTAGCCCGCGCTGTCGGCCAGCACCGCCGGGTCCTCCATCTGGTTGACCGCGTCGACGACCTGCCACGCCCCGCGCTTCTGCAGGATCGTGGTCGTCAGGGCCTTGTACTCCTTGACCAGGTCCTCGGCCCGGGAGCCGGCGGGAACCTGGTCCAGCACCGAGGCCTCCACCCAGAGCGCCGCGCCCGGGCCGGTGGTGCCGGTGCCGACCCGCATGCGGTCGACGCCGCGGACCACGGCGGCCGGCTCGCCGCCGGGCAGCCGCCCGACCTGCTCGACGACGGCGGCGACGCCGATGGCGCCGTACCGGCCGTCCACGCGGGGCACGAGGAGCACCCGGCTCTCGCCGCTGGCCCGCGCGGCCTCGATGGCGGCCCGGACCTCGGAGGCCGACAGATCAAGAGGAACCACCATGCCGGGCAGGACGACCTCGTCGTCCAGCGGAAGGACGGGAAGGATCTGTGACATGCGAACTCCAAAGGTTGAGTTATGCCGACTCAACTAACAGGAGTGCGATCGTGTTCCCTAGTTTGCGCCCGTTCGCTGTGAGCGATCGTAATTGTGTAATCACCGCCAGTCGATGGGCGGGAGCACCCTCGCGGATGCCGCAGGATGACCCATATGGATACCGGACATATCCGACTCGCGTCGGGCACCGGCCGGTGGGTGCTGCTCACCACGGTCCTCGGGTCGGGCATCGCCACCCTCGACGGCACCGTCGTCAACGTCGCCCTCCCCGCGCTCGGCCGCGATCTCCACGCCGGGATGTCCGGCCTCCAGTGGACCGTCAACGCCTACACCCTCACGATGGCGTCCCTGATCCTGCTCGGCGGGTCGCTCGGCGACCGGCTCGGCCGGCGGAAGATCTTCGTGGTGGGCGTGGCCTGGTTCGCGCTCGCCTCCGCGCTGTGCGGGCTCGCGCCCAACATCACGGTGCTCGTGCTCGCCCGGGCGCTCCAGGGAGTCGGCGGCGCGCTGCTGATCCCCGGCTCGCTCGCGATCATCCAGGCCAGCTTCGTCCCGGACGACCGGCCCCGCGCCGTCGGCGCCTGGTCCGGGCTCGGCGGCGTCGCCGCGGCCGTCGGGCCGCTGCTCGGCGGCTGGCTGGTCGAGACCGCCGGCTGGCGATGGGTGTTCCTGCTCAACCTGCCGCTCGCGGCCGTCGTGGTCGGCGTGGCCGCCCGCCACGTGCCCGAGACCCGCGACGCCGGGCCGCACGGCCGCTTCGACGTGCTCGGGACCGTCCTCGCCGCGCCCGCGCTCGCCGGGCTGACCTACGGCCTGATCCTCGCGGGCGACGGACTGCTGCCGCTCGCCGCGGGGCTCGTCCTGGCCGCCTGCTTCGTGGTCGTGGAGACCCGGCGCTCGCCCGACGCGCTGGTCCCCGTGGGGGTCTTCGCCTCGCGCGTCTTCACCGCGGTCAACATCGTGACCCTCGTCATGTACGCGGCGATGGGCCTGGTGTTCTTCCTGCTGGTCGTCCAGCTCCAGGTGTCGGCCGGCTTCTCCCCGATCGCCGCCGGGTCGGCGATGCTCCCGGTCACGATCCTGATGCTGCTGCTGTCGGCCCGCGCCGGCGAGCTGGCCCGGCGGGTGGGGCCGCGCCTGCCCATGACGATCGGCATCCTCCTGTGCGCCGCCGGGCTGCTGCTGATGAGCCGGATCGGGCCGGGCTCGTCGTACCTGGCGGACGTGGTGCCCGCGGCGGTCGTGTTCGGGCTCGGCCTGTCCGCCGCCGTCGCCCCGCTCACCGCCACCGTGCTCGCCACGGCCCAGGAGCGGTACGCCGGCGTGGCCAGCGGCGTCAACAACGCCCTGGCCAGAACGGGGGGCCTCCTCGCCGTCGCCGCCGTCCCGCCGCTCGTGGGCCTGACCGGCGAGGCGTACGACTCCCCCGTGGCCTTCACCCGCGGCTTCCACACCTCGATGCTGGTGAGCGCCGCCATGATGGCCGTCGCCGCGGCGGTCACATTCGTCACCATCAGGACGAACGTGCTCACCGCCACCCCTCCGCCCGCGTCCAGGAGCCACTGCTCCGTGGACGGTCCCCCGCTGGAGCGCCGCCCTCCCACCGCGTCTCGCGGCTAGTCCGGCCGCCGGATCGGCGACGAGCGCCGCCGTGCCGGAGGCCGGCACGGCGGCGGGGATGGCCGGCGGTCAGTGCGCGCCGGCCCCGCTCCTCACGATGGACTTGACACTCGACGGGCTGTCCAGCGTGTAGGAGTAGGGGATGGAGGCGACGCCGCCGCCGGTGTCGCCGGCTCCCGAGTTCACCTTGTAGTTGTCGCGCGCGACGAGGTTGCCGCCGGGAGAGGACCCCTCACCGCGGTGATAGGGGTCGGCGACGTTCTCGAAGTAGTTGCCCTCGACCAGCACGCCGGCCTCCACGGTCGAGGCCACGCCGTACCCGCTGTTGTCGTAGTAGTAGTTGTTGAACACGTGCACGGGGTTGCCGAAGCGCACCCGGGGATGGCGCTGGACGGTGCCGTCGAACCAGTTGTGGTGGTAGGTCACCCGCAGGTGGCCGCGGTCCTCCGCCCCGTTGTCGTCGCTGTGGCCGAGCAGCATCGTCTTGTCGTGGTCGAAGACGTGGTTCCACGAGACGGTCACGTAGTCGCTGGCCCGCTTGATGTCGATCGCGCCGTCGTATCCGTGGGAGAGCGTGTTGTGGTCGATCCACACGTTCGTCGAGTGCTGGACGTTGACGGCGTCGTCGCTCCAGTCGCGGAAGACCAGATTCTTGATGATCACGTTCTTCGCACCGGACACGTTCAGGCCGCAACCGGCGATGGTGGCCCCGGACGCGCCGACGATCGTCTTGTTCGACCCGACCGTGAGCATGCCCGAGCACGAGATCGTCCCGGTCACCCTCACCACCGAGGCGGAGGACCCCGAGATCGCGCCCGACAGCGCCGAGGCGCTGGACACCGTGACCGTCACGGCGGCGCCACCGCCCGTGGTGCCGCCGTTCATCGCGGCCCAGCCGATCGGACTCGAACCGCCGCCCGTGGGAGTGGGAGTCGGGGTCGGCGTGGGGGTGGGAGTGGGGGTCGGTGTGCGGGTGGGGGTCGGCGTGGCGGTCGGAGTGGGGGTGGGTGTCGGGGTGCCGGTGGCGCCGGTGCAGGTGACGCCGTTGAGGGTGAAGGAGGCGGGTTTGGGGTTGGAGCCCGACCAGGTGCCGTTGAAGCCGACCGACACCGACCCGCCGGTGGGGATGGAGGCGTTCCAGTCGAGGTTCCTGGCCGTGACGTTCTGCCCGCTCTGCGTCCAGGTGGCCGCCCAGCCGTCGGTCACCTTCTGACCCGAGGTGGGAAAGGCGAAGCCCAAAGTCCACCCCCCGACCGCGTCACCGAGGTTCTGGATCGTGACCGCCGCGGTGAAACCACCCGACCAGTCGTTGGTCGCATAGGTCACGGCGCAACCCGCGGCCGCCGAGGCCTGGGTGGCGGGCACCGCGAGGGCGAGGGCCGGCGCGGCCAGGGAGACCGCCGCCGCGACGGCGGCCAGGCGGCCCGCCGGGGACCGGAGGATGGCCAGAGGCATGAGTTCTCCTGCGCTGAGTGGGGCTCGGACGGAGGGCCGGCGTGAGTCCTGACCGGCCGAACGGTCTGGGGGCCTCGCGCGGGTGTCCTCCGCGCGAGGCGGGGAGTCATCCGATCGGGTTCCAGCCGTCGGATCCGGCCAGGTACTTCTGCGGGGTGTAGGCGGCGGCCTGGGAGTCGCTCATCTGCGGGCGATTGGAGTTGACCCCGGCGCCCGCACCGGTGTTCCGGTACTCGAAGAAGCGAGCGTTCTTCCAAGAGTTGCCGGACATGTCGGTCCAGGGCTGGGACGTCTTGATCGTCGAGCTGAGGGTGGACTCCCGGTAGAGCACCTGGGCGTTCGGACCCCAGGGGCGGCCCAGTTGGGTGGTCCCCGCCGTGGCGCCGGAGATTCGCGACCTGTAGATCAGGAAGCCGTAGGTCTTGGCGATGTCGGTCCTCGCGGCGGTGATCGGCGCGCCGGTGCTGCGCTTCTCGTAGACGTCACTGTTGTCGATCACGATGGTGCCGTCGCCGAAGACGAAGTCGACGGTGCCCTCGACGTAAGAGCCGCTCATGTAGGCGCGGGCGGACGCGTTCACCAGGAAGGTGTCCTGGTCGCCGAGCAGCCGCACGTTCGACAGGACCGACCGGTCGGCGTTGAGGTTCAGCGCGACGGCCTGCTGTCCGCTGGTGGACGAGCTCTCCTGGTAGTCGTTGGAGATCGTCAGGTTGGTGAGGGCGGCGTCGTGACCGTTGACGAACGCGGTGGCGCTGTCGAAGGTGCCGTACGAGGCGGCGGAGTGGTTGTTCACGATCACGACGTCCCTGGCCGACGACCCCAGGCCCTGCAGCGTGATGAAGGGCTTGTCCTTGGGAATCGTGACGATCTCCCGGTAGGTGCCGGGCTTGATCGTGATGACCTTCCGGCTGGAGTTGCCCGCCGGCACGGCGTCGATCGCGGCCTGCACCGTCCGGTACTTCCCGGTCCCGTCGGCGGCCACCGTGGGAGTCCCGCCCGTGGGTGTCGGCGTGGGAGTCGGGGTCGGCGTGGGAGTCGGGGTCGGCGTGGGAGTGGGGGTGGGAGTGGGGGTCGGCGTGGGAGTGGGGGTGGGTGTCGGGGTGCCGGTGGCGCCGGTGCAGGTGACGCCGTTGAGGGTGAAGGAGGCGGGTTTGGGGTTGGAGCCCGACCAGGTGCCGTTGAAGCCGACCGACACCGACCCGCCGGTGGGGATGGAGGCGTTCCAGTCGAGGTTCCTGGCCGTGACGTTCTGCCCGCTCTGCGTCCAGGTGGCCGCCCAGCCGTCGGTCACCTTCTGACCCGAGGTGGGAAAGGCGAAGCCCAAAGTCCACCCCCCGACCGCGTCACCGAGGTTCTGGATCGTGACCGCCGCGGTGAAACCACCCGACCAGTCGTTGGTCGCATAGGTCACGGCGCAACCCGCGGCCGCCGAGGCCTGTGCGGCGGGCACCGCGGCGACCACGCACCCCGTGACGAGCGCGGCCGCCACGGCAGCCGTACGGCGTGCCGGAGGGGTGCTCCGGCGACCTCGGCGCGCCGCCGTCGGCAGGCGTGTCCTGTCCGATGGGTGCATGAGGGATCCCTTCGATCTCGCCATCTCGGCTCGAATCATCGGGTCAATCGCGTGCGGGGAAAAGGATCCCGCCCGACGGCGTCCACGTTTCCGCAGGTGGACGGCGCCGGACGGGCGAACACCGCTGATACGTTCAGACAGGCGCGGAGAATTTCGCGGGCACGCCCCCCGATGGGGGGAGCCCCTCGCGATTCGACGGGACGAGTTCAGGCGGCGGTCGTGGGAGGTTCACGTACCCGTGGGCGGGGTGTCCTGATCTGCGGGGACGATCCGGCCATGAGCGTCTCACGCGCATCCGCCCTGCTGGCGGCGGCCCTCACCCTGCCCTCGCTCGTCGCGGCCGCCCCGGCGGCCGCCCGGTCCTGCCCTTCCTTCCTCGCCGTGGCCTCGCCGTACGCGACGGTGGCGGGGCGGTCGCACGCCGGGTCGGTCACCCTGTTCGCCGAGCAGGGCGGCGGGCTGAAGAAGACGAAGGTGCTCCACCAGGGCGCGGACGGCATCGGGGACGAACCCGAGCTCAACGACGCCTTCGGCTCCGCCCTCGCGCAGGGCGACTTCGACGGCGACGGCTGCGCCGACCTGGCCATCGGGGCGTCGGAGGAGTTCTTCGGGCCGCCGGTGGCGGACGCCGACGGGCACGGCGTCGTCCACGTGCTGTACGGCTCGCCGGACGGGCTGGGCCGGGCGCGGACGATCGACGTCACCCACCTCGGCCGCGACCACGGCACCGACCGCTTCGGGGCCGCCCTCGCCGCCGGGGACCTCGACGGGGACGGCGACGACGAGCTGGTCGTGGGCGCGCCCGGGCTGGCGGGCGGCGGGGGCGTCGGCGTCTTCGGCCTCGGCCACGCCTCGCCGTACGGGAAGGGCACGCTCATCACGGAATCGACCGGCTGGGTGGGCCAGGACCCCGGGCAGACGGACCTGTTCGGCGCGGCGCTCGCCACCGGCGACTTCAACGGCGACGGCCGCGACGAGCTGGCGGTCGGCGCGCCGGGCGGCGGCGGGCTGCGGTACGGGGCGGGCGTCGTCACCATCCTCGACGTGCGCAGGCGATACGCCGGGGTCTACACGCAGGAGAGCCCCAACGTGAAGGGGTACGGCGAGAAGTGGGACGCCTTCGGCGCCTCGCTCGCCTCGGGCGACTTCGACGCCGACGGCCGGGACGACCTCGCGATCGGCGTCCCCGGTGAGGACCTGTCGCTGCTGCAGCGCGGCATGGACTACGGCGACGGCGCGGTCAACGTGCTGTACGGCACGTCGCGCGGCCTCAGCGCGATCGGCAGCGAGATCTGGTCGCAGACGATCCTGAAGGGCACCCCGCGCTACTACGACCGGTTCGGCACCTCCCTGGCCGCCGGGGACCTGAACGGCGACGGCGACGACGAGCTCGTCGTCGGGGTGCCGGGCGAGGACGCGGTCCAGGTCATCGCCGGGACCAGGACAGGCGGCCTCACCCGCAACCACAACGCCCTGGTCACCGGGCGCAGGGACAGCGACTTCGGCTCCTCGGTCACGGTCGTGGGCGGCCGGCTGCTGGTGGCGGCCCCCGGCTCGGGCGAGCTGACCCTGGTCGGGACGAGCAAGAAGAAGGGGTCGTACCCGGGGGTCGTCCCCGGCTCGGCGACGGTCGTCGACCGGGGCGGCGAGTCGGACCTGTTCGGGTACGCCCTGAGCTGAGCCTCGCGACGCGCGCGACCCGGCGCCACGACCGGACGCCCGTGCCGTACCGGATCATCCGGTACGGCACGGGCGTGGCGGCGGTCAGGCGTTGAGCTGGGCGTGCCCGGTGGGGACGGTGAACCGGGCGGAGACCTTGGCGGGAGCGCCCCGCCGGCTGATGTAGTCGAGCGTGCGGAACTCGGCCCGCATCTCCTCCTCCGACAGCCGGCAGACGATGAACCCGCGCCGCTGGTCGATGTACGAGATGTGCGGGTTCTCCCGCAGCAGCTCGGCCACCCGCGCCTGGTCGCGGTAGCCGTCCCCGTCGCTGGAGATGGACGAGGTGACGAGCTCGACGGCCACCTTGGGCGAGTCGGGGTCGTCGAAGTCGGGCTTCAGGTCGGCCGCGTGGTGCATGTGGGCATCACCGGTGAGGACGACCGGGTTGGCGGCGCCCGAGCCGCGGATTCCCTCGAGGAGGCGGGCCCGCTCGGCGGGGTAGCCGTCCCAGCTGTCCATGTTCAGCTCGGTGCCGGGGCCGGACCTGTAGTCCCGCTGCGCCATGAGGACCTGCTGACCGATGAGGTTCCATCGGGCCTGCGAGGCGGTGAGGCCGTCGAGGAGCCAGCGGTGCTGGGCCGCCCCCAGGATCGTCCGTCCCGAGTCGAGCCGCTCGTCGCAGCCCGAGCGGTCGCCGTCCTCGCAGGCCTGGTCGTCCCGGAACTGCCGGGTGTCGAGCAGGTGGAACTCGGCCATCGGCCCCCACTGCACCCGGCGGTTGATGCGGATCGACGCCCCGTCCGGGACGCTGGCCCGGCGCAGCGGCATGTTCTCGTAGTACGCCTGGAAGGCGTAGGCCCGCCGCTCCTGGAAGCCGGGGGCGTCGGTGCTGGAGACCGGCCCGGCCCAGTTGTTCTCGATCTCGTGGTCGTCGAACGCCACCAGCCACGGCGCGGCGAGGTGGGCGGCCTGGAGGTCGCGGTCGGTCTTGTACTGCGCGTGCCTGACCCGGTAGTCGGCCAGCGTCTGGCACTTGTTGCCCGCGTGCTCGCGCACCGCGCCGCCGAGCGCCGTGTAGCCCTGGGGCTGGTACTCGTAGATGTAGTCGCCCAGGTGCACGACGAGCTCCGGCTCCTGCTCCGCGATGCGGCGGTAGGCCGTGTAGTAGCCGTGTTCCCAGTGGGCGCAGGCGGCGACCACGAAACGCAGCGGCGACATCGCCGTGGGGGCCGTGCGGGTGCGGCCGGTGTCCGACAGGTGCCCGTCGGCGCGGAAGCGGTAGAAGTACTCCCTGCCGGGCCCCAGGCCGTCCACCTCGACGTGCACGCTGTGCGCGGACGAGGGCCGCGCGGTGACGGTCCCGGACTTCACGACGGAGGAGAACCCCTCGTCGGCCGCCACCTGCCACTGCAGGTCGACGGGCCGCGACGGCATCCCTCCGAGCCCGTCCGGGGACGTCGGGTCGAGCGCCAGCCGGGTCCACAGCACGACGCCGTCCGGCGTGGGGTCGCCGGACGCGATCCCGAGCGCGAACGGGTCCTGGCGGAGCGCGCGGGAGGGAAGCCCCTGGGGCAACTGGGGCAGCGCGGAGCCGCCGAGGACCAGGCCGCCGGTTCCGGCCGCGAGAGCGGACAGAAAGGCTCTTCGTGATGCATTCGTCTGCACGCCACCAGTGGACGCGCCCCGGTCGACGGCCGTCCTTTACCGCCGTTACCCGGCCGGAAACCGCCGGTGAACAGTGATTCTGACTACCCGTCCTTGCTGAACGGAGCCTGACGCGCCGGGCTCGGCTCCGTTAACGCCGCCCGCTGCCGCGGTCCCCGCTCACCGGACGGGCCGGTGCAGCACCGCCTTGAGGTCGTCCCGCAGCGTCGAGGCGTCCCGGAAGTGGATGCCGGACAGCCCGGCCTCCTCGGCTCCCGCGATGTTCTCCAGCCGGTCGTCCACGAACACGACGTCCTCGGCCCGTACGCCGAGCGTCTCGACCACCCGGCGGTAGATCAGCGGGTCGGGCTTCACCAGGCCCATCCGCCCGCTGTAGAAGCGGGGGCCGATCGGCGCCATGAACGCCAGCGTGTCGACGCCGTCGGCCACGCAGATCGGGGCGTTCGACAGCAGGGCCATCGGCACGCCGGCCGCCGAGAGCTCGCCGACGACGGCCGTGGTGTCCTCGTTCGGCCGCGACCAGCTCTCCACGTCGGCCGCCACGATCCGGTCCAGCTCGTCGCCGCTCACCGGCCTGCCGCAGACGCGCGACCAGTACTCCCCCGGATCCAGCGCGGCCCGGTCGAAGTCGAGCCGGAACTCCCAGTAGCGCTCCTCGAAGCCGGGGACCTCGCCGGCCATTCGCACCAGGCGGGCCACGTCGTCGCGGTCCTGGGGCAGGGAGATGACGTTGCCGTAGTCAAAGAGAACAAGAGTCATGATTGAACGATCATACCCGGTGTTCGCTTTCAGGCCACATACGGCTTGAGGAAGACGTTGGCCGCCGCGCAGCCCAGATAGTTGCGCACCGTGTGGAAGTCGAGCCAGTCGATGTTGCAGGACACGTCGCGCTCGACCCCCTCGAAGCAGGGGCGCAGCGCGTCCGGGATGGCGGCGATGTCGTCCTTGTCGGCGATGTTGATCCAGCGGCGCACCCCCGGCGGCCGGGCGCCGCGGCCCTTGACGGGGACGGGGACCAGCCGCTCGAAGACCACATTGCGCATGCCGAGCGGGCTGCCCAGCGTGATGAGCAGGTCGGCCGACAGGTCCGGATGGGCCCAGAATGCCTCGTAGGCCACCACGCTGCCGAGCGAGTGGGCCACCACCACCTCCGGCCCCCGCCGGCGGATCGTGTCGGCCACGGCGTCGCGCGCCCGGGTGCGGGGATCGCCGCCGCCCAGGTACGTGGCCACCTCGGGGCAGAAGTCCCGGGCGAACCGGACGGCCTCGGGACCGAACCGGGTCACCAGCCACTCGGCCAGCCGGTGGGCCAGCCCGGTGAGCGACTCCCCCGCCACGCCCCGAACGCGTCCGTCGAGTTGCCCCGCCCAGTCGGCGAACACCAGCTTGGCCGGCGGGTCCATCTGGCGGGGCGGCTTCACCGGCCCCGTGTGCAGGTGATGGGCGTAGTAGGCCACCTCGGCGAAGTAGTCGGGCGCCTTGCCCGCCGTCTGCCCGGTCAGGCCCTTGTGAAGGTAGCCGTTCCACTTCAGCCGCATCGTCTCGGCCGCGCCGCCCGCCGACCCCCCGGCGTCCTCGTAGTAGTGGTACTTCCCGATGCCGTGCACTCCGACGATCGTGGTCATGCTCCCGCCCAGTCGCAGCCGTACCCCGGCACACTGTGCACGAGGCCGTGGACCGTGACAACCCGAAGCCCGATTTACGGCGATAAATTAGATGATCCGGCGCGACCGAGGCTGCACACTGGGCATGCCCGGAGGAGCACGGCCATACGAGCCGGGGAAGCACACGAGGAGGAGACGATGCCAGGCCCGTTGCACGTCCGCGGTTCGGTGGTGATACCGGAGGCGGAGCTCGGGTGGCGTTTCTCCCGCTCGTCCGGGCCCGGCGGCCAGGGGGTCAACACCACCGACAGCCGCGTCGAGCTGAGCTTCGACGTCGCCGCGACCACCGCCCTCGGCCCGGCCCTCAAGGCCCGGGCGCTCGAACGGCTCGCGCCGCGACTGGTCGACGGCGTCATCACGGTGACGGCGTCGGAGTTCCGCTCGCAGCTGCGCAACCGGGAGGCCGCCGAGCTGCGGCTGGCCGGGATCCTCCGCGACGCCGTCGCCCCGCCGCCGAAGAAGCGCCGCCCCACCAAGCCCTCGCGCGGGTCGGTCGAGCGGCGCCTGGCGGCGAAGCGGCAGCGCTCGGAGGTCAAGCGCCTGCGTCGCGGCGACGACTGACGATCCGCGAGGCCGGAGAGCGCTCTCCACCCGTTCACGGGGTGGAGAGCGCTCGGGGGACCTACTGCCAGCCCTGCAGACCGGCGCCGTACGGGTAGAGCGGGTTCCCGTACGTCGTCGGGACCGTCTGCCCGGCGTCGATGTGCGCCCGGATGTCCGCCCGCTCGGCGGCCGTGGCGCCCAGGTCGTACGGGATGTTCCAGTCCTCGACGGCGTCGGCCTGGGTGTCCGTGCCGCCCGGCTTGAGGACCTGGTCGACGCTGCGCGGCAGCTGCCAGGGCAGCCTGCCCCGGGGGGTGTAGTCGCCGAACAGCAGGCTCGCCGTGGCGGGCCCGACCTCCTCGCCGCCCCGGTACGTCATCACGATGGCGTCGGCGATGCCGTTCCAGTCGGCGATGACGGTCGGCCGCGGCAGGTCCATCACCACGACCACCGGGATCCCCTGGTTGTGGAAGCTCTGGATGACGGCGAGCTGGTCGGCCGGCAGGTACGGCTGCTCCTTCACCCAGGCCGTCGCGTGGGTGTACGTCGGCTCACCGACGGCCACCACGGCCAGCTTGGGCGAGGGCCCGGTGTCCTGGTAGACGTTCACCCCGGCCGCGGACGCCCGCGCCCTGATGGCGTCGAGCAGCGTGAGCGAGCCGTACTCCTGGTGGAAGTAGCTCGTCCAGATGCAGCACGCCGTGCCGTCGGTGGCCCGCGGACCCGCCACGACGATGTTGTCGCCGGCCTTCAGCTTGAGGGGCAGGACGCCGTTGTTCTTCAGCAGCGTGATCGACTCGCGGGCGGCCTGGTTGGCCAGGGCGACGTACGACGGCTGGTGGAACCGGTAGGGCCCGTTCACCGGGTCGCCGTACGGGTGGTCGAAGATCCCGAGCTGGAACTTCAGCCGCAGGATCCGCGTCACCGCGTCGTTGATCCGCGCGATCGGCACGCTGGAGACGAACGTCGCCATCGAGAACCCGGCCGTGCCCGGGTCGGCGCCGCCCATGACGTCGGACCCGGCGTTCGCCGCGTTCACCCAGGCGCTGTACGGCAGCCAGTCGGTGGTGATCAGGCCGGTGTACCCGAGGTTGGTGCGCAGGTAGTCGAGGATCGGCTTGCTGTCGCCGGCCCCCGGCCCGCCCGGGTCGAGGTAGGAGCTGCCGGCGTAGCCCGGCATGATGTTCACCGCGCCGGCCTCGATCGCGGCCCGGAACGGGATCATGTGGTACTTGATCGTCACGCCGTCGTAGGTGATGCCGGCCTCGCCTCCTGCGCCCTCGCCCGGCCAGTGCTTCACGGTCGCGAGGACCGAGCCGGGGTTGAGCTCAGGACCGCCCTGCAGGCCCGCGACCAGCGCCCTGACCTGCGCCGCCGCCACGTCGGCGTTCTCGCCGTTGCCCTCCTGGATGCGGGGGTAGAGCACCTTGGTGCCGACCTCCGCGAGGGGCCCGAGCACGCCGCGGGCGCCGACCTCCAACTCCTCCCGCCGCTGCATGTCGCCGAGCCTGTAGTCGAGGGCGTAGTCCTTGCCCGCGGCCAGGGCGCTCTGCAGGGGGTAGGTGGTCTGGTATCCGGCGATGGTGTCGCCCGCGGAGACCGGCGGGATGCCGAGCCGCGTGCCCGCCGCCCCGAGCAGGACCTTGTGCAGGTCGGCCGGGAGCGCCGGGCCGAAGTGCCAGCCCGACTGCGGGTACGTCTGGGCGACGTAGAACATCTGGTACGCCTTCTCCTCCGTGGTCATCCTGCCGAGGAGGTCGCTCACCCGGGTCTCGACCGGCTGCCGCCAGTCCTCGTACGGCTCGATGGTCCCGTCCTTGTTCAGGTCCCGGGCGCCGTTGACCACGTTCACGCCGTCGTCGACGGCCTCGATGTCCGGGATGTAGAGGCTGAACGTCCGGATGTTCGAGGTGGTCGTCGTGCCCGACCCGCTCACCGCGACCACGAACCACTTGTACGTCCACCGGTCGGAGACGTCCCACGTGGGCGTGTAGCTGGTGCCGGTGGGCTCGGCGACCTTCGTGTAGAGGTCGATGAGCCTGCCCGAGGCGGTGAAGTCGTAGTCGGTGCGGCTGATGTTGATCCACACCTCGTAGTGCGCCGCCCCCGGCACCGCCGCCCACGACAGGACGGGCCGCCGGGTGGTGGTGACCATCGCGTGGTCGGCGGGCGCCGACAGGGCGAACTGGCCGGTCGTCGCGGGCGCCTTCGCCGGCCGGGACAGCAGGGGCGCCGTCGAGGCCGAGGTGTCGATCGTGCCGAAGACCTGGAACTCCCACAGGGAGTAGCCGTAGCCGGTGGCCCGGGCCGTGCCGACGAACCGCACGTACCGGCCCTTGCCGGAGACCGTCAGGTTCTCCACGCCGCCCTTGCCCGTGGTGGTCGTGTAGACGGGCGTCCAGCTCGTGCCGTTGTCGGACACGTCGACGTGGTAGCCGGTGGCGTAGGCGGACTCCCAGTTCAGCGTGAGGCCGGTGATCGTGGCGGCGCCGCCGAGGTCGACCTGGAGCCACTGGTTGTCGGTGTAGAGGCTCGACCAGCGGGTGGTGGTCCGCCCGTCGAGGGCCGCGGCGGGCGCGTTGCCGCCCTCGTACGAGGACGCCGTCACCTGCTTGTACGCCGAGATCGGGGTCGTCCCCGGAGGCGGCGGGCTGGTCGAGGGGGACGGCGTCGGCGTGGGCGAGGGGGTGCCGGTGACGTCGGTGGTGAAGACGGCGAACTCCCACAGGGAGTAGCCGTAGCCGGTGCCCC
>NZ_BOOC01000024.1 GCF_016863035.1 Microbispora corallina
CGAGTACACGGGCGACCACGACGACCCGTCGGCGGACACCTGGACCTGGAACGCCGTCGCGTACGCGGTCTCCCAGGTCAGCACGACCTGGGAGACGGACGCCGTGGTCCCGAGGTCGACCTGCAGCCACTGCGGGTCGCTCGCCGCGCTGGACCAGCGGGTGCCGGGGTTGCCGTCGACCGCGGCCGACGCGGGCGTTCCGGCGTTCTCGACCGATGAGGCGGTGGCCGGCTTGCCCTGGGACAGCAGCGTGGCCGCGGCGCTCGCGGGAGCCGTCTGCACGACGACGACGCAGCCGACGAGCGCGAGCAGCAGGCCGATCGCGGCCCTCAGGGCCGGCGCGCGGCCAGGGGGACGCGCGGGTGGGCGGGCAGGGGAACGCATGGAGCAACTCCTCTTCCAGGCGACACGAGGGGGGGTGCGGGAGAGCGCTCTCCCGGTACTGTGATCGCGAGCAGGAGTGGTGTCAATACGCATTCACAAGATTTCGGAACAGCCTGTGCGGAAACCCAGTCGACCCGTCGTCCCGTCGCCGGGCCGCCCCCGAGCCCGCCGCCTGCGCGCCCACTGCACACCCGCCCGCCGCCACGCCTGTGCTCGCGCCCGCCTGTCCCCGAGCCCCCGGCGCGCGGCCCCGGTGGTGCGGGGCCCTCCTGGCGCCTGTGGGCGGGCGGCTACTCGCGGCGGTCCTCCATCTCCCACACGTGGTCGATGACGTGCCAGGCGATGCGGCGGGCCGCGTAGCGGGCGGGCCAGCCGCCTTCGACGACGGGCCGCCCGTCGGAGGGCCGGCCGAGGACCCGCGCGATGTCCTCGCGCAGAGCCGTCAGGCCGGCCTCGTCCGTGAACGGCTTGTGCCGCACCCCGATCTTCCTGGCGTACGCCCGCTCGGCCTCGACGACGTGCCTCACCATCTTGTCGCGGTCCCGGCCGCCGCCCCGCGGGCCCTTGCGCAACTCCTCCGGGGACGCGGCCGCCACCTCGGCGAACACCTCCCAGGCGGCGCGGACCAGCGCCGCGGCCCGGACGGCCTCCTCGGCGCCCACCGGCAGCAGGTCCAGGCCGGCCACGCCGTTGGGCGCGCCGAAGTCGGTGGTGGAGTCGCCTTTCACCCGCTCGACCACGACCGGCTCGCCGGGCGCGAAGTCGAGCCCCGCCCGCTCGGCGACGACGCGGTAGCGGGGCGCGTAGTCGAGCAGCGTGCCGATCGCCTGCTCCTCGGACCTGCCGATGCGGCACCAGCCCGGCCACTCGACCGAGCACGCGAAGACCTTCTTGGGCCCGAGCTCAAGGTAGACGGGGAACGGCGCTGAGGACGCGGAAGACACGGAGGACGCGGATGACATGGCCGACAGCCTCCCATCCGTACCTGCCAGGTTCCGGCAGGTACCCCTCAGCCGACCAGGTCGACGAGGTCGGCCACGGACTCCACGATCTGCGAGGGCCGGAACGGGTAGCGGTCGATCTGCTCCCGCTGGGTCACACCGGTCAGCACGAGGATGGTGTGCAGGCCGGCCTCGATGCCGCAGACGACGTCGGTGTCCATGCGGTCGCCGATCATCGCGGTGCTCTCGCTGTGCGCGTCGATCTGGTTGAGCGCGCTGCGCATCATCATCGGGTTGGGCTTGCCGATGAAGTACGGCTCGACGCCGGTCGCCTTCGTGATCATGGCGGCCACGGCGCCGCACGCGGGCAGCGAGCCCTCGGTCGACGGCCCGATCGGGTCGGGGTTGGTCGCGATGAACCGGGCGCCGTTGTCGATCAGCCGGATGGCCCGGGTGATCGAGGTGAAGCTGTAGGTGCGCGTCTCGCCGAGCACGACGTAGTCGGGGTCGAGGTCGGTCAGGACGTATCCGGCCTCGTGCAGCGCCGTCGTCAGCCCCGCCTCGCCGATGACGTACGCCGAGCCGTCGGGCCGCTGGTCGGCGAGGAACTTGGCGGTCGCGAGGGCCGAGGTCCAGATCGACTCGGGCGGCACCTCCAGCCCCGCCGCCCTCAGCCGGACCGACAGGTCGCGGGCTGTGTAGATCGAGTTGTTCGTGAGCACGAGGAACCGCTTCCCCGACTCGCGCAGCCTCTTGATGAACTGGTCGGCGCCCGGGACCGGCTGCCCCTCGTGGACCAGCACGCCGTCCATGTCGGACAGCCACGACTCGATCGGCTTTCGCTCGCTCATGGTCCAAGCATGGCAGGTGCGCGACGGCGGGGCACATCGCGGAGATCTCTCCCCACGAGCGGAAATATGCGGAACAGACCTCCGGTTGGTGACGTACATGAGCACGGACACCATCCGCGGCGTGCCGCGCGGGACGGCCGAGGCGCCGCTGTCGATTCTGGAGCTCGCCACCGTCGGCGAGGGCGTGACGCCCGGCGAGGCGCTGCGCGACGCGACCGAGCTGGCGAGGAGGGGCGAGCGGTGGGGCTACCACCGCCTCTGGGTCGCCGAGCACCACGGCATGCCGGGGGTGGCCAGCTCCTCCCCCGCGGTGCTGATCGCGCATCTGGCCGCGGCGACCAGCACCATCCGCGTCGGGTCCGGCGGCGTCATGCTGCCCAACCACGCGCCGCTGGTGATCGCCGAGCAGTTCGGCACGCTGCACGCGCTGCATCCCGGGCGGATCGACCTCGGGCTCGGCCGGGCCCCGGGCACCGACATGGCCACCGCCGGGGCGCTGCGCCGCCAGGCGGAGGTGGACCCGGACGACTTCCCGCAGCAGGTGGCGGAGCTGACCGGCTTCCTCGACGGCTCCTTCCCCGCCGGTCACCCGTACGCGTCCCTCCAGGCGACGCCGCGCGGGGACGACCGTCCCCCGATCTGGCTGCTGGGCTCCAGCGGCTTCAGCGCCAGGATGGCCGGGCTGCTCGGGCTGCCCTTCGCGTTCGCGCACCACTTCAGCGCGGCCAACACCGAGCCTGCCCTCGACCTGTACCGCTCCTCGTTCCGCCCGTCGGCCGTGCTCGACCAGCCGTACGCGCTGATCGGGGTGGCGGCGCTCGCGGCCGACACCGAGGAGGAGGCGCTGCGGCAGGCCATGCCGGGCGCGCTGTCGTGGCTGCGCATGCGGCTCGGCCGCCCGGGGCGGATGCCGACGCCGGAGGAGGCCGCCGCCTACCCCTACACGCCGATCGAGGAGGAGTTCGTCCGCGACCGCCTCTCCACGGTGGTGTACGGCGAGCCCGAGCGCGTCCGGGCCGGGCTGGAGGAGCTGCGCAAGCGCACCGGCGCCGACGAGCTCATGATCACCACCATGGTGCACGGCGGGGAGGCGCGCCTGCGCTCCTACGAGCTCGTCGCCCGCGCGTACGGCATGCTCGGCTGAGGCCGGCCCGGAGCAGGGCGCCGGGAGCGGCCCGGCCGCCCGCGGCGCCGGCCGGCATCCCGGCGCCGCGCTCGGACGTCAGCGCGCCACGTCAGCGCACCACGTCGGCCCGCGACGTCAGCCCGCGACGTCAGCCCACGTCCGGGGCCAGGGCCTCCAGCGCCTCCTCGGCCCGCCGCAGGGACTCGCGGGGGTCCGCGGAGGCCTCCACGATCTCCGGATCGAAGTTGAGGTCGTGGAAGACCTCGGTCACGCCCCTGGCCTCCAGGTCCTCGACGTCTCGGCGGATCTTCTCGTACGAGCCGGTCAGCGGGCCGCCGTCCTCGGCGCGGACCTTGGTGACGCCGCGCACCACGAACCGCAGGGCGTCCGCGTCGCGCCCGGCCTCGCGGGCCGCCTCCTTGACGATGGAGATCTGCTGGTCGATCTCGTCCAGGTTCGCCCGGCTTGAGCTGATCCAGCCGTCCGCGATGCGGCCGGCCCGTGCAAGGGCGACCGGAGCGGTGCCTCCGAGCAGGAGCGACGGGAGCGTCGCCGGCCGGGGGGCCAGGTGGGCGTGGGGGAACTCGTAGAACTCCCCCTTGTGCTCCACGGCGTCCTCCGTCCACAGCCGCCTGAGCAGCTCGACGTACTCCTCCGCGCGCCGGCCGCGGCGGCCCATGGGCACGCCCGACGCGGTGAACTCCTCCGGCAGCCAGCCCAGCCCGAGCCCGAGGTCGAGCCGGCCCGCCGAGACGTTCTGGAGCGTGCCGAGCTGCTTGGCCATGAGCGCCGGTGAGACGAACGGCAGGTTGAGCACGGCGATCCCGAGCCGGACCCGCTCGGTCAGCCCGGCCAGGTACGACAGCGTGACGACCGGGTCCTGGACGCTCCGGTAGACCGGGCCCATCGCGTGCCCGACCGGGTAGAGCAGCCGCTGGAACGTCCAGACGCTGTCGTAGCCCAGGTCCTCGGCCCTGCGGGCGATCCGCTTCATGTTCTCCGGCGTGGCCCAGGAGCCGGAGACCGGTACGGCAAAGCCAATCCTCATATCGGCACCCTAGGCTGTGCCGCGTGATCCATCGCCATCCGTCCCCCCGTACGCGCTGACGGCCGTGCGCGCCGACGACCTCGCCCGGCTCGCCGGGCACCGCGGTCCGGTGACCGTGCTCAAGGACACCCGCGTGCTGGTCGTCCGCGCCGGCGACCTCGTGGTCAAGGCCCACCCCCCGGACACGGACGAGGGCGCCCTCCGGGTCCGGCTGGCGGCCGCCCGCGAGCTGTCCGGGATCATGCTGCCGCCGCTGGGCCTGGAACGGCTCGACGGCAGGCTCGTCACGCTCTGGCCGGCCGGGGAGCCGCTGACGCCGGCCGACCTGGACGAGGACGGCGCGCCCTGGGAGGCGGGCGGGCGGCTGCTGGCGCTGCTGCACGCCCGGCCCGTCCCGCCGGGCCTGCCGCCCGCCGGCGGTCCGCCCCGGGTGCCGCGCGCTCTGGCGGACCTGGCCGCGTCCGGCGCCCCGGCCGCGGTCGCCGCGCCCATCCTGAAGGCGTACGCCACGCCGGCGCCGTTCCCAGGAGGCGCGGGCGCGCCGGACGGGCTGGCGCACGGCGACTGGCACCTCGGCCAGATCGTCCGCCACCGGGGAGAATGGCTGCTCATCGACCCGGACGACCTGGGCGGCGGCGACCGGGCCTGGGACCTCGCCCGCCCGGCCGCCTGGTACGCGGCGGGCCTGCTCGACCCCGCCGACTGGAACCGGTTCCTGTCGGCCTACCTCGAGGCGGGCGGAACCGCCGTGTCCGCCGGCGATCCGTGGCGGGAACTCGATGCTCCCGCCCGGGCGTTGACGGTCCAACTGGCCGCGACGGCGGCGGCCGCGGCGGCCCGGGCGGGGGAACCACTCGACGAGGCGGCCGCGGCCCTCGTGTCCGCCTGCGGGCGGATCGCCGCGGCCGCCGAGGCGTCCATCTGATCCACACTGGACGCCGGCCCGAGACGTGGACCTGAGACAGGGAGAGTTGGATGGAGTGCCCCAAGTGCCGTGGCCGGATGCGGACGTTCGACCGCAACGGGGTTCACATCGAGCAGTGTGACAACTGCCGGGGGATCTTCCTCGACTACGGCGAGCTGGAGACGCTCAGCCGGATGGAGGCCCAGTGGGCCCAGCAGCACTACGCTCCCCCGCCGCCGGCGCACGGCGGCCCGGCGTGGGGCGCGCCGCACCACGGCCACTACGGCCACCACCGCGGCCACAGCTGGGTCGGCATGCTGTTCTCCAGCTGAGCCGCCCACACACACGTTGTGAAGGCGGACGGTGCAGGGCCGTGACCTCCGGGTCGCGGCCCTCGCCGGAGGCGCCGGCGTGTCCCGGGCGGCTCAGGAGGGGAAGTCGTCCGGGTCCACGTCGTCCACCTTGGCGTTGCCGCCCGCGGTGCGGTTGAGCGTCAGCCGCCAGTCGGTCCACCGGATCTGCGACCCGACCCGGCTGGTGTGGAAGCGCATCGTGTCGTCGAAGCGCTGGAAGGCGCAGTCGCGGGTGAAGAGGCGGGCGGACCGGTCGTAGTCGGCGCCCGTCGTGAAGTAGACGTGGTACGTGCCGTCCCGGATGTTCCCGATCTTCGCGGTGGACTTCTTGCGCACGTAGAAGCTGAGCGCCTTGGTGCGGCCCTTGAGAAGGGTGACGACCCCGTCGCGCGGGTTGCCGTTCTTCACGGTGAGGCTGGCGTAGCCGCCGCGGACGGCCGACCTGAGGATGGTGCCGTTGCCGAGCCGGCGGGCGCGCTCGGCCGGCGGCTTCACCGTGACGATCCCGCCGCGGTAGTCGCCGCCGCCCGCGAGGTCGGCCCCCGCCTCCTTGAGCGCGGCGAACTCGTCCGAGGTGCCCAGCCGGGCGAGGACGGCGGGCCCGGTGCAGAGCGAGCGCCCGTCCACCGCGTCGCCCAGGGCGCCGAGCCTGTCGCCGACGCCCCGCAGCGCGGTGAGGTAGTCGGCGTGCTCCGGCCCGATGTCCGCGGGCGGGCGTACGCCGGAGAGCCGGCCGGCCGCGGCGTCGGCGGCGTCACGGGCCCGCCCGATCCGCTGCTTCAGCGACCGGATCGTGCGGGCCTTCGCGATGTCGCCCACGGCAGTGCCGAGGGGCCCGCCCGGGGCCTCCAGCGCGATCTCGTACGCCTCGGGCGTCAGCTCCGGAGGCGCCCCCGGCGACGCGACGCCTCCCGAGACGGGGCCCCCGGAGACAGCGCCTTCGGAGACGGCGCCTTCGGAGACGGGGCCGGCCGAGGACGGGTCGCCGCCCGGCGGCCGCCCGGCCCCGCCGGTGCACGCGGCCAGCGCGAACGCCGCGGCGAGCAGTGCCGCGGGGATCCGGGGGGAGATCACCGCCCCACTGTCGACGGACCCGGATCGCCTGTCAACACGGTTCCGCCGTCTCGTCGCCGGCGGCGCCCGCGCCCTCGCGCAGACCGTCCGGCTCGACGGTCAGCCACCGCGTCATCCCCACGGACTCCAGGAACGGCAGGTCGTGGCTCGCGACGACGAGCGCCCCCCGGTAGGCCGACAGGGCCTGCGAGAGCCGGGCCACGCTGGCCAGGTCGAGGTTGTTCGTGGGCTCGTCCAGCAGGAGCAGCTGCGGCGGGGGCTCGGCCGACAGCAGCGCCGCGAGCACCGCCCGGAACCGCTCGCCGCCGGACAGCGTCCCCGCCGGGCGGTCGGCCCGGTCGCCGCGGAACAGGAACCGGGCCAGCCGAGCCCTGATCGCGTTCACGGACGCCGAGGGCGCGAGCGCGCGGACGTTCTCGACCAGGCTGAGGGCGTCGTCGAGCACGTCGAGCCGCTGCGGCAGGTATCGCGCGGGCACGGCGACCCGGACCAAGCCCTCCGCCGGCTCCAGCTCGCCCGTGATCGTGCGCAGCAGGGTCGTCTTGCCCGAGCCGTTCGGGCCGAGCAGCGCGATCCGCTCCGGGCCCCGGACGACGAGGTCCCCGGCCCGGCCGGCGGCGGTGCGGAGCCCGTCGAGCACGAGGACGTCGCGCCCGGCGGGCACCTCGGTGCCGGGCAGCTCGACCCGGATCTCGGCCTCCGCGCGGGCCGCCTCCTGGGCCTCGGCCAGCCGCTCCCGGGCCTCGGCCAGCCGCTCCTCGTGCGTGGCGCGGTGCTTGCCGGCCGACACCTGGGCCTGCCGCCTGCGCTCCTGCATGATGACCTTCGGCTCGCGCTTCTGGTCGTACATCTTCTGGCCGTACCGCTGCCGCCGGGCCAGCTTGACCTGGGCCTCGGCCAACTCCCTGCGCTGCCGGCGCAGATCGCCCCCCGCCGTGCGGACCGCCCGCTCGGCCGCCTCCCGCTCCACGGCCAGCACCTCCTCGTACTCGCTCAGCGTGCCGCCGAACGTCCGGCGGGCGGGCAGGTCGGCGACCTGGTCGACCAGCTCCAGGAGAGCCCGGTCGTGGCTCACGACGACCAGGGTCCGCGTCCAGGACGCCACGGCGTCGTAGAGGCGGCGCCGCGCGTCGAGGTCGAGGTTGTTGGTCGGCTCGTCGAGCAGCAGGACGTCCGGCCCGGCGAGGAACCGGGCGGCCAGCCCCACCATGACGGCCTGCCCGCCCGACAGTGTCGCGACGGTCCGGTCGAGGTCCACCCCCGCCAGGCCGAGCCGGTCGAGCTCGGCGCGGGCCCGCTCCTCCACGTCCCACACGACCGCGTCGTACGCGGCCTCGCTGACGTCGCCGCGCTCGATGGCGTGCAGCGCCTCGCGGGCGGGCGTGACGCCGAGCAGGTCGGCCACCGTACGGCTCGCGCCGAGCGGCAGGTTCTGCGGGAGGTAGGCGACGCGGCCGGTCACGCTCACCGAGCCGGCCGTGGGCCGCAGCTCGCCGGCGACGAGCCGCAGCAGGGTGGACTTGCCGGAGCCGTTGACGCCGATGAGGCCGGTGCGGCCGGCGCCGAACGCGAAGTCGAGGCCCTCGAAGACGGGCTCGCCGTCGGGCCAGGCGAAGGACAGGCCGGCGCAGGCGACGGAATGGGACACGGAACCAGACATGGGCGGCTCCCCAAGGTGATCAGGCGGTACGGGACGGCACGCGTGACGCGTGCGAACACCTGGAGACACCGCGGGCACAGGGCCGCGTTCAAAGGGAGTCGACGCCGGCCGCCGGGGCCGCGCGAAGGATCCGCTGAGGTCGCTGCGCCGGACCGGCCCTCGCGGGGACGGCGACGCGGTGTCGGACCTCAGAGCTCCAACGGACCCTCCGGGGGTGCGGCGGCAGGACGAAAGACGATGCTAGACAGCCGGCACGGCCGGCGCCACCGATTATCCGAGCCGCCCCCGGGCGCGACCCGGCGCGACCGCGTGACCCGGCGCCACCCCGGCGCGGCCTGCGAGACCGGGCGCCTTCCCGCCGCGGAACCGGTGCTTCCCGGGGCGCCCGGCGCGGTCGGATCCGGCGCGATCCTGGCGCGCCCATCGACCGGTTCCGGGATGAACTCCCAGGTCACGCCGGTGCGGCCAGGTCACAACAACCCCGGAAAGTGACAAAGACCTACCCCGCTACATCGTCCCCGCCCCTTGCGGGTAAGGTAACCCTGTCCTAATTTAGGTAAGGCTTAGCGAGTGAAGGGCCTCCAGTGTTCGCGAGTTACCTCATCGGCCTGCGTGAGGGCCTGGAGGCGACGCTCGTCGTCTCCATCCTGGTGGCCTTCCTCGTGAAGAGCGACCGCCGCGACCGTCTGCCGCTCGTCTGGGCCGGCGTGGCCGTCGCGATCGCGCTGTCGGTCGGGTTCGGCGCGCTGCTCACGTTCACCGCCGCGCACCTCGACTCGCAGCAGCACGAGCTCTTCGACGCCGTCGCGTCGCTCGGCGCCACCGTCTTCGTCACGTTCATGGTGTTCTGGATGCGGACGGCCGCCCGGAAGATGTCCGGCGAGCTGCGGGCCAAGCTGAGCGAGGCCCTCGAGCTCGGCGCGACCGCCGTCGTGGTCGTCGCGTTCCTGTCGGTGGCCCGGGAGGGCCTGGAGACGGCTCTGCTGTGGTTCGCCGCCGTCCAGGGCGCCACGACCACCGCGAGCCCGCTCACCGGCATCACGCTGGGGCTGCTGACCGCGGTGGCGCTGGGCTGGGGCCTGTACCGCAGCGCCCTGCGCATCAACCTGACGAAGTTCTTCACCTGGACCGGGCTGCTGCTGATCCTGGTCGCCGCCGGCATCTTCAAGTACGGCGTGCACGACCTGCAGGAGTCCGGGGTGCTGCCGGGCCTGGGCACCCACGCCTTCGACATCAGCGGCGTCCTCGACCCCGGCGCCTGGTACTCGATGGTGATCAGCGGCATGTTCAACATCACGGCCCAGCCCACCGTCCTGGAGACCGTCGCGTGGGTGCTGTACGGGGTGCCCGTGCTCGTCCTGTTCCTGCGGCGACCGGCGGCCAAGAAGCCCGCCGCCCCCAGCCCCACCTCCGCCCCCACCGCTTCCTGACCGGAGTCCCACGCATGCGTACCCCCACCGTCATGGCCGCCGCCGTGCTCGCCCTCGCCGGCCTTGCCGGATGCTCGTCGAACGGCTCCGGCTCCGGCGCGGCGAGCGCCGGCGCGGCAGCCGGGAAGATCACGGTCGCCGCGACCGACACCGAGTGCACGGTCGCGACCGGTCAGGTCGCCGCCGGCACCTCCACCTTCTCCGTCACCAACAAGGGCAGCAAGGTCACCGAGTTCTACGTGTACGCGGCGGGCGACCGCGTGATGGGCGAGGTGGAGAACATCGTGCCGGGCCTCACCCGCGACATGGTCGTGGAGCTCCCGCCCGGCCTGTACGAGGCGACCTGCAAGCCCGGCATGATCGGCCGCGGCATCCGCAACCCCCTCAAGGTGAGCGGCGAGCACAAGCCGCTCGCGCAGAACGCGGAGCTCGCCGACGCCGTCGCGAGCTACAAGCGGTACGTCAAGAGCCAGTCGGACACCCTGCTCGTCAAGACCAAGGAGTTCACCGAGGCCGTCAAGGCGGGCGACGTGGCCAAGGCCAAGGACCTCTACCCGGTCGCCCGCACCTACTGGGAGCGCATCGAGCCGGTGGCCGAGATCTTCGGCGACCTCGACCCCGCCATCGACGCCCGCGAGAACGACGTGGCCCAGGGCGAGGAGTGGACCGGCTACCACCGGATCGAGAAGGACCTGTGGGTCAAGAAGGACGTCGGCGCCGACGGCCCGATCGCCGACAAGCTGCTGACCGACGTCACCACGATCGTGCAGAAGGCCAACGCCGCCGAGCTGTCCCCCGTGCTGCTGGCGAACGGCGCCAAGGGCCTGCTCGACGAGGTCGCCACCGGGAAGATCACCGGTGAGGAGGACCGCTATTCCCACACCGACCTGTGGGACTTCGACGCCAACCTGCAGGGGTCCAAGGCGGCCATCCAGTCGCTGCGCCCGGTGCTGGAGCAGCGCGACCCCGAGCTGGTGAAGACGCTGGACGACAAGTTCGCCGCCGCCGAGACCGCGCTGGAGGCCCACCGCCGCGGGGACGGGTGGCAGCTGCACGACGAGCTGTCCAAGGACCAGCTCAAGGCGCTGTCCGACGCGATCAACGCCCTCGCCGAGCCGATCAGCCGCGTCGCGTCGGTGATCGCGAAGTGAGCGGGCGGACCGCGCCCCGGGAAGGGGAGGAGCCGTCGTGAGCGGGCTCAGCCGCAGAGGCCTGTTCGGTCTCGGCGTCGCCGGAGTGGCGGCGGTCGGGGCGGGCGCCGTCGCCACCCGCGCGCTCGTCGACGAGCCGGTCGCCCACGCCTCGTCCACGTCCGGCCCGGTCCCGTTCTACGGCTCCCACCAGGCCGGCATCACCACCCCGGCGCAGGACCGGCTCCACTTCGTCACGTTCGACGTGGTCACCAAGGAGCGGGCCGAGCTGGTCGGGCTGCTCCAGGACTGGACGGCCGCGGCCGCGCGGATGACCCAGGGCAAGGACGCCGGGACCTTCGGCGCCGTCGGCGGCGACCCCGAGGCTCCGCCGGACGACACGGGCGAGGCGCTCGGCCTGCCCCCGTCCGGCCTGACCCTCACGATCGGCTTCGGGGCGTCGCTGTTCGACGACAGGTTCGGCCTGGCCGATCGGCGGCCCCCCGCGCTGGCCGATCTGCCCGCCTTCCCGGGTGAGGACCTGCAGAAGGAGATCTCGGGTGGCGACCTGTGCGTGCAGGCGTGCGCCAACGACCCGCAGGTGGCGGTGCACGCGATCCGCAACCTGGCGCGGATCGGGTTCGGGAAGGTCGCGGTGCGCTACTCCCAGCTCGGGTTCGGCCGCACGTCGTCCACGTCCCGGGCGCAGGCGACCCCGCGCAACCTCATGGGTTTCAAGGACGGCACGAACAACATGAAGCTCGAGGACACGGCCATGCTGCGCGACTATCTGTGGGCCGCCCCCGGCGACGGGCCGTCCTGGATGGACGGCGGCAGCTACCTGGTCACCCGGAAGATCCGGATGCACGTCGAGACCTGGGACCGGGCCCCGCTGGCCGAGCAGCAGGCGATCTTCGGCCGTGACAAGGGGAAGGGGGCGCCGCTCACCGGGACCAATGAGTTCGACGCGCCCGACTTCGCCAAGACCGGTCCGGACGGCACGCCGGTCATCGCCGCCGACGCCCACGTACGGCTCGCGCACCCCTCGTCGCACGGCGGCGCGCGGCTGCTGCGGCGCGGCTACAACTTCGTGGACGGCTCCGACGGGCTCGGACGGCTCGACGCCGGCCTGTTCTTCATGGCCTACCAGCGCGACCCGCGCACGCAGTTCGTGCCGATCCAGAAGACGCTGTCGGCCAAGGACGCGCTGAACGAATACATCAAGCACGTCTCCACCGGCCTGTTCGCCTGCCCTCCGGGAGTGGTGGACGCCGGTGACTACTGGGGTCGGGCCCTATTTTCGTGAAATATCGGTGAACGACTGCTGAATTCCAAATACGTTTTCCTTTCGTCGCTCGCGTATTCCCGGCATATTTCATAATTCGGGATGCGGGGCCTTCGGGCTACGGGAGCTCGCGAAGGAAACAGTGAATGAAGCGTTGGATCGGCGTCGGGCTGGCGCTGCTCCTCGGAGTGGCCGTCGTCGCGGCCGTGGTCCTGGGAAACCGCGGGAGCGGCGGCGGGGGCGGCCCGGCCGCCCTCGTGACGGTCCGCGGCGTGATCGGCTCTGAGAAGAAACCGTTCTTCGACGACCCCGGTGTGCGGGCCGCGTTCGCCCGGCACGGGCTGCGGGTCGAGGTCGACACGGCCGGCTCGCGCGAGATCGCCACCTCGGTCGACCTGCGCAAATACGACTTCGCTTTCCCCTCAAGCGTGCCGGCGGCCGAGAAGATCAAGCAGGAGCGTGGCGCCACGCGGGTCTACTCGCCGTTCTACTCGCCGATGGCGATCGCCACGTTCCAGCCGATCGTCGACGTGCTGGCCAAGGCCGGCGTGGTGCGGGACTCGGGCGGCGGCTACCAGGTCCTCGACCTCGGGAAGTTCCTGGGCCTGGTGGCCAAGGGCACCCGCTGGGACGCCCTGCCGGGCAACACGGCCTACCCGGCGCGCAAGCGGGTGCTGCTGACGACCACCGACATCCGCACGTCGAACTCGGCCGCCATGTACCTCGCCGCCACCAGCTACGTGGCGAACGACGACGACGTCGTCAGCTCGTCGTCGCAGGTCGCCACGGTGGCCCCGATCGTCGCCCCGCTCTTCCTCGACCAGGGGTACTCCGAGTCGTCCAGCGAGGCGCCGTTCGAGGACTACCTCGCGATCGGCGCCGGCAAGACGCCGATGGTCGTCATCTACGAGGCGCAGTACGCGTCGCGGCTGTTCGCCGCCGACGGGGCGATCAGGCCGGACATGCGGCTCATCTACCCCTCTCCGACCGTGCTCAGCAAGCACACGCTGGTGCCGTTCACGGACAAGGCCGCGGAGGTGGGCCGGCTGCTGCAGGAGGACCCGGCGTTCGCCCGCCTGGAGGCGAAGTACGGCTTCCGCACGTCGGACCCCCGGGTCTTCGCCGGCCTCGTCGCCTCGTCGAAGGCGCCGATCCCGGCCGGCCTGGTCGACGTCGTCGAGCCCCCGACGTACGAGCACCTCGAGCGGCTGATCTCGACGATCCAGCAGCGCTACCTGGCCGGCGCCAGGCCGTCGTCCTGAACCCGCCCCACGGGCGCCCCCACAAGGAGAACCGAACGGTGTCCAACGATCTGGTGCTGACCCCGCCCGCCCCGGTAGAGCCGGTGCCGGTGGAGAAGGCGGCCACCATGCTCCCGCTGCCCGACGAGCGGGGCGCCGAGCTCGCCCGCCGGGCGGCCGGTTTCGCCGAGGAGCTGTCGGGACTCGACCCCCGGTCGCCGGAGTTCGGCAGGAAGGTGCACGACATCACGGCCATGGGCGACGCCGAGATCCGGGCGTCGGCCCAGGTGGCCAACCGGATGCTGAAGCGCCCGGTCGCGGCGCTGGCGGCGGCGAAGGGCGAGGCCGCGGACGGGCAGGCCCAGGTGGCCGGGCAGCTGGTGGCCCTGCGCCGCACCATCGTCGACCTCGACCCGAAGCAGGCGACCGGCGGCACGAAGCGGCTGCTCGGGCTGATCCCGTTCGGCGACCGGCTGCGCGACTACTTCGCCAAGTACCAGAGCGCGCAAAAGCACATCGACGACATCATCCGGGCGCTGAAGTCGGGCCAGGACGAGCTGCGCAAGGACAACGCGGCGATCGAGGGCGAGAAGGCCAACCTCTGGGAGTCGATGACGAAGCTCCAGGAGTACGCGGTGCTCGCGGCGGCGCTCGACGCGGCGCTGGAGGAGCGCATCGCCACGATCGAGCTGACCGACGCGGAGAAGGCGACGGCGCTGAAGTCCGACGCGCTGTTCGGCGTCCGGCAGAAGCACCAGGACCTGCTGACGCAGCTCGCCGTCTCGGCGCAGGGCTACCTCGCGCTCGACCTGGTGCGCAAGAACAACCTGGAGCTGATCAAGGGGGTGGACCGCGCCACCACCACGACGGTCGCGGCGCTGCGCACGGCCGTCACGGTGGCGCAGGCGCTGGCCAACCAGAAGCTGGTCCTCGACCAGATCTCGGCGCTGACCGCCACCACCTCCGACCTGATCCTCGCGACCAGCGAGATGCTCCGGACGCAGGCGGGCCAGATCCAGACGCAGGCCGCCTCCACCTCCGTCAGCATGGAGGCGCTGAGCAAGGCCTTCGACAACATCTACTCGACCATGGACATGATCGACGGCTTCAAGGCCAAGGCCGTCGAGAACATGGCCGTGACGGTCGACAGCCTCACGGCCGAACTCGACCACGCCCGCACGTTCCTGGAGCGGGCCCGCCGCGGCGACGAGGCCGTCTCGTCATGAGGCCCGGCACGAGGCTCACGAGGCATGTCCCGAGGCGAGTCACCGCGGCGGCCGCCGCGGCCCTGCTGCTGCTTCCCCTCGCGGCCTGCGGCGGCTCCGGCGGCGAGCCCGAGGGGAACGCGCCCGACGTGCTGCGCGTCCTCGCCGGCAGCGAGGTCAAGGACCTGGAGCCGCTGCTCGCCAAGGCGGCCGACGCCGTCGGCGTCAAGGTCCGGCTGAGCTACGCCGGGACGCTCGACGGCGCCGAGGAGGTCGCGAACGGCGGCGCGGACGGCCGCTACGACGCCACCTGGTTCTCCTCCAACCGCTACCTGTCGCTCATCGACGGCGCGTCCGCGAAGCTGTCCACCCAGACCAAGGTGATGGTCTCCCCCGTCGTGCTCGGCCTGAGACGCGCCAAGGCGCACGAGCTGGGCTGGGACACCCGCCGCGTGACCTGGGCGGACATCGCGACCGCGGCGGGGCAGCATCGGTTCACCTTCGGCATGACGAACCCCGCGTCGTCCAACTCGGGCTTCTCCGCGCTGGTGGGGGTGACGGCGGCGCTGTCCGACGCCGGCGAGGCGCTCGACAAGAGCCAGATCGAGTCGGTGACGCCGCAGCTCACCCGGTTCTTCTCGGCCCAGACCCTCACCGCGGGCTCCTCCGGCTGGCTCGCCGACGCGTACGCCCGGCAGGGCGGCTCCGGCGGCTCGGTGGACGGACTGATCAACTACGAGTCGGTGCTGCTCGGGCTGGCGGGCAGGCTCAAGGAGCCGCTCACGCTGGTCTATCCCAGCGACGGCGTGGTCACCGCCGACTACCCCCTCACGCTGCTCGCCTCCTCTCCCAAGAAGGAGCTGTACGGGAAGCTGGCGGCCTGGCTGCGCACCCCCGCCGTGCAGCGGGAGATCATGACGACGACCAACCGGCGGCCCATCGTCCCCGAGGTGCGGCCCGACCAGAGGTTCGGCGGCGCCCAGCTCCTGGAGCTGCCCTTCCCCAACCGGCGCAGCGCGGCCGACGAGCTGATCAGCGCGTACCTCAACCAGGTCCGACGGCCGTCGCGCACGCTGTTCGTGCTCGACACCTCCGGCTCGATGGAGGGCGACCGCATCGACGCCCTCAAGCAGGCGCTCGCCGCGCTGACCGGGGCCGACACCTCCGTATCCGGGCAGTTCTCCCGCTTCCGCAACCGGGAGACGGTGACGCTGCTGCCGTTCAGCTCCGCCCCCGCCACGCCGCAGACGTTCACCGTGCCCGACAGGGACGCCACCGCCGTGCTCGGCCGGATCCGCGCGTACGGCGACGCCCTGCACGCGTTCGGCGGCACCGCCATCTACGACAGCCTCCGGTCGGCGTACGAGACCCTCGCAGGGGAGCGGTCGAACGACGACTTCACCTCCGTCGTGCTGATGACGGACGGCGAGAACACCGACGGCTCCTCCTACGACGACTTCGCGGCCTACTACCGGACGGCGCGCCGCAAGGTGCCGACGTTCGTCGTGCTGTTCGGCGACAGCGACGTCGGCGAGATGCGGCAGGTCGCCCAGCTCACCGGCGGCGCCGCGTTCGACGCCAGGACGGGCTCGCTCGCGTCGGCGTTCAAGGAGATCCGTGGCTACCAGTGACCGGATGCTCGCCTACCTGGGATCGACACGCAACATCGTCGGGTCGGTCCTGGCGCTCGTGGGCCTCGGGCTGCACTTCCTCGGGCTCGCCGGGTCGCTGTGGACGGTCGTCGTCGCCGGCCTCTACGGCGTCGGCGCGCTGCTGACGCCGCCCGACCGGGTGCGGCTGACGATCTCGCACGCCGAGGTCGAGACCCGGCGCCTGCGGGAGGACCTCGACGCGCTGGTGGCGAAGGTGACCCCGCCGCGCTTCCCGGAGGACGTGGTGGCCAGGGTCGGCGAGCTCGCCGCCATGCTGCGCGACGTGCTGGCCCGGGCCGAGGTGCTCACCGCCTCGCCCGACCAGCTCCACGTCGTCTCCCAGGCCGTCCGCGACTACCTCCCGACGAGCCTAGAGGCGTACGCCAACCTCCCCCGGTCGTACGCCCTGACCCGGCGGGCCGAGCGGGAGCGCAGCGCGCATGAGGAGCTGATGACGCAGCTCGGCCTGCTGGAGACGGGCCTCGGCAGGATCGCCGAGGCCGTCTACCAGGGGGACGAGCAGGCCCTCCGGGACCAGGGCCGGTTCCTGCGGGACCGCTTCGGCGGCTCCTCCCTCGACCTGTGACCGGCCCCGGGACCGGCACTCAGAGGCGGGACTCGTAGACCGCGCGGGCCTTCTCCACGAGGTCGAGGTGGTCGCGCAGCTGGGCGCGGGTGCGCAGCCGGGCCCGGGCGCGGATCAGCTCGTCGAGCAGGTCCAGCCAGCGCAGGCACCAGCGGACGTCCTCCCGCCGGGCCACCTGGCGGCCGTCCACGTCGAGATGGACCGGGCTGGTGTGGGCGAACGCGTCCCGCAGCGGGGAGCGGGCCGACCTCCCGCCGGTCGCCACGGCCACCACGTACGTCGCCTCGGCCGCCGTGAGCGTCGCCCGCAGCTCGCCGCCGGGCCCCTCCGCCAGCGGGCCGTCGGCCGTGCGCAGCTCCAGCCGCTCGACCTCGGGCCCGGCCGACCGGGCGATCAGCGTGACCCGGTCGCCGCGCCGCAGGTCCAGCGTCTCCCCCGGCCCCCGGCCGTCCACCTCCAGCTCCAGCCAGGGGCCCGTGGTGACGAACGTGCGGCCCCGCCGCAGGGCCCGCGCGTACGACTCCCCGGTCAGCGGCCCCTCCGGGCGGGCGTAGACGCGCTCCCAGCCGGGCGGGCTGGAGACCGTGTCCTGCCGGGTGAAGGACAGCATCGTGTCGGTCCCGGCCAGCGCGGCGAGGCGGTTCCCCGCGCCGAGCAGCCGCCGGTAGACCTCGACCGTGCCCGGCGTGGCCGACAGGTCCGAGAAGTGGAGCAGCTCCACGCCGTCCACCAGTCCGAGCGCGGCGTCCACCACGAGGGCACGGGCCGTGCAGTTCCGCTCGCCGTCCGCCATGAGGTCCTCGGGTGTGGCGACCGGGCCGTGGAACGGGTGGGCGTAGCCGAGGACGGCCTGGGGCTCGCGCAGCTCGCCGCAGACCGCGCCGTTCGGCGGCCAGTCGGCGTCCCCGGCGAAGCCCGTGTGGTAGACCCGTGGCGGGGCGGCCACCCCGAAGGCGTGGACGTGGCCGAGCAGGTCGTTGCGGTACTCCACGCCCATCCGGGCCAGATGAGAGGCGTCCGACCAGGGCAGGTCCCGCCCCGCCCAGTGGCGCAGCGCCTCCAGGTCGTAGACCCGCTCCCCCGCGACGTTGCCCGCGACGAGGTTGAGCACGTGCAGGTCCTCCCCGAGCTGGGCCGCCGCGGCCTCGGCGGGCGCGGCCACCAGGTCGCCCGCCCAGTTCATGTGGACGTGCAGGTCGGCGCCGTACCACCCGCGCGCCGCGGCGTCGTACAGCCGCCGGGGGGCGAGCTCGACCAGCGTCTCCTCCCCCGCGGCGGGCACGACGACGGTCTCGGCCGTGCCGTACTCCATGCCGCGCGCGACCCGGACCGTGACCGGCTCGGCGGGCACGTCGAGCACGAGGTCGTCACCGTGGAAGAACGGCGCGTCGGAGTTGTCGCGCCGCTCCGGGACGCCGGGCGGGTACCAGCCCTGGCCGCCCTCCGACACCACCGTCCAGCGGCACGGGAACCCGGCCCGCACCCGCAGCCGGGCCGCCTCCGCCGGCCGCGTGAGCGGCCGCAGGTCGACCGCGCGCCCGCCCGCCGTCACCGCCGAGCCGGTCGTCGCCTCCAGCAGGCGCGCCCCGCCCGGCGGGACCTCGTGGGCCACGCCGTCCACGACGACCTCGACAGGCGCGTCGCGCGAGGAGTCGGCGAGCAGCGTGAGCGCGACCCGCCCGGGCGACAGCAGCGCCAGCGCCGGGCCGTGGTCCAGCCGGTGCCCTCCCGGCGTCAGCCGCAGGACGGCCAGCCCGCGCGGCACCTCGCCGCCCAGCGCGTCGCGGAACGCCGCGTCCAGGTCCGCGTCCGGCCCGGCCGCCATCCTCCTGGCGTGATCGGGGAACCGCAGGTAGGACATCATCCGCACGTATCCCAGCGGCGGCTCGCCCCAGGTCGGCCCGTGCTCGGCGAGCAGCGCGCGGTAGTCGCGCAGGGCCCGCCCAACGGGCGGCGGCACCATCGGATCATGACGCATCGCAGGTCCCCCTTGTGGTCCGGCGTCTCCGGGCGTCTCGCCGGAGAGCGCGGCCATCGTCACACGCGGGTACGCAGCGGAAACGTGCAATCGTGCATCAGCGGCGCAGGCGGTAGCGATATCTGTCACCCGGGAGGAAAGGGAATCTCCCGAACATGACTCGGCTCTACTCGCCTCGGTCCCCGGCGCCGTCAAGGCCGTCGAGGAAGGCGGCGAGGATCCGGTCGGCGGCGAGCGCGGGCGTCAGGGTCCCGTCGAGGACCTGCCGTTCGATGCCGGGCGCGAGCGGGGCGGTCCGCTCCTGCAGACGGGCGAGCAGCCGGTCCCTGACGAGCGCCCAGGTCCACTCGACCTGCTGCCGGCGCCGCCGGGCGTCCACGTCCAGGCCCTCCTGGTGGCGGACGACCTGCGCCCACAGCTCGTCGAGACCGGCGCCGGTCAGCCCGCTGCAGGTCAGGACCGGCGTGTCGGAGCGCAGCAGCCGCAGCGCCCCGGACAGCTCGCGGGCCGCGCGGCGGGCGGCCGTCTCGTGCTCGCCGTCGGCCTTGTTCACCGCGATGACGTCGGCGAGCTCCAGCACGCCCTTCTTGATGCCCTGGAGCTGGTCGCCCGTACGGGCCAGGGTGAGCAGCAGGAAGGTGTCCACCATGTCGGCCACGGCGGTCTCCGACTGGCCGACCCCGACCGTCTCGACGAGCACCACGTCGTACCCGGCGGCCTCGACCACGACCATCGCCTCGCGGGTGGCCTTGGCGACGCCGCCGAGCGTGCCCGCCGTGGGCGAGGGCCGGATGAACGCCCGGGGGTCGGCGGCCAGGCGGGCCATGCGCGTCTTGTCCCCCAGGATGCTGCCGCCCGACCGGCGCGATGAGGGGTCGACGGCCAGCACCGCCACCCGCTGCCCCGCCGCGGTGAGGCGGGTGCCGAGCGCCTCGATGAACGTCGACTTGCCGACCCCCGGCACGCCGGACACGCCCACCCTCCGGGCCTTGCCGGCGTGCGGGGTCAGCTCGACGAGCAGCCGCTGGGCCGCCTCCCGGTGATCGGGCCTGGTCGACTCCACCAGGGTGATGGCGCGGGCGATCCACCGCCGGTCGCCGGCCAGCACGCCGTGGAGATAGTCCTCGGGCGCGACGCCGGTCACGGCGCCGTGGCTGAGGGGTGGCCGAGCCGGGCGGACAGGTCCCGCAGCAGCTCCAGCGCGGCGTCCGCGATCACGGTCCCGGGCAGGAAGATGGCCGACGCCCCGGCGGCGCGCAGCTCCTCGATGTCGCCGGGCGGGATCACGCCGCCGACCACGATCATGATGTCGGCCGCGCCCAGCTCGTCGAGTGCCGCCCGCAGCGCCGGCACCAGGGTCAGGTGACCGGCCGCCAGTGACGACACCCCGACGACGTGCACGTCCGCCTCGACCGCCTGCCGGGCGACCTCCTCGGGCGTCTGGAACAGCGGGCCCACGTCCACGTCGAACCCGAGGTCGGCGAAGCCGCTGGCGATCACCTTCTGACCGCGGTCGTGGCCGTCCTGGCCCATCTTGGCCACCAGGATGCGGGGGCGGCGTCCCTCGGCCCGCTCGAACGCCGCGCACGCCCGCCTGACCACGTCCACGCCGTCGCCCGCCTCCGCCCGGTAGACCCCCGATATCGTACGGATCTCCGCGGCGTGCCGGCCGAAGACCTTCTCCAGCGCGTCGGAGATCTCCCCGACCGTAGCCTTCGCGCGGGCGGCGTTCACGGCCAGCTCCAGCAGGTTGTCGCCCCCGGCCGCGCCCTTGGTCAGGGCCTCCAGCGCCTCGGTCACCGCCGCGGCCGACCGCTCCTCGCGCAGCCGCCGGAGCTTGGCGATCTGCTGGTTCCGCACGGCCGTGTTGTCGACCTTGAGGACCTCGATCGGCTCGTCCGCCTCGGGCCGGTACGTGTTGACCCCGATGACCGGCTGACGGCCGGAGTCGATGCGGGCCTGGGTGCGCGCGGCGGCCTCCTCGATGCGGAGCTTCGGCAGGCCCTGGTCGATGGCCCGGGCCATGCCGCCGGCGCGCTCCACCTCCTGGATGTGGCCCCACGCGGCCCGCGCGAGCTCGTGCGTCAGCCGTTCCACGTAGTAGGAGCCGCCCCAGGGGTCGATGACCCGGCAGGTGCCCGACTCCTGCTGCAGCAGCAGCTGGGTGTTGCGGGCGATCCTGGCGGAGAAGTCGCTCGGCAGCGCGAGCGCCTCGTCGAGCGCGTTGGTGTGCAGCGACTGGGTGTGCCCCTGGGTGGCGGCCATCGCCTCCACGCACGTGCGGGCGACGTTGTTGAACACGTCCTGGGCGGTGAGCGACCACCCGGAGGTCTGGCTGTGGGTGCGCAGCGACAGCGACTTGGGGTCCTTCGCGCCGAACCCCTTCACGAGCCGAGCCCACAGCAGGCGGGCGGCGCGGAGCTTGGCCACCTCCATGAAGAAGTTCATGCCGATGCACCAGAAGAACGACAGCCGCGGCGCGAACGCGTCGATGCCGAGGCCCGCGCTCAGCCCGGCCCGCAGGTACTCCACGCCGTCCGCCAGCGTGTACGCCAGCTCCAGGTCGCAGGTGGCCCCGGCCTCCTGGATGTGGTAGCCGGATATGGAGATCGAGTTGAACTTCGGCATCCTCGTCGAGGTGTACGCGAAGATGTCCGAGATGATCCGCATCGACGGCCCGGGCGGGTAGATGTAGGTGTTGCGGACCATGAACTCCTTGAGGATGTCGTTCTGGATGGTCCCGGCCAGCCTGTCGGGCGCCACCCCCTGCTCCTCGGCGGCGACGATGTACAGCGCCAGGATCGGCAGCACGGCGCCGTTCATGGTCATCGACACGCTCATCCGGTCGAGGGGGATCCCGTCGAACAGCTGCCGCATGTCGTAGATCGAGTCGATCGCCACCCCCGCCATGCCGACGTCGCCCGCCACCCGGGGGTGGTCGGAGTCGTAACCCCGGTGGGTGGCCAGGTCGAAGGCGACCGACAGGCCCTTCTGCCCGGCAGCCAGGTTGCGCCGGTAGAACGCGTTCGACTCCTCGGCCGTCGAGAACCCCGCGTACTGGCGGATCGTCCAGGGCTGGGTGACGTACATGGTCGGGTACGGGCCGCGCAGGTAGGGCGCGATGCCGGGGTACGTCGTGAGCGGGCCGGCCTCGCCGAGGTCCGCGGCCGTGTACAGCGGCCGGACTGCGATGCCCTCCGGCGTCTCCCAGGTCTCGCCGCCCTCCGGGAGGGCCGGTACGGCTCCCGCCTCCGACTCCAGCTCAATTCCTGAAAAATCGGGAATCATCGGGTCACTCCCAGGTCGTCGAACGTCGTCCGGAGCACGTCGAGCGCGTCGCAGCCGGCGTACAAGGTGGCGTCCACCCCCTCATAGTCGCCCTTCCCGGCCAGCCAGATCTTCCTCGCCCCGGCCTCCCGCAGCGCGACGGCCACAGCCGCGGCGTGCTCGCCGTACAGGCGGTCGCTGGAGCACAGGCAGGCGACGGGGGTGCCGGCGTCGCGGAAGGCCGCGGCGACGGCCGCCGGGTCGGTGCCCGGGCCGCCGCTCACGGTGGCGATCCCGCCCGCCCCGAACAGGTTGGCGGCGAACGACGCCCGCGCCGTGTGCGCGGCGACCGGGCCGATCGTCGCGAGGAAGACGACGGGCCGCTCCGGCAGCGCGTCGGCGAGGTCGCGCAGCGCCTCGAACTCCTCGGCGTACCGGACGGCGGGCAGGCCGCCGCCCTGTCCGCCGGCCCGCTCCCCCGCCTTCTCTCCATGGGCGGCGGGCCGGGCGAGCCCGGCGCCCGGCCGCCGCGTCACCGGCCGCTCGTGGACGTCGGGGAACTCGCTGACCCCGGTGATCGGGTCGCGGCGGCGGGCGAGGTTCGCCGCCCGGGCGTCCCGGGTGGCGGCCAGGCGCTCGGGCACGAGGCGCTCCAGCGCCGCCGGCATGCCCCCGGCCCGCTCGATCTCCCGGAACCACTCCCAGGCCCGGGCGGCCAGGTCGGCGGTGAGCCGCTCGGCGTACCAGGAGCCGCCGGCCGGGTCGGCCACCCGCGCGACGTTCGCCTCCTCGACCAGCAGCGACTGCGTGTTGCGCGCGATCCTGCGGGCGAACGCGTCGGGCAGGCCGAGCGCGGCGTCGAACGGCTGCACGGTCACCGCGTCGGCCCCGCCCACCCCCGCGGCGAAGCAGGCCAGGGTGGTGCGGAGCATGTTCACCCAGGGGTCCCGGCGGGTCATCATGGCCGAGGACGTCACCGCGTGCTGGACCTGCGTCCCCGGGCCGCCGACCACCTCCGCCACCCGGGCCCACAGCCGCCGGGCGGCCCTCAGCTTGGCGATCGTGAGGAACTGGTCGGCGGTCGCGGCGTAACGGAACTCGATCTGCCCCAGCGCCTCGGCGACCGTCAGCCCGGCGCCGGTCAGCGCGCGCAGGTAGGCGACCCCGGTCGCGATCGAGCACCCCAGTTCCTGCGCGTCGGACCCGCCGGCGTCGTGGTACGGGAGCGCGTCGACCGTGATCGCGCGCAGCCCGGGCCTGCCGGAGGCGCACCGGCGGGCGAGGTCCGCGGCCGGGGCGAGGTCGGCCGGCCCGCCCGTCCTGGCTGCCAGCCCGATCGGGTCGGCGCCCAGGTTGCCCCCGGGCGGCGCCGTGTCCCCGACGAGGCCGAGGAAGATCTCCGCCGCCTCCGCCGTACGGGCGCCGGCGTCGAGGACGACCGGCGCGAGGTCGAGGTGGACGCCGCGCAGGACGGCGGGCAGCGCGGCCGGGTCGATCGCGGTCAGGTCGAGCCAGATCGACGTGACGCCGTTCTCCAGGTCGGCCAGGACGGCCTCGCGGGCGGCGGCCGGATCGGGGTCGGCGTGCCGCTGCCGGACGTCCCAGGGTCCGGCCGCCCGCACGAGGCGGGGGGCGGCCGGCAGGTCGTCCGCGTCGTGGAGCGGGGCGACCGTGACGCCGTCGTACGTCGTGGTGGACAGGGCCTGCTCGACCTCCTCGGCCGGCCCCTCCCACCCCGACTTGCGCAGCACCCCGGCCGCGAGCGCCCGCCACTGGTCCCGCGTGGCCGCGGGGAAGTCCGGGGCGGGATCGGCGAGGTCAACAGGCGGCACCGTCATGAACCGGATGCTAGGCGGAACCGTCCGGGCACCGCTCCCCGGGGTCCCACCGGCGTGTCCGGGGGCCCGGAGTCAGGAGGTGGCGGCGAAGGCGGCGTCCCAGGTGAGGCGGCCCACGACGCCGTCCGCGTCGAGGTGCCTGTCCCGCTGGAACTTCACGCACACCGCCTTGGACGCCGGGCCGTAGTCCCCGTCGGCCGTGATGTCGTAGCCCAGCTTCTTCATCTGCTGCTGCCAGGCGCGCACGTCGTCGCCGCTGGTGACCGGCGGATAGCGCAGCAGCCGTCCCGGCCAGGCCGGCGCGGAGGACGGCGGCGGCTCGGTCGTGCCGCCGCCGCCGCTGCTGCTGCCGGGCCGCGGGGCGCCCTTCTTGACCCACGCGTAGAGGGCGTCGCCGGGGCAGTCGGTGGAGTATCCGTCGCGGTGGCCCTTGATCTCACGGCCGGCGCCGCCCTTGTCCCGCAGGTACTCGACCGCGTCGAGGATCGCGTCGAGGATGCCGTCGGTCGGCTGGACGAGCCCGGCGTTGCCCACGAGGCCGAGCACCGCGTAGTGGCCGGAGTTGAGGCCGGGCCCGTTGGCGGCCGGCAGGTGGCCCGGCCCGCGTCCCACGAACACCTTGCGATGCGGGCAGGCGACCATGCTGTAGCCGATGTCGAGCCAGCCGTTGCCGTCCATGTGGAAGTTCTGGATCGACTTCACCATGGCCACGCAGAGGGCGTGGTCGTCGACGATCTTCGGATCCACCCGGCCGCCGGTGTAGTGCACCTTCACGCCTCGTGTGGAGCTGAGCGGCGAGTACGAACCCTTCGGGGCACGCGCGCCCCATGCAGCGCGGGAGACGAGATCGATGGCCACAGGGAATCTCCGGGGGGACCTGACGCTGGGACAGTTGAGCGTAGTGGGAACGATCGAACAGCTACGCCCTTTTTACCGAGATTGATAGGTTCAAACGGAGGTATCAGGTGCACCGGGCGGTAAATCCGTCGACATGCCGTTCTGACCTCAGGATCATGGTCTCATGTCCGTTGTGAAGGAGGTCGACTTCTCCGCCGAATCCCCCAGGCCCGCCCGCGAGCCGCTGCCCATGCGGATGTGGCTCGACGACGGCGACAGCCCGGCCGACGTCATCGACGCCCTGGCCCTATCGCCGTTCGCGACGGGCGAGCAGCCCTTCTCGCGCAGCGCCACCATCGACCGCGTCCGCGCCGACGCCGTGATGACCGCCGAGGGCGGCCGCGTCCTGCGGGTGGCCCAGCACGTCAACGGCATGGAGTCGCGGCTCATCGCCGGCGAGGGCTGGACGCTGCGCGTGGTCCGCTACGCCAACCGGGCCGCCCTCGTGACGGCGACGGCCGTCACCCAGGAGCTGGCCGGCGCGGTGCTGGAGGAGGCCACGAAGGGCGCCGAGGAGACCACGGCGGGCGAGGACCACGTCACCATGGGCTTCTGGTGGCGGTCGGGCCGCGGGCCGCAGCGCTCGGAGAAGCCGATCACCACGACGCCGTGGGAGCGGATCCGCGGGAACTACTCCCGCACGGCCGCGCCCGCCTTGGACGGGCTGATGGCCGTCCGCGCGGCGGACGTCACGGGCCGCCTGCTGCTCCTGCACGGGCCGCCGGGCACCGGCAAGACCACGCTGCTGCGCACGCTCGCGCGGGAGTGGGCGCCGTGGTGCCAGGTCGACTGTGTGCTCGACCCCGAGCTGCTCTTCAGCGACCCCGGGTACCTCATGGACGTCGCCGTCGGCTGGGACGGCGACGACGAGGACGAGGAGAAGCGGTGGCGCCTGCTCGTCCTGGAGGACTGCGACGAGCTGATCCGCGGTGAGGCGAAGCAGTCGACGGGCCAGGGCCTGTCCCGGCTGCTCAACCTGACCGACGGCCTGCTCGGCCAGGGCCGGGACGTCCTCGTGGCCGTCACCACGAACGAGGAGCTCGGCCGGCTCCACCCCGCCGTCGTACGGCCCGGGCGGTGCCTCGCGCAGATCGAGGTCGGGCCGCTGGACGCCGCGCAGGCGGCCGAGTGGCTCGGCGAGCCGGGCCGCGTCGGCCCCGCGGGCGCCACCCTGGCCGAGCTGTTCGCGCTGCGCGAGGGCCGCCCGGCCGGGCCCCCCGGGCCCCCCGCCTCCACCGGCCTCTACCTCTGAACGGACCGGTCGCCCCGTCCGCGGCGGCCCCTGATCAGGGGAGGCGGTCGGGCGCGATGGACTCAGGGGTGGGCCCGGCACGCCGGTCCAGAGCCTGCACCCATTTCACGGCGACGGCGGCGACCTGGACCAGTTCCCCGCGCAGGCGGGTGGGGTCGTCCTCGGCGAACGCCTCGAGGACCTCCTCGTGCAGGATGTGACGCCACGTCAGGCGGCCTTCGGCGGCGGCATCGGCGACCGCGAGCTTGGCCCGGTCGGCGTCAGCTGTGTTCTCCGGCCCGGTGCCGTCGGCGTGTTCCTGAAAGCCCCACATGGCATCCTGGGCGGCGCGTTCGGCGGCCACGTCGGCGAGCACGCGGGCCAGCGAGCCGGGAAGGCCGTAGTCGCCGGGCTGGGTCATCGTCTCGGAGTCCTTTCCCCGGCAGCACCCTACTCGTCGTCCGCGGGCCCCCCGGCCCGATTCTCCTCAGCCGCACCTGGGATCGGATGACCACGGCATTGACCATGCCCGCTACGCCGGCGATGAGCGCCGCCATCCCCTCATCAGCCGGTCCATTCGAGGGCGCGAGGCTTAAGGTGATCTGAAGGTCGGGCGACGTGGCGCTGAAACTCGGGACGGTCTCCTTGGGTCATCGGCACCACGACCAAGGAGAACCGACATGCGGATCAAGACCTGGCTGCTCGTCACGGGCGCGGCGGCGGCGGTGGTCGCCGGCGGGTCCGGCATCGCCCTCGCCACCTCGGCGGGCCCCACGAACCCCGTCGCCGGCAGCCACGCGGGCAAGGACGCCAAGCCCGCCGACCAGGGCGTCGCCCCCCGGCAGGAGACGTTCTTCACGGAGGAGAGGATCGGCATCCTCGCCTCCGAGCTCGGGATCAGCGGCGCGCAGGCGCACGACGTCGGCGGCCGGCTCGAGCAGCTGGCGGCCGCGAACGACGACAGTCTCAGCCCCGCCGACCCGGCCTTCATCGCGATCGCAGAAAGCGTGGGGAAGACGGCGCACGAGCTGGCGGCGGCAGTGGACACGCTGAAGAAGATGGGCTGAATTGGGGGACATGAGAGTTCTGATCGTCGACGACGACGACGCCGTACGGCGGTCGCTCTCTCATGCGCTGCGCAGGGACGGCTACGCGGTCACCGAGGCGGCCGACGGGCTGAGCGCGCTCGACCGGCTCTCCCGGGTACGGCACGACGCGATCGTCCTGGACGTCCTCATGCCGGAGCCGAACGGCCTCGAGGTCTGCAAACGGCTCAGGCGACGCGGCGACGACACCCCGATTCTCATGCTCACGGCCCGCGACCTGGTCGTCGACCGGGTCGCGGGGCTCGACGCCGGGGCCGACGACTACCTGGTCAAACCGTTCGCCCTCGAGGAGCTGCGGGCGCGGCTGCGCGCGCTGTTGCGGCGGAGCGGGGCGACCAGGGAGGTGCTGCGGTTCGCCGACGTCTCCTTGGACACGACCGAGCAGCGCGCCTCCCGCGGCGGCCGGGCCCTCGCGATGACCCGCACGGAGCTGTCGCTCCTCGAACTGTTCCTGCGCAACCCCCGCCGCGTCCTCACCCGGGAGATGATCTACGAGTCGGTCTGGGGGTACGACGGGACGGGCGGCTCGACGGCCCTGTGGGTCCACCTCAGCTACCTGCGCGCGAAGCTGGAGGAGGGGGGCGGGCCCCGGCTCATCCAGACCGTGCGCGGCATCGGGTACGTGCTGCGGGAGGAGCCGTGAGCCTGCGGACGCGTCTCGGGCTCGCCGGCGGCGCGGTCGTGTTCTGCGCGCTGCTGGTCGCCTCGCTCATCCTGTATCCGGCGATCGGCAGCAGGCTCCGCGACCAGATCGACCTGTCGCTCATCCAGACGGCCGCGAACTCGCCGCAGATCCTCGACCGGCTGAAGCAGAAGACCACCGAGCAGGGGTCGGCTCCGGCGGGATCGACCGGCATGGTGAGCGTGGGGAGCATCCAGCTCCAGTTCGTCCCCCCGCCGGTGGAACCGGGGCCCACCGACGCGTTCATCCCGGTCACCGAGCGGGACGCCGACGTCGCCCGCCTGCGCGACCGGCCGTACTTCCAGGACGTCTCGTTCCGGGGGGTCGACTACCGCGTCTACACGGCGCCCGTCCCCCAGACGGAGGGCTCGCTCGTCCGCATCGCCCGGCCGCGGTCGGACGCGACCGCGACACTCGGCAGGCTGGGCGTCCTGCTGGTCGTGCTCACGACGGCCGGCGGGGCCCTGGCGCTCGTCGTGGCCCGGCTGGCGGCCGACCGTGTGCTGCGCCCGGTGGCGCGGCTGACGGAGACGATCGAGCACGTCGCCGCGACCCAGGAGCTGTCGGCCCGCATCGCCGTACGGGGCGACGACGAGATCGGCCGGCTGGCCGGCGCGTTCAACGCGATGATGGCGGAGCTGGAGGACTCGGTCACCGCCCAGCGGCGCCTGGTCGCCGACGCGTCGCACGAGTTGCGCACCCCGCTGACCAGCCTGACCACCGACCTCGACCTGCTGGCCGACGGGCAGGGCCTGGCCGACCCGGCCGCCCCCGAGCTGGTCGGGACGGCCCGGGAGCAGGCCCGCCGGCTCGGGGTCCTCATCGGCGACCTGCTCGACCTGGCCCGCTACGGATCGTCCGCGCACCTGGAGGACGTCCGGCTCGACCTGCTCGCCGCCCACGTGGTGGAGCGCGCCTCCGCGCGGGCCCCGGGGCTGCGGTTCGCCGTCGACGGCGAGGCGACGCTGGTCCTCGGCGATCCCGACGCCCTGGAGCGCGCCGTCGGCAACCTGCTCGACAACGCGGTCAAGTGGAGCCCGCCGGGCGGCGCGGTCCACGTCCGTGTCCGCGACGGGGCCGTCACCGTGGAGGACGAGGGCCCGGGCATCGACGACGCCGACGCGCCCTACGTCTTCGACCGCTTCTATCGTTCGGCCGCCGCCCGCTCCCGGCCGGGCTCGGGTCTCGGCCTGGCCATCGTCCGCCAGATCGCCGCCGCCCACGGCGGAACCGCCGCCCTGGCCCCGAGCCGGCGGGGCGCCCGGCTGACGCTGGCGCTCCCCCCGCTTCCGGCGGAGGCGCCTCCCGCGGAGGGCTGAACGGCGGCGTCCGGATCGGCCGCCGCCCTCGCCGACGACCGGTGAGCGGCGCCTCACGGATGCCGTACCGTCCCATGTGCCGGATACGTAAACCATCCGATGTGCCGCAACAGGCCGGAAACAACAATCGGCGAGGTGGTCACGCTGCTGTCGGCCGATCTGAGCCGTGTCGTCCTCCACCGGTGGGCCGTGGACGGCCGCGAGACCGGGGCGGCGGTCTACCTGGACCCTTTCGGGGACGGCGGGGAGCGGACCTGGCCGTACGTCCGGTGGACCTCCGAGGAGCGTGAGATCGGCTTCCCGGCGACCGAGCTCGTCCCCTCCTGGACGGCCGACGCGCCGCCGGGGGCGTGGCTGGAGGTCGAGATCCAGGCCCGCACGGCCGGGGGCGCGCTGACCAAGTGGTACGTCATGGGCCGGTGGGCGGAGACCGGGGCCGACGTCCACCGCACCTCCCTGCCCGGCCAGGGCGACGACGACGGCGACGTGGCCGTGGACACCTTCGTCGCCGCCCGCCCGGTGGTCGCCTACCGGCTCCGCGCGACGCTGTACGGCGAGGGCGGCCGGGTCCGCTCCATGAGCGTCATGGCGTCGGCCGTGGCCGCGCACCCCGGCCCTCCGGCGGCGTCGGCGGCGAGCCGGGTCCCGATCGAGCTCGACGTGCCCCGGCGGTCGCAGAAGCTCCACGACGGGCACTTTCCGCAATGGGACGGCGGCGGCGCGTCATGGTGCAGCCCGGCGTCGCTTACGATGGTGCTGGACTACTGGGGCCGCGGGCCCGCGCCGGCCGACCTGGCCTGGGTGCCGGCCGACGACCCGTGCCCAGCCGTCGACCACGCCGCCCGCGACATGTACGACCACAGCTACCAGGGCACGGGCAACTGGCCGTTCGGCGTCGCCTACGCCGGGCGGTACGGCCTGGAGGGCTTCGTCACCCGGCTGCGCTCCCTGGCGGAGGTGGAGCGTTTCATCGTCGCGGGGGTCCCGGTGATCACCTCCCAGTCGTTCCGTGAGCACGAGCTTCCCGGCTCGGGCTACTCGACGGGCGGTCACATCATGGTCGTCACGGGGTTCACCCGGGACGGCGACGTGATCGCCAACGACCCGGCCGCGCCGGCCGACGCCGGCGTCCGGCGGGTCTATCCGAGGGCCGCGTTCGAGCACGTGTGGCTGCGGGCCACGGGCAGCGGGGGGATCGCGCACGTCGTCCACCCCCCGGACATTCCGCTTCCGACCTCCGAGGGAAACTGGTGACGATCCGAGCCGTCGACGTGGCACGCATGGACGACCGACCGCTGTGGGTGGAGATCGCGGAACGCGCCGGAGGCCCGCGGGACGCCGGGCCCGAGGTCTGGTGGGACGAGCCGCGGCCGCACGAGGGGGGCCGCCGCTGCGTCGTGCGGCGGAGGCCGGACGGGACGATCGAGGACGTCCTCCCGCCGGGCTGGAACGCCCGCAACCGCGTGATCGAGTACGGCGGCCGTTCGTGGCGGGTCCACCGGGGGAGGCTCGTCTTCACCGACTGGTCCGACGGCCGCATCCACCTCTGCGAGCCCGGCGGCGACCCGGTCCCGCTGACGCCCGAGGGCCCGGCCCGGTACGGCGACCTGGTCGTCCACGGCGACGAGGTGTGGTGTGTCCGGGAGGTCGGCGAGGGCCACGACGTGACGCGCGACATCATCGCCGTACCACTGGACGGCTCGCCGCCGCGCAGCGTCATCCGGACCCACCACTTCCTGATGAATCCGCGCATCTCGCCCGACGGGCGGCAGATCGCCTGGATCGGCTGGAACCACCCCGACATGCCGTGGGACGCCACCGAGCTGTGCGTCGCCCCGGTGGAGGGCGGCCCGTGCCGGGTGGTGGCCTCCGGCGCCTCGATCGTGCAGGCCGAGTGGCGCGACGACGACGGGCTGTACGCCGTCGCCGACCCGGACGGCTGGTGGAACATCCACCACATCGGGCTCGACGGCACGGCCACCAACCTGACGCCGCTCCCGCTGGAGTTCGGCGACGCCACCTGGAAGCTCGGCGCGACGTTCTTCGCCCTCGCGGGCGAGCGGATCGTCGCCATGTACGGCACCGCCGACGAGCGCCGGCTGGGCGTGATCGACCGTCCCGCGCCCGGCGCCCCTATCCGCGACGTCGGCGGCGACTACACCTACTGGGCCCCCGCCCTGTCCTCCGACGGAGTGAGCGTCGTCGGGGTGGCCGCCTCGCCGTACCGGCCGTACGAGGTGGTCCGGGTGGACCTGGAAAGCGGGACGCGCGAGGTCCTGTCCCCGCGGAAGGAGCTGCCCCCGGCCGAGCTGATCCCGCGCCCCGAGGCCGTGACGGTCGACGGGGTGCACGCCCACGTCTACCCGCCGTCCGCGGACGGGCCCGCGCCGTACGTCGTGTTCGTGCACGGGGGTCCGACCAGTTCGGCGCCGCCGGTGATCGACCTGGAGGTGGCGTACTTCACCAGCAGGGGCATCGGGGTCGCCGAGGTCAACTACGGCGGCTCGACCGGGTACGGCAGGGCCTACCGGGAGCGGCTGCGGCACAACTGGGGGGTCGTCGACGTCCGCGACTGCGAGACCGTGGCGCGCTGGCTGACGAGCACCGGGCGGGCCAGCAGGGTGGCGATCCGCGGGGGCAGCGCCGGCGGCTGGACCTCGCTGGCCGCCCTGGTGCACAGCGACGTGTTCTGCGGGGCGGTCTCCCACTACGGCATCTCCGACCCCGAGGGCTGGGCGGCGGAGACCCACGACTTCGAGTCCCGGTACCTCGACGGGCTCATCGGCCCGCTGCCCGAGACCCGGCAGCGCTACCTCGACCGCTCCCCCGAGCTGCACGCCGCCCGCGCCTCCGGGCCCGCCCTGCTCATGCACGGCCTGGAGGACAAGGTCGTGGACCCGTCGCAGTCGGAGCGGTTCGCCGCCGCGCTCGCCCGCCACGGCGGCCGCTGGGCGTGCCTCACCTTCCCCGGGGAACAGCACGGGTGGCGGCGCGAGCCGACCATCGTCCGCGTCCTGGAGGCCGAGCTCGCGTTCTACGGCCTGATCTTCGGGTTCCCGACGCCCGAGGTCCCACCGCTCACCCTGGAGGGGACGGCATGACCGAGGTTGCCGAGATCTGCTCGGAGCTGCTGCGGATCGACACGACCAACGACGGCGGCGGGGACGGCCCCGGCGAGAGACGGGCGGCCGAGTACGTGGCCGGGCTCCTCGACGAGGTGGGGATCGAGCCCCACGTGTTCGAGTCGGCGCCGGGCCGCACCAGCCTCGTCGCCCGCGTCCCGGGAGACGACCCCGACGGGCTGCTCGTCCACGGCCACCTCGACGTCGTCCCGGCCGACCCCGCCGAGTGGCGGGTGCACCCGTTCTCCGGGGAGATCGCGGACGGCTGCGTGCACGGCCGGGGCGCGGTGGACATGAAGGGCACGCTCTCGATGACCCTCGCCTGGGCCCGCGAGAACGCCCGCAGGGGCGCGCGCCCCCGGCGCGACCTCGTGCTGGCGTTCCTCGCCGACGAGGAGGCCACCGGCGCGTACGGCGCCGGCCACGCGATCGAGCGGCACCGCGACCTGTTCGAGGGATGCACCGAGGCCATCAGCGAGTCGGGCGGCTTCACCTGGCACGAGGGCGACGTCCGGATATATCCGGTGGCCGTCGGGGAGCGCGGCACGGCCTGGATGCGCCTGACCGCCCGCGGCGTCGCCGGCCACGGATCCAAGCCGGCCGTGGACAACCCGGTCGCTGAGATCGCGCGGGCGGTGGCCCGCCTGGCCGACCACCGGTGGCCCGTACGGCTCACGCCGGAGGTGGCGCGGCTGATCGACGAGCTGTCGCGGGCCCTCGGCACGCCGATCGACGTCGACCGCCTGGAGGAGGAGATCCGGCGTGTCCCCCGGGCGGCCGCCCTGTTCCGCGGCGTGCTGCGCGACTCGGCCAACCCGACCATGCTCAACGCGGGGTACAAGGTCAACGTGATCCCCGGCACCGCGGAGGCCCACGTGGACGGCCGGTTCCTGCCGGGGCAGCGCGACGAGTTCCTGGAGACCGTCGACCGGCTGCTCGGCCCGAAGGTCACCCGGGAGTTCGTCAGCTTCGAGGAGGCCGTGTCGTCCCCCGCCGAGGGCCTGTTCGACGACCTCACCGCCGCCCTGCTCGCCGAGGACCCGGGCGGCCGCCCCGTGCCGTACGTGATGACGGGCGGCACGGACGCGAAGTGGTTCGCCAGGATCGGCATCAGGGGCTACGGCTTCGCCCCCCTCTTCCTGCCGCCGGACCTCGACTACTTCGGCATGTTCCACGGCGTGGACGAGCGCGTCCCGGTTGAGGGCCTCGAGTTCGGCGTGCGCGTGCTCGACCGGCTGCTGTCGGGCGAATCCACCGATTCCACTATGTGAGACGTTACTTCTCTCATGATGAGATGAGGCGGTAGGTTCCACGGCATCGGAGGAGAACGAGGGGGTTCCCATGGATGCCGTCTACACCCACGGCCACGACGAGCCGGTGCTGCGCTCGCACCGATGGCGTACGGCGGAGAACTCGGCCGCGTACCTGCTGCCGCATCTCACGCCGCACATGACGGTCCTCGACGTGGGCAGCGGTCCCGGCACGATCACCGCCGGACTGGCGGCGCGCACGGGACACGTGACGGCCACCGAGGTGACGGCGGACGCCCTGGAGCTCACCCGCGAGGGAGTGGCGGCCGCCGGCGCCGGCGACGTCGCCTTCGCGGTCGCGGACGTGCACGCCCTCCCCTTCCCCGACGCCACGTACTCCGTCGCCCACGCCCACCAGGTGCTCCAGCACGTCGGCGACCCGGTGCTGGCGCTGCGCGAGATGCGCAGGGTCACCGAGCCGGGCGGCCTCGTGGCGGCGCGCGACAGCGACTACCCGGCCTTCGCCTGGTATCCGCGGATCCCGGCCCTGGACGACTGGCTGGCGCTCTACCTGCGGGTCGCGGAGAGCAACGGCGGCGCGCCGGACGCGGGGCGGCGGCTGCTGTCGTGGGCCCGCGCCGCCGGCTTCACGGACGTCACGCCCGGCTCGTCGACCTGGTGCTTCGCCACGCCTGAGGATCGGGCCTGGTGGGGCGCGATGTGGGCGGACCGGATCCTGCACTCGGCCGTCGCGAGGCAGGCGCTCGCCATGGGCGCCGCCACGGAGGGCGACCTCGGGCGCATCTCCGAGGGGTGGCTGGAGTGGGCCGAGGCCGGCGACGGCTGGCTGTCGATCCTGCACGGCGAGATCCTCTGCCGCGTCTGAGCGCCGCCCCCGCCCCGGCTAGGTGACCAACGGCTCCGGGACCCCATCACATGATCACGGAGCTTGCCCTCATACGCTCGGCGGCGTCGGAAGCCTGCCTGAGGCCGGCCTGATATGCGGGTGCCCAGGTGGCCCGGTCGGTGATGCTCGGACCGAACGCCTCGATCGCCTCGGCGTCCGGAACCAGCCGTATGACCACCCCCCCACCTGCCGCACCACCGTTCGTACCAGACATGTGTGCCATCGGCTCAGCAACGATCAACACATCCGCC
>NZ_BOOC01000025.1 GCF_016863035.1 Microbispora corallina
TCAACGCCTCGCTCTTGCAGTTCCTGCGCGAGCAGGGTCAGTTGCCGCTCCGCGCCTCCCAGTCCCAGTTGCCCGTTCAGGAGCGCGACGCGACGGAGGCTGGCTTGCTTTCTCGCAGGCACGGCGGACTCTCCCCTTGCTGCTTTCTCTGCTGGTTGATCGTGCTCGTCGGGCGCCGCGAAAGACCGGCGGTCTTCGGGCCCGTCAAATGTCCGCGGGAGGGCAGTGAGCCTCGACCCCGACGAGCTCACTCGCCTCGGCGTGCGCTCGGTGCCACAGCTCGAACTGAATCAGGGTCCACAGGCGGGCGCTGTGGTCGGCGCCGGCCGCGTGCCCGCTGAGGAGATCCCGCACAACCTCTGGCCGGAACAGGCCCCTGCCCCGCGCGGTGTCGTCGGTCAGCACGTCATGAGCGAGGTCGCGCAGCTCGCCGCGGAGCCACGCGGCGAGCGGAACCCCGAACCCCCGCTTCGGATAGTCCAGCAGCTCAGGCGGCAGCCACGAGGCGACCGCGCGCTTGAGCAACATCTTGGTCCGGCCGCCACGGACGTGCAGTTTGGGAGGAAGCGCCGCTGCCCATTCCATCAGGCGCTGGTCCAGGAACGGCGATCTCGCCTCCAGAGAGTTGGCCATCGTGGTGATGTCCACCTTGACCAGGAGGTCGCCGGGCAGGTAACTCATGACGTCCACATCGAGGATCCGCCCGAGGTCGGTGCCCGCGGAGGAGTCACGGTAGATCGCGTCGAGGAGCAGGTGACTGTCCGTGTCCGTCAGCCGGTCACGCAGCGCGTCGCCGTAGATCTCGGCCTTCTGCTCGGAAGTGAAGCAGGACATGAGGCCGGCGTAGCGGCGGGAGGGCTGCTGCGCGGCGAACCGCATCAGCCGGCCGAGACGACGGGAGAAGGACCGGGAGTGGCTCCGCCGGATGATGAGGTCGCCGGTCCGCGTGGACATGGCCGCGAGCGGTCGAGGCAGGGCCGGGATCCTCCCGGCCTGGTTCATCAGGGCGTACCGCTGGTAGCCGCCGAAGGATTCGTCGCCTCCGTCGCCGTTGAGCACGACGGTGACGTGTTTCCGGCTCAGCTGGGCGACGTAGAAGCTGGGGATCGCCGAGGAGTCGGCGAAGGGTTCGTCGAAGTGCCAGGCCAGGCGGGGCAGGATGTCGAGCAGCTCGGCGGACACCACCAACTCGTGGTGGTCCGTGCCGTACCGCTCGGCGACCATGCGGGCCTTGCCCCGCTCGTCGTAACGGCTGTCCTCGAATCCGATGCAGAAGGTCTTCACTGGTTCGGAGCTCTGCATGGCCATGGCCGCGACGACGGCGGAGGAGTCGATGCCGCCGGAGAGGAAGGCGCCGATCGGACGCTCGCTGACCATGCGGATTCTGGTCGCCTCCAGCAGGAGCTCCCGGAGCTGTTCCTCGGCCTCCCGCTGGTCCACCGGTTTGCGGGCGGTCCGGTCGAGACTCCAGTAGCGGCGTACGGTGACCTTGCCTCGTTCCCAGATGAGGATGTGACCTGGCGAGAGCTTCTGCACCCCCTCGTAGATCGACCAGGGAGCGGGGACGTACTGGTAGGTCAGGTAGTGGTGCAGAGCGACGAGATCGATGTCGCGGGACATGCGGGGGTCCTGGGCGAGGGATTTGAGCTCGGAGGCGAAGTGGATGGTGGTGCCGTCGGCTCGCCAGTACAGGGGTTTCTTGCCGACGCGGTCCCTGGCGAGGATGAGGCGCTGACGAGTGCGGTCCCAGATGGCGAAGGCGAACATGCCGCGAAGGTGGTGGACGAGGTCCGTTCCGTGTTCTTCGTAGAGATGGACGAGGGTCTCTGAGTCGCCTCGGCCACGGAGGCGGTGGCCCTTGGCGACGAGTTCGCGCCGGAGCTGCGGGTAGTTGTAGATTTCGCCGTTGAAGACGGCGACGACGCTGCCGTCCTCGTTGCGGACGGGCTGGTCGCCGGTGGCGACGTCGATGATGGCCAGGCGGCGCATGCCGAGTGAGGCGTGCTGGTCGTCGTGGTAACCGGCGCCGTCGGGACCGCGGTGGACGATCACATTGCACATACGCCGGACCAGGTCGGGGTCCGGGACAAGGGTGGACGCCGTTCCGGCTATTCCGCACATCGATTCTCCTGTTGCTGCTTGCAAGGGTTCGGACGCCGCGGTCGCCGACGGGTCACATCACACCGCGAACGAGTACAGGCCGCGGTGACGCTCGATGGAGACGGAACTCCAAGGCCGTCGCCTCGGCGCCGGTCTCGCAGAGGATCTCGGTGAACCGCCCGTCACCGGTGCAGCATTCGAGCACGTGCCGCCCGCGCGGTTGCCCGGGTTGCCCGTGACACCGCGGGCAGCGGAGCTCGAACCACCCTCGCATTCCGGTGCCCGCGTCTTCGCGAACGCACTTCGATAGAGCCATTCGGGTCGCCTGTCTACGAGAAGAAAGACGGCGGCCGTGCCGCTGTCTCGCCATCGATATGGATTCCACCCCGGGACCGCCGGTCTTTTCCGGTCAGGCACGCCGGTTCCACCAGAGGACGGCGGGGCACGCCCTCGGGCATCCCGGGTCCTGCGAGCACCATCGCCGAAACACCGGAGCCGATTCGGCCCTACGGGTGTCAGTTTTGGTTGCGTGACGGCCGCCGACGGGGACCGCCGTGCAGGTGCGGTGGTGTCCTTGCCGCGGTTTTACGCGCTTCCGACGCGTTTTCATGTCGTGTAACTGCGCGTCTGAATGCGGTCCTGGCGGGCTGGCCGGCCCGGCGGCTCTAGACCAGGGACCTGCTGTCGAATCCGGCGCGAAGGAGGGCCTTGTAGGCGGAGTGCACGACCTCCGGTACTTCTTGCGCGATCGCGAATCCGCGCTCGGGATACTCGATGACGCGCTGCAGGTCGCCCACGAGCATGTCGATCACGAGCCTCTCGTCACCGATGGCCTTGGCGTACTCGTCCAGCGTCCACGGCTCGGAGGCGCACACGACTTCCACTTCGGGCCACAGCTTGCGGGTGGTGGCGTACGAGCGCCGCTCCATGTACGGCTTGGAGATGAGCAGCACCGACTGCGGACGGACCCCGGTGGCGGCCAGGACCTGACGTGACAGGGTGATGTTTTCTCCGGTGTTGGTGGCACCCGGCTCAAGCAGGATCACCTCGTCCGGGACGCCGAGTCGCAGGGCGTGCTCGCGATAGTGCACGGCCTCGCCGCGAGGGAACCGGGCGAGCGTCCCCGGGCTGTTGCCCCCGCTGAAGACCAGGCGGGGGAACAGCCCCTCGTGGTACAGCCGGGCGGCGTGCCCGGCCACGCCGAGGTCGTGGCTGCCCAGGCCGATGGCCACGTCGCAGGGCCGAGGCGAGTGGCCCATCCGGTGGTAGTCCCAGATGAGCTTCGCCTGCCGCCGGTGCTGTTCGGTGATGGCCTGCCGGTCGCCGTTCACGGTAGCTCCTGGTCGTGATCGTGGAGGCGCGGGCTCAGCCCGCGCCGGATGCCCTCGATACCGCGCAGCGGTCGTGCTCAGGACGCCGTGATCTCACGGGTCGTCAGGGGGTTGCAGCGTGCGTTCACGCATTCCCCTGTGGCCAGGTCGAAGGTGAAGAAGTGGCCGAGGCATTGGACCTTGCCGTCCTCGATGACAGCGCCCTCGGACAGGTCCTCACCCGCGTGCGGGCAGTACCTGGCGATCTCGAACGTCCGGTCGCCGTCGGTGACGACGATGCGATCGCCCTCGTCCCTGCCGGTCTCGTATTCCTCGATGGCCTGCAGGGCCGGTGCGTTGGCGTGCTTCAGCAGCCCGACCAGGTAGCCGTTGAACACGTCGGGGTCGCGGTGGAGGCGCATCCGCAGGGACAGCAGCAGGTCCTCCCATGCGAGCTCGCCGGCCAGGATCGGTTCGACCCAGCGTCCCTGCACGCTGATCGTGTAACCGGGCCGCTCGGTGGTCGCGGGGCCGATGGCCAGGCCGTCCGCGTTCATCCGGACGTCCCAGACGCCGCCGTTGGGTCCCGTGATCTCGAAACGCACCGTCATGTCGATGTGCTTGAGGAAGTACGTGCTGAGCGAGCCCAGCCGGACGAAGTGGTTGACGAAGCGCTCAGGGAAGTCGGGGCCCGGTTCGGGGTACTCGACGTGGAGCTTCTCGAGGATCTCCGCCCGGTCCTCGGCGTAGCGCTGGATGTACTCCTCGACTCCCTCGGTGAAGCTGAACCGCGCCGATACGGGGTCCCGCGTCACCTCGAGGGTCTCCAGATCGAGCCGGTCGCCTGGCTTCAGCGTCTGGAAGACCTGTCTGGGCAGGTGCTCGCTCAGCCAGCTCCTCGCGGCCTCCGGGTGGACGAAGGCTCCGTTCTCGGTGTCCAGCACCCAGTTGACGTCGCGCAACTCGGGGTCCAGGAAGCAGGGCGGGCCGGCGAAGGGGATGGCCAGCTCCGCCCCGGTGGCGCGGATCAGGCGCTGGACGGAGACCAGCTTGGCGATTCGCTTCTCCATGGCGATGCGCCGTTCCTCCTCCTCGTCGTAGGAGTAACGCATCGGATGCCAGGTCGCCGAGGAGGCCTGAACGGCCATGACGTCGAGCCGGCCGCCCGCCATGTGCTTGGCGCGGCGGGTCTGCGACGCGATCAGCTTGGCGTCGTTGCAATTCAGCACCGACCTGCCCTCGGCCACGATGAGGAACGCCGAATCGTGGTAGAGCGGAGACGGCTGGGGAATCGTGGTGATCCATGATTCCCCGTCGTTCAGGGTGAACCGCTCCCAGGGCGCGATTTTGACGATATTCGTGACGCCGGTCTCCCGGATTCGATCGATGAGCGTGTCCGACGGATATGTGGGGATCAGCACCGTGGTCTCGTCGCTGAGCTGTTCGAGGAACCAGAAGTCCATGTGGTCGAGATGTTCATGCGAAATCGCCACATAAGTCGCCGAGGTCAGGCTCTTGACGTCTATATGATCGTTGCGGGGGAACTGGAACCATGATCCCATGTAGGCGCCGTGCGGGCTCATCCACGGGTCGAACACCAGGGTGAACGCGGATGCCTCGACGGCGAGCCCGGCGTGGCCGATGGAGGTGAGGGTTGCCATATTCCTCGGTTTTCCTTACTCGGGCATTCGTCACTTCGACGAAAATATGTATGCCCGCTAGGTCATCAGGTGATTACTCTCCGGCGTCGCAGTAAATCACGCCTGTCAAGCGGCCGTGAGGGTGCCCTGCAACCACGGACTAAGTTCTGAGTAAATATTCACAATGCCGTTTCGCCCGGCTCCGACGGCGAGTTCGGGAACCGTGGTCGCCCGACGCGTAATCGACTACCGAATCGCCCCCTTGTGAGCTGCGCGGCGGAGCGCCCGGCGGGCCGCGCGGCTGGTGGTCTGGACCGGGTCGGGGTCGAACAACACGTCGACCCAGTAATTGGTGGCCTGGAAGGTGCTGGTCGGGAAGGCGTTCGTCGCGCTGTAGACATAGACCCCGTTACCGCCGTCGCTGCCGTCGGCCAGAGCGGTCAGCGGGCCGTTGGTGTACGCGGTGATGAAGTAGGGGCGGTCCACCGAGTAGAACCCGGACGTGGTGTGGTACGAGGCGACATACGTGGTGCCGGCGCTGATCGATATGGCGGGCGAGAACTCGACCTGCTGCCAGCCGCTCGCGGTCTCGTTGGTGAACGTCGCGCTCGCCAGCAACTGGCCGGTACGGGTCCACAGGCTGCCGACATGGGTTCCCGTGTTCTTCGGGCCCTTGTAGAACCTGATTCCCCGGATCTTGCCGGACCGCGAGGCCTGGAACTTGACGCCGAGGACGGTCGCCTTGCCGTCGGGCTGGGACACCGTGCTCGGTGTCGTTGTGTCGTCCCACAACGAGGTCGTGGGTGCGAAGACCACGTCGACCCAGTAATTGCTGGTCTGGTAGACACTGGTCGGGAACGCGCTCGCCGCGCCGTAGGTGTAGAGGCCGTTGCCTCCTCCGTCGCCGTTGGCCGGCGCGGTGATCAACCCGTTCGAGTACTGGGTGGTGAAGTAGGGCCTGGTCACCGAGTAGTAGCCGGGTGTGTGGTAGGAGGCGACGTAATCCACCCCGGCGGACACGAGTACCGGTGTGGAGAAGTTCACCTGCTGCCAGCCGCTGGCCGTCTCGTCGCTGAACGTCGCCTGCGCCAGCAGTTGGCCGGTCGCGCTCCACAGGCTCCCGACGTGCGTCCCGGTGTTCTGCGGCCCTTTGTAGAACCGGACGCCGGAGACGTAGCCGGGTGAGGTGGTGCGGAACCTGACGCCGAGCTCCACCGGTTTGTTGTCCGGCCAGTTCGCCTGTGCGGGCGTGGCGCCGGGCGGCCAGATCGTGCAGGGGCATCCCGCGTTGACGCCGTACGTCATCGAGGTCGGCGGGCTTTGCAGGTTCCCGAGGTCGTCGACCGCCCGCGACAGCACTGTGACGTTCTGGGACGTCGGCGTCTTCCACCGATACTGCCAGTTGCCGCGGCCCGTCGCGCGATGCCAGGTCGCGCCGCCGTCGACCGAGACCTCGACTCCGGCCACGACGCCGCCTCCGGTGTCGGCCGCCGTGCCGCTGACCGTGACGGTCGTCCCACCGGGGACCGAGGCACCGGCCGTGGGGGTGAGGATCGCCGACGTCGGCGGCGCGGTGTCGGGCGACTGCGTGGCCGGGACCAGGCCCGATTCGAGTGTGGCCGGTTGCACCCCCATCTCGGCGAAGAGGTTCACCGTCATCTGCTTCATCGAGATGTTGGTGGGGGTGCCGGGGCGGTCGTGGACGGCGTCGAGCCCCCAGGCCCACTGGGTGGTTCCCGCACCGAAGACGAGTGAGCGACTGGGGTTGCGGTAGAGCGTCAGGTGATGGACGGCGGTTCCCGCGCCGTACGTGCTGCCGTAGTCCAGCAGGTACTTGTCGTTGGTGAACACCGCCGCCTCGGAGAGCAGCACCAGTCCCGGCGGGGCGAAGCCGTTGTCCGGGGCCTCGTCCCACTCGTAGCCGAGGGTGCCCGTGGGGAAGACCACGCTTTCGCCGGGCTGGAGGTTCGCGACCGCGGTGTTGCGCCACAGCCGCATCGGCGCGTACGCCGCGGGGACGGTGATGGAGTTCGCGCTGATGCCGTTGACGCGGAAGAGCGTGCCGGTCATGCCGTTCTCCGGCCGGCCGCCGTCCGACGGCGGAGAGAAACGGGGGTCGCGCCATGTGCCGGTCCACTGCGTGCTCGGGTCGATCTTCCGGTTGGCAAGGGTCTCCTTGTAGCAGACGAGCGTGCGGAACGGAGTGCCCGAACCGTCGATGCTCGTCTCCCACCTCGTCTTCCAGAACGACTCGTTGCCGGAGAAGAAGGTGACGTTCACGCCGTTGTTCATCGCGCTGACGACGTTCGTCCGCATCTCATTCGACCAGTACTCGTCGTGCCCGGACGACATGAAGATCTTGTGATTGAGCAACTGTGCGGGGCGCGTGGCCGTATCGACGTTGGCGGTGTAGGCGACGTCGTAGCTGTTCAGCTCGAGCCACCTGACCATCGGGTACTCCGAGTCGAAGAAGTAGCTCTCCGATCGGTCGGCGCGCAGGACGAACGGACGGTTGTAGCTGACCTTGAAGGCGCGGCCCGCCGGACTGCCCTGATAGAGGCTGTTGCCGCCGTAGGTGTTGTACGCCTGCCAGGTGGCGTCCGAGGTCTGCACGAGGATGTCCGAGTTACGGGCGTCGTTGCGTACGACGAAGATGTACTGACTGACGCCGCTGGTGCCGTCGGTCCTGACGAAGTTGGCGAGGTAGACGCCGGAGACCGCGTTCGCCGGCACCGCCCAGGACGCGGAGACGGCCCAGTTGCCGCAGTCGGTCAGTCCCGTGGCCGAGTCGCTGAGACAGGCGGGCTGCGTCTGCGGCAGGGACGCGGACGGGGTGAGAGTGGTGATCTGCCGTGCTCCCAATCCCTGGTAGTAGCCCACGCGGTAGATGTCGATCCGGTAGGAGGTGACGTTCGGTGCGGACACCTTGAACTGCTGGGTCTCTCCGGCGTTGACGCTCATCTGGGTGGCGAAGCCGACGATCGCGCTGCTGCCCGCACCCGGCACGTCCCACTGGGACGGCGGGGTGCCCGGCAGGCTGTTCTCCAGGCAGATGATCGAGCTCGGCGGACACGCCGCACGCAAGGCCCGGGTACGGGCGCCGTGTGTGCCGCGCCCTTTCCGGCCGCTCCCGGCGGTCGCCGCCGGAGTGGGAAGCGGGGACCGGGAGACGGCGACTCCGGACGGAGACGGCGCCGGTGCCCCGCCTGCGGTGGGAACCGGCTGAGCGGGCGCACCGCCGGAGGGAGAGCTTTCGGGGGAGGCGCCGGACGAGGGGTCGTGAGGTCCGCCGGGAGAGGCTTCGGCAAAGTCGCCAGGGGAAAGGTCGCGAGGGTCGCCGGTTGAAGCCGCCGCAGGATGGCTGTCCCCGGGGCTGTCGTCGGGGCTGTCGTCGGGGCTGTCGTCGGGGCTGTCGTGAGGCACGGTGCCGGGGGAGACGCCGGGTGGGATCTCCACGATCTGCGCGCCGTCCGTGCCACCCCCGCCGTTCCCGGCATGTGGGGGAGCCCAGGCGGCCAGGAGCAGGACGGTCGTCGCCGCGCACACCGCTCCGGCCGTCCGCGTGGCCGCGGCCCGCCCTTTCCGGATCGGGCCGTTCCCGTTCCCCGAACTTCGCATGCCCACTCCACAACGAAATGGCGTGACCGGGGGAGGTGACGCAGGATAGCGGTCGGCGAACCTCGGGGTGACATCTCGCTATCGGCGAGTTCCCGGCCGATGTGAAAACATCTCCCCGTCATCCCGCCAGTCACATGTGTGGCGCCACAATATTGACAAATGTGCCATATTTCCCCGTTCGGGCCGTTTATCCAGCGGGAAAGCGGGAGTGGTGATCAGTGAAGGCTCAGGGTAGCGTCAACGCCGAGTCGGCGTTCGGGCAGCTCATGGCCGATCTCCCATAGATCATCGGCACAGGTGTGGCAATCAAGGAGCTCGGCCGTCCTATTCCGCGAGATCGTCGTACACCTCTTCGGTCCTGCCGGCTCGCGGTTCCAATACATTGACAACCCGCATTTGGTCGGTTCTCGCGGCGCGGGGGCGGGGAGCGTCGATTCGCATATAAGTCCCACAAGGCGTGCGTTCGCACCATCATGCTAGGTAGGTCGGAAATGAATGGCTCAGCCGCCGACAGACACGGGCGCGAGCCCGCAGCGGGGGACGGAACCCACGAACGCCGTCGCCGCGGTCTGTTCCGCAAGGCCCGTCGTCACCGGTTCGCGGTGGTTCTCGTCGCCACCCTCACCGCGGGCGCCGTCGTCGCGACGCCGGGGCAGGCCGTCGCGGCCCCGTCGCTGTCCCTCGGCCGCGCGGCGTCCTACGCTGTGCTGGCCTCGGTCTCGGTGACCAACACCGATTCCACTCAGGTCACGGGCAACCTCGGGGTGAGCCCCGGCACCTCGCTGAGCGGTTTCCCGCCTGGCACCGTCAGCGGGTCCGTCCACGTTGGCGACACCGCCGCCGCGAACGCGAGGGCCGACGCGGTCGCGGCGCGCAATCAGATCATCGGACTGTCCTCCACAGCCTCCATCGGGCCTGAGCTCGGTGAGACGACCAGAACCCCCGGCGTATACGAGTCGACCACCGATGACTTCTCGATCAACGGAACCCTCACGCTCGACGCGCAGAGCGACCCCGACGCGGTCTTCGTGTTCCGGGCCTCGACTCTCACCGTCGGCAGATCGAGCAACATCGCACTGGTCGGCGGCGCGCAGGAAGACAACGTGTACTGGCAGCTCGACGACACCGTTTCGCTGGGCATGTATCCCACCTTCCGGGGCAACGTCCTCGCCTCCGGCGACATCTCGGTGGGTCCCGTTTCGGCGGTCTACGGCCGGATGTTCTCCCTTGGCGGCACGGTCGCCATCACGGGGACCACCAGCATCCCGGCCACGCGCATCACCGTGCCGGACAACCCGCCCACGACCACGACTCTCACGTCCTCTCCCAACCCGTCGACGACGGGGCAGGCGGTCACCTTCACCGCCACCGTCCAGGCGCAGTCCGGCTCGGTCGTGCCGGCCGGAGACGTGGCCTTCAAGGACAACGGCGTGGTCATCGGCAAGGACCAGCACTACCAGGGCCATCCCGCCACGTTGACAACATCGGGGCTCTCACCGGGACAGCACCGGATCACCGCCGTCTACCTCGGCGGGCCCACGTTCGACCACGAGGCCGTCATCTACTTCGCGCCCAGCACGTCGCCCGAACTCGTGCAGTCCGTGTCGAGCACCAGCCTGTGGAGCGGCAGCGCGACGCCGGCCGTCGCCTCCCAGAACGATCCGAATTCCGTCGTGCTAGGAGTGAAGTTCCGCTCCACGCAGGACGGCCTGATCACCGGCATCAAGTTCTACAAAGGCGCGCAGAACACCGGAACCCACACCGGCAGCTTATGGGCGGCCGACGGCCGGCGGCTCGCGAGCGTCACCTTCACGAACGAGACCGCGTCCGGCTGGCAGCGCATGGACTTCGATTCCCCCGTCGCCATCTCCGCGAACACGACGTACATCGCCTCCTACCACACGACGTCGGGGTTCTACTCGGTCACCCGGGACTACTTCACCTCCCCGTACGTCAACGCGCCGCTGACCGCCCTCGCCGACGGGTCCTCGGGTGGGAACGGCGTGTACGCCTACAGCCCGGCCGACACCTTCCCCGTCAACTCCCACCGCTCCTCGAACTACTGGGTCGACGTCATGTTCACCCCGGCGCAGACCCTGTGGGACGACGGGACGGACCCGGCCGTCGGCTCGCAGAGCGACGCGAACCCCGTGGTGCTCGGCGTGAAGTTCCAGTCGACCCAGGCCGGCAGGGTCATCGCCGTCCGGTTCCGCAAGAGCCCGCAGAACACCGGCACCCACATCGGCAGCCTCTGGACGGCCGGCGGGGCCAAGCTCGCGAGCGTGACCTTCACCGACGAGACCCCGGCGGGGTGGCAGCAGGCGAACTTCGCCACACCCGTCGCCATCTCCGCGAACACGACCTACGTCGTGTCGTACCACACGACTGCGGGGCGCTACTCGGTCGACCGGAACTACTTCGACTCCCAGCACGTCAAAGGCGCCCTCGTCGGCCTCGGCAACGACGTCTCGGGCGGCAACGGCGTGTACACCTACAGCGCGACCGACACCTTCCCCGTGAGCTCGTACCGCGCCTCGAACTACTGGGTCCAGCCCGTGGTCCAGTACGGAAGCTGACGCCCGGCCCCGGCGCGTAAGGCTTGCTCAATGAAATCCCCACGACGGGCGGTCCCGGGCCTTCCGGGCCGCCCGTCCGATGTTCACTACCGGAGGTGAGCACAACCAGCCTGACCGCGGTTCCCTTCAACCGGACCCACGTCTGCGACAACGAGGTCGGCTACCTCACGGAGGCCGTGCGCCAGGGGTCGACCTGCGGGGACGGGCCGTTCACCGGGAGGGCCCGCGCACTCCTGTGCGACATCACCGGTGCCGGCCACGCCCTGCTGACCACCTCCTGCACGCACGCGCTGGAGATGACGGCGATCCTGCTGGACCTGCGGCCCGGCGACGAGGTCATCATGCCGTCGTTCACCTTCGTGTCCACCGCCAACGCCTACGCGCTGCGCGGGGCGGTGCCGGTCTTCGTCGACTGCCGCCCCGACACCCTCAACATCGACGAACGCCGGATCGAGGCCGCCGTCACCGGCCGGACGCGCGCGGTGGTGGTCGTCCACTACGGCGGAGTCGCCTGCGCGATGGAGGCGGTCCACGCGGTCGCGGAGCGGCACGGCCTGGCCGTGATCGAGGACAACGCGCACGGCCTGGGCGGGTTCTACCGGGACAGACCCCTGGGGTCGTTCGGGCTGATGGCGGCGCAGAGCTTCCATGCGACGAAGAACGTGCAGTGCGGGGAGGGCGGGGCCCTGCTCCTGAACGACGCCCGTCTCGCCGCCCGCGCCGAGATCATCCGAGAGAAGGGCACCGACCGCGGCCGGTTCTTCCGCGGCCAGGTCGACAAGTACCAGTGGGTGGACATCGGCTCCAGCTACCTGCCGTCCGACGTCCTCGCCGCCATGCTGACGGCGCAACTGGAGTCGTTCGACCGCATCCAGGCCCTGCGCCACCGCGTATGGCGGGCCTACCACGAGGGGCTGTCCGAGTGGGCGGCCGAGAACGGCGTCGTCCAGCCCGTGGTGCCGGACGGCTGCCGGCACCCGGCACACCTCTACTACCTGCTGCTGCCCGGCTTGGGCGACCGCCAGGCGTTCATCGCCCACCTCGCCGCGGCGGGCGTCCAGGCGGCGTTCCACTACCAGCCGCTGCACAACGCCCCCGCAGGGCTGCGGTACGGGCGCACCGCTCCGGGCGGCTGCCCGGTCACCGAGGACGTCGCGGACCGGCTCGTACGGCTGCCGCTGTTCGCCGGGCTGGACGACACGGACGTCACGCGGGTGATCGAGGCCGTGCGCGGCTACCGGACGGCTCGATGAACCGGCACGACGTCGTCGAGTCGGAGGCGGTGCGGACCGGCCCGTCGCCCCTGGAGTCCGCGAGGTTCGGCCGCTCCATCGAGCGCCTCACCGTCCCCGCCGGATCCGGGGCGCCGTTCCCCGAGGTGCGTGAGGCGGTCGCGCGGTCGGAGGCGGACGTCGTCATCCTGCGCTACCCGGCCGAGCACGTGGGATGGTTCGCCGGGCTGACCGCGCTCGGGCGCACGGCGGTGCTGGCCGACACGCTCGTGTACTGGCGGTTGCGCGCGGGGGAGGGCAGAGCGCCCGAGCCCGTCCCCCACCTGGCCGCGGGCGGCCCCCTCGGGGCCGACGAGGTGCGCGCCTTCGTCAGGGAGACCTTCGCCGCATACGGCAACCACTACGCGGCCAATCCGCTCCTCGATCCGGCCGCCGCGTCCGAGGGGTACGTGGAGTGGGCGCTGATGTCGGCGGCCCGGGACGCGTGCGTGGTGGTGCGGGGCGCGGCCGGCGTGCAGGCGCTCGCCACAGTGGAGGAGGACGGGGCGCGCACGGAGATCCTGCTCGCCGGTGTGGCGCCCGCGGCGCAGGGACGCGGCGTCTACGCGCATCTCCTCAGGGAGGTCGAGGACCGGGCCGTCTCACGCGGGGCGGCCGAGATCGTGATCTCCACCCAGGGGCACAACACGCGGGTGCAGCGGGCCTGGGCGCGATACGGATTCGAGCCGGTGCACACCCTCGTCACCGTTCATCTGATCCGGAACCCGCCGTGGTGACGACGGCGTCGCCCGGCGGCCGGAAGCCCTGACCCGCGCGTTCCCGCACCACATAGGTGGGGCGGCCCATCCCGCCTCCGTGGATTCGCCCGATGTACTCCCCGAGCACCCCGATCGACATCAGCTGGGCCGACGAGAAGAGGGCGACCATGGAGGCCAGCGTGGTGAACCCCGCGACGGTGATGCCTCCGGTGAGGAAGCGCCACAGCACGACCCCGGCGAGCAGCAGTCCGAGGACCCCGGCGAGAAACCCCAGGAGGCTGGCCGCTCTGAGAGGGGCGGAGCTGTAGCCGACCAGCATGTTCACCGTGTGCCGGACCAGCAGGCGAGGGGTGTAGTTGGACCTGCCGTCGCCGCGCCGCCTCATGTGCACCCGGACGGACCCGACGCGTGTGGTGGCCCACGAGAGCGCCACGTCGACGGAGGCGTGCGGACCGCGCAGCCCGTCGAACCCGTCCCGGAGCCGGGTGCGGAACGCGCGGAACGCGCTGATCTCCCGCGCGGCGCCGATGCCGAGCGCGGCCGCCATCCCCGCCTTGACCGACCGGGACGCGAGACTGCGCAGACAGCCGTGCTCCTCCTGGTGCGGCACGCCGTACACGAGATCGAGCCGCTCGCCCTCCAGAGTGGACAGCAGGAGGGGGATCTGCTCCGGCGGGTGCTGCAGGTCGTCGTCCATCGTCACGACCACGTCGCCCCGGGCGTCCCTGATGCCGGCGACGAGGGCGTTGTGCTGGCCGTAGTTGCGGGACAGGTGGATGGCCCGCACGCCGTCCACGTCACGCGCGAGGCGGGACGCGGCCGCCCACGTGTCGTCCGGGCTCCCGTCGACGACGAGGATCACCTCATGGTCGGGGGAGACCTCGCGCAGCACCGGCATGAGCCCGGCCACCAGCCGCGGAAGCGTCCGCGCGGAGCGATAGCAGGGAATTACCACCGACACCGACATCGATTCCCCCGGTTCATTCTCGCCGCCGATTACACTCCCCTTGATCGGCGTCGACGGCAGATCCGGAGTGACCGCGTTATGCTCGAATCGAAAACCCGGGGACCCCACACAGTCCGTGGCGCGTGGGCCGCCATCCCGGCTCTTCTCGGCCAGCGCATCACATATCTGCTGGCCGGTGCCATGACGGCGGGGGTGTATTACGCTCTTCTTGTCGTGGGATTGCTGGTCACAAAGAATGCGGTGCCCTATCTTTTCCTCGTCGTGGCCGGGCACCTCCTCACCGTCCTGATCGTCTATCCGCTGTACCGCCTGGTCGTCTTCCAGGCGCACGGGATCGGCTGGGTCCGCGGCTACCTGCGCTTCTATGCCGTCGGGCTGACGTTCCTCGGTGCGTCAGCCGTCGGCCTGCCGATCCTCGTGCAGATCGCGGGCGTCCCGCTCCTGGCGGCGCAGGCGCTGATAATCCTGCTCAACCCGCCGCTCAGCTATGCGGTGAACCGGGCCTGGACCTTCCGGGAGCCGGGGAACGCCTGATTCCGGCAACCTCTGGGACGCCGTACGGCAAAACGAAGAAGCCACTGCGCGTGTATTTGACGATCCCAGCTATTTTCGGAATCGAACGGCCGCCGCGGCCGATGCTTCATCGGTGGACCCATGCGCGTTCCGCCGGTGACAATCCTGGAAGGACTCCAACAGGGGTGAAGGCGCTCGTTCTGGCGGGGGGTAAGGGCACGAGACTGCGCCCGCTTACCCATACCTCGGCCAAACAACTCGTCCCCGTCGCGAACAAGCCCGTGCTCTTCTACGGCCTCGAGGCGATCAGGGACGCCGGCATCACCAGCGTGGGGATCGTCGTCGGCGACACGGGGCGCGAGGTCCGCGAGGCGGTCGGCGACGGCTCCGCGTTCGGCATCGATGTCACCTACATCGAGCAGGAGGCGCCGCTCGGGCTGGCGCACTGCGTACTCATCGCGAGGGAGTTCCTCGCGGACGACCCGTTCGTGATGTACCTGGGCGACAACTTCCTCGTCGACGGCATCTCCGGCCTGGTCGACGCCTTCCGCGGCACGGACTGCGACGCCCGCATCCTGCTCACCCGGGTGAGCGAGCCGCGGTTCTACGGCGTGGCGGAACTCGGCCCGGACGGGGAGATCGTCGCGCTGGAGGAGAAGCCGGAGCATCCCCGCAGTGATCTGGCCATCGTCGGGGTCTACACGTTCTCTCCGGCGATCCACGAGGCCGTACGCGCCATCACGCCGTCCTCCCGGGGCGAGCTCGAGATCACCGACGCCATCACGTGGCTGATCGACACCGGCCGCCGGGTCCAGTCGCACTTCGTCACCGGTTACTGGCGGGACACCGGCCGGCTCCAGGACATGCTCGAATGCAACCGCATCGTGCTGGAGGCGATCGAGACCGACCTCGGGGGGACGGTGGACGGACTGTCGGACGTGACCGGCCGCGTCGTCGTCGCCCCCGGCGCGGTCGTGGAGGGCTCGGTGATCCGCGGGCCGGTGGTGATCGGCGCCGACGCCAAGATCAGCCGGACGTACATCGGCCCGTACACCTCGATCGGGGAGCGCTGCGTGCTGGAGGACACCGAGGTGGACTACAGCATCGTGCTCGGCGACTCCGCGATCAGGGGGGTCAGCGGCCTGACCCACTCCCTCATCGGACGCAACGTCGAGGTGACGCGGGCCACGGGGGTGCCCAACACCCACCAGCTCATGGTCGGCGACCACAGCAGGGTGCAGGTGCGGGCATGAGGATCCTCGTCGCCGGCGGCGCCGGGTTCATCGGCTCCCACTACGTCCGCTCCCTGCTGTCGGGCGCCTACCCCGGGTACGAGGGCGCCCGGGTCACCGTGCTGGACAAGCTCACCTACGCGGGCAACCCGGCCAACCTGGCCCCGGTCTCGGCCGACACCGCCCTCACCTTCGTACGGGGAGACGTCAACGATCGCGGTCTGCTCCGGGATCTGGTCCCCGGGCACGACCTCGTGGTGAACTTCGCCGCGGAGACGCACGTCGACCGGTCCATCGGCCGCGCCGGCGACTTCGTGACGGCCAACGTGCAGGGCGCCCAGCGGCTGCTCCAGGCCGCCCTGGAGGCCGGCGTCCGCACCTTTCTCCAGGTCTCCACCGACGAGGTCTACGGGTCGATCGAGGAGGGGGCGTGGACGGAGTCGGAGCCGCCGCTGCCGAACTCGCCCTACTCGGCGGCCAAGGCCGGCGCCGACCTGCTCTGCCGGGCCTACCACCGCACGTACGGGCTCGACGTCCGGGTGACCCGGTGCTCGAACAACTACGGCCCCTACCAGTACCCCGAGAAGGTCATACCGCTGTTCGTCACCAACCTGATCGACGGACGGCCTCTGCCCCTCTACGGGGACGGCCGCAACACGCGCGAGTGGCTGCACGTCGACGACCACTGCCGGGGAATCCAGCTCGTCCTGGACAAGGGCGCGCCGGGCGAGATCTACAACATCGGCGGCGGCGCCGAGCTGACCAACCTCGAACTCACGCGGCGGATCCTCGCGGCCTTCGGCGCGGGGTGGGAGATGGTCACGCAGGTGCCCGACCGGCCCGGTCACGACCGGCGCTACGCGCTGGACACCGGCAAAATCCGCGCGATCGGCTACGAGCCCCGGCTGGACTTCGAGGAGGGGCTCGCCGACGTGGTGCGGTGGTACCGCGACCACCAGGACTGGTGGCGGCCCCTGCTGGGCGGCCGAGGGTGAGGGGCGCGCGCCAATCTGTTCAGGACGAAGGCAACATGAGGGACGGTCTTATGAGCGAGAAGCTGGTCGTCGTCGGCCAGGGGTACGTCGGCCTGCCACTGGCCGTCCGGGCTGTGCAGGCCGGGTTCCGGGTCGTCGGCGTCGACGTCGACGAGTGGCGGGTCAAGCGCCTCAACGCCGGCGAGTCGTACGTCGAGGACGTCACCGACGAGGCGCTGGCCGCGGCCCACCGGACGGGCCGGTACCTGGCCAGCGCGGACGTCGCCGACGCCGCCGGCTTCGACGTCTGTGTGATCACCGTGCCCACGCCGCTGCGCGAGGGCGTCCCCGACCTCAGCCACATCGGGTCGGCCGGACGGTCCATCGCTCCCTTCCTGCGGCCGGGCGCGACCGTGGTCCTCGAGTCGACCACCTATCCGGGGACCACGGAGGAGTATCTGCGGCCGATACTCGAGGAGGGCTCGGGGCTCAGCGCCCCCGGGGACTTCTTCCTCGGGTACAGCCCCGAGCGGATCGACCCCGGAAACCCGCGATGGCGCCTGGAGAACACGCCGAAGGTCGTCTCCGGTGTGGACGAGGCATCCCTGGCCCGGGTGCGCGCCTTCTACGAAGCCGTCGTCGAGCAGGTCGTCCCGGTGTCCGCGCCACAGGTGGCCGAGCTGTGCAAGCTCCTCGAGAACACGTTCCGGCACGTCAACATCGCGCTGGTGAACGAGCTGTCGGTCTTCGCGAGGCAGCTCGGCATCGACGTCTGGGAGGCCATCGACGCGGCGTCGACCAAGCCGTTCGGCTACATGCGCTTCACCCCGGGCCCGGGCGTCGGAGGCCACTGCCTGCCGATCGACCCGTCTTACCTGTCCTGGAAGGTCAAGCGCACGCTGGGGCACAACTTCCGGTTCGTGGAGCTCGCCAACGACGTGAACGACCACATGCCGGCCCACGTCGTCGGCCGGCTGACCCTGGCGCTGAACGATCGGCGCAGGGCCGTGAACGGCAGCCGTGTGCTCCTGCTGGGCCTGTCGTACAAGAAGAACGCCGGAGACTGCCGCGAGTCCCCGGCGCTGGACGTGGCCCGGCGCCTGCGCAGGCTGGGGGCGGACGTCCGGGCGGCGGATCCGCACGTCGACCTCGCCCTCGTCCCGGAGGGCGTGGCGCTGGCCGAACCGTCGCGGGCGGAGCTGGCCGCGGCCGACGCCGTCGTGATCCTCACCGACCACGACAGCTTCGACTACGGGCTCGTCCAGCGCGAGAGCGCCTTCGTCTTCGACACGCGCAACCGCTGCCGCGGCCCCAACGTCGAACGGCTGTGATCGCAGGGCCGCCGCCTGTCCCGGTCTCAGATGCCCAGCGTGACGAACCGCTCGACGACGACGGCGATCGTGACCAGGCCCATGAGCACCACCAGCCGGACCAGGCGGCGGCGCAGCCGGACGCCGCCCGAGCCGGTGATGGCGAGCAGCTCGACGGTGACGAGCGCGGCCAGCCCGATCCCGAACGCGGCGAGCCCGACGGGCGTCCACGGGGTGTACCAGGGAGGCGTCAGCGTGAAGTCGGGCGCCGGCGGCACCGACCCCGGCGGCTGGTCGCGCAGCGCGTAGACGGCCGCGTCGTCGTTGGCGTACAACGTCACCAGCTGCGGCGAGGACGACAGGGCGGCCCGGATCCGCGGGCCCCAGTCGTCCGGGATCCCTTCGCCGAGCGGGTCGGTGACCTCGAGCATCGTGTCCTGGCTGCGGGTGGCCAGCAGGTACGACCCCGGCCCCAGCGTGCGCAGCGCGGCGGCGACGGGCGCGACGTCGGACGGGTCGGGCGGGGGCGGGGTGCTGGCCCACTCCACCCGCTCGACGTGCTTCTCCCGCCACGGCACCACGCTGTAGCCGACGTCGTCGCTGACCCCGCCGAGCTTGGCGTCGCTCGGCGACAGCAGCAGGATACGGGCGCTGGGCTTGTCGCGGGCGTAGATGTAGTCGAGCGCCGCCGCCTCGCCGGTCGTCACCCGCTCGAACTGCTCGTTGCCGTACCGGGCGACGAAGAAGCCCCCCGCGAGCGCGAGCACGGTGACGCACGCGAGCGGCAGCGCCAGCCGCGCGCGGAGCAGGTCGAGCAGGGACGGCCTGCCGACCACCTGCCGCATGCCGCGCATGCTGCCGGGGGACTCGGGGAAGAACGCGTACGCCGCGAGCAGGCAGGCGCCGGGCAGCATGAAGAAGTAGACCCGCAGGCCCATCTCGCCGCCGTAGCTCTGCATGGCCATCGCCGAGACCGGGGTGATGGTGAGCACCATCGCGACCCGGTCGATGACCTTGCGGCGCAGCCGCCGGGCCACGCCCACGCCCGCCATCACGACCAGGATCAGCGCGAAGCCCAGCCGCAGCTTCAGGACGTACGGGTGGATGGGGTCGCCGGTGGAGGCGGCGATGCGGCCGGTGGTGTTCGCGCTCAGGTTGCTGAGGAGCGACCCGATGCCGCCGAGCATGTCGTCGATGTGCCCGTACCAGTACGGCGTGGCCAGGTAGCTGACCCAGCCCACCGCGAACCCGGCGACGATCCAGGGGATCGTGCCGAGTGTGCACCGCCGGACGAGCACCAGCGCGAGCGACGCCGAGACCATCATGAACGGGGTGATCTGGTGCGCGGCGGTCGCGGCGGCGCCCAGCAGGATCAGCACGGCGTACAGGACGATCCGGGTGACCTTGTCGGCCGGGCGGGACGTGAACTCGCCGGGCTCGGCCTCGTCCAGGTGGCGCGCGATGCGGCGCAGCAGCCCGCCGGGCTCCTCGGGCTCTGGTCGCGTCTCCTGCCGCCCGAACCACGTCACGAGGACGGCCAGGAACAGCAGATACATGAAGTAGGTCGTGCCCTGCGGGGAGAAGTAGTCCTGGCCGATCCACTGCAGCGTGACGAACAGGACGGCGGCCAGCCACTTGGCCCGCCGGTCGGCCCGCATCCGGCGCAGGATCAGCAGCAGCGGCACGAGGTAGAGGAGGTTCGAGGCGACCGGGACCCAGTTGACGAACTCGCGGAAGTTCTCCATCCCCATCGCGCCGCTGACGAAGGCGAACACCGCGAAGAAGCCGGGCCAGCTGAACCGCGCGTCGAGGCCGGGCAGGGTGCCGCCGGTCCGCGCGATGTACTCGATGAACCCCACGTGCAGCCACGCCGTCGGGAAGCGTGGCTCGGTCGAGATGAGCGCGGACGCGCCGTGTAAGCAGAACGTGATGGCGAACAGCTGGACCAGCAGCAGCACCGGGCGGTAGCGCCGCTGGGCCAGCGTGGCGAAGAACGCCACGATCAGCAGCGCGAGCCCGCCGACGGCGGCGGGCGGCAGCACGGAGACGAGCCCGAGGCCGTTCATCCGGTCGGGGTTCACCCCGGTCAGGCGGCTCACCGGGCCGAGCAGGGCGACCAGGTAGATGCCGAACCCCTCGGCCGCCAGCAGGGGGAGCAGCCATCCCTTGGCCCGCTCCGGCCGGATCGCGGGGACCGCCAGGAGCCTGTGCCACGCCGTCGTCGCACGGTCGGCCATCGTCGTCACGATGACCATGATGCGGTACGGCGGGGCGCCCCCGGGATCACCCGGGACGACCAGCGCCCGCAGCAGCGGCGGGGTCACCGCGGCGGCCGTGATGAGCTGCGCGACCAGCAGGGCGACGCCCACGCCGTTGATGCCGAGGCGGGGGAGCAGCACGACCGTCCCGGCGAACGCCAGGGCGCACATCGCCCCCTGGACGTACGCCAGCTTCCTTGGGCGGCTCTTGGCCCGCAGCACGCCGAGGTACAGCTCGATGACCGCGCGCGGCAGCGTGGCCAGGGCGGTCAGCCGCAGCAGCGTCGTCGCGTGCTCCCGGTGCGCCGGGCTGAACGCGGCCATCACGTACGGCGCCAGGACCACCGCGCCGAGGACGATCGGGCAGAGGATCACGAACGTCCGGGTGAGCGCCCGGCGGCCGTTCTCGGCCAGCCTGGCCCTGTCGAACGCGCCCTCGACGGTCAGCGAGGTGGCCATCGTGATCGCGAGCGTCTCGAGGATCGCCCCGAGCATCCCGACGCTGTAGTAGTAGTTGAAGGTCGCGGCGTCGACGAACGCGCCCACGATCACCGGCAGCAGGTAGGTGATCGCCAGGACGAACGTCGACCCGAGGTAGTCGCCCGCGAGGAATCGGGAGAGCGTGCGGACCGCCGGGGGCCGCCGCCCGGCCGTCTCCCGCGCGTGCTGGGGGACCAGCCGCCCGAACACGAGCAGGTTGACCGGCAGCAGCGTGACGGCCACCGGCACGACCCACGACACCGTGATGCCGTCGCCCGGCAGCGCCTTCGCGAGCGCGACCAGCATCACGATCTTGACGATTCCGAACGATATGTTCTCGATCGGCACCCAGGTCGCCTTGCGCAGCCCGGTGAGCGCGACGTCCTGCAGCGTGAAGACGACCCACGTCAGCACCGCGCCGACGAACAGCAGGCCCGGCCCGAGGCCGGCGAGGCTGCGGTAGTTGTCGCCCCACTTGTCGAGCGTCAGCAGGAACACCACGGTGGCCATCGCCGCGGCGCCCATGGACACCAGGTAGACGCCGCCGATGAACCGCGCCGTCGCCCGGCCCGTGTCGGCGATGAACCGGGTGAGCGTCCCGACGAAGCCGAGCGACGTGACGGCCGCGAGCAGGCGCATGGCACCGATGACGGCCATCGCCCTGCCGCCGTCCGCCGTGTCGTACAGGCGGGCCGCCAGGACCCAGTAGACGAGGCCGAGCACGCCCGACGCCCCCGCGTTCACCATCAGGGCGTACGCGTTCTTGAAGAGCGGGTCGTTCAGGCCGAAGGAGAACCGGCGGCGGGCGGGTGCGCCGTCGCTGGCCGCGGCGCTCTCGGCGCGGGGGAGGGTCTCGGTCACGGCGCCGCGCCCGCCCTGTGCCCCGCCGCCCGGTGCCCCGGCCCCGCCGGGGTGGTTCGGGCCGGGTGGAGGAGGTCGAGGCGGCGTGTCCCGGCGCCGTACGGCGGCAGGGCGGGCGTCCGCCACACCGCTACCCGGCGGGGGCGCGTCTCCTGCGGACGCGCCTGCGGACGAGACACAGCCAACCCCCCTGGACGGCGACGACGGGACCTGCCCGCCTGGACGGCGGGCCTCACGCGGCCGCCGGGCGGCGCGCCCCCCTGGCGCGGCCGTCCGGACGGAGCGGGAGATCCGGCGCGGTCACGCGGCCCCCTGGTCGGCCGCCTGGGAGGGCGCCGGGGAGGGGGCGGTCGCGGCGGACCGGGCGGACACTGGGACCCTACCGCCACGCTCCCTCAGGATGGTCTTCAGGACCCGCCAGCCGTCGCGGACCGCGCGCAGGTTGCTGGAGCCGTGGATGCGGTTGCGCTCGTGGCTCGGGATCTCGTGGACGCGCAGCCCCGCCTTGGCGGCGCGGATGTTCATCAGCGTCTCCACCTCGAACCCGGCGCAGTCGGGGGTGAGCGCGTCGAGGTGCCGCGCCCAGAAGGCGTTGTAGCCGTAGCACAGGTCGGTGTAGCGGGTGCCGTACATCCGGTTGACCAGCGTGCTCAGCACGTAGTTGCCCAGGCGCCTGCTGGGCGTGATGTCGTCGCTGCCGCCGCCGTTGAGGAAGCGCGAGCCCTTCGCGTAGTCGGCCCCGGCCACCAGTGCGCCGACGAAGCGGACGATCTCACGTCCGTCGGTCGAGCCGTCGGCGTCGATCATCACGATGATGTCGCCGGTGCAGGCCGCGAACCCCTCGGCCAGCGCGTCGCCCTTGCCCGTGCCCCGCTGCCGCACCACCCGGAGGCTCGGCCGCAGCATCCGGGCCACCTCCACGGTGTCGTCGGTGGAGTTCCCGTCGACGAGCACCACCTCGTGCACCCATCGCGGCAGCGTCGCGAACACGTGGGGCAGGTTCTCGGCCTCGTTCATGGCCGGCACCACCACGCTGACGCGTGGTGAGATCGCCATCAAGGGTGAAATCCGGATATATCCATCTGCAGCGGGCTTTACGGCGAACGACCCTAAAGGGGAGAGGGGGAGAGGGCGGGTGCTCTCGGGGTTCATGGCGTGTGGATCCTCCGGGGCATTGTGCTGGCGGCGTCGTTGCACGTGGCACGGGCCCGTCGCGATAGGCGCGAGGGAATGGGACGTACCGGGGTGGCTTTCGCTGCGATCGCGGGAGCCGGACGGCGTGACCGTCCGAAAACCCGCGGAAACCCGAGATTACCGTCCCGATCTTGACTTGCGCGCGATGCCACGCGAATCGGCCGTCACCGTGATTTCGGTCCGGAACGTCATCGATGCCCCCACCCTCGCCGATAGCTGAAGAACGTCAGGCCCGCCCGTCGGCTCCGATCTCGGGGGACGAGCAGCGTAACCCGGGCGGCCGCTGATCGTTATACCTATCTGACCAAGTGCCTGAGCGGCTGTCAACGCGGACGTTCGACGCCCCCTTCGCGTGCACCGCCGTGGCCGAATCGTGACGTCAGGGCGCCAACCCGGCGGCCCGCGCCGCACGGTCGCGGGGGCCGACGGCCGGCCCGTGCTCGTATGGCCGGATCGCCTCCGGAGGCGGCGCCGGCGGCAGGGCGAGCCGCGGCGCCTCGGGCTCGGCGAGCCGGGTGGGCCTGCGGCCGAGCCTGCGGGCGACGTCGTCGCGCAGCCGGGGCAGGTAGTCGTACAGGCGGTCGCCCGGGCAGGAGGTGCGGTTGAGGTCGCGGTGGCCGACGATCGCCTGCTCCGGGTCGAGACGGTAGCAGGCGCACAGCCAGGCGAGCAGCGCGGTGAGCGAGCCCAGCTGGGCGGCCGGGGGGAGCTCCGTCATGTACGTCCCCTCGGTCTCGATTCCGAGGGTGTGGTCGTTGTGGTCGGCCGCCTGGGCCCCGACCGCGAGCCCGCCCGCGGCCAGGGCGGGCAGCGTGCGGTTGCGGCCCTCCATGATGTGGCCGCCGCGGCTGACGGTGAACTGCTCGCCGATGTCCTCCCAGCCGTTGTGGCCCATGTGGTAGCGCTGGATGGAGCGCGACAGCCGGAAGGCGGCGTCGAGGTCGCAGTCGTCGGTGTTGGCCGTGGCCGTGTGGTGGACGACGAGCCGGTCGGGGGCGTGGCCCACCACATCGGCCTTGCTCTTCGGCGGTGCGGCCCCCCACTCCGTGCGGTTGTAGACGCGGGGGCGGCGCGGCCGGCCCCGCAGCGGCACGGCGGCCGACGCCTCCGCCGCGCCGCACGCGAGGACGACGAGACCGCCCCCCGCGGACGCGGACGCGGCCGACAGGAACGCCCGGCGTGTCATCGCTGGCAAATGCGCCCTCCCCTGTGAGCGCGGGCCCTCGGGGGCGCGCGTCCGGCGGGAGGTTGCATCGATATCCCCGGCCGTCGCCGCGGATATTCATGCGGACCGGAAACCGGTCACATGTCGACCGATATGTCCGGGCCATCCCCGGTTCCCGAATACCGCGACCGCCGCACGGAATGGCGATACCGGGCACAGAGGAGATAAATGGAAACGTCAGGAAATGGACGCCAAGAAACGGAGCCGGTCCTCGTCCGGCAGATGGTCGACGAACAGGACCCCGTCGAGGTGGTCGGCCTCGTGCTGGAGGACCCTGGCCAGCATGCCGACGGCCCGCAGGGTCACCGGCCGCCCGTGCATGTCCCTGCCCCTCGCCACCACGGAGAACGCCCGCTCCCTCGGCCACCAGACCCCGGGCGCGGACAGGCAGGCCTCGTCGGCCACGACCGTGCGCCCGGAACGTTCGAGCCGGGGGTTGACGAGGTGGCCGGACCGGCCGTCCACGTCGTACGCGAGGACCCGGAGGGGGACCCCGACCTGCGGGGCGGCGAGCCCGGCGCGGCCCGGTCCGGCCCGCATGGTGGCGGTGAGCGACCTGACGAGGTCGCGGAGCGGGCGATCGAACTCGGTGACGGGCTCGGCCACGTGGCGTAACGACGGATCGGTGAACATGCGGATCGGCCGGACAGTCATGCACGCTCCCCACGGCGACGATGACACGAGAACGGAATTCCCCGTCCAGGGAGCGGGCAATCTTTGTTAAATCCATGTTGCATTCGTTATGCGTATGGATTGCCTGTTTCGCCCGTGCGAGACATGTAACTGGTGCACAGTCGCACTTCGCCGAAGTGCGTAACGCGATCCTCCTAGTTTCGGTACGGCTCCCGACAAGCAGCCGGACACGCAGGAGGAACGATGACGGTGGCACAGGTGGCGTCCGCGACCCCGGCCAAGGGCCGGTGGATCGCCGACTGGCGGCCCGACGACCCCGCCTTCTGGGCGGGCGGCGGCCGGCGCGTGGCCCGGCGGAACCTCGTCCTGTCGATAGCCGCCGAGCACCTCGGCTTCACGATGTGGACGGTCTGGAGCATCGTCGCCGTGAAGCTCGGCGCCTACCGGTTCTCCACCGACCAGCTGTTCTGGATCGTGTCGCTGCCCAACCTCGTGGGGTCGGCGCTGCGCTTCCCCTACACGTTCGCGCCCGCGCGGTTCGGCGGCCGGAACTGGACGGTCGTGAGTGCCCTGCTGCTGCTCGTGCCCGCGGTCCTCCTCGCGGTCGCGGTGAGCGACCCCGCCACGCCGTACTGGGCCTTCCTCGTCATCGCGGCGACGGCCGGGCTCGGCGGCGGCAACTTCGCCTCCAGCATGGCGAACATCACCTACTTCTATCCGCAGGACCGGCAGGGCGCGGCGCTCGGCCTGAACGCCGCCGGGGGCAACATCGGGGTCAGCTCGGTCCAGCTCGTGATGCCGCTGGTCATCGGCGGGCTGGGGCTGGCGGCGGCCGGGCTGTTCTGGGTGCCGTTCATCCTGGCCGCCGCGATCGGCGCGTACTTCCTGATGGACAACCTCACCGCGGCCAGGGCCGAGCCGAGGGAGATGGTCAAGGCGGCCGGCCGCGCCCAGACGTGGATCATGTCGGTCCTCTACATCGGGACGTTCGGCTCGTTCATCGGATACTCGACGGCCTTCCCGCTGCTCATCAAGTCGCAGTTCCCGGAGCGCGCCGGGCTGGTCTCGCTGGCCTTCCTCGGGCCGCTGGTCGGCTCGCTCATCCGGCCCGCCGGCGGCTGGCTGTCGGACCGGCTCGGCGGCGCGGCCGTGACGTTCTGGAACTTCGCCGCCATGATCGTCTCGGTGCTGCTCGTCTGGCGCGGGCTGGCCGGGCACTCCTTCGCCCTGTTCTTCGTCGCGTACATGCTGCTCATCGGCACGTCCGGGGTGGGCAACGGCTCGACGTACCGGATGATCCCGGCCATCTTCCGGGCCAAGGCCGTCGCCGGTCTGGAGGCCGGCACCCCCGAGCACGAGGAGGCCGCCCGGACCGCCCGGCGCGACTCGGCGGCGGCCATCGGCTTCATCTCTGCCATCGGCGCGTTCGGCGGCTTCTTCATCAACCGCGGCTTCGGCAGCTCCATCGCGGCGACCGGGGGCGCCGGCGCGGCCATCGCCGCCTTCGCGGCGTTCTACGCGGTGTGCTTCCCGATCACCTGGTTCTGCTACCTGCGGACGTCCGGCGCCGCGACGGCCCCCAGCCTCGCGGCGGCCCGCGTCTGAGCCCGGCCGCCTCCGCGCGGCCCGACGACGGCGGGCGCTCCCCTGAGCGCCCGCCCTTGCCGCGCGAGCGGAGGCGGCGGCAACTCCCGGCCCTCCCCGTCCACGAGTTCCCTCAGGCCGCGCACCGCGCGGCGGCGAGACGACGAGGTCTCTCACAGCCCGCGATCGCGGGTGTTAGCGCGGTTGGCGGCTTGTAGCACAGCGGTAACAGAAGGGACCCAGCGGTGAAACCGCCTGAAAGCACGATCGGATCCATGCCGATCTCACTGTCCGCTCCCGCTCCTGTGATGTCACAGGTGCCGGTGGGCTCGGCCACGCACTGCCCGTACTGCGCTCTGCAGTGCGGCATGCACGTGGCCGGCGGCGAGATCACGCCCCGCGAGGACGTCCCGGCCAACGCGGGCGCCCTGTGCCAGAAGGGGTGGACGGCCGCCGAGCTGCTGTCGTCGCCGGAACGGCTCACCACCCCGCTCCTGCACGGCCGGCCCGTCCCGTGGGACGAGGCGCTCGACTACGCCGCCGCCCGGATCAGGGCGCTGCAGGCCGAGCACGGGCCGGACGCCGTCGCCGTGTTCGGGGGCGGCGGCCTCACCAACGAGAAGGCGTACCTGCTGGGCAAGTTCGCCCGGGTGGCGCTGCGCACCAGCCAGGTCGACTACAACGGCCGGTTCTGCATGTCGTCGGCGGCCGCGGCGGCCAACCGGGCCTTCGGCATGGACCGCGGGCTGCCGTTCCCGATCACGGACATCGGCCGGGCGGACGCCGTCCTGCTCGCCGGCGGCAACGTCGCGGAGACCATGCCCCCTTTCGTGCGGCACCTGTCCGCGATGCGGGCGCGCGGCGGACGGCTCGTCGTCGCCGACCCCCGGCTCACCCCGACGGCCCGGCTGGCCGACCTCCACCTGCAGGTGACGCCGGGCACCGACCTCGCGCTCGCGCTCGGGCTGCTGCACATCGCGATCGCCGAGGGGCACGCCGACCTCGGCTACCTCGCGGCCCGCACGACGGGGTTCGAGCAGGTGCGCACGTCGGTGTCCGCCTGGTGGCCCGAGCGGGTGGAGCGGATCACCGGGGTGCCGGTCGCGCAGATGCGCGAGGCCGTGCGCATCCTCGGCGAGGCGCCCCGCGCGATGGTCCTCACCGGCCGCGGGGCGGAGCAGCACGCGAAGGGCACCGACACCGTCACCGCGTTCATCAACCTGGCGCTCACGCTCGGCTTGCCGGGGGGTGAGGGCTCCGGGTACGGCTGCGTCACCGGCCAGGGGAACGGCCAGGGCGGACGGGAGCACGGGCAGAAGGCCGACCAGCTCCCGGGCTACCGCAGGATCGACGACCCGGCGGCTCGGGAGCACGTCGCGGCCGTGTGGGGGGTGGACCCCGGCGACCTGCCCGGGCCGGGGCGGTCCGCATACGAGCTGCTCGACGCGCTGGGCACGCCCGGCGGGCCGAGGGCCCTGCTGCTGTTCGGCTCCAACCCGGCCGTGTCCGCCCCGGACGCGGGCCGGATCGCGCGCCGCCTGGCCGGCCTCGACCTCCTCGTGGTGTCCGACTTCGTGCTGTCGGAGACCGCGGCGGCGGCCGACGTCGTGCTGCCCACCACCCAGTGGGCCGAGGAGGCGGGCACGATGACCAACCTGGAGGGCAGGGTGCTGCTGCGCCGCCAGGCCGCCGCGCCGCCGCCGGGCGCGCGCAGCGACCTGGAGATCCTCCGGGGCCTCGCCGAACGCCTGGGCTGGGGCGACCGGTTCCCCGCCGACCCGCGCACCGTCTTCGACGAGCTCCGGGCGGCCTCGGCCGGGGGCCTCGCCGACTACTCGGGCATCACCTACGAGCGGATCGCCGCCGAGACCGGGGTGTTCTGGCCCTGCCCCGACACCGGCCCCGGCGGCGCGCCGCACCCCGGCACCCCGCGGCCGTTCCTCGACCGGTTCCCGACCCCCGACGGGCGGGCGCGGCTGGTCCCGGTCGAGCACCGGCCGGCCGCCGAGGACGTGGACGAGGAGTTCCCCGTCTACCTGACCACCGGCCGGGTGCTGGCCCACTACCAGTCGGGCGCGCAGACCCGGCGGATCCGGCCGCTGACCGAGGCGTCGCCCGAGGTGTTCGTCGAGCTGCACCCCGACCTGGCCGAGCGGCTGGGCGTCGGGCCGGGCGACCTCGTGCGGGTGCGCAGCCGCCGCGGCAGCGCGGTCGGCACGGCCCGGGTGAGCGCGTCCATCCGTCCCGACACCGTGTTCATGCCGTTCCACTGGGAGGGCGCGAACCTGCTCACCAACCCGGCCCTCGACCCCACGTCGCGGATGCCGGAGTTCAAGGTGTGCGCGGCGGCGGTCGAGCGGTGCGACGACGGGGAGCGGGTGGCATGAGGCTTGTCGTGGTGGGGAACGGGATGGCCGGCGCCCGCCTGGTGAGCGAGGTGCGCGCCCGGTCCGCCGACGTGAGGATCACGGTGTTCGGGGCCGAGGCGTGGCAGCCGTACAACCGGGTGCTGCTGTCGAACGTGCTGGCCGGCACGTCGAGCCCGGACCAGGTCCGGCTGCTCGACCCGCGCTGGTACGCCGACCACGGCGTGACGGCGCGGCTCGGCGTCCCGGTGACGGCGATCGACCGCGACTGCCGGACCGTCATCGCGGCCGACGGGACGCGGGAGCCGTACGACGTGCTGGTGCTGGCGACCGGCAGCGAGCCGGTCGTCCCGCCGATCCCCGGGGCCGAACGGGCGACGGCGTTCCGCACGCTCGACGACTGCGACCGCATCCGGGAGGCGGCGGAGCGGGCCGGCGGCGCGGTGGTGGTCGGCGGGGGGCTGCTCGGCATCGAGGCGGCCCGGGGGCTCGCCGGGCGCGGCGTCCCCGTGACGCTGCTCCATCTGGCGGGCCACCTGATGGAGCGCCAGCTCGACGCGGAGGCCGGGCTCATCCTGCGGGAGACCCTCGGCGGTCTCGGCGTGGACATCCGCACGGGCGTCACGGTGAGCGCCGTACGGGAGCGGCACGTGGAGCTGTCCACGGGCGAGCGGATGGACGCCGACCTCGTGGTGCTCGCGTGCGGCGTCCGCCCGGTGGTGGGACTCGCCCGCGACGCGGGCCTGGAGGTGGACCGCGGCGTCGTCGTGGACGACGAGCTGCGCACCGACGACCCCTCGATCTTCGCGATCGGCGAGTGCGCCCAGCACGCCGGTCACGTGTACGGCCTGGTGGCGCCGGCCTGGGAGCAGGCGTCGGTGGTGGCCGACCTGGTGACGGGGACCGACAAGGAGGCCCGCTACCGCGGCTCCCGGCTGGTCACCCGGCTCAAGGCGTCCAGCGTGGAGCTCGCCGCGATGGGCGAGACCCACCTGACCGAGGACGAGGCGGAGATCGTCCGCTTCTCCCACCGGCACAAGGGCACCTACCGCAAGCTCGTGATCCGCGACGGCCGGCTGGTCGGCGCGATCCTGCTGGGCGAGACGGCGGCGGTGGGCACGCTGACCCAGCTGTTCGACCGGGGAGGGCCGCTGCCCTTCGACCGCGCGGGACTGCTGTTCCCCGGCCTGGGCGGCGTCCCGGTGGCCGACAGCCCGACCCGGATGCCCGACGCGGCCCGGGTCTGCCAGTGCAACAACGTGACGAAGGGACAGATCCGCGCGTGCTGGGAGTCCGGCGCGCGGGACGTCGAAGCGGTGGCCGCCGCGACGAGGGCCACGACCGGATGCGGCGGCTGCCGCGACGCGGTCGAGGGCATCGTCGGCTGGCTGTGCGAGCAGGAGGGCGTGAGCGCATGAGACTCGTCGTTGTCGGGCTCGGCCCCACGGCGCACCGGCTGACCGAGACGCTCGTGGAACGGGGCTTCAGCGGGACGATCACGGTGATGGGGGAGGAGCCGCGCCCCGCGTACGACCGGGTCGCGCTCACCTCCTACCTGAGCGGCCGGACCGTGGAGGACCTCACCTACCCCGTGCCCGACGGGGTGACGCTCCGGCTCGGCGGCAGGGTGACCGCGATCGACCGGGAGCGGCGCACGGTCACGACCGAGGCGGGCGAGACCGAGCCGTACGACGTGCTGGTGCTGGCCACGGGGTCGGCGCCGTTCGTGCCGCCGGTCCCCGGCCGGGACCTGCCCGGGTGCTTCGTCTACCGCACCATCGAGGACCTGGACGCCATCAGGGAGGCCTCCCGGGGCGCGGGCGCCGGGATCGTCATCGGCGGCGGCCTGCTCGGGCTGGAGGCCGCCGACGCGCTGCGCGGGCTCGGCCTGGAGACCCACGTCGTCGAGATGAGCAAGTGGCTGATGCCCCGCCAGGTGGACGAGGGCGGCGGCTCGCTGCTGCGCCACCACATCGAGGCGCTCGGCCTGACCATCCACACGGGCGCCGGGGTGACGGCGATCGAGGCGGGCCCGGACGGCAGGGTGGCGCGGCTGGTCAAGCCGGACGGCGAGGTCATCGAGGCCGGGGTCGTGGTGTTCTCGGCGGGCGTGCGCCCGCGCGACGAGCTGGCCAGGGCCTGCGGCCTGGAGGTGGGCGAGCGCGGCGGCGTCGTCGTGGACGAGGGCATGCGCACCTCCGACCCGCGCGTCTACGCCATCGGGGAGTGCGCGCTGGCGGGCGGCATGGTCTACGGGCTCGTCGGGCCGTGCTTCGCGCAGGCGGAGGTGGCCGCCGACCGGATCCTGGGCGGCCCGGCGGTCTTCGAGGGTGCCGACATGTCCACCAAGCTGAAACTCCTCGGCGTGGAGGTGGCGCAGTTCGGGGCGATGTCGGGCGCGCTCGACGTCACCTACATGGACCCGGTGGCCGGCATCTACAAGAGGCTGTTCATCAGCGACGACGCCAAGACGCTGCTGGGCGGCATCTGCGTCGGCGACGCCGGGCCGTACAGCGCGCTGCGGCCCTTCGTGGGCAAGGCGCTCCCGGCGGCCCCGCACGACCTGCTGTTCGCCGGCGCGGGCTCGGCCCAGCTCGACCTGCCGGACGACGCCCAGGTCTGCTCGTGCAACAACGTCACGAAGGGCCGGATCTGCTCGGCCATCGCGGACAAGGGCCTGACCGACGTCCAGGGCATCAAGGACTGCACCCGGGCCGGCACCACCTGCGGAAGCTGCGTGCCGATGCTGAAGCAGCTCCTCGTGACGTCCGGCGTCGAGGTCAGCAAGGCGCTGTGCGAGCACTTCACGTACAGCAGGGCCGAGCTGTTCGACATCGTCCTGGTCCGCGGCATCACCACGTTCTCCCAGCTCATCGCCGAGCACGGCAGCGGGCGCGGCTGCGACATCTGCAAGCCGGCGGTGGCCTCGATCCTCGCCTCCCTCGGCAACGGCCACATCCTCGACGGGGAGCAGGCCGCGCTGCAGGACACCAACGACCACTTCCTGGCCAACATCCAGAAGAACGGCACCTACTCGGTCGTCCCGCGCATCCCCGGCGGCGAGATCACCCCGGAGAAGCTCATCGTGATCGGCGAGGTGGCCCGTGACTTCGGCCTCTACACCAAGATCACCGGAGGGCAGCGGATCGACCTGCTCGGCGCCCGCGTCGAGCAGCTTCCCCGCATCTGGCGGCGGCTCGTGGACGCCGGCTTCGAGTCCGGCCACGCGTACGGCAAGGCGCTGCGCACGGTGAAGTCGTGCGTCGGGTCCACGTGGTGCCGCTACGGCGTGCAGGACTCGGTCGGCCTGGCCATCGCCCTGGAGCTGCGCTACCGCGGGCTGCGCTCGCCGCACAAGCTCAAGGCGGCCGTGTCGGGCTGCGCCCGGGAGTGCGCCGAGGCCCGGTCGAAGGACTTCGGCGTCATCGCGACCGAGCAGGGCTGGAACCTGTACGTCGGCGGCAACGGGGGCTTCCGGCCCCGGCACGCCGACCTGCTCGCCGCCGACCTGAGCACCGACGACCTGGTCCGCGCCATCGACAGGTTCCTGATGTTCTACATCCGCACCGCCGACCGGCTGCAGCGGACCGCGGCCTGGCTGGAGAGCCTGGACGGCGGCCTCGACTACCTCCGGGCCGTCATCGTCGACGACTCGCTGGGGATCTGCGCCGACCTCGACGCCCAGATGGAGCGGCACGTCGCGACGTACGCCGACGAGTGGCGGGCCGCCATCGAGGACCCCGAGAAGCTGCGCAGGTTCGTCAGCTTCGTCAACGCCCCGGACGTCCCCGACCCCTCGATCTCGTTCGAGACCGAACGCGACCAGATCAAGCCCGTGTTCATCCCACTGGAGGTGGCACCGCGATGACCGTGCTCGAGACGGCCCCCCTGGCCGGCAGGCGCGAATGGACCCAGGTCTGCCCGTACACCGAACTGCTCCCCGAGCGCGGCGTGGCGGTCCTGGTTGACGGCAGACAGGTGGCGGTCTTCCGCACCTTCGACGGCGCGCTGTACGCGCTGGGCAACCACGACCCGTTCAGCGGCGCGTACGTGCTGTCGCGCGGCATCGTCGGCACCAGGAACGGCGAGCCGACCGTCGCGTCGCCGATGCACAAGCAGGTGTTCTCACTGGTGACGGGGGTGTCCGTGGACGACCCGGACATCGCCGTGCCGACCTACCCCGTCCGGGTCACGGACGGGAACGTGGAGGTGAGCGTGGCATGACCGCGCTGCTGGACGAACCCGTGGTCACCCTCGAGACGGCCCCCGACGCGCTCGCCGGGTTCACGATCGGGGTGACCGCGACCCGCCGCAGCGAGGAGCTGTCGGCGCTGCTGGAACGGCGCGGCGCGCGCGTGGTGCGGGCCCCCGCGATCCGCATCGTGCCGCTCGCCGAGGACACCGGCCTGCTGGCGGCCACCCGGGCCTGCCTGCAGGCGCCGGTGGACGACGTGGTGATCACCACGGGCGTCGGCTTCCGCGGCTGGATGGCGGCCGCCGAGGGATGGGGCCTGTCCTCGGACCTGAACGCCCACCTCGGCAAGGCCCGGCTGCTCGCCCGCGGCCCCAAGGCCAGGGGAGCGGTCCGGGCCGCCGGGCTGGCCGACTTCTGGACTCCGGCGACCGAGTCGTGCGAGGAGGTGAAGCAGTACCTGCTCGCCCAGGACCTGCGCGGCCGCCGCATCGCCGTGCAGCTCCACGGCGAGCCGCTGACCGGCTTCGTCGCCGCGCTGCGCGACGGGGGGGCCGAGGTCATCGAGGTGCCCGTGTACCGGTGGCTGCCCTACCGCGACACCTCCCCGCTGCGCCGCCTGGTCAGCCAGGCCGTCACGGGGGCCGTGGACGCGGTGGCCTTCACCAGCGCGCCGGCCGTGCTGGCCATGCTCCAGGCGGCCCGCGCCGACGGCCTCGAGGACGCCCTGCTGGCCGCGTTCGACACCCGGGTCGTGGCGGCCTGCGTCGGGCCGGTCACCGCCGGGCCCCTGACCTCCCGCGGCGTCCGGGCGGTCCAGCCGGACCGGGCCCGGCTCGGCGCCCTCGCCCGCACGCTCGCCCGCCACCTGCCCGCCAACAGCGTCACCCGGCTGGTCGCGGGCGGGCATGAGCTGGAGATCCGCGGCCACGCGGTCGCCGTCGACGGCGACCTGAAGCCGCTCCCGCCGGCGCCGATGGCCGTGCTGAAGCGGCTCGCCGAGCGGCCCGGGCACGTGGTGGCCCGGGCCGACCTGCGGGTCGTGCTCCCCGGCGGCCCCTCGCGCGACTCGGCCGAGCACGCGGTCGAGATGGCCATCACCCGCCTGCGCCGCGCCCTCGGCCCCGCCGGGATCGTCGAGACCGTGGTGAAGCGCGGCTACCGCCTGGCCTGCGGCCGGGACGAGCGATGACGGCACGCCAGGCGCGGGGGCGCGCCGCGGCCGCCCCCGCGCTGGTGCTGGCCGCCCACGGCGCCCGCAGCGGCCACTGGGAGTCCGTCATGGAGTCCCTGGCCGCCCGGGTCCGCCAGGCCCGCCCGGGCCGCCGGGTGGAGCTGGGTTTCCTGGAGATCAGCGAGCCCCCGCTCGCCGGCGTGCTCGCCGAGGTGCCCGGACCGGCGGTCGTGGTCCCGCTGCTGCTGGCCGGCGGGTACCACGTGCACATCGACCTGCCCGCCGTCGTCGCCCGCACCCGGCCGGACGCCGTGGTGGCCGGGCAGCTCGGCCCTCACCCGCTGCTCACATCCGTGCTGGCCCGCCGGCTGGCCGCCGCCGGGCTGCGGTCCTGCGACACCGTCGTCCTCGGCGCGGCCGGCTCGTCCGACCCGGCGGCCCTGGAGGACGTGCGCGCCGCCGCCCGCCTGCTGTCCGTACGGCTCTCGCGGCCCGTCACGGCCGCGTACGCGTCGGCCGGCGCCCCGAGCCTGGAGGAGGCGCTGCGGCACGCGAGGGAGGGCCTGGCGCCCCGGATCGCGGTGGCGTCCTACCTGCTGGCGCCCGGCCACTTCCACGACCGGCTGCTCGACGCCGGCGCCGACCTGGTCAGCGCGCCCATCGGCGCCGACGAGGACGTGGCCGCCCTGGTCTGGACCCGGTACGAGGAGGCCCTGGAGCGTCCGGCCGCCGTCCGGGCCGCCGCCCACCGCGCGCTGCGCGTCGTGTCCTGAGAGGCCGTCCGCTGAGAAGGCGTGCCCTGAGAGGCCGTCTTCTGAGAGGTCGTCTCTTGGGAAGCCGTCTCCTGAGAGGCCGTCTTCTGAGAGCCCGTCTTCTGAGAGGCGGCGGGCGCCGGCGCGTGCGGGGCGTCCGGCCGGGCGGCGGGCGTCAGCGGTCGGTGCCGCGGTCGCGGCGGCGCAGGTAGCGCTCGAACTCGGCCGCGATCGCGTCCCCGCTCGCCTCGGGCAGCTCGGCCGCGTCCTTGCGCTCCTCCAGCTCCCGCACGTACTCGGCCACCTCGGTGTCCTGGGCGGCCAGCTCGTCGACCCCGTGCTCCCAGGCGCGGGCCTCCTCCGCCAGGTCGCCGTACGGCATGGGGATGTCGAGCATGTCCTCGATCCGGCGCAGCAGCGCCAGCGTGGCCTTCGGGTTCGGCGGCTGCGCCACATAGTGGGGGACCGACGCCCACAGGGACACCGTCCGCACCCCGGCGCCGCCGAGCGTGTGCTGCAGGACGCCCACGATGCCCGTCGGGCCCTCGTACTTGGTGAGCTCCAGGTTGAGCGCCCGGGCCATGCCGGGGTCGCTCACCGAGCCGACGATCGGCACCGGCCGGGTGTGCGGCGAGTCGTTGAGCAGCGCGCCCAGCAGGATCGCCAGGTCGACGCCCAGGTCGTGGCACAGGCCGACGATCTCGGCGCAGAACGACCGCCACCGCATGTTGGGCTCGATGCCGCGCAGGAGGACGACGTCGCGCTTGGCGCCCGGGGGGCGGGCCAGCAGCAGCCGGGTGGTCGGCCACACGATCGACCGGGTGAGCCCGTCGCCCATCTCCACGATCGGCCGCGTCACCTGGAAGTCGTAGTAGTCCTCGGGGTCGAGCTCGACGAGGGGGGTGGCCTTCCACTCCGTCTCGAGATGCGCCAGCACGCCGCTGGACGCCTCGCCTGCGTCGTTCCACCCTTCGAACGCGGCGATCAGCACCGGGTCGACGAGCTCGGGGAGCCCTTCGAACTCGATCACGCGCCGCCTCCCTCGTTGGCCCACTGCAGTATGGCTCACTCCAAGACTATTCGGTGAGGAGGGCCGGGCGTCACTCCCCGCGGCCCGGCCGTCCCGCGTGGTGCGCGCGGGCGGCGGGAACGCCGCCGGGACCGGGCCTTCCGCCTGTAGCGCAATCAGGGCAAAGGATCCGCCTCGCGGGGCCGATAGTCTTGCTCCATGACCAGCAGACCGTCCTTCCGCGAAGTGCTGTCCGAGCGAATTCTGATCGCCGACGGAGCCATGGGGACGATGCTGCAGTCCTACGACCCCACGCTCGACGACTTCCAGGGCCACGAGGGCTGCAACGACGTGCTCAACGTGAGCCGTCCCGACATCGTGCGCGCCGTCCACGACGCCTACCTGGCCGTCGGCGTCGACTGCGTGGAGACCAACACCTTCAACGCCAACCGAGCGGCGCTGGGGGAGTACGGCATCGCCGACCGGATCTTCGAGCTGTCCGAGGCGGGGGCGCGCCTGGCCCGCGAGCGGGCCGACGAGTGGTCCACGCAGGACAGGCCGCGGTTCGTGCTCGGCTCGATGGGCCCGGGGACGAAGCTGCCGACCCTCGGCCACCTGCCGTACGAGACGCTGCGGGACGCCTACCGGGACAACGCGGCCGGGCTGATCGCGGGCGGCGCGGACGCCCTGATCATCGAGACCTGCCAGGACCTGCTGCAGGTCAAGGCCGCCGTCGTGGGGGCGAAGCGGGCCATCGAGGCGGCCGGGCGAGACGTGCCGATCATCACGCAGGTCACCATCGAGACCAACGGCGCCATGCTGCTCGGCTCGGAGATCGGCGCCGCCCTCACCGCGATCGAGCCGCTCGGCGTCGACCTGATCGGCCTCAACTGCGCCACCGGGCCCACGGAGATGAGCGAGCACCTGCGCTACCTGGCCCGCCACTCGCGGCTGCCGCTGTCGTGCATGCCGAACGCCGGCCTGCCGCAGCTCACCTCCGACGGCGCCTACTACCCGCTCAGCCCGGGCGAGCTGGCCGACGCCCACGACGCGTTCACCCGCGACTACGCGCTGGCGCTGGTGGGCGGCTGCTGCGGCACCACCCCCGAGCACCTGCGGCAGGTCGTGGAGCGCGTGGGCGGCCGTCCCAGGGGCACGCGCCGTCCCCGCCCCGAGGCCGGCGCGGCGTCGCTCTACCAGCACGTGCCGTTCCGGCAGGACACCTCCTACCTCGCGATCGGCGAGCGGACCAACGCCAACGGCTCCAAGGCGTTCCGCGAGGCGATGCTCGACGGCAACTACGAGGAGTGCGTCGAGATCGCCCGGGCCCAGGCCCGCGACGGCGCGCACATGCTCGACCTGTGCGTCGACTACGTGGGCCGCGACGGCGTGACCGACATGAAGGAGCTGGCCTTCCGGTTCGCCACGGCGTCCACGCTGCCGATCGTGATCGACTCGACCGAGCCGCCCGTGATCGAGGCCGGCCTGGAGATGCTCGGCGGCAGGGCCATCGTCAACTCCGTCAACTACGAGGACGGCGACGGGCCCGACTCCCGCTTCACCAAGGTGATGCGGCTGGTCAGGGAGCACGGCGCGGCCGTGGTCGCGCTGACCATCGACGAGGAGGGCCAGGCCCGCACAGCGGAGTGGAAGGTCCGCGTGGCGGTCCGCCTCATCGAGGACCTCGTCCGCAACTGGGGGATGCGGGTCGAGGACATCATCGTCGACTGCCTGACGTTCCCGATCGCCACCGGGCAGGAGGAGACCCGCCGGGACGCCATCGAGACGATCGAGGCGATCCGCGAGCTCAAGCGCCGCTACCCGGGCGTGCAGACCACGCTCGGCCTGTCGAACGTGTCGTTCGGCCTCAACCCGGCCGCCCGCATGGTCCTGAACTCGGTGTTCCTCAACGAGTGCGTGAACGCCGGGCTCGACTCGGCCATCGTGCACGCGTCCAAGATCCTGCCGATGGCCCGCATCCCCGACGAGCAGCGGCAGGTCGCGCTCGACCTCGTGTACGACCGCCGCCGCGACGGGTACGACCCGCTGCAGCGGTTCATGGAGCTGTTCGAGGGCGTCGACGCCGCGTCCATGAAGGCGGGCAAGGCGGCCGAGCTGGCCGGGCTGCCGCTGTGGGAGCGGCTCAAGCGGCGCATCGTGGACGGCGAGCGCAAGGGCCTGGAGGCCGACCTCGACGAGGCCCTCGCCCAGCGCCCGGCTCTGGAGATCATCAACGACGTCCTGCTCGACGGCATGAAGACGGTCGGCGAGCTGTTCGGGTCGGGCCAGATGCAGCTGCCGTTCGTGCTCCAGTCGGCCGAGGTCATGAAGACGGCCGTGGCCTACCTTGAGCCGTACATGGACCGGGTCGAGGGCGACTCCAAGGGCCGCATCGTGCTGGCCACGGTCAAGGGCGACGTCCATGACATCGGCAAGAACCTCGTCGACATCATCCTGTCCAACAACGGCTACGACGTGGTGAACCTCGGCATCAAGCAGCCGGTCTCGGCCATCCTGGAGGCCGCCGAGGAGAACAGGGCCGACGTGATCGGCATGTCGGGCCTGCTGGTGAAGTCGACGGTCGTCATGAAGGAGAACCTCGAGGAGATGAACTCCCGGGGCATCGCCGGCCGTTTCCCCGTGCTGCTCGGGGGCGCCGCGCTCACCCGCGCGTACGTCGAGCAGGACCTGGCCGACCTCTACCAGGGCGAGGTCCGCTACGCCAGGGACGCCTTCGAGGGCCTGCGGCTGATGGACGCGTTCATGGCGGTCAAGCGCGGCGAGGACGGCGCGACGCTGCCGCCCCTGCGCGAGCGGCGGGTGAAGACGGGCGCCGTGCTCAGGCGGACGGCCGAGGAGGACCTGCCGGCCCGATCCGACGTGGCGGCCGACAACCCCGTGCCCACGCCGCCGTTCCTGGGCGACCGGATCGTCAAGGGCATCCCGCTGGGCGACTACGCGGCCTTCCTCGACGAGCGGGCCACGTTCATGGGCCAATGGGGCCTCAAGGCGGCCCGCGGCGGCGACGGGCCGTCGTACGAGGAGCTGGTCGAGATCGAGGGACGGCCCCGGCTGCGGATGTGGCTGGACCGGCTCCAGACGGAGAACCTGCTGGAGGCGGCCGTCGTCTACGGCTACTTCCCCTGCGTCAGCGAGGGCGACAGCCTGATCGTCCTGGACGACGAGGGCAAGGAGCGGACCCGGTTCACCTTCCCCCGGCAGCGCCGCGACCGGCACCTGTGCCTGGCCGACTTCTTCCGGCCCCGGGAGTCCGGCGAGGTCGACGTGGTCGGGTTCCAGGTTGTCACCATGGGCAACCGGATCAGCGAGGCTGCCGCCGAGCTGTTCGCGAAGGACGCCTACCGCGACTACCTGGAGCTCCACGGTCTGTCCGTGCAGCTGACGGAGGCGCTGGCGGAGTACTGGCACGCGCGGGTGCGCTCGGAGCTCGGGATCGGCGGCGACGAGTCGCTGGCCGACATGCTGAAGGTGAACATCGCCGGCTGCCGCTACTCGTTCGGCTACCCCGCGTGTCCCAACCTGGAGGACCAGGTTCAGGTCATGGGGCTGCTCGACCCGTCCCGGATCGGCGTGACGCTGTCGGAGGAGTTCCAGCTCCACCCCGAACAGGCCACGTCGGCCCTGATCGCCCACCATCCCGAGGCCAAGTACTTCAACGTGTAGGCCCCTGCGCCGCGGGCGGGCCTCCGGCGGCCGTCTACCATGTTGCTCCCCCCTTTTCGGGGGCGTCGCCGGGGGAAGGGGCCACGTGGACGCTGTTCTGTTCGACATGGACGGACTGCTGGTCGACACGGAGGAGGTCTGGTTCGAGGTCGAGACCGAGGTGGTCGGGCGCCTCGGGGGGTCCTGGGGTCCCGAGCACCAGGAGCAGCTCGTCGGGGGCTCCTGGGAGCGGACGGTCGCGTACATGATGGAGCTGACGCGGGCGGACGTGGACCCGGCCCTCGTGGGCGAGTGGCTCATCGACGGGATGGAACGGCGCCTCGCGACGGGCGTGGTGCCCATGCCCGGCGCGCTGGACCTGCTGCGCGACCTCACGGACAACGGGGTGCGCACGGCCCTGGTCACCTCGTCCCTGCGGGTGATCGCCGACGCCGTGCTGAAGGCGGTCGGCCGGGAGCACTTCGAGGTGGTCGTGACGGCCGACGACGTCGTCCGCACCAAGCCCGACCCGGAGCCGTACCTGACGGCGGCGGCCCTGCTGGCGGTCGAGCCGGGCCGCTGCGTGGTGCTGGAGGACTCCCCGAACGGCGTCGCCTCGGCGACCGCGGCCGGGTGCCGGGTGGTGGCGGTGCCGAGCGTGCTGCCCATCTCGGCCGCCCCCGGGCGGCTGGTCATGCCGTCCCTCGTGGACGTCGACCTGGGCCTGCTCCGCTCACTGGTCGCCTGATCGGGAACGATCAAGATCACCGCCCGGCGGGCGGGCGTCCGGAGTGCCAGGATGGGGGTAACCGCGACGAGGGGGCCCGCCATGACATTCGACCAGATCGCCTGGCTGCCGCTGTGCGCCGGGCTGACCGCCGTGGGGGCCGCGCTGGCCTACCTGGCGTTCCGTCGCAGGGGGGTCACCGCGGGACTGCGCGGCACCGCCTGGGCGCTGCTGCCGCTCGCGGCCTATCTCACCGGCGCGCTGCGCACGCTGTGGACCATCGGCTCGGCGGCCGTCTCCTTCGTCACCGGGCTGGTCCTGTCGCCGTCGGTCTGGGCCGGGGTGGCGCTGACGGGGCTGTCGGCGGTGCTGTTCTTCGTCTCCGGCGCGCTGCGCGGGCGCACGCTGTCGCGCGCGCGGCGGTCGAAGGGCGGCGCCGCCCCGGCGGACGCGGGGACCGGTGCGCCGTCTGCCGCCGGAAGCCGGGACGTGACCCGGCCGATCGAGCTCAAGGCCGCTCAGCCTACCGCCAACGACGACTTTTCGGACATTGAGGACATCCTCAAGCGCCGCGGGATCAGCTGAGAATCCCACATGCCGGGACCAAGTTACCGGCCAGTGCAATGTCACAGTTCCGCGACACAACCGGAACGAGAAGCCGACAATCTCTTCAAGATCAATACGAATGAGTTTCGCATGAATCACAGTTGAGCCACAGGGGGCCTCCGGGGACTGGTCATCCCAGCTCAGCGCATACATTGTGCGTTCCAGAGGGCGCGGCTACGAGGCGGCGCCCACGGACAATGTCGTCTGGGATCCAGGGGGCCGACACCTCATGGCCACGCCACGGATGGTCAGCACTATGGTCGTGGGACCGACGAAGGAGGTTCCATGACCGCACCGATGGACGTCACCGGCTCTCAGACCGAGGCCACGCCGGAGAGCGTCCTCGACGGGGCGGGCGGCGCGAAGGCGATCCAGGGGCGCTCGCTCGGCCAGATCGCCTGGATGCGCCTCAAGCGCGACAAGGTCGCCCTCGCCGGCGGGCTCATCGTGGTCGTCCTCATCCTCGTCGCCGTGTTCGCCCCGCTGATCGTCGGCGCGTTCGGCCAGGACCCGACGCAGTTCAACTCCGACCTGATCGACTCCTCGACCATGGCGCCGAAGGGCGGCACGGGCATCAGCGCCCAGCACCTGTTCGGCCTGGAGCCGGTCAACGGCCGCGACATCTTCAGCCGGGTCGTGTACGGGGCGCGGATCTCCCTGCTGATCGCCTTCCTCGCCACGCTGCTGTCGGTGATCATCGGCACGCTCCTCGGCGTCACGGCCGGATACTTCGGCGGCCTGGTCGACTCGATCATCAGCAAGGCCATGGACGTCTTCCTGGCCTTCCCGCTGCTGGTCTTCGCCATCGCCCTGGCGGGCATCGTCCCCGACACGGCGTTCGGCCTCGCCGGCGACACGCTCCGGGTCGCGCTGCTGGTCTTCATCATCGGCTTCTTCAACTGGCCGTACGTGGGCCGCATCATCCGCGGGCAGACGCTGTCGCTGCGCGAGCGGGAGTTCGTCGACGCCGCCCGCAGCCTGGGCGCGCGCGGCCCGTACATCATCTTCCGGGAGATGCTGCCCAACCTGGTCGCGCCGATCCTCATCTACGCGACGCTGCTGATCCCGACGAACGTCCTGTTCGAGGCGGCGCTGTCGTTCCTCGGCGTCGGCGTGCGGCCGCCCACCCCCACGTGGGGCGGCATGCTGTCGGACGCGGTGCGCTTCTACACGATGCCGCACTTCATGTTCTTCCCCGGCATGGCGATCTTCATCACGGTCCTGGCGTTCAACCTGTTCGGCGACGGCCTGCGGGACGCACTCGACCCGAAGGCCCGCTGAGCGCTTCCTGGTTCCCCGTTAAGTCCCCGGCTCCTATAACCAAGGGGTTTGCAGATGCACAGAAGAAGACTGGGCATGGCCGCCATCGGCGCCGTGCTCGCCATCGGAGCGGCCGCCTGCGGCGGCGGCTCGGTTAACAGCCCGAGCGCCTCCGGAGGGGCCGCCTCCGGCGGCGCCGGGGCGGGCGCGACCGGCCAGTTCAACGCCGCGCTCTCCGCGGTGTTCAACCCGTCGGACAAGAAGGGCGGCACCCTCAAGTTCGCCAACTCCGGCGACTGGGACTCCCTCGACCCGGCCGACACCTACTACGCGTACTCGTGGAACTTCGTCCGCCTGTACGGCCGTTCGCTGACGATGTTCAAGTCGGCCCCCGGCGCCGAGGGCAACCAGCTCGTCCCGGACCTCGCGCAGGACATGGGCAAGCCCAGCGACGGCGCGAAGACGTGGACCTACAAGCTCCGCCCGGGCGTGAAGTTCGAGGACGGCACGCCGGTCACGTCGAAGGACGTCAAGTACGGGGTGCTGCGCTCGCTCGACAAGGAGACCTTCCCGAACGGGCCCACGTACTTCAACGACTTCCTGGACCTGCCGAAGGACTACAAGGGTCCGTACAAGTCCAAGGGCGTCAACACCGACAGCGCGATCGAGACGCCGGACGACCAGACGATCGTCTTCCACCTCAAGCAGCCGCTGAGCAACTTCGACTACTTCGCCCAGATCCCGTCCACGATGCCGGTCCAGGAGAGCAAGGACACGGGCGCGAAGTACAAGGAGCACGTGGTCTCCACCGGTCCGTACAAGTTCGAGTCGAACGAGATCGGCAAGGGCTTCAAGCTGGTCCGCAACGACCAGTGGGACCCGTCGACCGACCCGAACCGCAAGGCGCTCCCGGACAGCATCGAGGTCTCGACCAACGTCAACGCCGACGACATCGACAACCGGGTCCTCGCCGGCGACCTCGACGTCGACGTGGCGGGCACCGGTCTGCAGCCGGCCTCCCTCGGCCGGGTGCTGTCCGACCCGGCGATGAAGGCCAACACCGACAACCCGCTGAGCACGCGCCTCTGGTACACGTCGATCAACGGCAACGTCGCGCCGCTCGACAACCTCGACTGCCGCAAGGCCATCGAGTACGCCGCGGACAAGACCGCCTACCAGACCGCGTACGGAGGCGAGTTCTCCGGCGGCCAGATCGCGACCAGCCTGCTGCCGCCCACCATCCCGGGTCACCAGGACATCAACCCGTACCCGAGCGGCTCGGACAACAAGGGCGACCTGGCCAAGGCCAAGGAGGCCCTGCAGGCCTGCGGCCAGCCGAACGGCTTCGAGACGAACATCGCCTACCGCGCCGAGCGTCCGAAGGAGAAGGCGACCGCCGAGGCGCTGCAGCAGTCCCTCAGCCGGGTCGGCATCAAGCTCACGCTGAAGCCGTTCCCGCAGGCGGACTACTTCGCCCTGTACGCCGGCAAGCCGGGCTACGCCAAGGACAACAAGATCGGCCTGGCGCTCAACGGCTGGTCGGCCGACTGGCCCGACGGCTTCGGCTTCCTCCAGCAGATCGTCGACAGCCGCGTCATCCGTGACACCGGCGGCTCCTCCAACATCTCCGTCCGTGACCCGGAGGTCGACAAGATGATCGACCAGGCGATGCAGGAGACCGACAAGTCCGCCCGTGAGGGCATGTGGGCGGCGATCGACAAGAAGGTCATGGACGACGCCTTCATCCTGCCGGGCCTGTGGGCCAAGAGCCTGCTCGCGCGCAGCAAGAACGCGACGAACGTCTTCGTCAACGACGCGTTCGGCATGTACGACTACCTCGGCATGGGCGCCGCGAAGTAGCACCGCCCATCCCGCAGAACCGATAGATCCGACAGACGCGTGAACGCGGCAAGGGGGCCGGTCCGTCAGGGCCGGCCCCCGGAGCCGGGGGGACTGTGGTCACATACATCATCCGGCGGCTGATCTGGGCGGTCGTGATGCTCACCATCGTGAGCATCATCACGTTCGCCATCTTCTTCCTGGTGCCGCGCCTGGCCGGCGCGACCTCGGAGAGCCTGGCCACCCGCTACGTGGGGCGCACCGCCTCGGCGGCGGACGTCAAGATCGCGGCCGAGAAGCTGGGCTTCAACGATCCGCTGATCGTGCAGTACGGGCGGTTCGCCAAGGGCATCGTCGCCGGGGCGGACTACGACTACGGTCCCGGCGTGGAGCACTGCCCCGCGCCGTGCTTCGGGTACTCCTTCATCACCCGGCTCCCCGTCTGGCCGGACCTCATGGACCGGCTGCCCATCACCGTCTCGCTCGCCATAGGGGCCGCCGTCATCTGGGTGATCGCCGGTGTCGCCACCGGCGTGCTGTCCGCGCTGAGACGCGGCAGCTTCTTCGACCGGGCGGCGATGAGCGTCGCCCTGGCGGGCGTGTCGCTTCCCATCTTCTTCACCGGCATCGTCTCGCTGGTGTTGTTCAGCTACGGCCGCCCCTTCGCGATCTTCGCGCCCGGCGGCAGCTACACCCCGTTCGAGCAGAACCCCGTCACCTGGGCGTACGACCTGATCCTGCCGTGGGTCACGCTCGCGTTCCTGTACGCCGCCGGGTACGCGCGGCTCACCCGGGCGGGCATGCTGGAGACGATGAACGAGGACTACATCCGCACGGCGCGGGCCAAGGGCCTCAACGAACGGACCGTCGTGGTCAAGCACGGCCTGCGCGGCGCGCTCACCCCGATTCTGACGATCTTCGGCCTCGACCTCGGCCTGCTGCTCGGCGGCGCCGTGCTCACCGAGAGCACCTACTCGCTGCCCGGCATCGGCAAGTACGCCATCGACGCGATCACCAACCAGGACCTCCCGAAGGTCATGGGCGTGGTCCTCGTCGCCGCGTTCTTCGTGGTCTTCGCGAACCTGGTCGTCGACCTCCTGTACGCCGTCGTGGACCCGAGGGTGAGGCTGGCATGAGTTTCCTCGAGCTGAAGGACCTGCGGATCCACTTCCCGACCGACGACGGCCTGGTCAAGTCGGTCGACGGGCTGTCGTTCGCCCTTGATCGGGGCAAGACCCTCGGCATCGTGGGGGAGTCCGGCTCCGGCAAGAGCGTCACCAGCCTCGGCATCCTCGGACTGCACAAGGGCGGCCGCGCCCGCATCTCCGGCGAGATCTGGCTCGACGGCGAGGAACTCGTCGGCGCGAGCCAGGAGCACGTGCGGACGCTGCGGGGCAAGAAGATGGCGATGATCTTCCAGGACCCGCTGTCCGCCATGCACCCCTTCTACACGGTCGGCACCCAGATCATCGAGGCGTACCGGATCCACAACGACGTGAGCAAGAAGGTCGCGCGCAAGCACGCGATCGACATGCTCGGCCGCGTGGGCATCCCGCAGCCGGACCGGCGGGTCGACAGCTACCCCCACGAGTTCTCCGGCGGCATGCGGCAGCGTGCGATGATCGCCATGGCGCTGAGCTGCGACCCCGAGCTGCTGATCGCCGACGAGCCGACCACGGCGCTCGACGTGACCGTGCAGGCGCAGATCCTCGACCTCATGCGCGACCTGCAGCGCGACTTCAACGCCGCGCTCATCATCATCACGCACGACCTCGGCGTGGTGGCCGAGCTGTCCGACGACATCCTCGTGATGTACGGCGGCAAGTGCGTGGAGTACGGCACGACCGGCGACATCTTCGAACGGCCCGAGCACCCGTACACGTGGGGCCTGCTCGGCTCGATGCCGCGCCTCGACCGGGAGCCGACTGAGCGGCTGCTGCCGATCAAGGGCTCGCCGCCCTCGCTGATCAACGTGCCCGCGGGCTGCGCCTTCCACCCGCGCTGCGCCTTCGAGGGCCGGACGAACGGCCGCGCGACGACCGAGGTGCCGGAGCTGCGCGAGACCGAGGGCGGCCACCTGGTGCGCTGCCACATGCCGCGCGACGTCCGGCGCGCCATCTGGGAGAACGAGATCAAGCCCACCCTGGAGGCCTCATGACCGCCCCGAGCGAGCCCGCCATCGCCGACGGCGAGCCGCTGCTGTCCGTGCAGGGGCTGGAGAAGCACTTCCCGGTCACCAAGGGCCTGCTCAAGCGGCAGGTCGGCGCGGTCAGGGCGGTCGACGGCATCAGCTTCGACGTGGTCAAGGGCGAGACCCTCGGCCTGGTGGGGGAGTCGGGCTGCGGCAAGACGACCACCGGCCGTCTGGTCACCCGGCTCATCGAGCCGACCGGCGGGAAGGTCGTCTTCGAGGGGCAGGACATCACGCACATGTCGCAGGGCCGCATCCGGCCGCTGCGCCGCGACGTGCAGATGATCTTCCAGGACCCCTACAGCTCGCTGAACCCCCGGCACACGGTCGGCGCCATCGTCGGCGCGCCGTTCCGGATCCAGGGCATCAAGACCGAGCAGGGCACGAAGAAGGCGGTCCAGGAGATCCTGGAGCTCGTCGGGCTCAACCCCGAGCACTACAACCGCTACCCGCACGAGTTCTCCGGCGGCCAGCGGCAGCGCATCGGCATCGCCAGGACGCTGGCGCTCAAGCCGAAGCTGATCATCGCGGACGAGCCGGTCTCCGCGCTGGACGTGTCGATCCAGGCCCAGGTGGTCAACCTGCTGGAGGACCTGCAGAGGGAGCTCGACCTCACCTACGTGGTGATCGCGCACGACCTGTCGGTGGTCCGGCACATCAGCGACCGCGTCGCGGTCATGTACCTGGGCAAGATCGTCGAGCTGGCGGACCGCAAGAGCCTGTACGACTCGCCGATGCACCCGTACACGAACGCGCTGCTGTCGGCCGTCCCGATCCCCGACCCCAAGCGGCGGACCGAGCGGGAGCGGATCCGGCTGCAGGGCGACGTGCCGTCGCCGCTGAACCCGCCGCCGGCGTGCCGCTTCCACACCCGCTGCTGGAAGGCCCAGGAGATCTGCCGGACCGTCGAGCCGCCGCTGGAGACGCTCGCGGCCGGCCACCAGGTCGCCTGCCACTTCCCGGAGAACGCGCCGGTCGCCACGGGCTCGGCCGCGCCCGGCGCGACCGCGGCCGCGGCGGACTGAGGGCGTCTCCGCCGGTACGGCTTCCGCTGTCTTCCCCCCCAGACGGCCCGCGGAAGCCGTACCGGCGGCGCCCACACCCGGAACGCTATCGGGCCCGGCCGGGGCCGGGGATCGGCCTGCGGGACCGTCCTCGCCTGCGCCCACGGCAGGACGCCGGGTGCCTCGCCTCCTCCCTCGGGAGTAGGCACACGGGCCCGGCGGGTCGCCGGGAGCCCCAGGCGGAGCCGCTAGGAGAAGGCCCCCGGGATGATCAGCCCGGTCTCGTAGGCCAGCACGACCGCCTGCACCCGGTCGCGCAGCCCCAGCTTCGTCAGCACGTTGCCGACGTGGGTCTTCACGGTCGTCTCGCTGACGACCAGCTCGGCGGCGATCTCCGCGTTCGACATGCCCCTGGCGATCAGCCGGAGCACCTCGAGCTCGCGCTCGGTCAGCCGGTCGAGCCGGGCGGGCGTCGCCTGCTGGTGCGCGGAGGGCAGCCGCGTGGCGAACCTGTCGAGCAGCCGCCGGGTGACGCTCGGCGCCACGATCGCGTCACCGGCCGCCACCACCCGGATCGCCTGCACCAGGTCGTCCGGCGGCACGTCCTTGAGCAGGAACCCGCTCGCGCCCGCCCGCAGGGCCTCGACGATGTACTCGTCCAGGTCGAACGTCGTCAGCACGAGCACCTTCGGCACGTGCGCCGTCGGCGCGGCCTCCCGCACGATGCGGCGGGTGGCCTCGATGCCGTCCGTCCCCGGCATCCGGACGTCCATCAGCACGACGTCGGGCAGCAGGGCGCGCGACTGCTCCATCGCCATCGCCCCGTCGCCGGCCTCGCCGACGACCGTGACGTCCGGCTCGGCCTCCAGGATGAAGCGGAACCCCGTGCGCAGCAGCGGCTGGTCGTCGACAAGCAGCACCCGGATCGTCATGCGAGGGCCGCCGTCCGGCGGGCGTGGGGGAGCACGCTGATCGTCATGGTCTGTCCTTGAGGGGGAATCGGGCCCTGACCTCGAACCCGCCCCCGGTCCGGGGGCCGATTCGCAGGACTCCACCATAGAGCGCCACGCGCTCCCTGATGCCCACCAGGCCGTGGCCCTTCCCGGCGACCCGCGCGGGGCCGTCGGCGCCGCCCCGCCCGTCGTCCTCAACGTGGACGGACAGCTCGTTCTGCTCGTGCCGCACGGTCACCCAGGCCCGGGCGGCCGGGCCGGCGTGCCGCAGGCTGTTCGTGAGCGCCTCCTGGACGAGGCGGTAGGCGGCCAGGTCGATGCCGGGCGGCAGCCCCCGCCGCTCGCCCTCCACCCACAGCTGGGTGCGCAGCCCCGCCTCGCGCATCTGCTCGACCAGCGTCGGCAGGTCCTGCATGCCCGGCTGCGGCCCCAGCTCGGCCGGCCCGTCGGTGCGCAGCACGCCGACGATGTTGCGCATCTCCGCCATCGCCGTGCGGCCCATCTCCTCGATCGCGGTGAGCGCGTCGCGGGCGACCTCGGGATCGGCGTCGAGCATCTTGCGCGCAGCCGCGGCCTGCACGGTCATCACGCTCACGTGGTGGGCCACGACGTCGTGCAGCTCCCGGGCGATGCGGGAGCGCTCCTCGGCCCGCGCGGCCCGGGTGTCGGCCTCCCGCGCCCGCTCCAGCCGGTCGGCCCGCTGCATCAGCTCGGCCAGGTAGGCGCGGCGCAGCCGGACCGCCCTGCCGCACACCCAGCACAGCAGCGCGACCACGACGACGACCACGTGGTCGGTCCACGGCATCGGCCCGCGCCCGATCCCGGCGTCCACGCCGTACGCCAGCAGGTCGGCGACGATCGCGGCGAGGCTGAGCGCCAGGCCCCGGTGGGCGGCCACCGAGTAGAGCAGGACGAGCGGGCCCAGCCCGCTGAGGCCGTCGTCGTACCCCATCGCGTCGAGCGTCCACTGGGGGACGATCGTCGCGAGGAGCAGGACGAACGGCCACCGCCGCCGCAGCGCGACGGGCAGCGTGCAGGCCGCCGCCAGCACGAGGCCCAGCGGGTCGTACGGCCGTGTCGCGCCCGTCTGCCACTCGGCGGACCCGCCGCCCGCGAGCACGACGAGCGACAGCGAGGCCGTCGTCAGCACCACCGCGAGGATCGAGTCCGCGACCAGGGGATGGGCTCGTAGCCAGGGACGCGGACTGCCGGGGGTGGTGCGCACGTACCAAATCTAGGCCGTCGCCTGCGGTGTCCACCCTGCCCGGGAGGGATATGGGTGCTCCTCCCCACGGAGGATCCGCCCGGCCCGATGGCCGCCCGGCCCCCTGGCTCCGGGACGGTTCCGGGCGGGCGGCGGGGGTCAGAGCTCGTCGGTGGCGGCCCTCCTGCCGCCGGCGCGGGAGGACAGGCCGGGCCGGCGGTCCGGCACGGGGGGCGGGGTGCCGCCGAACTCGGGGCACAGCGCCTGGTGGTCGCACCAGTCGCACAGCCGCGAGGGGCGGGCGCGCCACTCCCGGGTGCGCACGGCGCGCTCGATGGCGGCCCAGAGGGCCTCGACCTTGCGCTCGGTGGCCCGCAGGTCCGCCTCGTCAGGCGTGTACCGGACGATCTCGCCGTTGCCGAGGTACATGAGCTGGAGCATGCGCGGGACCCGCCCGTTCAGCCGCCACAGCGCGAGCGCGTAGAACTTCATCTGGAACAGCGCCTTGGCCTCGAAGTCGCGCCCCGGCGCCGTGCCCGTCTTGTAGTCGACGACCCTGACCTCGCCGGTGGGGGCGACGTCGAGGCGGTCGATGTAGCCGCGCAGCAGCAGGCCGCTGTCGAGCACGGTCTCGACGTACATCTCCCGCTCGGCCGGCTCCAGCCGCTGCGGGTCCTCCAGCGTGAAGTAGCGCTCGACCATGCCGCGGGCCTGGGCGAGCCACGCGTCGCGCTCCTCGTCGCCGGCGAACAGCCCGGCGTACTCCGGCTCCTCGGCCAGCAGCCGCGTCCACTGCGGCTCCAGCAGGTCCTGCGCGGCGGCGACCGTGCGGGCCTCGGCGGGAAGGTCGTACAGCCGCTCCAGGACGGCGTGGACGAGCGTGCCGCGCACCGCCGCCGGGGAGGGCTTCTCGGGGAGCTGGTCGATGACCCGGAACCGGTAGAGCAGCGGGCACGTCATGAAGTCACCGGCGCGGGAGGGGGACAGCGCGCCGATGATCGAGCGCTCTTCGGCGAGGGTCATGCCCGGAACTGTAGGACACGGGACCGACACTCCGCGCCGCGACGGCGACGGCCGGGCGGCGCCCTGGAGGCGTCCGGCTCGGCGGCGAACCGGCCTGGACGTACGCGGAGGGGCCGTCAGCTCTTAGGCTGATCTCACCTCGCGGCGCGTAGCATCGAGGTCAAGGGAGGGAAGGCGGCCATCATGAGCACACCTGTCAACGCGTCCCCGGGGCTGCGGATGGGCCGACCGTTCGGCATCCCGGTGTACGTCTCCCCGACGTGGCTCATCGTGGCGGCCTTCATCACCATCAGCTTCCAGCCGGTGTTCGCCGACAGCCTGCCCGGCTACAGCGACGTCGCGACATACGCGGTGGCGCTCGCCTTCGCCGTCCTGCTGTACGTCTCGGTGCTCCTGCACGAGCTCGCCCACTGCGTGGTGGCCAAGCACTACGGCCTGCCGGTGCGGCGCATCACCCTCTACCTGCTCGGCGGCGTGTCCGAGATCGAGCGCGAGCCGGAGACGGCCGGGCGGGAGTTCAACGTCGCCTTCGCCGGGCCGCTGCTGTCCTTGGGGCTCGCCGCCGTGGGCTTCCTGGTCTACAAGTTCGCCGTTCCGGCCGAGGGCATCGTCTCCGTGCTGGTCCTGCAGCTGTGGGGGTCCAACGCCATCGTGGGCGTGTTCAACCTGCTGCCGGGGCTGCCCCTCGACGGCGGCCGGATGCTCCGGGCGGCCGTGTGGAAGGTGACCCGCGACTCCGGCACGGGCACGCTGGCCGCCGCCTGGGTGGGCCGGGCCGTGGCCGTCGCGGTGGTCGCGGTGCCGCTGCTGCTCAACCTGATGTCCGGCCAGGACACCGGCTTCGGGCAGATGCTCTGGTCGATCGTGCTCGCCTCGTTCATCTGGGTCGGGGCGTCGCAGTCGCTGCGGGTGGCCCGGGTGCGGGCCCGGCTGCCGCAGCTGCGCGCCCGGCTGCTGGCCCGCCGCGCCATCCCGGTGACCGCCGAGGTGCCGCTGTCGGAGGCGCTGCGCCGGGCCAGGGAGGCGGGCGCGGGCGCGATGGTCCTGGTCGACCACGACGGCCACCCGATCGGCATCGTCAACGAGGCCGCCGTGAACGCCACCCCCGAGCACCGCCGCCCCTGGGTGACCGTCGGCTCGGTCGCCCGCAGCCTGGAGCCCTCGCTCGTGCTCGGCGCCGACCTGGAGGGGGAGTCGCTGCTCGACGCCATGCGGGGCACCCCGGCGGCGGAGTACCTGCTCGTCGAGCGGGGCGGCGAGATCTACGGCGTGCTCGCCACCGCCGACGTCAACCGCATGTTCACCGGTGTCTGACCGCCCGCCCACCCCCTCGTCTTCCCGCCCGGCGGGGACTAGTGTGGCGTCGGCGCAGGGTGCGTCGAGACCAGGGCCGACGGCCGTACGGTCTGGTACGCCCAGCTCCGGAAGGCCGGTTCACCGCTCTTTTTGCTACGTTCTGGGGTGATCGATCCGGCACACGGTGGTGCCGACGAGGGTGCCGGTCATCCGGTGGCGTTTCCGGAGGGAGAGTTCTGTGACGGAACAGGGCGTGGGGGTGGTCCGCCCGCTGCCGGGGGAGGGCGTGGTCGCCCATCTGAACAACCTGCTGCTCGTGTGCGCCGCCGGCGACCAGGCGGTGGACGAACTGCTGCGCGCGCTGAGCGAGACGGCCACGACGGGCGGCGACGGCCGGGCGCTCGCCCGCCGGGTGGCCGGGGTCCTCGCCCGGGCGATGGACCGGTCGATCGGCGGTGAGCCGATCGCCTGCGCCGTCGCGGGCCCGGCGGGCGGCGGCGTCGCCGTGCTCGTCAGCGGAGCCGCGTTCGCCAGCGTCCAGGGCGGCCCCGACGGCGAGGTCCGGCTGGCCGGCCGCGACGCCCTCACGTGGACCGACCGGCTCGTCAACGGCCCGGTCTCCCGCATCGAGCTCCGCCTCCCCAACGCCGGCCCGTCGAGCCCCTACGCCCGCCTCGACGGCGGGGTCGTCACCGGAGCCGGCCTCGAATGCGACTTCACCCAGGCGGGGGACCTCGCGTTCCCGCCGCTGCCGCCCCGGCCGCCGCAGGGCCAGCACCAGCAGCAGCACCCGCAGTTCGGGGCGCCGGAGCCCATCGGGGCCCGCGGCCCGGTGGTGCCGCCGCCGCCCCCGCCGCCCGGCCCGGGGTCGCCCGTCGGCCCGCCGCCCGAGCCGGTTCCCGGCCCGCCGCACCTGGCGCCGGGCGGCCCGTCCCTTCCCCCGCCGTACCACTCCCAGCCCTCGCAGCCGCTGCCGCCTCCGCCGGGGTACCCCTCCGACCCCGGCCTGGGCGGGCCCTCCGGGCCGCTGTTCCCCCCGCCGCCCGACCAGCAGGGGCCGCACGACCCGCTCGGCCTCCACGGGCCCCAGGGCGCGCAGGGCCCCGCCCCGGTCGCCGAACCCGTCCCGGGTCCCGTCTCCGGCCCGCACGCCCTTCCCGACCCGCTCCACGACAGCCCGTACGGCGGTGCCGGCCGCCCGTACGGCGACGACCGGCCGGGCGGCGAGGACCGGGGACCGCTGCACGACCTCGGCGGGCCGCCGCCGTTCGACCCCGGCGCCTCGTTCGAGCAGGGGCCGTCGTTCGAGCAGGGGCCGCCGGCCGACCAGGACCCGGGCGAGGTGACCCAGCTCGACGCCACGCCCGAGCCCGAGCAGCGGCCCATGGTGTACGGCGTCGACTGCAAGAACGACCACTTCAACGACCCGCGAGCGCCGTACTGCGCGATCTGCGGGGTGCCGATCGACCAGCGGGCGGTGGTGCCGTACAAGGGCCCGCGGCCTCAGCTCGGGGTGCTGCTGCTCGACGACGGCATGGCGTTGCCGCTCGACGGCGACTACGTGCTGGGCCGCGACCCCGAGCGGGCGCCCGAGGTGCAGGCGGGCGAGGCCCGCCCCGCCAAGGTGACCAGCCCGGACGGCTCGGTGTCCCGGCGGCACCTGCGGGTGTTCCTCGACAACTGGGACGTCAACCTGCTCGACCTGGGCTCGGTGAACGGCACCCAGATCCAGCCGCCCGGCGACCCCAACTTCTACGACATCCCGCCGAACGAGCCCGTGCCGATCCTGCCCGGGACGACCGTCCGGGTCGGCGTGTCCCGCACGATGCGCTACGAGGGTCACCGCACCGCCTGACCCCCGACGCCCGGCCCGTACGCCACCGGGGCGGGCGGGCCGCGCGCGCCCGGCGGCCGTGGTGCGCGCGCGGCGGCAGGTCAGGCGGTCAGGTGGTCCAGCTCGCGCAGGATGAGCCGTTCGAGCCGGTCGCCGGGCACGCGATCGGGGTAGAGGAGGCGGTGCACGCTGAGGCCGTCGACGAGGGCGAGGAGGCGCTCGGCCGCGTCGTCGAGGTCCTCGTCCGCCCGGATCTCCCCGGCCGCGGCGGCCGAGCGGAGCAGGCTCACCACCACGTAGCGCAGCTCGGCCGCCTCGCGCCGCTGCACCTCCAGCAGATCGGGGCTGGTCAGGCTGCGCCCCCAGAACCCCACCTCGAGCCCGGTCTCGCGGACCCGCTCCTCGTCCAGCGGCACGTTGTCGAGCAGCACCTCCCGCAGGGCGGCCAGCCCGGTCAGGCCCGCCAGCTTCTCCCGCAGGCGCTCGGCGATGCGCCGGTGCGACGCCTCCAGCGCCGACACCAGGATGTCGTCCTTGTCGGCGAAGTAGTGGGTGAGGACCCCGTTGGAGTAGCCCGCCTCCTTGGCGATGGCGCGCGTTGTGGCCGCCTCGATGCCGTCCCGCAGGATGACCCGCCGCGCGGCGGCGACGACCTCGTCCCGGCGCTCCTCGTGGTTGACGATCTTCGGCATGGCGCCCACCTCCCCGTTTGGTTGACATTTTAGTCGGTCGCCCGTCTATTATCCGCACATGACGGTAGCGACGGTCGGCGTGCACATCGTCGACGTCCTGGCCAGGCCCGTGGAGTCGATTCCCGGGGGCCAGGACACCCACCTGCTGGAGCAGATCCGCATCACCGCAGCGGGCGCGGCGGCCGGCACGGCCGTGGACCTCGCGAAGATCGGCGTCCCGGTCGCGTCGTTCGGCGCCGTGGGCGACGACGAGCTGGGCGACTTCCTCCTGATGATCATGGAGAGGCGCGGCGTCGACGTCGGCGGCGTCGTCCGCAAGCCGGGCGAGCAGACGGCCGCCTCGATCCTGCCGATCCGCCCGGACGGCGGCCGGCCCTCGTTCCACGTGCCGGGGGCCAACCTGGGGCTGTCGCCCGCCGACCTCGACCAGGACCGGATCGCCGCCGCGAAGGTGGTGCACCTCGGCGGCATGGACGTGACCTGGGGCCTGCACGACCCCGCCTTTTACGCGCTGCTCGACAAGATCCGCGGCGACGGGGCGATCGTCACGATGGACCTGCTGTCGAACATGCCCGACCTCATGCCCGCCGTCCGGTCGTTCCTGCCCCACGTCGACTACCTGCTGCCCAACGAGGAGCAGGCACTGATGCTGACCGGGGCCGCCACCGCGGAGGAGGCCGCCGCGGCGCTGGTCGCCGAGGGCCTGCGCGGCGCGCTCGTCACCCTCGGCGGGGCCGGCAGCCTGGTCGTCACCGCCGACGGCGCCACCACCGTCCCGGCGCTCGACGTGCCCGTGGTCGACACGACCGGCTGCGGCGACGCGTACTGCGCCGGGTTCGTCGCCGGGCTGCTGGAGGGCCGCGACGTCCTGGGAGCCGCCCGCCTCGGCACCGCCGTGGCGGCCCGGGTCGCGGGCGGGCTCGGCTCCGACGCGGGCCTCGACGGCCCGGTGCACGCCGACTGACCGCGGGCCGCGCCAGCCCGTGCGCGCCACCCGGGCCGCACCCAGCCAGCCGCACCGGCCCGTGCGCACCCCACCCGCGGGGCCGCGCCGGCCCGCACGAAGCACCGGCCCCCACCGACCCTCACCGACGCCCACCGACGCCTCCGCGGCCCTCGCGGACGCCGACCTGTAGACGGGAGCATCCCCATGTCCCTCGACGCCTCCTTGCGGGCCCGCGCGGCCAAGGTCGTCCCCGGAGGGATGTACGGCCACCTCAACGCCGCCCTGCACGGCGAGCGCTACCCCCAGTTCTTCGCCAGGGCGGAGGGCGCCCGGCAGTGGGACGTCGACGGCCGGGAGTACGTCGACCTCATGTGCAGCTGGGGCCCGATGATCGTGGGCCACCGCAACCCGCGGGTGGAGGAGGCCGCCGCCGCGCAGCAGGCGCTCGGCGACTGCCTCAACGGCCCCGGCGCCGTGATGGTCGAGCTGGCCGAGCTGCTGGTGGACCTCATCCCCTCGGCCGACTGGGCCATGTTCTCCAAGAACGGCACCGACGCGACGACCCAGGCCCTCATGGTCGCCAGGGCGGCCACCGGCAGGACCAAGGTCCTGGTGGCGCACGGCGCCTACCACGGCGCCGATCCCTGGTGCACGCCCGGCCTGTCCGGCGTCACGCCCAACCAGCGGGCCGACACCATCGAGTTCGCCTACAACGACCTGGCGAGCGCGGAGGCGGCCGCCGCGCAGGCCGAGGGCGACGTGGCCGCCATTCTCGTCACGCCGTTCAAGCACGACTCGTTCGAGGACCAGGAGCCGGCCGACGAGGCGTTCGCGCGCGGCGTGCGCGCCCTGGCCGACCGCCTGGGCGCGGCCCTCGTCATCGACGACGTACGGGCGGGGTGGCGGCTCGACCTGCGGGGCTCCTGGGAGCCGCTGGGGGTCCGCCCCGACCTCACGGCGTGGAGCAAGGCCATGGCGAACGGCTTCCCCATCGCCGCGGTCACCGGCGTGGACGCGCTGCGGGGGGCGGCGCAGACCCTCTACTCGACCGGCTCGTTCTGGTTCTCCGCCGCCGCGATGGCGGCGGCGATCGCGACCATCGAGATCCTGCGGGAGACCGACGGCCCGGCGCTCATGCACCGCGCGGGGACGCGCCTGCGCGAGGGCCTGGCGGCGCAGGCGGCCTCGCACGGCTTCGTGATCCGCCAGACGGGCCCGGTGCAGATCCCGTGGCTGTCCTTCGAGGGCGACGCGACCCTGGAGAAGGGCATCGCGTGGGCCGGGCACTGCCTGGACGAGGGCGTGTACCTCCACCCCTGGCACAACTGGTTCCTGTCGGCGGCCCACACGGACGAGGAGATCGACCGCGCACTCCAGGGGACCGACGCCGCCTTCGGCAAGCTCCGGGCGGCGTACGGCGCCGACTGAGGCCCGCGCCGGGGTCAGCGCGAGCGGGCCCACTGGAGGTCGTCGACCCGGGTGCCGTCCGGGCCGGGCAGCAGCCCCCTCACGAGGAGCTCGCGGGTGAACCCGGCCCGCTCCAGCACCCGGTGGGACGCCGTGTTGCCCGGAGCCGTTCCGGCGACCAGCCTCCTGAGGGGCGTGCTCGCGAAGGCCCAGTCGGCCAGCAGCCGCACGGCCCGGGCGGTGAAGCCGCGCCCGCGGAACTCCGGGTGCAGGCTGTAGCCCACCATGGCCTGGTCCAGCGGGGGGACGACGTTGCTCAGCTGGACGTCCCCGGCGAGCGCGCCCGTCCGGGCGTCCCTGATCGCCATCTCGGCCTGCCGGCCCGCCAGCCACAGGTGCCCGTTGCGGCGGCACACGTCCAGGGTCGCGGCGTACGTGACGGGCGCGGGCGGGACCCGCGAGGCGGCGACGTCCGGCACGGTCCGCAGCCGGTGGCACTCCTCGGCGTCGTCCGTCGTCAGCGGCGTGAGCCGCACGACGCCGTCGGTGAGCTCCCCGCCGGGGAATCCGCCGGGGAGGAACGGCAGGTACGGCGTGACGGGGTCGCCCGGGTCGCCCGCGAGCCGGGCGTAGGCCGTCAGGTCCACCCGCCGGCCGTCCCTGCCGCCGGCGGCGCCGCGCTGCACGCCCTCCAGGGTGAAGCCGGAGCGCATCGCCACCCGCTGGCTGGGGACGTTCTCCACGTCGGCCAGCAGCGTGATCCGCGGCAGCCCGTGGGCGAAGCCCCACGCGGACAGGGCCCGCACGGCCTCGGTCGCCACGCCGCGCCCGCGCGCCCAGGGGGCGAGCCAGTAGCCGACCTCGCTGTTGCCGAACCGGTCCGGCGGCTTGAGGCCCACGGTGCCCAGAGCCCCGCCGGACGCCCCGTCGGCGATCAGGAAGTCCGCGCCGCCCGCCTCCCAGGTCGCCGGCACGGCCTTGGTGATCCAGTACAGCGCGTCGTCCCGCGAGTACGGCGACGGGACCAGCGGGATGTACCGGACGACGTCGGGGTCGGCGCACGCCCGCGCCACGTCGCCGGCGTCCCCCTCGTTCGGCAGGCGGAGGACGGCGGATCCGGCGGGGATGGTCTCGAGGGGCAACATGTCCCATTGTTACCAGGGGCCCCGCCGCCGCGACCATCGGGTTTCCCACCGGCCCCCGTCGCCCGGGCGGGGGGACCGGGGCGATGCCACTAGCCTTTCCAGCATGGGTTTTCGCAGGCACGGCCCGTTCCAGGCCGGAGATCAGGTTCAGCTCACCGACCCGAAGAACAAGCGGCACACGGTGACGCTGAAAGAGGGCGGCGTCTTCCACACGCACAAGGGGTCGATCCCGCACGACGACCTGATCGGGCAGCCCGAGGGCTCCGTCGTCCGCTCCTCGGGCGGCACCGCCTACCTGGCGTTCCGTCACCTGCTGGCCGACTACGCCGTGTCGATGCCGCGCGGCGCGGCCGTCGTCTACCCGAAGGACGCGGCCCAGATCGTCGCCATGGCCGACATCTTCCCGGGGGCGCGGGTCGTGGAGGCCGGCGTCGGGTCGGGCGCGCTCACCTGCTTCCTGCTGCGCGCGGTCGGCCCCGAGGGCTCGGTCACCTCCTACGAGCGCCGGGCCGACTTCGCCGAGATCGCGACCAAGAACGTGGAGAAGTTCTTCGGCGGCCCGGTGGGGCAGTGGCGGCTCGTGGTGGGAGACCTCGTGGCCGCGCTCGACGAGGCCGACGTCGACCGCGTCATCCTCGACATGCTGGCGCCCTGGGAGTGCGTCGACGCCGCCGCCAAGGCCCTCACACCCGGCGGAGTTATTTGCTGTTATGTCGCTACAACGACGCAGATGTCCCGAACGGTGGAGACCCTGCGCGAGCACGGGAGTTTCACCGAGCCCCACGCGTGGGAGACCCTGGTTCGCGACTGGCATGTCGAGGGCCTCGCCGTACGGCCGGACCACCGGATGGTCGGCCATACCGGGTTTCTCGTCACCGCCCGTCGCATGGCGGACGGCGTGACGCCCCCGCCCCGACGCAGGCGCCCGGCCAAGGGGGCGTATGGAGAGGGGATCGAAGCAGTGTGACAATTCAGCCACAACCCGGCAAAGCCACGTGACACGGGAACAGATGGGTGTGTTCCTAATGCTGACCCGAAGAAACGGTCCATAAGGTATCAAACGCCGAACACCCAACGTAACTACACGAACACTGCCCGGCCAGGTTACGTACAGCGCCAAGATAGGTAGGGTCTTGAGTAGTCGTTCTCGACGGGGAAGGAGGTGACGGGGCGTGGCAGCTCGCGACGATGCCGAGGCTCGAGCCGCGCAGCGCGAACGGGAGGTCGCCGATCTCACAACACAGGTCTCCTTCCTGCAGGAGGAGATCACCGCGTTGCGCCGGAAGCTGGCCGAGTCCCCCCGGCAGGCCAGGGTCATCGAAGAGCGTCTGCATGAGGCGCAAGCCCAGGTGGCCGCCCTCACCAGCCAGAACGAGCGGCTGGTTTCCACCCTCAAGGAGGCCAGGGATCAGATTGTCGCGCTCAAGGAGGAGGTCGACCGGCTGGCGCAGCCGCCGTCCGGTTTCGGCGTCTTCCTGGAGTCCAGGGACGACGGCACGATCGAGGTGTTCACCGGGGGCCGCAAGCTCCGGGTGAACGTCAGCCCGGCCGTGGACGTCGACTCGCTCAAGCGTGGCCAGGAGGTCATGCTCAACGAGGCGCTCAACGTGGTCGAGGCTCTGGGCTACGAGGACGTCGGCGAGATCGTCATGCTCAAGGAGCTGCTGGAGACGGGCGACCGCGCCCTCGTCATCTCCCACGCGGACGAGGAGCGGGTCGTCAAGCTCGCCCACTCGCTGCTCGACCAGCCGCTCCGCGCGGGCGACTCCCTCCTGCTCGAACCCCGTTCCAACTACGTGTACGAGCGGATCCCGAAGTCGGAGGTGGAGGAGCTCGTCCTCGAGGAGGTCCCCGACATCTCCTACGAGGAGATCGGCGGCCTCAGCCGGCAGATCGAGCAGATCAGGGACGCGATCGAGCTGCCGTACCTGCACGCCGACCTGTTCCGCGAGCACAAGCTCCGCCCGCCGAAGGGCGTCCTGCTGTACGGCCCGCCCGGCTGCGGCAAGACGCTCATCGCCAAGGCCGTCGCCAACTCCCTGGCCAAGCAGGTCGCGGAGAAGACCGGTCAGTCCGGCAAGAGCTTCTTCCTCAACATCAAGGGCCCCGAGCTGCTGAACAAGTACGTCGGCGAGACCGAGCGGCACATCCGCCTGGTCTTCCAGCGGGCCCGGGAGAAGGCCTCCGAGGGCACCCCGGTGATCGTGTTCTTCGACGAGATGGACTCGATCTTCCGCACCCGCGGCTCGGGCGTCTCCTCCGACGTCGAGAACACCATCGTCCCCCAGCTGCTGTCGGAGATCGACGGCGTTGAGGGCCTGGAGAACGTCATCGTCATCGGCGCCTCCAACCGCGAGGACATGATCGACCCGGCGATCCTGCGGCCCGGCCGCCTGGACGTCAAGATCAAGATCGAGCGGCCGGACGCCGAGGCGGCCAAGGACATCTTCTCGAAGTACCTGGTCAGTGAGCTCCCGCTGCACGGCGACGATCTGACCGAGCACGGCGACAGCCGTGAGAGCACGATCTCCGCGATGATCCAGCGGGTGGTCGAGCGGATGTACGCCGAGAGCGAGGAGAACCGCTTCCTCGAGGTGACCTACGCCAACGGCGACAAGGAGGTCCTGTACTTCAAGGACTTCAACTCCGGCGCCATGATCCAGAACATCGTGGACCGGGGCAAGAAGATGGCCATCAAGGAGTTTCTGGAGACCGGGCAGAAGGGTCTGCGGATCGCCCACCTGCTGGCCGCCTGCGTGGACGAGTTCTCCGAGAACGAGGACCTGCCCAACACCACCAACCCCGACGACTGGGCCCGCATCTCCGGCAAGAAGGGCGAGCGGATCGTCTACATCCGCACGCTCGTCCAGGGCAAGCAGGGCACCGAGGCCGGCCGGTCGATCGACACGGTCGCCAACACCGGTCAGTACCTGTAAGCGGCGCCTTCGGGAGCCGGCACGGCGTCACCTGGAGCGGCGCGATCTCCGGATCGCGCCGCTCCGGCATGTCCGGGCCCAAGCGGTTTTGTCCCGTTCCCGTCCCCCGGGACCGGACGACCGGCGCACAAAGCGGGTGAAAAGGGGGGAACCGGGAGGGAACCGATCGCGTCAAAGGTGCGTGATCTACCTAGGCGTGCCAGGGTGACCCCTGTGCCCTCCCCAGGTTCCCCGGCCGTCAAGGCGGCGAAGGGGCCCCGCCTCGTCGAGCTGGACGCCCTGCGGTTCGTGGCCGCGTTCGCGGTGATGTCGTTCCACTTCATGGCGGCGAGCCGGTCCCTGTGGGACGAGTACCCGACCACGCTCTTCGCCCCCGTCAGCCGGCTGTCGTCGCTCGGCATCCTGGGCGTCGAGCTGTTCTTCCTCATCAGCGGGTTCGTGATCCTGATGAGCGTGTGGGGGCACACGGTCGGGGAGTTCGCCGTCTCCCGGGTGTCCCGGCTGTTCCCGGCGTACTGGTTCGCCGTGGTCGTGATCTTCATCATGTACCGCTTCAGCGGGGTCACCGCCTTCGACCCGAAGCTGTCCACCGGGGAGTACCTGCTCAACCTGAGCATGCTCCAGGGCGCGTTCGGCGTCGGCCACGCGGGCGCCGTGTTCTGGTCGCTGTGGGTGGAGCTGCGGTTCTACGTCCTCATCGGGGTGTTCGCCCTGTTCGGGATCACCCTGCGGCGGTGCCTGGCGTTCCTCGGGGCGTGGCTCGCGCTGGCCCTGGCCGCCGAGCTCACCCAGAACGACGTGCTCGTGTTCGTGTTCCAGCCGCGCCAGGCGCCGTACTTCATCGCGGGAATGGCCTTCTTCCTGATCCACCGGTTCGGGCCGCGGGCCGGGTGGCTGCTGCCGTGGGCGTTCGTGGCGGGGGGCTACGCCATGTCCCTGTACGCCGCCACCGAGCGCGTGGGGGAGCGCGTCCGGCTGATCGGGCTCAAGCACTACCCGGCGCCGCCGGAGAACGTCGTCGTCGCGATTTCGGTGATCTTCCTGCTGATGGCCGCGGTCTCGCTCGGCTGGCTGCGGTGGCTGCGCTGGAGGCCCCTCATGACCCTCGGGGCGCTCACCTATCCGCTGTACCTGCTGCATCAGACGGTCTCGGCGGTTCTCATCCCCACATATCGGGACATCGTGGATCCCTGGCTGCTCGTCGCGATCACGATGGCGGTCTCGATCGCGATCGCGTACCTCGCGTACCGGATGGTCGACAGGCCAGGTCAGCGGTGGCTCAGGGTCCGTCTGGGCGCTCTGGTGGCCCGTACGGGGGGACGCCGCGGGGCCGGCGGAGGCCCTGCTTCCCCTGTCCCGCAGCCCCTCGCCGCGCAAAGTCACGAGGCATCTGTGCCGTAACTGTCTGGTAGCAGGGCATAGAGAAGGGGCTAGGCTCGGATATGACGACGACAGCCTGAAACAGGCGGGGTGCGAATGACGGTTCGGCGGGTGATGGGCATCGAGACCGAGTACGGCATCGCCGTACCAGGTCAACCGGGAGCGAACGCGATGGTGACCTCGTCGCAGGTCGTCAACGCGTACCTGGCGGCATCGGCCGCCCGGGCTCGCCGGGCCCGGTGGGACTTCGAGGAGGAGAACCCGCTCCGCGACGCCCGAGGGTTCGACCTGGCCCGCGAGGTGGCCGACCAGAGCCAGCTCACCGACGAGGACCTCGGCCTCGCCAACGTGATCCTCACCAACGGCGCGCGCCTGTACGTCGACCACGCCCACCCGGAGTACTCCACGCCGGAGACCACGAACCCGCGGGCGTCGGTGATCTGGGACAAGGCCGGCGAGCGGGTCATGTACGACGCGGCCGTCCGGGCCTCGTCCATGCCCGGCAACGCGCCGATCCAGCTCTACAAGAACAACACCGACGCCAAGGGCGCCTCCTACGGCTGCCACGAGAACTACCTCATGCGCCGGGCCACGCCGTTCGCCGACATCGTGCGGCACCTGACGCCGTTCTTCGTGTCGCGGCAGGTCGTGTGCGGGGCGGGCAAGGTCGGCATCGGCCAGGACTCGCGCGGCGAGGGCTTCCAGATCAGCCAGCGGGCCGACTTCTTCGAGGTCGAGGTCGGCCTGGAGACCACGCTCAAGCGGCCCATCATCAACACCCGCGACGAGCCGCACGCCGACCCGGAGAAGTACCGCCGGCTGCACGTGATCATCGGCGACGCCAATATGTCGGAAATTTCGACATATTTGAAGCTAGGGACCACCGCGCTCGTCCTCGCGATGATCGAGGAGGGCTTCCTCACGGCCGACCTCACGCCGGAGTCCCCGGTCGCCGCGCTCCGGGCGGTGTCCCACGATCCCACCTGCCGGTACGAGATCGCGCTGCGCAGCGGGCGCAAGATGACGGCCGTCCAGCTCCAGATGGAGTACCTGGAGCAGGCGCGCAAGTACGTCGAGGACCGGTTCGGGTCCGGCGCCGACGACATGACCAAGGACGTGCTCAACCGCTGGGAGTCCGTGCTCACCCGGCTCGCCGAGGACCCGATGCAGCTGTCCCGCGAGCTCGACTGGGTGGCGAAGCTGGAGCTCCTCGAGGGCTACCGGACCCGGGACGGCCTGCCGTGGTCGCACCCGCGCCTCCAGCTGGTCGACCTCCAGTACTCCGACATCCGTCCGGAGCGCGGCCTGTACAACCGGCTGGTCGCCCGGGGGCGGATGCAGCGGCTGGTGAGCGACGAGGAGATCGACCGCGCGGTCGAGCTGCCGCCGACCGACACCCGCGCGTACTTCCGCGGGCGGTGCCTGCGGCAGTACAGCGACTCGGTCGCCGCCGCCTCCTGGGACTCGGTGATCTTCGACATCCCCGGCAGGGAGTCGCTGCAGCGGGTGCCCACGCTGGAGCCGCTGCGCGGGACCAAGGCCCACGTCGGGGAGCTGCTCGACCGCTGCCGCACCGCGGCCGACCTGGTCGCGGCCCTGACCGGCGAGAGCTGACCCGCCTCCTCAGAGGGCCGGGTGGTCGGGGACGGGCCAGCCGGTCCCCGACCGGCGCGAATCTACATTGTAAGGGCGGGCGGCCGGGAGCTCGCCCTGGCTGCGGCCGGGCGCGGCGGCCGGGATGCCCTGCCGCCGAAGCACGTCGGCCAGCAGGCGGGTCGCGGCCTCGGCGCTCAGCCGCTCCTCGGGCTCGCGCCGCAGCAGGCCGTCCAGGACCGCGCGCAGGGGTCCGGCGCGGTGCGCCGGGTCGGGCTCCCGGGTGAGCGCCAGGCCGGCCGCCAGCGGGCCCACGCTCGGGTACGGCGGCCTCCCCTCGACCCCGCAGTACAGGGTGGCCCCGAAGGACCACAGGTCCGCGGCGGGCGCCGGGGCGCCTCCGCGCATCCGCTCGGGGGCGAGGTACGCTCCGGACCGCGTGAGCGGCACGGTGGTCGAGGAGCCGGGGTCCCGTTCCAAGGCCGCGATGCCGAAGTCGGTCAGCACCACGCGGTCCTCGGTCAGGACCACGTTGCCGGGGCGGATGTCGCCGTGGATGACCCCCAGGGAGTGGGCGTGCCGCACGCCCGTGAGGAGCTGGAAGCCCACCCAGGCCGCCCAGTGCACCGGGAGCCGTCCGAGGTGCCGTACGGTCTCGCTGAGCGTGAGGCCCTGGAGGAGCTCTGTCACGATCCAGAGCCTGCCCCGGTCCTCCAGCAGGTCGTGCACCGTGATCACGGCCGGGTGGCTCAGCCGGGCGGCCGACCGGGCCTCGCGCAGCGCCTGCCGCCGCGCGGCCTGCAGGTCCGCCGCGTCCACCCGGTACGGCGGCTGGACCTCCTTGATCGCCACGTCGCGCTTGAGGCGCAGATCGTGGGCGTGCCACATGATCCCCCCGCCGTCACGGCGGAGGGGCGACAGCAGCCGGTAGCGATCCGCCAGCAGTTGCCGTGCACCCGTTCCCATCAGCCACCCGTGTGCTCGAAACCGCTCGACTGTACCGAGATCCTCAACATTGTGATCCGAACGGTCGCCGCCCCGCGCCGATTGGCCGTCACCAAGAGTGTGACATCGATAACGATCCGGTCTACAGCAGCCCGATGCCGAGGATCAGCGTCCCGGCCGCGAGCGCGGCGCCGCCCAGGACGGTGAGCAGGATGAGCCGGTTCGGCCGGGTGTCGGACGGCCGGGCGACCGACAGGAAGAAGCCGAGCGGCATGAGGATGGGCGCCGCGACGATCAGCAGCCGGGCGAGCGTGCGCAGGCCGTCCGGCAGGTCGGCCTGGTCGAGGTAGAGCAGCGCGACGAGGGAGAACAGGACGAGCACGCCGGCGTGGGCGTGGCCGGCCCGCCACAGCCCCCGCCGCACGGGGTTGTCCAGGTATCCGGGGACCTTGCGGAGGATGGCGGTCAGCAGCGTGAGGCCGCCGTAGCCCACGCCGGTGACGGTGATCAGCAGGATTCCGGCGGTGGTGGCGGACGCGGGGGACATCGGGTGCTCCTTCATTGGACAGCAGTGCTATCCAATTATTGGATAGCGAGGCTATCCGTCAAGTGGGTTTGCGTTGTGGCCGGTGGGAGGGTTGGCTGGCAGGACGCGATGAGGCCCGGCAAAGATCGCGGCTCCATTCGCGCGCAATGTCGTCCGGTTCGGGGAAGATATGGGGGAGAGGCGTCCCCCCGAGCAGCGGAGGTACAGGGATGGCGACCAAGGACACGGGCGGGCAGAAGCAGGCCGGCCGCCAGGACCACGAGGTCGAGGAGACCGAGGCGCAGGCGTCCCCGGACGTCCAGGAGCGCAACGAGAAGCTCACCGACGACGTCGACGCGATCCTCGACGAGATCGACGAGGTCCTCGAGGAGAACGCGGAGGAGTTCGTCCGGTCGTACGTCCAGAAGGGCGGCGAGTAGGCCGGGCCCGACGGCCCGCGGCCGGACCGGCCGGCCACGGCGCGGTCCGGACCGCCGGTGACCGGCGGCGCCACGGGCGCGTGCCGGGAGCGGGAGCGGCCGACGTGCCGGGCCCCGGCGCGCCGGATCACCGGCTCCTCGCCGCCCGGCCCCGGGCGCACGGCCGATCTCGGACGGCCCGGGACGGACGACAGATCCGCACGGCCGTGAAGGACCAAGGGTCCGCCCGGCCCGTGCTCATGACGAGGCGCAGCACGGCCTTGAGGGACGACCGGTCCCGCACGGCCGGTGCGCATGACGACTCCGGGGGCACGACGGGTCGCACCGCCCAGGGCGCGAGAACGCGCGCGAGGGGCCCCGCACGGACCGGATGACCGTCCGGACGACAATCAGGCCGGCGAGGCGCCCAGCAGCGCGGTGACCCGCCGCAGGTCGGCGGCGGTCGCCGGGACCTGCAGCACCATCAGCAGATCGGGCCGCTCCACCGGGCGGAGCTGGTACATGACGAGGTCGACCCGCCCGGCCTCCGGGTGGTCGACGCCGATCGTCGCGGGCCGGAAGTACCGGTCCGGATACTCGGCCCACCACCGGCGGAACTCGGGGCTCTTCTCCGCCAGCTCGGCGACGAGACCTGCGAGCCGTGAGTCCTCCGGCCGCTCGCCCACCGCGACCCTGACCTGGTTCAGCACCGCCCGTGCGGCCGCCTCCCACCGCACCAGACGAGAACGGGCCACGTCGTCGCCGAACATGATCCACAGCAGGTTCCGCCGGCCCTCCGGCAGGAGCGCCGGGTCGTGGCGGAGCCGCGCGTAGGCCGAGTTCCACACCACGAAGTCGAAGCGCGCGTCGTACACCGACGCGCAGTTGGGGACGGCGGCGTCCACCAGTCGCTGCAACCGGAGCAGGCCGTCCGTCCCCGCCGTGTCCGGCTCGGGCGCGGCCAGGCCGGCCAGGCGGCACAGGTGCCGGTACTGGTCGGAGTCCAGCCGCAGCGCCCGCGCCAGCGCGGCGACCACCTGGGCCGACGCCGCGATGTCGCGGCCCTGCTCCAGCCACGTGTACCAGGTGAGGCTGAGCCCCGCCAGCTCGGCGACCTCCTCGCGCCGCAGGCCGGGCGTCCGCCGCAGGCCCGGTCGGAGGTCCTCCGGGAGCCCCACGTCGGCCGGGCGCAGCCGCCCCCGCTGGGCGCGCAGGAACGCGCCGAGCTCCGCGCGGCGGGACCGGTCACCGCCCATCTGACCTGACTCCCCGTGTCGGTGGCTCCCGCGCCGACCGCCTGCCTGGCACCAACGCCACCAGGACGGGCGTCGTCGTCGTGTCTACCGTGATGATCGTAGCGATTCGGACACGACACGGAGGACACGATGAACGAGACAGGAGGGCCGGTGCTCGTCATCGGCGCGACCGGGCAGCAGGGCGGCGCGGCCGCGCGGCACCTGCTCGACCGCGGCCGGAGGGTGCGGGCGCTGGTGCGCGACGCCGGCGCCCCCGCCGCCGCGGCGCTGCGCGAGGCGGGCGCCGACCTGGTGACCGGCGACCTCGACGACGCCGCCTCGCTGGAGGCCGCCATGGAGGGCGTCCACGGCGTCTTCCTGGTCCTGACCATGATGGAGGGGCCGCGGATCACGGCGGCGGGGGTGGCGGCCGAGGAGCGGCGCGGCCTGCTCGTGGCGGACCTCGCCGCGCGGCTCGGCGTCCGGCACCTCGTCTACAGCTCCCTCAACGGCGCGGGGGCCGGCTCCGGCATCCCGTACTACGAGAGCAAGGAACGGATCGAGGACCGCATCCGGGCGCTCGGCGTGCCGGCGACCGTCCTGCGGCCCGTGTCCTTCATGGACAACTTCGCCACCTACAACCGCCCGGTGATGGAGGACGGCCGTCTGGTGGTCGGCCTCGCCATGCCGCCGGACGTCCCGATGCCGCTGATCGCGGTGGACGACATCGGCGCGTTCGCCGCGCTGGCGTTCGAACGGCCCGGACGGTACCTGGGCAGGACGGTCGCGATCGCCGGCGACGTCCTCACCCCGCCGGAGATCGCCGAGGTGCTCGGCCGGGTGCGCGGCGTCCCCGCGCTGTTCCGGCGGGTGCCCATCGAGCGGGTGCGGGCGTTCGACGAGCAGCTCGCGATGATGTTCGCCTTCTTCTCCGAACAGCCGGCCCAGGTGCCCGACGTCGAGGCGCTGCGCGCCGACCATCCCGGCCTGATGACGCTGGAGACGTGGGCGCGGACGCGGGACCTTGCGGAGGCGGGCCGATGACCGACGGACTGCTGCTCCCGCCCGGCGGCGGACGGGCGATCCAGGCGATGACGCTGAAGACGGGCGCCGAGCGGAGCCCGGTGTGGTCGGTGTTCGAGGCCGAGGTCGCCCCCGGCTTCGACGTCGGAGCCCACCTGCACGAACGGGCGGAGGAGGTGTTCTACGTCCTCGACGGCGAGCTCGACCTGCTGGCCTTCCGGCCGGCCGGCGAGCCGGTCGGCGACTGGCGCACCTGGGAGTCGGAGTCGGGCACCCGGGTGTACCGCGGCGGGCCCGGGAGCTTCATGCACGTGCCGGCCGGCTGCCCCCACGCGTTCTTCAACCCGGGGCCGGCCCCGGCCCGGATGCTGTTCCTGGTGTCCCCCTCCGGCCACGAGCACTACCTCAGGGAGCTCACCGATCTGCTGGCCGCGCCGGGGGCGCCGGACCCCGCCGAGATCGCCGCGCTGCGCGCGCGGCACGACATCCACCAGCTCACCCCGCTGACGGTCCGGCCGCCCGCCTCATGAGCGCCCGTCGTCGTGCCGCCGCCCCGGCGGCAGACAGCGGGGTCAGGGCGGGTCGCCGTACGCCAGGTGCACGGTCGCGATCTCGAACGGGCGCATCGGCAGGCGCAGCGTCCCGTCCGCGACCGCCAGAGGACCGGCCGGCACGCCGAGGGCGCCGGCCCTGCGGGCGGCCGTGAAGTCCCCGCGCAGGACGGCCTCGGTCGCCGCCGGGCGCTCGGCGACCAGGCGGACCTCCAGCCACCCGTCACGCTCACGCAGCGCCGCCATCGCCACCCCCTCGCCGCTGAGGGAGAAGGGTCCGGGCGTGTCCGCCACCGCGGCCCTCGTGCCGTCCGTCATGCCGTCTCCTGCCGGGCCCGCGCCGGGGACGGCGAGCAGCCCGTGGCGGTACTCCTCGGCCAGCCGCACCAGCCCCGCCTCGTGCCATTCGCCGGCGAACGGCAGCACCGCGAACCGGGTCGCGAACGGGCCCTGGCACTGGGCGGCCGGGGTCGGCACCTGCGGACCGGCGGGCTCGTCCCGGTACGGGTTGCGGTTGCGGGACAGGTAGCCGACCGACCGCACGAGCGTCAGCGCCATCTCGGCCGCTTCGCTCCCCTCCGGCCCGGCGGCCACCAGCTCGTACTCCGTCACGTGGTCGAGGAGCACCGCGAGCCCGCCCGCCGCGGCGAACGACTCGGCCGGGAACGTCGGGATCGGCCGCTCGCCGCAGCCGCCCTCGGCCGTCAGGCCGCGCCGCACCACGGCGAACTGCCCCTCGGCGTACGACTCCCGCGCCGGGCGCGCGAGCGGGGCGTGCCAGCGGATCCGGTGGTCGCGGCAGCGCACGTCCATCTCCAGCTCGCACCGGACGAACGGCTCCCCGGCCCGCAGCTCCACCCGCGTGACGACGGCCGTGCGCACGGTCTCCTCCGGCGTCCCGGACGGCTCCGCCCCGGCCGGCCAGTCGTAGGCCCGGGTGACCTCCAGCACGGCCGTGAGCGGGCCGTGACAGATCTCCTCCACCGTCACCGAGACGGGCGTGCCGGCGAGCAGGTCGGCGGGCGGGGGAGCGTGGTTGTAGGTGTCGCCGACGTCGCCGCCGTGCACCACGCGCCCGACGCCGTGCGCCTCGGCGCCGTCGCGGCTCCGCAGCGACAGTGTGCCGTCGGGGGCGACCGACACCCGCAGCAGCCCGTTGTCCAGCACGCCGTCGCCGGCCTCCGGGTCCAGCGGGGCGACCGGGACGTACGGCACGGAGCCGTCGAAGACCGGCTCGCGGGCGGCGAGGACCGACCGGCCGAGCGGCGGCACGGTCACCAGCGCGGCCACGGTCACGACCGGCTCGGCCACGGTGCGGACCACCCACGGGCCCGGCCCAGCCGCCAGGATGTCCCGCCGCAGGTCCTCGTACGCGTAGGAGCCCGAGGCGTGCCGGCTGACGGTGACGGTGAAGACCCCGTCCTCCACGGCCCAGGAGACGATCTCGTGGCCGAACAGCTCGCGTTCGTGGACCCGGCCCAGCAGTTGCGGCAGGTCGTCCATGACGGTCTCGTCGAGGAGCGTGGGCGCGTGCTCGAGGCGCTGCACCGGCACGGGCCCCCCGGCCGCCGTCAGGCGGGTGCGGCCCTCCGGCACGTCGGCCAGGACGAGCCCGGTCCGCTCGAACGGCGAGGGGTTCAGCACCACGAGCGACCCCCTGGGGGCGGCGGCGGCCAGGGAGGCGCTCACCAGGTCGACGACGGCCTGCCCCATCTGCTCGGCCTCGGAGATGCGGGCGGCCACCTGCTGGGCCGTCTCGTCCGAGCCGCAGCCGGTGACCGAGTCGTGCCCGCTGCACGCGACGATCCGCCGCCAGGCCGTGTCGACCATACGCCGCGACGCGGACCGGTCGGCCGGCCACAGCGTCGACAGCGGCTCGGCGTACCGGGCCACGACCCGCTCCGCCCGCGCCATGGCCTGCTTGAGCCCGGCGCGGGCCGAGATCACGCCCGGCAGGATGTTGGCCCGCGCGTGCGACCGCAGCTCGCCCTCCACGACCGGCAGCGGCCCGTGGGCGTCCTCCTCGGCGAGGAACTCGCCGAGCGTGGCCAGCCGCAGGCCCGACCGGGCGATGTCCGGGTCGGGGGCCGAGTGGTCCGCGCCGTACATGGCGAGCAGCCGCTCACCCGACGCCCAGCCCTTCATCCCGGCGGCGAACGCGGCCACCCGGTCCGGCAGGCCCTCGGCGGGGCCGTTGAACAGCGCGACGGCGTTGCCGTACCCGCCGGGCAGGTAACGGGTGCGGACCGTGGTGCCGTCCGCGCCGGTCCAGTCGAACGCGTCGAGGCCGACCGACGCCGGCACGCCCCGCCACAGGCAGGCGACGCGGAGCCCGGCCAGCGCCAGGATCTGCGGCATCTGGGCGCAGTGGCCGAACTGGTCGGGCAGGTAGCCGACCCGCATCACGCCGCCGAGCGCCGCCGCGCCCCGCATGCCGTACTCCAGGTTGCGCAGCAGCGTCTCGCCCGAGCACAGGAACTCGTCGGCGAGGATCAGCCACGGCCCGGCCGCGAAGCGGCCCTCCGCGACGAACCGGGCGAGGTCCTCCCGCCGCTCCGGCCGGATCTCCAGGTAGTCCTCCACCGCGGCGAGCTGGCCGTCCATGGTGAACCGCTGGCGCGGGTCGGCGGCCATCGCGTCGAGGACGTCGTCGAGCATGCGGACCAGCCCCATCCGGAACCGCTGGAACGGCAGGTACCACTCCCGGTCCCAGTGTGTGTGCGGCACGACGACGATCTCGGGGGCGCCGCGACCGGGCCCGCGGCCGGGCTCATCGTCCAATCAGGGTCTCCTCCTTCGGGGAACGGCCCGGGTCCTCCTCGGCGCACTCGCCGCTCACGGGGATCCCGGCCCACTGGGCGTACCGGCGGACCATGCGCTGGGCGGTGACGATGTCGCTGAGGCCGCCGGCGAGCCCGGTCAGCGGCGGCTCGCCGGCGGTGACGAACCGGTGGAAGGCGACGAGCTGCCGCTCGAACGCCTCGGCCACGTCGCGGTAGACGGTGGTCCGCTCGGTCGTGCCCACCCGGCAGCGCACCGTTAGCTCGGTCGGGGCGTTCATCAGGTAGGGCGAGGGGAAGACCAGCTCCAGCGAGCCGTGGTCGTGGTGGAGCGTCACGGTCTCCCGGTAGGCCGGGTAGCCGGGCAGGTAGTGCCAGCGCAGCCCGTACCGGCCGCCCTGCGGCAGGGTCCCGCTCACCTCGACCGAGGGCGGGAAGACGTCCGCGGGCCACACGGCCACGTGGTCGACCGTGTCCGGCGCCCCCACGAGCAGCCGCATCAGCGACATGTCGTGGCAGACGCTGCCCAGCAGCACGTCGGCGTACAGCCGCCGCAGGCGCCGCGACGCCGGGCCGACCGCGGCGGTCAGCGCCGCCTCGTCCGCCTCCGCGTACGGCGCGACCGCCTCCGGCGACGGGCGGGACGCCCGGGCGCGCGCGAACAGCAGCTGCGACTCGCCGGAGGGGTGCAGCACGGTCACGTCGAGCTGGCGCACGTTTCCCGGCCCGCCCGCCTCGGGGAGCGTCTCCAGCAGCCGCTGGGTGGCGGGGTCGTACTGCTTCATGTAGCCGACCATGAGGCGCCCGTCGTCCGGGAGGCCTTCCAGCTCCGCGCGGCTGTAGGCGAGCGGCTTCTCGCACAGCACCCACAGGCCGCGCTCCAGCGCGGCCCGCACGAGCGGCCCGTGGGAGCCGGGGGTCAGCACGAGCAGCGCGTCGAGGCCGCCGGCGTCGAGCATCCGCCCGGGGTCGCCGAACGCGGGAGCGCCCACCTCCCGGCCGAACCGGGCGGCGTGCTCCCCGTCCAGGTCGCACACGGCGGCGACGGTGAACATGTCCCGCCGCCTGGCCAGCAGGGGCAGGTAGACGACCTGCGCGACGACACCCAGTCCGGCGACCCCCACCCTCAGTGCGTCCACTCCATCACCCTCCCTCGATTCGGGCCGGAACGTCAGGCGATTCCGGTTTCAGGGGTTTTGTCCCTGTGACGCACATCCCCGCCGCCTCAGCCGGGCAACCCCGTTCAGCCGCACAGCGCCATCACCTGGTTGGCCGGCGTCTCCAGCCGGTGCAGGCCCGGCCGGGCGGGCAGCCGCACCCGGTCGCCCCGCACGACCGTACGGTTGTCCGGGCCCCACAGGACGAGCCCGTCGGCGTCCACCGCCAGGAACTCGTCGCCGTGCCGCAGCAGCAGCGGCCCGTCCGGGGAGGCGGACACGGCCGTGCGGCCCTCGGCGACGGCCGCCACCACGGCGTCGGCCGCCTCGGGCCCGCGCCCGCCCGTGGTCTCGGCGAGCACCCAGGTGGTCGGGTCGCCGGGCGGGTGCCCTTCCTCGGGGCTGTGGTAGTCGCCGCCGCCCACGGGCACCACGTCGTCGGCCCAGGCCCGCCCCCAGGCGAGCGGCGCGCCCCAGGTGCGGTCCCACCAGCTCCAGTGCCACAGCTCCGCCACGCGGGGGCGGCCGGTCATCGGGTGCCGCCAGGCGCAGTCGCCGGCCACCGGGTGGTTGACCGACAGCACGCCGCCGCCCTCCCGCACCCGGTCCGCCCACTCGTCGGGCGGGCGGCGGAAGTCGACCCAGCCGATCCGGCCGAACGCGTTGGCGTGGCCGAGGTCGGTCGTCACCTCCTGCCCGGGCACGAGCAGGATCCCGGCCAGAGCGGAGGCGGCGGGCAGCTCGGCGTGGTGGCTGACCGTGTTGTGGTCGGTCACCGCCAGGTAGTCGAGCCCGCGGTCGGCCGCCACGCAGGCGAGCTCGTACACGTCGAGGGAGCCGTCCGAGTGGGTCGTGTGGGCGTGCAGGTCGCCCGCCAGCCACCGCATGCCGCCGACGCCCGGCAGCCCCCGCCGTACGGCCGCCGGCTGGCGGTGCGGCGAGCGGGGCGTGCGGACGCACCGGCTCGGATGCCGCCGCGGCACGGCCGGGGCCCGCCGGTGGCGGATAACCCGGACCTCGTACGGCAGGCCGGCGAGGGGCACGCGGTACAGGCCCAGCACCACCTTCCACACCCCGGGCTCCGGCTCGCCCGGCAGGTAGCCGGGGGTGGCCCAGGTGGGCGCGATCGTGTACTCGGAGCGGGCGCCGCCGGACCAGCCGCGGAAGCCGCCGGGGCCCTCGCAGCCGAGGTCGAGCACGCCCGCCGAGCGGTCGTAGGAGAGCCGGACGGTCACCGCGGCCGTGCCCGGCGGCACCTCGAACTCCAGCTCCTTCACCGGCCCGTCCAGCCGGTCGTCCAGCGTCCACACGCCTGTGATCGCGGCCATGGTCAGGCCGCCGTGAGGAGCGCGTCGTCCCGGTAGATCAGCGCGCGCCCCGGGCGGGGGACCACCCAGGCGAGCGCGCCGAGCGCCGGCTCCTCCCCCTCGGGCGCCACCGCCTGCACGAGGTGGTCGCCGCACTCCAGCGTGACGAGGTGGGCGGTGCCGAGGTTCTCCACGACCGCTACCTTCCCCGAGAACGCGTCCCCGTCCCCGAACGGCGGGGGCGACGGGGACAGGTCGGCGTACTCGGGCCGCAGGCCGTACACCACCGGCCCGTCGGGCACCTCGGACGGCAGGGGGAGCACGGCCCCGGCCACGTGAAGCCTGCCGCCCTCGGCCGTGCCGGGCAGCAGGTTCATCGGGGTGGAGCCGATGAAGCCGGCCACGAACGTGGTCGCCGGCCGCCGGAACACCTCGGCCGGCGTGCCGAGCTGGGTGATGCGCCCCGCCGACATGACGGCGATCCGGTCGGCCAGGGCCAGCGCCTCGCCCTGGTCGTGGGTGACGAAGACCGTGGTCACCGCCAGCTCACGCTGGAGGCGCTTGAGGAATGTCCGGGCCTCCAGCCGCAGCCGCGCGTCGAGGTTCGACAGCGGCTCGTCGAACAGGAACACCTTCGGGTGGCACGCGATGGCCCGCGCGAGCGCCACCCGCTGCTGCTGGCCGCCGGACAGCTGGCCGGGCCTGCGGGCGAGCAGCTCCGTCAGGCTGAGCCGGGCCGCCGTCTCGGCCGCCTTCTCCTCCCGCCGGGCCCGGGGGACCTTCCGGATCCGCAGCGGATAGGCGATGTTGGCCGTCACGTCCATGTGCGGGAACAGGGCGTAGTCCTGGAACACCATGGCCACGTCCCGGCGGCCCGGCGGCAGCCGGGTCACGTCGGCGCCGCCGATGGCGACCGTCCCCGACGTGGGGGTCTCCAGGCCGGCGATCGTCCGCAGCAGCGTCGTCTTGCCGCAGCCGGACGGCCCCAGCAGCGCGAAGAACTCCCCGTCGCCGATGTCCAGGTCGAGGGCGTCGACCGCCCGCACCCCGCCCGGGAACTCCTTGGTCAGGCCGCGTAGCGAGATCACCTCTTGATCCCTCCGTGGAAGCGGAAGCCGTACCTGCGGCTGACGAACACGTACATCACGACCACCGGGAGCGAGTAGAGCAGCGAGAACGTCGAGATCAGATCGAGGCGCGGCGAGCCGCCCTCGGTGTAGAGCGTGTAGAGGATGACCGAGCCCGGCGCCTTGTCCGGGTCGCGGAGCAGGATGAACGGCTGCAGGAAGCTCCCCCACACGTTGGCCACGGCCCAGACGGCGATCGTCGCCAGCCCCGGCCGCACGAGCGGGATCACGATGTGGCCGAGGATCTGCAGCGGCGACGCCCCGAACACCCGGGCCGACTCCTCGTACGACGTCGGCGTGGCGTCCATGAAGTCCTTCAGGATGAAGATCGCCGCCGGCAGCAGCCCGCCCGACAGCGTCAGCACCACCCCGAGGTGGGTGTCGATCAGGTTCAGCCGGGTCGCCAGCTCGAACAGCGGCACCATCGCCGCCGTCCCGGTCACCACCGACGACAGCAGCAGCAGGACGTACAGCAGCGCGTCCCGCCCGGGCACCCGCACCCGCGACAGCGCGTACGCGGCGAGGGCGGCCAGCACCACCACGAGCGCGGCGCTGGCGGCCGCCTGGATCACGGAGTTGCGCAGCGAGCTGAGCACGTACGGGTTGTCCAGCAGCGACCGGAAGTTCGCCAGGGTGAGGCTCGGGACCGACGCCGTGATCGTGGGATGGGCGTCGAACGGCGCCGAGGCCAGCCACAGCAGCGGCAGCGAGAAGAACCCGAGCACGGCCGCCAGGAACGTCGCCCGCATGATCACGCCCACCGCGCGGCGCGCGTCGGTCATGGGACGACCACCTCGCGGCGGCCGCGGAGGATCCGCAGGTAGGCGAAGGCGAAGACCAGGTTGATCAGCAGCACGAGGAACGAGATGGCCGCGCCGAACCCGAGGCGGCCCCCGCTCAGCGCGACGTTGTAGATGTACATCGGCAGGATCTCCGAGCGCCCCTCCGGCCCGCCCGCGGTGATCTGGAAGGCCGTGAAGTCGTTGAACGTCCACAGACTGATGAGCAGCAGGTTCGTCAGCACGTGTCCCCGGATCCGGGGCAGCACGACGTCTCTGAGCTGCTGCACCGTGGACGCCCCGGCGAGGCGGGCCGTCTCCAGGTGCGACGGGGGCACGTTCTCCAGCGCCGCGCCGTACAGCATCATCGAGAAGGCCGTGCCCCGCCAGACGTTGAACACGATGATCGACGACATGGGGTGGTCGAGCAGCCACGCCGTCCCGGGCGTGTGCAGGATCGCGTTGAGCGTCCCCTCGTCCCGGTCGAGCAGCGCGATCCACAGGAACGCCACGACCGAGGAGGGCAGGATCCACGCGAGCAGCACCAGCCCCTCGGTGATCCGCTTGACCGGCCCCGGCCGGTTCCGCAGGGTCCACGCGAGCGCGAACCCCAGCACCGCCTGGCCCACCACCGCCGAGCCGAGCACGTACTGGACGGTGAGCCACAGCGACGAGCGGAACCGGTCGTCGCCGAGCGCCTCGGTGAAGTTGGCGGCGCCGACGACGTGCGGGTCGGCCGCCGCCAGGCCGGTGAGGCGGTAGTCGGTCAGCCCCAGGTAGATGGTCCACAGCGCCGGGAAGACCAGGAAGACCCCGATCAGCACCAGCGCCGGGAGCATGAACCCGACGGCGCGCCTCCGCCCCAGACCGGCCGGCGAGACGGCCGGGTCAGCCCGCGACATGCGCTGCGCCGCCGACCAGGGACTCCACCTTGCTCTGGTAGCCGGCCGCCGCCTCCTCCACGCTCCGGCCCGACACGATCGCCGCCGTCGCCTCCTGCAGCGCGACCGACACCTGCGGGTAGACCGCGAGCGGCGGCCGGTACGCCGTGATCGGCAGCACCTTGTCCGACACGAACTTCAGCATCGGGTCGACGCCCAGCACCGTGTCGTTGACGTCCTTGCGGGAGGTGATGCGGGCGGCCCCGGCGAGCTGCGAGGTGGTCGCCTCGGCCGAGTGCATGAACGACAGCAGTTCCCACGCCAGGCCGGGGTTCTTCGAGTTCGGGTTCAGCACCCGGACCGCGCCGCCTGACATGCTGACGAAGTCCTGCCCGCGGATGCCGGCGCCGGGACGCTCGGCGGGGATGAGGGCGTACCCGACGACGGCGTCCCGGTTCTGCATGGGAGCGACGCCGGCCTTGGGCTCGACCACCGACCGCCAGAAGTAGTCGCTCTCCGCCAGGATCCCGATCTTGCCCTGGGCGAACTCCGCGAACGACTTGTCGCGGCCCTGGGCCTCCTGCTGGAGGCGGGGGTCGCCGAGCCCGGTCGTGTAGATCTGCCGGTAGAGGTTCAGCACGTCCTTGAGGGGTTGCGAGGCGCCGGTCCACTTGCCGCCGGCGTAGATCTCCGCCCCCGCGCCCGCGAGCAGCGGCAGGACGCCCTGCATGGTCGTCGCCTCGCCCATCGCGGTGCCCGCGTCGAGCTGGATCGGGATCTGGACGCCCGCCTTCTTGAGGGCCGTGCCCGCGTCGACGATCTCCTGCCAGCTCTTCGGCTGCCAGGGGTCCGGCAGGCCGGCCTTCCTGAACAGGTCCTTGTTGTAGAACAGCACCCGGCCGTCGGTGCCCTGCGGCAGGCCGTACCGCTTGCCGTCGAAGGTGCCGAGGCCCTGGACGGCCTGGGGGATCTGGTTCCACCCCTCCCAGGAGTCCACGCTTGCGCCCGCCACGTCGGTCAGCGGCTTGATGTACCCGGCCTGGGCGAACTCGCCGACCCAGATGCCGTCGAGGTCGATCACGTCGGCCCCGGCCCGGGACTTCAGGTCGAGCGCGATCTTCGTCTTGTACTGCTCGTCGTCGACGCCGCTTGGCTGGAACCGCACGTGGACGGTCCGGCCCTTGGCCTTCTGGGCGGCCTCGAACTTCGGGATCACCCACTTCGCGGTCCAGTCCGCGGTCTCCGCGTTCTTTCCGCCCGAGATGGCGTTGGAGGTGATGGTGAGGGTGACGCCGTCGTCCTGGGAACCGCCGCCGGTGCCGCACGCGGCGAGCGCCAGTACGGCCCCCGCCAGCACCGCGAGTGCAGGTCTCATGCCGACCTCCCCGTCAAGTCATGACGTACAGACAAAACGACACTCGCACGTGATAACTAACTCGTAAAGAAACGGTTTGGTGAAGGAGTTAGTGCGGCCCGTGGCGGGTCCGGACGGATGTCCGGTTCGCGCTGAGCTGATCGGGAAGAGTGCAACCAGTGCGGAGACATGAGTAGGGTCGGGCGTAACAACGCACGCTTGGAGGGAGTCGCGTGGCATCTCAGCCAGCCTGGATGAACAGCCTCTTCACACATACGGGGTCGTCGTCGTTCACCGAGTTCCTCGGCGCGCACGCGCCGAACCTGCTGCCCACGCGTGCCGAGACGCTGGCGGCGCCGGTCGGCGACCAGATCCCGCACGCGACCACGATCGTCGCGGCGACCTGCGCCGGAGGCGTGGTGATGGCGGGCGACAGGCGTGCGACCTCCGGCAACATGATCTCCCAGCGGGACATGGAGAAGGTGTTCCGCGCCGACGACTACTCGTGCATGGGCATCGCGGGCACCGCGAGCACCGGCATCGAGGTGGCCCGGCTGTTCCGGGTCGAGCTCGAGCACTACGAGAAGACCGAGGGCCGCTCGCTGTCCACGGAGGGCAAGGCCCACCGGCTGGCCACCATGATCCGCGGCAACCTCGCGATGGCCATGCAGGGCCTGGTCGTCGTCCCGCTCTTCGCGGCCTACGACCCGGCCGCCGACAGCGGCCGCATCTTCAGCTACGACGTCGGCGGCGGGCCGTACGAGCAGCACGACTTCCACTCGATCGGCTCCGGCTCGATCTTCGCCCGCGGCGCGCTGAAGAAGCTCTACCGGCCCGGCGCCAGCCCGCAGGACACGGTGCTCGCCTGCCTGCAGTCGCTGTACGACGCGGCCGACGACGACTCGGCCACCGGCGGGCCCGACGTCACGCGGAAGATCTGGCCGGTGGTCGCCGTCATCACCGCCGACGGCTTCCGCCGCCTGCCCGACGAGGAGGTCGGCGAGTTCGTCCAGTCGTTGCTGGAGGCCCGCATGACCGACCCCGACGGCCCGACCGCCCCGCTGCGCTAACGGACAGAGAGGAACACCCCCGGTGTCCATGCCCTTTGGATATGCCTCACCCGAGCAGATCATGCGGGACAGGGCGGAGTATGCGCGTAAGGGCATCGCGCGAGGCCGCAGCGTGGTCGTCATGCAGTATGCCGACGGCATCCTGTTCGTGGCGCCCAACCCGTCGAAGGCGCTCCACAAGATCAGCGAGATCTACGACCGGATCGGCTTCGCGGCGGTCGGGCGGTACAACGAGTTCGAGTCGCTGCGCCTGGCCGGCATCCGGTACGCCGACATCAACGGCTACACCTTCAACCGGACCGACGTCACCGGCCGCGGGCTCGCCAACCTGTACGCCCAGCAGCTCGGCATGATCTTCACGGATTCGATCAAGGCGCTGGAGGTGGAGATCGTCGTCGCCGAGGTGGGCGACACCGCTCAGGACGACCAGATCTTCCGTCTCACCTTCGACGGATCGGTCTTCGACGAGCAGGGCATGGCCGTGATCGGCGGCCAGGCCGAGGCCGTCGCAGGCCGGCTCAAGGAGCGCTACAGCGAGGGGCTGGAGCTGCCGCAGGCGCTCGACGCGGCGCTCAGCGCCCTCACCGAGCCCGGCGGCGAGCGGCCCCCGGCGGGGCAGCTCGAGGTCGCCGTGCTCGACCGCGGCCGGGAGCACCGCAAGTTCCTGCGTCTCGCCGGCCCCCGCCTGGAGCGGCTGCTGGAGAGCGCCGCGGCGCCCACGGAGACCCCGGCGGCGCCCGAGTCCGGCGAGGGTGCGCCGCCCGCTCCCGAGACCGGCCCGCCGATCGCGCCCGATGGCGACATCGACACCGGCTCCGCCGGCTGACGTCCCGCCCCGGACCCCCTCCAGGGTCCCTTCCGGATCGTCCACGACGCCGCCGCGGCCCCCACAGGGCCGCGGCGGCGTCGACGTGACACCGCGTTCGGCGGCGGGCGGCGAAGATCACAGGTTCCGGGCCCAACCAAACCCCGGTTTCGCTAGTCTCATCCGGTTGTGACGACTTTCGACCTTTTCCGGCGCGCGGGGATTCCCGCGGCGGCCGTCGCCCTCTTCTCCCTGGCCGCCTGCTCCGGGACGGCCGGCTCCGCGGCCGGCCCCACCGCCACGGTCACGGTGACCGCGACCCCGGCCGCCCCCGCCGAGTCCTCCGCCCCGGCCGCGCCGACCCCCTCCGCGAGCGCGGCGCCGTCCGTCCCGGTGGCCGACCCCACCGGCGACGACAAGTGGCCCCCGATCTCCGACAAGACGCCGCCCGTCTTCGGCGGCGTCTTCCAGTCCGATCCGGGGCACGACTTCACCAGGGGGATCAGCCCGAGCCGCGACGGCATCCTCCGTGGCGAGCTGCGGACCATGCAGGACGCCAACGTCGTCGAGTACGTCCCCGTCCGGTTCGTCCGGGACGTCGGCGGCCAGACGACGGGCCACTTCGAGGGGCCGCCGGAGGGCGACGCGATGGCCTTCGCCGCCCAGATCGACAAGAACGTGGTGTTCCTCAGCGCGGTCGGCTGCGACGGCAACGACCAGACGATCAACGGCGACTACGTGGGCACCCAGCGGTGCTCCCGCAACAAGCTGATCCTGCGGGCCGACAAGGGCGACCTGTACGCCCTCATCACCGTCAAGGGCGGCCACATCGTCAAGGTCGTGGAGATTTACACCCCCTGACCCCGTTTCCCCCGTATCGCCGGAGCAATAAGCCGCGTGATCCCTGTTCGGTTGTCGGTTTCGGGGAATAGGGTGAGGTGATGGATCGACGCATCTTCGGGCTTGAGAACGAGTACGGCGTCACCTGCACGTTCCGCGGGCAGCGGCGGCTGTCGCCGGACGAGGTGGCGCGGTACCTGTTCCGGCGAGTGGTGTCATGGGGCCGATCGAGCAACGTCTTCCTCCGCAACGGCGCCCGGCTGTATCTGGACGTCGGCAGCCATCCCGAGTACGCCACCCCTGAATGCGACAACGTCGTGGAGCTGGTCACCCACGACAAGGCGGGGGAGCGGATTCTCGAGGGTCTCCTCGTGGACGCCGAGAAGCGGCTCCGCGAGGAGGGCATCGCGGGAGACATCTACCTGTTCAAGAACAACACCGACTCGGCCGGCAACTCCTACGGCTGCCACGAGAACTACCTCGTCGGCCGGCACGGGGAGTTCGGACGGCTGGCCGACGTCCTGATCCCGTACCTCGTGACCCGGCAGATCATCTGCGGCGCCGGCAAGGTGCTGCAGACGCCGCGCGGCGCGGTCTACTGCGTGTCCCAGCGGGCCGAGCACATCTGGGAGGGCGTCTCCTCGGCGACCACCCGCTCGCGCCCGATCATCAACACGAGGGACGAGCCGCACGCCGACGCCGAGCGGTTCCGCCGCCTGCACGTCATCGTCGGCGACTCGAACATGAGCGAGACGACGACGCTGCTCAAGGTGGGGGCCACCGACCTGGTCCTGCGCATGATCGAGGCGGGCGTCGTCATGCGCGACCTGTCCCTGGAGAACCCGATAAGGGCGATCCGCGAGGTGTCCCACGACATGACCGGCCGCCGCCGGGTCCGCCTCGCCAACGGGCGGGAGGCGTCCTCGCTGGAGATCCAGCAGGAGTACCTCACCAAGGCCCGCGACTTCGTCGACCGCCGCGGCGGCGACGAGATCAGCAAGCGGGTCCTGGAGCTGTGGGAGCGCACGCTCCGGGCGGTCGACACCGGAGACCTCGACCTCGTGGCGCGGGAGATCGACTGGGTCACCAAGTACCAGATGATTGAACGTTACAGGCAGAAGTACGACCTTCCGCTGTCGTCGCCGCGGGTCGCGCAGCTCGATCTGGCCTACCACGACGTCCACCGCAAGCGGGGCCTGTTCTACCTGCTGCAGCGGCGGGGGGCGGTCGAGCGGGTCGCCGGCGACGTCCGGATCTTCGAGGCGAAGTCGGTTCCGCCGCAGACCACGCGGGCGAAGCTGCGCGGCGAGTTCATCCGCAAGGCCCAGGAGAAGCGCCGCGACTTCACCGTCGACTGGGTCCACCTGAAGCTCAACGACCAGGCCCAGCGGACCGTCCTGTGCAAGGACCCGTTCCGGGCCGTGGACGAGAGGGTGGACAAGCTGATAGCGGGGATGTGATCGGCTTACACGGTTCTGACGGCGGGTTCGGGTAGGGTTACCCGGACCCGCTGTCTGTCTGAGGATTCCCACATGCGCCGCCGTACGGCCGTAGTCGCCGCTATACCGTTGTTGCTCGCCGCCGCCTGCGGAACCGCGCAGAAGAGCGCCCCCAGCGCGAGCCCCGGCCAGCAGGCCGCCGCCTCCGGAATCAAGGTGACCGGAGACGCGGGCAAGAAGCCCACGCTCACCTTCCCGGCCGGGAAGCCGGCGCTGACCTCCTCCGCGCAGAAGGTCATCGAGGGCTCGGGGACGCCCGCCAAGGACGGCGACGTCCTCACCGCGAACGTGACGGTCTACAACTGGGACGGCAAGCAGAACAAGTCGCCGGGCTCCGACTACGACCAGGGCAAGTCGGAGTTCGTCACCGTCAGCCCGCAGCTGCCGAAGGCGCTGCACGAGGCCCTCGTCGGCGCCAAGCCGGGCGGCCGTGTGCTCGCGGTGATCGCCAAGGACAACCTGTCGGCCGACCAGATCAACCAGGCCAAGCAGCAGGGCACCGACTTCAACGCGTCGTCCCAGGTGCTCGTCGTCGACATCGTCTCGGCCGCCGCCAAGGCCGCCCAGGGCTCCGCGGTCGACCCCGGCCTCAACGGCGTGAAGCTGGAGAACCCGGGCGGCGACAAGGCCCCCACGCTGACCACGAAGACGGCCGCCAAGCCGCCGAAGAAGCTCGTGGTCAAGACCGTGATCAAGGGCGACGGCCCGGCCGTGAAGGCCGACCAGACCGTGCTCGCGCACTACATCGGCAAGATCTGGGGCACCGACAAGAAGTTCGACTCCAGCTGGGACCGGGGCGAGCCGGCCTCGTTCGCCCTCAACCAGGTCGTCAAGGGCTGGGCCCAGGGCCTGACCGGCGTCCCCGTCGGCAGCCGCGTCCTGCTCACGATCCCGCCGGACCTCGGGTACGGCAAGGAGGGCAACTCGCAGGGCGGCATCAAGGGCACCGACACGCTCGTGTTCGTGGTCGACGTCCTCGGCGCCGCCTGATCGCGGCACCGGCCGTCCTGACCGCGGGCGCACAGCTCCCAGGCACGACACGCGGAACGGCCTCTCCCGCCCCTGTCAGGGCGCGGAGAGGCCGTTCGTCTGTCCGGGGTCAGGCTCAGCTCTTGATCGCGTAGCTGTCGCCGTAGACCTTCCACTTCAGCGGCGGGTTGAGGTCGAGGTTGCCGTTCTTGAGGAACACCCGCTGCTCGGTGTCGACCCGGCTGGTGTCGCTGTGGGCCTCCTCGGTCTTCATCGCGGCCTTGCGGGCGTCGAGGAACGCGTTGAGGTAGGCGACCTCGTCGCCGCCCTGCGCCGGGGTCTTCGCCTTCTTCATGGCCGTCTTGCGGATGCCGCCGAAGCTGACCGGGTCGGTGCCCGGGCCGTGCATGACGATGGCGTCGTAATAGACGAACTGCCCGAGCGCCCGCAGGCCGTCGGCCTTCGCCTGCTTGACCGCCGGGTTGAAGTAGACCCGGTCCCGCTCGTCGTTCTGGGCCTGCTGGAAGACCTTGTCGGCCGCCGCGGTGCGCCAGTCCTTCGGGAAGTTCGGGTCGAGGCCCTTGTGGGAGTCGGTGCCGTCGACCTTCCGCAGCGCGGGGAGGTACTTGGCGAGCACGTTGTCCGGCTTGCGCTCGGTGTAGAGCTCGACGAGGTCGAGCATGTCGCCGGTGCCCGAGCAGAACCCGATGATGCCGGCCGTGTAGCCGCGGCCGTCGTCGATGTCCTCGATGTACTTGTACTGGGCCTTCCAGTCGAGGGAGGAGTTCTCCGCGCTGGAGACGAGCTCCATCGCGATCTCCTTCTTCTTCGGGTCCGTGAGGTCCGCCGAGGCCCGGGCCGTCGAGGCGTGGGCCGCGCCGGCGGCCGACGCGCTCGCCTGGGAGGCGAGCCCGGCCTGGGCCGGCAGCGCGACCGCGCCCGCGGCCAGCAGGAGGACGGCGGCACGCCGGGACGCGCGTCCGGGCAGCAGGTTCTTCACGTCGTGATCTCCGTTTCTCCGCCTGTCTCGCCGACGGGCGGCCCGCGCGGAGTGCCGCGGGCAATGGGGGTGCGCCGTCGAGGAGGGGGTGTGGCGGGTCACCCGAGGAGGGGGATCCCTTCGGGGTTAGTTAGGAAGGTTTCCTAATGAAAGCAGTCCGATCACGACGGTGTCAACGCCCCGGAGTCCGGCGGTCCGCGTGCCGGCCGGGCCCTCGGTGGCGGTCCCCGCCGGGCGTCAGCGGGGCGGTTCTAGACTCCGGGCTGTGAAGAGCGACGACCTCGAGTCGATGAGCGTGCTCGCCGATCCCGTCCGCAGGGAGCTGTACCGCTTCGTGGCGTCCCAGGGGCGCGACGTGGGGCGCAACGAGGCGGCCGAGGCCGCCGGGGTGCAGCGCACGCTCGCGGCGTTCCATCTGGACAAGCTCGTCGACGCGGGCCTGCTGGAGGCGGGCTTCCGCCGGCTCACCGACCGCACTGGGCCGGGCAGCGGACGGCCGGCGAAGGTCTACCGCAGGGCCGCCGGCGAGCGGGCCGTGAGCCTGCCGCCGCGCGACTACCGGACCCCGGCCCTCGTCCTGGCGGAGGTGGTCGGCCTGCTCGGCGGCGACGAGCAGGCCGAGGCGGCCGCCAGGCGGGCGGGCGAGCGGATGGCCGCCGGCACGGAGGGCGCGGGCCTGGTCGAGGTGCTGGACGCGCGCGGATACGAGCCGTACGAGGAGGGCGGGCGGATCCGGCTGCGCAACTGCCCCTTCCATCTGCTGGCCGAGGAGCACCCGCTGCTCGTGTGCTCGATGAACCTCGCGATGTGCGAGGGACTGCTGGCCGCCCGCGAGGAGCGCGGCGTCACGGCCGCGCTCGACCCCCGGCCTGGGGAGTGCTGCGTCGCGTTCACCCGGGACGCCGGGGGTTCTAAAAACAATCAAGACTGACATAGAATCCGGGCATGCATCTCGCGCAGCTCAACATCGCCCATCTCCTGGAGCCCATCGAGTCCGCACGGCTGGCGGGGTTCGTCGCCGCCCTCGAGCCGATCAACGCCGTCTCCGACGTCGCGCCCGGGTTCGTCTGGCGCATGAAGGGCGGAGACCTGCCGACCGACGTGGTCCGCCACCAGTACGGCGACCACCTGCTGATCAACCTGTCGGTGTGGGAGTCCCGCACGAGTCTGTGGAACTTCGTCTACCGCAGCCCCCACCTCGGCGTGCTGAGGCGGCGCAGGGACTGGTTCCACCGGGCGGCCGAGCCGTACAGCGTGATGTGGTGGGTCCCCGAGGGGCACCGGCCGCCGCTGGACGAGGCGATGGGACGCCTCGGCCTGCTCCGCTCCCGGGGGGCCGGGCCGGAGGCGTTCACGTTCAAGGAGTTCTACGAGCCGAGCAGCCCGGCCGCGTCCCGTCCCGCCGCCGCGGAGGCGAGGAAGTAGGCGAGGTCCTCCGTCAGGCCGCGGCCCATCGTCGACAGGCGGACCGGCGACGCCTCGAGCGCGCCCAGCAGCCCGTCCACCGGCACGGTGACCAGGTCGTGCCGCGCGCCGAGGGACGCGGCCTGCTCCCGGACCCGGTCCCCGAAGTCCCCGGGCAGGTCGGGCACCGCCACCCGTGCAGGTGCGAGCGCGACCCGCCCGTACGCCGTGAGCGAGTGGTGCGAGACGCCGCGGTGGCGGTCCCGGGCGTCGCCCTCGCTCACCCGCAGCGCCGCCACCGGGCGTCCGCCGAGGACGGCGGCGGCGTTCACCGCCTCCCCGGCCGACACGCCGGAGAAGCCCCACCGGGTGCCGGTGCCGAGGTTGCCCGGTCCCTGGGTCACGACGGCGACGTCGGCGCCCAGCACGTGCCGGGCGGCCAGCAGTCCCGTGTGCGTCGTCACGGCCTCCACGTCGCCGCCGAAGGACTGGCCGGTCGTCACGACCCCGCACAGCCACTCGCGCGCCCGCAGCTCCGCGCAGGACATGGAGAACCAGGCCGGCAGGGCGCCGCCGTCGAGCATCACGTACGCCACGCGGGGCCGCGCCGCGGCCGAGGCGTACAGGCCGCACAGGATCGCGGGCAGGGCGGAGTGGAGGTCGGCGACCACGACGGGCATGCCGTCGAGCGAGTCGGCCTCCCGCAGGACCTCGTGATGGGGGGAGTCCTGCTCGTCGGCGCCGAGCACGGTCGCCTGGAGCGGGGTGTAGCGCGCCTTCACCAGATGGCCCGGGCCGGCGGGATCTTGCGGCAAACGGTCCGGAACCGCCACCACCATGGCGTACCCTCCCGTACCGAGGCCCATGGCGAGCGCGGTCGTGTTGAGCAACACGGCGTCGCCCGGCTCGGGCCGTCCGACCAGCGGGGGATAGGCGAGGGCGCGGCACTCGCCCTCGGCGAGGGCGACGTCGAGCTCCATCGCCCCCGGCCACTCGCGCCGGATCCGGACCACCTCGCCCTTGCGCCATCTGATCACGCCGAAAAGGGTAGCGTTCTCGATTGGAGGGGAGGCCCGATGTCGCGGCGGAAGACCGAGCGGCTGCTCAATCTGGTGATCTGCCTGCTCGCGACGCGGCGGCCGCTGAGCGCCGAGCAGATCCGGCAGGCCGTCCCCGGGTACGACCCGGACAACGACGAGGCCTTCCAGCGCATGTTCGAGCGCGACAAGAACGAGCTGCGCGAGATCGGCATCCCGATCGAGGTCCACAAGGATCCCTGGGAGGACGACCCCGGCTACCGCATCGTGCGGGAGGCGTACGAGCTGCCCGAGATCACGCTGGAGCCGGACGAGGCCGCGGTCATCGGCCTGGCCGCCCAGGTGTGGCAGCGGGCGAACCTCGCGGAGGCGGCCGGCGGCGCCCTGCTGAAGCTGCGCGCCGGAGGCGTGCGCACCGACCAGGTGGAGAGCCCGCTGGAGCTGCGGGTGGACACCCGCGACCCGGCGTTCCCGGCCCTGTGGGAGGCCGTGCGCGACCGCCGGGCCGTCCGGTTCGACTACCGCTCGGCCGGCAGCGAGTCGGTGCTCACGCGCACCGTGGAGCCGTGGGGGGTGGTGAGCCGCCGCGGCCGGTGGTACCTGGCCGGCCACGACCGCGACCGCGGCGCCGCCCGGGTCTTCCGGCTCAGCCGCATCACCGGGCCCGTCGCGACGCTGGGCCGCCCCGGGGCCTTCACGGTCCCCGAGGGCCTGGACCTGCGGGCCATGGTCGGCTACCAGGAGGTCCCCAACGAGCGGACCGCCCTCGTGCGGATCCGCCAGGGCTCCTGCCTCGGCCTGCGGCACGCGGCCCAGTCCGTACGGCCGGGGACCGACGGGTGGGACGAGGCCGAGGTGACGTTCGCCGACCCGGAACGGCTCGCCGGGTGGATCGCCAGCCTCGGCCCCGACGCCGTCGTGACGGACCCGCCGGACGCGCGGGAGGCCGTGATCCGCCGACTGAAGGGGGCTCTGCAGTGAGCGCGCGACCCGACTCCGGGAAGGCGGGGGGACGATGAGCTCCGACCGGCTGCCGCGCCTGCTGGCGCTCGTGCCGTACCTGATGTCGCATCCGGGCGCGCAGGTGCCGGAGGTGGCCCGCCTGTTCGGCCTGTCGGAGAAGCAGCTGATCGACGATCTCCAGCTGGTGTGGATGTGCGGCCTGCCCGGTCACACGCCGGGCGACCTGATCGACGTCTCCTGGGACGGCGGCGAGATCCTCATCGACAACGCCGACGCGATCGCCCGGCCCCTCAAGCTCGGCGTCGACGAGGCGAGCGCGCTGCTGGTGGCGCTGCGCATGCTGGGCGAGCTCCCGGAGTTCCAGGACCGCGACGTGCTGGGCCGGGTCATCGCCAAGCTGGAGCAGGCGGCCGGCGAGGGCGCGGCGACCGTCAGCAGCCAGGTCCAGGTCGAGATCGGCGCGGCGCCCGACGCCCACGCCGTCATCACCGAGGCCGCGCGCCAGGGCAGGCGGCTGTCGCTGCGCTACTACGTCCCGGGGCGGGACGAGATCACCCCGCGCGAGGTCGACCCGCTCCGCGTGGTCCTGGTCGACGGGCACCACTACCTGGAGGGGTGGTGCTACCGGGCCGAGGCGATGCGGATGTTCCGGATCGACCGGATCATGGAGGTCGAGGTCCTCGACGTCCCGGCCGACCCGCCGGCCGAGGCCGAGCCGATGGACGTCACGCAGGGCGTGTTCCGGCCGTCCGAGAGCGACGAACTGGTGGAGCTGGAGCTGACCCCGGCCGGGCGGTGGGTGGCCGAGTACTACCCGTGCGAGGAGGTCACCGAGCTGGGGGAGGGCCGGCTGCGGGTGGCGCTGCGCGCCCGCGACCAGTCGTGGGTGGTCCGGCTCGCGCTGCGCCTCGGCGACGGCGGGCGGGTGCTGTCCCCGGCCTCGCTGGGCGAGCGGGTCGCGGAGACGGCGACGGCGGCGCTGGCCAACTACGAATCCGCCTGCTGACCGCGCGACGGCCCGCGACGGCGGCTAGCATGGCCGCCATGACGTGGATCTTCGCGGCCGTCGGCCTGGCCGTGGCGGGGCTCGCCGTCCTGGCCGTGCCGGCGGTGCGGGTGTTCGCCGCGGCCCGCGGTCTCGGCGCCGAGCTGGACAGGGCGAGGCGACGTCTCGGGCCACCGGAGGATGAATTTCCGGCGGCCGGCAGCACGCTCCGGGCCGAGCGCGGGTGAAGACCGGCCTGTGGTGCGCGTACGATCGGTGATGGTACCTCCCTGCGTGTGAAGGAAGCGGTCATGTCCCAACTCGGTGTGCCGGAACTGCTCATCATCGGAGTCGTCCTGATCCTGCTGTTCGGCGCCAAGAGGCTGCCGGACACCGCGAAGTCGCTCGGGCAGTCGCTGCGGCTGTTCAAGAAGGAGACCTCCAAGCTGCGCGAGGAGGACGACGCCGCGACCGTGGTGAAGGCGGAGGCGGCGCCCCCGCAGCAGATCGCCCCGGCGACGCCGTCCATCGAGGACCGGCTGCGGGTCCTGGAGGAGGAGAACCGCCGTCTGCGCGCCGCCTCCGAGCCCACCGTGAACGGTGTGCCCCTGTCCCAGACGCAGAACGACCAGCGGTCGAGCTGATCCGTCCGGGCGTCCTGATGGCCCCTTTACCGAGCAGGATCAACAGATGGCGCTGCTGAAGCGGTCCAGCCCGGAGCCGACGTTCGACGACGGGCGCATGACGCTCATGGAGCATCTCCGTGAGCTGCGCAACCGCATCGTCAAGATGCTCCTGGCGGCCGTGGTCGGCACCGGCATCGGGTTCGCGTTCTTCGGCCCGATCTGGACCTTCATGACGGCCCCGTTCTGCCGGCTGCCCGAGGCGTACAAGATCACGAACGGGCAGAGCTGCACGCTGGTCGTCCACGGCGTGCTCGACGGCTTCATGATCAACCTCAAGGTCGCCGTGATCTTCGGCGTGGTGGTGACCGCGCCCCTGTGGCTGTACCAGATCTGGGCGTTCGTCACCCCGGGGCTCTACCAGAACGAGCGGCGCTACACGATCGCGTTCCTCGGCCTGGCGATCCCGCTGTTCGGCGCCGGCGCCGCCCTCGCGTACCTCACGATGGACCGCGGTCTGTCGCTGCTGCTGGGGTTCGTCCCCGGCAACGCGCTGGCGCTGATCGACGTCGACGACTACCTCACGTTCCTGATCCTCATGCTCGTCATCTTCGGCATCTCGTTCCTGATGCCGTTGCTGATGGTGTTCCTCAACGTGATCGGCGTGCTGAAGTACCGGACGGTCGCCAAGCACCAGCGCATGATCGTCTTCCTGCTGTTCGTGTTCGCCGCGGTGGCCACGCCGAGCCAGGACCCGTTCACCATGCTGGCGCTCGCGTTGCCCATGGTCGTCCTCTTCTTCGTGGCCGAGGTCTTCATGCACGTCCACGACAAGAGGCGGGACGCGGCGGACGAGGCCAGGGCGCGGGCGATCGAGGAGGAGCTCGACGGGCCGGAGGAGTCCTCGCTGGACTCGCTCGACACCAGGGACTGAGCGGGCGTCACCCCTCAGGAAACCGCCGGCGGCGCCGCCTCCGGCGGTTTTCTCGTCTTCAATAACCTACTAAACAAGTAGGTCTTGACGGGAAAGCCGGATCTCTGCTGGAGTGGAGGCATGCAGGCCGGAGTGCGACTCGTGACGCGCGGCCACATCGACTTCGGTCGCGTGTGGTCCGCCGCCTGTCGCCCGTGACGCCCTGATCCTCCTTCTCCCGCGCCCCGCAGGGCGCATCTCCCCCCGGGCGCCGCCGCGCCCTCAGGAAGGGCTGACGCATGCCTGTCGACGTTGTCCCCACGCCTCCGCGCAGCCGCAGGACGGGACGCCCATGACCGCCCCCTCCGTCCCCGAGACCGTGACCCTGGCCGGGGGCGCCGCCGCGCCCCTCGGCGCCGCGGACGCCGGGTCGCTGCGGGTGATCCGCGCCCGCCACCCGTGGCGCTGGGCCGCCGCCGGCGTGGTCCTCGTGCTGCTCGCCATGGCCCTGAACGCGCTGGTCACCAACCCGGCGTGGGACTGGCCCACCGTCGGGCGGTACCTGTTCGCGCCGTCCGTGCTGCGGGCGGTCGTCCTCACCGTCCAGCTGACCGCGCTCGGCATCGTGCTGGGCTTCCTGCTGGGGACGGTGCTCGCGCTGATGCGGATGTCCCGCAACCCCCTGCTGGCCTCGGTCGCCTGGGGATACGTGTGGCTGTTCCGGTCGGTGCCGCTCATCCTGCAGCTGCTGTTCTGGTACAACCTCGCGATCCTCTACCGCAGGATCTCGTTCGGTATCCCGTTCGGGCCCGGCTTCTTCGACGTCGGCACGATGGACCTGATCGGCCCGGTCACCGCGGCCGCGCTCGGCCTGGCCCTCCACCAGGCCGCGTACGCCGCCGAGATCGTGCGGGCGGGCTTCCTGTCGGTCGGCCACGGCCAGCTGGAGGCCGCGGCGGCGCTCGGGATCCCGCGGGCCCGGCAGATCCTCCGGATCCAGCTGCCGCAGGCCATGCGCACGATCGTCCCCACGGCCGGCAACGAGATCATCGGCCTGGTCAAGGGCACCTCGGTCGTGTACATCATGGCGCTGCCCGAGTTGTTCTACCAGGTCCAGGTGATCTACAACCGCAACGGCCGGGTGATCGCGCTGCTGCTCGTGGCCGCCATCTGGTACCTGGCGCTCACGACCGTCATGTCGGTCGCGCAGTACTACGTGGAGCGCCGGTTCAGCCGCGGGTCGGCCCGGGCGCTGCCGCCCACGCCCCTCCAGCGGGCGCGCCGTCTCCTCGCCGTACGGCGGCAGGCCCGGGCGCGGGCGCTCGCGGACGCCGGGACGGCGTCGTGAGCACGCCCATGGTGGACGTGCGCGGCGTCCACAAGAGCTACGGGCCGCTCGAGGTCCTCCGGGGCGTCGACCTGCGGGTGGGGGCCGGCGAGGTGACCGTCGTGCTGGGGCCGTCCGGCTCCGGAAAGTCCACCCTCCTGCGCGCGGTGAACCACCTGGAGAAGATCGACCGCGGGTTCGTCGCCATCGACGGCGAGCTGATCGGCTACCGGCGGTCCGGCGACCGGCTGCACGAGCTGAAGGAGCGCGAGATCCTCCGCCAGCGCAGCCGCATCGGCTTCGTCTTCCAGAGCTTCAACCTCTTCCCGCACCTGACCGTCCGGCAGAACGTCGCCGAGGCGCCGCTGTCGGCGCAGCGCCGGCCCCGCGAGGAGGTGGAGGAGCTGACCGCGGAGCTGCTCGACCGGGTCGGCCTCCGGGACAAGGCGGACGCCTATCCCCGGCAGCTGTCCGGCGGCCAGCAGCAGCGCGTCGCCATCGCCCGCGCGCTCGCCCTGCGGCCCAAGGTCATCCTGTTCGACGAGCCCACCTCCGCGCTCGACCCCGAGCTGGTCGGCGAGGTGCTGGAGGTCATGCGGGACCTCGCCCGCAGCGGCACCACGATGATCGTCGTCACCCACGAGATCGGCTTCGCCCGCGAGGTGGCCGACACCGTGGTGTTCCTGGACGAGGGCCTGATCGTCGAGCAGGGACCACCCGCCCAGGTGCTCGACGCCCCCCGTCACGAGCGCACCCGCGCCTTCCTCGGCAAGGTGCTCTGACCCCGTGCAGTCCCACTCCCGGAAGAGGTCCGTCATGCCGTCCGCCCCCCGTCTCGCCGCCCTGACCGCGTCGGCGCTACTCCTTCTCGCCGCCTGCGGCACGGCCGCGGGCGACCCCGGCGAGGCCGCGGACGCGGCCGTCCCGGCCGCCGGTTCGGCCGGGCCGGGCGCGCCCCGGGCCGTCCCCTCGATCAACACCGGTCCCGACCAGCACCGGGTGCGGGCCGCCAAGGTGGACGCCATCGCGGCCCGGGTGCCGCCGGCCGTCAGCGCCAAGGGCGAGCTCGTCGTCGGGACCTCGACCTTCGAGCCGCCGCTGTCGTTCGTGGCGGACGACGACCTCACCCCCATCGGCGTCGAGGAGGACCTCGCCTCGCTGGTCGCCGACGTCCTCGGACTGAGGCTGCGCCTGGACCCCACGTCGTGGGAGAACCTCTTCCTGGCCGTGAAGTCCGGCAAGGACGACGTGGGCTTCTCCAACATCACGGTGACCGAGGAGCGCAAGGACATCTACGACTTCGCCACCTACCGGCTGGACGAGCTGGCCTGGGAGGTGCCGAAGGACAGCGCCGTCACCGCGATCGCCAAGCCGGCCGACATCGCCGGGCTGACCGTCTCCGTCGGCTCCGGCACCAACCAGGAGAAGATCCTCCTCGACTGGGACAGGCAGAACCGGGCGGCCGGGCTGAAGCCGGTGCGGATCCAGTACTACAAGAAGGCGGCCGACACCTATCTCGCGCTGAAGTCGGGGCGGGTCGACGCCTTCTTCGGCCCCAACCCCACCGCCGCCTACCACTCGGCGGTCAGCGGCGACACCAGGATCGTCGGCACCTACTCCGGCGCCGGGCCGGCCCTGCAGGGGCTGATCGCGGCCATGACGCAGAAGGGCAACGGCCTGGCCACGCCGATCAGCGAGGCCGTCAACGAGCTGATCAAGAACGGCAGGTACGCCGAGGTGCTCGCCCGCTGGGGTCTGTCCGCCGAGGCGGTCCCCGAGTCGCTGGTGAACCCGCCCGGCCTTCCGCGCGACCAGTGACCCCCGGAGAGACGGACCTCGCGGCGATCGGGCCACTCCCTCCGGAGCAGGCACCTGACCGCGGTCGGCAGGCCCCTCGCAGGTTGGGGGCCGCGGACTCTGGCGCTGTCCGATCGGTGCCGCTATGTTCCGGATGTGTCTGGTGAGCTCGTCGTCCTGGTGAACCCCGCCGCCCGCGGCGGCCGTACCCTCCGCCACCTCGACCCGGTCCTGCGGCGGCTGCGCGGGGGCGGGCGCCCCGTCTCCGTGATCGTCGGCACGTCGGCGGACGACGCCCTGGCCCGGGCGCGCGAGGCCGTGGCGGCCGGCCCGGACGCGCTGGTCGCGTTCGGCGGGGACGGGCTCGTGCACCTGGCCGTCCAGGCGGTCGCCGGGACGCCGGTGCCGCTCGGCATCGTGCCCGCGGGCACCGGCAACGACATCGCCGACGCGCTCGGCATCCCCCGCAGGGACGTCCTGGCGGCCGCCTCGATCGTCGCGGACGGCCGGGTCCGGGTGGTGGACGCCGCGCGCGTCGGGCCGTCCGAGTGGTTCGCGGGGGTGCTGGCCTGCGGGTTCGACTCCCGTGTCAACGAGCGGGCCAACGCCATGACGTGGCCGCCGGGGATGGCCAGGTACCTGCTGGCTTTGGTGGAGGAGCTCCGCTCGTTCACGCCGATCCCGTTCCGGATCACCCTGGACGAGGGGGAGGTGGTCGAGCGGGAGGCCATGCTGGTCGCGGTGGCCAACACCCGCTCCTACGGCGCAGGCATGCGGGTCTGCCCCGACGCCAGCCCGGACGACGGCCTGCTCGACGTGCTGGTGCTGGGCGCGGTGCCGAAGGCCGACTTCCTGCGCACCTTCCCCCGCGTCTACCGCGGCAGCCACGTCACGCATCCCGCCGTGTCCGTGCGGCGGGCCAGCACCGTGACGCTGGAGGCCCCTGACGTCGTCGCGTACGCGGACGGGGAGCGGATCGGCCAGGCACCCGTCACGTGCGCGGTCGAGCCGGGCGCGCTGCGCGTGATCGTGCCGCGCTGACACCTATCCCGCGAGGCGCCGGCCCGATCAGGTCGTCTCGGCGCTCAGGGCCTGGGTCACGGGCCGGCGGGCCGCCACGCGTGCGGGGACGGCGGTGAGCGCCGCCGTCGCCAGCACGGTCGCGATCGCGGCGCCGGCCATCGAGGAGATGGGAAGGGTTCTCGCGTCCCCGACGGTCACGTACACGCCGATGCCGAGGATGACTCCGACGGCGGCGCCGGGCAGGGCGGGCAGGACCTGGGCGACGGACAGCCCGGCCGTGATCTGCCCGGGGGTGGTGCCGAGGGTGCGCGCGACGGCCATGGTCGCCCGGGTTTCCATCGCCGTGCTCCAGGTCATCGTGACCGTGTTCACGAGGGCGAGCGCGATCGCCAGGACGGTCACCGACAGCAGCAGCCTGCCGCTCTGGTCGTCCCGCAGGTTGGGCAGGCCGGACAGGCCCGCCCCCCAGCCCCCGCGGTGCTGGGCGTAGCCCCAGCGCGGCTGGACGCGGAAGGTCAGCAGGGCGTCGACCGCGATCAGGGTGGCGGCGGTGGAGCAGCCGTGCAGCACGGCCCGGCCCGGCCGGCGGGCGGTCAGCCGCAACCCGAGCAGCAGCGGGGTCGGCAGCAGCGCGGACAGCGCGGTGAGCAGGGGACGGCGGCGGGGCCGGTGGGCGGTGACGGTCAGCGCGTCGACGGTCGCGGTGCGCAGGGCGAGCAGCGTGGGACGCAGCGCGGAGAAGACCGCCACCGCCACGGCCAGCGCGGTCGCCGCGACGACGACGCCGACGGTCGGTCCGACGACACTCCCGACCCGGCTGGCGGTGGGGCTGGCGACGGCGGGCTCGGCCAGGCGGGCGACCGTCAGCCCCAGCGCGTCGGCCAGCAGCGCCAGCCCGAGATATTCGGTGAGCAGCACGGCGGCGATCAGGCCGGGGGTGGCGCCGACGGCCTTGAGCAGTCCCGCCCGGCGCGTCTGCTCGGCGGCGCGTCCGGCGGCCAGGGCGGCCACCCCGGCGACGGCCAGGAAGCTGAGCAGCCACCCGCCGATGACCAGGATCGGCTGGGAGTCCCTGAGCATGACCGAGTCCTGCTGGGCGATGAACTGCGCGGGGTGGAAGTTCACCATGACGGTGGAGTCGCGGTGGGCGTCGATGAAGGCGCGGGCCGTGGCGGGGTCGCTCAGCTTGAGGCCGACGCCCATGGCCAGTGGGAGATCACGCGATGCCAGCGCCTTGGCGTCCGAGTGGGTCAGCCAGACGAGACCGCCCCCGTCGCTCGGGCCGCCGTACGGGCCGATCCCCGGCGCCCACGGGAAGACGGAGGTGGCCGCGGTCACGGCGATCCCGACGACGGGGTACGTCCGTCCGGAGACGGTGACGCGGTCGCCGACGCGGGCGCCGAGCGCTGTGGCGAAGCCCCGTTCGAGGACCGCGCCGCCCGGGCGCACCCAGTGGCCCGAGGTCACCAGCGGGCGGTCGACCGCGCCGGGCTTCTCCGGGGCGCCGTGCACCACCACGAGGGAGGCCAGGCCGCGCGAGGTGAGGGTGGCGAAGACGATGCGGAAAGGGCCGTTGTGACCGGAGACCCCCGGGGCGCGCGTCAGCTCCTCGAGCGCCGGGGCCACGGGGGTGCCCAGCTCGGGGGCGTACGCCACGATGTCAGGTCCGGCGGTGGCGGCCCGGGTCTGCTCGTAGAGCGCCTCGCTCGCCCCGCCGAGGGACAGGCCCAGGGCGACGGTCGCGGTGGCCGCGGTCACCGCGAGCAGGAGCATGGCGGCCTGGGCCCGGTGGCGGCGGACGTCGGCCAGGACGAGGCGGAAGACGAGCACGGCGCGGCCCACGGCGTTTCAGCCCTCCAGCCCGGCCAGGCCGCCGAGCCACCCGGTGGCGGCGCCGGTCAGCCGGGTGTCGTCGACGAACATCCCGTCGCGCATCGAGATCAGCCGGTCGGCGGTGGCCGCCACCCGTTCGTCGTGCGTGACGATGACGAGGGTCTGCCCCGCGGCCCGCAGGTCCTCGAAGACGCGCAGCACGTCGAGCGTCGCCGCGCTGTCGAGGTTGCCGGTGGGCTCGTCGGCCAGCACCAGCCGCGGCTCGTTGGCCAGGGCACGCGCGACGGCCACCCGCTGACGCTGCCCGCCGGACAGCTCCGACGGCAGGTGCCGGGCCCGGGCGGTCAGCCCGAACCGGTCCAGCAGCAGGCGTGCGCGGCGCCTGGCCTCACGCCGGGAGTGCCCGGCCAGCAGCACGGGCAACTCCACGTTCTCGGCCGCCGACAGCTCCTCCACCAGATGGAACGCCTGGAAGACGAACCCCACCGATCGGCGTCGCAGCCGCGCCAGCGCCCGCTCGCTCAGGGTGTCGACGCGCCGCCCGGCCAGCCACACCTCCCCCTTCGTGGGACGCTCGAGGCCCCCCAGCAGGTGCAGCAGGGTGGACTTCCCGCAGCCGCTCGGTCCCATCACCGCCAGCGTCTGACCCTCCGGCACCTCCAGGTCGACGGCGTCGACGGCCGGCACCCGGCTCTCCCCCCGGCCGTGCACCTTCGTCAGGCCGCGGGCCTCGGCCACAGCACTCGTCACGCTCACGCACCCTCGTTCTCGTCATCGCCGGTGGACCAGGCCCGCTCGCAGGCCGCCAGCCAGCGCAGGTCCGCCTGCAGCCGCAGCGCGACCCCTTCCAGCAGCACGACGGCGGCCGACTCCGTCGGCTCGGCCAGCGCCGCCCGCTGCGTCTCACGCAGGCGGCGCATGAGCTCCCGGCGCTGGGCGGCCACGAGCTCGACCGGGTCGGCGAGCCGGGCGGCGGCCGCCGCCACGAGCTTGAGATGGAACTCCGCCAGGTCGGGTTTCGGCCAGCCCACCTCGGTCAGCCAGGCGGCCACCCGCTGCTGCCCGGCCGGCGTCAGCGCGTAGACCTTGCGCTCCGGCCGCTCGGGAAGGCCGTCCGCCCGCTCGCAGACGACGAGCCCCGCCTTCTCCAGCCGGGCCAGCGTCACGTAGATCTGGCCGTGGTTCATCGACTCGCCCAGGGGGCCGAGACTCCGCCGCAGCCGGGCGCGCAGGTCGTACCCGTGCGACGGCTCCTTGGCCAGCATCGCCAGCACCGCGTCCTGCACGCCCACCCCCTAACGGTTACCCAATAGATAGCGGTTAGCCGTACGGGCTGTCAAAACGGATCTACTTTGTCAAGGCGGGGACCGGGCTCACCGGCTCGGCGCGGCGTGCGCGCAGGAGCACGGCCAGGGCCAGGGCGACGAGCATGACGCCGGCGGCCGTGAGGAACACCGCGTCGACGCCTGAGACGAGGGCCTCGGCCGCACGCCGCCGCGCCGCGGGCGGCAGGGCGCCCATCGCGGCGATCGAGGGCCTGGTGTCTCCGCTCCCGGAGTCCGTGACGCGGCTGAGGATCACCCCGAAGACCGCCGTGCCGACCGCCGAGCCGAGGGTCTGCGCGAACCGGATCGCGGTGGTGGCGACGCCGAGGCGGGACACGGGGACGGCGTCCTGCACCAGCATGACGACGGTGCCGACCACCTGGCCCTGGCCCACCCCGAGCAGGAACAGATCGGCCAGCAGGACCGGAGTGGCCGTGCCGGTCCGCAGCAGGCTCAGCAGCCCCACGGCGACGGCGGTGACGGCGGAGCCGGTCACCAGGAACGTCGTCATGCCGGCCCCGCGGCCCTGCAGCGCGCCGGACACCAGGCCGGCCGCCGTCATGCCCGCGGCGAGGGGGATCAGGTAGAGGCCGGCGTCGGCCGCGGCGACGCCCTTGACGGCCTGCAGGTAGATCATCGTGTACACGATCGGTCCGGTCAGCCCGGCGAACGCGGCCAGGAACTGCAGCGGCAGCGCCGTGCCGACGACGCGGTCGCGGAACAGCCCGAGCGGGAGGATCGGCTCGGCCGCGCGGGCCTGCCGCCAGACGAAGGCGCCCACGAGGACGGCGTCCGCCGCGATGAGCGACAGGATCGTGGGGGAGCCCCAGGCGTAGTCCCGGCCCGCCCACTCGGTGACGAGCAGCAGGACGACGGCGGCCGCGGCGGACAGGGCCGCGCCGAGGTAGTCGATGCGGCGCCGCGTCCCCTGGCGCGGCAGGCGCAGGGCCAGCGCGCCGGTCGCCAGCACCGCCAGGCCGAGCGGCAGGTTGACGTAGAAGATCCAGCGCCAGGACAGGTGGTCCACGAGCAGGCCCCCGAGCAGCGGGCCGGCGACGATGCCGACGCCGGCCACGATCCCGCCCATGCCGCCCGCCCTGCCCCGGTCCTCCGGCGGAGCGAGGAAGGCCAGCACGACGATCGTCACGCTCATCAGCCCGCCGCCCCCGATGCCCTGCAGGGCCCGGAAGACGATGAGCCAGGTCATGCTGCCCGCCGTCCCGCACAGCGCCGAGCCGGTCAGGAAGAGCGTGACGGCGGCGAGGTAGACGGCCTTGGCCCCGTAGACGTCGCACAGCTTGCCGTACAGGGGGAGGGCGGCGGTGGCGGCCAGGGCGTACGCGGTGACGAGCCAGGCCAGGTGGTCGAGCCCGTGCGCGGGGTCGAGGTCCCGCACGATGGCGACGGTGGCGGCGGACACGATGTTCATGTCCAGGACCGCGAGGACGAGCGTCAGCAGGCAGCCGAGCCCCGCCAGTCTCTTCTGGATGTCGGTCATGCGGCTTAGACTGAGCCAAACTTTATACTCAGTCAATAGATTGACCGAGATTAGAATTCGACCTGGTACAGTCTTCCCATGGAACCCGGGCTGAGGGAGCGCAAGAAGCTCAAAACACGCCGGCACCTGTACGACGTGGCGATCCGGCTGTTCCTGGAGCGCGGCTTCGACGCCGTGTCCGTGGCGGAGATCGCCGAGGAGGCCGGGGTCTCCAAGATGACCGTGTTCAACTACTTCCCGGCGAAGGAGGACATCGTCGCCGGCCCGATGGAGGAGCACGCGGACGAGCCGGCCAGGGTGGTCCGCGACCGGCCGCCGGGCGAGACGGTCGTGGGCGCGCTGCGCACCCACTTCCTGGCCGCGCTCGCCGGGCGCGACCCGGTGACCGGCCTCAACGACGTCAGGCGCCTCATCGAGGTCCGCAGGATGATGACGGAGAGCCCGGCGCTGCTGCGGCGCGTGCTGGCCTTCCGGGCCCGCCGCGAGGAGCTGTTGCGCGACGTCCTCGCGAGCGAGACCGGCGCCGCGCCCGGCGACCTCACGCCGAAGGTCGCGGCGGCCGTGATCACCGGGGTGCTCGACGCCCTGACGATGGACAACTTCCAGCGGATCGCGGACGGCGCGTCGGCCGACGAGCTCTACGCCTCCGCCGTGCGGGCCGCGGAGCACGCGTTCGGCCTCCTGGAGAACGGGCTCGGCGATTACGGAAGGCGATGAAGGACGCCCGCAATCCCGTTATCGGTAGTGTTGACGTATGAGTACGCCAGCGGAACGCTACGCCGCATTCCGTGAGCGGCACACCGGCAACGGCCCCGCTCTGACCTCGTTCCGCAAGCTGTACGACTTCGAGCTGGACCAGTTCCAGCTCGACGCGTGCGAGGCGCTGGAGGCGGGCGACGGCGTCCTCGTGGCGGCGCCCACCGGGTCGGGCAAGACGGTGGTCGGGGAGTTCGCCGTCCACCTCGCCCTCGAGCAGGGCCGCAAGTGCTTCTACACCACGCCCATCAAGGCCCTGTCGAACCAGAAGTACAACGACCTCGTCCGCCGGTACGGCGCCGCCAAGGTGGGCCTGCTCACCGGCGACAACAGCGTCAACGGCGAGGCGCCCGTCGTCGTCATGACGACCGAGGTCCTGCGCAACATGCTGTACGCCGGGTCCGGCACGCTGGCCGGCCTGGCGTACGTCGTGATGGACGAGGTCCACTACCTGGCCGACCGGTTCCGCGGCGCGGTGTGGGAGGAGGTCATCATCCACCTGCCCGAGTCGGTGCGGGTGGCGGCCCTGTCGGCGACGGTGAGCAACGCCGAGGAGTTCGGCGAGTGGCTCGGCGAGGTGCGCGGCGACACCACCGTCATCGTGGACGAGCACCGGCCCGTGCCGCTGTGGCAGCACATGCTGGTCGGCAACCGGCTCTACGACCTGTTCGTGAACGAGGGCGACGACACGCTGCGGATCAACCCGTCGCTGATGCGGGTCGCCCGCGACGAGTCCCGGCTGGCCCAGACGCGGGGGAGGCGGGGCTACTCCCGTCCCCGGGCGTCCGCGCCCAACCGCGCCGACGTCATCGAGAAGCTGGACGCCGAGGGGCTCCTGCCCGCCATCACGTTCATCTTCTCCCGCGCCGGATGCGACGCGGCCGTCATGCAGTGCCTGTACGCCGGCCTGCGGCTGACGACCGAGCGCGAGCGGCACGAGATCCGGCAGATCGTCGACGAGCGGACGGCCCACCTCCCGGACGAGGACCTGGCCGTGCTCGGATACCTGGAGTGGCGCGACTGCCTCGAGCGGGGCCTGGCCGCCCACCACGCGGGCATGCTCCCCGCCTTCAAGGAGGTCGTGGAGGAGCTGTTCACCAAGGGCCTCGTCAAGGCCGTGTTCGCCACCGAGACGCTGGCGCTGGGCATCAACATGCCCGCCCGCTCGGTGGTCATCGAGAAGCTCGACAAGTGGAACGGCGAGACCCACGCCGACCTCACGCCGGGGGAGTACACCCAGCTCACCGGGCGGGCAGGCCGCCGCGGCATCGACGTCGAGGGCCACGCCGTCGTCGTCTGGCAGCCGGGCATGGACCCGCTGGGCGTCGCCGGGCTGGCCAGCACCCGCACCTACCCCCTGCGCTCCAGCTTCCAGCCGTCGTACAACATGGCCGTCAACCTGGTCGGGCAGGTCGGCAGGGAGCGGGCGCGCACGCTGCTGGAGGACTCCTTCGCCCAGTTCCAGGCCGACCGCGCCGTCGTCGGGCTGGCCCGCCAGCTCCGCAAGTCCGAGCAGGCCCTGGAGGGCTACGCCGAGGCGATGACCTGCCATCTCGGCGACTTCCAGGAGTACGCGGCCATCCGCAGGCGGCTGTCGGACCGGGAGGCCGAGCTGTCCCGCCAGCGCGGCGCGGCCCGACGTGCGCAGGCGGTGCAGTCGCTGGAGGTGCTCAAGCCGGGCGACGTCATCCGCGTCCCCGGAGGCCGGAGGGCCGGGATCGCCGTCGTCCTCGACCCGGGCACCGGCACCCGCGGCGACGGCCCGTCCCCGCTGGTCCTGACGATCGGCAAGCAGGTCAAGCGTTTATCGGCCGCGGACTTCCCGGTGCCGGTCGAGCCGGTCGACACGATCAGGATCCCGAAGGGCTTCAACCCGCGCTCGCCGAAGGAGCGGGCCAACCTGGTCTCCACGATGCACGCCAAGCTCGGCGACCGCGACCTCGGCAAGCCCGTGCGGGCGCGCGACCACGCCGCGGAGGACGAGGAGATCAACCGGCTGCGGCGCGAGCTGCGCCAGCACCCCTGCCACGGCTGCGACCAGCGCGAGGACCACGCCCGCTGGGCCGAGCGGTACTACAAGCTGCTCAGGGAGACCGAGTCGCTGCGCCGCCGGGTCGAGGGGCGCTCGCATGTCATCGCCCGGACGTTCGACAAGGTCTGCGGGGTGCTCGACCAGCTCGGCTACCTGGAGGACGAGACGGTCACCGAGGAGGGCCGGCGCCTGGCCAAGCTCTACACCGAGCTCGACCTGCTGACGGCCGAGTGCCTGCGCTCGGGCGTCTGGAACGGGCTCGACCCCGCCGAGCTGGCCGCCTGCGTCTCGTCGCTGGTGTACGAGGCGCGGCAGTCCGACGACGCGCGCAGCCCGAAGATCCCGGGCGGCTCCGCCAAGGAGGCGCTCGTCGAGATGGTGCGCCTGTGGGGCGAGCTGGAGGGCATCGAGCAGGACCACGGCCTGTCGTTCCTCCGGGAGCCCGACCTGGGCTTCGCCTGGGCGGCGTTCCGGTGGGCGAAGGGCCACAGCCTCGACGCGGTGCTGACCGACTGCGACCTCGCGGCCGGCGACTTCGTCCGGTGGGTCAAGCAGCTCCTCGACCTGCTCGGCCAGCTCAAGGACGCCGCGCCCAGGGGCAGCAAGGTGGGCGAGGTCGCCGGGCGGGCCATCGAGGCCATGCGCCGCGGCGTCGTCGCCTACTCCTCCGTCACCTGACCGCGTCGGCGGCCTGCCCGCGTGAACGGGGCGGCCGCACGTCAGGTGGCGCACGTCAGGTGGCGGGCGTCAGGTGGCGACGGCGAAACGGACCTCGCGGGTGGCGGGGTCGGCGCGGACCAGCCGCACCGGAACCCGCCCGCCGAGCGGCAGACCGTCCCCGTCGCAGCGGGCGATCACGGCGGGGTCGGCCAGCTGGACGTGCCCGCCCGGCTTGACCTCGTCCACGTCGATCACCACGGCGTCGAAGACCTCGCCCACCCGCGGGCGCAGGACCGCGGCCTCCACCAGGTCGACGCACGCGCGCTCCACCCCGGCGGTGCGCCGCCCGGCCGACGCCATCTGCTCGGGCAGCGCGCCGAGAGCGGCCCGTACGGGCCCGGGCACCTCTGCGCCGGCCGCGAGGGCCAGGCAGACCTCGGTCGCGTAGCGGTCGACCAGGCGCCGCAGCGGCGCCGTGACGTGCGCGTACGGCGCGGCCACCGCGGCGTGGTCCGGCTGGGCGGGCGGGGCGCCGTCGAAGGCGGCGTAGGCGGCACCCCGCAGCAGGATCGTGGCCTCGTGCAGGAACGCGGCGGTGCCCGGGAGCGTGGGGTCGAGGTCGTGCACCACGTCGCCGAAGGACGCGCCGTCGGGCCAGGGGACGCCGAGCCCGGCGGCCGCCCTGCGGACCTTGGCCATGTCCGCGGGCCCCGCGGGCGGCAGGACCCGCAGCACCCCGATCCCGGCCTCCAGCATCATGGTCGCCGCCGCCATGCCCGTCATGAGGGAGATCTGGGCGTTCCAGCCCTCGGAGGGGAGGCTGGTGCGGAACTCCAGCGCGTACCCGTCTCCGGACGGCACGACCTGCTGCTCGGGAGTGGGAAGGGACACCCCGCCCCTGGCCCGCTCCAGCGCGAGCCGCAGCGGCCCGACCTCGGCCAGCAGGGCGACCGTGCCCTCGGCCGTGCCGCCGTCGACCGCGGCCTGGACGGTGTCGTAGTCGAGGCGCTCGCGGCTGCGGACCAGCGCCCGGCGCAGGTCCACGCCCGTGACCCGGCCCTCGGCGTCCAGGTCGAGCCGCCACAGCGCCGCCGGGCGGGTCTGACCCGGCAGCAGGCTGGCCGCCCCCTCCGACAGGACCGGCGGGTGCAGCGGCACCCGCACGTCCGGCAGGTAGACCGTCTCGCCCCGCACCCGCGCCTCGGCGTCGATCGCGCCACCCGGCTGGACGAACGCGGCGACGTCGGCGATCGCGTACCACACGCGGTAGCCGCGCTCGCGCCGCTCGATGCACATCGCCTGGTCGAGGTCCATCGAGCCCGGCGGGTCGATCGTCAGCAGCGGCACGTCGGTGCGGTCCTCGGACGGCAGGGCCGGGGCGGCGGCGACCCGCTCCGCCTCCTCCGCCACCGCCGCGGGGAAGCCGTCCGGCAGGTCGAAGTCGCGGCGGACGCGGGCGAAGCCGGGCGCGAGCCCCGCGGCGGGCTCGTCCTGCTCGGCGGGCTTCAGGCGGATCGTCGTGTACGGCACGCGATCAACCTACTCCTGGCCGTAGGTCCCGGTGGCAGGTGGTGTGAACCGATATGCGCTCAGGCGGCGGACAGGACCCCGAGGAGCCGGTTGAGGGGACCGTCGAGGCCGTAGCGGTCGGCCAGGGCGACCAGCCGCTCGGGGTCGCGGGGCTTGGCCGGGCAGGTGAGGTCGATCTCCGGGATCGGCGCGTCGTGGGCCACCCGGACGACGGCCGGGGCGACCTCCAGGTAGTCGCGGGCCGCGGCCAGCTTGGCCCGCGCCCCGGCGGGGAAGCCGTCGGCCGATCCGCTCTCCAGGGCCTCCAGCAGCCCGGCCAGCGAGCCGAACCGGGTGATCAGGGCCGCCGCGGTCTTCTCGCCGATGCCCGCGACGCCGGGGAGGCCGTCGCTCGGGTCGCCGCGCAGCGTGGCGAAGTCGGCGTAGGCCCGTCCCGGGATGCCGTACTTCTCCCGGACGAACGCCTCGTCGACCAGCTGGAGGTTCCGAATCCCCCTTACTGTGTAAAGGGCCCGGCACGGTTTGCCGTCGTCCACGAGCTGGAAGAGGTCCCGGTCGCCGGTCACGATGTCGACGGCCCCGGTCGCGCGGATCGCGAGGGTGCCGATCACGTCGTCGGCCTCGTAGCCGGGCACGCCGATCCGGGCGAAGCCCAGCGCGTCGAGGACGTCCTCGATCACGGGCACCTGCGGGACCAGTGCGTCGGGCACCGACTCCTCCTGCCCGCTCGCCACCCGGTGGGCCTTGTACGACGGGATGGCCGCCACCCGGAACGCGGGCCGCCAGTCGGCGTCCATGCAGGCCGCCAGCTCGGTGGGGGAGTGCTGCCGGATCAGCGTGGCCATCATGTCGATGAGCCCGCGGACGGCGTTGACCGGCGTCCCGTCGGGAGCGGTCACCGACTCGGGGACCCCGTAGAACGCGCGGAAGTAGAGCGACGGGGTGTCGAGAAGCATCAGCACCCGTCCATTGTCACGCCTGTCCGGTGAGGTCGCCGCCCCCTTCCGTCACCCGGACGGAGAGGAGACAGGTGTCGTCCTCGGGGTTGGGGCCGCCGATCGCCTCCACGAGCCGGTCCAGGCCCGCGTCGAGGTCGCCGTCGGCGCCGATGATCGCCCCGGCGGCGCCCTCGATCAGCGAGAGCCCCTCCTCGATGTCCCGTGTGCGCCTCTCCACCAGCCCGTCGGTGAACATCAGCAGCACGTCGCCGGGCAGGAGCCGGACGTCGGCCACCGCGTACCGCACGTCGGGGGAGGCCCCGAGGACGACACCCCGTGGCGCCGAGAGCCGGCGCGCGCCCCCGCGCCGCACCAGGATCGGCGCCGGGTGACCCGCCTGTGCCCACGTGAACAGGCGGGTTTCCGCGTCGAAATGCCCGCACACCACGGTCGCCGTGGTGTCGTCGAGCCGGTTGAGCACGAGCGCGTTGAGCCACGCGAGCAGCAGCCCGGGGGAGGCGCCCGTCATGGTGAGCCCGAGCAGCGCGTGGCGCAGCTGGGCCATCTCCGCGATGGCCGGCAGGCCGTGGCCGGACACGTCGCCGACCGCGAGGAACATGCGGCCGTCCGGCAGCGCGGCCGCCTCGTACCAGTCGCCCCCCAGCCCGGCCGGCTTGCCCGCAGGGACGTACCGCACCGCGATCCGGGCGTACGGCAGCTCGAACGAGCCTCCCGGCTCGGGCAGGACGGCCTGCCGGAGGGCGAGCGCCACGTGGCGTTCCTCGGCGGCCTTCTCCCGGGTCTCGGCGAGCACCCGCCGGGAGTCGGGCAGCCGCCACTCGGCCCACCCCATGTCGCCCAGCCGCTGGGCCTGCGCGACCAGGGAGCCGTACGCCTGCGCGAGGGGGACGCGGGCCCGCGCCCGGGACCTGACCCCACCGGCCTTGTGGGCCGGGAGAACCGCCGGGACGGTCGCCGGGAGCGCCGCCTGTGCGACGGCCTGTACGGCGGCCTGTACGGGGGCCTGGCTGTGAGCCGGGGCGTGCGCCTGGACCGGCGCGGGCGGGGTGGCCGGATCCGGGCCGCCGATGCCGGGAAGCGCGCCGGAAAGGATCTCCCCGGGCGGCCCGGCCACGACGAGGCCGTCCGGGCCGGGGGTGCCGGGGGTGCCAGTGGGGGGGAGGGTTCCGGCCGCGGCGCCCGGGGGCGCCGTGTCCGGCTCGCGGTCGTCCGCGGGGGGAAGGGGTGGCTGCGCGCCGCCCACTACGCCGACCATCTGACTCGCTCTCGACATGACCAGTGCGGATGTTTGTACGAACGGACGGTGATCGTCCTAGCGCGGAGCGTAGCAGCAGGCCCATCCGCCGGGGTGGGTTTTCTTCTCTCGTGTGGGATAAAGCGGCACCTCCAGGGGGAGTCCGTGTCGTCCCGGCGTACCCCCTTGGCGGGGAGGCGCCCCGCCTGCCACGGGAGCACCTGACTGTGCCGCGCGGCGTCCTCCTCGATAGGTTTGTCCCGTGACAACGACGTCCTACGAGCCCGGCGAGCTGTACCCGACGACCCGGCTGGCGGCCGTGCGCGAGGCCACGGCCCGGTCCGGCCTCGGCGCGCTCCTGCTGACCCCCGGCCCCGACCTTCGCTACGTCACCGGCTACGAGGCGATGCCGCTCGAACGGCTCACCTGCCTCGTGGTCCCGGCGGCGGGGGAGCCGTTCCTGATGGTGCCGCGGCTGGAGCTGCCCGCGGCGGAGCACTCGCCGGCGGCCCGCCTGGGGGTCGAGTTCACGGCCTGGGACGAGACCGACGACCCGTACGCCCAGGTGGCCCACCGGCTCGGCGCGGTCGGGCGGGTCGGCCTGGCCGACCGGATGTGGGCGCTGCAGTCGCTGCGCTTCCGCGACGCGATGCCGGGAGCGGAGCAGGTGCTGGCCGGCAGCGTGCTGCGGGAGCTGCGGATGCGCAAGTCGCCCGCCGAGGCCGCGGCGCTCGCGGAGGCCGGGGCGGCCATCGACGCCGTCCACGCCCTGGTGCCCGGACTGCTGAAGGCCGGGCGGACCGAGCGCGAGGTCGGCAAGGACATCGCCGAGGCCATCGTGGCCGCCGGGCACGCCCGCGTCGACTTCGTGATCGTCGGGTCCGGCCCGAACGGCGCGAGCCCGCACCACGAGCTGTCCGACCGGGTCATCCAGGCGGGCGAGCCGGTGGTGGTCGACATCGGCGGGACGATGCCGAGCGGCTACTGCTCCGACTCCACCCGGGTGTACTGCGTGGGCGAGCCCCCGGCCGACTTCGTCCGCTACTACGAGGTGCTCCAGCAGGCCCAGGAGGCCGCGTGCGCCCACGTGCGCCCCGGCGTGACGTGCGAGTCTGTCGACGCCGCCGCCCGCGAGGTCATCGCCGAGGCCGGGTACGGCGAGCTGTTCATCCACCGGACGGGTCACGGCATCGGCCTGGAGACCCACGAGGAGCCGTACATCGTGTCCGGCAACGCCGAGCCGATGGCCCCGGGCTTCGCGTTCTCCGTCGAGCCGGGGATCTACCAGCCGGGACGGCACGGCGCCCGCATCGAGGACATCGTCATCTGCGGCGAGACGGGCGGCGAGCGGGTCAACCACACCACGCGCGATCTCGTGGTCGTGTAGTCCGGGCCCTGTGGAGGGCGGCGAAGTTCGGGAAGAATGTCACGGCGGCCGGCGATCCCGGCCCCGTTCCCGAACAGCCGTACCCCACAGGGTAGGAGTGCACCCGCGATGAGCGTCGACCGAGTTCTGCCCACGCCCGAGGCTCGCGAGCTGCTGGAGCTCGTCCGTGAGCTGGCCGTGAAGGAGGTCGCCCCGCGGGCGGCCGCCGGCGAGGCGGCGGAGCGGTTCCCCCGCGACCTGTTCCTGCTGCTCGGCGCGTCGGGCCTGCTCGGCCTGCCGTACCCGGAGGAGCACGGCGGGGCCGGCCAGCCGTACGAGGTCTACCTGCAGGTCGTGGAGGAGCTGGCGGCGGCCTGGCTCGCGGTGGGGCTCGGGGTGTCGGTGCACACGCTGTCGTGCTTCCCGGTGGCGGCGTACGGCTCGCGGGAGCAGCGGGAGGCGCTGCTGCCCGCCATGGCCGGCGGCGACCTGCTGGGGGCGTACTGCCTGTCGGAGCCCCAGTCCGGCTCCGACGCGGCCGCGCTCAGCACGCGGGCGGTGGCCGACGGGGACGGGTACGTCGTCGACGGGGTGAAGGCGTGGACCACCCACGGCGGCGTCGCCGACTACTACACGCTGATGGCCCGCACGTCGCCCGAGGGCGCCCGCGGCGTGTCCTGCTTCCACGTCCCGGCGGGCCTGGACGGCCTGTCGTACGGGACGCCCGAGCGCAAGATGGGCATGCGGTCGTCCCCCACCGCCCAGGTGCGGTTCGACGGGGTGCGGCTCCCGGCGGACGCCCTCATCGGGTCGCCCGGGGAGGGCTTCCGCATCGCGCTCGCGGCCCTCGACGGCGGCCGGCTCGGCATCGCCGCGTGCGCGGTCGGCGTGGCCCAGGCGGCCTTCGACGTGGCGTCCGCGTACGCGCGGGAGCGGCGCCAGTTCGGCTCCCGGATCGCCGACTTCCAGGGGCTCGGCTTCATGCTGGCCGACATGGCCACCTCGATCGCCGCGGCGCGGGCGCTCTACCTCGACGCCGCCCGGCTGCGCGACGCCGGCCGGCCGTACGGGACCCGGGCGGCCATGGCCAAGCTGCTGGCCACGGACATGTGCATGCGGGTGACCACGGACGCCGTGCAGGTGCTCGGCGGGTACGGGTACGTGGAGGACTTCCCGGTCGAGCGGCACATGCGGGAGGCCAAGGTGCTCCAGATCGTCGAGGGCACCAACCAGATCCAGCGGCTCGTCATCGCCCGGTCGATCGTCCGGGAGTGACCCGGGGGCGCCCTTGCGGCGACTTCGGGAATTCCCAGCGGATGTTCACCTCCAGGCCCACCGGCCTTCCTAGGTTGCCAGCCATGCCATGGAAGAGCAGGGTCAACGCGGCCATCGAGGGGATCACCGGATACACCGTCACACGCGCGCAGGCCCGGCCGGTGCCGACACCGCCGCCGGTCGAGCCGGCCCGGCCCCCGGCGGACCCGGCGGCCGACCGGCTGCTGCGCGCGCCGGTGTTCGTGCTGTCCCCGGTGCGGTCGGGCTCGACGCTGCTCCGCGTGCTGCTGAACAGCCACTCCCGCCTCCACGCGCCGCACGAGCTGCACGTGCGGCGGATCGCCGTCACGCTGACCACCGACCCCGTACGGCAGGCCATGGCGGCGCTCGGGCACCGGACCACGGACATCGAGCACATCCTGTGGGACCGGATGCTGCACCGCGAGCTGGTCAGGAGCGGCAAGCAGGTCATCGTGGACAAGACGCCCAGCAATGTCTTCGCGCACCGGCGCATCGCGACGTGCTGGCCCGACGCCCGCTTCGTCTACCTGCTGCGCCATCCCGCCTCGATCGCGCGCTCGTGGCACGAGGCCGACCCGGTCACCCGCCCGATGGAGGAGGCGGTCCGGCTCACCGCCCAGTACATGCGCCACATGAACGAGGCGAGGCGGGCGCGCGCCGGGGTCGAGGTGCGATACGAGGCGGTGGTGGCCGACCCCGAGGGCGAGCTGCGGCGCGTCTGCGCGTTCCTCGGCGTCGGCTTCGAGCGGGACATGCTCGCGTACGGCGAGAAGGACCACGGAGACTTCGTGAAGGGCATCGGCGACTGGCGCGACAAGATCCGCAGCGGCCGCGTCCAGGAGGGCCGGCCGCTTCCCGCTCCCGAGGAGGTGCCGGAGGACCTGCGCGAGTTCTGCGCGGCCTGGGGCTACCTGTGACCCCGGCCGCGCCTCGGCGCGGTCAGCGGCGCGGGGGAGCGGTGGACCTGCGCTCCACCAGGCGGACGCCGAGCACGGTGTCCCGGCTGGTCGTCTCGGGACGGCGGACGCGCTGCACGAGGTGCCAGACGGCCTGCGCGCCGAGCAACTCCTTGTCGGAGGCGATCGTGGTGAGGGGCGGGGAGGCGTGCGCGGCCATCGCGACGTCGTCGTACCCGATCACGCTCACGTCGTCGGGCGCCCGCAGGCCCCGCTCCCGCAGGGCGTCGAGGGCGCCGATTGCCGACACGTCGTTGGCGCAGAACACCGCCGTGGGCGGCGCGGGGAGGTCGAGCAGGGCCGTCATCTGCTCGTACCCGGTGCGCGCGCTGAAGTCGCCGCGCCGCACGTACGCCGGGTCGGCGGCCAGGCCGTGCTCGGCGAGCGCCCTGAGGTACCCGGCCAGCCGCCGGGACGCCGGCACGATGTGCTCCCCGGCCGTGATGATCGCCGGCGGCGGGGCGGTGTGGCCGAGGCCGATCAGGTGACGGGTGGCGAGGTACCCGCCGGTCTCGTCGTCGTGGCGCACGTAGTCGACCGGGAGGTCGAGGACGGCGTGCTCCAGGAGGACGCAGCTCACCCCCGCGTCGAGGATCCGCGCCAGGTAGTCCCTGCTCGCGCCCACGTTCAGCACGAGCAGGCCGGCGACCTGGCCGCGCTCGACGCACAGCGGGAGCCGGTCCTCCTGCGGCTGGATGACCTCGTACGTCATCGACAGGTCGAGCTCGGCGCAGGCCTGCTGCGCGCCGTACAGGACCGGGGCGTAGTAGAGGTTGTCGGGGGAGAACAGCTCGCTCACCCAGGAGACGAAGCCGATCATGCCGGTCTCCGCCTGCTTGCGGCCCCGGGGGCGGTAGCCGAGCTCCTCGGCGGCCCGGCGGACCACCGAGCCGGTGGCGGACGACACCCAGGGCTTGCCGGCGAACACGGCCGAGGCCGTGCCGATGGAGACGCCGGCCCGCTCGGCCACCTCCTTGAGGGTGGACCGTCCCGTCATCCGCCCCATGCGCCCTCCATGGAGCACAACCTACCGGTGGCGGCGCCGGTCAGCGCGCGCCGATCCTCCTGAGGTGCTCGAAGCTGAGCGCGGCCGACTCCCTCGGGGTGAGGACGGGCCGGTCGCGCTCCACGACGAGCCACCCGCCGTACCCGTCCCGCTCCAGCGCGGACAGGTACGCGGGCAGGTCGAGCCCGGCGTCGCCCTGGCCGATCTCGGCGAAGAACCGGTCGCGCCTGCTCCAGTCCTTGAGGTGCGTGTGCACGACCCGGCCGGGGTGGGCCGCCACGACCCGGGCGGGGTCGGACCGCACGGCGGTCAGGTGGCCGGTGTCGACGCAGAGCCGCAGGTCGGGCAGGTGGCGCAGGAGCAGGTCGATCTCCTCGTGGGTCTCCACGATGGTGCCGGTGTGCGGGTGGAAGGCGACGGTCTGGCCGTTGCCCGCCGCGTGCTCGACGGCGGCCGCCAGGCTCTCGGCGAACCGGGCGTAGTCGTCGTCGAACGTCGTCCGCCGCCCGGCCTCGCCGAGCCAGCCGCCGCACACCATGATCGTGGTGATCCCCAGCCCGGCCGCGTAGTCCATCTCGGCCTTGTGCTCGCTGTCGTCCTCGATCCTCGCCGGGACGAGCGTGGCGTAGGCCGCGGCCGCCAGGTCGTGCGCGGCCAGCCGGTCGGCCACCTGCCGGGCCGGGCCGAACGAGGCGGCCCGCATCAGCTCCACGCCCTCGTAGCCGGTCGCGCGGATCTCCTCCAGCATCGTGTCGAGCTCCAGCGGGTCGCCGTCCCGGTGCCAGTCGAGCCAGGTCAGCATGTGGTGGGCGATGCGCATGCGGTCATCCCGTTCTGCTACTGAAATTTCAGTGAAAAGTCCTCCACGCACGACGCTAGGCCGAGGAATCGCGGCGCGTCAAGGTAGGAAATCTGGTGAAAAGTCCATCTTCACGAGTCCATTGACCGGTCCGTGTGGGCGGCGTAGCGTCCCAGCGGGAGTGCGCAGTTTCACTGAAATCCGAGGAGAGCGATCGTGACTTCCGACAGCACCGGCGTGGCGATCGTCGGCTGCGGCAACATCGCCGCGCGGTACGCCGCCGACCTGGCCCGCTACCCGGAGATGCGCCTGGCCGGCGCCCACGACGTCCTGCCGGAGCGGGCGGAGGCGCTCGCGGCGCCGCACGGGGGCCGGGTGTACGGCTCGCTGGAGGAGGTGGTCGCCGACGACGCGGTGGACATCGTGGTCAACCTGACCGTGCACCGGGCGCACTACGACGTGATCCGGCGCTGCCTGGAGGCCGGCAAGCACGTGCACAGCGAGAAGCCGCTGGCGCTGACGCGCGAGGAGGCGGCGGACCTGGTGGAGATCGCGGAGAGCCGGGGGCTGCGGCTGGGCTGCGCCCCCGCGACCTTCCTCGGGGAGGCCCAGCAGACCGCGCTCAAGCTGCTCAGGGAGGGCCGCGTCGGGCCGGTCCGGCTCGTCTACGCCGAGGTCAACTGGGGCAGGATCGAGGCGTGGCACCCCGAGCCGGACGGCTTCTACGCCGTGGGGCCGCTGTTCGACGTGGGGGTCTACCCGCTCACGATCGTCACCGCCGCCCTGGGCCCCGCCCGGCGGGTGACGGCGTTCGCCTCGGTCGTCCACCCCCGGCGCCGGCGCCTGGACGGGGCCGAGTTCACGATCACCACGCCCAACTACGTGGTCGCCAACGTCGAGTTCGACGGGGGTGTCCTGCTGCGTCTCACCTGCTGCTTCTACGTGGGCAACGACTCCACCCGGCAGAAGGGCCTGGAGTTCCACGGGGACGACGGCTCGCTGCTGCTGGAGAGCTGGCACGACTTCGACCCGCCGCTGGAGGTCCGGGCGCCGGGACGCGACCCCGAGGCGATCCCGTTGCTGCGGGAGCCGTACCGGGGGGTCGAGTGGGGCCGCGCCGTGCGCGACCTGGCCGCCGCGATCCGCGAGGGCCGCCCCCACCGGGCCACCGGCCGCCAGGCCGCGCACGTCGTGGAGATCCTCTGCGCGGCCAAGGAGTCGTACGAGAGCGGGAAGCCGGTCGACCTGACGTCGGACTTCACCCCGCCCGCGCCGATGGACTGGGCCGTCTGACGCCCTCCCGCCGGCCTGGGGCTCCCGGCCCCCGGCGGGCGGGCGGCCGGGAGGTCCGTCAGCGGAGGGTCAGCGCGTACTCCACCTGGGGGATCGGGTGGCCGTCGCCGAAGTCGTGGCCCCGGACCGCGCCCGACTCGGCGAAGCCGCACTTGGCGTAGAAGCGGCGCGACCGGGGGGTGTCGCGCAGCGTCCACAGGTGCACCCGCCGGACGCCGCTCTCCCGCATTTCGTCCAGGGTGGCGGTCATCAGCGCGCCCGCGACGCCGCTTCCCCAGCCGTCCGGGTGCGCGTAGAAGCCGAAGATCTCCGCCGACTCCGGCGCCGCCGGCGGTGAGCCGAAGTAGGAGAAGGCCAGCGGCCGCCCCCCGGCCGCGGCCAGCAGGACCGTGCCGCCCGTGCCGCCCGTGCCGCCCGTGCCGCCCGTGCCGCCCGTGCCGCCCGTGCCGCCCGTGTCCCCGGCCGTGTCCCCGGCCGTGTCCCCGCCTGGATCGCTGTCTGGGCTCCCGGCCGCGGCGAGCACGTCGTGCCACTTGCCGCGCCGGTGGCGGACCGCCTCCGCGAAGAACCGCGGGGCGAAGAAGCCGGCGTACGCCGCCTTCCACGACTCGGCGTGGATCTCGCCCACGACGTCCCCGTCGCCGGCGGCCGCCGGGAACACAGTGAGGTCTCCCGTCATGGAGATCACCGTACCCCTGTTGCGAAGTCTCAGTAAATGCAAATAAGTCGCAATACTGTCCCGGAATGGATGGAATCATGCCGTGACCCGCAACGAACCCGAGCCGGTCCGCCGCGCCGCTACCGTTGCAGGGGTGGAGGAGATCGATCGCCGAATCGTCACCCTGCTGGCGAGGGACGGCCGGATGAGCTTCACCGACCTGGCCAAGGAGACCGGCCTGTCCGTGTCCGCGGTGCACCAGCGGGTCCGCAGGCTGGAGAAACGCGGGGTCATCCAGGGTTATTCGGCGCTCGTCGACTACGACGAGATCGGCCTCCCGCTGACCGCGTTCGTCTCGATCAAGCCGAACGACCCGGCCGCGCCCGACGACGCGCCCGAGCGGCTGAGCCACCTCAGCGCCATCGAGGCCTGCCACAGCGTGGCGGGCGACGAGAGCTACATCCTCAAGGTCAGGGTCGCCTCGCCGCTCGCGCTGGAGGAGCTGCTCCAGCAGATCCGTGCGTCCGCGCACGTCAGCACTCGGACGACGGTCGTGCTGAGCACGCCGTACGACTACCGGTCGCCGGCGGTCGCGCCGGAGCCGGAGGCGGACGCCCTCGGTCCCGGCGCGGCCGCGGCCGGTCAGGAATGAGCCCTCCCGGCACGGGGAGGGCGTGAATCTTTCAGCGGATGCGGGGGAGATCAGCCCGCGGGAGCGGTCAGCATCTCCTCGCCGGGACCGGGGTCCGTGCTCGGCTCCGGGGTGAAGTGGGCCCGGACCCGCGCGTACGCGTCGGGGGCGGCGCCGAACCGGTCGAGCCCGAGCAGGGCGGCCCCCACGATGGGCGGGACGTCGGCGACGACGAGCCGGGCCGCCGGCGCCTCCCGCGCGTACCGCTCCTCGACGAGCGACGTCAGCAGCGGGTCGCCCGAGGTGAGCACGCCGCCGCCGAGCACGACCTCGCAGGGCTCGCCCAGCAGGCCGATGCGCCGCATCGCGACGACGCCGAGCACCACGACCTCCTCGGCCTGCCGCTCCACCAGCGACCGGGCGACCGCGTCGCCCGCCCCCGCCGCGGCGAGCAGGGGCGGCACCAGGGTGTGCAGCCGGTCCACCCGCAGCTCGCCGAGGTGCAGCCCGATCACCACGTCCTCCACCGTCGGCCGGGCGAAGCACGAGCGGACGACGTCCACCAGGGCCGTCGCCGGCCCCCGTCCGTCCTCGGCCCGCATGGCGTGCCACAGGGCCTCCTCGCCCAGGTGGTAGCCGCCGCCCCAGTCGCCGCTGAGCCGCCCGAGGGCGGGGAACCTGGCCACCTCGCCCGTGGGGGAGACGCCCACCGCGTTGATGCCCGCGCCGCACACGACGGCGACCCCCCAGGGCGCCTCGGCGCCCGCCCGCAGCAGGGCGAAGGTGTCGTTGCCCACGGCCACGGTCCCGCCGTACCGGCGGGCGA
>NZ_BOOC01000026.1 GCF_016863035.1 Microbispora corallina
CGGGACCGGCGGGCCCGCGCCGTCGGACGGCGGCCCGCCGGCCGGCCCGGTCAGGGCCCGCAGCACCGTGTCGCCGATGACGTCGATCGCCGCCGCTACCCCGGCGCTCTGCGGCATGAACGCCGGGCCCCGCGCGGAGGCCAGGACGACGCCGTCCTCGCGGACCAGGGCCACGTCGGTCTTGCTGTTGCCCCCGTCGACCGCCAGCACCGTGCGGAGCGGGCGGCCGTCGGCCGGTGCGGGAGCGGTCACCGGGACACCGCCCACGGCAGGAACGAGCGGTTGGCGTCGACGAGCCGCCGGGCCAGCTCGTCGGCGGGGCCGGCCTGGCCGATCAGGGGATGGGCCAGCAGGGCGTCCCTGACCCGCTCCTCGCCCCCCTGGATGGCCGCGTCGAGGGCGAGGCTCTCGTACGCGGACACGTGTGCGATCAGTCCGCGGTAGAGCGGCTCGACCGGGTCCACGGGCAGGGGGGTGGCGCCGCGAGCGTCCACCCGGGCCGGGACCTCGATGACCGCGTCGTCGTCCAGGAACGGCAGCGTGCCGCCGTTGCGGGCGTTGACCACCTGCACGTCGCCGCGGTCGCCGACGAGGGAGGCGACCAGCGCGACGGCGGCCTCGGAGTAGAACGCGCCGCCGCGCTTCTCCAGGAGCTCCGGCTTGGTGTCCACCGAGGGGTCACCGTACATCTCCAGCAGCGCCGACTCCATGGCGGCCACCTCGGCGGCACGGGACGGCTTGGTCCGCTGCTCCTCCACGACGGCGTCGTGCAGGTAGAAGTACCGCAGGTAGTACGACGGCACGGAGCCGAGGCGGCGCAGCAGCCAGCCCGGCATGCTGAGGTCGGCGGCGATCTCCTCCGCGTGGTCGGCGAGCACGCCCGGCAGGACGTCCTCGCCGTCGAGGTAGACGGCCCGCTCCCAGGTCAGGTGGTTGAGGCCGACGTGCCCGAGCGAGACGCGCTCGGGGGCGACGCCGAGGGCGGCCGCGAAGCGGCGCTGGAAGCCGATGGCGACGTTGCACAGGCCGATGGCGCGGTGGCCCGCGTCGAGCAGCGCCTTCGTGACGATCCCGACGGGGTTGGTGAAGTCGACGATCCAGGCGTCCGGGGCGAGCCGGCGCACGGTCTCGGCGATGTCGAGCACGAGGGGGACCGTGCGCAGGGCCTTGGCCAGCCCGCCCGCCCCCGTCGTCTCCTGGCCGACGCACCCGCACTCCAGCGGCAGCGTCTCGTCGACGTCGCGCGCCGCCTGGCCGCCGACGCGGAGCTGGAGGAGCACGGCCCCGGCGCCCTCGACGCCCTCCTCGGCCCGGGTGGCGGTGGTCACCCGGGCCGGATGGCCGGCCCGGGCGAGCATCCGCGTGGCCATGCCCGCGAGGAGCCCCAGCCGGCGCTCGTCGGGGTCGACGAGGGCGATCTCGGACAGTGGGAGTTCGTCGCGCAGGCGCGCGAAGCCGTCGATCAGCTCCGGCGTGTACGTGGAACCGCCCCCGACAACGGCCAGTTTCATGTGGTGTATGGCGCCTCGTCCGCGGACGATCCCCGGGCGGGGCGCCATCCTCCCTTCGTCTTCTCGTGTGATGCCTGGTTCTGCGGCCGGCCGGTCACTTGACGCCGGTGAGCTTCACGCCCTCGATGAAGACCTTCTGGGCGAAGAAGAACACGACGATCACCGGCGCCATGGCGAGGATGGTCGCCGCCATGGTGAGGTTCCACTGGACGCGGTGCACCGACCGGAAGGCGGCCAGGCCCAGGGACAGCGTCCAGTTGTCCAGGTCGGTCCCCGCGTACAGCAGGGGTCCGTAGTAGTCGTTCCAGCAGTAGAAGAACTGGAACAGGGCGACGGCCGCGATGGCCGGCCGGGCCATCGGCAGGATGACCCGGATGAGCGTGCGGAACTCGCCGCAGCCGTCCACCCGGGCCGCGTCCGAGTACTCGCGCGGGATCGTCACGAGGAACTGCCGCAGCAGGAAGATCGAGAACGCGTCGCCGAGGAGCATCGGCAGGATCAGCGGCCACAGCGTGCCGGTCAGGTGGAACCGGGCCCAGATCAGGTAGATCGGCACGGCCACCACCTGCGGCGGCAGCATCATCGTGGTGATCACCAGCAGGAAGGCCAGCTTCCTCCCCGGGAAGCGGAACTTCGCCAGCGCGTACGCCACGGGGATGGACGACACCAGCATGAACACGGTGGCCAGCACCGAGTACAGCAGCGTGTTGCGGATCCAGGTGAGCAGCGGCGCCTTCTCGAAGATGTCGGCGAAGTTGCCCCAGTTCCACGTGTGCGGCCACAGCTGCGAGGTGAGGGCCTGGTGGTCGTCCATCAGGGCGGTCAGCGCGATGAAGACCAGCGGGCCGAGGAACATGACGGACAGCGCGATCGCCACCGCGTGCTTGGCGATCCAGAAGAGCGTGGCCCTCCCCCTGGGGGCGCGCGCGGCCGGACGGGCGGCCACCTGCGGTGGGCGCGCGAGGGTCGTCGTCATGCCTCCTCCTCGGCGAAGCCGCGGAACTGCCGCAGCAGGATGAGCGTGAACACCATCGACACCGCGAACAGCACCAGCGCCAGCACGCAGGCGTAGCCCATGGCGAAGTCGCGGAACCCCTGGTGGAACAGCCACTCGGGGAAGGTCAGGGTGGACTGGTCGGGGTAGCCGGGGACGAAGACCGACCCGGCCGAGTCGGTGGCGCCGGAGGCGACGCGGGCCGCGACCATCGCCTGCGTGAAGTACTGCAGGGTCTGGATGACGCCCGTGACGGTCGCGAACATCAGCACCGGGCGGATGACCGGCAGCGTGATGTGGACGAACTGGCGCCAGGCGTTGGCGCCGTCGAGGGCGGCGGCCTCGTACAGCTGCTTGGGGACGTCGAGCAGGGCGGCCATGAAGATCACCATGAGGTCGCCGACCGACCACAGGCCGAGCATCGTGAGCCCCCACTTCGACCAGGCGGGGTCGCCGAACCAGTCGGGGGAGTCGATGCCGACGGCGCCCAGGATGGCCTGCACCGGGCCGGTGCCCGGGTTCAGCAGGTAGACGAACCCCAGCGTCCCGGCGACGAGCGGCACCAGGGACGGCAGGTAGAAGATCGTGCGGAACACCCCGGCGCCCGCCTTGATCTTGGTGATGAGCTGGGCGACCCCGAGGCCGAACAGCACCCGCAGCGGGACCATCACCACGACCAGCCACAGGGTGTTCCTGATGGCGGTCCAGGCGGCCTCGTCGCGCAGGAAGTACCGGTAGTTCAGCAGCCCGACGGGCTCGAGCGTGAACAGGTCGTACCGCTGGAAGGAGAAGTACACCGTGGACAGCAGCGGGTAGAGGAAGAAGACGGAGAACCCGACGAGCCACGGGGACAGGTAGAGAAGGGCGCGGAGGTTGGCGCGGCGCCGCCCGCCCCTGAGGGCGGACGGCACCTCGTGCCTGCGGCGCCCGAGCGCCGTCGATGCCATGGGTCAGCCGCCCGCCGTCAGCTTGAGCTTGTCGTTGATCTTCTTGTCGACGTCGGCCAGCAGCGCGTCCAGGTCCTTGGCGCGGCCGGACTCCCACTGGATCTGGGCCTCCTGCAGCGTCTGCTGGTTGAAGACGGCGTTGATGTGCGCCGGCTGCGTGGTGCTGTTGGGGTTGGCGAAGATGTCGAGGAACGTCTGGAAGTTCGCGTCCTTCTTCAGGTCGGGCGACTGGAGCGCGGGCAGCGTGCTCGGCACGTTGCGGATCGCGTTGGCCAGGCCGACGAGCGCGCCGGTGTCCGTGGTCAGGTACTTGACCAGTTCCCAGGCCGCCTCGGGGTGCTTGGCGCCGCGGGGGATGCCGATGATCGTGCCGGTGATGAACCCGGCGCCGTACCGCTGCGCCTGGTCGTCGGCGACGGGCATGGGCGCGGTGCCGTAGTCGACGTCGGGGGCGTCGGAGGCGAGCATGGCGTTGCGCCACTCGCCGTCGATCGCCATCGCGACCTTGCCCTTGTTGAACGGGTTATCGGCCGACCACTCGTCACCGAAGCTCTTGCGGAACTTCTCCAGCTTGTCGTAGCCGAACCAGTCGACCAGGTCCTTCTGCCACGTCATCAGCGTCTTCCACTGCGGGTCGGAGCCGATGGCGGAGGTGCCGTCCGGGTTGGTCCACTTCGCGCCGACCATCACGCCGGTGTGGATCGGGGCGTTCTCGTACATCTGGCTGGTGGGGACGAAGCCGGCCACCTTGATGTTCCCCTGGGCGTCCTTGACCGTCAGCTTCTTGGTGAGGTCGGCCAGCTCGCTCAGCGTCTTCGGCGGCTCGTTGCCCTTCATGAGCTTCTTGTTGTAGTAGAGGCCGTACGCGTCGGCGAGCATGGGCATCACGCACCGCTTGCCCTGGTACTGGGTGTACTCGGCGATCACCTTGGGGAACAGCGCCGCCGGGTCGATGTTGCTCGCCTTGAGGTACGGGTTGAGGTCCTGGAAGATCCCGGCCTTGCAGAACTGGGCGACGCTGTCGGTGGTGAACGACAGCGCGACGTCCGGCGGGTTGCCGCCGCGGACGGACTGCAGGATCTGGTCGTCCTGGACCGCCTTGGTGGCCTTGACCGTGATCCAGGGGAACTTCTGCTTGAACCCCGCGAGTGTGTCGTCGAACGCCTTGAGTTCGTTGTCGGCGCTGAAGCCGTGCCAGAACTCGATCGTCACCGGATCGTGGCTGGTCGCGCTGGGGGCGATGCTCGGGGCGCTGTTCTCCGTCCCTGCCGTGCAGGCGGTGAGAAGGGCCAGGCCGGCCGCGGCGGAGATGGCCAGCAGTCGTTTCACGGGGGTGCCTCCCTGGTGCGTGAGGTGGTTCAGGAGGGGATGGACGAGGTGCGCCCGGCGTCGCGTTCGCCGCGGTCGTGCGCGCCGCGCCCCGGGGCGGCCTCGCGCCGGTTGACCGCGCCGAACAGCTCGTCGCGGGCCGTGTCGAGGGCCAGGTCCAGGGCTCCGGCGAGGACGGGGTTGCCCTCGACGGTGGACAGCCGCAGCCGTGGCCGCGGGATGGTGAGTGCGTGCAACTCCTGCTCGACCAGTTCGCGCAGGATCTCCCCGCCGGCGAGCAGCACCCCGCCGGACAGGACGACGATCTCGGGGTCGACCACCGCGGTGATCGACGCCAGGCCGAGGGCGAGACGCCGGGCCACGTCCCGCAGGGCCTCGCGGGCGATGTCGGCCCGCTGGCCGCCGCGCGCGATGGCCCGTACGGCGTTCTGCACGGCCCCGGCCGGGGTCGAGCCCCGCACGCCGTGGGAGCGCAGGGTGCTGAGCACGGCCGGGCCGCCCGAGAGGGCCTGGAAGCCGTGCTTGGCGCGCTTGCCGACCTCCCGGGCCGTCGGCGCGCCGATCACCGGCATGTAGCCGACCTCGCCCGCGCCTCCGGTGGCCCCTCGGTGCAGGCGGCCACCGAGCACGAGCGCGGAGCCGAGGCCCTCGTCGGCCCACAGCAGCACGTAGTCCTGGTGGCCCCGGGCGATCCCCCGTGACTGCTCGGCCTGGGCCACCAGGTTCACGTCGTTCTCGACGTCCACAGGGACGCCGATGCCGTCGCGGAGCGTTCCGACGAGGTCGGGGATGTGCCAGCCGGGGATGTGGGCCGCGTAGCCGAGCCGGCCGGTCGACGGGTCGATCGCGCCGCCGATGCCGATCACCACACGGCTGAGCGCGCCCGGGTCCACCCCCGCCGGCTCGCAGACCCCCGCCAGCGCGCCCCGCACGCGCTCCACGACGTCGCCTCCGGCCCGTCCGGGCGTGGGGAGCCGGTGGCGGGAGACCACGGTCCCCGTGATGTCGGCGACCTCCGCCGCGATCCGCGTCGGGGTCACGTCCAGCGCCGCGACGTGCGCCGCGCGGGGGTTGATCCGGTACAGCTCCGCCGTACGGCCGGGCAGGCCCTCGCGGATGCCGTCCAGGACCACGAGCCCGGCGTCCTGGAGGCGGGCGAGCAACTGGGAGGCGGTCGGCTTGGACAGCCCGGTCAGCGCGCCCAGCTCGGGCCGGGTGAGCGGCCCGCGTTCGAGGAGGACCATCAGGGCCGCGCGGTCGTTGATCGCGCGCAGCAGGCTCGGCGTCCCCGGGGTCGGGCGGCTCATCGCGGGCCTCCGGGCCGCGCCGTCCCGTCAGTGGCCGGGCGGCGGCGCCGCAGGGGCCCCGGTGATGTGTCGATCCGCGTCATCACGGCTCGTCCTCCAGAAGACGAGTTAGGAAAGTTTCCTAACTTGAGAGGAAGGTAAGGACAGCCATCCGGCCCGTCAAGTGCTCGAACACGCTCGAAACCGAGCTGTGACCGAGGTAGCCCCAACCTGTTGCCGACCGGCTTCGCGACCGGTCCGGCGGGACGGCGATGCGGGCCGCGCCGCCCGGCCGACGTAGAATCTGGCGGCCTATGCCGAAGTCTTCAGCGGGCGAGCTGGCCCGCGAGCAGGAGTACGTCGCGGCGCTGTACGCGCGCCTCGACGTGCTGCGTGTACGCACCCGCGGACAGCTCGACGAGGTGCTCGCCCAGGGGGCGTCGGGCACGCACCAGAACCGCTCCGAGCGCGACTCGTTCGCCGGGATGTACGCCCAGCGGCTGGCCCGGCTGTGGGCCGTCGAGAGCGGGCTGTGCTTCGGCCGGCTCGACCACGCCGACGAGAGCCGGCTGTACATCGGCAGGATCGGGCTGTCCGACGACGACCAGCACCGGCTGCTGATCGACTGGCGGGCCCCCGTGGCCCAGCCGTTCTACCGGGCGACGCCGGCGGCCCCGATGGGCGTCACCCGCCGCCGCCACCTCTACACGCGGGGCCGTGCCGTCACCGGCATCGACGACGACCTGCTCGATCTCGACCGCCTCGCCGACGCCGACCGCGCCACGCTCAACGGCGAGGCCGCCCTGCTGGCCGCCCTCGGGGAGAGGCGCACCGGCCGCATGCGCGACATCGTGGCGACGATCCAGGGCGAACAGGACAGGATCATCCGCGGCGACCTGAACGGCGTGCTGGTCGTCCAGGGCGGTCCCGGGACCGGCAAGACCGTCGTCGCCCTGCACCGCGCCGCCTACCTCCTCTACACCTACCGGGAGCGCCTGGAACGGCGGGGCGTGCTGATCCTCGGGCCGAACCCCACCTTCACGCGCTACATCGACCAGGTGCTTCCCTCCCTGGGCGAGACGGACGTGCTGCTGTCGACCGTCGGCGAGCTCTTCCCCGGGCTGTCCGCCCGCCGGCGCGAGACCCCCGAGGCCGCCGCGACCAAGGGCGCGATCCGCATGGCCGACGTCGTCGCGGCCGCGGTGCGCGACCGGCAGCGGATGCCGCGCAAACCGGTCGAAATCCGGCTGGACAAGTTCACTCTCACGCTCGACCGGCAGACGCTGGACGCCGCCCGGTCGAAGGCCGTGCGCTCGCGGCGGCCGCACAACCAGGCGAGGGCGGTGTTCGTCCGCCACCTGCTGACCGCGCTCACCCGTCAGGCGGCGCGCCACCTCGGGCGCGGCGTGCTCGACGAGGACGACTTCGCCGACCTGCGCGAGGACCTGCGCACCGAGGAGCCGGTGCGGGTGGCGCTCAACCGCCTCTGGCCCTACCTCACCCCACAGCAGCTGCTGATCGGCCTGCTCACCTCGCGGGAGCGGATGACCAAGGCCGGGCTGTCGGCCGCCGAGGCCGCGGCCCTGCTGCGCGAGCCTCCCCGGCCCGGCGAGGACTGGTGGAGCGAGGCCGACGTCCCGCTGCTCGACGAGGCCGCCGAGCTGCTCGGCGACATCGACGAGGGCGTGCTGCGCGCGGCCCGCAGGGCCGAGGAGGAGCGCGAGGAGCGCATCGCGTACGCCCGGGAGGTGCTCGAGCTCACCGGCCTGGCCGACGTCATGGACGCCGAGCGCTTCGCCGAGCGGCAGCAGGCCGACGAGGTCTACCTGACCACCGCCGAGCGCGCGGCCCGCGACCGCACCTGGGCGTTCGGCCACGTCATCGTCGACGAGGCCCAGGAGCTGTCGGAGATGGCCTGGCGGACCGTCATGCGGCGCTGCCCGAGCCGGTCGATGACCATCGTGGGCGACATCGCCCAGACCGGCTCCGCGGCGGGCGCCGCGAGCTGGGGCCGCGTCCTCGACCCGTACGTGCGGGGCCGCTGGCGGGAGGAGGGCCTCACCGTCAACTACCGGACCCCGGCCGAGCTCATGGAGGTCGCGGCCCGCGTCCTCGACCTCGTCGGCCCCGATCTCAAGGCCCCCGAGTCCGTACGGGAGACGGGGCGGCGGCCGTGGGCGCTGCGGGTGGACGACCTCGGGGAGATCGGCCCGGTGATCCGCGACGAGATCGTCGAGGGCGGCCGCCTCGTCGTGATCGTCCCCGCGCCGGAGCCGTCGTCCCCCTCCGGGGAGACGGTGACGGACGCCGTGGCGCGGGCGGTCACGGCGGCGGTGCCGGACGCCGCGGTGGGGCCGGGCCCGGCGACCCTCGACGCGCCGGTCGCCGTCCTGACCGTGGCGGACGCCAAGGGACTGGAGTTCGACTCGGTCGTCGTCGTGGAGCCCGGCCGCATCCTCCGGGAGTCGCCGCGCGGCCCGAGCGACCTGTATGTCGCGCTGACCCGGGCCACGTCCCGGCTCGGCGTGATCCACACCGGTTCGCTGCCCGACGTCCTGTCGGGGCTGGCGGATCGAGGGCACTGAATGAGGGCACTGAATCGAGGGCACTGATCCGGACATCGCCGGGGCTCGGCGCAGGTGCCCGGACATGAACCGAACGGCCCCCATCGGTGCCGCTCGCGTAGCCTGTCCTACCTGCGAAAACTTGGTGTTTCCGCTGATCGGGAGCTGGTTGACATCTGCGCTGAGGTCGGTAGTTTGCTGCGGAGTCCAGCACGGGACTGACCGGTTGGCCGTCTTTGGCGTCACCGGATTCTGCGTCCGTGACGGAGCGTGACTCCGTCTGCACAGCCAGGCGCAGGCCGGTGGTCCGCCGGGCCGGGGCACCCCAGCCGGCCGGGGGGTTGGACCCAGGAGGGGCCCGGACGCCCAGTAGACAACGGAGCTCCGCGCCCGCCGCCGACGGGACGGAACCGGTCCGAAGGGCTGTCCGGGCCTCCTTCCGCCCCCTGAGCCGGGGCCGCCCTCGCGCGGCGGCTCCTTGCGGGATGGCGCCCGTGTGAGGCGCGGACCCTCCCTTGTCGGCCGGGCGGGCTCTCGGAGGCCGTGAGCGGCTCGCGCGAGGGGCGCGAAGCTCCGTGGGCGCTGTGAGCGGCCCCGGCCTCGTCCCTCCACAGGTGCGCCTCCCCGCGCACGCCCCGGCGTCCACCGGCCGTAGAGTGACGGAAGTCCGGCCGGGCGCGCTTCACCCGGCCCGCGAGCAGGCCGGCGGCCGATCGCGGGCCGCGCCGCGTGCGCTCGCGCCGAGCGGGCAGAACCACACGCGAGGAGAAGACCGTTCCGTGGCACTGAAGATCGCCGGCGAGTCGCCGTCGTCCGCCCCCGCGGCGCGCGCGGCCCGGGTGCCGCACGCCCTCGTCCGGCTCGCCGGGTCCGTCGCGGGCGGGCTGGTCCTGTTCCTCGCCTTCCCTCCCATCGGCTGGTGGTTCTGCGCGCCGGTCGGGGTGGCGCTGCTCGCCCTCGCGCTGCACGGCGTCCGGGTGCGCCGGGCGGCCTGGCTGGGGTACGCCGGGGGGTTCGCCTTCCTGCTGCCCACGCTGGCCTGGGTCCGCCCGATCGGCGACGACGCCTGGCTGGCCCTGGTGGGCATCGAGAGCCTCTTTTGGGCGGGCCTGGCGTGCGCGGCCGTCCTGGTGATGCGGCTGCGCCTGTGGCCGCTCTGGGTGGCCTGCCTGTGGGTCCTGCAGGAGTGGGCGCGGGGGCGCTTCCCCGTGGGCGGGTTCCCGTGGGCCCGGCTGGCCTTCAGCCAGGGGCGGTCGCCCTACACCGGCTTCGCCGCCCTCGGCGGCGCGCCGCTTGTAAGTTTCACGGTCGCCCTGACCGGCGCCCTGCTCGCGTACCTGGTCATCCGCCTGGTCCCGCGCCCTCGGGCGGACCGGGTCGTTGCCGGAACGGTCCTCGGCGCGATAGCCGTACCAGTACTGGGGCTCGCGGTGCCCCTGCCGGGCGACGAGGGCAGGACTGTGCGGATCGGTGTCATCCAGGGCAACGTGCCCGGTCGGGGGATGGACTTCCTCGGCGACGAGCCCGCGGTCGTGCTGCGCAACCACGCCGACGAGACGCACCGCCTGGCGGAGGCGGTGCGGGCCGGGAAGCTGCCCCGGCCGGACATCGTGGTGTGGCCGGAGAACTCCACCGACATCGACCCCTACCAGAGCGAGTTCGCCCGCGAGGTCATCGACTCGGCCGCCAAGGACGTGGGGGTCCCGATCCTCGTCGGCGCCGTCGTGAACATCGGGGCCGACCACCGGGTGACCCGGGGCCTCGTCTGGGATCCGGTGACCGGACCGGGGGCCTATTACGACAAGCGGCAGCTCGTCCCCTTCGGGGAGTACACGCCGTTCAAGGACGTGATGCTCGCGCTGTCGAAGCGGGCCGCCCTGGTCGGCAGGCAGTCGCTGCCCGGCGACCGGCCCGGGGCGCTGCGGATGGGCCCGGTCACGGTCGGCACCGTGGAGTGCTACGAGGTGGCGTTCGACGGCGTGGTCCGCGACACGGTCGAGGCGGGCGGCACCCCGCTGGTCGTGCAGACGAACAACGCCACGTACGCCCTCACGAACCTCCCGCCGCAGCAGCTCGCGATGTCCCAGCTTCGGGCGGTCGAGCACAACCGGGCCGTGATCACGGCCGCGACCACCGGCATCTCGGCGTACGTCGACCCCGCGGGAAGGGTCGAGTGGCGGACCCCGGAGCTGGTTCCGGGGATGACCGTCGTCACCGTCCCGATCAGGACGAAGAACACGCTGGCCAGCGAGGTAGGTGCGCTACCCGAGTGGACTTTGATACTGATGGGAGCCGGAGCGGCGGCGGCGGCGATCTCTTGGCGGAGGAAAAGCTGATGGAGCGGACTCCCGGGCGCGTTCTCGTGATCGTCCCCACGTACAACGAGCGGGAGAACCTGCCCGTGATCGCGCGGCGGCTGCGGGCCGCCCTCCCTGACGTGCACCTCCTGATCGCCGACGACGACAGCCCGGACGGCACGGGCCGGATCGCCGACGAGCTGGCCGAGCAGGACGACCACGTCCACGTCCTGCACCGGCCGAGGAAGCAGGGCCTCGGCGCGGCCTACATCGCCGGGTTCCGCTGGGGCCTCGACGAGGGCTACGACGTGCTCGTGGAGATGGACGCCGACGGCTCCCACCAGCCGGAGGAGCTGCACAAGCTGCTCGACGCCGTGGCCGACGGCGCCGACCTCGCCATCGGCTCCCGCTGGGTGCCGGGGGGCAAGGTCGTCAACTGGCCGTTCCGGCGCGAGCTGCTGTCCCGCGGCGCGAACGTCTACGTGCGGACCATGCTCGGCATCCCCGTCCGCGACGCGACCGCCGGCTTCCGCGCCTACCGCGCCTCCACGCTGGAGAAGATCGGCCTCGACGACGTCGAGTCCCAGGGCTACTGCTTCCAGGTCGACCTCACGCTGCGGACCGTGCGGCAGGGCCTGCGGGCCGCGGAGGTGCCGATCACGTTCGTCGAGCGCACCGTGGGTGCGAGCAAGATGAGCCGGGACATCATCCTGGAGGCCTACTGGCGGGTGACGGTCTGGGGGTTCGCCGGTCTGCGCGACCGGTTTCGCCAGAGGCGATAGCTCTCGGGCCTCCCCGGAGGAACCAGGCCAGGCCCGGGGACGTTGACCACGTAGTACGGCTGCCGTGTGAATGAGGCATGTGATGCTGCGGATCGGGCTTTTCCTCGCGTTCCTGGTCGTTCCCGTCCTGGAGATCTGGTTCCTGATCCAGGTCGGGTCGGTGATCGGCGGATGGCAGACGGTCGCCCTGCTGATCGCCGACAGCCTCTTCGGCGCCTGGCTCGTGCGCCGGGAGGGCAGGCGGGCTTGGGCGGCGCTGCGCAGCGCCATCCAGTCCGGCCGCATGCCGGACCGCGAGCTCGCCGACGGCGCCATGATCGTGGCGGGTGGCGCCCTGCTGCTGACCCCCGGCTTCCTGACCGACGTCTTCGGGTTCTTCCTGATCCTGCCGTTCACCCGTCCGCTCGCCCGCCGCTGGCTGTCGTGGTTCCTCGGCCGCCGGGTGCGGGTGCTGGCCGACAGCTCGCCGTACGCGCCGCTCTTCGGCCGGGGCGGCTTCCCGCGCGGGTCCGGGCGGGGGTCTGACGGCGGGTCCGGTGGGGCTTTCGGCGGCTTCGGCGGGACGCGGGCCGGTGACGGCGCCTCGGGAGACGGCCGGCGAGGCCGCGTCGTGACCGGCGAGGTCGTCGGCGACGAGGCGGACGACCCCCGCCCCCGCGACCTCTGACCGCGCCCCGCGGCCTTCGACCGTGCCGGGTGACCCCTGCGTGCCGAGTGACCTCGGCGTGCCAGGTGCCTTCTGACCCGTCTCGCGGGTGCGGCGACCGGACCGATGCCGCGCCTCACGGGTGCGCCGGATGAGCGGGGCTTGACGGGCCTCACCCGTGCGGACCCGGGGCGTCGTCGACGTCCCAGTGCAGGCGGTCGACCACGGCGAGCACGCCGTTGATCCGCTCGGCCATCCGGACGAGGATCCGGGCGTCGCCGCGGCGGCGCATGTGCCCGGCCAACGTCACCACACCCTCGGAGGCCGAGACCGACACCTCTGACGTGTCGGCCCACAGCGGACCCTCCAGCAGGTCCTCCCGCACCTCGCGGACGATGTCGTCGTCGCTCCTGGCGAACACCTTGAGCAGGTCGTGCCGGCTGACGATCCCCTCCAGGCGCCCCTCGTCGTCGACCACGGGCAGCCGCTTGACGCCGTGCTCGGCCATCAGGCGGGCCGCGCTCACCACGCTCGTGTACGGCCGTACGGTGACCGGGGGCGCCGACATCAGCTCGGCCGCCGTCTCGCCGTGGGCCCGGTCCTCGCGCCTGCCGCCCCGCCGCGAGGCCTGTTCGCGCAGCCGCGCCCGCAACGGCGGCCGGTAGCCCTCCCGGTAGAACTGGTCGCGGAACTCCTCCTTGCACAGCAGGTCCGTCTCCGACACCACCCCGATGACGTGGCCCTCGCCGTCCACCACCGGCACCGCGCTGACGCCGTGGGCGATCAGCACCTCCGCCACGTCGCGGAACGGCGTGCTGCCGTTCACGGACGCCGCCTCCCGCGTCATGACGTCCCGCACCTTCATGTGCATGCCGGCCCCCTCGGCTCACCCCCGGTCACCCATGTCGTTCCCGCCCCACCGGCCTGTCCACCCGGCGACCTGCGGATTCACGGCCGAAAGTCCCTCCGGGCCGGGACCTTCACCGCTGACCGGGAACGGCGGATCCGGGCAGGCTGGCACTGAGACAGGGAGGCGGGTCATGGCGACGCAGGTGAAGGACGTCATGGGCAGGGTGGCGGTAGCGGTGCGGATGGACGCGTCGTTCGCCGACCTGGTCCAGACGATGCGGCGGTTCAAGGTCGGGGCGGTCACCGTGATCGACGCCGACAGGCGCCCGGTGGGCGTGGTCTCCGAGGACGACATCCTCCTCAAGGAGATCGACACCGGCCACGGCATGTTCGACGGCCCGCGCCGGCGGGACGAGCACCGCAAGGCGGCGGGCGCCACGGCCGGCGAGATCATGACGCGCCCGGCCATCACGGTCACCGGCGGGACCGGGGTGCGCGACGCCGCCCGGCTCATGCACCGCAACCGGGTGAAGCAACTGCCGGTGATCGATCCGGTGACCGGCCGTATCCTGGGAACAGTCCACCAGAGCGACCTGCTGCGGGTGTTCGACCGGCCCGCCGGGGAGATCCGGGCCGACATCGAGGAGATCGCGCGTCGGCTGGACGTCGACCTGACCGGCCTGACCACGACGGTCGACGCCGGGGTCGTCGCGTTCAAGGGGTTCGTGCGCAACCGTTCGCAGATCCGGCCGTTCCTGCACGCCGTACGGCGGGTGGAGGGCGTCATCGAGGTGGACGCGGACCTGGGCTTCGTGGTCGACGACCTGCTCGTGGCCCCGCCGCTCCTCTAGGCAGGCGGTGTCCGGCGTGCGTCTCGCGAGCCGTCTTCTCGGGGCGCGACGCGACCGCCCGCCGAGGAGCGGGCCCGGCGCCGGCGCGGAGGGAGAGATCATGAACACGCGGACAACCGGTGAGATCGCCGCCGCCGCCCGGGAGGCGGTCGAGACGGCCCTGTGGGCGCCGTCGCTCCACAACACGCAGCCCTGGTCGTTCACCGTGTCCGGCGACGAGATCGCCCTGCGGGCCGACCCCGACAGGAAGCTGCGCGTGGCCGACCCAGATGGGCGCCAGATGCTGATCAGCTGCGGCGCGGCCCTGTTCACCGTGCGGATCACGCTGCGCGCGCTCGGGTTCACACCGCACGTGCGGGTGCTGCCCGAGCCGCAGCGGCCGCTGCTGCTGGCGACCGTCCGGGTCCGCCCCGGGGAGCCGCCCGGCGAGCACACCCGGCTGCTGCACGCCGAGATCGAGCGCCGCCGCACCCACCGCGCGGGCTTCACCGCCCTCGACGTGCCGGAGCCGCTCGTGAAGGCGCTCGTGTCGGAGGCGGCCGCGCAGGGGGCGCATCTGCTCGCCGTCCAGTCGGAGCCGACCGCGCGCGTGCTGGCGGCACTCACCGCCGCGGCCCAGGAGGTGCAGTCGCAGGACCGCCTGTACGGCCTGGAGGTGATGCGGTGGGCGCGGCCGCCGGGCAGCGGCTGCCGGGACGGCGTGCCCTCGACGGGCTACCCGACCGCGCCCCGTCGCGTGCAGCCGCAGCACTTCGCGCAGCGCGACTACGCCCGCGGCCAGCAGTGGGGAAGCGACGACGACCAGGGGCTGCACGCCTCCACCGGCCTGGTGGCCCTCCTCACGACGCCCGGGGACGCGCCCGCCGACTGGCTGGCCGCGGGGGAGGCGCTGCAGCGGCTGCTGCTGCACGCCTCCGCGTACGGCCTGAGCGCGGCGTTCCACGCACAGGCGCTGGAGATGCCCGAGCTGCGGGAGTTCGTCCGGACACGGCTGTGCTCCGGCGAGCACCCGCAAATGATCATGCGGCTGGGCTTCACGGTCCACGAGGCCGGCAGCGTCCGGCGTGCCCCGGACGAGGTCGTCGAGGGGGCGTGAGCGTCGCCTCCGGGCATCGGGTCATTCCGCCAGAGCGCTGACGGACAGCCGGTTGCGCGCGGGTTCCGCGATCGCGGCCCGGCGCTCGTCGCCGCTGAGGACGACGGACACGCCGTACCCCTTCTCCAGGGTGAACCGCGACACCTGGACGCCCGTCTCCAGGTCCCAGACGGACGCCGGGCCACCGCCGCCCGGGGGCTAGAGGACGAGGCCCGGGCGAATCCCCACGCCGGGGGAATCGCCCGGCGCGTCAGCGCAGGCGCCTGCGGTACGGCGAGGGAGGCGGGGCGGCCGGAGCGAGGCGTACCCGGGCTCCGGTCGCGACCGCGCCCGCCGGCGTGACGACGACGGGGTCGAGGGCGAGCTCGGCGATCTCCGGGAGGTCGTCCATCAGGCGGCCCACCTGGACGATCTGATCCTCCAGCGCCTCGACGCACACTCGCGGCCGTCCGGACCGGCCGAACAGCAGGGCGGTGCACCGCAGCTCGCCGATCATCCGGACGGCCTCGGCCCGGTCGATGGGCGGCACCCGGAACGCGTGGTCGGTGACGCCCCCCGAACCGGCCGGCCCGATCGTGATCAGCGGTCCGAAGGCGTCGTGGGCCACGCCGCCCACGATCATCTCGACGGCCTCGGCGGCGGCGTCCTGGACCCCGGCCGCGACCGAGGGGGTCACGTGGACGCCGTAGCAGGACAGCAGCGCCGCGGCGAGCGGCTCGTCCAGCCACCGGCCGTCCGGGTGGGCCGTCAGGTCGCGGTCGACGATCTCCCGGGCCGCCCGCGCGTCCACCTCGGGAGGGGCGGCGTCGCACATCGGCGGCCCGGCCCTCCGGGAGGCGTACTCGACGGCCCGGGACAGGGCGTGGACGGCCTGCTCGGGGAACGCGTACGCGGGCACGCGGTCGCCGATGAGCCCGTCGTGGCCCATCACGCAGGCCAGCACGGTCAGCGGGGAGCCGGAGGCGGCCGCGGCGACGGCGTCGCGCGTCGCGTCGAGGCCCGACCCGAACGGCGGCGTGTAGACCGCGAGCACCGCGTCGACGCACGGGTCGGCGAGGACGGCCTCCAGAGCGGCCCGGTACTCCCCGGCGTCGCCCCCGGCCGTGAGGTCGACGGGGTTGGCGACGGCCGCCGCCGGGCGCAGCCGCGCGCGCAGGGCCCGCTGGGTGGCGGGGGACAGCTCGGGGACGAGCAGGCCGCGCCGCGCGCACGCGCCGGCGATCGTCGCCTGCGCGTCGCCGGAGTTGCCCACGATCGCCACCCGGTGCCCGGCGGGCGGCGGTTGAAGCGCCAGCAGGCGGGCGGTGTCGAGCAGGTCCCGCGCGTCGTCCTCGCGGATGACCCCCGCCCCCCGCAACAGCGCGTCGAGGGCCACGTCCGGCGTCTCGGCGGCGGCCCCGACGCCCGGACGCGCGGCCGGCTCCGCCGGCGGGAGCGCGCCGACAGCCGCCGCGTCCGAGCACGCGACGGGGTCGGGTGCCGCGGCGCCCGCGTTGTGCGGGGGCGTGGCGGGGTCCAGGGCGTCCGGGCTCGCGACCACGATGACCGGCTTCTTCGCGGAGATCCTGCGGGCGATCCGGGCGAACCTGCGGGGGTTGCCGAACGACTCCAGGCAGAGGGCGACCACCCTGGTCTCCGGGTCGTCCTCCCACCATTCGAGCAGGTCGTTCCCGCTGACGTCGGCCTTGCCGCCGACCGACACGAACGAGGAGATGCCGAGCCCGAGCAGGCGGGCCCGTTCGACGAGGGCGATCCCGGACGCGCCCGGCTGCGACATCAGGCCCAGGTGGCCCGCGGGCGGCCGTCCGGGCAGGGCCGCCGCGTGGAGCGACGCCGCGGTGTTCACCACGCCGAGGGAGCCGGGGCCGACCAGGCGCATCCCCGCCTCCCGGCAGGTCCGCAGCAGCTCCCGTGCGGAGTCCCCGTTCCCGGCCTCGGCGAGCGGGCCCGGGACCGGCGACCCGGAGCTCACGACGACGAGCGCCCGGACGCCGTGGCGGGCGCAGTCCTGGGCGACCTCCAGCACCGCGGCGGGCGGGACGGCGACCACGGCGAGGTCCACCGGCCCGGGAACCGCGCCCAGCCCGGGGTAGGCCGGCAGCCCCGCCACCTCGGCCGCGTACGGGTTGACGGGGTGGATCGGCCCCGGGAAGCCGCCGTCGACGAGGGCGCGCAGGATCCGGTGGCCGGCACGGGCGGGGTCGCGGCTCGCGCCGACCACGGCCACCGAGGCGGGCGTCAGGACGTGGGCGAGGGAGTTGCGCTCGGCCTCGTGCGTGCGGCGCTCCACCTCCTCCAGGAGGCGGCCGTCGCGCAGCGGGGCGATCCGCACCTCGATCTCGCCCGGCTCGTGCCGCCGGGTCGCCGGCAGCCCGAGGTCGGCGAGGACCCGCAGCATCGGGCCGTTGCCGGGCAGCACGACCGCGACGAGCTCCTCCACGCCGCGCTCGGCCGCGTCCAGCGCGAGATGCTCCAGCAGCAGGGTGCCGAGGCCGTGCCCGTGCACCTCGTCGTCCAGCAGGATCCCGACCTCCGCCTCGGGGCGCTCGGGGTCGGGGAGGTACTCGGCCACCCCCACCAGCCGGTCCCGCATAAGCGCGACCAGCGCGCGGCCGGGGTGGCGGGGACCGGTGATCCGGTCCATGTACCCATGGGCGGTGGCCCTGCCGCCGGTGAAGAACCGCAGGTAGGCCGAGCGCTCGGAGGACCTGTCGACCAGCGCGTGCAGCGCCTCCCGGTCGGACGGGAGCAAGGGGCGGATCCGGGCGATGCCGCCGTCGCGCAGCAGCACGTCGCATCCGCCGCCGTCCGGGTCCGGGCGTCCGGTCGCGGAACAGGTCACGGGACGGGTCATGGTGGCAGCCTCGCCCGGCGCCGCCGCGTGTCCCAGGGGCGTCGTGCCCCCGGGTCCGGGACTGAGGTCCCGGATCCGGCCGGCGCCGTCACGGGTCGCATACCCCGTGACCGGCGGCGGCACGCGGATCGGGCGCTCCGGTCCGGGTGTGGACGGCCGCGTCCGGGGAAGTGGACGCCCGGCCGGTCGCACAGGACATACGTCCCGTTCCCGCGTGCCGTCCAGCCCTGCCGAACCCCTCTGGTCCGGCCGACGGTGGCCATGGGACCGTTCACGGAGGTGCGCCATGAGATCGCTGGCCGGATGGACGATGACGCGGGTGCGGCGCTACCGCCCCGACCGCAACCCGCTGCGGCGGCGCTCCGACCGGATCGAGGCCGCGCTGGCCGCCGTGGCGCTCGCCGCCGTCCTGCTGGCCCTGTGGCCCGCGCTGGCGGTCGGCCGCGTCGTGTACGACGCCGGATCGGCGGCCGAGCGGGTCGGGCCGTCCGTCCGGCAGCGGGTGCCGGCGGTCGTGGCGGCGTGGCCGCCGCAGACGCTCGCCGAGAGCCGCGCGCTGCTCGGGGAGGCGACGGTGCGGTGGACGCTGCCCTCGGGGGAGGTCCGCACGGGACGGGTGCCCACCGCGCTGCTGGTCCGGACGGGCTCGCACGTCGCCGTGTGGGTGGATCCGGCGGGCCGGCCCACCACGCCTCCTCAGGACCGTACGGAGACCGTGGCGCGGGCGGGGGCGGCCGGGTTCGGCGTGCTGGCCGCCGGGGCGGCGCTCGCGCTGTGCGTGTTCGCCGTGGGCCGGGCCGTGCTGGACCGCGGCCGGTACCGGGACTGGGACGACGCCTGGGCGGCCGCGGACCGCAGGTGGCGGCGGCCGAGGATCTGACCGCGGGACCAGAGGGCCGCCGGCGGGGCGTGCCGGAGGACGCGCCCCGCCGGCGGCCTTCCGCATTCCCGGCGAGCCCGCGCGAAGGACGAAGGTCCCGGCGGAGGGGGACCTCGGGGGCGTCCGGCCGAGCCCTATGGCACTGCTCCGCGAACGCCAGGAACGGTGTGATTGAGGTGCGACAGAAGAACGGACAGCAGTGAAAGGGGCCGGCAATGGCCACCATCGAAGGACGCCACGAGAGGGACCACCTCGACGGCGTCACCCCCCGCACCACGGTCACCGAAGCCGCCGCTCCCGTCCGGACGACCCCGGCCGAGTACGTCTGGGCGGTCGCCAGGATCGCCATCGGCTGGATCTTCCTGTGGGCCTTCCTGGACAAGATGTTCGGCTGGGGGTTCGCCACCCCCGCGAACAAGGCATGGATTCACGGCGGCAGCCCCACGACCGGCTTCCTCAAGGGCACCGCGGACAAGACGTTCGGCGGTGTGTTCGCCGACCTGGCGGGGCACGGCTGGGTCGACTGGCTGTTCATGCTCGGCCTGCTCGGCATCGGCGCCGCCCTCGTGCTCGGCGTCGGCCTCCGGATCGCCGCCGGGACCGGCACCCTGCTGCTGGCGCTCATGTGGGCCGCGGAGCTGCCCCTGACCACCAACCCCTTCCTGGACGAGCACATCGTCTACGCGATCGTGATCATCGGCCTGGCCGTCGCCGGCGCCGGCCGGACCCTCGGGCTCGGCCGCTGGTGGGGCGAGACCGCCCTGGTCCGCCGCCACCCCGTCCTCAAGTAGCCGTGACGCGGCCTCCAGGCCGAGGACGCCACAGGTGCCCGCCCCCACCCGGGGGGTGGGCGCCTTCGTCGTGCGGGTGGGACACTTCCGCTATGACGGACCACGAACCCCGGGTTCTGGTGCCGCACATGCGGCTGGACGAACTGCTGTCGGAGCTGCAGACACGGCTGGAGGCCGTGCTGGCCACCCGTGACCGTGTGCACGCGCTGCTGGAGGCCGTCGTCTCGATCGGCAGCGACCTCGACCTGGAGACCGTGCTGCGCCGCATCGTGGAGACCGCGACGACCCTGGTGGACGCCAGTTACGGCGCCATGGGCGTGATCGGCGAGGAGAACACGCTTGTCCAGTTCGTCCCGGTCGGCCTGAGCGAGGAGGAGATCGCGAGGATCGAGCACTGGCCCCACGGTCTCGGCCTGCTCGGACTGCTCATCAAGGAGCCGCGGACGCTGCGGCTGTCCCACATCTCGCAGCACCCCGAGTCGTACGGCTTCCCGCCCGGCCACCCGCCGATGGGCAGCTTCCTCGGCGTTCCCGTACGGGTCAGGGACGAGGTCTTCGGCAACCTGTACCTGACCGAGAAGCGCGGGGGCGGCGAGTTCGACGAGGAGGACGAGGCCATCGTCGTCGCCCTGGCCACCGCCGCGGGCGTGGCGGTCGAGAACGCCCGCCTGTACGAGGCGTCACGGCGCCGCGAGACCTGGCTCCAGGCCTCCTCGGAGATCACCACCCGGCTGTTGTCCGGCGCCGACCCGCAGGAGGTCCTGCGGCTGATCGCGCACCGGGCCCGGGAGATGGCCGACGCCGACGCGGCGGCGATCCTGCTTCCCGGCCCGCACGACACCCTCCAGCCCGTCCTGGAGGACGGCGAGTCCCTCCGCGTCCCCGCCGAGGCCGGCACAACCGGCGGCGCGGAGGCCGGGACGGGGTTGGGGGCCGGCGCGACCGGCACGGGGTCGGGGGCCGAGCGGGCCGCCCGGACGGTGCCGGTGGAGGGCTCCCTCGCCGGCCGGGCCTTCCTGCGCGGCGAGCCGCTCATGGTCGACGACCCGGCCGGCAGCGACCTGCTGCTCGCGTTCGGCGAGGGGCTCTCCCTCGGCCCGGTCGCCGCGGTGCCCCTGGGCGCGCCCGGGGCCGTCCGCGGCGTCCTGTCGCTCGTCAAGCGGCCAGGACGGATGCCGTTCAGCACCTCAGAGCTGCGGATGCTGCACGCGTTCTCCGGGCAGGCGGCCGTCGCCCTGGAGCTGGCCGAGGCCCGCAAGGACGCCGAGCGGCTCGGCCTGCTGGAGGACCGCGACCGCATCGCCAAGGACCTGCACGACGTCGTGATCCAGCGGCTGTTCGCGGTGGCCATGACGCTGATGAGCGCGGTCCGCCTGGTGGAGCGGCCCGAGGCGTCCTCGCGGCTGCAGACGGCGATCGACGAGCTGGACACCACCATCCGGCAGATCCGCTCGACCATCTTCGCCCTGCAGACCCCGCGCGAAGAGGGCGCCCCGAGCCTGCGCAGCCAGATCGTGGACCTCGTCGAGAACGCCCGCGGCCACCTCGGCTTCATGCCGGGGCTGAGCCTGGAGGGCCGCCTCGACAGCGAGGTGCCCGAGCCCGTCGCCGAGCACCTGCTGGCCGTCCTGCGGGAGGCCCTGTCGAACCTGGTCCGGCACGCCAAGGCGTCCCGCGCCGACGTGACCGTCCGGGCCGGCGACGGCCGGCTCACCCTCGTCGTGCGGGACGACGGCGTGGGCGTCCCCGAGACCGGGCGGCGCAGCGGCCTGCGCAACCTGGCGGACCGCGCCGAGGGGCTCGGCGGCGCCTTCGAGGTCACCGCGCCCGAAGGCGGCGGCACCCGCCTCGAGTGGAGCGTCCCCCTCGACGTCTGAGTGCCCGTCCGGCGAGGAGGTCAGGCCGGCCCGCCTCAGGCGGGCGGGCCGAACCAGCGGGCGGCCGCCGAGCGCAGCGCCTCGCGCTCCCCCTCGTCGGGGCGGACCGAGCCGCAGGCCCAGGCGACGTAGCAGTCCGGCCGCAGCAGCAGGGCGGCCGGCGCGGCGTCCCGGGCGCGGGCGGCCACCACGTCGACCCGCTCGCGCCACCCCGCCAGGTCGCCGACGAGCGACGCGCCCTCGGTGAGGTCCAGCAGCAGCGGCCGCGCCGTCCTGGTCAGCTCGGCCAGCCGTACGGCTCCGGCGTCGGTCTCCAGGAGCAGGTCGGGCGCCGCGCGGCCGGTCAGGGGGTGCGCTCCCGGGCCCCCGTCGTCGTACCGGATGTCGGCGCCGGACAGCAGGCCGGCGATGTGCCGCACGGTGGCGGGTTCGCCCAGCAGTTCGGCGAACAGCTCGCGCAGGGCGGTGACCTCGGGGCCGGGCGCGATCAGGGCCGACTGCGCCTGGGTGTGCATGACGACCCGCATGGCGGCCGGCCGCCGCTCGGCGTCGTAGGTGTCCAGCAGTCCGGGCGGGGCCCAGCCGTGGATCTCGGCGGCCAGCTTCCAGCCCAGGTTGACCGTGTCCTGCAGCCCCAGGTTGAGCCCGGGGCCGCCGAGCGCGCTGTGCACGTGGGCGGCGTCGCCCGCGAGGAGCACGCGCCGGTCGCGGTACCGCTCGGCCAGCCGGGTGTTGCCCCCGGTCAGCCGGCGCAGCAGGTGCGGGCCGTCGCCCTCGGGCGGCCCGAACGGCAGGTCGGCCCCGAGCACCCGGCGGATGCTGTCGCGCAGGTCGTCGAGCGTGGGCGGCGCGTCCCCCTCGGCCCGCCCCCATTCGAGCGTACTGATCATGGGCGACCGCCCCGGGAACGCGGCGAACACGAACAGCCCGCGCTCGGTGCGGTGGTGGAGGAACGCCGGCACGGGGCCGTAGCCCGGCACGTTCAGCGCGCCGGTGGCCGGATCGACCAGCTCGGCGGGGACCGAGACGTGCGCGGCGAGGGAGATCCCGTCGTCCCGCGTGAGACCGGGGAATCCGATGCCGGACAGCTTGCGCGTCAGGCTCCGGCCGCCGTCGGCCCCGACGAGGTAGCGGGCCTCGATCCGGTAGGGCCCGTCCGGCCCGGCGACCTCGACGGTCACCGCGTCGTCGTCCTGGGAGAGCCCGGTCAGCTCGTGGCCCCGGCGGATGTCCGCCCCGAGCTCCCGCGCGCGCGCCTCCAGCACTCTCTCCAGCCGCCGCTGCGGCACCGGCAGCATGTAGAGCGGGTTGTCGTCCAGCACGGACAGGTCGAGCGGCAGCGCGCCGAACATGTAACGCGGCGCGGGGGCGGGCGCCTGCGCGTCGCCGGTGATCCGCTCGTACAGGCCGCGGCGGTCGAGCGCGCGCACCACCTGGCCGACCAGGCCGTTGGCCCGGTTCTCCTCCTCCTGGCCGATCAGGCGTTCCAGCACCACGGGCCGCACGCCGGCGAGGCTCAGCTCGCACGCCAGCATGAGGCCGTTCGGTCCGGCTCCGGCGATCACCACGTCCACGGGCATGGCGGTACTCCTTCTGGGGTCGATGAACACGTCCGGCTCTGCAGGAGCCGGTGAAAGAGGGCACGACGGCATGGACCGGGGGCGCTTACCCGGCCGGATGTGCGTCGGAGAGGCGCGTTCGGGAACGCGCCGGGATCAGGGGAGGGGCAGACCCCTCGCGAGCTGGTCGAGGGCGTACTCGACCAGCGGCATGAAGGGGACGGGTGGATCGGCGCGCAGCCAGTGCTGCATGGCGGTCCTGACGGCGACGCCGACGGCCCCCGCGACCAGGGTGGGGTAGAGGTCGCGGGTGAGGTCGATGCCGGTGCGGTCGGCGACGGCGGCGGCCAGCTCCGCCTCCGCCGTCGCCTCGGCCTTGATGAACTCGCCCATCAGCGAGGGCTCCGACATCATCAGCCGGACGCCGTCCACCCACTGCTGGTCGGGCGCGCCCGTGGGCGGGGGCACCCCGAGCGCCATCCGCGCGGCCACCGCGTGCCGGAGGGCTTCCCACAGCGGTTCGGACGGCGGCCGGCGGCGCAGCTCGGCGGCGATCAGCCGGGCCCGGTCGAGGTGGCGGGCCGCGATCGCCTCGGCCTTGCTGGAGAAGTAGTTGTTGAACGTCCGCGGAGCCACCCCGGCGGCCGCCGCGATGTCCTCCACCCGTACGTTCTCCAGCCCCCGCTCCACCACGAGCTGGACGGCCGCCCAGCTCAGCGCGATGCGGGTCTCCTGCTTCTTGCGCTCGCGCAGTCCCGCCCGGCCGCCGTCCTCCACGTTCACGAGACCACCGTACCAATTCGTGCGTGTCCCGCAAAGATGCGTGACGCGCAAATTTGCTTGGCGCGCACTTTTCTTCGATAGGTCCCCCGCCTGCTCGCTCCAGTTAGTCGCGGGCTGGGTTCCGCTGGTCCACGACCCCGTAGGCGGTCGCCCGGAACAGGAAGGACGCCCAGGACCGGTACGGCCGCCACCCGTCGGCCAGCTTCCGGTACGCGGCCGGCGGGGCGTCCTCAGGCAGGCCGTACGCCTCGCGCAGGATCGCGAACAGGCGGGGCTCGTCGCCGGGGAACGCGTCGGGCGCGCCCGCGCCGCGGATCAGGATCAGGCCCGCGGAGAACGGCCCGACACCGGGCAGCGCGCGCAGCTCGGCCAGGGCCTCCTCCGGAGCGAGCGCACGCAGGTGCTCGGCGGTCAGCACGCCGTCGAGCGCGGCGCGGGCCAGCCCGCGCAGCCACTCCTCCTTCTGCGCGGGCAGGCCCAGGCCGCCGGCCTCCACGAGAGTCACGGGAGGAGGGAAGGCCCAGTACGTCCGCCCGTCGAGGGTGACCCTCGCGCCGTACCGCTCCGCGATGCGCTGCTTGAGCCGGGCGGCGACGACCATCGACGAGCGCTGGACGATCACCGCCCAGCAGGCCGCCTCCCACGGACTCCAGAAGCACACCGGCCGCAGGCCGGGGCTGCGCAGCCGGAGGTCGCCGAGCACGGGGTCGGCCTCGGCGATCTCGGCGAAGCCGGTGCCGTCCACGTCGAGGGAGAGGATCCGCGCCACCTCGTCCCTGACCCGGGGCCCGGCCGCCCGGGTCGTGGCCACGGCGACTCCACCGGGAGCGGCCGTCACGGTCACGCCGATCGGCAGCCAGTCGGACTCCGCGCAGTAGGCGAAGCGCAGCGCCCGCCCGTCGGAGGGCAGCCCACCGGTGGCCGGCCAGTCCTCGACGAAGCGCAACGCGGCGCCGAAGTCGAACGGGCCCTCGGCGGTGAGCGTGAATCCGTGCGTGGTCATGCGCGTATGGTAGGAGGCCGGGCGACGGGCGGAACCCGCCCCGTACGACCGCGAGCGGACGGCCCGCGCCAGAATCCTGACTATGCGCGCAGCCTTCGTCGACCGGCTCGGTCCGCCGGACGTCATCCGGTACGGAGAACTTCCCCCTCCGGTCCCCGGCCCCACCGACGTCCTGGTCGACGTGCTGGCCACCGTCGTGAACCCGGTCGACACGTTCGTCCGCTCCGGCGTCTTCCGCACCCCGATGGAGTTCCCCTTCGTGATCGGCCGCGACCTGGTCGGGACGGTGGCCGCCGCCGGGCCGGGCGCCCCCGGGTTCGCCGTCGGAGACCCGGTCTGGAGCAACAGCCTGGGCCACGGGGGACGCCAGGGGGCCGCGGCCGAACAGGCCGTGGTGGCCGCCGACCGGCTCTACCACCTCCCCGCGGGCGTGCCGCCCGTCGACGCCGTCGCCGTGGTGCACCCCGGCGCCACCGCGTACCTGGCCCTGTTCACGCACGGCGGCCTGCGGCCCGGCGAGACGGTGCTGGTCGGGGGCGGGGCGGGAAACGTCGGGAGCGCGCTGATCGTCATGGCGGCCGAGGCCGGCGCCCGGGTGCTGGCGACGGCCGCCGCCCGCGACACCGGCCACTGCCGGGCCCTGGGCGCCGCCGAGGTCGTCGACTACCGCGACCCGGGGCAGGCCGAGCGCCTCCGGCAGGCCGCGCCGGGCGGCGTGGACCTGTGGCTGGACACCTCCGGCGCCAACGACCTGACCACCGCGGTGGACCTGCTGGCCCCGCGCGGCCGGATCGTCCTGCTGGCCGGGGCGGCGTCCCGCCCGGTGCTCCCGGCCGGGCCGCTCTACATGAAGGACGGCTCGATTCGCGGGTTCGTCATCTCGCACGCCACCTCGGCAGAGCTGGCCGAGGCGGCCGCCGCCCTCAACCGCCTGCTGGCCGCCGGCCGGCTGCGCCCGCGTTCCACCGAGACCCTCCCCCTGAGCGAGGCCGCCACCGCCCACCGCCGCATGGAGAACGGCGAGCTCCACGGAAAGCGCCTCATTTTGCTGCCCCGAGCGTGACGCACCCGCGCCCTGAGCCGGTCCCGCACGGTTCGGTACGGTGATGAGCCATGTCTGGAAAGCCGCGTGTCCTGGCCGTGCAGAGCGGACACGAGAGCGGGCCCGCCAGGTTCGGCGCGTGGCTGGCCGAGGCCGGGCTGGTCGTCGAGACGGTCGCGGGCTTCGACGAGCCGCCGGCGTCGCCGCTCGGCCACGACGCATTGGTCGGCCGTGACGCGCTGCCCGGCTATGACGCGCTGCTCGTGCTGGGCGGCGGCTACCTGCCCGACGACGATCATCGGGCGCCGTGGCTGCCCGCCACCCGCGCCCTCGTCGCACGGGCGCTGGAGGCGGAGGTGCCGCTGTTCGGAATCTGCCTGGGCGGCCAGATGCTCGCCGCGGTGGCCGGGGGGAGGGTGCGGGGCGACGCCGGGGCTCCGGAACAGGGCAGCACCCCCGTGACCATCAGAGCCGAGGCGGCGGGCGACCCCCTCTTCCACGACCTGCCGGGCGTCGTCCCGGCGATCGAGCACCACGTCGACGCGATCACCGAGCTGCCCCCGGGCGCGGTGTGGCTGGCGGAGACGGAGCGGTGCCCCTATCAGGCGTTCCGGGTGGGCCGCCGGGCCTGGGGCGTGCAGTTCCACCCCGAGGTCGGGCCGGAGCGGATCCGCGGGTGGGACGCGAGCACGCTCAGGCGGCAGGGCTTCGATCCGGACGTGCTGTACGGGGCGGCGGTGGCCGACGACCGGGTCTCCGCGCCCGTCTGGCGCACGGTGGCCACCCGCTTCGCGGAGGTCGTCCGCGGCGCCCGCGCCACCGCCTGACGCGTCCCCGCCTGGAGCGGCACGCTGGTCGCGTCCCCGACTGTCATGTCTCGTAGACGCGGCGACGCCGGCCGCGGACGCACGCCTCTTCCGGGGTGAGGCCGTGGATCAGGAGGTCCCTAGCTGGGAGCCGATCCAGCGGCCGATGCCGGCCAGCGCCCTGTCCAGTCTGCCGGGCGGGCAGGCGCTGAACCGCAGGGAGTTCTCCGCGATCGCGGCCAGGTCCGAGGGGGACAGGCCCAGCCGGCGCCAGGCCAGGTCGTACTCGCCGACCAGGCTGGTCTCGCAGAACAGCGGGCAGTCGCTGTTGAGGGTGACCGGCACGCCCGCCGCGAGGAGCCGTGGGAGGGGGTGCGCGTCCAGCGACGGGCTGACCCGCAGAGCGAGGTTGGAGGTGGGGCACACGTCCAGGCAGACACCCCGTTCGGCCAGCAGCGCGAGCAGGGACGGATCCTCGGCGGCCGCGACTCCGTGCTCCACCCGGCGCGCGCCGAGCACCTCGACGCACGCGCGCACGCTGGAGGCGCCCGCGCCCTCGCCGCCGTGGGGGACTGCGGCGAGCCCGGCATCGCGGGCGCGCGCGAAGACGTCCGAGAACGCCTCGGCGGGGAAGCGCGCCTCGTCGCCGGCCAGCCCGAGGGCGACCACCCCCTGGTCGCGGTAAGCGAGGGCCAGGCCGAGCGAGCGCTCGGCGTCGGCCATGGGCAGCCCCCGGTTCACTCCCACGATGACTCCCGCGCCGCTCGCGGGCGACGAGCCCGCCCGCAGGCCGTCGAGCACGGCCTCCAGCACGCCCTCCGCGGGACCGAGCCTGCCCGCGTACGTCGGCGGGATCACGTGCACCTCGGTCCAGACCACGCCCTGGGCGGCCGCGTCCTCGACCAGCTCACGGGCGATCCGGCGCAGGTCGTCGAGCGTGCCGACGAGGTCGCGGGCACGTTCGTAGGCGCCGACAAAGGCGCCCAGCCCGTCGTACGGCCCGCGCGGCGGGAGCGGCAGGCCGTACGCGTCGGCGAACTCGGCCGCGGTGTCCCGCCGGATCGCGCCTTCGAGGTGGAGGTGCAGCTCCGCCTTGGGCAGCGCGACCAGGTTCACTCGTGCCCCATGTAGACGGTCTTGCTCCAGGTGTAGAAGTCGAGTGCGGCGGTCCCCTGCTCCCTGAAGGTGTTGGACGAGGAGTCCTTCACCCCGCCGAACGGCACGTTGAGGTCCAGGCCGGTGGTGGGCCGGTTGACCTTCACCACGCCGACCTGGGCGTGCGCGGCGAAGTGGTGGGCGGCGGCCAGGTTCTGCGTGCAGATGCCCGCGGTCAGCCCGTAGCGCGAGTCGTTCACGCGGTCGAGACCCTCCTCGTACGACTCGACGCCGAGCACGGCCACCACGGGACCGAAGATCTCCTCGCGCACCACGGAGGAGTCGTGGCCCAGGCCCGTGAGGACCGTGGGGGGCAGGAACTGGCCCACCGGGGGCCGGCCGCCCGCGACGAACTCGGCGCCCTCGGCCCTGGCCGTGTCGATCGCCGCCACGTCCGCGGCCAGCTGCTGCTCGCTCACCACCGGGCCCATGGTGACCGACTCGGCCTCCTTGGCCAGCGCGCCGAGGAACGCCTCCCGAACACCCGGCGTGCAGTACACCCGGGAGGTCGCGGTGCAGGCCTGCCCGGTGAGGCCGAAGGCGCTCGCGGCGACGACCCTGGCGGCGGCGTGCGCGTCGGCGTCGTCCAGGATCAGGTAGGCGTTCTTGCCGCCCATCTCCAGCTGCACCCGCGCCCGGCGTTCGCTGAGGATCCGGTGCAGGCCCAGGCCGACCCGGGTGGAGCCGGTGAAGGAGAGCGCGGCCACCCGGTGGTCCCTGGCCAGCGCGTCGCCGACGACCGAGCCCGGGCCGTGCACCACGTTCAGCACGCCCGCGGGCAGCCCGGCCTCCACGAGGGCGTCGCCGAGGTGCGCGACCGACAGCGGGGTGAGCTCGGCGGGCTTGACGACCACGGCGTTGCCGCTGATCAGCGCGGGGGCGAGCTTCCACGCGGGGATGGCGATGGGGAAGTTCCACGGCGTGATCAGCGCGGCGACGCCGAGCGGCTCGTGCCTGGTGAAGATCGTGGTGCCGGGGAGCGCGCTCGGCAGCACCTCGCCGGAGGTGCGCCAGCCGAGCGAGCCGAAGAAGCGCAGCACGTCGACGGCGCGGCGGACCTCGCCCGTCGCCTCGGCGAGGGTCTTGCCCTCCTCGCGGCTGAGGTCGGCGGCCACCTGGGCCTGCCGGGAGCGGAGCAGGTCGGCGGCGTCGAGCAGGATCGCGCCGCGCGCGGGTGCGGGCATGGCCGCCCAGGCGGCCTGGGCCTCGACGGCCGCCGTGAGCGCCGCGTCCACGGCCGAGGCGTCGGAGGAGGGGGTCACGGCCACGACCTCGCCGGGGTCGGCCGGGTTGCGGCGGGCGATCTCGGGCTCGCCCACGCGCGCGCCGCCGATCAAGTTGAGGACGTCGGTCACAGGATTGACTCCAATCAGAGGGTCCGGACGAGCCCGCCGTCGCAGCGCAGCGCGGTGCCGGTGATGTAGGAGGCGGGCTCGCCGCAGAGGAAGGCGGCGACGCGGCCGAACTCGTCCGGCCTGCCGTACCGGCCCGCGGGGATCGTCGCGCGCGAGGCCGCCTCGACCTCGGCCGCGGACCGCCCCTCGCGTTCGGCGGCGGCCGCGTCGAGCCGCGCGACACGGTCGGTGGCGATGCGGCCGGGCAGCAGCAGGTTGACGGTGACGCCGTCGGCGGCCACCTCGGCGGCCAGCGTCTTGAGATATCCGGCGAGCGCGGCCCTGCCCAGGTTGGACAGGGCGAGGTTCGGCAGCGGGGCGGCGACCCCGCTGGACCCGATGGCGAGGATGCGGCCCCAGCCGCGTGCGCGCATGCCGGGCAGGAGCCGGGAGACGAGCCGGACGTGCGGCGTGACCAGCGCGTCCACGGCTGCGGCCACATCGCCGCCGCTCATCTCCGCGGCTGATCCCGGCCGGGGGCCCGGGCCGTTGAGCACGAGGACGTCGGCCTCGCCGGCGGCCGACAGCAGGCGCTCGACGCCGTCCGGGGCCAGCAGGTCGGCTTCGACGGCGGTCGCGCCGGGCAGTTCCGCGGCGATCGCCCGGGCCTGGTCCCCTCTGCGGCCCGTCACGACGACGCGGGCCCCCTCGGCCGCCAGGGCCCGGGCCGTCGCCTCGCCGAGGCCGCCCGTGGAGGCGCAGACGAGCGCCGTCCTGCCGGTCAGTCCGAGGTCCATCACCGCACCGCCGTCAGGTGCCGCTTGAGCTGTTCGTGCAGCGACTCCGGCAGCGAGGCCGCCGGCGGTCGCACGCCCGACTCCAGGAAGAGGCCGCGCTGCCGCAGGCACTCCTTGCGGATGGCGAGCGCCACCCTGGCCTGCTGCTCGAAGTTGACCAGCGGCAGGTACGGCAGCCACGCCTCCCGCGCCGCGTCGTACCCGCCCTCCCGCCAGGCGCCGACGCAGGCGATGAGCCCTTCGGGGAACGAGAAGCCGGTCATCGCGCCCGCGGCGCCGCAGGCCAGTTCGTCCAGCAGGCCGAGCCCGCCCAGCCCGCCGAAGACCGGCACGTCCAACGCGGCCGTCAGCGTCGCCACGGCGACCGGGGTCGGCGGCGCCTCCGCCTTGACCGCGACCACGAACTCCAGGCCGCGCAACGCGGCCGCCAGCGCGTCGGCGCCGATGGCGACGCCGCTGACGAGCGGGTAGTCCTGCACGACGAGGCCGGCGCCGGTGGCCTCGTGCACCGCGCGCAGATGCCCGGCCAGCACGTGCGGGTTGGCCGAGTTGACCTGCACCATCGCGCCCGCGAGCCGGTCGCCCGCGACCTCCTGGGCCAGCCGCACCTCCTCCACCACGGGTGCGGTGCCCAGCGACGTGGCGCCCACCACCAGCGGCAGCCGGGTCGCGTCGGCCACCGTCTCCAGGACCGTGCGCCTCTCCTCGGAGGACAGCTGCGCCGCCTCCCCGAAGACGCCGAGCACGGTGAGCCCGGTCACCCCCGCCCGTTCGTAGTGCTCGACGAGCCTGGCCAGGCTCTGCTCGTCGACGTCGAAGGTGGATCCGGTGAACGGCGTCGCTACGACGCCCCAGACACCCGGCTGCAGCATCACTTTCCCTTCCACACGGGCTTGCGCTTCTCCTGGAAGGCCAGCACGCCCTCCGTGGCGTCCTCGCTGTCCAGCGCCTCCATCAGGGCCGGGAGGCGTACGGCGCGGGCCTCGCGGGCGCTCAGGTGCGCGGTGCGCTGCACCATCTGCTTGACCGCCCGAAGCGACGTGGGCGAGCAGGCCAGGACGTCGGCCACCCACCGATCCACGGCGGCGTCCAGCTCCGTGGCCGGGACCACCTCGTTCACCAGGCCCATCCGCTCCATCTCGGCCGCGCGGGCGCGCCTCCCGGTGAGCAGCAGCCCCATCGCCTGGTTGTACGGCACCCGCCGGACGAGCTGCGTCACCCCTCCGTCGAGGGCGATGCGGCCCACCCGTGGCTCGGTCAGCCCGAACTGGGCGTGTTCCGCCGCCACGACGATGTCGCAGCCGAGGACCATCTCCATGCCGCCGCCGAGCGCGTAGCCGTTGACTCTCGCGATCACCGGGACGTCCAGGGTGGTGCGCAGGGACAGGCCGCCGAAGCCGTCGGGGTCGAGCGCGGCCCAGTACTCCAGGCCGGTCTTGCCGATCCCGCCGGCCGACATGTCGGCGCCGACGCAGAAGGCCCTGTCTCCCGCTCCGGTCACCACGACCACCCGTACGTCGCGGTCGGCCTCGATCCGCTCCCAAATCTCGACGAGCGCGCGGTGGGTTTTCTCGTCCACGGCGTTGAGCACCTCGGGGCGGTCGATGGTGACCCGCGCGACGTGCTCCACGACCTCGACGTGCACCGTCATCGCAGGACCCCCGCCCGCACGAGCGCCTCGATCTGCTCCACGGTGAAGCCGTGCTCGGCCAGCACCTCGGCGTTGTGCTCGCCGAGGCGCGGCGGGGCGTGCCGCACCTCCATCGGTGAGGCGGACAGCCGGATCGGCGCGGACAGCGCTCTGACCCGCCCGGCCACCGGGTGGTCCATCTCCAGGATCATGCGGTTGACGGCCGTCTGCTCGTCGGCCAGGGCCTGCTCCAGGGTGCGGACGGGGGCGCACAGGATGTCCTGCCCCTCCAGCCGCTTGAGCCAGTACTCGGTGGTGTCGGCGGCGAAGCGCTCTCGGAAGATGGCCTGCAGTTCGGGCCGGCGGGCGAACTGCGCCTCCTGGGTGGCGAACTCGGGCCGCAGCGACAGGTCCTCGTCGAGTTCGAGCGCCACGCAGACGTCGCGCAGCGGGTTCTCCTTGAAGGCCCCGACCATGCACACGGCGCCGTCGGCGGTCGCGAAGACGCCGCTGAGCGGCATGGCGGCCCAGTTGATCTCGTAGCCGCGGTTGAGCTGCATACAGGCTTCCTGCATCTGCATGTGGAGCATCGAGTCGTACATCGTGACCTCGACCTTCTGGCCCTCGCCGGTCAGGTCGCGGGTGCGCAGGGCGAGCAGGATGCCTTGCATGAGGTGCATGCCGGTGGTGTAGTCGGCGAGCGTCGTCGGGTAGACCGACAGCGGCAGGCCGGGCGACTCGCGGCGCCACATCACCCCCGAGAACGCCTGGGCGATCACGTCCTGGCCGCCCTTGTGGCTGTACGGGCCCTCGGTGCCGAACCCGGTGCCCGACGCCCAGATGACGCGGGGGTTGATCTCGCGCAGCCGCTCGTAACCGAAGCCCAGCCGCTCCATCACCCCGGAGCGGAAGTTGCTCACGACCACGTCGGCGTCGCGGGCCAGGCGGTAGACGACCTCCTTGCCCTCCTCGGAGCGGGTGTCGACGCTGACGCTCCGCTTGTTGCGGTTGATGGACAGGAAGATCGGGTTGTCCGGGCCGTCCCGGTCGGGGATGGAGCTTCTGGACAGGTCTCCCGAGCCGGGCCGCTCGATCTTGATCACGTCGGCGCCGTAGTCGCCGAGCAGCTGCGTGCAGCTCGGCCCCATGTACACCTGGGTGAAATCGAGGACGGTGATTCCTTCGAGCGGCTTCATGCCACGACCTCCGCGTTGGGGGCTGGGACGTCTCCGGGGTCGGCTCCCTGCGCGCGCATCCCCCGCTGGACCGCCGCGGGGTCGACCTGCCGCACGGTCACGCCGCCGTCCGCGGCGAGGGCCGCGGCCACGCCGGCCGCCTGGCCCATCGCCATGCACGGCGGGATCTCGCGGGAGATGCGCTGGGCGTCCGGCGTGGCCGAGTAGTGGCGGCCGGCCACCAGGAGCTGGTCGACCTGGCGGGGCAGGAGCGCGCGGTAGGGCGTGTAGTAGTCGCGGCCGCGGGCGACGGAGTCGGCGAAGTGCCGGCGGTTGACGATGTCGTCCTTGGTCACGACGTACTCGCCGCGCAGGAGGCGCGTCTGCCGTACGCCCATCTGCTCGGCCACGTCCAGCAGGTAGCAGTTCTCGAAGCCCGGCAGGCTCTGCCTGACCTCGTCCACGGCGGCGGCGATCCGCTCTCGCGCGTCGAACTCCGCATGGGTGAGCGACTCCGGATCCGCCCCGTCATAGCCCGACATATGCGGACAATTGCACCACACGACGCCGGGAACCGGGGTCTTGAGCCACCACAGCTCCCAGGCGCCGCCGAGCAGCCGTTTGATCTTGCGGTTGACGGCCCTGGCCTCGCGCGGGTTCTCCTGCTCGAACCGCTCGGCGGCGGCGGTGTCGACGCCGCCGAGCCGGAACACCAGTGTGGTGAGGTAGCTGTCGTGCGCGTAGTCCGCCCCGGCCCGGGCGGCGACGTCGATGTCGCCTGTCGTGTCCACGACCACGTCGGCCAGGATCGCCTGCGGGCCGGCCTTGGTCTCGGCCACCACCCCACGCAGCCGGCCGTCGTCCACGATCGGCTGGGAGAACCATGAGTGGAGGCGCAGATGCACCCCGGCCTCGCGGACGAGGTCGTTGGAGACCCGTTTCCACCCGTCGGGGTCGAAGGCGACGGCGTAGCAGATCGGCTTGGGACTGGTGTGGGAGTGGAAGTCGAAGGTGCCCCAGCGGCCCCACTTGTTCCACATCTCCACCGAGGCGATCCGCTCCTGCTCGGGCGGGTAGACGGCCAGGCCCAGCTTGGCCAGCCGCTCCACGTACTCCGAGACCAGGCCGGTCACGCTGATCTCCCGGCCGTTCACCATGTCGTCGAGCACCAGCACCATGCCGCCGGACGCGAGGCCGCCCAGCGCGGCGTACCTCTCCAGCAGGGTGACGCTCGCCCCGGCGCGGGCCGCGGCGACGGCGGCGCTGACGCCCGCCGGGCCGCCGCCCACGACGACGACGTCGCTGGTGCGGACCACGGGGGCCCTCAGCTCGTCGGACGAGACCTTGAGATCTGACAGTTGCATCACGCGATTCCTCACTCGCTCACTCGCCCGCGAAGGCTCCGCTCGTCCTGCGGGCGGCCAGGTAGAGCACGACGCTGATCAGGGACAGAGCGGCCACATACACCGGGAAGATCCAGACCAGCGCGTTGCTCTGGAGCCAGATCAGGAGGTACGACGCCGTGCCGCCGAAGACCGCGACCGCGACGCCGTACCCGAGCGCCACGCCGGTGGCGCGGCAGTACTTGGGCATCAGCGAGGTGGCCACGAGGTTGTAGAGGGTCATGTTGAGCACCAGCACGATCGACCCGCCGAGGACGACGCCGAACAGGCCGCCCAGGCCGGGCCGGCTGTAGAGCAGCATCAGGAACACGGCCGGCACGGCCAGCAGCCTGGTCACGGTGAACGTCCGCGACAGCTTGAACCTGTCGGCCAGCCATCCCACGAGCGGCGACCCGGCGAGCAGGACCAGGCCGAGCGCGGTGGAGGCGGCGAAGACCGGGGTCGGGTCCTCCTTGAAGGTGCTGCGCGCGAGGTTGGGCAGCCCGACGGTCCAGGCGTAGTTGTAGGCCTGCGCGGCGCCCACCACGAAGATCATCGCGACGAGGCCGAGCCAGTGCCTGCCCACACCCCGCCAGACCGACGTCTCGCCGCGCTCGCTCTCGTGCAGCGTCTCGGGCAGGGCGCGCCGCAGGTAGAGCACGAGCAGGCCGATCACGGCGCCTATGACGAACGGGACGCGCCAGCCCCAGTCCTGCATGGCGGCCGCGCCGAGGACGAGGCTGGTGAAGAAGCTGACCAGCGAGGCCAGCACGATGCCGAGGTTGACGAACAGGCTGATGTAGCCGGCCGCCCGCGCCTCGCGTCCCGGCGGCGACACCTCCACGGCGTACGCCGTCGACAGGGGCGCCTCGATGCCGGTCGACACGCCCTGGACCAGGCGGCAGACCAGCAGGATCACCCCGGACCACACGCCTATCTGCTGGTAGGTGGGCGCAACAGCGATCACCAGCGTGGTGAGCGCCATCAGCGCGACGGAGAGGATCATGATCTGCCGGCGGCCGACTCGGTCGGCGACGGCGCCGAGCAGCACCCCGCCGAGCGGCCGTACGGCGAAGCCCATCGCGAACACGGCCAGCGCGCTGAGCGTGGAGGCCACGGGATCGTGGGAGGGGAAGAAATGGGGGCCGATGTAGGCCGAGACGAGACCGAAGAGCATCCAGTCGTACCACTCGAGCGTGTTGCCGAGGCCGAGGCCGAGCATCGCGGTACGGGTGGTGGCCGGATTTTGGGCAGGGGAGGTCGAGGTAACGGTCGCGGACATGGCGATCCGCCTTTCATGGGGGTGTTTCCCGCCCGAGAGGTCACCAGGTGGGTGGTGTGATCACCCAGATCGCTGTGCAGACCTCGTCACCGGTGTTGGCGTACCAGTGCGGGATGGTGGATGAGTAGCGAATGGAGTCGCCTGGGCCGAGCTCGTACTTCACCCCGTCCAGGTACACATCCTTGTGTCCGGACAGGACGATGCCGACCTCCTCCCCGTTGTGCGTGAACGGGGCGGCGCTGGTGTCGTGGCCGGGCTGGGTCTCCAGCCAGGTGACCTCCAGCGCGCCGTTGAGGTCAGGAGTGAGCAGCTCGTAGACCGCCGTCTTGTCCATGCCGTGGCCGTCGAGCCGCCGCCGTTCCGATCTGCGGACCAGCGGTGAGCGATGCTCCTCATGCACCTGGAACAGCATTCCCACCGGAATGCCGAGCCCGTGCGCCAGTTGGACCAATGTGGAGAACGACGGGTTGGCCAGCCCTCGCTCCACCTGACTGATGATGCCCGTGCTCAGCCCCGACAGCTCCGCGAGCCGGTCGAGGGTGAGCCCCCGCTCCTTGCGCAGGGAGCGGACGCGGGTTCCGACAGCACCGAGCATCGTCGCCAGGGACTCCGGTGTGCTGTCGCTCGTCATGCGTTCATCCTAATGAAACCGTCTTCACCGTCAATAGCATGATGAAGATTTTCAATATGATGAAGACGCTCTCGGCGAGGCCCGGGCCGCACCTGTGCGGGGGGCAAAGTCCCGGCACCGGCAACCCCATGCGACCGCCGTACGTATAAGGAAGAGGGAACACGACAGGCAACGGGGGCATTCGCGGCGGGCTGCCGGCCACAAGCACGGACGGCCTGATGCGGATGAGGCGTGGGGGACGTGGCCATGAGCCGTGACGATCGTGCGCGGGAGCGTGTGCGCCGGAGAGGGGTGGGGCGGCGCCGGGCGTTCCCGGGCCGCCACATGACGGGCGGCGCCGTCGCCGGAAGAGCGGGTGAGGGCGCGGAGACCGGAGCGGAGACGTCGACGAGGAGAGGGAGAGGCACGGGGCGGGCGTTCGCCGTGCGGCTCGTCCTGGCGGCCTGCGTCCCCGCGATGCAGGCGCTGGTCGGGTACGCGATCGGCGGCACGGTCCGCGAACGGCGGACCCGGCAGGAGATGGCCGCGATCAGCAGGCACCTGGCGGCGACCGCCGAGGGGCAGCTTCCCACGCCGGTGCCGCCGGGGCCGCTCGGCCCCGACACCGCCCGGCTGGTGGAGAGCATCAACGCCACCATCGAGCTGTGCCGGCGGCTGGGATGGTTCGCCTCCGACCTGTCCCACGAGATCCGCACCCCGCTCACCGCCCTGCGGGCCGAGCTGGAGGAGGCGGCCCTGAACCACGAGGACACCGACGTCCGGCAGCTGGTCAAGCGCACGCTGCCCAGCATCGACCGGGCCGACGCCGTGGTCGCGAGCATGCTCATGCTGGCCCGCCTCCAGGCGTGCACCGACAGGGAACGCGTCCGCGTCGACCTCGGCGACCTGGTCAAGAGCGAGGTCGACGGGCGGGAGCGTCTCCATCCGGTCACCATCCGGGTCGCCGGCCAGGTGGTGGTGCGGGCGGTTCCCGAGCAGGTGCGCCAGGCGATGACCAACCTGCTCGACAACGCCGAGCGGCACGCGCGCGCCCACGTGGAGGTCGAGGTGGCCCGGCGGGGCCGCACGGCGCTGCTCGTCGTCGACGACGACGGCGAGGGCGTGCCCGAGGCCGACCGGCAGCGGATCTTCGACCGCTTCATCCGGCTGGAGGACAGCCGCCGCCGCGACGGGATGGGGGCCGGGCTCGGGCTCGGCATCACCCGGGCCATCGCCGAGGCCCATCACGGCGACGTCCGCGCGGAGGACCGGCCCGGGGGAGGTGCCCGCTTCGTGCTGCGCCTGCCCGCGGCCTCCTGACCGCCGCTTTCCGCGCGCCGCGGGGGCGCGGCGGGCGGCGGCCGTGGGCCGGGCGTCGGGGTGGGCCGCGGGTGTGTGGCGGTGGGCCGGGGGCCGCGCCCGGGGTCAGGCGCGGCGCGCCTCGAACATGAAGCAGCCGAACTCGACGGCCCGCATGTGCACCACCGCCACGCCCGGGTCGTCGAACAGTTCGCCGAGCAGCGCGGACGCGGCGGACGCGTCGGCCGAGCGGCCGTCGTCGAGCAGGTGCCCGTCCAGGATCGAGCCGTCCGGGCGGTAGGCGCGCATCACGCGGCGGGGGCCGCCCATCGCCTCCGGGTATCCGGGCTCGGGCCCGTCGCACGGCTCGGCGTGCACGAACACCGGTCCCAGCTCCTCGTACGGGCCGGGATCGGCGCCGGTCTCGGCCGCCCAGCGCCGCAGCGGCGCGTACGACACCAGCATGATCGTCTCTCCGGGAGCCGAGCGGCGCAGGCAGCACCGCAACGGTGCGCCGCCCTCCTCGTCCACGATCACCCGGGGCTCGCGCCCGGCGTCGTCCGTCTTCCTCAGCTGGTCCAGTACGGCGGGCTCGACGGCCCTGATCTCGAACTCCATGCCCGTCATCCTGCTCGCCCCGCGCCCGGCGGGCTGGCGGGAATCGGCCGGGGCGTTCCGCTCAGCCGCCGGGGAGGGCGAGCAGGACAGAGGCGGTCAGCCGTACGGCGGACGGGGGATGGGAGGGGCAGGGGGCGAAGGGGGACGCCATGATCGTGGTCGGGGTCGACGGCTCGCGCGCCGGAGTGGAGGCCGCCGCGTGGGCCGCACGGGAGGCGGCGCTGCGGCACGCGCCGCTCCGGATCGTGCACGCCATACCGGACTGGGCGTGCCGGACGGCGGGGAAGGGCCCGTACGCCGAGGTGGCGGAGTGGATGCGGTCGGGGGCAGAGCAGGTGCTCGCGGGCGCGGCCGAGCGGGCGGAGGCCGAGGCGCCGCACGTGGAGACGGCCACGGCGATCCTGCCCGGCGACCCCCGCTCCGCGCTGATCGCCGAGGCCGCCGGGGCCGCGCTGCTGGTGGTCGGCAACCACGGGCTCGGCGGCTTCCGCGGCCTGCTGGTCGGCTCCGTCGCGCACGGCGTGGCGGGCCACGCGCCCTGCGACGTCGTGGTCGTCAGGACGGCGCCCGGCGAGCCGGGCGGGGAGGTCGTGGCCGGGGTCGACGGATCACCCGCCGGCGGGAGGTCGCTGGAGTTCGCCTTCGCGGAGGCGGCCCTTCGGCACGCGCCCCTGCGGGCCGTCCACGCGTGGAACCCGTTCGAGGGGCCGCTGCCGGGCGGGCCCCGCGACGAGGAGGGGGAGGCGCGGCTGTTGCGGGAGGCGCTGGAGGGGCCGCGGGCCCGGCATCCGGACGTGGCGGTGACCGAGGAGGTCGTCCGCGGGCACCCCGTGGACGCGCTGCTGCGGGCGTCCGAGGGCGCCGACCTGCTCGTCGTCGGCTCGCGGGGGCACGGGGCCTTCGCCGGGCTGGTCCTCGGCGCGGTCACCCAGCCGCTCCTGCACCACGCGACCTGCCCCCTGGCCGTCGTGCGCCCGGCTGCCCCGGACACTCCCGAGGCCGAGGACCGCTAGCGTCGCCGTACCCTCGGGCGGCGGCCGCTCAGGGGTGGACGAGCTCCAGGACCGCGATGCCGGCGACGACGGTGACGCCCGCCGCGACCCGCCGGCCGCCGAACGGCTCGCGGAGCACCAGCGCGCCGATCACGGCCGCGATGACGATGCTCGTCTCACGCAGGGCCGCGACCGTGGCCAGGTCGCCGTGCGCCTGGGCCCACACCACCAGCCCGTACGCCAGCAGGGACAGCACGCCTCCGGTCAGGCCGCGTCCGGCCGCGGGGCGCAGCCGGCGGACGAGGGAGCGGCCGTGCCGCGCCCACGCGACGAGCGGGAGGACCGGCCCCTGGAGGGCGAAGAGCCAGGCGACGTACCCGACGACGGTTCCCGACTGCCGCACGCCGGTGCCGTCGACGATCGTGTAGGCCGCGATGAGCACCCCGGTTCCGGCGGCGGCCGCGAGCGCCGGCAGCTGGGCCCGTCCGGGCAGGCCGTCCGCCAGGGCCAGGCCGGCCAGGCCGCACGAGATCACCACGATGCCCGCGACGTCCTCGGGAGGCAGCGACCGGCCGAGCACGGTCGTCGACGCCAGGGCCACCAGCAGCGGCGACGTGCCGCGCGCGATCGGGTACATCTGCCCGAAGTCGCCCAGCTGGTAGGCCCGCAGCAGCAGGAACTGGTAGGCCGTCTCAAGCGCGGCCGAGACCGCGATGAACGGCCACGCCGCCGGAGCCGGCAGCGGGGTGAGGCACACCAGGACGGCGGCGCAGCCGGCCTGGGCGAGGCTGATCAGCGCGAAGCCGGCCAGCTTGTCGGGCACCTCGTGGGCCAGCCCGTTCCAGGCGGCGTGCAGCACGGCCGCGGCCAGCACCACGATGGGAACGGCGGCCGACGACGCGACCCCGGCCATGGCGCTCCCGCTGCTGTCTGGAGACGGGTGTCACCCGCTCGTCCCCTTCGTCCCGCCAGTCTCCCACATCCCCTTGGTCCCACCGGTCAGTGAGGGGCGGGCGGCCGGAGACAGGACGGCGCCCCCGGCGGGCATGCCGCCGGGGGCGCCGATCCGGCTGTCGCCGGGCGTCCTACGCGCTCTTGCGCCGCTGCTCCCGCAGGATGGCGAGGCGCTCGTTGAGGACCTCCTCGAGATCCTCGATGGAGCGCCGCTCCAGGAGCATGTCCCAGTGCGTCCGCGGGGGCTTCGCCTTCTTCTGCTGCGGCTGCTCCGCGTCCACCCGCAGGGCCGGGCTGCCGCAGCTGCGGCATTCCCACGTCGTGGGGATCTCGGCCTCGACGGCGAGGGGCACGGTGGTGAGATGGCCCTTCGGGCACGTGTAGGACACCTCCTGGCGCGGCGCCAGGTCGGTGTTGCGGTCGTTCTCGTAGCTGGTCGCGCCGAGCCGGGTACCGCGAAGTGCACGCTCGCCCATGTTTCAAGCCTCCTGAGGTCCCCGCCTTAGAGGGGTTCGTTCGCCACCGCGTACAACGCCTGATACCGTGTGTGGATTCCCAGCCGAGACCTGATCCAATCGCGCTTTTTCCGTCCCTGTGGTCTCAGATGTGCTGCGGCACCTCGTTCCCCGCCTCGCGAACGGCCCGCGGAAGATTCACGGTCATGAGCAGCGCGAAGCCGACCACGAAGAACACGATCAGCGAGACGATCGCGCTGCGGTAGCTGTCGGTGATCTGGAGCGCCAGGGTGAGCGTGAGGGAGCCCAGGAACGCCGAGCCCTTGTCGCTGATCTGGTAGAGGCTGAAGTACTCCGCCTCCCGGCCCGGCGGGATGACCAGCGAGTACAGCGCCCGCGACAGCGCCTGGGTGCCGCCCAGCACGATCGCGATGAGGAACGCGATGGCGTAGAACTGGACGGCCGCGCCCTCCTGCAGGAAGTACGCGACGGCGACCACGGCCGTCCACACGACGAGGCTGGCGAGCACCGTCCGCTTCATCCCGATGACCACGGCGAGGCGTCCGAGGGCGAGCGCGCCGCCGAACGCCACGAACTGCACCATGAGGATCGAGCTGATCTGGGTGGTCTTGCCCAGCCCCAGTTCCTGGTCGGCGTACGTCGCGGAGAAGCCGATCACCGTCTGGACGCCGTCGTTGTAGATCAGGTACGCGGCGAGGAACAGCAGCGTGCGGGGGTAGCGGCGCAGGTCGGCGATGGTCCGCCCGAGCTGGCGGAAGCTGCCGGTGACGGCCCGGCCCGCGGTCGCGTCGTGGGTGGCCACCGGCCGGTTGCGCAGCCGCAGCATCGGGATGACCGTGAAGGCGGCCCACCACATGCCGGCCGAGGCCAGGCTGACCCGCACGGCCAGGCCCGTCTCGACGGCCCCGGACAGGTACAGCACGAGGTTCAGCGCGAGCAGGAGACCGCCGCCGAGGTAGCCGAAGCCCCAGCCCCTGCTGGAGATCGCGTCGCGCTCCTCCACCCCGGAGATCTGGGGGAGGAACGAGTCGTACACCACGCGGGCCGAGCCGTACACGACGTTGGCGAGCAGGAACAGCGCGCCGCCGAGCGCGTAGCCGCCCCCGGAGACGAAGTAGAACCCGAGCGTCGCCGCCGCGCCCAGGTAGGCGAGGAACGCCAGGATCTGCTTCTTGCGGCCCGTGTGGTCGGCCAGCGCGCCGACGACCGGCATGATCACGATCTGCAGCAGCACCGAGATCGTCACGAGGGCCGTGAAGTACGCCTTCGGCCGCAGGTCGAGCCCGAGGAACGACACGAAGCCGTCCTCGCCGCCGGCGGCCGTGGTCGCGACCGAGGTCAGGTACGGCCCCAGGAAGACGGTCAGGACCGTCGTCTGGAAGGCCGAGTCGGCCCAGTCGTACCAGTACCAGCCGCGCTGCTCGCGCCGCCGGGCGGCGGGCGCGGCCTCGTCGACGACCTGGGGGACGGTCATGCTCTCTCCTCGCCTACGGGGCGGTCGTGCGGGGGTGCCACTGGCCGCGCGACTCCAGCACGTCGCGCAGGCCGCTGATGTTGTCGGTCATGATCCCGTCGACGCCGAGGTCGAGCAGGTACGCCATGGTGACGGGGTCGTCCACGGTCCACACGTGCACCTGCATGCCGATCGCGTGGGCCGTGCGGACGAGCGAGCGGGTGGTCACCCGCATCCCGCGGAAGCCGATCGGCACCTGGGCGCACGGCACGCCGGCCCGGGCCAGGCCGGCGAGGAGGCGGCCGTACCCGCCGCTCGCGGCGGCGGTCCGCAGGGCGGCGATGCCGCGCGGGCCGAGCGAGGAGCACACCTCGCGGCCCACGGCCCGGCGCGCCTGCGCGAGGCGCAGGTCGGAGAACGACGTGAGGCACACCCGGTCGTGGGCGCCGGTGCGGCGGATGGCCCGGGCCAGCGGCAGGATCGCCGCGGCCTCCTTGACGTCGATGTTGAACCGGACGTCCGGCCAGGTGCCGAGGAGATCCTCGATCAGCGGGATCTCGTCGCGACCGCCGATCCGCGCCTTGGCGACCTCCCGGTAGGGCAGGTCCGCGATGCGGCCGGAGCGGTCGGTCACCCGGTCGAGCGTGTGGTCGTGGAAGGCCAGCAGGACGCCGTCGGCGGTCGCGTGCGCGTCGGTCTCCAGGTAGGAGTAGCCGAGCTCGACGGCCCTGGAGAAGGCGGCCATGGTGTTCTCGCGGCCCTCGGCCGCTCCGCCGCGGTGCGCGAAGGCGAGCGGCCCGGGATGGTCGAGGAACGCGAAACGGCGGTGCACGAGCAGGAGTATGCCGGGTGCCGGACCGGGCCGTCAGCGCGGGGAGGTGAACATTTCAGTCACGGACCTCCCATTTGCGCCCCCGGTCTCATCTCTGCCCCTGCAGCAACTGGGTGTCCCCGCCGAGGGCGGACTGCGTGGCGGTGTCGACCTGGGACGTGATGTCGATGCCGTTCCTGAGCTGGGTCCACAGCCCGAGGACGGCGGCAGCCTGGGCGACGATGAGCGCCACGCCGCTGCCCGCCGTCCCGAGGCGGTAGACCACGGCCACGGGCGTGAGCCGGGAGGCGAGGCCGCCCGGGCGCGTCTGGAGCGTGCGCGCGTCCATGAGCACGGCGACGACGGTGAGGACCAGGAAGAGCAGCAGGACGCGGACGAGGGAGCCGCGGACCGGGGCCTGGCCCAGCAGGTTGTTCAGCACGGCGTGGGCCCCCGTCGCCGCGGCGTACGCGAGGACGGGGACGACGCCCTTGAGGTACCCCCGCCTCCCCGGCAGGCGCCGCCACAGCGCGCCGAGGACGAACCCCGCGACCGGCCAGATCAGCAGGCCGCCCACGAGGTCTCCGGCGAGGCCGGCGAACCCGCCGGGGTCGCGGAGCCGGTCCAGCCACCCGTCGTGCCCCCGGCTGTCGGTGCTCCAGGTGGCCCAGATGATGAAGGCGGCGGCCGGCGCCCCGACGTAGGCGGCGTACCGGGCGGCGAGGCGGGCGTTGACCCACCAGGAGGCGCCCGGGCCGCGCGCCAGCGCGACGTCCAGCGGGCTCAGGCCGTCCTCGCGGTCGGGGTCGAGGCCGATCTCGCCGCGCAGGCGGCGGATCCGCTTCACGACGGGGTCGTTCTCGCGCCCGTAGGCGTCGTCGTCGAGGTCCCCGGAGGCCCACCGCTGCCGGAGCCGCCTCTCCCGCGACTCCAGGTCCCGGTACTCCTCCACGACCACGGCCAGCCGGCGCCGCGAGACGGCCGGCACCGCGACCTCGCGACGCACGGTCAGGCGCGACAGCAGCGGCAGCGCGGCGAGACCGGCGAGCGCCGCGAGCGGCAGCGGGAGGCCGGCGTACGTGTTGGGCCACCTGATCGTGCCGACCACGAAGAGGAACACGATGAGCCACCACACCGGCGGCTCCAGGCTGTCGGAGCGGCGCCCGTGCAGGCGCAGCAGCAGCAACAGCAGGAGCACGATCAGGGGCCAGAGCAGGTACGCCAGGGTGTTCAGCGTGAAGAACGGCGACACGGCCTCCTGGGGGAGCACCCCCGTGGCGGACCGGGTGGCGACGGCGGTGTGGACGACGAGGCCGGCCGACATCAGCGCGAGGCCGGGGACGGCCCAGCGCAGGAGGGCACGGACGGCGTCCGGTGTCCTCCCGCCGCCGACCCCGCCGCCGACCCCGCCGCCGACCCCGCCGCCGACCCCGCCGCCGACTCTGGCGGCGCGGACCGCGATCGCCCAGGCCGCCCCGGTCGCCAGCAGCGCCGCGGAGAGGGCGGGCGCCAGCCGTACGGCGTCCGGCGCGGCGTCGCCCCGCGTCGGCCACGCCAGCGCCAGGCCGGCGACGGCGGCCAGCACGAGGCCGGCGCGGCGCGGGCGGGTCCGCGACAGCGGCCAGGCGGCCAGGCACAGCGCCGCCGCGACGGTGAGCTGGGCCGCCAGGTCGAGCACGCCGAGGACGCCGGCCAGGAAGAACGTGCCGGTGAGCACGCCCGCCAGCAGGATGGTGGCCGTCGCGAGGATCAGGCCGAGCGCCCCCAGGGTGATCCTGATCAGCCGGCGCTCGCGGGTGTCCCGCGACCGCCGGTAGAGCCTCGCGAGGAGCCCCGCCGGCAGCAGGTACGGCAGTGCGAAGGCCAGGTACGTCGCGATCGCGCCCGCCGACGGGCCCTGGAGCCGCACCCAGCGCTGGAACGCCGACCTGTCCGACATCCGCAGGGCGATCTCGACCCGCGGAGGCGTGGCGGCGTCCCGCCAGACGTAGGTCTGACCGGGCAGCGCCGCCGACGGCAGGGGCGCGACCCGCCGTACGGGGAACTCGGGCGCCCGGAAGGTCACCGCCCGCCAGGTCGCGTGGGCCAGCGCGGGCGGCGGGTCCCCCGCCGAGGGCAGCAGCGCGACGAACCGGGTCCAGCCCGACACCCGGCTGCCCCACAGGCCCGCCGCCTCGGCGCCCCAGAGGGAGTCGGACACGTCCAGGGCCGTCTCCTCGGTGCTCTGCACGACGACCTCCGCGCCGTCGCCCGAGATGGTGACCGCGGCCGACGCCGGGCGGCCGCCGGTGAACAGGCAGCCGAAGGCGTCGTCGCCTGACGCGTCGGCGAGCAGACCGGCCGCGCCCGGCCAGTCGCGCGGGACGCCGATCCGGGTGGTGCTCCTCAGCCGCGTGCTGTCGTACCCGCGCTCGGACACGGCCGCCGACGTCTCCACCCAGGCGTAGCGGGGAGGCGGCTGGGCGCACCCGGAGCCGTCCGCGGCCGCCGGAGGGAGCCGGAACGCCAGGACGACGAGCACGATTCCCGCAACAGTCCCCGCAACAGCCGCAAGCCGCCGCACAACCGACCTCCCCGGAGTCGAACGGTCCCCAAGGATGAGTCGGGCGAAAGTGGCTTTTGGTTACAACGAGTCAGGAGAGCCGTCCGGTGGCGCGGGCGTCACCCCTCCCGCGGCTCCGGCAGGGACGTCCACTCCCGGCGCCGCGCCTCGGCCATCGCGATCGCGGCGGCGACCGCCACGTTCACCGACCCGACCCGGCCGACCTGCGGGATGTACGCGACCGCGTCGGCCGCCTCCAGCGAGGCGGGGGAGCAGCCGTGGTCCTCGCTCCCCAGCAGCAGGCACACGTCGCCGTCCAGCTTCGCCTCGTGCAGCGGCGCGGCGTCGCCGGTGAGCTCGACCGCCACCACCCGGAAGCCGTCCTCCCGCGCTGCCCGCACCGCCTCGGCGACCGGGACCGGCTCGTGCCACTCGACCAGCCGGTCGGTGCCGAGCGCGATCTTCTGCGCCTTGGGGTTGGTCGGCGGGGTGGCGTTGCCGGCCAGCCAGATCGTGTCGGCGCCGAACGCGGCCGCCGTGCGGAAGATCGACCCGATGTTGAACGGGCCCGTCACCGACTCCAGGATCAGCCCGAGGCGGCCCTCGGTGGCGCGGCGCCAGGTGCGGTTGAGCCGCTTGACGTCGGTCGGCCGCAGCTGCCTGCGGGGGTTCGGGGTGGTCATCGCTCGCTCACCGTTCTCCGTCGCGCTCGGGAATGCCGTCGTGGATGCCGTCCCCGGGCGGGGCGTCGACGCGCAGGACCCGGTAGGCGGCGCGTGAGGCGACCCGGGAGGTGGGGTGGCCCTGGTCGCCGAGCCAGCGCTGGAGCGAGTCGGAGCCGAGGTGCTTCTGCACCACCAGGTAGGCGGAGCCGCCGGGGGCGAGCCTGCCCAGCCAGAGGCTCAGCATCTCGTGCAGGGCCGTCTTGCCGATCCGGATGGCCGGGTTCGACCAGATGGCGCGGAACCGCACCCCGTCGGGCACCTCGTCCACGTGAACCGGCCTTACTTTGTCAAGGCCGGCGCTCGCGGCGTTCCGCCCGCACAGCTCCAGCGAACGGCGGTTGACGTCGACGGCCCAGACGGTCGCGCCGGGCGCCCTCGTCGCCATGGTCAGCGCGATCGGCCCGTAGCCGCAGCCCAGGTCGAGCAGGTCGCCCTCCGCCGGGGGCGCCGGGACCGTCTCCAGCAGCACCCGCGTGCCCGGGTCGACCCGCTCGGGGGAGAACACGCCCCGGTCGGTCTCCAGCCGCAGGTGCAGATCCGGGAGGACCAGGCTGACCACACCCGGCCGGCTGGCCGCCTGGGGACGCTCCTCGAAGTAATGGGCCACGTGCCCAAACGTACCAACGACGTGGCCCTGTGATCGCCGGGCGGCGGGCGTCAGGGGATACGAGAGCCGAGCAGCATGGCGGCCCCCGCCAGCAGCAGGCCCGCCACGACCGCCGCGATGATGAACCGCTGGGTGATCTCCTCGTGCACGACCTTGTAGCCGAGCGAGGTGCCGATCTGCGCGTAGACGTCGCGCAGCTCGCTGCCCGACTCCGCCGTGTACGCCCGGCCGCCGGTCCCGTCGGACAGCGACTTCAGCGTCGCCTTGTTGACCGGCACCTGGACCGAGCGGTTGTCGATGGTCACGGTGCCGTCCGGGGTGCCGTACGCGATGGTGGAGACGGGCACCTTGGCGCCGACGGACGCCTCGATGGCCTCGTTCACCGAGCGGCCCGAGGTGTTGTCGCCGTCGGACAGCAGCACGATCGCGGAGGGCGGCGGGTCGGTGACGGCCCGCTGGTCGAACGACCTGATCGAGTCGAGCGAGTTGAACACCGCCTCCCCGATGGCCGTGCCGGGCCGGGTGGTCAGGTTGGAGATCGAGGTGACGACGGCCGCGTGGTCGGTCGTGGGGGAGATGACCACGGCCGCCGACCGGGCGAAGGCCACCACGCCGACGTTGAACCGCTCGGGCAGGTCGTTGACGAACTGCTGGGCCGCCTGCTTGGCCGCGATCAGCCGGGTCGGCGTGACGTCGCCCGACTCCATCGACAGCGAGACGTCCACGGCGATCATGATGGTGGCGCGATCCCGGGGCACCCGGACCGCGTCCGCAGGCCGGGCCGCGCCGAGGACCAGCAGGGACATCATCAGCAGGAACAGCACGGCCGGGACGTGCCGCCGCCACGCCGGCCGCTCGGGCGCGACCAGCGACAGCAGCGCCAGGTTGGTGAAGCGGACGGTGTAGCGGCGCCGGGTGAACTGCATCGCCACGTACGCCGCGGTCAGGGCGGCGACGAGGACGAACAGCCACAGCCAGCCGGGAGACAGAAAGGTCACGATCCCGCCCCTCTGGTGGCGGCCATGCGGCGCATGAGGTGGGAGGCGCGCCGCTGCCGGAGGACGAACTGGGCGATGTCGACGACCCAGTCCCGGTCGGTGCGCAGGACCAGGTGGGCCGCGCCGGCGCGGCGCAGGGCGAGCTGGTTGGCCTCCCGCTGGGCGGCGGCGGCCTCGGCGTACCGGGTGCGGAGCCGGGGGGACAGGTAGACGTCGCGGGAGCGGCCGCTCTCGGGGTCGGCGAGCGTGACGAGGCCGACGTCGGGGAGTTCGAGCTCGCGGGGGTCGATCACCTCGATCGCGAGCACCTGGTGCCGGGAGGCCATGCGGCGCAGGGGGCGCTCCCAGGTGCCGGGGTCGTCGAGGAAGTCGGACACGACGACCCGCAGCCCGCGCTTGCGGTGGGCGGAGCTCATCATCTCCAGGGCCGGGCCGAGCTCGGCCGAGCCCTGCGGAGCCGGAGGGGCGCCGAGCAGCGACTGGAGCAGCGCGAACAGCGCGGGCCGGCCCGGCCGCGCGGGGTAGCGGTGCACGTCGTCGCCGTGCAGGATGTACGCCCCGAACCGGTCGCCGACGCGGCTGGTCAGGAAGCCGATCGCGCCGACCGCCGAGATCACCAGGTCGCGCTTGGCCATGTCGGCGGTGCCGAAGTCCATGCTGGCCGTCAGGTCGGCCAGCGCCCACGTCTCCAGCTCCCTGTCGGCGATGAGGTCCCGCACGTGGGGGACGGTCGTACGGGCCGTCACCGCCCAGTCCATCCGCCGGACGTCGTCCTCCCCGGGGACGTACAGGCGGGTGTCGCCCAGCTCGCTGCCCGGGCCGGGGATCAGGCCCTGGTGGCGGCCCTGGAGCAGCCCGTCGAGCCGCCGGACCACGGTCAGCTCCAGGCGCCGCAGCGCCTGCTCGGGGGTCGCGCCGCTCACCGGTCCCTCACCTCGTCTCCCCGTCCCGGTCCGCCGTCCCGGACCGTCGCGCCGTCACCGCTGGCCCTGGTTCCACACGACCAGCGGCGGCGGCACGGCCTGGAGGATCTGGCGCACGACCTCGCCGGCGTCCACGTCGTCGGCGAGCGCGTCGAAGGTCAGCATCAGGCGGTGCGACATCACGTCCGTCGCGACGTCGCGGACGTCCTCGGGCAGCAGGTAGTCGCGCCCCCGCAGCAGGGCGAGGGCCCGCCCGGCCGAGATCAGGCCAAGGGTGGCGCGCGGGCTCACGCCGATCTCGATGGTCTCCTCCAGGTCCCGCAGGCCGTACTCGCGGGGGTTGCGGGTGGCCATGACCAGCCGTACGACGTAGTCGGCGACGAGCTGGTGGACCGACACCTCCTCGGCCATGTCCTGCAGTCGCAGCAGCCGCGCCGGGTCGAGCACGGGCTTGGGCACCGGCGGCCGGACGCTCATGCGGTGGAGGATCTCCAGCTCCTCGTGGGCCGTGGGGTGCTCCACCCGCACCTTGAACAGGAAGCGGTCGCGCTGCACCTCGGGCAGCGGGTAGACCCCCTCGGACTCGATCGGGTTCTGTGTGGCCAGCACGATGAACGGCCGCGGCAGCGGGTGGGTGCGGCCCGCGAGCGTGACCTGCCGCTCGGCCATCACCTCGAGCAGCGCCGACTGCACCTTGGCCGGGGCCCGGTTGATCTCGTCGGCGAGCAGGAAGTTGACGAACACCGGCCCCAGCTCGATGTCGAACTGTTCGCTGCTCGGGTGGTAGACCCGGGTGCCGACGATGTCGCTGGGCACCAGGTCGGGGGTGAACTGGACGCGGGCGAACGTGCCGCCCACGACCGTGGCGAGGGTCGAGGCGGCGAGCGTCTTGGCCACGCCGGGAACCCCTTCGAGGAGGCAGTGCCCGCGCGCCAGCAGCGCCACCAGCAGCCGCTCCACCATGTGGTCCTGGCCGACGATCACACGCCGGACCTCGCCCAGCGCCTCCTGGAGCGTCTCGAGCTCCAGGCCGTCCTCGCCGGTCTTCTCGTTCGTCGCCACGCCCTTGCCGGGCTCCGGGTCACTGCGTTCATCGGCAACGGTCATGAGCGTTATTCAATCGTGACTCGGCTGGAGAATCCATTTCTCAACCATTTGCCCGCCCGGCCGCGTGCCACACCCCGCGCGCCGTCGTGTGTTTTCATGTGGGGTGATGGCCACTCCGCTGCAGTACGGCGACCCGCCCCACCTGGGGCCGTTCGTGCTGCAGGCGCGCCTGCTCACGGCCCCGGCCGGGCTCGTCTACCTGGGGCAGGGTCCCGACGGCCGGGTGGTGTCGGTGGCGGTCCTGACCAGCGGGGCCGCGCTCGACGCGGCTGCCCGCGACCGCTTCGTCACCGCGATCAGGGAGGCCCAGCAGAGCCGCTCGGGCGTGTGGGCCTGGGGGGCGTCGATCGTCGACCGGGTCCGCGGCCGCGCGCCGGTGGAGCGCCCGCCGGTCCTCGCCATGCAGGACGGGGAAGCCCCCTGGGTGGCGGTGCCGTACGTGCCGGGCGGGCCGGGGGCCGAGCGGTTCCTCGACCCGGTGATGGTCTCGGGCACGCTGATCGGGCAGCGCCACGGCCCCGACTTCGTGCCCCACTGGCTGGGCGACCGCAACCCGGCGCTGCCGGCGCCGCCCGCCCCCGCCCCGCCGCCGGTCGCGACCCGGCGCTCGGTCGTGCTCGCCTCGACCCTGCTGGCCACGCTGGTGGCGGTGCTGCTGGTGATGCTGTGGCTGATGCTGTTCCGGGGGGACGAGGACCAGTCGCCGCCGCGGCCGCTGCCCGCGACGAACTTCGTGCCCACGCCGCCGCCCGTGCCCACGACGCCCGAGCCCCAGCAGCCGTCCCCGACGCCGTCTCAGGGCGGCACCGGCAGCCAGACCCCCGCCCCCGAGGACCAGGAGGACTCGGGCGAGCCCATCTGACCCTCCGGTCAGCGTTTGCGGACGAGCACGGTCCAGGAGTGCGGCGGGACCAGGGCCGGGTCGGCCGAGGCCGGTCCTTCGGCGACCGTCAGGTGGGAGACGCCGACGGGGAACCGGTAGGGCGTGTCGTGGACGTTGAGCAGCGTGAGGACCTCGGCCGCGCCGTCGCCGGCCGACCGGAGGGCGAGGGCCCGGCCGGCGACGTGGACGGCCTCCGTACAGGCCCGGACCAGCCACGGGTTCCGGCGCCGCAGCCCGATGAGGCGCTGGTGGAGGCGGTAGGCCGGCCACCCGTGCGGCGCGAGGTCCCCGGGGGCGGCGGGGAACGCCGGCCGGATCGCGTCGTCGCCGCCCGCCCGTTCCTCCTTCACCCCCCGGAACGCCTGCTCGTCGCCGTAGTACACGCTCGGGACGCCGCCCACCGTCATCAGTACGGCGAGGGCGTGGCCCAGGTGGCGGGGGTCGCCGAGCCGGCTCGCCAGGCGGGTCACGTCGTGGTTGCCCGTGAAGGTCATCGGGGCGAACGTCTCCAGGAATCCGTTGTGCCGGTCGAGCGCCCAGGCCAGCTCGAAGAAGTTGCCGTCGTTGAGGGAGCTCCAGATCGCCTTCCACAGCTCGTACTGGGTGACGGAGTCGAGCCCGCCCTCCGTGACGTAGGCCGTGTAGTCGCCGTGGATCACCTCGCCGGTGAACCAGGCGTCCGGGTGCGCCCGCCGCACGCGGGTCAGCGCCTCGCGCCAGAAGGGGAGCGGCACCGCGTACGCCGCGTCGAGCCGCCAGCCGGACGCGCCCCTGCCCAGCCAGTGGTCCATCACGGAGACGACGTGATCGAGGACGGCCGGTTCGCCGTGATCGAGCGCGACCAGGTGGTCGTGCCCCTCGAACGTGGCGAAGCCCCCGGTCCCCGTCCCGGGCCGGAACCAGCGGGCCGCGGGCGAGCCGGGCCCGTCGGCGGCGGCCCGGGCGAAGGCCGGGAAGCCGCGGCCCACGTGGTTGAACACCCCGTCGAGCAGCAGCCGCAGGCCCCGGCGCCGGGCCTGCGCCACGAGGTGGTCGAAGTCGCCGTCGTCGCCGAGCCGGGGGTCGATCCGGAAGTGGTCGACCGTGTCGTACCCGTGGGTCTCCGAGGCGAAGATCGGGCCGAGGAGCAGGCCCGAGCAGCCGAGGCCGACCGCGTAGTCCAGCCAGGCGTCCAGGTGGCGCAGCCGGTGCCGGACCGGCTCGCCCGGGGGAGGCGCGACGGCCGGCGCTCCGGTGAAGCCCAGCGGGTACACCTGCCACCAGATCGCGTGGTCATGCCACGTCCCCATCGCGCGCTCCCCTCGTCGACCGTTGTCCCGGCGCCGTGCCCTGCGTGGACGGCGTGGTCCCCGGCGCTCGCGGGGCTGTCCGCCGTGCCGGAGACGCCGTGTCCTCTGCCCGCCGGGGTGGCCACGGCAGCGCCCCCGCGCCGACCGCGATCACGCCACCCGCCACCGTCGCGCCCAGCCGTACGGCGAGGGTGGACGGCGGCGCCGCGCGCCCGGCCTCGAGCATGAGCACGACCAGCGGGGTCATCACGGCCGCGTACAGCGCGGGCCGCCGGTCCCGCAGCAGCGGCCGCGCCGCGGCCAGCGCCGACACCGCGGCGATGAACGACCAGGGCGGCAGGGCCCGCAGCAGCAGGAACGCGGTGGCCAGCGCCCCCGCCGCCGTCCCGGCCGCCCGTTCGGCCGCCCGGCGCACGGCGCCGCTCCGCGGCCGCACGACGATGACGACCGTGACCGCCACCCAGGACGCCCTGGGCCGGTCCCACAGGACGGCGACGGCCTCGGCCGCGGCCAGGGCCGCGGTGATCCGCACCGGGTACCGCCACGACTCCGGGCGGCGCAGCGACCTCCACCAGCGCCGGACCCGGGCGCCGAAGGGCCGCCGGGTTGGCCGGGCGTGGGGTGTACGCGGCCTCCGGGCGTGCCAGATCCGGCCCGCGGCGGCCGTGACCGTCAGTGCCCAGGCGGCTCCCGCGGCGAGGAGCACCGCCACGCCGAGCGGGTGGGCGACCGCCTCCATGCCGGTGGAGATCACCATGTACGTGACGAACCGGATGGCCGTCTTCGTGGCGGCCCTGCTGAACCGTCCGAGGACGGACGCCACGAGGGCCGCGACGACGACGGCTCCGGCGGTGACCCATCCCCGCCCGGCGACGGCGGTCCCGAGGAGCCCCGCGACCGCCACGGTCCCCGCCCGCAGGGCCGCGCGCCCGGCCCCCGCGTCCTCCCTCGAAGCGGCGACGTCGGTCGCCTCCCCAGCCGGTCTCGCGTCCCGTTCGGCCGCCCCGGCTCGGGACGCGTTCGCGATCGGGGACGCGTTCGCGATCGGGGGCGCGGAGACGGCCATCGCGCCGACGGCGGCCAGCGTCCCCGCCTCCAGGTGGCCGGTCAGGATCCCGCACAGCACGGGACCGCCCATGCCCGCCCCGGCGGCGATCATCCGGATCACAGAGGGACGGGATCGCGTGAGCGCGCGCCTGACGGCCACCCGGACGGCCCGCCCGCGTGCCGCCGTCGTTCCGCGGGTGTTCCGCCTCCGCATCCCGTCCACCTCCCTCCACCGCTCAACGCTAAGCATTGCGTACGATATCAACACGAGGAAGGTCGGGAAGCACGCGCTCGCCCTCGAATAACGGTAAGCGATAGCGTAGGAACATGACGGACGACGAGCTGAACGCGACGGCGGCGGGACTGCGCAGGGCGTCCACCCGCCTGGCCAGGCGGCTGCGGGCGGAGCGGCCCGTTCACGCCGTGAGCGGCCTCGGGATCTCGCTGCTCGGGCACCTGTACCGCCGAGGGCCGATGACGGCGGGGGACCTCGCCGAGGCGGAGCGGCTGCAGCCGCAGTCGCTGACCCGGGCGCTGGCGGCGCTGGAGAGCGGGGGGCTCATCGTCCGGTCGCGCCCTCGGGACGACCGGCGGCGCCACCACATCGGCATCACCGAGACCGGCGCCCGGGCCCTCGGCGATCACGTCCGTGAGGTGGACGACTGGCTGGCCCGGGAGATGGCCCGCACGCTCACCCCGGCCGAGTGCCGCATGCTGCGCATCGCCGCCGACCTGCTCGACCGCGTCCTCGACGAGGCCCGTCCCGCCGGGGAGGCTTCCGGCCGTCCGCGCGACGACCACGACGACGAGCGAGCGAGCGCCCGGGCCGTACCGGGGAAAACCGGTTGAGCCTCACCCTGCGTGAGCTTTTAGGGTCGCCGCCATGGACATCATCGTGCACGACACCGCCGCGGCCCTCGATCGCCTGCTCGCGGAGCCGCTCGAACGGCGGCCCGGCGCGCTGAAGGAGCTTCTCGGCCCGATGTGGGGGCCGGGGCGGTGGACGGAGGGGGCCGACCTCGTCGACCTGCACCACCGGGGCGGCGGGATGCGCGTCGACCGGGACGACGACCGCTACGCCGCGGCGCTGCGCCGGATGCGGGAGGCGGGCCTGTGGGAGCAGGTCGCCGGACGCCTCGCCGAGGCCTGGGCGTACCAGCGGGAGGCGGTCCCCGGCATCAGGGCGGCCGGCACGTTGAACGTGTACATCATGCTCGGCGACCCCGACAACGACCACCTGGTGCGGCGGAACCGGGGCTACTTCGGCATGGGCGGCGTCCCCGGCGTCCTCTACCTGCTCATCTGGCCCACGGAGGAGAACCTGGGCCGCCTGGGCCACTGCGCCGTCCACGAGCTCAACCACAACATCCGCTACCACAACGTCGTCTGGGACCCGGCCACGGTCACGCTCGGCGAGCACGTCGTCTCCGAGGGGCTCGCCGACGCCTTCGTCCGGGAGATGTACGGCCCGGAGGCGCTGGGCCACTGGGTGACGGCCGTCCAGGGCGAGGCGCTGGAGGCGGCCTACGCCACGATCGTGAAGGCGCTCGGCGTGACCGGGATGCACAACTTCACGGCGTACGTGCTCGGGGACGGCACGGCCGAGCTGATGGGGCAGACGCCGGTCGGCCTGCCCGACAACGCGGGGTACCCGGTCGGGCTGCGGATCGTCGACGCGCACCTCGCCGCCTCCGGCCTGACCGCGGCCCGGAGCATCGCGCTGTCGCGGGAGGAGATCCTGGCCAACGCCGGGCTGTGAGCCGTGGTGGCCGCCAGGTCGGGAGCCATGAGGCCCCGGTAGGCTCGGTGCGCGTTTTCAGCACAATTGTCAGCAATCGGGGGGTCGTGCCGCATGCAGGCCGGTCAGATCACGCTCCTGCTTCTCGCGGCCCTGGCCGCCGGCTGGGTGGACGCGGTCGTCGGCGGCGGAGGTCTGCTCCAGTTGCCTGCGCTGATCCTGGCCGGGCTGAGCCCGGTCCAGGCCCTGGCGACCAACAAGTCCGCGGCCATCTTCGGGACGGCCTCCGCCGCGGTGACGTACGCCAGGAGGACGAAGTTCGACCGGGCGGTGGCGGTGCCGGCGGGCGCGCTGGCCGTGGTCTTCGCCGGCGTGGGAGCGGCGTCGGCGGCCCTGCTGGACGCGGCGGTGCTGAAGCCGCTGGTCATGGTCGTGCTGCTGGGGGTGGCGGCGTTCGTGACGCTGCGGCCGGCCTTCGGCCGGATCCCCCGGCCCCACCTGCGGACCGGGGCGCGGGTGCTGTCGGCGGTCGGGGTCGCGGGTGTCGGCATCGCCTTCTACGACGGGATCCTCGGCCCCGGGACCGGGACGTTCCTGCTGATCGCGTTCACCTCGATCCTCGGGATGGACTTCGTCCACGCGTCGGCGACCGCCAAGGTCATCAACACCGGCACCAACCTCGGCGCGCTGATCGTCTTCGCCCTCCAGGGCCATGTGATGTGGGCGCTCGGGCTGGGCATGGCGGTGTGCAACATCGCCGGAGCCCAGATCGGGGCCCGGATGGCGATCCGGCGAGGCGCGGGCTTCGTCCGGGTCGTCCTGCTGTGCGTGGTGGTCGCCCTGGTCGTCAAGCTCGCCTACGACCAGTTCTTCGCGGGGTGACGCTCTACGCCGCGCCTTCGGAGACCGGCGCCTCCTGGGCGGCGGGGTCGGGGGAGGGCGAGCGGAGCGCCGGCGCGGCCAGGGCCACGAACAGCGCGAGCACGGCGGGCACGAACAACGCGCGGGGGAGCGTCACCAGCTCGGCGAGGCCGCCGATGATGACGGGCCCGGCGAGGAGCCCGGTGTACCCGAGGCTCGCCACGGCGGCCAGCGCCCGCCCCGACTGGGCCTGGTCGCGGTGCCCGGCGGCGGAGAAGACCTGCGGGATGATGCATGACAGCCCGGCCCCGAACAGGCCGAACCCCACCACACCCGCCACCGGGTGGCCGGCCAGCAGCGACACCGCGAGCCCGGCGCCGGCCAGCCCGCCGCACCAGCGGACCAGCGCCACCCGGCCCAGCCGGGCCGCGAGCCGGTCGCCGGCGAAGCGTCCCGCGGTCATCATGATGGAGAACGCGGCGTAGGCGGCCGCGGCGAAGGCGGGGGAGGAGCCCAGGTCCTCCCGCAGGTAGACGGAGCTCCAGTCGGCCGAGGCGCCCTCGCCCACCAGGCAGCAGAACGCGAGGACCCCGAGGAACAGCACGCCGCCGCCGAGCCTGCGCCGTCCCGGCCGCTCGCCGTCCGCGTGCGCGGCCGCCGTTACCGCATGGTCGCGTACGGCCCAGCGCGCGCTGAGCAGGGAGATCACCAGGATCAGCGCGCCCACCGAGGCGAAGGTGACGGCCGGGCCCAGCCCCGCGTGCGCGAACAGCCCGCCGGCCGACGCCCCGGCGAAGCCGCCCACGCTGTACAGGGCGTGGAACGACGACATGATCGGCCTGCCGTAGGCGCGCTCGACGACGACCGCGTTGGCGTTCATCGCCACGTCCAGCGTCCCGTGGACCGACCCGAACACGAACAGGGCCAGCGCGAGCGTCGCCAGGTTCGGCATGAACGCCGGGAGGACGAGCACCAGCCCCTGCGCGATCGCCATCGGGACCATCGTGCGGTAGCTGCCGTACCGGTCGACGAGGCGGCCGACGACCTGCATGCCGGTGATGGCCCCGGCGGCGATGCCCAGCAGGCCGAGGCTCAGCTGACCGTCGGTGAGGCGGAGATCGCCCTTGATCGCCGGGATGCGGGCCGTCCAGGTGCCGATGGCCATCCCGGCCAGCAGGAACAGGCCGTAGACGGCCACGCGGGCGCGGGCCAGGGAGGGGTGGGAAGGGGCGGGCAGAGCCATGACGCGTGCTCCAAGGGGTAGGGCCGGCGAGCCGGGGGCCCGCGGCCTCGGGCGGACGCTCTCCGGCGGACGGATTCCGTGCCGGGTGAGGCGGCCGGTGGGATGCGGTCAGGCGGGGACGGTGCGGACGGCGACGCCGGCGGCGGCGAGGGCGTCGCTCTGGTCCTGGGGGACGCCCTCGTCGGTGACCACGAGGTCGAGCCGGTCGAGGGAGCAGACCGCGCCGAACGCCGTACGGCTGAACTTCCCGGAGTCGCAGGCGACGATGACGCGGCGGGCCGAAGCGATGGCGGCCTGCTTGATGGCCACCTCGGGCAGGTCGTGCGCGGTGAGGCCGTGCTCGGCGGTGAGGCCGCAGCACCCGATGACCGCCGTGTCGAAGCGCAGGGACCGGATGGAGGTCTCGGTCAGCGGCCCGACGAAGTTCATCTCGCCGTGCCGGACCTCGCCGCCCGGCAGGACCAGGCGGACCCGTGGCGCGGCGGCCAGCTCCTGCGCCGCCTGGAGCGCGAGCGGCAGCACGGTCACCCGCCGGTCCCGTACGGCGCGGGCGACCTCGAGCACGGTGGTGCCGCCGTCGAGGAGCACGGCCTCGCCGTCCGCGAGCAGGGCCGCGACCTCCGCGCCGATCCGCCGTTTCGCCTCGACCGCCTCGCGCTCGCGGACGCCGAACGGAGGCTCCTCGCCGCGCAGCAGCAGGCTCAGCGCGCCGCCGCGGACGCGTCGCACGACGCCCTGCTGGGCGAGCTCGTCCAGGTCGCGGCGGATGGTCATCTCGGACACGCCGTACGTCGCGGCGAGCTCGGCGACCGAGACGCTGTCGGCGGTGCGCAGCGCGTTCATGATGGCCCGAATACGATCGGCACTCTCCATGTGTGCAATTGAACATGTCGCGTGTGCGAAAGGCAAGTAAATCTACATTGTAAAGGTGGCAGACTGGAGCGCATGCGCGCGAGCCGGTTGCTGTCCCTGTTGCTCCTGCTCCAGACCCGCGGCAGGATGACGGCCTCCGAGATCGCGGGCGAGCTGGAGGTGTCGATCCGCACGGTGTACCGGGACGTGGAGGCGTTGTCGGCCGCGGGCGTGCCCGTGTACGCCGACCGCGGGCCGCTCGGGGGCTACCAGTTGCTCGACGGGTACCGGACCCGGCTGAACGGGCTGAGCGCGGAGGAGGCGTCGTCGCTGTTCCTGGCCGGTCTGCCGGGCCCGGCGGCGGAGCTGGGGCTGGCGGACCTCGCCGCCACCGCGGAGCTGAAGCTGCTGGCCGCGCTGCCTCCGGAGCCCCGCTCGCACGCCGCCCGGATGCGGGAGCGGTTCCACCTCGACGTGCCCGGCTGGTACCGGGGCAACGACGAGGTGCCGCACCTGATGGAGGTGGCCGAGGCGGTCTGGGAGGACCGGGTGGTCCGGCTGCGGTACCGGCGGTGGGGCCCGGCCGAGGTGGAGCGGCTGATCCACCCGTACGGGCTGATCCTCAAGGGCGGCTCGTGGTACCTGGCCGCCGCGTGCGACGGCAGCGTGCGGACCTACCGGGTCAGCCGGATCGTCGAGGCCCGGGTGCTCGACGAACGCTTCGAACGGCCCGCCGGCTTCGACCTCGTGGCGTTCTGGCAGCGGTTCGCGGCCGACTTCGCCTCGCGGCTGTACACGGCGGAGGCCGTCGTCCTGCTCACGCCCGGCATCATGGACCTGGCCCGGTACACGCTCGGGGCGGACGTCATGGACAAGGCCCTGGCCGACGGCGTGACCGAGCCCGACGGACGGATCCGGATCACCCTGCCGATCGAGTCGGTCAACCACGGCCGCTGGCAGCTCCTGCGCCTCGGCGCCGCCGTCGAGGTGCTGGAGCCGCCCGAGCTGCGGGCGCTGATGACCGAGGCGATCGCCGAGCTGTCGCGCCTGTACGGCGTGGGCCCCCCGCCGGCCGGGGACGCGACGCAGTGATCGCCGGCCGTGCCCGGCGCCTCAGCCGTGGCCAAGACCTGTCCGGCCGCCTGACGTGTCAGGGGCCTCGTGCGACGCGGTCAGCGGCCGTCGAGGCGGGCGGAGGCCTCGCCGAAGACCCAGCCCTCCGTCTGGGCGATGAAGTCGGCCGGGAAGCCGAGGGCGAAACCGGTGGCGTCCTCCAGGCGGCGGACCGCGTCCTCCGGCAGCCGGCAGTCCAGGGCGCCGAGATTGTCCTTGAGCTGCTCGACGGTCCGGGCCCCGATGATCGGGGCGACGGCCCGGGAGCGCGCCCTGGTCCAGGCGATGGCGACCTGCGAGCACGTCACGCCCAGCTCGTCGGCGACCTCCTGCACGGCGCGGGCCACCGCATGGTCGCGCTCGCTCAGCGACGCGGCGTCGACCCGGGTGCCGGATCCGGCGCCGCCGGGACGGGTGTACTTGCCCGACAGCACCCCGCTCGCCAGCGGCCCCCACGCGGCGACCGTCATGCCGAACGCCTCGGCCATGGGCAGGAGCTCGCGCTCGATGTCGCGGTTGAGCAGGTTGTAGGGCACCTGCAGACCGGCGAACGGCGTCCAGCCCCGCCACTCGGCGAGCGTGTTGGCCCGGGAGACGATCCAGGCGGGGGCGTCGGAGATGCCGACGTACAGGACCTTGCCCGAGCGCACCGCGTCGTCCAGGGCCCGCATGGTCTCCTCGACCGGGGTGTGCCGGTCCCACAGGTGCACCCAGTAGAGGTCGATGTAGTCGGTCCGCAGCCGCCGGAGGCTGGTCTCCAGCGACAGCGTGAGGTTCTTGCGGTGGTTGCCGGCGGCGTTGGGGTCGGCGGCGTCGCGGGAGACGGTGTACTTCGTGGCCAGCACGAACCGGTCGCGGCGGCCCTCAAGGAGCTCCCCGACGATCTCCTCGCTCGCCCCTCCGCGGTAGTTGATCGCGGTGTCGACCACGTTGCCGCCGGCCTCGGCGTACGCGTCTAGCATGCGGCGGCACTCGTCCGGGGGCGCGCCCACGCCTCCCTGCTCGCCGAACGTCATCGCGCCCAGGAAGAACTCCGAGACGCGCAGCCCCGTGGGCCCCAGCAGCCGATATCGCATGACGGTCCTCCCGGCGGTTCCGAGGTCGGATCCTGACCGACTCCCGATGAAGATCGTGCGCCGCCCATCCTTGCCGCTGCCGCGACCCCGGGCAACCGCGGGACCCCGCCCTGTGGACGACGGCGGACCGCCGCCGGAACGGCCACCGGACAAACCTGTTGCGCCCGCGCGGGCGGGGTGGGAACGATGACCGTCGTGTTTCTCATCGCCTTCGCCGGAGCGTGCCTGCTCCTCGCCATGATCCCCGGCGTCAGCACGGCGGTCGTCCTCCGGCAGACCGTCCGCGCCGGCCGCCGGTCGGGGCTGGCGGCCCTGCTCGGCAACGAGACCGGCATCTTCCTGTGGGCCATGGCAGCGGTCCTGGGGCTGTCGGCGCTGGTGCTGGCCTCCGAGGTCGCGTACGGCGTCATGCGGGCGGTGGGCGCCGCCCTCCTGCTCGCCATGGGCGCGCAGTCGCTGTGGCGGGCCCGCCGGGCCTCCGCCGAGGATCCCGCCGAGGATCCCGCCGAGGATCCGGCCGAGGAACCCGGGGGAGCCGACGTGGAGACCGCGCGGGAGGGCCCTGCAGCGCCGGCCGCCGGGTGGCGCCGTTCCTACGGCTTGGGCCTGGTCACCTGCGGCGCGAACCCGAAGGCCGCCGTGTTCGCCATGTCGTTCCTGCCGCAGTTCGTGCCCGCCGGGGTGAACGTCCCGGCCACGCTGACGCTGCTCGCCGTGGTCTGGGTGGTCGTGGACGTGATCTGGTACGTGGCGGTGATCTGGCTGGTGGGGCGGGCCGGGGCGGTGCTCGGCCGTCCGTCCGTCCGGCGGTGGCTGGAGCGGGTCAGCGGCACGATCCTGATCGGGCTCGGTGTGCGGATGGCGGTGGAGGCGCGATGACGATCCGGTACGAGACGGCGGGGAACGGCGACGCGGTGGTGCTGCTGCACTCAGCCGTCGCGGACGCGCGGATGTGGGACCCGCAGTGGGGCGCTCTCGCGGAGCGGTTCCTCGTGGTGCGGCCGGACTTCCGGGGCTACGGGCGGACGCCGTTCGCGGCGGACGGGCCCTACTCCGACGCGGAGGACGTGGCGGACCTGCTGGCGGCCCTCGGCCTGCGCCGGGTCGCGCTCGTGGGCGCCTCGTACGGCGGGCGGGTGGCGCTGGAGCTGGCGACCGGGCATCCCGGCCTGGTGTCCCGGCTGGTGCTGCTGAACGCGGGATGCGGGCTGCCGGCGACGCCGGACCTGGCGGCGTTCGGCGCGGAGGAGGACCGGCTCCTGGAGGCCGGCGACATCGGGGGAGCGGTGGAGCTGAACGTCCGGACGTGGCTGGGCCCGGAGGCGGACGACACGACGAGAGAGAAGGTGGGGGCCATGCAGCGCCACGCCTTCGAGGTGCAGCTGGCCGCCGACCCGCGGCCCGAGGCGATCCGTCCGGACATCGATCTGGCGTCGGTCACGGCGCCGGCGCTCGTGGTGGCGGGCGGCCGAGACCTGCCGTACTTCCAGGAGACGGCCCGGCACATCGCCGCGGAGATGCCGGACGCGACGCTCGTCGAGCTGGAGTGGGCGGGGCACCTGCCGAGCGTGGAGCGGCCGGACGAGATCACCGCGCTGCTCCTGGACGCCCTCACCACTTGATCTACATTGTAAAGGCGCCGGGTTGGTGAACCCGTCCTCGACCCACAAGAAGAGCACCGCCCCGACCGCGAAGGCCGGGGCGGTGCGCGCATCCGACGAGATCAGCGGTTGAGGGACCGCATGCCCTCCGCGTTGTACCGTTCGCCCGCGACCTGGGCGGCGAGCCCGTCGAGGACCGTGATCTGCTCGGCGGTGAGCCGGATCTCGGTGGCGGCGGCGTTCTCCTCCAGGCGGGCGACCCGCTTGGTGCCGGGGATGGGGACGACGTCCTCTCCCTGGGCGATGACCCACGCGAGCGCCACCTGGGCCGGGGTGGCGCCGATCGAGCGGGCGACGTCGCCGACCTGGGCGGCCAGCGCCTGGTTCACGGCGAAGTTGTCGCCCTGCCAGCGCGGGTTGTGGCGGCGGAAGTCGTCGCCGCTGAGGTTCTCGCTGCCGGTGTAGGCGCCGGTGAGGATGCCGCGGCCGAGCGGGCTGTAGGCGACCAGCCCGATGCCGAGCTCCCGGAACGCGGGCAGCACCTCGTCCTCGATCCCGCGGGTGAACAAGGAGTACTCGTACTGTCCGGCGGTGATCGGGTGGACGGCGTGGGCGCGGCGGACCGTGGCGGCCGAGGCCTCGGAGATCCCGAGATGGCGGACCTTGCCGGCCTCGACGAGCTCCTTGAGCGCGCCCCAGGTCTCCTCGACGGGGACGGCGGGGTCGACGCGGTGCTGGTAGTAGAGGTCGATGTGGTCGACGCCGAGCCGCTCCAGCGAGGCGTCGCAGGCGCGGCGCACGTAGTCGGGGCGGCCGTTGACCCCGACGCGGGTGCCGTCGGGCAGGCGCTCGATGCCGAACTTGGTCGCCAGGACGACCTCGTCGCGGCGGCCGGCGACGGCCTTGCCGACGAGCCGCTCGTTGGTGAACGGGCCGTACATGTCGGCCGTGTCGAGGAAGGTGACGCCGAGGTCGAGCGCGCGGTGGATCGTCGCGATCGACTCGGTCTCGTCGCCGGGGCCGTAGAAATCGCTCATGCCCATGCAGCCGAGGCCCAGGGCCGCGGTGCGCAGTCCCTGGCCGAGCGTGTGGTGCCTCATGAGTCCCCCATCAGCTTGTCGTAGACGTTGATCTTGTATTCGACGAGGGCGAGATCGTCCTTGAGCTGCTCGATTTTGCCGAGCACCTCGGCGCGGTGGGCCTCCAGCAGCTCCTTGCGGGCGGCGTAGGTGTCCTCGCCGCGCCGGGCGAGCTCGGCGTAGCGGCGCATGCCGGCGATGGACATGCCGGTGGCGCGCAGGCGGGTGAGCAGCCGGATCCAGTCGGCGTCGCGCTCGGTGTAGCGGCGGTGGCCGTTGCCGCCGCGGTCGGGCGGCTCCCGCAGGAGACCGGCGCGTTCGTAGTAGCGGAGCGTGTGGGCGGTGAGCCCGGTGCGCTCCGCGACCTGAGCGATCGTCATCCCCTCGTCCATGGAGACCAGTCTGTGAGTTGGAGCGCGCTCCAAGTCAAGCGACCCTCTCGGCCCGCGCCGGCCTCCGTGGACACCTCTTCTGGGAATTGTCGGTGGGGGGCGGCACGATGGCGCCATGGCTTCCTGGCAGGAGTTCGAGAAGGAGATCCCCGATCTGGCGGCCCGCGTGGTGGCCTCGATGGGGAAGGGCAGGCACAAGACGATGGCGACCCTCCGCGCCGACGGCTCGCCCCGCATCAGCGGCACGGAGGTGGAGTTCAAGGACGGCGAGGTGTGGGTCGGCTCGATGCCGGGCGCGGTCAAGGCGCTCGACCTGCGCCGGGACGGCCGGGTCGCGATCCACAGCCCGTCGGACGATCCCGACGACGCGAACCCGGGGGCGTGGAGCGGCGACGCCAAGCTGTCCGGCCGGGCCGTCGAGGTCGACGATCCGGCGGTGCTGCAGGCCTACGGCGGCCCGCCCGGGCAGGAGTTCCACCTGTTCCGGATCGACGTGTCGGAGGTGGTGTTCACCCGGGTGGACGAGGCGGGCGAGCACCTGGTCGTCGACATGTGGCACGAGGGCAGGGGCCGCCGGGTCGTCCGGCGCACGTGACGCCCTCAGACGGGGGAGCGCGACCGGCCGGCGGCCGGTCGTCGGGGGAGGGCGCCGGGGTGCGGGGCCGTCGTGGGGAGTTCCACGGTGACGCGGATCCCGCCGGCGGGGCGCGGGGTGAGGGTGAGCGTTCCGTCGTGTGCCTGGGTGATGGTTTTGACGATCGCCAGGCCGAGGCCGACGCCTGCCTGATCGGTGTGGATGCGCTCGGTGCCGCGCTGGAATGGCGCGGTGAGCGTCGAGACCAGCTGTGGGGTGAGCTTCTCGCCGGTGTTCTCGACGGTGAGCACGGCGGTCGTGGGGCGGACGCTGGTGTTCACCCACACGGCGCCCTGTTCGGGCAGGTTGTGGACGATCGCGTTCTGCACGAGGTTCATGGTCAGCTGCAGCAGGAGCGCCTGCGAGCCGACGGCGGGGGTGATGTCACCGGAGGTCTCGATGGTCACGCCGCGCTTTTCCGCCAGGGGGAGGAGCGTCTCGGCGGCCTCTTCCGCCAGGAGCGACAGGTCGACGTGTTCCCGGGTGAAGGACCGCTGGTCGGCGCGGCTGAGCACGAGCAGTGCCTCGGTGAGGTCGATCGCCCGGGTGTTGACGGCGTGGAGGCGTTCGATGACTTGGCCGGTGTCGTGGTCCGGATCGGTGCGGGCCACGTCGAGAAGCGCCTTCGAGATCGCCAGCGGGGTGCGCAGCTCGTGAGAGGCGTTGGCCGCGAATCTCCGCTGTTCGGCGACGTGCGCTTCGAGCCGCTCGAGCATGCCGTCGAAGACGTCGGCGAGTGCGCGGAACTCGTCCCTGCGGCCCGGTAGCCGGATTCGGTGGGAGAGTGACCCGGTCGTGGCCATGCGGGTGGCGTCCGTGATGCGGGTCAGCGGGGCGAGCATCCGGCCGGCGAGGATCCACCCTCCCACGAGGCCGAACATCAGCAGGAAGACCAGCACCGCGCCCGCGGCCGACGCGAAGTCGTGCAGGAGGGTCGAGCGGACCAGCACCCCTCCCGGGACACTCGTGTAGTCGGGCAGGTGGCGCAGGACGAAGATCCACACCGCCGCGAGCAGCAGGAAGCCGGCGAGCATGAGGAATCCGGCGTAGCTGAGGGTGAGTTTGAGGCGGACGCTCAACCCGGGCGCTCTATGCACGGTCTCCTCCCTCGGGCCCTGCCTCCGGTTGCGTGTCGATGCGGTAGCCGACGCCGGGAACGGTGGCGATGATCCAGGGTTCGCCGAGACGCTTGCGCAGTGCCGAGACCGTGATGCGCACGGCGTTGGTGAACGGGTCGGCGTTCTCGTCCCACGCCCGCTCCAGGAGTTCTTCGGCGCCGACGACCCCGCCTTCGGCGGCGACGAGGACGTCGAGCACGGCGAACTGCTTCCTGGTCAGCGCGACGTAGCGGCCGTCCCGGTAGACCTCTCTGCGGAACGGGTCCAGCCGCAGACCGGCGATCTCCCGCACCGGCGGCCTGTTGTGGGCACGTCTGCGGTCGAGTGCTCGGAGCCTGAGGACGAGCTCCCGGAGCTCGAAGGGCTTGGTGAGGTAGTCGTCGGCGCCGAGCTCGAACCCGGTGACCTTGTCGTCGAGCCGGTCGGCGGCGGTGAGCATGAGGATCGGCATGCCGCTGCCGGAGGCGACGACGCGTTTGGCGATCTCGTCGCCGGACGGCCCGGGGATGTCACGGTCGAGGACGGCGATGTCGTAGGCGTTGACGCTCAGCAGTTCCAGAGCGGTGTCACCGTCGCCCGCGATGTCGGACGCGATCGCCTCCAGGCGCAGACCGGCGCGGATGGCGTCCGCGAGAAAGGGTTCGTCCTCGACGATCAGCACACGCATGCGATCGATGCTACGGGCCGGCGCATATCGCCGGCGTATCGGAAATTCCATACGTGCCGGCAACGTCGTGCCGCCTTGACTGGCGGCATGTCGCAGATACCGGCTTCGACGCGGAAAGCGTCCCGGAAGAATCGCTGGATTCTCGGCGTCGGCCTGATATTCGTCATCGCGACGATCAGTGCGGCCTTCGGCTGTCAGTCGCGGAATTCCTCGCCCTCCTCGGCCGCATCATGGTCGTTTCCACCGGCGTCGCCCTCGAAGGTTCCTCGTGGTGCGCACCGTGGTTCGCCCGGTGAGAGACCTCGCATTGAACATCGTGGTCCGGTCGGCGAGGCCGACGGTGTCGTCCCCGACGGTGTCACGGTTTTCGACGACGCTATTCCGGCGGTGGCCAACCTGAATCCCGATCTTCTCGAGGCGCTCCGCCGGGCCGCGACGGACGCCGCGAACGACAAAATCACGTTCTACGTCAACAGCGGCTGGCGTTCTCCGGCGTACCAGAATCAGCTTCTTCGCGAAGCGGTCTCCACGTACGGCTCCGAGAAAGAGGCCGCCCGATGGGTGGCGACCGCGGCGACCTCGTTTCATGTGAAAGGAGAGGCGGTCGACATCGGGCCTCCCGACGCCGCGGCGTGGCTGTCGGAACACGGGGCCGCGTACGGGCTGTGCCAGATATACAGGAACGAGACCTGGCACTACGAACTGCGCCCCGAAGCGATCGATCACGGCTGCCCGTCCATGTACGCCGACCCCACCCAGGACCCCAGGATGCGGAAGTGACCGACGGCACGCGAGGACAGGCGACGGTGGACCGGGCGGAGTCCGGGCAGGGCGGCGCCGGCCACCGGCCGGCGGCCGTGCGCCGGGCGATCCTGATCGGCTCCCGCGCGGAGCCCTGGATACGTGGCCTGGTGCTCGCAGCGCTGGGGCTGCTGCTGGGCCTGCTCATGCTGCTGCACGCGAAGATCCCGAACCGGCCCGGGAACCTCGGCAGCCTCGTGGAGACCTTCCTGCCGTGGTCCGGCCTGGGCATCGCGGTGCTGCTGGCCGGGGCGCTGCGGCGCCGGTCCGCCTCCGCGACGGCCGCGCTGCTGCTGCCGGTCGTGGTGTGGGTGCATCTGTTCGGCGGGCGGTTCGCCGACAGGTCCCACCCGGGCGCCGACCTCACCGTGGCCGGCCACAACGTCGGCGCCGCCAACCCCGACCCCGCCGGCACCGCCCGCGACCTGGCCGCCTCCGGGGCGGACGTGCTGGCGCTGGAGGAGCTCACCCCGCAGGCCACGGGCACGTACGAGAAGGAACTGGCGAAGACCTACCCCTACCACGTGGTGCTGGGCACGGTCGGGCTGTGGAGCAGACTGCCGCTGTCGGACACCCGGCCGATCGACATCATGAACTACGGGCCCCTGGCGGAGACCATACCGGCCGGCGAGAAGACGGCCCCGAACCGGGCGCTGCGCACCACCGTGACCACGAACCGCGGGCCGCTGGCGGTGTATGTGGCCCACCTGGGGTCCGTGCGGGTGAACCCCAGGGCGGGCTTCTGGACGGCCTCGCGGAACATCGGCGTGCAGGCGCTCGGCAGGGCCGTCGCCGCTGAGAAGATCACGCGGGTGGTGCTGCTCGGCGACCTGAACGGCACCGTGGACGACCGCGCGCTCGCCGCCGTCACGGGACAGCTGCGCTCGGCCCAGGACGCGGCCGGGGACGGCTTCGGCTTCACCTGGCCGGCGTCCTTCCCGGTGGTACGGGCCGACGAGATCCTGGTCCGCGGCGTGGAGCCGGACAGCTCGTGGGTGCTGCCCGCCACCGGCAGCGACCACCTGCCGGTGGCGGCCGGGATCAGCTGGTGAAAACGGCGCCAGAACCTACGGAGCCCCATCGAGGGCCGTCGGCAGTCCGCACAGCGCGAACAGGCCGGCGTCGAGGAACGCGACGACCCGGGCGACGCCGGCGGCGGTGACGGTGAGGACCTGAAGGGCGTGCGCGCGGTACACGCCGTCGCCGCCGCGCGAGTAGGACCCGAACGCGGGCTGCCCGTTCACGCTGGTAAGGACCATCCGCTGCTCGCCCGCGGCCAGGACCCGGCCCCTGAGGAACCGGATCACCGCCTCCCGCCCCGCGAACCACGTCGGGATCGGCGGCATCTCCCAGACCGCGTCGTCGGTCAGCACCCCGGCCAGCACGCCGACGTCGGCGCTCTCGAACGCCGCGGCGTACCGGTCGAGCAGCGCCCGCCGGGCCGGGTCGGCGGGTTCGGCGATCGCGTCCTGGGCGGGGGCGATCCGGCTGAGCTGGGCCCGGGCGCGCTGCAGCGCGCTGTTGACCGCGGCGGGCGTGGTGCCGAGCAGGTCGGCCACCTCGCTCGCCCGCCAGGCCAGGGCGTCGCGCAGGATCAGCACCGCCCGCTGCCGTCCGGACAGGTACTGCAACGCCGCGACGAACCCCAGCCGCATGGTCTGCCGCGCCTCGGCGACGGCGGCGGGATCGGCCGGGGCCGGGCCGAACAGCACGTCGGGGGCGGGTTGCAGCCACGGCACCTCCGCGGAGCCGGGGCGCGGCGGCTCGTCCGGGTGGTCGCTCGGGCTGCCCAGGCCCGACGGCAGCGGGCGCCGGCCGTTGCCCTCCAGCGCCTTGAGGCACGCCCGGGTCGCGATCCGGTACATCCAGGTGCGCATCGAGGAGCGCCCCTCGAAGCGGGCGTAGCCGCGCCACGCCTGCAGGTAGGTCTCCTGGAGCACGTCCTCCGCGTCATGGATCGACCCGAGCATGCGGTAGCAGTACGCCAGCAGTTCGCGCCGGAACGGCTCGCTCCGCCGGACGAACTCCTCGTCCTGCTCGTCGGACGTGCCGGGCCCCGTAGGCGCCGGCGGCTGCGCCGTCCGCGTCATCGTCGTCATCGTCCGTTCACTCATCCCATCGGCCAGAACATCGTGGCCATCGCGGCCGCCATGAGAGCGTGCGCGACATGGGAGATCCTCTCCGCGGCGCCGGGCGCCGCCCCGCCTGAGCCGGGCCGCACTCCGCGGATCAGGAACCACGCCGCCGTGCCCGCGAGCACGAGGGTGAGCATCCAGCTGAGTGCCGGGGACTCGATCATTCCAGGACTCCCGTGGTCGAGACGGACGGGTGACGCCCCCTGAAGAGGCGTCACCCGGGTTGCCGTCGGCGTCTGCTCAGTGATGGTGGGCGTGGTGGGAATGGTCCGCCCCGCCGTCGTAGGTGTCGTGGTAGGGGAACTCGCTGACGTAGCGCCGCCGGCCCAGGGGAGTCAGGTCGAGGTAGTGGTAGGTGCTCAGCATGACCTCCGCGCCCCGGCCGTACGTCGAGTAGGTGTGGTAGAGGCTGTCCTCGTCGCGGACGAAGACGCTGATGCCCTGGGCGTCGCCGTGCACCGCGTACTCCAGGCCCTGCCGTTCCAGGGTCGCCCGGTCCTTGTAGTTGTACTCCACCGGTGCGACGGCCTCGTCGTTGGTGACGTGGAAGTCGTAGTTGAAGTCGCTTCCGGCCGAGGAGTACCACGGGATGGTCCACCCCATGCGCGTCCTCCACCTTTCGATCTTGGCCAGGGGGACGCGGGAGACGAGCGCGAGTGTCGTGTCACTGGCGTGCAGGTGCTCCAGGCGGCCCACGTTGTCGACGGCGAACGAGCAGCTCGGGCAGCCGTCCTCCCAGTCCTCGTTCCACATGAAGTGGTACACGAGGAGCTGACGGCGGCCCTCGAACAGGTCGGCCAGGCGGGCCGTGCCGGCCGGGCCCTCGAACACGTAGTCCTTGTCCATCCGGACCATCGGCAGCTCCTGACGCCGCGCGGTGACGGCGTCCTGCGCCCGCATGACGTCCTTCTCCTGCTCCAGCAGCTTCAGCCGCGCCGCCAGCCACTCGTCACGTGACGCCGTCCGTGGGAAAGGCATCGTCTTCTCCTTCTGCTCTGAACGCTCTGAATGGTCTGAGTGGGTCGTCACCGGAACAGGCGGTAGGAACCGACCAACGTCGCTCCGGCGCTGACCGGCGGGACGGCCATGCGGCCGGCCGCGCCGTGCTGGAACTCGGCGAACGCCGCCGAGCGCCGGAGCGGGTTGTCGTCCCCCTCGACCAGGGCGACGTGCACGAAGCCGACGCCGTCGGCCAGGCGGAACGCCCCGTAGCGCAGCCCCTCCGGGGCCGTCTCGTTCAGCTCGCGGAACACGCGCTCCACCAGCCGCTGGTTCTCCGCCGCCGCGTCGGCGCGTGTCTCGTACCGCACCACGACCGTCTCGCCCATCTGGACGACCCTCCTCATCCGCCTGCTGTCATACCTGGAAGCGGCCGCGCCGTTCCCCGGTCGTTCACAGGTACAGAGGCGCCGCGCCGGAGAAATTCATCGGCCGGCCGCGAATGATGTCGATCCGGCGGCCGTTCCATTCGTCGGGGAAGGTGGACGGGCCCATCCGGGCTCCATACGACGGGACGCGCGACATGGCGAAATATCTGGTGCTCATCTACGGCGACGAACGGCAGTGGGCGGCGATGTCCCCGCAGGAGCGGGAGGCGCTCGGCGAGGCCCACCGCGCTTTCTCCGCATCGGCGGGGCCGGCGGTCCTCGACACCCACGAACTGCGGCCGGCGTCCGGCGCGACCACCCTGCACGCCGATCCCGGCGGCCGGGTCGTCATGACCGACGGGCCGTTCCTGGAGACCAAGGAGGCGGTGGGCGGCTACTACCTGATCGACGCGCCCGACCTCGACGAGGTGGTGCGGCTGGCGTCCCGGTTGTACGAGGTCTCCGCCGGGCACAGCGGGGTGGAGATCCGCCAGGTCGTGGAATGATCTCCCGCTGACGGCCGGCACGGCGGTGCGGGCCCGGTGCGGGGCGCGCCCGGTCGCCCCGCCGGCGGGGGAGTGAGCCCCCCTGGGGTCAGTGGACGCTGAAGCCGCCGTCCACGTACACGGCCTGGCCCGTGACGTAGGCGGCGGCGTCGGCGGCGAGGAACACCGCGGCGCCCGCGAAGTCCTCGGGCAGGCCGTTGCGGCCGGTCATCGTCCGGGCGGCCATGGCCTCGGTACGGCCGGGGACGGCCTGGGCCGGCTCGGTGAGGGGGGTGAGCACGAACCCGGGCATGATCGTGTTGCTGGTGACCCCGGCGGCCGACCACGCCTCGGCCTGGGAGCGGGTCAGGCCGCAGATGGCGGCCTTGGACGCGCCGTACACGCCGCTGTCGCCGAACGCGCTGATCGCCTGCTGGGAGCCGACGTTGATGATGCGGCCCCAGCCGCGCGCCGCCATGCGGGGACCGAAATGACCGGCCAGCAGGAAGGGCGCGGTGAGGTTGACCGCGACGGTGACGTCGTAGTCGTCGGGCGTGAGCTCGGCCATCGGGCGGCGGATGTTGACGCCGGCGTCGTTGACCAGGATGTCGATCTCGCCGAAGAAGCCGGGCGCCTCGGCGCAGACGCGGGCGACGGCGGCGCGGTCGCCGAGGTCGGCGCTGACGGCGGCCGCGCGGACGCCGTGGCCGGCGAGGGAGCGGACGGCGGCCTCCAGCCGGTCCTCGTCACGGGCGACCAGCACGACGGCGGCGCCCGCGCGGCCGAGGGCCTCGGCGATCCCGTAACCGATTCCGGAGCTTCCGCCGGTGACGAGGGCGACGCGGCCGGACAGCGAGAAGAGCTTCTCGAGATAGGAGGACATGGCGCCGCAAGCTACCAGCCGCCGCCGGGGACGCCATCGGGGTCCCCCCAGGATATGTAATCTACAATGTAAAGCCGCCCGATTGGTGAAAAACCACCGCACCACCCACCAAATCCATCAACGAGCGGAATCGTCCTCGGCGTGCATCCGGTGCATGGCCTCCTGGATCTTGCGCATGACGTCCTCCATCGTGCGGAGGGTGTCGGTGTCGAGGTGTCCGAGGAGTCTGCGGTAGCGGGTGGTGCCGGCGTCGAGGAGCTCGGCGGTGAGCCGCTGCCCGGCGTCGGTCAGCTCGACCCGGCGGATGCGCCGGTCGTTGGGGTCCTCGCGGCGGGTGGCCAGGCCCTGGGCGACGATGCGGTCCACGATTCCGGTGGTGGTGCCGAGACCGACGCCGAGGTGGCGGGCGAGTTCCTGCCCGGGGGCCGAGCCCCGCATGGACAGGTACATCACGACCTTGAGCTGCTGCATCGTCAGGTTGGACGCCCACAGCGGCATCGACCGGTCGCGGGCGAAGAACCGCCCGAAGCCTCGTTGCAGCTCCGACAGCCGTGCGATGAGCCGCTCCCTCTCGTCGTCGTCGCCGGTCCGGCCTTCGAATTCGGGGGCGGCGCCCGGCTGGGCGGTGTGGTCCGCTCGACTGTCGCTCACGATCACCTCTCGTGGGGAGAGGTTACCAGTAGTTAATGGTGACGCTAAATGTTCGCCCCATGCGAAGTGTTATGGTGGGCCGCACACTTACGCCTATCTCAGGAGATCGCATGACCGCGCTGGCGCGGCTCAGCCTTGCCAACCGCACTCTCGTCATCATGATTGTGCTTGTGCTGGGCGCCTTCGGCGCCTTTGCGATTCCTTCACTGAAGCAGCAGCTGTTCCCCTCCCTCGAGTTCCCGATGGCGTTCGCCGTGGCGTCCTATCCGGGGGCGGCGCCGGAGATCGTGGAGGAGCAGGTCACCAAGCCTATCGAGGGCGCGTTCCAGGGCCTTCCCGGGGTGACGACCATCACCTCCACCTCCAAGGAGGGCAGCGCGCAGGTCCAGGTGGCCTACGAGTACGGCACCGACGTCGACGACGTCGTGAGCAAGATGCAGCAGGCGGTGAACCGGATCAAGCCGCAGCTGCCGTCGGACGTGGACCCGCAGATCGTGTCGGGCGGCACCGACGACATCCCGGTGATGTCCCTCGCGGTGGGCGACGCCGGCGATCCGCACGGCATGTTCGAGAAAATCGAACGGATCATGGTGCCGGAGCTGCAGGCGATCACCGGTGTGCGGGACGTCACGGTGAGCGGCGCCGGGGAGAAGCAGGTGGTCATCACCGCCGACCAGGACGAGCTGAAGAAGCGCGGCCTGTCGGCGTCGGCGATCGCGGACCTGCTGCGGTCGAACGGGGTGGCCATCCCGGCCGGGACGCTGACCGAGGACTCCCGGACGCTGACGGTGCAGACCGGCGACCAGGTCCGCAGTGTGGACGACCTGAGGAACCTGTACCTCGCGCCGGCCGTTCCGGCCACCGCGCTGGGCCAGGCGGGCGGTCAGGCGGGCCGGCAGGGCCTGCCGCAGGGGACGGCCGGTCTCGGTGGCCAGGCCGCGGGCCGGGCCGGGGGGCTGGGGGCCGCCGCGGCGCGGGGCGGCGCGGCTCCCCGGGCGCTGCCGGCGCCGAAGCCGGTGCGGCTGGGCGACGTGGCCGACATCGCGATCAAGGACGCGCCGGCCACGTCGATCACGCGGACCAACGGCGACACCACGCTGGGCGTGGCGATCAGCATGACGGCCGACGGCAACGCCGTGCAGATCTCCCACGACGTGAACGCGAAGCTGCCGGAGCTGACCCGTCAGCTCGGGGACGTGGCGCAGCTGACCGTGGTGTTCGACCAGGCGCCGTACGTCGAGCGGTCGATCGAGGACCTGACGACCGAGGGCCTGCTGGGCCTGGCGTTCGCGGTCCTGGTCATTCTGGTGTTCCTGCTGTCGGTGCGGTCGACGCTGGTGACGGCCGTGTCGATCCCGGTGTCGGTGGTCGTCGCGCTGATCGCGCTGTGGCTCGGCGACTACTCGCTGAACCTGCTGACGCTGGGCGCGCTGACCATCGCGGTGGGCCGGGTGGTGGACGACTCGATCGTGGTGCTGGAGAACATCAAGCGCCATCTCGGGTACGGCGAGGAGAAACGGCGGGCGATCCTCACCGCGGTCCGGGAGGTGTCGGGCGCGGTGACGGCCTCGACGCTGACGACGGTGGCGGTGTTCCTGCCGATCGCGTTCGTGGGCGGCCTGGTGGGCCAGCTGTTCGGCCCGTTCTCGATCACGGTGACGGTGGCGCTGCTGGCGTCGCTGTTCGTCGCGCTGACCGTCATCCCGGTCCTGGCGTACTGGTTCCTGAAGACGCCGGACCTGACGCCGCAGGAGGCGGAGGCCGTCCGGGAGGAGGCCGAGCGCAGGGAGCTGCGCAGCCCGTTGCAGCGGGCGTACCTGCCGGTGCTGCGGTTCGCGACGCGGCGGCGGTTCGTCACGCTGCTGATCGGGCTCGTGGTTTTCGTCGGCACGATGGGGCTGGCGCCGCGGCTGAAGACGAACTTCCTCGACAACTCGGGCAACAACACCACGCAGATCAGCCAGCGGATGCCGGCCGGGACCGACCTGGCGACGACCGACGCGGCGGCCAAGCAGATCGAGACGGTGCTGCGGTCGACGTCCGGGGTGAAGTCGTACCAGGTGACGGTCGGCGGCGGGAACCGGCTGTTCGGCGGGCTGGGCGGCGGCTCGGACCGGGCGTCGTACTCCATCACGCTGGACGACGGCGTGGACACCGCGGCGGTGGAGGAGGGCCTGCGCACCCGGCTGAAGACGCTGCAGAGCATCGGGGACGTGACGGTCGGCGCCCAGGGCGGCGGCGGGTTCAACTCCGACCAGGTGCAGGTCATCCTCCAGGGGTCGGACACGACCACGCTGAAGACGGCGGCGGCGAGCGTGCGCGACGCGATGGCGGAGGTCTCCGGGCTGCGCGACGTGTCGTCCAACCTGGAGGACAGCGCTCCGCGGGTCGAGGTCCACGTCAACCGGGAGAAGGCGGCGGCCAAGGGCCTGACGGAGGCGGCGGTCGGGCAGGCGGTCGCGCAGGCGTTCCGCGGCGCCACGATCGGCTCGCTCGACGTGGACGGCCGCTCCAGCGACGTCGTGCTGCGGCAGGGGGAGGCCCCGGCCGACCTGACCGCGATCCGGAAGCTGGAGCTGCCGGCGGCGTCCGGGACGGTGCGGCTGAGCGACGTCGCCGACGTCGTGAAGGCCGACGGCCCGACGCAGATCACCCGCCAGGACGGCGACCGGACGGCCACGGTGTCGGGCGCGGCGGACGCGTCCAACCTCGGCGCGATCACCTCGAAGGTCACCGACCGGTTGAACGCGATGACGCTGCCGGACGGGGTGAGCTGGAAGATCGGCGGCGCGAGCTCCGACCAGCAGGACGCGTTCCGCGACCTCGGCCTGGCCATGCTGCTGGCCATCGCGATCGTCTTCATGATCATGGTGGCGACGTTCCGCAGCCTGGTGCAGCCGCTGATCCTGCTGGTGTCGATCCCGTTCGCGGCGACCGGCGCGATCGGCCTGCTGCTGCTCACGGACACGGCGCTGGGCGTGCCCGCGCTGATCGGCATGCTGATGCTGATCGGCATCGTGGTGACCAACGCGATCGTGCTGATCGACCTGATCAACCAGTACCGGGAGCAGGGCCTGGGGGTCGTGGAGGCGGTCCTGGAGGGCGGCAGGCGGCGTCTGCGGCCGATCCTGATGACCGCGATCGCGACGATCTGCGCGCTGACGCCGATGGCGCTGGGCGTGACGGGGTCGGGCGGGTTCATCTCGCGGCCGCTGGCGATCGTGGTGATCGGCGGGCTGATCTCGTCCACGCTGCTGACGCTGGTGCTGGTGCCGACGCTGTACACGCTGGTCGAGCGGGCGAAGGAGCGCCTGCGGCGCACGCCCAAGCCGCCCGCCGGGGACGCCGACGTGAAGGTGTACGACAAGGAGGCGCTGACTCCTGCCGGCTGACTCCTGCCGGGTCATTCCCTGGCGGCCGCCCCGCCCGCGTGACCGGGGTGGCCGCCGGGACCGATGAGTCTCCCGCCCGCCGGCCGTCGTACCCTACGTGGACATCGACGACCGGCGGGGACGGGTGCGGATGGCGGGCGAGGACGGGCGGCGCGGGGACGCGGAGCAGGGGCTCGCCGAGGCGGCCCGTGCGGGCGACGAGGCGGCCTTCGCCACGCTGACCGAACGGTACCGGCGGGAGATCCAGCTGCACTGCTACCGGATGCTCGGGTCGCTGGAGGACGCCGAGGACCTGGTGCAGGAGACGCTGCTGCGGGCCTGGCGGGGCCGGGCCACGTTCGAGGGCCGTTCGACGTTCCGCGCCTGGCTGTACCGGATCGCCACCAACGCCTGCCTGGACGCGCTGGAACGGCGGCCGCGCCGGGTGCTGCCCCACCACCTGCGGCCGCCGTCGGACCCGTCGCAGCCGCTGCCGCCGCGGACCGACGTGCCGTGGCTGCAGCCGTACCCGGACCTGCTGCTGGAGGGGATCGCGGCGGGCGGCGACAGCCCCGACGGAGCGGTCGTGGCCAGGGAGACGGTCGAGCTGGCGTTCCTGGCCGCATTGCAGCACCTGCCGCCGCGGCAGCGGGCGGTGCTGGTGCTGCGGGACGTCCTCGGCCACCCGGCGGGGGAGACGGCGGCGCTGCTGGAGGCCAGCGTGGCGGCGGTCAACAGCGCCCTGCAGCGGGCCCGGGCCACGCTGAAGGAGCACCTGCCGCAACGGCGGCTCGACTGGGCGCCCACGTCCGGCCCCACCCAGGGGGAGCGGGAGGTGCTGCGCCGGCTGATGGCGGCCTACGAGCGGGCCGACGCCGCCGCGGTGGCCGGGCTGCTGGCCGAGGACGCGCGGGCGACGATGCCGCCGTACCCGATGTGGTTCCAGGGCCGCGACCCCATCGTGCGGGCGCTGGCCGAGAGCTTCGACCCGGCCTCGCCCAACTACCAGGGCCGGTTCCGGATGGTCGCGGTGGGGGCGAACCTGCAGCCGGCGGTCGCCGCCTACGTGCGCCGCCCGTCCGACGAGGGGTACCCGGCGTTCGGCGTGTCGGTCCTGCGGATCGAGGCGGGGCTGGTGGTGGAGTTCACCGCGTTCGGCCCCGAGCTGTTCCCGGCGTTCGGCCTGCCGCCCGAACTGGACCGATGAGTTCCGGGACGGGGGGCCGTCGTACGAGGTGAACGGCAACCCCGGCGGAAGGCGGATCACCATGACCGACGGCATCGTCCTGTGGCACGTCACGATGTCCCTGGACGGCTTCATCACCGGTCCCGGCGACGCGATGGACTGGATCTCGGGCCACTCCGGGCCCAACCCCGAGGTGGACGAGGTCCTCACGACGACCGGCGCGGTGCTCGCGGGCCGGCGCAGCCACGACGTCGGCGCGGGACGCGGCCACCGGTTGTACGGCGGGGCCTGGGAGGGGCCGGTGTTCGTCCTCACCCACCGCCCGGCGAACCCGTACCCGGGGGTCACGTTCCTCACCTGCGGGGTGAGGGAGGCGGTGGAGACGGCGCTGGCCGCGGCCGGAGGCGGGAACGTGGTCCTGGTCGGCGCCGACCTCGCCCGCCAGTGCCTCGCCGAGGGACTGGTCGGCGAGATCCTCGTCCACGTGGCGCCCGTCCTGCTCGGCGACGGCGTCCGCCTCCACGAGGCCGCGGGGACGCGGCGGGTGACCCTCGACACGGCCGGCGTGAACCGGGCGGGCGGCGTCGCCAACCTGCGCTACCGCGTCCGCCGGGAGGTCCCCGCGGGCCGCGACCACCCGTGGGCTCAATAGACTGGGCCAACGTGAGTGCGAAGCCGCGTATCCCGAATGTCCTGGCCACCCGCTACGCGTCCGCGGAGCTGGCCCGCCTGTGGTCCCCGGAGCACAAGGTCGTGCTCGAACGCCGGCTGTGGCTGGCCGTCCTGCGGGCCCAGGCCGACCTCGGGATCGACGTGCCCGAGCAGGCGGTCGCCGACTACGAGAAGGTCGTCGACCAGGTCGACCTCGCCTCGATCGCCGAGCGCGAACGGGTCACCCGGCACGACGTGAAGGCCCGCATCGAGGAGTTCAACGCCCTGGCCGGGCACGAGCAGGTCCACAAGGGCATGACCTCGCGCGACCTCACGGAGAACGTCGAGCAGCTGCAGATCCGCGACAGCCTGCTGCTGGTGCGCGGCCGGGTCGTGGCGCTGCTCGCCCGGCTCGGCCGCCTGGCCGCCGAGCACACCGCCACGGTCATGGCGGGCCGCTCCCACAACGTCGCCGCCCAGGCGACAACGCTGGGCAAGCGGTTCGCCACCACGGCCGACGAGCTGATCGTGGCGTTCGAACGCCTGGAGGACCTGATCGGCCGCTACCCACTGCGCGGCGTGAAGGGCCCGGTCGGCACCGCCCAGGACATGCTCGACCTGCTGGGCGGCACGGACCGGCTCGCCGAACTGGAGGACCGTGTGGCCGCCCACCTCGGGTTCGCCCGCCGCTTCACCAGCGTCGGCCAGGTCTACCCGCGCTCGCTCGACTACGACGTCCTGACCGCGCTGGTGCAGCTGGCCGCCGCGCCGTCGTCGCTGGCCAAGACGATCCGCCTGATGGCGGGGCACGAACTGGTCACCGAGGGCTTCAAGGAGGGCCAGGTCGGATCGTCGGCCATGCCCCACAAGATGAACACCCGCTCCTGCGAGCGGGTCAACGGCCTGACCGTCGTGCTGCGCGGCTACGCGTCGATGGCCGGGGAGCTGGCGGGGGACCAGTGGAACGAGGGCGACGTGTCCTGCTCCGTGGTGCGCCGGGTCGCCCTGCCGGACGCGTTCTTCGCCTTCGACGGGCTGGCTGAGACGATGCTCACCGTGCTCGACGAGTTCGGCGCGTTCCCGGCCGTGATCGAGGCCGAGCTCGACCGCTACCTGCCGTTCCTGTCGACCACGAAGATGCTGATGGCCGCCGTGCGCGCCGGGGTCGGCCGCGAGACCGCCCACGAGATCATCAAGGAGCACGCGGTCGCCTCCGCCCTGGCCATGCGCTCCCGGGGCGCGGCCAACGAGCTGCTCGACCGGCTGGCCGCCGACGACCGCTTCCCCCTCGTCCGCGCCGACCTGGACGCCCTGCTCGCCGACCGGATCTCCTTCACCGGAGCCGCGGCCGGTCAGGTCGCCGCCGTGGTCGAGCGGATCGGGGAGATCACCGCCCGCTACCCGGACGAGGCCGCGTACGCGCCCGGCGCGATCCTGTAGTGCGCGAGCTGTTCACCGTCGCCGAGGTGGAGGACGCCTGCGGCGGCGACGACCTGATCGTATGGGCCGCGCAGGGCATGCGGCCGGGTGTGCGGGCCTTCGCCCACGGGGACGGCGTCGCCGTCGCCAGCCCCCGCGCGTCCCGCCGCGACCGTCTCGCCGTACGGGGGGGCACGGCCGACGTGGCCGCCCTCGTCCGGCACGCCCTGGCCGAGGTGGGCCCGTCGTACCGGCCGTTCGGCGACGCCGCGCTCGTGGCGGAGGTCGCGCGGGCCGTGCCGGAACTGGCGTTCACCGCCGGGTTCTCCTGGATGACCACCACACGCCTGGCGGACCGGACGGACCGGGACGCCGGCGGGGCGCGCTGGCTCGACCCGGGGGAGGAGCCCGAGGTGACCGACCTGCTCACCTCGGCCAACCCCGACTCCTACGCCGTGCCGGGACTCCCGCGGGTACGCCGGTGGGCCGGGATCCGCGACGCCGGGGGACGGCTGCTCGCGGTCGCGGCCGACGCCTGGTCGGCCCCCACGGTCGGCCTGCTCGCCGGCGTGGCCACCGCCGCCGAGGCCCGCGGGCGCGGGCTGGGGGAGCGGGTGTGCCGCTTTGTTGCCCGGGCCCTGCTGGACGAGCACGGCCGGGCGTCGCTGATGGTCGACGACGACAACCGGGCGGCCATCGGGGTCTACGCCCGGCTCGGCTTCGCCCGGCGCCGTGTCGCGGCCGCCGCCGTCCCTGACTGACGGGGTCCTGCGCCGTCCTCGCGGCGGTCAGGCGCTGACGGGGTCCTTACGGCGGTCGGGGCGGGGCGGGGCCGGGCCGTCCCGCGCCGCGGTCAGGCCGCCCGGGACGGCCCGGCCCGGTGCGGGCGCAGCCCGTCGAGCCCGTTCAGTCCGTTCAGTCCGTTGAGCACGGCGGGCAGGTCGGTCAGCGTGGTCACCCGCGTCACCGACGCCGGCGCCGCGTCGCGGCGGTAGCGGTCCAGCCAGACGCCGTGCATGCCGACCCTGGTCGGCCCGACGGCGTCGAGCATGAGGTTGTCGCCCACCAGCAGCACCTCCTGGGGGCGCAGCCCGAGCTTCGCGGCCGCCTCCAGGTAGCACTCGGCTGCCGGCTTGAAGTTGCCGCCCAGCGCGTCGGGCGTCAGGACCGGGTCGAGCCGGTCGAGCAGCCCGATGCGGCGCAGCTTCGCCTCCTGCTGCACCGGGGTCCCGTTGGTCAGCACCCCGAGCGTCAGCCCCCGGCCCTCCAGCGCGTCCAGCGTCGCGGCGGCGTCCGGGAAGGCCGTCCACGCGTCCTCGTAGTGCAGGAGGAACTCGCCGTACGCCGCGTCGAGGTCGGCCGGGACGGGCAGGCAGAGCCGGCCGCAGAACTCGCGGAGCCGCCTGCGGCGCTGTTCGGCGAACGAGCACTCGCCGGCGTGCCAGGCCGGCAGATGCTTGTCCTCCAGGTCCAGCCACAGCGCGGGGGTCTCCATCAGCAGCTCGTGGCCGGGGCTGAGCGCCTCCGTCCAGCGGGTCGCGGCGTAGGCGACCGCCCGCCGATGATCGAAAAGGGTCTCGTCGAGGTCGAACAGAATGGCCCTGATCACGAACACCAATCCTTGACAGGGACTGTTTCGGCCGCGTTTCCGCTTGATGAAACCCCGACTCCTTCCTGACCGGAGATGACAGGTAGGTTTTTTCCTACGTATTATGGGGCGCATGGACACCAGCGACGCGCCCGGAGGTGTGCCGTGACGACGACGGTCGAGGCCCCGGAAGACCGCGTCTTCGCCGCCCTGGCCAGCCCCGTCCGCCGCGAGGTGCTGCGCCTGCTCCGCGAGGAGGGCCCCCAGCCCGTACGGCGGCTGGCCGGCCACTTCGACATGACCCGGCCCAGCTTCTCCGAGCACCTGCGCGTGCTGCGCGAAGCCGGACTGGTCAGCGAGCGCAAGGTCGGCCGCGAACGGCTCTACCGGCTGGAGGCGGTGCCGCTCACCCAGGTGCGGGAGTGGCTCACCCCCTACGAGCGGTTCTGGCGCGAACGCCTGGCCGGCCTGCGCGACCTGCTCGACACCATGGACGACGGGGACGACAGGGACGGCGGCGACGAACACCCCGGAGCCGTGCAGGACGGCCCCGCAAGCACCCGGAATCAGGAGGACACCCGATGACCCACGACGACGACCCGACCGTGCTGCGCGTCGACCAGTTCCTGGCCCACCCGCCCGCCCGCGTGTGGCGCGCCCTCACCGAGCCCGACCTGCTCGCGCAGTGGCTCATGCCCGGCGACTTCCGCCTCGAGGTCGGCCACCGGTACACGATGCACACCACACCCAGGCCCGGCACCGGCTTCTCCGGCGTCGTCCAGGCCGAGGTGCTGGCCTTCGAACCCCAGCGCATGCTCCGCCTGTCCTGGCAGGACGGCGACCCCGCCAACCCCAGCGGCTCCGACTGGACCATCACCTGGACCCTGGAACCCGAAGGCCGGGGCACCCGCCTGTTCCTCCTGCACGAGGGCTTCGACCCCGACAACGAACTGCAGCGCCGCGCCCACTCGATCATGGGGGAGGGCTGGCGCGCGATGACCAGCCGAAGCCTGGTCGCCGTCCTCGACCGGCTGGCCGCCCCGGCCCGCTGAACCCCGCCGTCCCGGTCTCCGTACGGCAGGGGAGCGGGGCGGGGCGCCCCTCGGACATTGCCGGCTCGGCGGTGGCGGTGCGGTGGTAGTGGTGGGCCGGGGGCGGTTGTGCGCCGGTGCGCGGGCGGCATCAGGATCGGCACCGGAGAGAGGCGGGGCCGCCCCTCGGACGGCGGCGGCGCACCGGGCGGCATCGGCGCCCGCTCGGGCGCCGGGCGGCATCGGCTGCCCGAGCGAGGCCGGGCCCCCCACACGTCCTCGCTCCAGCAGCCGCCCGTCCACGGCAGCCGTCCGTCGCCGTCAGCCGTCCGGGGGAGTGAACCCCCGGGGGAGTGAACCGTCAGGCGTGCCGCTCCGCGTTGGCCACGATGGCGTCGCGGACGTACCCGCTCAGACCCTCGGCCACGTTCTCGTAGTTGGCCGCGAACCGGGGGTCGGCCACGTACATCTCGCCGAGACCCCGGTGCATCTCATACGAGCAGTCGTAGAACCAGCGCGTGATGTGGGCGCGGTGCCGCTCGGCCGTGTCCGTCACCCGCTCACCCCCGGCCGGCTCCCCGGCCGCGTACGCCGCCGCGAACTCCCGCAGGATCTCCCCGGCCTCGCCCGTGATCGTCTTCCAGTCGTCCTTGGTGTACCGGGCGGTCCGGCGACGGCTCTGCTCGAACGCGTCGGTGCCGCCCCACCGCTCCTCGACCTCCTCCGCGTGCTCATCCGGATCGAAGTCGCCGAAAACCTCGAACCGCTCCTCAGGCGTCAGATCGATGCCCATCGTGTGCGCCTCCATGGCCCTCTCGACCGCCGCCGCCATCGCCTCCAGACGACCGATCCGCCGCCGCAGCAGCTCGTGCTGACGCCGCAGGTGCGTCAGTGGATCGGCGCCAGGCTCGTCGAGGATGGCGGTGATCTCTTCCAGGGAGAACCCGAGCTCCCGGTAGAACAGCACCTGCTGCAGGCGCTCCACGTCGCGGTCCGTATACCGCCGATAGCCCGCAGACGTGCGCTCTCCCGGCGACAGCAGACCGATCTCGTCGTAGTGGTGCAACGTCCGCACGGTGACCCCGGCGAAACGGGCGAGCTGCCCGACCGAGTAGCCCATGGCCCTCCTCCATTCCGCCGCCCAGCCTCCGGCCTGCCGTTACGTGAGGGTCAAGCCGCCGAACCATCATCGTGGTGTGCGGCCCTCCCGCCGTGGCCGCCGCCGCGGCCGCCGTCCTGGCCGCCGTCCTGGCCGCCGTCCTGGCCGCCGTCGTCGTCGCGGTCGTACCCGCCCGCCCGGTGGCCGGCCGAGAGGTGGCTGGCTACCACCAGAGCGCCCTCGGCGATTGGGGAGGCGTCGACGCCGCCTAACGGGTGACAGCGTCCCGTCGCGGGCGCTCAGCCCGGGCCGTCGGCGGTCTCCGGCGGTCGCCGCCCGTCCCGCCGCCGTAACAGCGGATGGGACCCCATCGCCACCTCCAGCTCCCCGGGCAGATCGTCCCGATAGCGGCCCAGCGTCGACAGGTCGCTGTGCCCCAGCACCCGCCGTACCGCGTCCATGTCGGTGCCGTCGGCCAGCAGGTGCGTCGCCGTGGTGTGCCGCAGCCCGTGGGGGGTCACCTCCCGCCGCCGCCCCGGCTCCACCAGCCGCTGCACCCGGTCGATCACCCCCTGCACGTCGCCCCGGGCCAGCCGCCTGCCCCGCCACGACAGCAGCAGCGCCTTCTCCTCCTCGCCGGCCGGCCGCACCGCCAGGTACGCGTCGAGGGCACGCGCGACGTCGTCGGGCAGGGGGACATCCCTCGTCCTGCCGCCCTTGCCGAAGATCCGCCAGTAACGCACGCCGTCGTTGGTGTAGAAGTCCTCCACGTTGGCCCGCACCAGCTCCGACACCCGGGGCCCGAGCGTGGCCAGCAGCAGCACGACCAGCGCGTCCCGGACCTCCGTCCGCTGGTCCCGGCGCTGCCGCTGCCGCCCCGGCTCCGCCGGCCCCGCAGGCCGCGGGGGAGGGGAGTGGCCCTCGGACCCCGGGTCGAGAGGGGCACGCGCCGCCGCGATCAGCCCCTCGGCCTGCTCCTTCGTCAGCGCCCGCCGCTCCGGGCGCAACCCGCCCCGCTCCCTGGCCGTCACCGACGAGGCCGCCATCGGGTCGAGGTGCACCCAGCCCACCGCGGCCGCGTGCCGGAACAGCGCGGACACCGACCGCCGGAACCGCGCCTGTGACGCCGGGCTCTGCACCCCGGCGCCCGGTGCCGTACGCCGGTCCTCCGGCCTTCGCCGCTCGTCGGGCTTGCGGGCGAACGCCAGCAGCACCGCGTCGACGTCCTCGCCTGTCAGGTCGTCGAGCACCCGCCCCGGGCCCGCCAGCCGGACGAAGGTCGCGACATCACGTGCGTACACCTCCGCCGTCGCGGGGGACAGGGCGCCGGTCGACGTCCTCGCCCGGACCAGCTCCACGTACCGATCCGCGGCCTCCTCCACGGTCAGCCGGTTCACCTGAGCGGGCAGCATGATCGACACCGTACTCCCCGCCACCGACAAACCGGCCCCGAGCACGGGCTCACCGCGGGCTCACACGTACGCCACGAGGGCCGACGGAGGCGATCGCCTGCGCAACCGGCCGGACCGTACTGGTCAGGGACGCCGGGTCACAGCGTGTCGACGAAGGTCTCCGCCTCGGTCTGCCCCATCCCGGTCTCGCCCCGGACCAGGTACACCGCCTGCTCCGTCCGGCCCGCCGCCTTGAGCTCACGCACGCGGCTCGCCAGGTCCGACTGGCCGTGCCCCGCCGGCATCGGCAGCGGGTTGCCGGACCCGAGCGTGTCGGCCACCGCCTTGGCCTCCTTCAGGCCGAGGCCGGTCTGCTCCCGCACCAGCTTGATGGCCTCGATCTTCCGTCCCTCGGCGTACAGCTCCCGTACGCGGAGCTGCAGCTCCGCCGAGATCGGGGGCAGCAGCCCAGGGCTGCGCCAGGCCAGCGGACCCGCCGGCCGGGCGCCGGCACGAGCGGCGATCAGCACGATCGCCACCAGGAACACCAGTGCGACCGCACTCAGGATCAGGATCTCGGGTAGGCCGATCGTCATGCGGTGATCGTACGGCTTTCACCACTTTCAGACAGTCCCCGCGAGGAGAGAAGATCACGAACCGTGATGACGACGTCGCGAGCCTCCGCGAGCGTGACCTGAGGGCAGGGAGGGTGGCGACTCTCATACCCAACAGAATTCACCTTCTGTCTGGTATGAGGCTTTTGTCCCTTTAGGGGTCCGGGAGCCGGCGTGCGTGCCGGTCGCACGTACCCAAGCTAACCCTGGCGGGCGTTCGTGGATTGGCGTGGACCGGCGTGCCGGCTGGTTCCGGGTTTCCGCCGCCTCTCGGAGCCCGGCTCTTCAAGATCGTTTTATATGTGTCGGTCCGGGACATCGTCGTCACACGTCTTGTCGAAACTCGCGGCTCGCGCGCTGCCTTAGCCGGCGATCGTGTGCTGTGTCCGTGCGCGTAAATGACACGTGTCGAGGCATCTGATTGAGCGCTCTGAATCGAGGCCGATCCCCTCTTCTGGCGTCGTTCTCATTGCTCGATAATGAACGTTATGTCAAGTAAAAACACCGGGATCCCCCCTCTGCCGGGAACCTGAAGCCGTCGTCGATCGTGCTCACCGCCGTCATCGTCGGCATCCGAGTACCGCGCCTGGACTCCGGGCGACCCCGCACCCGCCCCTACCGGGTGCTGGCCGACAAGCGTGCCGTATCAGGGAACGTTCGCCCGGTGGTGCTGGTCGGTTCCTCTGACAGCCCGGCGGGGTCAGCGAAGGCGCTGGTTGCGTTCCACGTCCCCGAGGCCTGTGCGCTCGATCTGATTCTTGATCAACTGAAGAGGAACCTTGCGCCGGAGTGCATCAGTACATATCTTGCCGATGTATCGGCGCGATACGTCGGACGGCACAGTACGCGGCCCAGGTCCCGTTAGTTCTAGCCGGCCGCCCACGGAGCTGCGTACCTGGCAGAGACCGCGTGCGAAAGGGGCTGCGATGAGGCGGACCGACTACGACACGGAGCAATACCAGGACTACGCGCGCGGCCGCGCGCTCACCGAGCAGCAACTGCAGGCATGGATCGACGCGTTCGGAGCTCTCCTGCCTGAGCGGCGTCCCCTGGCCGGGCTGGATGTGGGTTCGGGGACCGGCAGGTTCACTCCCGCGCTGGCACGAGCGTTCGGGCCGGTGACCGGCGTCGAGCCGTCGGTCCGCATGCGCGAGGTAGCGCAGGCGCAGGCCCGGCATCCCGGTGTGCGATATCTGGCAGGCTCTGCCGAGGACATTCCGGTGTCGTCCGGCAGCGTCGACTACGCCGTCATGTTGCAGGTTTGGCACCACGTCCAGGACAAGCCGCGGGCAGTCCGGGAACTGGCCAGGGTGCTCAGGCCCGCTGGGCGGCTGCTACTGCGTGCCGGATTCAGCGATCACATGCCCAGGATCTGGTGGCTGGAGCACTTCCCCCGCGGCCATGAGGTGGACGCCTCGTTGTTTCAGCCGCTGCACGAGGTCATCGAGACATTCACGTCGGCCGGCTGGCGCGTGGCCAGCTTCGGAACGGTGACGGAGCCGTCCTCCGGCACCCGCGGTGACCTGTTCGAACGGCTGCGCCTGCGCACCTATTCGGTCTTCGCTCACTTCACTCCCGACGAACTGGAGGCCGGTTTCCGCCGCCTGGAGCAGGCTGTCGCCGCAGATCCCGACGCGCCAGCGCCGGCAGCTCGTGCGACCCTGCTCACGCTCGAACGGCGCTAGG
>NZ_BOOC01000027.1 GCF_016863035.1 Microbispora corallina
CCGGATCGGCCAGCACCTCGCGCCCGTCGGCGTAGCTGACGAAGACCCGGTCGTAGCCGTTGACGTCGATGTTCTCGATCTCGGTGTCGTCCAGGAGGGGCTGGAGGCGGCCGACGCCGAACAGGGCGGCATGGATGCCGCCCGCCAGGGCCTCCTCCTCCTCCGCCGTCGGCGGGGTGCGCCCGACGCCGATCTCGTTGCGGGCGTGCTCCTCCAGCACCTGCGCGATCAGCGCGCGGGCGAACTGCCGCTCGTCCTCCCCCGTCATCGGGGGCAGCCCGCTCGCCTGGTCCAGCCGCCGCTGATGGGCCAGCCGGTCGCCGACCTCCTGCCGGAACCGCTTCACCAGCCCGTGGTCGATCTTCACGCGCCCGTCCCGGCTCATCGGACGGCCTCCGGGGCGGGGGCCGGCCGGGGGACGCGCGACAGCAGCGTGGCGGCGACCTCGCGGGCCGAGCGGATCAGCAGCGTGCGGTCGAGCCGCCCGCCCCATTCGCCGCGCAGCAGGTCGGCGCCCTTGACGTCGTACGCGAGCCCGCCGAGCACCACGTCCGGCAGCCCGGCGCCCTGCATGACCCGCCGCACCTCGGCGAGCGACCTGCCGTACTCGCGCTGCTCCGCGATCACCACGATCCCGATCTCCGGGGGCCTGCGGCTGCGCTCGCCCAGCGCGCGGCCGAGCGTGACCACCCGCTCCCGCAGGTGGGCGACCTGCTCCAGGGTCGGCCGGGCGAACAGCACGACGGCGTCCGCCTGAGCCAGCAGGTCGACGATCTCCGGGTTGGAGCCGATGCGGCCGCAGTCGGCCAGCACGTCGGCCGGCATGCCCTTGAGCGCCTGCCCGAGCGGCTCCCACAGCCAGGTCAGGCCGGCCGCCTGCTCCGCGCCGTTGATGCCGACGAGCACCTCCAGCCCGCCGACGAGCTCCTGGGTGTGCTCCCTGATCTGCTCGGGCCGCAGGCCGCGGCGCGCGGTCGCGCCCAGGCTGAGCAGGCCGCGCGCCGGGTTGAGCGGCGACCCGCCCTCCCCCGGCAGGCGGTACGCGAGGTCGCCGCCGGCCGTGTCGCACTCGGCCACCATCACGGCGCGCGGCCACACGGCGCCCAGCGCGACGGCCGCGGTGGTGACGCCGGGCGCCCCCTTGTCGGCGGCCAGCGCGATCAGCGCCATGTCAGCCCTGCCCGTCCACGAGGCCGCCGGGGGTGGCGCTCGCCTTCGAGGTGGGCTTGGCGGTGGTCGCCCGTGACGTGGGCTGCGTGGGCTGGCCGGTCGGCTGGTTCACCGCCGGGGGCGGCGTGGGCGGGGCCGTCTCCTTGCGCCTCTTGGCGGTCGCCGTCGGCTGCGCGCCCGGGCTGGCCGACGCCTCCGGCGACGGCGACACGTCCGCCTGCGTGGACGGCCCTGCCCCCGGCAGGTAGGCCAGCGCGATCCGGCCGGACGAGGCCCAGGCCGCGATGATGGGCGACGCGGTGTCGCTGACCACGACGGAGACGCTCACGTTGCCGCCGCCCGTCGTGGGGTCGGCCCCGCTGACGGAGTTCACCAGCGCGCTGTGCGCCAGCACCTTGGGCTGGCCCTCGCCGTTCTCTCCGGGCACGTAGATGACCTGCACCCGCTGGCCCGCCTCCAGGCCGGGCGGGACCTGGCCCGACTTGAGCGACAGGCCGACGACGGCCCGGCCGGGCACCAGCTCCGCCGAGCTGCTGCTGATCATGTTCTGGTTCAGCAGCGTCCCCGGCACCAGGTCGACGGCCGCGTAGTAGCGGGTCATCTCCTGCGCCGCCGACCAGTAGACGAAGCCCGGCCCGTCCTGGGCGATCTGGACCTCCTTGAGCGCGGACAGCGGGATGAGCTGGCCGGCGCCCACGCGCTCCTTGATCTCGATGGCCGAGACGCGGTCGCCGCTGCGCAGGACCAGCGTCACGGTCAGCAGCGCGCCGCCGACGATGAGCAGCACGGCGAGCGCCGCGAGCGCCGGCTTGCGCTCCCTCGGAGAGACGGGGAGCCGCCGTGCCGGACCGGCCGGCTTCTGCGGCGTCTGATCGGCCAGCCGCTGCGCCTCCGGGCTGCGAAAAGGCGGTTGATCGGTGACCCTCATCAGCGGGACTCCAGAGTGGGGGACGCTGGTGACAAATCACGACAATAGCGAGACTGGACAACGCCGGTCACATCAAACTCCAGAGCAACATGGGTTTCGCGCCGTCTTCGCACGTCGAACGCCATATGACTTGATAATTGAAATTTCACCCTTTATAGGACGCCATCCTGACAAATCAGACAAACTGCGCAACTTGCTGTCTAAGCGATAGTGAAGGTGGCTATGCTGCGCCTGTGGCGGAAGTGACGAATCCCCTGCACACCCACCTGACCCAGCTTCTGACCCGAGTTCAGCGAATTCAGGATGAACTCAAGGCGAAGATGGACAATCCCACCCAGAACATGGCCGGTGGCAAGGTGTGGACGAGCACCGCGGCCACGGAATGGAGTGGCCACCTGACCGGGCAGTGCGGCGCGTACAACAGCGCTGTGAACAGCCTCGACGACGAGCTGGTGGCGATGCTCGCCCGTACGCCGCAGAAGTGCTCGCCCGAGGAGGCCAAGCTCTGGCACATGGAGCTGGGCCGGTGAGCCCGCATGGGTGAGTTCGTCGGCCTCAACCCCGATGGCGCCCGCCGTCTGTGCGCCACGATGGGCGACGTGCTGGGCCGGGTGCCCGGGCTGAAGAAGGCCCTCGCCGACGGCATCGCGGAGGCCGGGACCGACTACCCGTCCACGGCCCGGGGCGCCGAGGTGCTCGACAGGTCCGGCTCGTTCCTGACCGACTCCCGGCGCGACCTCACCTGGCGGATCCAGACCATCACCTCGGTGCCGGGCAACACCCGGGTGGGTGAGGACTTCCGGACCGCCACCTTCGTCTTCCAGGGTCCCGACCAGGCCCGCGACGCCGGCGCCGAGGCGGGCCGGCGGCTCAAGGAGGCGTACGAGGCCTACCAGAAGGACGGCACCCGGCAGAGCTGGGAGACGGTCATGGCGGCCCTGGAGGCGGCCACCGCGACGGGCGACCCGGAGTACGCCGCCGGGTTCCTCAACGGGGCGACCCCGGCGGCCGTCCGCGGCGTCTTCTTCGCCTGGATCGACGGCAACACCGACCCCCAGTCCCTCGGGCTGAAGCCGGACGACCTCGAGCGCTTCAAGACGGAGATGGGGCCGCTGATCCAGGCGTTCGCCTCGGCGGACGCGGCCGGCCTCGCTACGGCGACGCACAAGTTCCTGGTCGAGCACGGCTCCCCCGACCTGATCTCGGCGCTGCTCGCCGCCGCGCCGCAGTCGACGTCGTTCGTCGTGGACGCGGGGCAGTACCTGCTGTGGGCCGCCACGACCACCGGGGGGCGCTCCGGCGGCAACTGGCGGCTGCGCTGGTTCCTGCAGGGCGTCGCGGAGAACCCGGACGCCCTCCAGCAGCTGCTGGCGAAGGACCCGCAGAACGCCGAGCTGCTCCTGCGCCCCGACGTCAGCGGCGACCACGTGACGCCGGAGGTGCACGCGCTGCTCGTGAAGGCGCTGGAGAACGCGCTCGCCCCCGGCGCGGGGCCCGAAGCCCGGCGCCGCGCCGCGTTCTACAACGTCACCAAGGTGTACGCCGACCGGGCGGGCTGGGGGATGCTCGGCGACGACCCCGAGCTCAAGGCCGTCTTCGTGACCGCCCTGCAGCGGGAGCTCGACGACCCGGCGACGGGGAAGACCTCCTTCCAGGAGGTGGCGAAGATCTTCTCCCACAGCGGGAAGCCGCCCTCCATCCTCAAGGACGAGCAGGTCAACCACATCTTCACCGACCACCTCAAGGCGTACCTGCCGGAGATTTCGCGGCTGCAGGCGTGGCGGCACGACCCGAAGCTGTCCGGCATGGACCCCGGCGCGGGCTGGGACGCCGCGCTGAGCGAGGACGACCTGGCGAACCTGTTCGCCGGGGTGTTCCAGCGCCGGGAGAGCGTCGACGCCGTGATGGACGCCTTCCGCGGATACCTGTCCACCGTGGACGTCGGCGGCGGGAACCTCGACGACCCGAAGGACCGGGAGAAGTTCACGCTGGCCATGGCGCAGGCGGCCGGACTGGGCGGTCTCATGGTCAGCGCCGTGCACGAGCTCGACATGAACGCCGAGGCGCAGCGCAGGCTGACGGTCGAGATGATGATCCTCCCGATCGACCTGACCATCGGCAGGCTGGGCAAGCTCGTGCCGGGCGAGGTCACCAGCACGATGTGGAAGAACCTCCTCGAGGACGCGCTGAAGTGGCCGGTCACCGGACGGCTGGCCAAGGACCTCGACAGCGACGACGGCTTCTTCGCCAGCCTGCCGCTCGTCGGCGGCCTGTTCCGGCACGGCAACGAGAACGGCGAGGCGAGCGACCTCGCGAAGGCGCTCGCGGACGAGCAGCTCGCCCGGTACAAGCAGCGCCTCGCCGACGCGGGGAAGCCGCCGCTCAGCGCCGCCGACGAGGTCCTGCTGCTCAACGCGATCCAGGGCTTCTACTTCGAGCCCGTGCTGGACGCGCTGAAGAAGAGAGGCGGGTGACCCGTGGCCCTCCCCCACGACGACCAGGGCCCGAGCCGGGCCGCGCTGCTGCGGCAGGCCGAGGACAAGGAGCGGCTCGCGACGCGCTTCGACGGCTGGGCCAAGGACCTCGACGGGCTGCTCGCGCAGGTGACCGTGACGTCCGGGGGCAGGGACGTGTGGACCGGCCCGGCCGCCGACCGGTTCAGCGGCGGGGTGCGGGAGCGCCGGGCCGAGACGGCCGCGCTCGCCGGGGACTGCCGGACGGCCGCCGCGAACCTGCGCGGCTCGGCCGCCAGGCTCAGGGAGGACGCGAAGAAGGCCCCGGCATGACCGGGTCCGCACATGGCCGGATGGCTATGCTTCTCCGCACATGGCACGGGGAGTCGGGGGTTTCGTCAAGGCCGGAACGCGAGCGACTGGGGGTGCGCAGCGGTGGCACCGCGTGACGACGACGGCCAGCAGTTCGCCGGGATCGACCCGGCGCTGATGCGCGCGATGATCAAGGATCTGGAGAGCGCGAAGAACCTGATCGACAGCCGCATACCCGGGCTGAAGTCGGAGTTCGAGCGGGTGGGCCTGTCGACCAAGCCGGTGACGACGCTGACCGGGGTGGCCTCGTGGGTGGGCGGCGAGCTGCCGATGCTGAACCGCCGCCAGGCGATGGCCGAGCAACTGCTCAAGGAGAACAGCCAGTACGGCTTCACCTCGCCGATGGTGCAGACCGAGTGGGGCGGCCTGTTCTCCAGCAAGGCCGAGGCCCAGGCCAAGGCGAAGGAGCTGGCCGGGAAGTACGAGAAGCCCGGCGGATTCCCGGACGACGTCTGGGACCAGATCATCAAATATCAGAACGACCCCGACTTCGCGGAGGCGTTCCTCAAGGCCCTCGGGCCGGAGGAGGCCGCCTGGATCGCCGGCCGCCTGCGCACCTGGGACGAGCCGAAGCACGAGGAGCGCCTCCAGGCGTTCGCCACCCTCATGGGCGTGGCGAGCCACCGGGGCGTCATCGACGCCGCCTGGATCGACAAGTTCGGGACCGACGGGCAGGGGCCCGACCTCTACACGCTCGCCGCGGTGATCCAGCACGGCGTCTGGGACACCAAGACGCTCGTCGCCATCGGCGAGCGGGCGCTGAAGCTCGGCCAGCTCGGCGGGGGCGACTACCTGACCGCCCAGATCCTCGACGGGATCTCCCGCAACCCCCTCGCGGCCCACCAGCTCTACAGCGACAACTTCGATCTGATCAACTCGATGGCGTACGGGAAGCTCCCCGGCTGGGTCAACACGAAGGACCCCAAGCTCGGCGACCCGCTGGGCCGGTTCATGAAGGCGGCCACGGTCGACGCGGCCGAGGTGTTCGAGCGCGGCCGCCCGCCGGGCGACCAGACGTGGGTCAACCCCGCCGACCAGCTCGCCATGCGGCTGTTCCAGACCGTGGGCACCCATCCCGACGAGCGCTTCGCCTTCCCCGGCGTCGAGAACGCCTTCGTCGACATCGTCCAGACGTTCTTCAAGGGCACCTACACGGAGAACCTGCTGCCCGAGGGCGGCCTCGGCTGGTACGACGCGGTCCAGCTCTGCGCCGACCTCGCCGGGATCTTCGACCCGACGCCCATCTCGGACGGCGTGTCCGGCCTGATGTCGCTCGGCCAGGGCGACTGGAAGGGCGCGCTGCTGTCGATGGCGGCGATGATCCCCTACTTCGGGGACGCCGCGGCCAAGCCCGTCAAGACGTTCCTGAAGCTGATCAAGGCGTTCCCCGCGCTGAAGGTCTTCTTCAAGGTCCCCGAGGACGCCATCGGCGACCTCAGCAAACTGGAGCAGTACGTCGAGGCGATCACGAAGGGCTTCGACGAGCTGAAGAACACGCTCAAGGTCGTCCTGAAGCACAGCCCGACGCGCCTCCTCGACGCCCTCGGCGTGGTCAACCGGCTGCACACCGACGCCGAGAAGATCTACGCGCGCTACCCGCGGTGGGCCGAGAAGGCCGAGAAACTCAACCTCCCGACCGACGGGCCGGTGCCGTTCGTCCCGCCCAAGAACTGGGACGTCAGGAACCCGCAGAAGGACGTGCTCAACGGCCGTGAGGGCTTCGTCGACGCCTACGGGAACGTCTGGCACAAGGGGCCCGGCAGGGGCGGCCAGCCGTACGAGTGGGACGTGCAGGTCAGGGGCCAGGGCGGCATCTCCGTCCTGACCGGGGACGGCAGCCACCTGAACGTCGAGTGGGGAACGGGAAGGGTCACACACGGATGAGCAGGCGAGCCGGCGTCACGGTCGTGGCCAGGACGGACGGCCCGGCCGGGACGGCCGCGGCGTTCGACCGGGTCCTTGAGGCGCTCGGCGTCTCCCCCGCCGACCGGGGAGAGCCCGAGCCGTACGAGTGGAAGATGCCGGGCTGCTGGCTCAACGCCGCGGTGCTCGGCGAGTTCCCCGGCGACGACGCCCGCGCCGTGGTCGCCGCGCTGGCCGCCCGTCTGCCGTTCACCGGCTGGCACCACGGCGGCGACGAGGACGCCGCCGACGCCGTATGGGACTCCCGCACGCACGAGGCGGCGCACGCCGGCGACACCGCCGACGCGTCCCGCACGGATGAGGCGGCGAATCGGGCCGGCGAGGCGGAGGCCGTCGATCCGCTCGACGACGTGGTGTGGGTCCTCATCGAGGCCGGGCCCGCGCCCGGCCCGTCGGCCGAGCCCGCGGCCACCGAGGCGCTCGTCCCGCTCGTGCCCGACGACCTGTCCCCGTCCGCGGCGGCCGAGCTCGCCGGCCTGCTGAACGAGGACGAGCCGCCCGTACGCCGGACCCCCTGACGCGGCTCCCCCGCCCCCCACCCCCGAGGAAGACGACGTGCGCATCTCCCTGACCGCGCTGACGGGCGAAGGCCCGGCCGACCTGATCGCCAGTGGCGACGACGGAACGACGGTGGGCGCGCTGGCCGAGGCCCTCGCGCGGACGCTGTCCATACCCGGGCAGCGGCTGGCCGAGGTCGTGCCGCACCCCCGGTGGGGCGACGAACGGATCCCGGCGCGGACCGACCTGTGGGCCAACGGGCGGCGGCTCGACCCGGCCGCGCCGGTGGGCCACGCCCTGCGCGACGGCGACCTGGTGACGCTGGAGGCCGCCGCGGCCGCCGCGACCTGGCGCAGCGAGCCGACGGGCATCGTGGAGATCCGCGTGTCGGGGGGCCCGGCGGCCGGGTCGGTCCACCGGCTCGGGTTCGGCACGGCGACCCTCGGCCGGTCCGGGACGGCGGCCGTGGAGGACCCGCTGCTGCCGCCGGTCGCGGCGCACGTCCACGTGTCGGCTCACGAGACCGTCGTCGAGCCGGTCGCCGGGGCCGCGGTCACACTCGACGGACGCCCGCTGACCGAGGCGCGTCCGTGGCCGGACGGCGGAGTGCTGGTGGCCGGGGCGTCGGTGCTCACCCTGCGGGTCCCGGAGAGCCCGGACGCCCATCTGACGCCCATGCCCGACGGCGGGCTGGCCTACAACCGGCCGCCCCGGCTGGTGGGCCCGGCCCGGACGCGGACCGTCGAGGTGCCGGCCGAGCCCGCGCGCCCCGACCACCACCGGCTTCAGCTGCTGTCCACCATGATCTTCGCGGTGGGCGGCGTCGTCATGGCCATCGTGTTCAAGCAGGCGCTCTTCCTCCTGATGGCCCTGCTCACGCCGCTGTCGATGGTCGGGCAGTGGTACAGCGACCGCCGGTACGGCAAGAAGCGGCACCGGCAGGCGCTGAAGGAGTACCGGGAGCGCAAAGCGGCGTTCTCCGCCGAGCTCGACCGGCTGACCCGGGTCGACCAGGACGAGCGGCGGGCCGAGTTCCCCGACCCGGCCGACGTGCTGCTCACCGCGACCGGCCCGCGCCGCCGGCTGTGGGAGCGCCGCATCCACGACGCCGACACCCTCCACCTGCGGATCGGCCTGGCCGACCAGCCCGCCAACATCGAGCTGGTCCCCGAACGCGGCCTCGGCGGCTCGCCGGGCGAGCTTCCCGCGATCCCCGTCTCCCACGCCGTGCCCGTGACCGTGCCGCTGCCCCGCCTCGGCGTGATGGGCGTGACCGGCGCGCGCCCCGCCTCCCGGGCGCTGGCCCGCTGGCTGGTGGCTCAGGCGGCGGCCCTGCACAGCCCGCGAGACCTCGCGATCGTCGTGCTGTCGGCCGACCCGGAGGCCGCGAGCAGCTGGAGCTGGGTCCGCTGGCTACCGCACTGCGCGCCGCACGACGGCGAGGACTGCGTGGCCCTCGTCGGCGCCGACCCCGAGTCGGCCGCCCGCCGGGTGACCGAGCTGGTCAACAGGATCAACGAGCGCCGGGCCGTCCGCCGCGACTCCTCCTTCGGCGACGCGCCGCAGGGGTACGCGAGCGACCTGCCGTACAACGTCCTGGTCGTCCTCGACGGCGCGCGGGTGCTGCGCGGCCTGCCCGGCATGCCGCAGGTGCTCCAGCTCGGGCCGACCGCCGGTGTGTACGCGATCTGCGTGGACGACGACCAGCGCCTGCTCCCCGAGGAGTGCGCGGCGGTCGCGGTCTGCGACTACGAGCGGCCCTGGGTGGTACGGCTCCGGGGCGCCGGGCTCGACCCTCTCGGCGACGTCATCGGCGACCAGGTGACGCTCGGCTGGTGCGACAGGACGGCCCGCGCGATGGCCGCCGTCAGAGACGTGAGCAGGGAGGACGCCGACTCCGCCATCCCCTCGTCGGCCCGGCTGCTCGACCTGCTCGGCATGCCGGACCCCCGGCCCGACCAGATCCGGGCGTTCTGGCGTCGGGGGCGGACGACCCGCGTGCCCATCGGGATCGGCGCCGACGGGCCGTACCTCGTCGACCTGCGGCTGGACGGCCCGCACGGGCTCGTGGCGGGCACCACCGGCGCGGGCAAGTCCGAGCTGCTCCAGACGCTGATCGCCTCGCTCGCGGTGGCCAACCGGCCGGACGAGATGACGTTCGTGCTGATCGACTACAAGGGCGGCAGCGCGTTCAAGGACTGCGCGAAGCTGCCCCACACGGTCGGCATGGTCAGCGACCTGGACGGCCACCTCACCGAGCGGGCGCTGGAGTCCCTGGCGGCCGAGCTGAAGCGGCGTGAGCACCTGCTGCTGCGCGCCGACGCCAAGGACGTCGAGGACTACAACGACCTCCGTGACAGCGGTATCGACCTGGAGCCCATGCCGCGGCTCGTGCTGGTGATCGACGAGTTCGCGGCGATGGTCCAGGAGCTTCCCGACTTCGTCGTCGGCCTGGTGGACATCGCGCGGCGCGGCCGTTCCCTCGGCGTGCACCTCATCCTCGCCACCCAGCGTCCGGCCGGCGTGGTCACCCCGGACATCGCGGCCAACACCAACCTGCGCATCGCGCTCCGGGTGACCAGCGGCGGCGAGTCGAGCGACGTGATCAACTCCCCCGGCGCCGCGTCGATCTCCAAGTCGACGCCAGGCCGCTGCTACGTCAGGTCCGGGGCGTCGTCGCTGCACGCCGTCCAGTCGGCGCGCATCGGGGGCAGGCGGCCCGGCACCGGTCCCGCCCGCGCCGAGCCCGTCGAGGTCGTGCCGCTGGCCTGGCCGCGGCTCGGCCTCCCCCTGCCGGCCCGCGGCGACGAGGACGGCGAGGAGTCCACGATGGTCACCGACCTCGCCGTTCTCGTGGAGGCCGTCGCCGACGCCGCGCGGGCCGAGGGCGTGGCGCAGCAGCGCAGCCCGTGGCTGCCGCCGCTGCCGGACGCGCTGACGCTCGACCAGCTGGAGCCCGAGGACTGGACCCGGCTGCCGTTCGGCCTGGCCGACATCCCCTCGCTCCAGCGGCGGGCCGCCGAATGCTACGACCTGGCCGCCGGGGGCCACCTCCTGGTCAGCGGCGCGAGCCGCACCGGCCGGTCCACCGTGCTGCGTGCCGTGGCGGGCGCCGTCGGCCGCCACACCGACCCGCGCGACGTGCACCTGTACGCCGTCGACTGCGGCAACAACGCGCTGCTCCCGCTCGTCGGGCTGCCGCACACGGGCGCGGTCGTCGGCCGCGACTCGCCCGACCGGCTGGCCCGTCTCACCGACCGCCTGCTGGAGGAGATCGCCCGCAGGCAGCAGCTGCTCGCCGCCCAGGGCTTCGCGGACGTCTCCGAGCAGCGGGCGGCCGCCGGCGATCCCCTGCCGTACGTGCTGGTGCTGTTCGACCGGTGGGAGGGCTTCATGGCCGCCTTCGAGTCGTACGACAACGGCACGCTGATCGACAAGTGGCTGCAGATCCTCCAGGAGGGCGCGGGCGCCGGGGTCAAGGTCGTCATGACCGGCGACCGGTCGACCCTGGTCGGCCGGATCTCCACCCAGTTCGACGACCGGCTCGTGCTCAAGCTCACCGACCCCATCGACTACTCCTACGTCGGGATCAAGGCCAAGGACGTGCCGGAGCACTTCCCGCCGGGGCGCGGCTTCCGCGCGTCCACCGGGATCCGCGAGGTGCAGGTCGCCCTGCTCGCCGCCGACCCGGCCGGCACCGCCCAGGTCGCCGCCCTGCACGAGATCGCCCGTACGGCACGGGCCCGCGCGGGCGACCTCCCGCGCGCGGCGCGGCCGTTCCGGGTGGACGCGCTGCCGCCGGTGGTCGGCCTGGCCGAGACGCTGGCCCTGGTGGAGGACCCGCTGCCCGCCGACGCCGTGGTGTTCGGCGTGGGCGGCGACACGCTCGGCGTCCGGTACTTCCGGGCCGAGGAGCACGGGCCGGGCATCGTGGTGGCCGGGCCGCCGAAGACCGGGCGGAGCACGGCCCTGTGCACGATGCTGGCCTCGCTGCTCGACCGGTCGTACGAGGCCGTGCTCATCACGCCCAGGCGCAGCCCGCTGCGGGACTTCGTCGGACGGCCGGGGGTGCGCGGCTCGTTCACCGCGGACTCCGCGGTCGACGAGGTCAAGGAGGCCGCGAGAGCGGGCGGCCGGCACGTGCTGATGATCGACGACCTGGAGCTGCTCGGCGGCGACAGCGAGCTGGCGGAGTGGATCACCGACTACGTCGGCGAGCTGCGCGACACGGGGTCGCTGGTCATCGGCGCGGGCAGCGCCGACGACCTCGACTCGATGTACCGGGGGCCGGTCGTGGCGATGAAGAAGTCACGCAACGGCCTGCTGCTGCGGCCCAGCTCTCCCGGCCAGGGCGACCTGCTGGGCGTGCGGCTGCCGCGCAGCCTGGCGAGCGGGACGGGCCCCGCCGGGCGCGGCCTGCTCGTGATCGGCGGCGCCTGGGAACAGGTCCAGGTCGCCCGCCCCGAAGGCTGACCCGAGGGCGCGGGGCGCCCGGGCGCGGGGATGCCGGGCGGGGGAATCAGAAGGGGGCCGCGGCCGCACCGGCCGGGCCCCCTCGTCGTGCCACGGATCAGGAACCGGTCGCGGCGGCGATCGCCTCGCGGTTCTTCTTGATCCCGTCCTGGGCCTCGATGAGCGTCTGCTGGACGTTCTCGAAGGTCTTCTTGTAGCCCTCCCACGCGTCGAGGAACTTCTGAGCGTTGGGGCCGGACCAGGAGGCCGGGATCTTCTTGGCCTCGGCGTCCAGAGCCTTCTGGACCGAGATCACCGCATCGGACTGCGTGCGAAAGGTCTGGGCCATCTTGTCCATGTCGGGCAGGATTCCGCCGACCTTGTCACCCATCCTATTCCCCTTTCGTCCCTCTTGTCTCAGGGTCAACCCTGCTCACAATATCGACGTAGATCCTTATGCGCGGCTTTTCCGGAAATCTCCGAAGTTGCCCAATGCCGGGGGTGGTCATCTCCCGGGAGTCGATCCCGCTTACACTCCAGGAAGGCTCGCGAGCGCCAGGGAAAGGCCAGAGGAAGGAACCACGCCGGTGCACAAGGTCCTGATCGCCAACCGCGGCGAGATCGCCGTACGGATCGCGCGCGCCTGCACGGACGCGGGGCTGACCAGCGTCGCGGTGTACGCGGACCAGGATCTGGACGCCCTGCACGTGCGGGTGGCCGACGAGGCGCACGCCCTCGGCGGCCAGAGCCCGGCCGACACCTACCTCAACATCGAGAAGCTGATCGCGATCGCCCGCGAGACCGGGGCGGACGCGGTCCACCCGGGGTACGGCTTCCTGGCCGAGAACGCCGACTTCGCCCAGGCCGTCGAGGACGCCGGGCTGACCTGGATCGGCCCGCCCCCGTCGGCCATCACCGCGCTCGGCGACAAGGTCCAGGCGCGGCACATCGCCCAGCGCGTGGGCGCCCCGCTCGTGGCCGGCACGCCCGACCCGGTCTCCGGGGTGGACGAGGTCGTCGCCTTCGCCGACGAGCACGGCCTGCCGATCGCGATCAAGGCGGCGTTCGGCGGCGGCGGCCGCGGCCTCAAGGTCGCCCGCACCCGCGAGGAGATCCCCGACCTCTACGAGTCGGCGGTGCGCGAGGCGGTGACCGCCTTCGGGCGCGGCGAGTGCTTCGTCGAGCGGTACCTCGACCGTCCCCGCCACGTCGAGACCCAGTGCCTGGCCGACCGGCACGGCAACGTCGTCGTGGTCAGCACCCGCGACTGCTCCCTCCAGCGGCGGCACCAGAAGCTCGTCGAGGAGGCCCCCGCGCCGTTCCTCACCCAGGAGCAGCGCGACCTGCTCTACTCCTCGTCCAAGGCGATCCTGCGCGAGGCCGGGTACGTCGGCGCCGGCACGTGCGAGTTCCTCGTCGGCCAGGACGGCACGATCTCCTTCCTCGAGGTCAACACCCGGCTCCAGGTGGAGCACCCGGTCACCGAGGAGGTGGCCGGCGTCGACCTCGTCCGCGAGATGTTCCGGGTCGCCGACGGCGAGCCGATCGGGTACGACGACCCGGTGCTGCGCGGCCACTCCATCGAGTTCCGCATCAACGCCGAGGACGCGGGACGCAACTTCCTGCCCGCCCCCGGCACGCTCACCTCGCTGCGCACCCCGTCCGGCCCCGGCGTCCGCCTCGACTCGGGCTACGAGGCCGGGATGAGCGTCCCGCAGGCGTTCGACTCGCTCGTGGCCAAGCTGATCGTCACGGGCGCTACCCGCCGGCAGGCGCTGGAGCGGTCGCGGCGGGCGCTCGCCGAGTTCGAGATCGGCGGCATGCCGACCGTCCTGCCGTTCCACCGGGCCGTCGTGCGCGACCCGGCCTTCACGGGCGAGCCGTTCTCCGTGCACACCCGGTGGATCGAGACCGAGTTCGTCAACGACATCCCGCCGTACGACGCGGCGGTGGAGGCGGCCGAGCCCGCCGAGCGCGAGCGGATCACGGTCGAGGTCGGCGGCAAGCGGCTGGAGGTCGTGCTGCCCTCCGGGTTCGGCGGTGGCGGCGGCGGACGCGCCGAGACCGCCAGGAAGGCCCCCCGCCGCAGCGGCGCGAACGGCGCCAAGAAGGCGGCCGCCGGCGGCGACTCGCTGGTCAGCCCGATGCAGGGCACGATCGTGAAGGTCGTGGCGTCCGACGGCGACGCGGTGGCGGCCGGGGACACGATCGTGGTCCTGGAGGCCATGAAGATGGAGCAGCCGCTCACCGCCCACAAGGCCGGGACCGTGACGGGCCTGGCGGCCTCCGTCGGCCAGACGGTGACGGCCGGGGCCGTGATCTGCGAGATCAAGGACGTCTAGGGACGCCGGGGTGGCCCACTCCGCGCCGGGCCCGGACGGCCCCACCCCGCACGACGACCCGCCTCCGGACGGGCCCGCATCGCGAAGGACGAACCTCCCCCGGACGCGGCCGCGCGCGACGACCGGAACGCGGCCGGCATGACGTCGCACGACGACCCGAGCGCGGCCGGTACGGCGGCGCAGGGCGACCTTGGTCCGGCGGGGCGGGCCGCCGCCGACCTCGCGACCGACCATCTGGCGGGCGTCGGGGACGGGCCCGTGTGGCGGCCGGTGCCGGACGCCGACCGGGAGTGGCTGGTGGGCCAGGAGCTTCCCGCCGCAGGGCGTCCGCTCGACGCGATCCTCGATGACGTGCGCACCCGCGTCCTGCCGTACCCGATGGGCAACGGGCACCCGCGCTTCTTCGGCTGGGTGAATTCCGCGCCGTCGCCGGCGGGCGTCCTCGTGGCCGCGCCGGCCGCCGCGCTCAACCCGAGCTGCGCCGGCGGGGAGCACGCCGGCGTCCTGCTGGAACGCACCGTGGTCCGCTGGCTGGCCGCCCTGACCGGCTACCCGCACCCGCCCGGTGGCGGGCTGCTCACCAGCGGCGCGTCCATGGCGACCGTCGTGGCCCTCGCCGCGGCCCGGCAGCGCGCGGCCCGCCTGGACGGGTGGGACGTGCGGGAGGACGGGCTGTACGGGCGGCGCCCGATGACCGTCTACATGTCCGCCGAGGGCCACGGCTGTCTGCGCAAGGCCGTCGAACTGCTCGGCCTGGGCAGGCGGAGCCTGCGGGTGGTCCCGGTGGACGCCGGGTTCCGGATGGACGTCGCCGCCCTTCGGGAGGCCGTCGCCCGGGACATCCAGGCGGGCGCGCTGCCGCTCTGCGTCGCCGCGAGCGCGGGCACCGTCAACACCGGCGCGGTCGACCCGCTCGGCGATGTCGCCGACGTGGCGGCCGAGCACGGCATGTGGTTCCACGTGGACGGCGCGTACGGCGCCCTCGGCGTCCTCGCCCCCCGCGCCGCCTCCCGATACGCGGGGATGGAGCGGGCCGACTCCCTGGCCCTCGACCCGCACAAGTGGCTCGGGGTGCCGGTCGACTGCGGATGCGTCCTGTTCCGCGATCCCGGCCCGGTCCGGGACGCGTTCAGCCTCGTCCCGGCCTATCTGCGCGACGACGACGCCGACGGCCTGGGATGGCTGGCCGAGTACGGCCCCGAGCAGACCCGGCCGTTCCGCGCGCTGCGCGCCTGGGCGACGATCTCCCACCTCGGCCGGGAGGGGATCGCCGATCTCGTCGGGCACTGCTCGCGGCTCGCCCGGACGCTCGCGGCCATGGTCGACGCCGCCGGCGACTTCGAGCGGCTCGCTCCCGTCACCACGTCCGTCACCGCCTTCCGGTACCGCCCCGCCCCCGATCGGGACGACGGCCTGGACGTCCTCAACCGGGCCCTGCCCGGGCTGGTACGGCGTCGCGGCCGGGCCTTCCTCACGGGCACCCGGATCGGCGGCGTGGAGGCCCTCCGGGCGTGCTTCCTCAACCGGGAGACCACGACGGACGACCTCGCCGTCCTGTTGGACGAGATCAGGGCCGCCGCGGGCGAGGCCGGGCGCACGGCCCCGGCGGAGCCGAACGGATAGGTTTTCCTTGAGGAACCATCACGCCCTGCCGTTCGTCCTGTAGGGCGAAGGAGGCTTGAAGCCGTGACCATGAAGAAACCGCTGGGCCGCGTGGGGGCCGCCGTGGCGGCGCTGCTCGTCGGCCTTGTCGCGCTGATCTCGCTGTCGCCCGCCGCCCTCGCGGCCGCCCCTCCGGACCCGGCCACGGTCCTGGCGTCCTGGAGGAGCGGCGACCCGCTCTTCGTCCAGAGCGGCGCTCCCCTGTCGTCTTCGCAGCAGAACGACATCCGCGAGGCGATCAAGGGAGGCGACACCAAGATCTACGCGGTGGCGCTCCCGGACGGGACGATCACCTCGAACCAGCAGGCGGGCAGCTACATCACCAGCCTGGGCCAGTCGCTCGCGCAGGCCGGGCGGTCGTCCGCGACCGTCGCCGTGCTGGACGGCACGAACCTGTTCGCCGGATCGAGCGCGCTGCCGAAGAACGTCGCCGGGCGGCTGGCCGAGCTGTCCGTGGGGAACAACCCGCGTGACGTCGCCGGCGGCATGCAGGACTTCGTCAGCCGGGTCGACAAGTACGCGGCCGGGGACCGCAAGGGCGCCCTCGCCACCGGGAGCCAGAAGGAGTCCAGCGGCGGAGCCGGTGTGCTCGTCGGGATCCTGGGCATCGCTGTCGTCGGAGGTGCCGGTTTGTGGATTTTCTCCCGCCGCAGCAGGCGGAAGCGTGAGGAGCGGGAGGCGGCCGAGCTGGCCGCCGTCAAGCAGACGGTCGAGGAGGACGTCACCAAGTTCGGCGAGGAGATCACCGCGCTGGACACGGACGTCAAGATGCTGCCGCAGTCGGACGGCACGACGAGCGACTGGCAGCGCGCGCTCGACTCCTACGAGCGGGCCAAGAACGAGCTCGCCGCGGTGAAGCGGCCCGATGAGCTCCGCACGGTGACCGCCACGCTGGAGGACGGCCGCTACGCGCTCGCCTGCGTCAAGGCCCGCGTGAACAACCAGCCGCTGCCCGAGCGGCTCCCGCCGTGCTTCTTCAACCCGCAGCACGGCCCGTCCGTCCGCACCGTGCGCTGGGCTCCGCCCGGCGGCGCGGTCCGCGACGTGCCGGCCTGCGCCGCGGACGCCGAGGCCGTCGAGCGCGGCTTCGACCCGCAGATGCGCGAGGTCGTGGTCAACGGCCACCGCCGGCCCTATTGGGACGCCGGCCCGATGTACCAGCCCTACGCGTACGGCTACTACGGCGGCTTCGGGGGCGACCTGCTGACCGGCATGCTGGTCGGCACCATGCTCGGCGGCGCCTTCGGCGGCGGCTGGGGCGGTGGCTGGGGCGGCTACGGCGCCGGGTACGAGTCCGGCTACCAGGAGGGCCTGCAGGACGGCGGAGGCGACTTCGGCGGTGGCGGCGACTTCGGCGGTGGTGGCGGCGACTGGGGTGGCGGCGGTGACTGGGGCGGAGGCGACTTCGGCGGCGGCGACTTCGGCGGCGGCGACTGGTGACCCGCCCGGCCCCGAGGTGACCGGCACGGCGGTCAACGCCTTGCGCTGACCGTCCGCGCCGCCCGTCCGGCGCCGGACGACGACCTCGACGACAATCAGACGACGACCGGACGACGACCTGGACGACCCCGCGCCGAACTCGGCGCGGGGTCGTCGGCGTTTCGGGGTGACTTTCACGGCCCGGGGCACGTTGGCGGCTTGCAAGTGGAATTCAAGATCCCGTGAGAAACTCGGGGCGTTCCCTCAGGAGGCCCCCCGTGCGTCGTATCGCCCCCCTCATCGCCGCTGCCCTTTTCACGCTCGTCCCCGCGGGCGCCGCCCACGCGAGCACCGCCGCCCCGACAGGCGCGGTCACCGTCGCGTCGAGCGCGGCGACCGGCCCGTGCAAGCCCGGCAGCGGACCGCGGCTGCGCGGCAAGGACTTCACCGGCGGCGCGACGCTCCCCACCGACCTGCGGTGCGCCGACCTCACCGGTGCGAAGTTCGACGAGGTCGACCTCATCCAGAAGGACCTCACCGGCGCCATCCTGCGCGACGCCTCGCTCAAGGAGGCCGACCTCTCGCAGGCGCACCTCGACTACGCCGACCTGAGGGGCGCCGACCTGTCCGACGCCGACCTCGGCCAGATGGAGGCCAAGCACGCGGACCTGCGCGGGGCGGTCCTCACGGACGCCCAGGCCAGCCAGGCGCAGTTCCCGCACGCCGACCTCACCGAGGCCGTGCTCACCCGGGCCGTGCTGACCCAGGCGAACTTCGTCGACGCCAAGCTGGTCGACGCCGACCTGCGGAAGGCGACGCTGGGCCAGATCAAGGGCCGTACGGCCGACTTCACCCGGGCCAAGATGAGCGACGCCAAGCTTGGCCAGGCGGAGCTCGAGAACGCCGTGCTGAAGGACGTGGACCTGTCCGACGCCGAGCTGACCCAGGCCGACCTCGACGGGGCCGACCTCCACGGGGCCACGGTCGACCGGGCGGACTTCACCCAGGCGCAGCACCTCAACCTCACCGGCACCCGAGGCGAGGGCAAGGACATCCCCGAGACCGCAATCACCGGCCCCGCCACCGGCGGCGACGGCGACGGCGGGACGACGGCCTCCGGGGACGCCCCCTCTCGGCCGTTCCCGGCAGCGCTGGTCCTGGTGATCCTCAGCGGGCTCGGCCTCAGCCTCACGCTGCTGGTGTGGGGCGTGTCCCACCGGCGCAAGGAGCGGTTCGTCGCGGCCATGGCGGTCGCCCGGCACGCGGCCGAGGAGGACGTGATCCGCTTCGGCGAGGAGATCGAGTCCCTCGACTTCGACATGAAGATCAACCAGGTGAGCGGCCCGGTCAGCGAGTGGCGGGCGGCCCTCGACGCCTACGAGGCCGCCCGGCGGGTCCTCGACGTGGCCCAGACGCCGTACGAGCTGCAGGGCGCGGCGACGGCCGTGGCGCAGGGCCGCAGGGCCCTGGAGCACGTCCGGGCGCGGCTGTCAGATACCGGCGGTAAGCGGTGACATCAGGCGGCGGGCCGCCTCGGTGATCGAGCCCGACAGCGACGGGTAGACGGCGAACGTGTGCGCGAGCTGGTCGACCGTCAGCCGGTGCTGGACGGCCACCGACACGGCGAGGATCAGCTCCGACGCGCGGGGGGCCACCACCACGCCGCCGAGCACGATGCCCGTGTTGGGACGGCAGAACAGCTTCACGAAGCCGTCGTTGAAGCCCTGCATCTTGGCCCGGGCGTTGGTGGCCAGCGGCAGCTTGACGACGTTGGCCTCGATCTCGCCGGCCTCGATCTGCTTCTGCGACACGCCGACGGCCGCGATCTCGGGATCGGTGAAGATGTTCGACGCGACGGTGGCCAGGCGGATCGGCTGCACGGCCTCGCCGAGGGCGTGCCACACCGCGATCCGGCCCTGCATGGCCGCGACCGACGCGAGCATCAGCACCCCGGTGCAGTCGCCGGCGGCGTACACGCCGGGCGCGGAGGTCCGCGACACCTTGTCGACCTCGATGAACCCGTTGCGGTCGAGCCGCACGCCGTTGTCCTCCAGCCCCATCCCGGAGGTGTTCGGCACCATGCCGACCGTCATCAGGCAGTGGGTGCCCTCGGCCGTGCGGCCGTCCTCCAGCGTGACGACCACGCCGTCCTCGGTCCGCTTGACCGACGCCGCCCGGGATCGGCCCATCACGTTCATGCCGCGGCGCCGGTAGACCTCCTCCAGCACCTCCGCGGCGTCGGCGTCCTCGTTCGGCATCATCCGGTCCCGCGACGAGACGAGGGTCACCTGGGAGCCCAGCGACTGGTACGCCCCGGCGAACTCGGCGCCCGTGACGCCGGAGCCCACCACGATCAGGTGCTCGGGCAGCTCCTGGAGGTCGTACAGCTGACGCCAGCTCAGGATCCGCTCGCCGTCCGGCTCGGCGCCGGGCAGCACCCGCGGGTGCGCGCCCGTGGCGACGATCACGACGTCGGCGCGGACCGTGCGGTCGCCGGCGCGGACGACCTGCGGGTCGACCAGCCGCCCGGTCGCCCGGATCACCTCCACGCCCTCGGCCGCCAGGCGGGCCGCGATGTCCCCCGACTGGGCCTGCGCCAGCTCCTTCACGCGCTTGTTCACCAGGGGCATCTCTGCCGTGACCCCGCCCACGTCACCGTCGGGGCCGCCGCTGAAGTGGACGCCCAGCGACGAGGCGTCGAGCAGCGCCTGCTTACGGACGGAGGTGGCGATCAAGGTCTTGGACGGCACGCAGTCGGTGAGCACACAGGCGCCGCCCGGGCCCTCCTCCTCGACCACGGTCACCTGCGCCCCCAGTTGCGCGGCGACGAGCGCCGCCTCGTATCCGCCGGGGCCGCCACCGATGATCACAATCCTCGTCACATGCCCCATTGTCTCGCATACTGACCGCACGTTCCGATGAGGGTGACGGTAACCGCCCGACTACGCGGAATCCCCTCCTTTGTCTGCCTCGCCTCCGGCGAGGCGGGCCCGCGGCGCCGTCCAAGTGGGGGGATCTTGGTTTAGGCTTGGTTGCCGTGCCTGTATACGCGGCGTACGGCAGCAACATGGACCCCAAGCAGATGGCGGAGTGGGCTCCCCACTCCCCGATGCGGGGCACCGGCTGGATCCAGGGCTGGCGGCTGACCTTCGGCGGCGAGGACGTCGGCTGGGAGGGCGCCCTCGCGACCATCGTCGAGGACTCCGCCGAGCAGGTGTTCGTCGTGCTCTACGACGTGCCCGAATGGGACGAGACCTCCCTCGACCGGTGGCAGGGCAGCGACCTCGGCATCTACCGCAAGGTACGGCTGCGGGTGGCCACGCTGGAGGGGGACGTCCTGGCCTGGACCTACGTCCTCGACTCCTACGAGGGCGGCCTCCCCTCGGCCCGCTATCTCGGCATCCTGGCCGACGCCGCGGAGAAGGCGGGCGCGCCCGACGACTACGTCACCGGCCTGCGCACCCGCCCCTGCAAGTCGCTCGGCGACTGACGGCCCTCCCCGGCACGGGCCGCGTACAGGCACGGGGTTAATAAAATAAGGACCTTTACTAACGTCTGACGCCGACTTATCGTCACGGACAGGACGGGGGGAAGATCTGCGCGGCGGGCGTGCCCGCGGCGCCAGCGTCTCCGGAGGCGTCGATGAAGGTCCCTGGAAGGCGGCGCGGACTCCCCGCCCTCGTGCTCGCCCTGACCACCGGCCTGGCGGTCCTCACCAACGGCGTGGCGGCGCCGCGACCAGCCGAGGCCGCCGCCACACCGGTGCCGTACAGCGCGGTCGTCCCCGCACCGGCCACCGCGGTGCCCGCGTCGGGCGTCGCCTACCAGATCACCTCCGCCACGGCCATCCACACCGAGCCCGGCTCGGCCGCCGCGGCGTCCATCGGCGCCTACCTCGCGGGACTCCTGCGCCCCTCGACCGGGTTCCCCCTGCCGGTCGGCGCCGCGACCGGTACGACCCCCTCGGACGGGATCTCGCTGCTGCTGTCCGGGGCTCCCGGCGGCGTCGGCGACCAGGGCTACCAACTGGACGTGACGGCCGGGTCGATCGTGGTGCGGGCCGCCCAGCCCGCCGGCCTGTTCGCCGCGGTCCAGACCCTGCGCCAGTTGCTGCCGGCCGCCGCCGAGAGCGGCACCGCGCAGCCGGGGCCGTGGCCGGTCGCGGGCGGGCACGTCGTCGACCAGCCCAGGTTCGGCTACCGGGGGGCCATGCTCGACGTCGCCCGGCACTTCTTCCCGGTGGCGACCGTCAAGCGCTACATCGACGAGATCGCCCTGTACAAGGCCAACTACCTCCACCTGCACCTGTCCGACGACCAGGGATGGCGCATCGCCATCACCAGCCGGCCCAGGCTCGCGACGTACGGCGGGAGCACCGCGGTCGGCGGCGGACCCGGCGGCTACTACACCCAGGACGACTACCGGGAGATCGTGGCCTACGCCGCGTCGCGCTACATCACGGTCGTGCCCGAGATCGACATGCCGGGCCACACCAACGCCGCCCTCGCCTCGTACGCCGAGCTGACCTGCGACGGGGTCGCCCCGCCGCTCTACACCGGGACGGACGTCGGCTTCAGCTCCCTGTGCACCTCCAAGGAGACCACCTACACCTTCATCGACGAGGTCCTGGGCGAGATCGCCGCGCTGACGCCGGGGCCCTATCTGCACATCGGCGGCGACGAGGCCCAGTCGACCCAGCCGGCGGACTACGCGGCGTTCGTCAACCGGGTCCAGCAGATCGTCGCGGCGCACGGCAAGACCGTCATCGGATGGCACGACGTCGTCAACGCGACTCCGCTGCCCTCGACGGTGGCGCAGTTCTGGGGCACGACCACGCGGAACTCGGCGGTGGCGGGCGCGGCGCAGCGCGGCACGAAGGTCCTGATGTCCCCCGCGAACCGCGCCTACCTGGACATGAAGTACAACTCCCGGACGACCCTCGGCCAGAACTGGGCCGGATACATCGACGTCAAGACCGCCTACGGCTGGGATCCGGGGGCCTACCTCAGCGGTGTCGGCGCCTCCTCGGTCCTCGGGGTCGAGGCGCCCCTGTGGACCGAGACCATCACGAGCCTGCCGGACATCGAGTACATGGCCTTCCCCCGCCTGCCCGCGCTGATGGAGCTGGGCTGGTCGCCGGCCGCCACCCACGACTGGACGGCGTTCAAGCAGCGGCTCGCCGCCCAGGGGCCCCGCTGGCACGTCATGGGGGTCAACTACTACCACTCCACCCAGCTGACCTGGCCCGCCGGCTCCTGACACCACCGTGCCGCCGGCGGCCGCCGCTCCCCCGCCCGCCTGAACCACCCCACCAGGCCGGCGCCCGCAGTGAGGAGTCCGTTCCATGCCCGTTGTCCGCAGGCGTTCCCGCCCGATCCTGTCCCGTTTGCTCGCGCTCCTGCTCGTCGTCCTCGCCGCCGGTGTCGTCGACGCCCGCGGCGCGACCGCGGCCACGGTCAGCTCGACGGAGCTGACCACCGGATTCGCGCTGAGGTCGGCGACCGGCCTCGCCGACACCGGCGCCGCCATCTCCCAGGTCGGCTACGGCACCGCGGGCTGGACCCCGGTGACGCTGCCCTCGACCGTCCTCGCCGGGCTGACCGCCGCCGGCGTCTACCAGAACATCTACTTCGGCCAGAACCTCAAGTCCGTCCCCGACCTGACAGGGCAGAACTGGTGGTTCCGCGGCGAGTTCACCGCGTCCGCGCTCACCCCGGGCCAGGTGTACTGGCTCCGCTTCAAGGGCATCAGCTACCGAGCGCAGATCTGGCTGAACGGGACCCAGATCGACGCCAACGCGGTCGGCACCATGGTGGCCCACGAGTACGACGTCACGAGCCTGATCAGACCCGGAGCGGCCAACGCCCTCGCCGTGCTGGTGACGCCGCCGGCCCACGGCTGCAAGGACCTGTCCTTCTGCACCGTCGACTGGAACCCCGAGGCGCCCGACATGAACGCCGGGCTGTGGGGGCGGACGCTGCTCGACACCACGGGCCCGGTCGCCCTGCGCGACCCGTACGTCAGGACCGTCCTGCCGTTGCCCGCGACGAACGCCGCCGACCTGACCGTCTACGCCGACGCCGTGAACGCGACGAACGCCCCGGTCACCACGACCGTCAGCGGAACGATCACCAAGGCCGGCTATCCGACCGTGTCGTTCAGCCAGGACGTCACGCTGAACGCCGGCGAGCGGCGCGAGATCGTCTTCACGCCGGCGGCGTATCCGCAACTCCACCTCGCCAACCCCGCCCTGTGGTGGCCGTACCAGTTCGGCACGCCGGACCTGTACCGGCTCTCGATGTCGGCGGCGACCGGCGGCGCGACCTCCGACACCAAGTCGATCGACTTCGGCGTCCGCCAGTTCACCGACTACCGGACGACCGTCAACGGGACGTCCTTCGCCGGGTACAAGGTCAACGGCCAGAACATCCTGTTCCGCGGCGGCGGCTACATGTGGGACCTGCTCCAGCGCTGGGACACGGCGACCAACGCGGCGCACATCCAGTACGTCAAGGACATGGGCCTCAACACCATCCGCTTCGAAGGGACCCTCGGCAACGAGGAGCTCTACGACATGGCCGACAAGGCGGGCATCATGGTCATGCCCGGCTTCGTCTGCTGCAGCGCCTGGGAGGACGACAGCGGCTGGTCCGCCGAGCAGGCGCAGGTGGCCACCGCCTCCCTCGACACCCAGATGCGGGCGATGCGCGCCCACGCGAGCGCCTTCCTGTGGACCTACGGCAGCGACCAGCCGCCCACCGCCGCGCACCTGACGGCCTACAAGAACGTCGCCGCCGCGCTGCACTGGCAGAACCCCACCCTCGACAACGTCGCCACCTGGTCGAACGCGAACGCCGGCATGAAGATGGACGGCCCGTACGTCTGGGAGCCGCCCGTGCTGTGGTGGGACACCACCAAGGCGGGCAGCGCGTTCGGCACCACCGGCGAGGAGGGGACCGAGGCGCCGCCGCCGCTGGAGAGCCTGCAGAAGTTCCTCGCCCCGGCCGACCAGTGGCCGATCGGGACCGCCTGGAACTACCACTCCGGCGCGCCGGGCAGCGTCTTCGACAACACGACCCCGTACACCACGGGGCTGACCAGCCGGTACGGCTCGGTCGCGAGCGCCGCGGAGTATTCGAAGAAGTCCGAGGTGCAGAACTACGAGAACACGCGGTCGTTCTTCGAGGCCTGGAACGCGCACGAGTACACCCAGTCGTTCGGCACGATCTTCTGGATGCTCGACAGCGCATGGCCGTCCGTCCACTGGAACCTGTACGACTACTACTTCAAGCCCGGCGGCGGCTACTTCGGGGCCAAGAAGGCCAACGAGCCGGTGCACATCGCCTACGACTACGCCACCAAGAAGGTGTTCGTGGTCAACTCCGGCCTCGCCGCCCGCGGCGGGCTGACCGCGACGGCGTCGGTCTACACCATCCCCGACCTCGCGCAGAAGTACACGACGCAGGCGGCCGTCACCGCCCCCGCCAACGCCTCCACCCAGGTCCTGACCATCCCGGCGCTCACGGGGCTGTCGACCACCTACTTCCTGCGTCTCCAGCTGAAGGACGCCGGGGGCGCGGTCGTGAGCGACAACCTGTACTGGTACTCCACCCAGGCCGACGTGCTGGGCAACAAGAGCAACTGGTACCGGACGACCCCCAAGACCTACGCCAACCTCACCGGGCTCAACAGCCTGCCGTCCAACTCCGGCGTGACCGCCGCGGCCACCCGCACGGCGAGCGGAGGGCGGGAGACCGTCACGATCACGCTGACCAACACGAGCGCGACGACCCTGGCGTTCTTCCTGCGGCCGGAGGTCACGGCCGGGAACGGCGGCGGCGAGGTCGCGCCCGTCACCTACTCCGACAACTACCTCTCGCTGTGGCCCGGCGAGTCGACGAGGATCACCGCGTCCTACCTGACCGCCGACCTCCACGGCCAGGCGCCGTACCTGCGGGTGCGGGGTTACAACGTGCCGGCCACGTCGGCACCCCTGCCGTAACGGCCGCCCGGCGGCGGGGACCCTCCATGCGAGGGTCTCCGCCGCCGACTCACGCAGGCGGTATGGCGGGCGTGGTTCGTACCCTTCTGTACGCTACGTGAAGTGACCAACGACCCGTATCTGCTGGCGGCGGAGGCCGCGACCACGCTGAGGAACCTCACCGGCACCGCCTCGTTCGACGTCGCCCTCGTCATGGGCTCCGGCTGGGTGCCGGCCGCCGACGCGATCGGCGAGACGGTCGCCGAGCTCCCGGTGACCAAGCTGCCCGGCTTCTCCCCTCCCGCCGTCGCGGGCCACGCGGGCACGATCCGCGCCGTCCGGACGGGCGCCGGGCTCAACGCGCTGATCTTCCTCGGCCGCACGCACCTCTACGAGGGCCGCGGGGTCGAGCCGGTGGTGCACGGGGTCCGCACGGCCGTCGCGGCCGGCGCCCGCACGGTCGTGCTCACCAACGCCGCCGGCGGGCTGCGCCCCGAGACCCAGAACGTCGGCGACCCCGTCCTGATCAGCGACCACATCAACCTGACCGGGAGCAACCCGATCACCGGCGCGACGTTCGTCGACCTCACCGAGGTCTACAGCCGCCGGCTGCGGGAGCTGGCCCGCGAGGTCGACCCGTCCCTCGCCGAGGGCGTCTACGTGGCCTTCCGCGGCCCGACGTACGAGACCCCGGCGGAGATCCGGATGCTGCGCACGCTCGGCGGCGACCTCGTCGGCATGTCGACCGTGCTGGAGGCGATCGCCGCCCGGGAGGCGGGCGCCGAGGTGCTCGGCGTCTCCCTGGTGACCAACCCGGGCGCGGGCCTGGTCGGCGAGCCGCTCAACCACGAGGAGGTCCTGGAGGTCGGCCGCGCGACGGCCGCCCGCATGGGAGGGCTCCTCGCCAAGGTCGTCGACAAGCTCTAGGGAAGAGCCGGCAGGCTCCAGGAAGAACGGCAAGGAGAACGCGTGACCCCCACCGACCTCGTACGGCTCGCCCGTGAGTGGCGGGACCAGGACCCGGACCCGCGGACGCGGGCCGAGCTGGACGACCTCCTGGAGCGGGAGGACCTGGCCGCGCTGGCCGACCGGTTCGGGGCCAAGCTGGAGTTCGGCACGGCGGGCCTGCGCGGCGAGCTGGGCGCGGGACCCAACCGGATGAACCGCGTCACCGTCATGCGGGCGGCCGCGGGGCTGGCCCGGGTCCTCGGCCCCGGGAAGCACGTCGTGATCGGCTACGACGGCCGGCACAACTCGGACGTGTTCGCCACCGACACGGCCGCCGTGCTCACGGGTGCGGGCCTGCGGGCCTCGGTCATGGGCGCCAGATGGCCCACCCCTGTCCTGGCCTTCGCCGTCCGGCATCTCGGCGCCGACGCGGGCGTTATGGTCACGGCGTCGCACAACCCGCCCAGGGACAACGGCTACAAGGTCTACTGGGGCGACGGCGCGCAGATCGTGCCGCCGGTCGACCAGGAGATCTCCCAGGCCATCGACGCCGTGGGCCGGGTGGACGAGCTCCCGCTCGGCGAGGGGTGGACGACGCTCGGGCACGGCGACATCGTCGAGCCGTACCTGGAGGCCGTGACGTCCCTGCCGATCGGCGACGCCCGGGACCTCTCGGTCGCCTACACCCCGATGCACGGCGTCGGCGGCTCGACGCTGTCGGAGGCGTTCCTCAGGGCCGGGTTCCCCGCTCCGGCCGTCGTCGAGGCCCAGGCGCTGCCGGATCCCGACTTCCCGACCGTGGCGTTCCCCAACCCGGAGGAGCCGGGCGCCATGGACCTCGCGCTCGGCCTCGCCGCCTCGATCGGCGCGGACCTGGTCGTCGCCAACGACCCCGACGCCGACCGGTGCGCGGCCGGCACGCCGCTGCCCGGCGGGGGCTACCGCATGCTGACCGGCGACGAGGTGGGCGGCCTGCTGGCCGAGCACGTGCTGCGGCACACCACCGGGGACGACCGGCTGGTGGCCACCTCGATCGTGTCGTCGTCGCTGCTCGGCAGGATCGCCGAGGCGTACGGCGTGCGGCACGCCGAGACCCTCACCGGCTTCAAGTGGATCATGAAGTCGGGGCCGGGCCTGGTGTTCGGGTACGAGGAGGCGCTCGGCTACAGCGTCGGCTCGGACGCCGGCCTGCCCGTGCACGACAAGGACGGCATCGGCGCCGCGCTGGCCGTGGCCGGGCTGGCCGCCGCCGCCAAACGGGACGGCCTGACGCTGCTCGACCTGCTCGACGAGCAGGCCCGCCGGTACGGCCTGCACGCGACCGGCCAGCTCTCGTTCCGGGTCGAAGACCTCTCGCTGATCTCCGAGGCGATGGAGCGCCTGCGCGCCCACCCGCCGGTCGAGCTGGCAGGCAGGTCCGTGGAGTCGGCGGAGGACCTGTCGGAGGGCGCCGGCGGGCTCCCGCCCACCGAGGGCCTGCGCTACCGCCTCGCCGGAGACGCCCGGATCGTCGTACGGCCCAGCGGCACCGAGCCCAAGCTCAAGTGCTACCTGGAGGTCGTCGTCGCGGTGGAGGGCGGCGACGTGGCCGCGGCCCGTGCGAAGGGCGCGCGGGACCTGGAGGCCCTGAGGAAGGACCTGGCCGTCGCCCTCGGCCTGTGAGCCCGGCGCCGGGACCCCCCGGGGTCCCGGCGATCAGGCCGCACGTCCCGGCCGACCCGGCAAGGCCATCCCCGCCGCGCGTGACGCCGCACGCCCCGGCCGACCCGGCCGGGACGTTCCGGGGTGGAGCGGATCAGGCGAGGACGATCGTCACGACGACCAGCGCGACGGCGGCGGCCACGGCCGCCACCGCCCACGGCGACCAGGTGACGCGCGTCTCGCCCGCCGCGGTCTCCCGCCGGGTCCTGCTCATCTCCGTGAGCTGCTGGGCCACCCAGTCGGCGTGGGTTCGCCCGCCGACGGCCTCGGCCGCCGCCCGCTCCGCCTTCGACGTACGGGACGAGGCGAGGGCCCTGCTCGCCCGGCTCGCGGCCTTGGCCCGTTCCCTGGCCGTGGCCTGCGGGGTCCAGCAGCGGACGGCCAGGGGCCCCGACTCGATGACGATCGTGCTCGCCACGATCACGTCGTCCACGGCGTTCCAGGGGATGTAGGCGTCGCGCAGGACGTTGCGCACCCGGACCCCGCCGTCCTCGGCCACGATCGCCGGGCGCAGCGCCATGAGGAACACCAGCGCCGTGAGGACGCCGAGCACGCACCCCGCGACCAGGGCCGACGGCATCGAGCCGTGCGCGACCAGGTCCCAGACGTTCCAGGCGGCGAACACCAGCCAGGCCCAGCCGAAGATCCAGGCCAGCCGCGACCGGTACGTCTGCCTGCTCACGCGTGCCACTTCAGCTGGGCGAAGCCGGGCTTGATCAGGCCGTTGATCAGCGACAGCCGCTCGTCGAACGGGATGAACGCGGACTTCATGGCGTTGACCGTGAACCACTGCAGGTCGTCCCAGTCGTAGCCGAACGCCTCCACCAGCGCGGCGAACTCCCTCGACAGGCTGGTCCTGCTCATGAGCCGGTTGTCGGTGTTGACCGTCACCCGGAAGTAGAGCCGGCGGAGCAGGCCGATCGGGTGCCCGGCGATCGACGGCGCCGCACCCGTCTGCACGTTGGACGTCGGGCACATCTCCAGCGGGATCCGCTTGTCGCGCACGTAGGCGGCCAGCCGTCCCAGCTTGGCCTCCCCGTCCCCGGACACCGCGATGTCGTCGATGATCCGCACGCCGTGGCCGAGCCGGTCGGCCCCGCACCACTGGATGGCCTGCCAGATCGACGGCAGCCCGAACCCCTCGCCCGCGTGGATCGTGAAGTGGGCGTTCTCCCTCTGCAGGTACTCGAACGCGTCGAGGTGCCGGGTGGGCGGGTAGCCCGCCTCCGCACCGGCGATGTCGAAGCCGACCACGCCGAGGTCGCGGTAGCGCACGGCGAGCTCCGCGATCTCCATCGACCGCGCCTGGTGGCGCATGGCGGTGAGCAGCGTGCCGACGCGGATCCTCGGCTCCCCGTCCGGGCCCGCCGAGCCCTGGCGGAAGCCCTCCAGCACGGCCTCCACCACCTGGTCGAGGGTGAGCCCGGCCGACGTGTGCTGCTCCGGCGCGAAGCGGACCTCGGCGTAGACGACGCCGTCGTCCGCCAGGTCCTCCGCGCACTCGGCGGCGACCCGCACCAGGGCCTCGCGCGTCTGCATCACGCCGACCGTGTGGGCGAACGTCTCCAGGTAGCGCTCCAGCGACCCCGAGTCGGACGCGTCGCGGAACCACTCGCCGAGGCCGTCCGGGTCGTACGACGGCAGCTCGTGGCCGTTCTCACGGGCGAGATCGATGATCGTCGCCGGGCGCAGCCCGCCGTCCAGGTGGTCGTGCAGCAGCACCTTCGGAGCCTTGCGGATCTCCTCCAGAGAGGGCAGCCGGCTCATGCGGACACCTCCCCGCGCGGCTCGGGGCGGCGTTCGCCGATGACGCCGCGCCGGCCGATGCGCTCGCTCCGCTCGCTCATCCGCCCTCCTCGCTCCGGTCGCTCATGTCGCAATCCTATGGCCGGGCGCGGGGGCGTCCCCGGGCCGGACCTGCCGATTCTCACTCGTCCCTGTTGGCGGTCTCCGGCGAGAACGCCGGCAGGCACACCGCCACGTACTCGGCCCCGGACTGCCCGGAGCTGTAGCGGATCTTCTCTCCCGGCTCGCTCACGAACGCCTGCCCGGCCTCCACGACCGTCGTGCCCCCGGCGTGCTCCACCACGACCGAGCCCGACAGCACCAGCGTGTACTCGGCGAACTCGGGCGTCTGCGCCGGCTCCTCCCACCCGGGCGGCGCGACCATACGCGCGATGGAGATCCGGTCGTCCCCGCTGTTCACACGTCCGACGTACTCGTCGATGACCTTGCCACCCGGCACGGGGATGCGGGTGGGCTCGTCGATCCTCCTGACCATGCCGCCCAGTCTGTCAGCGTCCCACGTCGATCACGAGGCGGGTCGGCCCCCGCTGCTCGGTCACCCGGAACGGCGCCCGGTGGTCGAGAACGAGTCCGACGCTGACGACGCCCTCGAAGTCGCCGTTGTTGACGATGCGGGTGACGTTGGGCAGGTTCGCGGCCACCTGGCGGGGGCCGGGCCACGTGGGTCTCCCCTCCAGGTCGTGCGCGCTCGCCGGGACGAGCGTGAGCTGGAGATAGGCCCCGCCGCGGGCGCTCACCGGCGTCCCCGAGCCGTCCTGCAGCAGCTTGTCGACCCAGTCGGCCGTGTAGCCGGTCATCTGCCCCTTCAGCTCGATGACCACCCGGTCGTAGCCGTCGTGGGCCGCGTACCGGACGCCCGTGACGATCGGGGGGTCCGTGGGGCCGCGCTCCACCCGTACCGGCTCGGTCGAGGTGGGCGGCGGGGGCTCGCTCGCCGCGTCCGTCCCGCCGGGAGAGGCCGGCGCGCTCGCGTCCGGGCCTCCGGTGGCGGCGGCAGCGGTGGAGGTGGTGACGGCGGTCGGGACGGCCGGCCCGGAGGACGGCGCCGGCGAGCCCGCCGCGCCGCCGCCTCCACAGGCGGTGAGAGCGGCGAGCAGGAGGAGGACGAGGGCGGGACGGGTGATCATGGCGGGCTTCTTTCGCGTTGCTGTCCGCCCGTTAGATGCGGGGATCATGTCGTGGGTTCACACGTTCGGCTACTCTGAGCGCCCCGAATGCCAACGAGCGCGACGAATGCGTATTTACGATCAGACGACCAGGACGTGGACCGTGATCGACAGACCGAGCCGGAGCCGCCCGGCGGCCGGACGGGGCGCGGCGATGCGGAAGCTGCCGGGGTTCGCCGCCTTCGCCGCGGACCAGGCACCGGTGCTGGCGCGGACGGCCTACCTGCTGACCGGCGACGCGGCCGCGAGCCGCCGGCTCGTGGAGGCGGCGCTGACGTCCGTGGCGGACCGCTGGAGCGCCGTGCGCTGGTCGTTCCCCGCCCACGAGGCCCGTGCCGCGCTCTTCGCGGCCGGCCTCAGACGGACGCGCTCCCGGCGCGTGCCGCCCGCGGACGCCTCCACGCCCGTCTCTTCCCCGGCCGGCTCTTCCCCGGCCGACTCTCTCCCGGCCGGCTCTTCCCGGGCCGGCTCCTTCTCGGCTGACTCTTCCTCGGCCGATCGGGCCGGGCTCGCGGCCGCGCTGGCGGCGCTGCCGCCGCGTGGGCGGGCGCTGGTCGTGGCCCGCTTCCACGAGGGCGCCGGCGAACGGCAGGCCGCCGACCTGTGCCGCACGAAACTCGCGACCGCCGGCCCGGAGACCGCCGCGGCCCTCGCGGAACTGCGCCGCCGCCTCCCCCACCTCGCCGGGTATGGGACGGCCGCCACGTCCGCCGCCTCGAAGGAACCGGAGGAGGCCCGCAATCCGGACGAGGAGACGGCGTCGGCGCCCTCGGACCCGACGCCTACTCCTGGCCCGGACGAGCCCGATCGGCGGGAGGGGGCCGCGGCGTCCGGCTCGGGAATGCCGCCGTGGGTGTCCCCCTCCTCGCCGCCGGAGCTGGGCCCGTGGGCGTCCCCCGACGGGTCTCCGTACGGGAACGGGCGGGACGGCGACCCCTACGGCGCCGAAGGCCACGACGCCGACGGCGGACCACGGAACCCGGACGGCCTGTGGCGGCCGGAGGACGCCGGGGAGGACCCCTGGCACGAGGGGCTGCGGCGCGCCCTGGCCGCCCTCGCCCGCGAGGCGCCACCCCTCGCACTCCACACAACACCGCTCGACGCCACCCTCGACCGCGAGGCACCGCCGCTTGACGCCGCCCGCGCCGTGACCCCGCAGGACGGGGACGCCGCGGCCGAGGACGGCTTCGTGGCCGGCGTGCTCGACTCCGTGGTCCGGCATCGGGCCCGCCGGACGGCCTTCACCACGAGCGTCGTCGTGACGATGGCGGCCCTCGTCGTGACGCCGTTCGCGTTCGGCTTGGCGGCCGTGGTGAGCAGGGCGCAGGACGTCTCCGCCGTCCCCGTCCACAGCCCTACGGCTATGCCCAAGGAGGGGGCTCCCGCCGAGGGGCCCGACGGGACGCCCGGCCCGCTGCCGTCCACGGTGCGCGACCCGATCCGGTACGCGTACCGGGGCTCGTGCACCGGCTTCGAGGACGAGGTCGAGGAGGGGGACGAGGGGAACGACGAGGCGAGCGGCCCGGCCTGTGAGCAGTGGCGCGTCGTCACGACCGGGGGCGAGCAGTGGCGCGTCCCCGACGTCGACCTCGGCCAGGGCACCGGACGGCGGCCGCAGTTCGCCGTGAGCGCCGACGGCAACCGGATGGCCTACTTCAGCGCGAACCTGCCCGACTTCGTGGTGATGGACAGGCGGCACTCGGTCCCCGAGTGGAGCGAGATCTCCGACGGGATGGAGCGGATCCCGCACGACACGGGCCTGGTCATCTCCCCGGCGGGGCGGTGGATCGCCGTCGACTTCGGCGCCGGGGCCCGCGCGCCGAAGCCTCGCCTGCACGACTTCACCAGGAACCGGACGTGGGTGCTGCCGCAGCGCGTCGAGGTGCTGGCCGTGGCCGAGAACGGCACCCTCACCGCCACGCTCACCCGCGACGACCCCCACGCGCCGGGCCGGCTGCGCATCACGACGCTCGTGCGGATCCGGCCGGACGGACGGGTGCTGAGCCACGTCCGCGTCGACCCCGCCCTGTTCGGCGCCGGGGCGGCGCCGTCCCCCGACGGCCGCCTGCTGGCCCTGGCGTCCGAGCGCGCCCATCCGCGTCAGGGCGACCACGGCCTGCTGGTGACCATGGACGTGGCCACCGGACGGCTGCGCGGCCGGGTGGAGGCGGCGCTCGCGTCCCGTACGCGTCTGCTCGGCGTCCGCGGCTGGGCCGACGACCACGAGGTCCTCGTGGAGGCCGCGCGGACGGCCGACGAGGACGGCGACGACGGAATGATCCTCCAGGCCGTCGACGTGCGCAGCGGGGCGGCCCGCCCGATCCCGCTGGGCGGGCCGGGCCGTCTCCCGGCCACCTGGGTCCCCGGCGTGATCGCCGCGCCCTGACCCTCCCGAACGTGGCGAAGGGGCGCCCCGGAGAACCGGGACGCCCCTGGAGTGAGAGTGGTCAGGCCGTTTCGAGCACCCGTTCCTCGACGGTCTCCGGCACGCGTGGCCGCTGCCGGACTCCGGTGAGGGCGACGCCGAGGCCGATCAGGGCGAACAGCGCCGACACGATGATCGCGGCACGGAAGCGCACGATGGGGTCCCCACCCGTGCCGGCGGTCAGCACGGCCGTGACGATCGCGAGCACGACGGCCCCGCCGACCTGCCCCGAGGTGTTGAGCAGCCCGGAGGCGAGTCCCTGCTCCTCGTCGGGCACGCCCGCCGTGGCCTGGATGTTCAGCGAGGGGAACGACAGGGCGAACGCGATGCCCAGCAGGATCATGCCCGGCAGCACCATCGTCAGCAGGCTCGGGTGGCGGTCCACCCGGAAGAACAGGGCGTAGCCGGCGAGCAGCGCGACCGACCCGACGGCGATGAGCCGCGAGGTGCCGAAGCGGTCGGCGAGGCCGCCCATCTTCGTCGAGGTCACCGCCACCAGCAGCCCGGCCGGCAGGAACGCGAACGCCGTCTGCAGGGCGCTCCAGCCGAGCAGGTTCTGGAAATACTGCATGGCCACGAACTGGAAGCCGACGTACGAGCCGAACAGGATGACGAGCCCGATGTTGGCCCGGGCCAGCGGCGCGGACCGCAGGATGCCCAGGCGGACGAGCGGGTGCCGGACCCGGCGCTCGATCAGCACGAACAGCCCGAGCAGGGCGGCCGACCCGGCGAGCGACAGCACGGTGCGCACCAGGCTCACCTTGGGCGCCTCGACGACCGTGAAGACGAGCAGCAGCATGGCGCCGGTGACGGCGACGGCCCCGAACAGGTCGTGCCCGCCCTCGCCGCGCTCCTCGCCCCGCGCCAGCAGGCGCAGGCCTGCGACGAGCGCGATGAGGGCGACCGGGACCGGCATGAGGAAGGTCCAGCGCCAGCCGATCTCGGTCAGCAGCCCGGACAGGACGAGCCCGAGCGAGAACCCGCTCGCGCCGCAGGCGGTGAAGATGCTGAGGGCCCGGTTGCGGGCGGGCCCCTCGGCGAAGGTCGTGGTGATGATGGACAGCGCCGCCGGAGCGGTGAACGCGGCGCTGATGCCCTTGACGAAGCGGGCCGCGATCAGCAGCGTGCCGTCGGTCATCAGGCCGCCGAGCAGCGAGGCGACGGCGAACACCACCAGTGCGGCGAGGAACACCCGGCGGCGGCCGAGCAGGTCGGCGGTCCGGCCCCCGAGCAGCAGCAGACCGCCGTACCCGAGCACGTAGCCGCTCACGACCCACTGCAGGGACGAGGTGGACATGCCGAGGTCGGCCTGGATGGAGGGAAGGGCGACGCCGACCATCGACACGTCGAGGGCGTCGAGGAACACCACGGCGCACAGGACGGTGAGGGCACCCCAAAGGCGCGCCCCCCAGCGCGCGTCTTGTATGGAGGAGGTCATGCCGGAGAACTTACATGCACATGCATTCAATGCACAAGCAAATAATGCGTTTGCATATAATTACCGTGCATGGTAGGCTCGCGCGAAGAAAGGCGGTCGGGAGTGCCCATGAACGAGACCGACTCCGATTTCGTGGTGATGGCCTGGCGCGAGCTGCTCGCCCGCCACGCCCAGGTGTCCTGCGCCCTGGAACGGGAGCTGGGCGACAAGCACGGCCTCGGCGTGAGCGAGTTCGAGGTGCTGGAGCGCCTCTCGGAGAACCTGGCGACCTGCTCGTCCGACGGCAGGAGCCAGCTGCGCGTCCAGGAGCTCGCCGGTCAGGTCCACCTCAGCCAGAGCGCCCTGTCCCGGCTGATCGCGCGGCTGGAGCGTGACGGCCTCGTCGCCCGTGCGCTGTGCGAGGCCGACCGCCGGGGCGTGTTCGTCCACATCACCGACGAGGGCCGCAGGCGCCACGCCGCCGCCACCCCGACCCACCGGGCCGTCCTGGCCGCGCACCTGTTCCCGCACCTGGTCACCGCGCAGGGCACGGCCGCCGGGACCTGCGCGGGCGAGTCCGCGCACACCGCCGCCGAGTCCTCCCCCACCACGGCCACCGCCTGACCGCACCACGCCACCGCGTGACCGCACCACGCCACCGCCCGACCGCGCGCGGCGGCCCGCCACGCGCGCGGCCCGAGGTCAGGCGGTGATGCGGTCGACGACCAGCGGGAGCAGGTCGTCCGAGACCGACTCCGCGATCTCGTAGGCGCCGTCGAGGGCCTGGAGGGCGCGCTCGAACCGGGCCGTCTCGTCGGCGTGCAGCGTCATCAGCGGCCGGCCCTCGCGGACGCGGTCGCCCGGCTTGGCGTGCAGCGTGATGCCCGCGCCCGCCGAGACCGGGTCCTCCTTGCGGGCACGCCCGGCGCCGAGCCGCCACGCGGCGACGCCCACCTTGAGGGCGTCCAGCGTGCCGAGCACGCCGGACGAGGGCGCGGTGACCTCGACGAACTCGGCCGCCTTCGGCAGGACCGCGTCGGGGTCCCCGCCCTGGGCCCGGATCATGCGCCGCCAGGCGTCCATGGCCGAGCCGTCCTTCAGGGCCTCCTCGGGGTCCTTCGCCCCCGCCACCCCGGCGGCCTCCAGCATCTCCCTCGCGAGCCGTACGGTGAGCTCGACCACGTCGGAGGGGCCGCCGCCGGCGAGGACCTCGACGGACTCCTCGACCTCCAGGGCGTTGCCCACCGCCCGCCCGAGCGGCCGGTCCATGGCGGTGAGCAGGGCCACGGTCCTGACCCCGGCGTCGGTGCCGAGGGCGACCATGGTGCGGGCCAGCTCGCGGGCGTCGGCCACGTTCTTCATGAACGCGCCCGAGCCCACCTTGACGTCGAGGACGAGCGACCCGGTGCCCTCGGCGATCTTCTTGGACATGATCGAGGAGGCGATCAGCGGGATCGACTCGACCGTGCCGGTCACGTCGCGCAGCGCGTAGAGCTTCTTGTCGGCCGGCGCGAGCCCGGCGCCCGCGGCGCAGACGACCGCCCCGGACGCGCGGATGACCTGGAGCATCTCCTCGTTCGACAGCGAGGCCCGCCAGCCGGGGATGGCCTCCAGCTTGTCCAGCGTGCCCCCGGTGTGGCCGAGGCCGCGACCCGACAGCTGCGGGACGTACGCCCCGCAGGCCGCCACCAGCGGGGCGAGCGGCAATGTGATCTTGTCGCCGACCCCGCCGGTCGAGTGCTTGTCCGCGGTCGGGCGGTCGAGGGACGACCAGTCCATCCGCTCGCCCGACCGGATCATGGCCTGGGTCCAGTCCGCGATCTCCCGGCGGTTCATGCCGTTCAGCAGGATCGCCATCAGCAGCGCCGACATCTGCTCGTCGGCCACCCCGCCCCGCGTGTACGCGTCGACGACCCAGTCGATCTGGGCCGTGGACAGCTCCCCGCGGTCGCGCTTGGTGCTGATGATCTCGATCGCGTCGAACCCCATGCTCGCTCCCCTATCGCGACAGGTCGTCCGGGCCGAAGGCGAACGGCAGGAAGTCCGCCATCCGCATCGGCCCCTCGGGCGTCTCCACCAGCAGGTCGCCGCCGCCGTGCTCGAAGAGCAGCTGGCGGCAGCGCCCGCACGGCATCAGCAGCTCCCCGTGGCCGTCCACGCAGGTGAACGCCACCAGGCGACCGCCGCCGCCGGCGTGCAGGGCCGACACCAGCCCGCACTCGGCGCACAGCCCCACGCCGTACGAGGCGTTCTCCACGTTGCAGCCGGTGACCATCCGGCCGTCGTCCACGAGGGCCGCGGCCCCCACGGGGAACTTCGAGTACGGCGCGTAGGCGTGGGCCATGGCCTCGCGCGCCTCGGCGCGCAGGGCCTCCCAGTCGATGCTCGCGGGTCCGGTCATGTCGTCTGCCCCCTCCGGTACGGCAGGCCGTCGGCCGCCGGCATGCGCAGCCGCTGGGACGCCAGCGACAGCACCAGCAGCGTGGTCAGGTGGGGGGTGAACGAGGTGAACTGCTCGGGGACCGTGTGGGTCAGGGCGAACACCACGAAGACGACGATCGCGCCGATCGCGGTGAACAGGGCCGCCCTGGTCCTGCGCTGCCGTACGAGCTGGTAGACCGCGACGGCGGCGAGCAGCAGGGCCACGACGAGCAGCAGCGCGTGCACCGAGGCGCCGCCCTGGCGCAACTGGAGGGCGTCGGTGTAGCCGAACAGGGTGGCGCCGCCGGCGAGCATGCCGGGACGCCAGTTGCCGAAGATCATCGCGGCGAGGCCGATGTACCCCCGGCCGCCCGTCTGCCCGTCCCGGTAGATCCCGGCGGCCACGATCGACAGGAACGCCCCGCCGAGCCCGGCCAGGAAGCCGGAGACGAGCACGGCGAGCCACTTGTACAGGTAGACGTTGACGCCCAGCGACTCGGCGGCCACCGGCCGCTCGCCGCAGGCCCGCAGGCGCAGCCCGAAGGCGGTGCGCCACAGCAGGTAGAACGTCAGCGGCACGAGCAGGATCGCCAGGATCGTGAACGACGAGACGTTCTGGGTGACGCCCCGCAGGATCCCGGCCACGTCCGACAGCAGGAACCAGTGCCGGGCCTCCAGCGACCGCAGCGGGTCGCCGATCCCCGGGATGCCCAGCGTCGGCAGCGACGGCAGCGGCGGCGACTGCTTGGCGCCGCCGCCCGGCATGCCGTCGAAGACCAGCTTCGACAGGTACTGGGTGAAGCCGAGGCCCACGATGTTGATCGCGACGCCCGAGATGATGTGGTCGACGCCGAACGTCACGGTCGCGACCGCGTGGACGGCGCCGCCCAGGGCCCCGCCGATCGCGCCCGCCAGCACGCCGGCCCACGGGTTGTGGAACTGCAGGGCGCCCCACGCCCCGAACCAGGTGCCGAGGACCATCATGCCCTCGAGGCCGATGTTGACCACGCCGGCCCGCTCCGACCACAGGCCGCCGAGGCCCGCGAGGCCGATGGGCACGGCCAGGCCGAGCGCGGCGCTGACCGTGCCGGCCGAGGTGATGTCGTTGGCCCCGGTGACCACCCGGGCGACCGAGAGCAGCACGACCAGCCCGGCGATCCCCAGCAGCAGCACCGGCGTCGTCAGCCGGAACCGGCGCGCCGGCGGGGCGTCCACCGGGCGCCCCACGGAAAGGCCCGTCGCCGTCATGCCCGCTCCCCGCCTTCCGGCCGTGCGTACCGTGCGCTCACGCCGCCGCTCCCTCGGGTTCGGAGGGCGCCGCGAGCTGCCGGCTGACCCGGCGCTGCTCGGCGACGACCCGGTACCGGTGCACCAGCTCGTACGCGACGATCACGGAGAGCACGATCACGCCCTGCATGATGGAGACGATCTCCTTGGAGATGTCGAGCAGCTGGAGGGCGTCCGACGAGCTGTCCAGGAAGCCCCACAGCAGCGCGCCGATGGCCATGCCGACCGGGTTGTTGCGGCCGAGCAGCGCGATCGCGATGCCCGTGAAGCCGAGCCCGGTCGGGAAGTTGTTGCTGTACTTGTACGACTGGCCGAGCAGCTCGGGCATGCCGCTCAGGCCGGCCACCGCGCCCGACATGATCATCGTGGCGACGACCATCTTCTTCACGCTGATGCCGCTGGCCACCGCCGCCGACTCGGACTTGCCGGTGGCCCGGAGGTCGAAGCCGAAGCGCGTACGGTTGAGCACCACCCAGTAGGCGATCCCCAGGACGACCGCCAGCACGAGGAAGCCGTTGACCAGCTGGGACGTCCCCGCGATGAGCGGGATCCCGGGCACGTGCGCGTCGTCGGGGATCGGCCGGGTGCCGAGGTCGTTGCCGGTCAGCACGCCGAAGTAGTTGCTCACGAGCCAGGAGCCGATGCCGGTGGCGATGGCGTTCAGCATGATGGTCGAGATCACCTCGCTGACGCCCCGCCTCACCTTCAGCACGCCGGCGATCGCCGCCCACAGCGCTCCGACGACCATGGCGCAGACGACGACGAGGATGATGTTCAGCACGCCGGGGAGCACGGCCGCGCCGCCCAGCCCGGCCGCGACGACGGCAGCGAGGCGGTACTGGCCGTCCACGCCGATGTTGAACAGGTTCATCCGGAAGCCGATGGCCACGGCCAGGGCGGAGATGTAGTACCCGATGGACGTGTTGAGGATCAGGGCCATCGTGCGCGGCTGGGTGCCGTAGTCGGCGAGCGTGGTGAACGCCTCCACCGGCGCCTTCCCCGCGGCCAGCAGGACGGCCGAGGTGATGAGCACCGCGAAGACCACGGCGATGAGCGGCGCGGCGACGGCGAGCCAGCCGCCGAGCTTCACCCGGCCGAACACGCGGTCGAGGAAGGAGCTCATGCCGCCTCCTCCCCGGACGGCCCGGAGCCGGTCCGGCCCCTCATCCGTTGGCTGAGATCAGTCATGCGCCCTCCCCGGCGCCCGTCATGGCCGAGCCGAGCTGCTCGGGAGTCACGTTCGCGGGGTCGACGTCGGCCACGATCCTGCCGCGCAGGATCACCTTGAGCGAGTCGGACAGGCCGATCAGCTCGTCGAGGTCCGCGGAGATCAGCAGGACGGCCAGGCCCGCCGCCCGCGCCGTCCGCAGGTGGTCCCAGATGGCCGCCTGCGCGCCGACGTCGACGCCGCGCGTCGGGTGGCTCGCGATCAGCAGCACCGGGTCGCCGCTCATCTCGCGGCCGACGATCAGCTTCTGCTGGTTGCCGCCGGACAGCGCCGCGGCGTCCACGTCGATGCCGGGCGTGCGCACGTCGTACTCCTCGACGATGCGCCGCGTGTCGGCCCGCGCGCCGGCGCGGTCGATCCAGATGCCCTTGATGTTCGGACGGCGGGTCTGGTGCCCGAGGATCCGGTTCTCCCAGAGCGGGGACTCCAGCAGCAGCCCGTGGCGGTGCCGGTCCTCCGGGATGTAGCCGATGCCGTCGGCGCGCCGCCGGAGGGTGGACCACGAGGCGATGTCCGTGCCGTCGAGCGTCATCGAGGCGACCGTGCAGGGCCGCATGCCCATGATGGCCTCGACCAGCTCCGCCTGGCCGTTGCCCTCGACGCCGGCGATGCCGAGCACCTCGCCCTTGTGGATGTCGAAGCTCACGCCGTCGACCACGGCCCGGCCGTCGGGCGTGCGCACGGTCAGGTCGCGCACCGACAGCGCCACCACGTCGGTGACGGTCGACTCCCGGGTCTCGGGGCTGGGCAGCTCGCTGCCCACCATGAGCTCGGCGAGCCGCCGGGCGGTCACCTCCTTCGGGTCCACCGTCGCGACGGTGGTGCCGCGGCGGATCACCGTGATCGCGTCGGCCACCCGGAGGACCTCGTCGAGCTTGTGGGAGATGAACAGGATCGTCAGCCCCTGGCTGACGAGGCCGCGCAGGTTGTCGAACAGCTCGTCGACCTCGTGGGGCACGAGGACGGCCGTCGGCTCGTCGAGGATCAGGATGCGGGCGCCGCGGTAGAGGACCTTGAGGATCTCCACGCGCTGGCGGTCGCCCACGCCCAGGTCCTCGACGGCGACGTCGGGCTGGATGCCGAGGCCGTACGCGTCCGAGATCTCCTTGATCCTGCTGCGGGCGGCGGCGAAGTCGAGGGCGATCCCGCCGCGGCGGGGCTCGCTGCCGAGCACCACGTTCTCCAGCACGGTCAGGTTGTCGGCCAGCATGAAGTGCTGGTGGACCATGCCGATGCCGGCGGCGATGGCGTCAGCGGGGGTGTGGAACCCGGCGGCCGACCCGTTGATCCGGATCTCGCCCTCGTCCGGGCGCTGCATCCCGTACAGGATCTTCATCAGCGTGGACTTGCCCGCGCCGTTCTCGCCGACGATGGCGTGGATCTGTCCCTTGGCGACGCGGAGATGGATGTCGCGATTGGCGACGACGCCCGGGAATCTCTTGGTGATCCCGTCGAGCTCTACTGCGGGTTCCGTGACGGTCGCGGCGGTAATGGCGGCCTCCTCCTTGCGGAGTGCCTGGTTACAGACAGTGGTAGTGACAGTAGACCAAGGGGCCCGGGGGCGGTGCCACCGGGCCCCACGCGATGCAGGTCAGGTGCTGGGGACGGTGATCTCGCCGCTGATGATCTTCTGCTTGTAGTCGTCGATCTTCGACTTGATGTCGTCGATCTTGCCGCCGGTCGTGGAGTAGTCCACGCCGCCCGCCTTGAGGTCGTAGCGGGTCGGTCCGCCCTTGACGGTCCCGGCCGAGTAGTTCTTCAGGAAGTCGAAGACGGCGACGTCGACCTTCTTCAGCATCGACGTGATGATGACGTCCTTGACCTTGTCGTACGCCGGGAGGGCCGCCTGGTCGGAGTCGACGCCGATGGCCATGGCGCCCGCGGCCTTGGCCGCCTCGAAGACGCCGCCGCCGGAGCCGCCCGCCGCCTGGTAGACCACGTCGGCGCCCGCGTCGTACATGCCCTGGGCGGCGGTCTTGCCCTTGGCCGGGTCGCCGAAGCCGCTGAAGTCCGGCGGCTGGCTGAGGTACTTGGTCTGGATCTTGATGTCCGGCTTCACGGCCTTCGCGCCGGCCTCGTACCCGGCCTCGAACTTGTGGATCAGCGGGACGTCCACGCCGCCGACGAAGCCGATGTTGCCCTTGGTGGACTTGAGCGCGGCCGCGACGCCGACCAGGAACGACCCCTGCTCCTCGGCGAACAGCAGGTTCGTGATGTTGGCGCCCGTGGCCGCGTCGTCGTCGACGATGGCGAACTTGGTGTCGGGGAACTCCTTGGCGACCTTGGCCACCGAGGCGGAGTAGGCGAAGCCGACCGCGACGACCGGGTTGTACCCGCCGGTCGCGAGCAGGCGGAGCCGCTCCTCCTTCTGGGCGTCGGTCTCGCCCTGGGTGGCCTCGAGCTCCTTCTTGTCCACCCCCAGCTCCGAGACGGCCTTGTCCAGACCGGCGGCCGCCGCGTCGTTGAAGGAGCCGTCACCCCGGCCGCCGATGTCGTACGCCAGGCCGACCTTGATCTTGGCCGCGGCGGGCGCCGAGGAGGCGCCGGCCGACGAGCCCGTTGTCGTGGAGTCACTGCCCCCACAGGCGGCGGCGGCCATGAGCATGGCTCCCGCGGCAGTGGCGGCAGCCAGTTTGCTAACTCGATTGCGGAGCAAGGTGTGAACTCCCCTTCCGTGTCCCCGCCGTCCAACTTCCGTCGCACGCACGCAGGAACGCACGGCAACCCTGCACGGAAGATAGTTGTTTGACCTGCATAGACCAAACCCGCACACCAGTCCGCAACATGTCCGTTATGGAGCTCTCGCCACCTCGTGACCAGGCACTCAGCCTGCGGAAACCCTGATCTTGCCGATGATGATCTCCTGCTTCAGCTGCTCGAGTCTCGGCTGGATGTCGTCGATGTGCCCGCCGGTGGTGGAGTAGTCGACCCCGCCGAGCTTGAGGTCGTACACCGCCCGGCCGCTCTTGACCGTGCCGTCCATCAGGTTTGCGATGTAGTCGTAGACCGCCACGTCCACCCGCTTCACCATGCTGGTGAGGATCAGGCCGCGCACGCTCGGGTCCGCGGTGCGGGCCTGGTCGGAGTCGACGCCGATCGCCCAGCCCTTCGCCGACTTCGCGGCCTTGAAGACCCCGGCCCCGGACGCGCCCGCGGCCTGGTAGACCACGTCGGCGCCCGCGGCGAACATCTTCTGGGCGGCGTCCTGGGCCTTGGGCGCGTTGTCGAACCCGGTGAGGTCCGGCGGCTTGGTGAGGTAGGCGATCTCGATCTTGGCCCGCGGATTCACGTACTTCACGCCCTGCGTGTACCCCGCCTCGAACTTCTTGATCAGTGGGGACTCCACGCCGCCGACGAAGCCGATGTCGCCGGTCTTCGACTTCATCGCCGCCGCCGCGCCGACCAGGAACGAGCCCTGCTCCTCCGCGAACAGCAGGTTGGTCACGTTCGGGCCGGAGGCCACGCTGTCGTCCACGATGGCGAACTTCGTGCCGGGGAACTTCGGCGCGACCTCCTTGACGGCGTCGGAGTAGGCGTAGCCGACCGCGATGATCGGGCTGTACCCGGCCTGCGCCATCAGCCGCAGCCGGTTCACCTTGGCCGACTCGGGCTCTCCCGGCTGCGCCGCCACCTCCTGGACCTGCAGCAGGCCGAGGCTGCGCCGGGCGTCGTCGAGCCCGTCCGCCGCCGCGTCGTTGAACGACTTGTCCCCCCGCCCGCCGATGTCGTAGGCGAGGCCGATGCGCAGCGCCCGGGGATGGTCGCCCTGCACAGTGGCGCCGGGAGAGTGCACGCCTCCGCAGGCCGTCGCCGCGGCCAGCACCGCGCCCGTCATCAGCACCGCGATTGACCGCACGAGGACTCTCCTTTGGATGGCTTGAGCCCCCACGTTACTTACGCCAAGTAAGGCGGAACTTGTCAGGAATACAACCTTTTTCCAAGTTTGTCGGTTTTACCGATTTAGCAGGATCCAGTCAGGACGTACGGGTGATCGTGCCCGAATAGCGCACCGCGTCCTCGCCCGCTCGCGACACCTCGATCGTGGCCCGGCGATCCCCCTGCGAAACGAGCGTCACCAGGCCGGGATAGCAGGACGCGCCGGTCACCTGGCCGAGGTCCAGCACCAGGCGACCGCCCGTCTCCGCGATCTCCCGCAACCGCCCGCGGCAGTGCAGGTCGGCGCCCCACCTCATGCTCCGGGGCTCGGACAGGCGCAGCTCCACCGGGAAGACGCGGCCGGCCGACGGGTAGCGGGCCACCCCGCTCCACGTCCCGTCGTAGGCCGCGGGCCGGGTGACGGCGTACAGGAGCGCGCCGAGGGCGGCCAGGACGGCGGCCCCCGCCACGAGCGCCGCCGGCCACCGGCGCCTCGTCCTGCGCCGCTCCTGTCCGGACGCGGGGAATCGTGTGCCGCCCGTGCCCCCGTCACCCGACGAGGTCTGCGCCGTCGCGACGTCGCCCCGGTGCACGGCGGGGCGGGCCGGCGGCCGGTCGGAGTGGTCGAGCAGGGCGCTCAGCACGTCCTCCGCCGCCGGGCGGTCGCCGGGCTCCCTCGCCAGGCACGCGACCACGATGTCCCGCAGCCGGCCGTCGAGCGGGCCGATGTCGGGCGTGCCGTACAGGATCCTGGCGAGCACGGCCGCGTAGCCGTCGGCGGTGAAGGCGTGCCGTCCGCTCGCCGCGAAGGCGACGGTGAGCGCCCAGCTGAACATGTCGGCCGGGGGCCCGGCGGGCTCCCCCCTGAGCTGCTCGGGAGCGAGGTAGGCGGGCGTCCCGACCGGCCCGCCCGCCGTCGGCGTGGCGTCGGCCAGCCGGGAGACGCCGAAGTCGACGACCCTCGGCCCGTCCGGCCCGAGCAGGACGTTGCTCGGCTTCACGTCCCGGTGGACCACGCCGGCCCGGTGGATCGCGGCCAGCGCGGTCGCCGTCCCGACGGCGATCCGGTCGAGGGCCCCTCCGCTGCGCGGGCCGTGCTCGGCGACGTGCTCCTGCAGGGAGACCCCGTCCACGTACTCGCTCACGATGTACGCCCGGTCGTCGTGGACGCCCGCGTCGAGCACCCTCGCGGTGCAGAACGGCGCGACGCGCCGTGCCGCCTCGACCTCCCGGTGGAACCTCCGGTCCTCGGCGTCCACCCGGGCGTGCAGCAGCTTCACCGCCACCGGCGGCCCGCCGGGGCCGTGGGCGAGGAAGACGACGCCCTGGCCGCCCGCGCCGAGGCGGCCGGTCAGGACGTAGCCGCCGAGGCGCTCGGGGTCCTCGGGGCGCAGCGGGGAGGTGCGGGGCACGCGTGTCCGGCCGGGGGGATCGGGGACGGCGTCAGCGCGCGCCGCCCCAGAGGGCGGTGAGCGCGGTGGTGGCCATGACCTTCACGCCGACGCCGATGGCCCGCTCGTCCACGTCGAACTCGGGCCGGTGGATGTCCACCTCGTCGATGGCGCCCGGCGCCCGGGTGCCCAGGCGGGCGAGCGCGCCGGGGACCGACTCGACGTACCAGGAGAAGTCCTCGCCGCCGAGGCTCTGCGGGGTGGGCACGGCGCCCCCCTCGCCGACGATCTGGGTGACGGCGTCGTGCAGCATCTGGATGCTGGTGGCCTCGTTCACGGTGGGCGGGGTGCCGCGCCGGTAGTCGAGCTCGGCGTCCACGCCGTACGCGCCCGCGACCGAGTCGAGCAGCGACTTGACCAGATCGGGAGCCTGGTGCCAGGCGTCCTCGTCGAGCGACCTGACCGTGCCCTGCGCCATGCCCACGTCGGGGATCGTGTTGAACGCCGAGCCCGCGGAGACCTGGCCCCACACGAGGCTCAGGCTGGACCGGGGGTCGACGCGGCGCGACAGGGCGGCCGGCAGCTCGGTGATGATCTTGCTGAGGGCGTACACGAGGTCGACCGTGAGGTGCGGGCGGGCCGTGTGGCCGCCGGGCCCGGCCACCCGGATGCGCAGGCTGTCGCATGAGCCGGTGATCGGGCCGGTGCGCAAGCCCACGTGGCCGACGTCGATGCGCGGGTCGCAGTGCAGCGCGAAGATGCGGTCGACGCCGTTCAGGCCGCCGTCCCGCATGACCTCCAGCGCGCCTCCGGCGACCTCCTCGGCCGGCTGGAAGATCAGCCGGACACGGCCGGGCAGCGCGCCCGCGTCGGCCTGGGTGGCGAGGAACAGCCCGGCCCCCAGGACGACGGCCGTGTGCACGTCGTGACCGCAGGCGTGGCAGGCGCCCGGGTTCGTCGACCGGTACGAGACGTCCTTCTCGTCCTCCATCGGCAGGGCGTCGATGTCGGCCCGCAGGGCGACCGTCGGGCCGTCGTCCCGGCCGAGGTCCACCCACATGCCCGTGCCCCGCGACAGCAGTCTCGGCGTTAGGCCCGCGTCCGTCAGACGCTCAGCGATCTTCTCGGTGGTTCGATGCTCGCTGAAGGCGATCTCCGGGTGCGCGTGCACGTCGCGCCGGAACTCGATCAGCTCATCGCCCCGCTCGCGAAGGAATTCCGCCAGCTGCCCGGCCAGGTCGTTCCCCCCTGGGGACGCCGCGTCCGGCGGTGCGAGCTTCGATGAGGTGGCCACGGTCGGTCGTTTCCCTCCTCCAGCGGACCGTCCTGCCGCGGTCCGATGGATGGTCAATATGGTCAGCTGAAAAGCAGTCACGACAAAAGATCAAAAGGGTCGTGCGGGCGCCGTCTCGCCACCACCGACCCTTCGTTCACAATCTTTCCATGCCGCGACCTTTCCAGGCGGCGGATTGCCCAGTATTTACACCGGCGACTGGACGTTGTCAGAAGTCGGCCTATATGACCGGACAAAACGGTAATTCGGGGGGTCAGGCCCCCGAACGTCCGGCCTCTCGATTGGGGTTCGAGGTCACGAACCTGTCCTCGGCGAGCTCGATCACGGTGGAGTCGACCACGTCCTGCAGGGTCCCCCCGCCCGCGAGGATCGCCCGCTGGCGCTCGGATGAGCTCCCCTGCTCCAGCACGTCGGTCACCACGGCGAGCTCCTCGGCACAGCCGAGCCGCTCGGCGACGGGTTCCAGTTCGCGCTGAAGCTCATACAATACGTCGCGCACGGGCGCGGTGGATCCATGGTCGTCGGTGATGACGTCCGCGTCGAGGCCGTACCGCGTGGCGCGCCACTTGTTGTCGCGCACCACCCAGGCCGCCGGATTGGGCAGCTTGTACCCTCTGTCGATCTGCTGGTCGAACTGCTGGACGAGGCTCTGGCACAGCGCGGCGACCATGCCGACCTCGCGCGGTGTCGGGATGCCGTCGAACATCCGGACCTCGATCGTGCCGAAGTCGGGGTGCGGGCGGATGTCCCACCACACCTCCTTGATGCTCTTGATGGTGCCCGCCCGCAGCAGCGTGTCCATGTACTCCTCGAACTCGCCCCAGTCCGCCAGCAGATGCGGCGGGCCGGCCGTGGGCAGCGCGCCGAACACGATCGCCCGGCTCGACGCGAGCCCGGTGTCCTGGCCGCCCCAGTAAGGGCTCGACGAGGTCAGCGCGAGAAAGTGCGGCAGGTAGGCGGCCAGGGCGTTCACGATCGGGATGACCTTGTCCCGGTCGCGCACCCCGACGTGGACGTGCACGCCGAACGTCTGGATCCGCCACGCCAGCCACTGCATCTCCTCGACCAGCTCGGTGTACCGCTGGACGGGCGCGTAGACCGCGTCCCGCCAGTCGCTGATCGCGTGGGTGCCCGTACAGGCCAGGGACATGCCGCGGGGCTCGACCACCTCGCGCAGCCTGCCGATGCTCTTCCTCAGGTCCTGGACGGCCTCGGCCACGGTGTGGCAGACGTCGGTCACGATCTCGATCTGGGACTGCATGAGCTCGTGCATGGCCTTGGGCCGCTGACTCTCGCTCAGATCAGGTACGGCGGCGAGCACGTCCTTGGCGTCCTGGCGGAGGAGGCGGGTGTGCCTGTCGATCAGCTGGAGCTCCCACTCGACTCCCAGCGTCGCGCCCCGCGAGGGCCTGAACTCGATCGCCACCACGTGCCTCCATCACATCGGAAAACCAGTGCCGGACTAAGCCCTACCCGCCTTCCACCCGCGCACGCCAACGGCGGCGAGGACCAGGGCGAGGATGATGTTGACGGCGATCAGCACCCCGTGGACGACGTAGAACGCCGTGGGGTGCCCGTCGGCCAGGTTGAAGCCGAGATTGATCCATTCAAAGATCATGAAAGCCGCGAGGGCCAGGAGAAAGACTGATACACGTCTCGTCATGTACACAGTATCGGCCGAGGTAGGGACGCGTGCTCCTGCGATCTTTGGGGGAAATGTCACCACATGCGTAAAGACTCACGGCTAGGCTGAGCGGCCTATGGGGAGGAAGCACGGGGCCCTGGGCGCCGCTCTGATGACATCGGGACTCATCACGACCGCGCTGCTCGGCGCGCCCCCCGCCGCGCAGGCACGCGGCCTTCCGGTCCTCTGGCGGGTGGAGGGCAACGGCGCCATCGGCGGCGACCGCCTCAGTGGGCACGGGATCATCGCGCCGGACGGGGTGCCCGCGCCTCCCAAGACCGAGGCCTCGGCGTTCGTGGTCGCCGACGCCGACACCGGGGCCGTCCTCGCGGCCAAGGACCCGCACGGGCACTACGCCCCCGCGAGCACCCTGAAGACCCTCACGGCCGTGACCCTGATCCCCAGGCTGGACAAGGACCTCAAGGTCAAGCCGAGCGAGAAGGCCTGCAACGTCGAGGGCAGCGCGGTCGGGATCGTCCCCGAGCCGATCTACAAGGTCGACGACCTCATGCGCGCCCTGCTCATGGTCTCCGGCAACGACGCCGCCGTCGCCCTCGCCGAAGCCAACGGCGGGATGCGCCGGACGATCGACGACATGAACGAGGAGGCCCGCAGCCTCCAGGCGTACGACACGGTGGCCAAGACGCCCCACGGCCTGGACGAGCCGGGCCAGCGCAGCTCGGCCTACGACCTGGCCCTGATCGCCCGGGCGGGGCTGAAGCTGCCCGCCTTCCGGGAGTACATCAGCACCAAGGTCGCGAAGTTCCCCGCGCCCAAGGACTACGGCAAGAAAAAGAAGAAGGCCGACCGCGACGGGCAGGACCAGGAAGGGCCGGACCGCGACGGGCAGAGCCGCGATGACGGCGACTCCCCCGCCCCGACGAAGTCGCCCCCCGCCTACTACGAGATGGCCAACCACAACAAGCTGCTCGGCACATACAAGGGCATGCTCGGCGTGAAGAACGGGTGGACGTCGAAGGCCCTCGGCAGCTTCGTGGGCGCGGCGAGGCGCGACGGCCACACGATCATCGTCGTGATCATGCATCACCCCGGCGGCTTCTGGGAGGAGGTCGCGCACCTGCTCGACTGGGGCTTCGCCGTGAGAGAGAAGGCGGCCCCCGTGGGCCAGCTGGTCGGCCCGGCGCCCTCGCCGACCCCCTCGTCGTCCGTCCTGGCCGTACGGCCCGCGACCTCGGCCTCGCCGTCCCCGGTGTCCGCGGCCGGCAAGCAGGGCGCGGCGCCGCGCGTGGCCACCCTCGTCCTGGGAGCCGGCCTGGCCGGCGGCCTCGCCGTGGTCGGGTACGGCGTGGTCCGCCGCAGGCGCCGCGCCGACGTCTGAGCCGAGGCGGAGGGCGGGCGGCTACGGCTCGGCGATGGCGGGGGACGGCACCGGCGTCGGCTCGGGCGGCGGTCCGAGCGTGGCGGTGGCCGTCCACGCGGCGGCGTAGAGGATCACCCGGGAGGACAGGTTGATCCACACGAGCAGGCCCACCACCACGGCGAACGTGCCGTAGACGGGGTTGCGGAGGGTCGCGGCGAGGATGAGCGTGGCGAGCTGCTTGAGCACGCCGAAGGCGACCGCCCCCAGCAGGGCGCCCTTGAGCACGACCCGGAACTCCTGGTGGGACTCTGCCAGCCAGCCGAGGACGATGAGGAACAGCAGCAGGTCGGCGACGAGGCTCGCGCCGATCCCGGTGAGCCAGACCGAGACGCCGGCGAGCGGGGAGTTCCCGAGGCCCAGCCATTCCGCCACCGTGCTCGTCGCCCCCGTGGCGAAGCCGCCCGCGACGACCGAGGCCAGCATCGTGACGCCCATCAGGACGAGCGCCACGAGGTCGCGCAGCTTGCCGAGGAAGTAGTTGAGGGGCGGCTCACAGGTCATCCAGGTCGTCCGCAGGGCGCCGCGCAGCGCGTCCATCGCGCCGAGCCCGGCGTAGAGCAGGCCCAGCAGGCCGATGACCCCGGCCCGCACCCGCACGCCGGCGAGCTGGTCGATGTGGAGCTGCTGCGCCAGCCCGGGGAGTTGGCTGTTGACGGCCTCGGTGATGACCTTCAGCGCGTCCGGGTAGACGGTCGTGACCAGCCAGAACGCCAGGGCCACGAGGGGGAAGAACGACAGGAACGCGAAGTAGGTGAACGCGCCCGCCAGCCGGTCGCCCGACTGAACCTGGTAGCGCTGGACGGTCCGCACGACGTGGTCGAACCACAGGAAGCGGATCCGCTCGCGCTCCAGCAGCACGCGGCCCCATGCCCGTACGGCGTCGACCCGCCGCGTGACCCGCTCGACCCACTCCGTCGCCACTGCCCACATCTACCCCGTACGGGCTGATCGACGCGCGAAAACGCCTGATCGAGGGGAGGATGCGGGGGCCTTCGCGCCGACCGCCGGCAGGTGGTGGATCCGGAGCCAGATCATCGGCCTTATGTGCCGGGGCGGCGATCGCGGGCCGCACCGTCGCCCGCCGCCGCCCTTGCCCGGGTACGGCGGGCGGCGACGAGGGCCGCCGCGCCGGCCGCGAACCAGGCGGCCTCGACCGCGACCTTGGCGGCTCCGGCCAGCGGATAGGTGGCCAGGGGTGCGCAGAACAGGCCCCAGACCGCGGCGAACAGGGCGATCCCGCCGATCGCCGCGCCCAGGCGGCGTGGCCAGGTGGAGCGGGCGAAGCCCCAGTAGCCGACACAGGCGTAGACGGCCATCTCCGCGGCGAACCAGATCAGATCCACGGTCAGCTCCACAGGACGGCGGCGAGCAGGTGGATGACGGCGAAGGCGCCCGCGCCGAGCGCCATGCCGGGGTTGCGGCGCAGGATGCCGAGCACCGAGTCGCCGAGCTGGGCGAGCCCGGAGACGACGAGCAGGGGGACCACCGCGACCGAGGGCCCCATGACGAGCACGAACGCGGTGACGAGCCCCAGCGGGAGCGCTCGCGCGGCGTACGCCCTGGTGTAGAAGCGCACGGCGGCGGTGGTCTCCTCGTCAGGCCTGAGCCCGAGGCCCGGCCTGATGACGCCCGCCACGCTGGACCCCGCCGCACCGAGGGAGGCGAGGACGTTGAGGACGACGAGTACCGTGTCCATCGATTCTCCTTAAGAATCATTCATACTCTGAATTAATATCCGGACTGTATCATTCACGTCATGAACGATGTCAAGCAGACGATCGCCTTCCGGCTGGGCACGCTCGGCGCGGTCATGCAGGACCGCTTCGCGTCCAAAATCGAGACCTACGACCTGAAGCCGAAACACGTGGGCCTCATGGCCGCGCTCAAGGGCGGGACGGCCGCCGCCTCTCAGCAGGACCTGGCCGCCCGCCTCGGGGTCGCACCCAGCCTGGTCGTCGCCCTCGCGGATCATCTGGAGCACCTGGGCGCCGTCGAGCGTGTGCGCGACCCCGGCGACCGCCGCCGCCAGACGCTGACCCTGACCGAGCACGGCGCCGCGCTCCTGGCCAGGTGCGCCGCCGCCGCCGGCGAGCTCGACGACGAGATCACCGCGTCGCTGGCGGCATCCGAGCGGACGGCCCTGCGCGACACCCTCGGCCGCCTCGCCGCCGGTGTGGGGCTCCCCTCCTGAGCGCCACGGCGAACCGTGCCGGTCGAGCACCCGGCGAGGTCGCCTGGATCAACAGGACGGGAACGCCACGTCCGACCGCCGCCAGACCCGGACGTGCCCGGATGACCATGCTGGACGCATGAACGAACTGAAGGACAAGGTCGCACTGGTCACGGGCGGCGGCAGGGGAATCGGGGCGGCCATCGCCCGGCGCCTGGCCGAGCAGGGGGCGGATGTGGCGCTGACCTACGAGCAGGCCGCCGGCCGCGCTTCGGCGGTCGCCGGCGAGATCGAGGACATGGGGCGCCGCTCGCTGGCCGTCCACGCCGACAGCGGTGACGCGGCGGCGGTCACGGCGGCGGTGGACCAGGTCGCCGAGGTGTTCGGCCGGCTGGACATCGTGGTCAACAACGCGGGCGCGTTCATGGTCGGCCCGGTGGCGGACCTCGGTGCGGCGGAGCTCGACCGCACCCTCGCCGTCAACGTCCGCGCCCCGTACCTGGCGTCGCGGGCCGCCGTCCGCCACATGGGCGGCGGTGGGCGGATCATCAGCATCGGCAGCAACATGGCCGAGCGGGTCCCCTTCGGCGGGATGACGCTGTACGCGCTGAGCAAGACCGCTCTGGTGGGCATGACGAAGGGGCTGGCCCGCGAGCTCGGGGCGCGCGGCATCACGGTCAACCTGGTCCATCCCGGGCCCACCGACACCGACGCCAATCCCGCCGACAGACCCGGCGCCGAGGCGATCCGCGGGTTGACCGCCCTGGGCCGCTACGCCACGCCGTCGGAGATCGCCGCTGTGGTCGCGTTCCTGGCCGGCGAGGACGGCCGGTACGTCACCGGAGCCGTCGTCAACGCCGACGGCGGGTTCACCGTGTGAGCACACGGCGATCGCGAGTGAGATCGCCGAGGCCGCCCGGCCACCGCACGGACCGCACGCGAGCCGCGAAAGACGGCCCGGTGCCGGGCGGTCAGCGGGGCGTCAGTCGACGGGGCCGCCGTGGAGGAGGCCGATCCGGTCGCGGACCCGGGCCATCGTCTGCCGGGCCACCCGGCGGGCCCGGTCGGCGCCCGCGGCCAGCAGCCGGTCGAGCTCGGCCTCGTCGGCCAGCAGCTTCTCGGTCCGCTCGCGGATCGGGGCGAACGTCTCGGTCACGGCCTCGGCGACCTCCTTCTTGAAGGCGCCGTAGCCCTGCCCCGCGAAGCGGGCCTCGAGCTCGGGGATCGGCACGCCCGACAGCGCCGAGTGGATGCGCAGGAGGTTGGTGACGCCGGGCTTGTTCTCCTCGTCGGCGACGACCTCGGAGCCGGTGTCGGTGACCGCGCGCATGATCTTCTTGCGCAGCGCGCCGGGCTCCTCCAGCACGTCGATGATGCCCTGCGGGCTGGACGACGACTTCGACATCTTGGCCGTCGGGTCCTGGAGGTCGCCGATCTTCTCGACCTCCTTGAGGATGTACGGGTTGGGCACCTTGAACGTCTGGCCGTACCGGTTGTTGAACCGCTGCGCGAGGTCGCGGCTGAGCTCCAGGTGCTGCTTCTGGTCGACGCCCACCGGCACCTGGTCGGCCTGGTAGATCAGGATGTCGGCCGCCTGGAGGATCGGGTAGGTGAACAGGCCGACGCTCGCCGCGCTCTCGCCGTACCTGGCGGACTTGTCCTTGAACTGCGTCATCCGCCCGGCCTCGCCCATGCCGGTCTGGCAGATCAGGATCCAGGCCAGCTCGCTGTGCTCCCGGACGTGGCTCTGCGCGAAGACGGCCGACCGCTCCGGGTCGAGGCCGGCGGCGAACAGCTGGGCCGCCGCGACGCGGGTGCGCCGGCGCAGCTCCTCCGGCTTGGGGGTCACGGTCAGCGCGTGGAGGTCGGCGATGAAGTAGAACGCCTCGTGGGTCTCCTGGAGCGCGACGTACTGCCGCACCGCGCCGAGGTAGTTCCCCAGGTGGAACGAGTCGGCGGTGGGCTGGATGCCGGAGAGAACGCGAGGACGATCCATGACATGTAATTCTGTCAGGAGTTCCCGCGTGCCTGCGACAGGCTCACTCCTCGCCCTCCGGCGCGTCGCCCTCGGCGGGAGCGGAGGCCGTACGGGTGACCCGGACCCGGGCGACCCGGCGGCCGTCCATCTCCGTCACCGTGAGCTTCACGCCGGGCGCCTCGGCCGTGTCCCCCCGCTGCGGGAGGTGCCCGAGAGCGGCCATGACGTAGCCGCCCAGCGTCTCGTACGGCCCGTCGGGCAGGCGGACCCCGGTCTGCGCGGCGAACTCGTCGAGGTTCACCAGGCCCTCGATCTCCATGTCGCCGGCGATCAGGCGGACGGCCTCGCCGTCGTCGTCGTACTCGTCGCGGATGTCGCCGATGAGCTCCTCGACCAGGTCCTCCAGGGTGACGATGCCGGAGGTGCCGCCGTACTCGTCGACGACGATCGCCAGGTGGTGGCCCTCGTCGCGCATCTCGGCCAGCGTCACCAGCACCCGTTTGCTCGCCGGGACGAGCTTGACGGGCCGGATCGGGACCAGCTCGCTGATCGGCTCCACCCGGCCGGTGAGGACCGGGTCGAGCAGGTCGCGCACGTGCACGAAGCCGATGATGTCGTCGTAGGAGTCGCGGTAGACGGGGAAACGGGAGTGCGGCATGGCCGCGGCAAGCACGGCCGCCTCGGCGAGCGGGGTGTCCGCGGCCATGAACTCGACCTCGGTCCTGGGCAGCAGCACCTCCCTGAGCTGGCGCTTTCCTGCGGCGAACACCTCGGCGATCACGTCGCGCTCGTCCTGGGTGAGGTCCTTGTGCCCCACCACGATGTCGCGCAGCTCCTCGGTCGTCATGGCGGCCCGGTCGGCCGACGGGTTGCCGCCGAGGAGGCGCACGATCCCGTTGGTCGACTTCGACAGCAGCCAGATCACCGGCCGCGACAGCGTCGCGATGCGGTCGAGCAGCGGCGCGACCATCAGCGACAGGCTCTCCGCCCGCTGCCGCCCGAGCCGCTTGGGCGCGAGCTCGCCGAGCACCAGCGTCACGTACGAGATCGCGAGCGTGACGGTCACGAACGCGACGGCGCCGGCCGCGTTCGGGTCGAGGCCCCACCGCTGCAGGAGCGGGGCGAGCCGCCCGGCCAGCGTGTCGGCGCCGAGCGCGGCCGACAGCACGGTGGCCACGGTGACGCCGACCTGGATGGACGAGAGGAACCGGTTGGGGTCGCGGGCGAGCTTCTGCACCCGCGCACCGCGGCGCCCCTCCCCGCTCAGCCGCCGGATCTGGCTCTCCCGCAGGGACACCATGGCCATCTCGGCGGCGGCGAAGAAGCCGCATATCAGGATGAATATCAGGACCAGGGCGATGGTCACGGCGACGTTGCTCACGTCTCGAGTCCGTTCCGGGTGGGTGGAGCATGTCGGCTGGGCGTCGCAACCCCGGACCGCCGCGTACGCGGGTCACGTGGCGCGGTCGCGTGCGGTGGCGTGCGCTCGCGGGCCGCCGAGCTTGCGATGCTGCTGGCATTTAACCCGCTCCTCAAGGGAAGCGCGTAAGCTGGGCGGTATACTGACAATATCAAACATATTCCAACAGGAGTGAACAGTGAAGCTGCTGGTTACTGGTGGAGCCGGCTATGTGGGCAGTGTCGTCGCCGCCCAGCTCGTCGAGGAGGGGCACGAGGTCACTGTGCTGGACGACCTGTCCACCGGGCACGAGGACGCGGTCCCCGATGGCGCCCGGTTCGTCCGGGGCTCGATCACCGACGCGGGCGGGGTGCTGCGGGACGGTGTGGACGCCGTGCTGCACTTCGCGGCCAGGTCGCTGGTGGGCGAGTCGGTCGAGAAGCCGGGGCTCTACTGGTCGCACAACCTCGGCGGCACGCTCGCCCTGCTGGAGGCGATGCGCCAGGCCGGCGTCGGGCGGATCGTCTTCTCCTCCACCGCCGCCACGTACGGCGAGCCCGAGCGCACCCCGATCCAGGAGACCGACCCGACCCGTCCCGGCAACCCGTACGGCGCCTCGAAGCTGGCCGTCGACACGGCGCTGACCGCCTTCGCCGGGCTGTACGGCCTGGCCGCCGTGAGCCTGCGCTACTTCAACGTCGCCGGCGCGTACGGCCGCTACCGCGAGCGCCACGCCGTCGAGACCCACCTGATCCCGAACGTCCTCAAGGTGGCCCTGGGAGAGCGGGAGTCGGTGAGCGTGTTCGGCACCGACTACCCGACGCCGGACGGCACCTGCGTGCGCGACTACATCCACGTCGCCGACCTGGCCAGGGCCCACCTGCTCGCGCTTGACGCGTGCGCCGAGGGCGTCCACCGGATCTACAACCTCGGCAGCGGCAGCGGCTTCTCCGTGAAGGAGGTCCTCGACGTCTGCCGGGAGGTCACCGGGCACCCCATCCCGGCCGAGGTGGGCCCCCGCCGTCCCGGAGACCCGGCCGTCCTCGTCGCCTCGTCGGAGAAGATCAAGCGGGAGCTCGGCTGGAAGCCGGACCACACGGCGCTGCACACGATCGTCGCCGACGCCTGGGCGGGATGCCAAAAGCCGGAATCCGAGCGCGGATTGTGATGGGATCATCCCTATGCGTGTGGTTCCGCCGGCGGAGGCGCGCGACCGGCTGAGCCGGTTCGCGCGGCGCGGCCCCGCGAGCCGCGCCCCCCGACGACCACCGGCAGGCGATGAGGTGAGGTCATGAGAGCGCTTCCCCCGACGGCCGCCCGGACGGGCCTGGCCGCCGTCATCCTCGTGGGCAGTGCTCTGGCCGCAGCCGCGGTGATGTTCGCCACCCAGCCCGGCACCGCCCGCGCCGTCCCCGAGCACCTGTCGGCCAGCGCCGCGCCGTTCTGCCCGGCCGGGCCCGCCGGGCGCTGACGCCGTCAGGTCCGGTGCGGGGTCACGGCGGACGGCGCGGCGGCTCGGCGGAGGGCGAGGCGCATCCGCGCCTGGTTGTTCTCCGGACGGCGGTCGCCGAAGCGGCGGGAGTAGACCGTGGCCATGGTCGCGACGGCGTGCGAGGCGCGGGACGGCACCCGGAAGACCAGCTTGAGCAGGCCGCTCGACCCCGACCTGATGGGCGGCATCGCGCACCCGACGATGGCCCGCGCCGCCCGGCAGCGCGCCCCTGAGGCCGACACGAGCCGGGCCTCACGGGGCTGGACGTACACGAAGGCGTCCCGCACGACCCGGGGCCCCCGGTTGCGCACCTCCGCCCGGACGGCGAACCAGTGGCCCGGCCGGGTGAAGCGGGTCGAGGAACGGAACCGCACGGCCAGGTCGGCGCCGTCGTCCACCCTGGTCACCACGTCGGCCGTGTTGTCGTCCTGGTGGCCGTCCACCACCTCGGACGACAGCGACGCCTGAGCCCGCAGCGGCCCGTGGGCGCCGGGGCGGACGACGCCGGTGATGGTCATCCCGCCCGAGCCGCCGGGCAGGACGTCGCGCCTCGACCGGCACACGATCTCGCTGTAGCCGCGGCCGGGGTCGCACTCGGCGACGTCGACGTTGACGACCTGGAAGTCGCGGGGCAGCCGCACCCGCAGGACGGGCAGGACCGCGTCCCCCGGGCCCTTGTTGTGCACGCTGACGCGGTAGGTGAGCGGCTGCCCGGGCTGGGCCACCCGCGGCGACGCCGAGATCCCCACCGAGAGGTCCGCCGCTCCCCACTGATCCGACGCGACCGCCGGTTGCGCCGGATGTCCCGCTCCGGCGACGAAAACGCAGACCAAACCAGTGACGACCCTACGACCCATGCGGCTCCCCCGAACGCTCGAGATCAATTCAACCGTGCCCGGCGGGCGGGGGATCGGGCGACACGCCGCGTCCCGCCGGGCAATGGAGCCGCTCACGCCCCTCCTGCGACGAGGTCAGGCGGCGATCAGGTCGGGCTCGGCCGCGGGCCGCCGGAGCAGCGCCCGCCCGGACGGCAGCAGGGCGAGCGCGACGAGGGCGACCACCGCCCCCACGACGCCGAGCCACGGGATGACGGTGGCCGTCGCGGCGGCGTGCGCCGCGGGCAGGCCGTGCAGCGGCGCCTCGCGGGAGACCACCGCGCCGTAGGCCGTGCCGGCCGTGGCCAGGGCCACCGATCCGCCGATCTGCCGGAAGAACGTGAGGTTCGCGCTGGCGGTGCCGACATACCGCGGCGGGACCGACGACTGGATGGCGACGGTCAGCCCGGACAGCATCGGGCCCATGCCGAGGCCGATCAGCGCCATCCACAGGGTGAGGGCGAGGGTGGAGGTGCCGACCGCGAGCCCGGCGCACAGCAGCGTGCCGGCGACGAGCAGGAACGGCGCGGCGACCAGCCACGGCTTGTAGCGGCCGGTGCGGGAGATGAGCGCCCCGGTGATCACGCTGCCGGCGACCATCGCCAGCATCAGTGGATAGATGTGCAGCCCGGACGAGGTCGCGCTCAGGCTGTGGGCCTCCTGGAAGTAGCGGGGCAGGAAGACCACCCCGGCGTACATGCAGAACGCGGTGAAGAACGAGGCCACGTTGACCAGCGTGTACGTGCGGTTGGCGAACAGGTGCAGCGGCACGATCGGCTGCCCGGCCCGCCGTTCGACGGCCACGAAGACGGCGAGCAGGACGAGCGCGGCGGCGATGGGGCCGAGGACCGGCCCGCTCGTCCAGGTGTGGCCGTCGAGCCCCTTCTCGGTCAGGCCGACGAGCAGCGCGCTGACGGCCGCGCTGAAGACCGCGATGCCGAGGTAGTCGGGGCGGGCCGCCCGGCCGTCCCCGCCCTCCTCGCCCCGCCGGTACGGCAGCCGCAGCCAGATGATCGCCACCAGCACGACGCCGATCGGGACGTTGACGTAGAACGCCCAGCGCCAGCTCGCGTGGTCGGTGAACAGGCCGCCGAGGAACGGCCCGGCGATGTAGCTGAGCCCCATCACCCCGCCGAGCGCGCCCTGCACCCGGCCGCTGCGCTCCGGCGGGAACAGGTCGATCACCAGCGCCAGTGACAGCGGCAGCAGCGCGCCCGCGCCGAGCCCCTGCAGCCCCCGGAAGGCGATCAGCTGCCCCATGTCCTGGGCCGCGCCCGACAGGGCCGACCCGGCGAGGAAGACCACCACGCCGATCAGCAGCAGGGGCTTGCGGCCGTGCACGTCGGACAGGCGGCCGTACAGGGGGACGGTCACCGTCGAGGTCAACAGGTAGGCCGTGACCACCCAGGTGTACAGGCCCGAGCCGCCGAGCTCGGCCGTGATCCGCGGCAGCGCCGTGCCCACGATCGTCTGGTCGAGCATCGCGAGGAACATGCCGCCCAGCACGGCCAGGAGCAGGAGTCCATTGGAGGATTTCATATGTCAAAGCTGACATGTAAGTTTTGACATGTCAAGGGAGAGGTATAGTGGGCGCATGTCGCTGCGGATCGCGCTGCTGGGCCTCCTCGCCGCCTCCGGGCCGGCGAGCGGGTACGACCTGGCGAAGAAGTTCGAGACGTCGGTCGCGCACGTGTGGCAGGCGGGGCACAGCCAGATCTATCCGGAGCTCGCGAAGCTGACGGCCGACGGCCTCGTGGCCGTCGAGGCCGAGGGCCCGCGCGGCCGGAAGATCTACACGATCACGCCGGAGGGCGACGCGGAGCTGCGCCGCTGGCTGATGGAGCACACGCCGTCGACCACGCTGCGCAGCGAGAGCGCCCTGCAGGCCTTCCTCGTGCCGCTCCTCGACCCCCGCGACGGCGTGGCCGTCCTGCGCCGCATCAAGAAGGAGGTGGAGGGCCGGCTCGCCGAGCTGGAGGCCCTCCGGGCCGCCAAGAACGCGGCGGACGCGCGCTCGCCGGGCGAGCCGCCGAACCGGTTCGGGGCGTACGCGCTTGACCTCGGCATCCGCCAGAGCCGGGCGGCGCTCGAATGGGCCGAGGACGCGATGGCCGACCTCGAACGCGCCACGTGACCTAACGGCAGGCGAGCGGCGGCGGGAGGTCCCTGTCGGGTTTGAAGTCCACCTCGCTGAAGTGCTTGTCCAGCAGGTCGTCGATCGTGCCGTCCCGGTACATCTGGGCGATGGCCCGGCGGACGGCCTCGCAGGTCCGCACGTCCCCGCGGGGCAGGCCGACCGCGTAGCGCTGGTCGGTCAGCCGCAGGCCCGGCACCGCCATCCGCAGGCCCGCCACCCGGTCGGCGAACCCCGCGACGATGATGTCGTCCCCGGGGACCGCCTCGACCTCGCCGGCGACGAGTTTGTCCATGCACTGCGCGTAGTTCTCCGCCGGGATCGCCCGCACGGTGACGGCGTCCTGGATGAGCTTGACCGAGCGGCTGCCCTGTGGCGCGCACATCCGCCGCCCGGCCAGGTCCTCCAGCTTCCTGATGGGCGCGTTCTTGACCGTGAGCACGTCGGTGTGGGCCGTGTAGTACGGCCCGGCGAAGGTGACGTCGTCCTGCTTGTTGTCGTCGTAGGAGTACGTGGCCACCACCATGTCCACGACGCCGTCCGCGAGCGACGACACCCGCTCGCCGATGCCGATCCGGCGGAAGGTGATCCCGTCCGCGGGGACGCCCAGCCGGCGGGCGATGTAGCCGGCCACGTCCACGTCGAAGCCGCTGAAGCCCTTGCCCGACACCAGCCCCACGCCGGGGAGGTCGCCCTTGACCCCGATGGTGAGCCGGTGGGTCCGGGCGGCCTTCTCCAGGACGGAGCCGAAGGCCGTGCTCGGCGTCGCACTCGGCGCCGTACTCGGGTCCGTGCCCGGCGCCGGCGAGGGAGCGGCCGTGGGCGAAGGACCGGTGACCCGGGGTGTCACGGCGCCGCCGCCGAACCGGGAGAAGGCGAGCGCCCCTCCCCCGGCCGCCAGCGCGACGACCGTGGTGAGGACGGCCAGCCAGCGGCGCCGGCGCGGGGAACGCGCGCGTCCCCCTTCGCCGGGCGCGGGCGGCCGGGTCGCCTCCGCCTCCGCCGGGCCGCGCCGGTCCGGCGGCTCCCCGCCCCGGGAGTCGCCGGGGCCGGGCGCGCCGCCGGGCGGGGTGCTCCCCGGCGGGTCGGCGTGGCCGGGCGAGACCGTGGAGTGGCGGGAACCGGACGCGGGGCCCGTCGGGGGGCCGGTCGGCGGGTCCGCCGGGCCGGTCGGGGCGGCGGCGTGGGCGGCGCCCTCGGAGAGCACCACGGTCGACGCGTCGCCCGAGCCGGGACGGCCGAGCAGCCGCAGCAGGATCTGGTCGGCCGTCGGCCGGGCCTCCGGCGCCTTGCTGAGGCACGCCCGCACGACGCCCCTGAGCGGCTCCGGCAGCGCCGCGACGTCGATCTCGTGGTTGAGGATCCGGTTCAGCACGGCCGCGATCGACTCGCCGCCGAAGACGGCCTCACCGGTCGCGGCGTACGCGATGGTCGAGGCCCAGGCGAACACGTCGGCGGGCGGCCCGACCGTCCCGCCGGAGATCTGCTCCGGCGCCATGTACGCCGGGGTGCCGATGGCCCGGCTCGTGATCGTGGCCGTCGAGTCGATGATGCGGGCGATGCCGAAGTCCACGACCCTGGGGCCGTCGAGGGCGATCAGCACGTTGTCGGGCTTGAAGTCCCGGTGGACGATCCCGGCCTGGTGGATCGCGGTGAGCGCGGTGGCCGTGCCGACGGCCAGGCGCTCCAGCGCCGCGCCGGCCAGCGGGCCCGAGCCGTCGACCCGCTCCCGCAGCGACTGCCCCTCGATGTACTCGCTCGCGATGTACGGCGTGTCGCCCTCCAGGTCGGCGGCGACGACCCTGGCCGTGCAGAAGCTCGCCACCCGCTGGGCCGCCCGCAGCTCCCTGGCGAAGCGGGACCTCGCGATGGCGTCCCCGCTGAACTTCACGTGCAGCAGCTTGACCGCGGCCGGCCGGCCCTCCTCGTCCCGTCCCAGGTAGACCACGCCCTGGCCGCCCTCGCCGATGCGGCCGGACAGCGTGAAGGGGCCGAGCCGGGGCGGATCCCCCGGCCGGAGCGGCGAGATCTGCGGCATCCAGCGTTCCCCACGATTCGGCAAAGTACCGGCCAGCAGAACTTTACGACCCCGCCCGTGCCGTTCCGGTCAGCCGAGACCACGCCGTGACGTCCCGGAGCGAACCGGGCACACGAAAAGGGGCCGCGCGGAGGCGGCCCCTTCGGTTCCGGCGGTCGTCGCGACCGTCGTACGGCACTGGTCCGGCTCTCAGACCGCCATCTTCTTCTTGAGGTTCTCGTCGAGAGCCGCGAGGAAGTCCTGCGTGGTCAGCCACTCGGCGTCGCCGCCGACCAGGAGCGCGAGGTCCTTGGTCATCTGGCCGCCCTCGACCGTCTCGATGCAGACCTGCTCCAGCTTCTGCGCGAAGTCGACGACCTCGGGCTGGTTGTCGAGCTTGCCGCGGTGCTGCAGGCCACGGGTCCACGCGAAGATCGAGGCGATCGGGTTCGTGGAGGTGGGCTTGCCCTGCTGGTGCTGACGGTAGTGCCGGGTCACCGTGCCGTGGGCGGCCTCGGCCTCGACCGTCTGGCCGTCGGGGGTCATCAGCACGCTGGTCATGAGGCCGAGCGAGCCGAAGCCCTGGGCGACGGTGTCCGACTGCACGTCGCCGTCGTAGTTCTTCGCGGCCCAGACGTAGCCGCCCTCCCACTTCAGGGCGGCGGCGACCATGTCGTCGATCAGCCGGTGCTCGTAGGTGAGCCCGGCGGCCTCGAAGTCGGCCTTGAACTCGGTCTCGTAGACCTCGGCGAAGATGTCCTTGAACCGGCCGTCGTACGCCTTGAGGATCGTGTTCTTGGTCGACAGGTAGACCGGGTAGCCGCGGCTGAGGCCGTACCGCATGGAGGCGCGGGCGAAGTCGCGGATCGACTCGTCGAGGTTGTACATCGCCAGCGCGACGCCGCTGCCCGGGAAGTCGAACACGTTGAGCTCGATCGGCTCGCCGCCGTCCTTCGGGGTGAAGGTCATCGTCAGCGTGCCCTCGCCCGGCACCTTGAGGTCCGTGGCGCGGTACTGGTCGCCGAACGCGTGACGGCCGACGACGATCGGCTTGGTCCAGCCGGGCACGAGCCGCGGCACGTTCGACATGATGATCGGCTCACGGAAGATCACACCGCCGAGGATGTTGCGGATCGTCCCGTTGGGGGACTTCCACATCTTCTTGAGGCCGAACTCCTCGACGCGCGCCTCGTCCGGGGTGATGGTGGCGCACTTCACGCCGACGCCGTACTGCTTGATCGCGTTGGCCGCGTCGATGGTGACCTGGTCGTCCGTCGCGTCACGGTGCTCGATGCCGAGGTCGTAGTACTTCAGGTCGACGTCGAGGTAGGGCAGGATCAGCTGGTCCTTGATGAACTGCCAGATGATCCGGGTCATCTCGTCGCCGTCGAGCTCGACGACCGGGCCCGCTACCTTGATCTTGGGCATGCGTGGGGTTCCCCTTCTGAACTAACTGGCCAGACAGTCCTTTTTGAGGCTCACTGGCCGTTGAGGCTATCGGACGGGCGTGCCGCGCCCGTGACTAGGTGTTGTGCAGGGGCAACAGCAGGAGGAGCGAGCCGAGCACCAGGAGGGCGCCCAGGCCGCCGAGGACGAGGGCGTCCATCCCCCGGCTGCGGACCGCGAGCGCGCCGGCCCGCGCGTCCGCCGCCCTCAGCCTGACGAGGGCGCCGACGACGAGGGCGCAGCCCATGATCGTGGCCCCGGCCGGCGGCGGGGCCCCGAGCGCGATCGCGCACAGCCCGACGACCGCACCCGCCGCCACCAGCAGGTACGGTCCCCATGCCGTCTTCTCCGTCGTTTTCACATTCTCGTCCCGCCGGCCGTTCCCGCCGGGCGCCGCCGCGCCGCGGTCACCGCTCGTCGACGGGCACCCACTTCTGGTCGCGCTCGCCGATGTACTCGCTGTCCGGGCGGATCAGGCGGTTGTCGGCGTGCTGCTCGATGACGTGCGCCGTCCACCCCGACATCCGGCTGACCGAGAACACCGGGGTGAACAGGTCGGTCGGGATGCCGAGGTAGTGGTAGACGGTCGCGGCGTAGAAGTCCACGTTCGGGTACAGGCCCTTCTCCGCGAACACGACCTCCTCCATCTCCCGCGACATGCGGTAGAAGGTGTCGTCGCCGGAGGCCTCGCCGAGCTCCTGCGACATACGCCGCAGGTGCGTCGCGCGCGGGTCCTCCGTCTTGTAGACCCGGTGCCCGAAGCCCATGATCTTCTCGCCGGCCGCCAGTCTGTCCCGCACGGCCTGCGCCACGCCGTTCGGGTCCAGCGCTTCCAGCGTACGCATGACCTGCTCGTTCGCACCCCCATGGAGGGGGCCCTTGAGCGTGCCGATCGCGGCGACGATGGCCGAGTGCATGTCCGACAGCGTGGCGGCGCAGACGCGCGCGGCGAACGTCGAGGCGTTCATCGTGTGGTCGGCGTGGAGCACCAGGCAGGTGTCGAAGATCTCGATCTCGCGCCGGGACGGCGCGCGGCCGGTGATCTGCAGCAGGAAGTTCGCCGCGATGCTCAGCTCGGGATCGGGGTCCGGGACGGCGGAGCCGGTCCGTGCCGCGTGGTAGCGGGCGACCAGGATGGGCTGCTGCGCCGTGAGCCGCGCGGCCTTGCGCCGGTTGGCGTCCGGGGCGTTGGAGTCCTTGTCCGGGTCGTCGGCGCCGGCCAGGGAGACGAGCGTGCGCAGGGCCTCCATGGGCTCCTGCTTCTCGGCGATCTCGGGGATGTTGCTCTCGACGAGCGCGCCGAGGCTGCGGCCTCGCACCAGTTCGGCGCCGTACTCGGCCAGCTGCGCGCGATCGGGCAGCGTGCCGTGCTGGAGCAGGTGGGCGGTCTCTTCGAAGGTGGTGCGGCCGGCCAGGTCGTGGATGTCGTAGCCACGATAGAAGAGCCGACCGGCCTTGCCGTCGATGTCGCTCAGCGCTGTGGACGCGGCGACGACATCGGCGAGGCCTTTGGTGGGCTTGTCCGCCATAAGTGTTTCCTCCACTTATCTACGCCCGAAGTCTACCCGTGAGCAGGTAAAGCGCTCCGCAAAGGTCCAGACCAATTTCAGGAAGGATTCTGCTTATGGCAAAGGCGATTCCCCATCGCCACGTGTGGGTAAGCCGGACGTGTAGCGAAAGTAACGGCGGGCTACCTGGGGAGGAACTGCCGTGGAGGGGCCGTTCATTCGGATCGAGGACAGCGGCGAGGTCGTGCCGCTGCGCCCCGATGTCACCACGATCGGTCGTGGCCGAGGCGTGGACATCCGGCTGACGGATCCGAGCGTGTCACGGCTGCACGCCGAATTCGTCCGTAGAGGGCCCTACCTGTACGTCGTGGACCTGGGCCTGTCCCGCAACGGCACCCGCGTGAACGGCAGGCCGATCGCCAGGAGGGTGCTGGACGACGGCGACGTCGTCTCCTTCGGAGCCGCCCGGGCGAGGGTGGGCGGGATCCCCCGCGAGGACTTCACCCCCGAGGTCGAGCTGCGCCGGGCCGCCGCGCCCGAGCTCACCCGCCGCGAGGTCGACGTGCTGACCTCGCTGTGCCGGCCCGCCCTGTCCGACGAGGCCTTCGTGGCCCCGGCCACGGCCCGGGAGATCGCCGACGACCTCGTCGTCACCGAGGCGGCGGTCAAGCAGCACCTGCTGCGGCTGTACCAGAAGTTCCGGATCCCCGAGGGGACCAACCGCCGCACCCGGCTCGCCAACGAGGTCGTCGCCCTCGGCCTCGTGCGTCCGACCCCGGTGGTGCCTCCGCAGCGGGCGACGGGTCCGGCCGAGCCCGAGCAGCCGCAGGCCCAGCCCCGCACGCCCGCGGGGCGCCGCGCGTCCTGACGCTCACGTCACGCGGCGGTGAGCGCGCGCTGACCCGGTGCTCGGGGCCGTCCGCGGCGCGGTCCGCGGCGCCCGGATCCGGCGCGGTCGAGCCCGCGGCTCACCTGTCCGGCGCGGTCCTCGTGGCCCGGATCTCCGTGCGCGGTCGAGCCCGCGGCTCACCTGTCCGGCGCGGTCTCCGGCGGCGCGGATCTCCGTGCGCGGTCGAGCCCGCGGCTCACCTGTCCGGCGCGGTCTCCGGCGGCGCGCCGTGATCCGGATGCTCTCCGTCGGCCACCTCCGCGTCGCGGACCGGTACGCCCGGTGCGCCGGCCGGGTCGGCGGCTTCGCGGTCGCCGGCGTCACCCACACCGCCGCGAAGGCCGTCGAGCTCGCCCGGCGGCTGCGGGCCCACGCGCGCCTCCACCGCCGCCTTGGCGGCGGCTCGCCGCCGGGCCCGGCGGAGGTCGACCGCGCCGTGCGGACGCTTCACAAGGGGGACCGGCTCGACGCCGCCGTCCGGAAGGGAGTGGACGACCGGGTCACCGTGGGGCCCGGGTACGGCACCGTCGGCCGGCCCGAGCACCTCCGCCGCCGCCCGGCGCCGCCGCAGCAGCGCGCCGCAGCGGCGCAGGAAGCCCGGGCGCGGCAGGCCCAGCGTGAGGAACGCCTCCGCCTGGAGCGCCGAGACGCCGATGCGCGGCAGGTCCCTGGCGGTCGGGTACACGAGGAACCGCGGCTCCCAGTACGGCCGGAACTTGGCGTTGAACTTGTACAGCGACTCGATCTGGAACCACCGCGACAGGAACACGAGGACGCCGCGCCAGGCGCGCAGCACCGGCCCCGCGCCCAGCCGCTCGCCCCTGGCGAGGGTGGAGCGGAACATGGCGAAGTTGAGCGAGACCCGCCGCACCCCGAACTCGGGCGCCGCCTGGAGCGCCTTGACGATCAGGAGCTCGTTGAGGCCCGGGTCGGCCTGCCGGTCCCGGCGCATGAGGTCGAGCGAGATCCCGTCCGGCCCCCAGGGGACGAAGTGCAGGATCGCGCGGATGTCGCCGCCCGGCGCCGAGCCCTCCTCGCACTCCTTGTGCGCGGTAGCCACCAGGCAGTCGCCGTCCGCGGGGTCGCCGAACCGGCCCAGCGCCATCGAGAAGCCGCGCTCGGTCTCCGTCCCCCGCCAGAAGTCGGCGGCGCCGCGGATGCGCTCCGTCTCGGCCTCGGTGAGGTCGCCCACCCGCCGTACGCGGCAGGTGTAGCCGAGCCGCTCGACCCGGTTGACCATCTGCCGGACGTTGCGCATGGCCCGGCCTTCCAGCGTGAAGTCGGCCACCTCGACGATGGCCTCGTCGCCGAGTTCCAGGGCGTCGAGGCCGCCCTCGCGGGTCCAGACCTCGCCGCCGGTCTCGCTGCACCCGATGACCGCCGGCACCCAGGCGTGCCTCCCCGCCTCGTCCAGGAACCGGCGGATGGCCCCCGGCCACGCCTCGACGTCGCCGACCGGGTCGCCGCTGGCCAGCATCACCCCGGCGACCACGCGGTAGCCGATGGCGGCCTTCCCTGTCGGGGAGAAGATCACGCTCTTGTCGCGGCGCAGGGCGAAGTAGCCGAGGGAGTCCTGGCAGCCGTACCGGCCGATGAGGGCGCGCAGCCGCTCCTCGTCGCCGGGCGTGAGCGCGGCGGCCGGTCGCTCGGGGCGCAGCACGAGGTAGATCGTCGTGACGGCGGTGAGCGCGCCGAGCCCCGCCAGCGAGAAGTACACGAGGTCGCCGGAGCGCTCGGAGGTGAAGGTGACCGGCCCTTCGAGGCCGAACAGCCCGAGGACGACGTGCTGCAACTGGTCGCTCAGGCCGGGCCTGCCGATCTCCGTACGGGCCCGCGAGGCCACCAGCGTCCACCCGATCAGCAGGTCGAAGGCGCCGAGGGCGAGGAACATCCCCAGGGCGCGCCAGCGCGACCGGGGGTCGGACAGCGCGTAGAACTCTCGCCGGTTGGCCACGAGGACCGCGAACAGCCCCAGGCTGACGGCCGCGGCGATGGGGTGCCGATGGAGCGCCTCGACCGCGGCGCCCACGGGCAGCAGCACGACCACGGCGCGCCACGCCCGCACCTTCCTCCGGCGGAGGGCGTGGGCCAGCATGATGAGCAGGATGCCGACGAGCAGCGTGGCGGACTCCGCCAGGGTGGTGACGCTGCCGGGCAGGACGCTCGCGATCTCGCTGATCCGGCTCTCCCGGAAATGCGGGACCACGGCTTTGACAATGTCGAGAATACCGATCAGCAGCGCCGCGGTTCCCGCCGCCGCGGGTACCCACGGCCGGGAGACGGCGCCCCGCGGAATGCGTGTCTGACGGCTCACGGAACGACACACTAAATGGTGAAAATGGCGCCGGGGAGGGCCCTTCGACAAGCTTAACCCTGCCCTTACCTGCGGAGAGTACCTTTGCATGGGCCGGCGGTCCGGGGGACGTCAGGGAGAGTCAGGAGTGGACCTCACAGCGACAAAAGTTCAGGCGCTTTTCGCCGTAATCGCCATAGCGGCCTTCGCCGCGACTGTGTGGTTGTGGCCGAGATTGAGCCGTCCGACCGTCGGCGCGATCGCCGCGCGAATCGGCGTGCTCCTGCTGGATCAGGTTCTTCTGCTGACCGCGATAGGCGTCGTGATCAATGCGTACTTCGGGTTCTACGGCTCGTGGGGCGATCTGTTCGGCACGGACGACACCGCCGCCCCGCCGATCACCATGGGCGGCGCGATCGTGGCGGCCGGCCCGTCGTCCCCGATCCGCGTGCTCGGCAGCAAGCCGGTCTTCGTCGACAAGCCGAGGCCGGGCACGAAGGGCGGCCGGATCGAGCAGGTCGTGATCAAGGGCGCCCGGACGGGGATCAGCTCGCCCGCCTACGTCTACCTGCCGCCGCAGTACTTCGACAAGAAGTACGCCACCCGGCGGTTCCCGGTGATCCTCGCGCTGACCGGGTACCCGGGGGACGCGCTCAACCTGATCACCCGGCTCGACCTGCCGTCCATCGCGGCCGAGTCGATCCTCGCCCACCAGATCCCACCGACGATCATGGTGCTGATGCGTCCCACCGTGGTGCCGCCGCGCGACACCGAGTGCCAGGACGTGCCGGGAGGGCCGCAGGCGGAGACGTTCTTCACCGCTGACCTGCGGCAGGCGATGGAGGCCGGGTTCCGGGTGGGCACGGAGGCCGCCAACTGGGGCGTGCTCGGCGGCTCGACCGGCGGATACTGCGCGCTGAAGATGAGCATGCGCCACCCCGAGGCGTTCTCGGCGGCCGTGTCGCTGTCCGGGTACTTCCACGCCCTCGTCGACATGACGACCGGCGACCTGTTCGGCGGCAGCAGTGCCCTGCAGAACGAGAACGACCTCATGTGGCGGCTGGCCCACCTGCCCAGCCCGCCGATCTCCGTCCTGGTGACCACCAGCAGGCACGGCGAGGCCGACTACGCGAGCACCGAGAAGTTCCTGGCCGCCGTGAAGCCGCCGATGCAGGCGGCGTCGCTGATCCTGCCGAGCGGGGGCCACAACTTCGCCACCTGGGAGCGGGAGCTGCCGCAGGCCCTGCCGTGGCTCGCCCAGCAGTTGCACGCCCCGCCCCAGGTCACGGCGCCGAATGCGGCAGCCGCCGCCGCGCGTCCCAGCCCGACGGCCGGCGCGCACCCGCAGGCGACCATCGCCGCCGCGCCTCCGAAGCCCACGGCCACCCCGCACCCGCGCCCGACGGCCGGCACGCACACGCACCGGACCGTCGCCGCGGCGCGCGCCCGCCGTACCGCACATGCCGGCCGTCACACGGCCCGCAGGCGGCACAAGAAGTAAGAGCCGGACGGGTCAGCGGCGCTCGGCGGCCTCGACGACGTTGGCCAGCAGCATCGCCCGCGTCATCGGCCCGACCCCGCCCGGGTTGGGGGCCACGAACCCCGCCACCTCGCGGACGTCGGGGGCGACGTCCCCGGCCAGCTTGCCGTCCACCCGGGAGACCCCAACGTCGAGCACGGCGGCGCCGGGCTTGACCATGTCGGCCGTCACCAGGTTGGGCACGCCCGCCGCGGCGACCACGATGTCGGCCCGGCGCACGTGGGACGCGAGATCCTGCGTCCCGGTGTGGCACAGCGTCACTGTGGCGTTCTCGGAGCGGCGGGTGAGCAGCAGGCCCAGCGGGCGGCCCACCGTGATGCCCCGCCCGATCACGACGACCTCGGCGCCCTTGATCGGCACGCCGTACTCCTGCAGGAGGACCACGATGCCGTGCGGCGTGCAGGGCAGGGGGGCGTCGACCATGTGCACGAGCCTGCCGAGGTTGACCGGGTGCAGCCCGTCGGCGTCCTTGCCCGGGTCGACCCGCTCGATCAGCGCCTGGGTGTCGAGGTGGCCGGGCAGCGGAAGCTGGATCAGGTAGCCGGTGCACGCCGGATCGGCGTTGAGCTCGTCGACCGCGGCCTCGACGTCGGCCTGCGTCGCGTCGCCGGGAAGATCCTTGCGGATCGAGGCGATGCCCACCTCGGCGCAGTCCCGGTGCTTGCCGGCGACGTAGATCTGGCTGCCCGGGTCGTCGCCGACCAGGACCGTGCCCAGACCGGGGGTGATCCCCCTGGCGGACAGCGCCTTGACGCGCTCCGCCAGCTCTGCCTTGATCTTCGCCGCGGTCGCCTTGCCGTCGAGAATCTGCGCGCTCATGGCTCCCAATCCTGCCATGCTCCCCGAAAGCCCCTGTCAGCCCCTAGTTTCCGCTCTCACGGCGCTCGATGATGCGCCGCGTGAACGGGATGAACTCGACGACGCGCCAGCCGAAGTAGGCGGACAGGACGGCGATCGGGAGCAGCAGGATGGGGCTGCTCCGCAGCTCGTCCAGCAGCGCGTAGGAGTTCACGAACATGTCGAGCAGGGGCATGAAAGTGCTCCGAGCGGGTAGTGGGGTAGGTTCGCCTCAGGCTAACGGCCGGGTCCCGGTGCTCGGGCCGTTTCGCCCAGAATGCGCCTCCCATCCCATACGGCTCCGCGTCGGGGACGCGACTGTGTGGACGTGGCCGCGCGGACGCGGCGACGCCTCCGTGACCAGGGAGAAGCCGCCACGCGCGGGCGGCGCCGAGGGGCGGCCGTTCCGCAAGTGGTGAGAGAGATGTGGCCCCTTGGACATGCCGCGCCCCCGCACGGCGGCGGGCCGTACGGGGGCGTCGAGCGGCGCGGGCCCAGGTTCACTCATCCCATCGGCCAGATCATGGCGGCCATCACCGCGGCCATGAGAACGTGGGCCAAGTGAGAGATCCTGTCGGCGGCCGGTACCGTGCCACCGGAGCCGGGGCGCACGCCGCGGAATACGAACCACACTCCGGTGCCCGCGAGCACAAGGATGAGTGTCCACCTCAGTGGTGTGGACTCGATCATTCGATCACTCCGTGTTCGAGACGGACGGGGTGACGCCTCGGTCCTGCCGTCACCCGACGTGCCGGCTCAGCAGTGGTGGGAATGGCCCGCTTCGCTGCCGTACATGTCGTGGTAGGGCCACTGGTTGACGTAGCGCGGGCGGCGCATCGGGGTAAGGTCGAGAAACTGGTAGGTGCTCATCATGAACTCGGTACCCCGCCCGTACGTCGTGTAGGTGTGGAAGACGGAGTCCTCGTCGCGAACGAAGACGCTTATGGCCTGTCCGTCACCGTTCACCACGAACGCAGTTTTCATGCTGCGCTCCAAGGTCGCCTTGTCCTTGTAGTTGAACTCGACGGGCGCGACCGACTCGTCGTTGGTGACGTGGAAGTCGTAGTTGAAGTCGCTTCCGGCCGAGGAGTACCACGGGATCGTCCAGCCCATCCGCGCCCGAAAACTCTCGATCTTGGCCAGTGGCGCGCGGGAAACGAGCACGAATGTGGTGTCGCTGGCGTGCAGGTGATCCAGGCGGCCCACACTGTCGATGGTGAACGAACAGCTCGGGCACCCCTCATCCACGCCTTGGTCTCCACGTGCCCTGGCTGCCGAATTGTTCCACATGAAGTGATAGACGATGAGTTGGCGACGGCCCTCGAACAGGTCGATCAGGCGTGCCTTACCGGCAGGGCCTTCGAAGGTGTACTCCTTGTCCATCCTGACCATCGGCAGTTCTCGGCGCTGTGCGGTGACCGCGTCCTGTGCCCGCATGACCTCCTTCTCCCGCTCGAGCAGCTCAAGCCGGGCTGCCAGCCACTCGTCGCGTGACGCGACCTGGGGAAGAGCCATGATCTTCTTTCTCCTTCTACTCAGAATTGATCAAAGAAAACGGTAGGAACCGACCAGCAGGGCATCCGTCTGTACCGGCGGACCGACCATGCGGTCAGTCGCCCCGCGCTGGAAATCCGCGAACGCGGCCAACCGGGGACAGCGGGTTGTGCTCCCCCTCGACGAGCACGACGTCCAGGAAACTCACCGTCGGCCGAAGTCGACGATCCAGCGGCCGAGAAGCGATCACCGTCAGTTGTGATGGCGTCGTCGTAGGTCAGGCCAGGAGCTCCTGGACTGCGGTTTTCAGGCCGGCCAGGGCCGCGCGGTAGAAGCGGGGTCCGTAGGACACTCGTGCCACGCCCATTTCCCTGAGCGCGGCCAGGTCCAGATATTCACCGGTGTTGCCGTTTATTGGGCCGGGTAGTTCGGTCACGAGGGTGGCGAGGTCGCGCTTGTGACGCACGCCGATCGGGTAGATGCAGTCGGCGCCGGCGTCCCGGTAGAGCCGGCCCCGTCGTATCGCTTCCGCGACCCGATCCGGCTCAGGTATCCCGCTGGCGGGCAGGAAAGTATCGACGCGGGCGTTGATGACGATCGGGACTTCGGCATCGTCGGCAGCGGAGCGGACGCCCGCGAGCCATTGGGCGTGCGCACCGGCCTCGACCAGGCCGCCCGCCCGGTGGTCGGTGTCCTCCAGGTTGCAACCGACCGCGCCGATGTCCAGCAACCGGTCCACCAGTTCACGTGGCCGCATGCCGTATCCCGCCTCGGCATCCACCGTGACCGGGACCGACACCACCCGGGCGACCCGCCCGGCCGCGGCGAACATCTCCTGCCACGGCGCACCCTCACCGTCGGGATAACCGAGCATCGCCGAGATGGCAGCGCTGGCCGTGGCGACCGCGGGAAACCCCGCTTCGGCCACGATCGTCGCACTGGCCGCGTCCCACGCATTGGGCAGCACGAGCATCTCTTCGCTGTGCAGCTCGCGGAGCCTTTCGGCGCGAGCCTTCAAATCCGCCACGTCAGCGGTCATCGGTATCCTCCACGCTAAAAGAATGGACTTCCAGTCCATACGCAACCGCTTAGACGCGTAGCGATCGTGGAAGTCCGAATATTGTCAGCAGCGAGTTGTCATGGAATCGCGTCAGCGCGGTGATCCGGTTGTCGGTCAGGGTCAGTACGAGCACTCCGTGCGCGTGCAGGACCGGCGTCCGCGGATCACGTAGGTAGACGCCGAAAGCCGGTTGGCCGTTTGCCCGCGTCGGGATCAGCATGTGTCGGTAGCCGTTGCCCAGCGCGACTGTAGCCAGGAAGTGCCGGATGGCGTCCCGACCCTGGTATTCCAGCGGCAGTGGCGGCATTGTCAGCCACGCGTCGTTTGTCAGCATGGCCACGATCGCGTCGACGTCGCCGGCCTCGAATGCGCGGCTGAAACCAGCCACGATCCTGCGTTCTTGTGGCGAGTTCGGTAGCGGAGCGGTTTCCCAGTCGGGATCCGGTAGCTCATGCGTCAGCGCACCCCGTGCCCGTTTCAGCGCGCTGGTCACCGCGTTTTCGGTCGTGTCGAGAATGTTTGCCACCTCGGCGGCCCGGAATCCCAGCACGTCTCGCAGCACCAATACGACTCGTTGCCTCGGCGGCAATTGCTGCAGCGCTGCCAGGAACGCCAGCGACACCGACTCCCTGACCTCGTATCGCGCCTCCGGTCCAGGCATGTGGTCGGCGATCTCGTCGAGCAGCACATCGGGATACGGCTCCAGCCAGCTCGGTTCCGCTCGGCGGTGCGATGGCTCGGGCAACGGGACCTCCGGTTGGTAGGCCGCATATCCGGGCGGGCGACGGGCGCCGGCCCGCAGTGCGTTGAGACAGCGGTTCGTCGCGATTCGGTAGAGCCACGTCCGTACCGACGCGCGTTCCTCGTAGCCGCCGATCCCGCGCCATGCCGCCAGCAACGTCTCCTGCAGCAGGTCCTCGGCGTCCTGCACCGAGCCGAGGATGCGGTAGCAGTGCACCTGGAGCTCACGTCGGTACGGCTCAACGAGCCCGCGGAACGCCTCACCATCTCCCCTCCGCGCCAGCGCCAGCAGATCCTCGGCCGAGCGCTGGGCACGGGCCGAGACATCGGTTTCCCTGGCCGGCGGGATCCCTCGCATGTTGGCTCCTTCCCTCCGATGGTTCTCGGCTAGATGGACACCGCCCGCGCCGGAAAGTGGTCGGCCTGCGCCACGTTCCCGCCGTCCCTATGCCGGTGCCACGCGCCCGCCCCGGCCGCCTGTCACCACGGGTCGGGCAGGCCCGCTCCCGTGGTGATCAGGCTGCGCAGGCTGCCGTTGACGTAGTGCACCCAGGCCATGGAGCAGGCGTCGAAACACTCGACGTCCGGCACCAGGCCGACGTGGGTGAACCGCAGCTCGGTGCCGCCGGCCGTGGAGACGATGTCGAACACGATCTCGCTTCCGGTCCACTCACCTGGCTCGGAGATGAAGGACAGATGGCTGTCGGTCACCCGCCAGACCACGCGGCGGCCCGGTTCGAGCTCGACCACGCGCTGGAGACTGTAGTGCTGCGGAGGGTGCCGGTAGGAGAACTCGGCGCCCACCTCGTCGGTGCGCCCCTCGATCTGACCCGTCCACCAGGCGCGGACGTCCAGGATGGCGGCGAAGACCTCCTCCGGTGGCTGTTCGACTGTGTACGACGTTGAGTAGCCGCGGTCGGTCCGCGCCGCGCTTGAGGAGCTTGCTGTGCTCAGTCCGGGGTTGCCCGTTGATCGTGTCGTCATGATGATCGGGACCTTGCCTCTGCGTGTCATTGATTGAGTGGTAGCGAGATCCAGTGCCAGGTGCCGACCGGACATCGCTCGGCACGGGCCGTCTCGCCGGTCTTGACCAGCCGGCGCACACCCGCTGCAGGACGTCCTGCACATCGGCTGCTCTTCTACTGGTTTCCGGGTGACGCGCCCGTTTCAGGGCGTGGTCGTCCGACGCCGCCACGTCCGTGATGGCGCGTTGTGAACGTGCGGGTACAGGTCAGCCCGACTGGCTCTGGATCCGCTCGGCGATCCGCTTGATCCGCTGCAGCCGGGCATCCCAGGTCGCGCCGACCGCGGACAGCTGGGCGATCGCACGGGCGAGCTGCGCCTCGTCCACCTCATAGCGGCGCTCGCGCCCCGCCGGCCTCATGTGCACCAGGCCGACGCGGTCCAGCACACCGAGGTGCTTGGCGACCGCCTGTCGGGTGACGGGCAGCCGCTCGCTGAGCGTGGTCGCCGTAGCGCCTCCGTGGGCGAGGAGCAGGTCGAGCATCCGTCGGCGGGTCGGGTCGCCGACCGCGGACCAGAGGTCGTCATCGATCGCGGTGCTCACGGCTGCGCGACCACCTTGTCGGCGTAGGTGACGAGGCGCGGGAGGAAGATGTCCCAGCCGCGGACGTGGTCGAGATACGCCTCCTCCAACACGGCGCCCTCCCACCCGCGCTCGCGGAAGCCGGTCTCCTCAAAGCGCAGCAGCGTCCCGTCACCGGACGGAACGAGGTCGAAGGTGACGAGAAGGGAGTTGCCCGGCGCCGCCGGCTCGCCGTCGTCGTATATCCAGCGGAAGGCGAACCGGCGGGGGGGGTCAGCCTCCAAAACGATGAGCGGCTCGACCTTCGCGTCCGGCGAGGCTGGGTCGCCGAAGGTGACCGCGCCGGTGGCGCCGGGGACCGGGTCGAGCTCGGCGTCGTCGGGCCACCACTCGCGTAGGTGCTCGGGAGAGCTGATCACCTCGTAGACCACCTCGGGGGTGGCGTCAATCCGAAGCTCCCGCTGGATGCTTCCATACTCCATGTGACTTTCCTGACATATGTGCAACTAACGGTTGCACGTCAGCTTATCCGGCACACCCCATCAACGCAACCTTTCGTTGCGCGTTGGGTTTCCGGGCAGCTCCCGGGCTTCGAACTGCCCCCGGGGCCCGAGCAGCCGGCCGTGTCCGCGCGGTGATTCCGGACAAAGCGGCGGCCGACCGCAAGGAACACAGGCCCTGCGGCGGCCGCCGATCAGCCGCGATCCACAGCTGCACAAAGAACGCAACAGCCATCGGGTGGATCCGAAGCCTCCTGGCTTGAAGATCCGAACCCCGTACAGTCCCTAGTGGAAGAAGTGCCGGGTGCCGGTGAAGTAGAGCGTGATGCCCGCCTCCTTGGCGGCCTCGACGACCTGATCGTCCCGGATCGAGCCGCCCGGCTCGACGATCGCCTTCACCCCGGCCTCGGCGAGGACCTGCAGCCCGTCGGGGAACGGGAAGTAGGCGTCCGAGGCGCCGACGGAACCGGCGGCCCGCTCGCCCGCACGGGAGACCGCGAGGCGGGCCGAGTCGACCCGGTTGACCTGTCCCATGCCCACGCCCACGGTCGCGCCGCCGGAGGCCAGCAGGATGGCGTTCGACTTGACCGAACGGCAGGCCCGCCACGCGAACGCCAGGTCGGCCAGCACCTCCGGCGAGGCCGGCTCGCCCGTCTTCAGCTCCCAGGTGGACGGGTCGTCCCCCGGGGCGTCCGCCCGGTCGACCGTCTGGACGAGCAGCCCGCCGTCGATCCGGCGGAACTCGGCCGCGTTGGCCGGGCCCTGCGGGCAGGCGAGCAGCCGGATGTTCTTCTTCTCCCGCAACACGGCCAGGGCGTCCTGCGCGAACGACGGCGCCACGACGACCTCGGTGAAGATCGGCGCGATCTGCTCGGCCAGCTCCCGGGTGACCTCGCGGTTGACCGCGATCACCCCGCCGTACGCGGACACCGGGTCGCACTCGTGCGCCTTGCGGTGGGCCTCGGTGACGTCGGCGCCGACCGCGATGCCGCAGGGGTTGGCGTGCTTGATGATCGCCACGCACGGCTGGTCGAAGTCCCAGGCCGCCCGCCACGCGGCGTCGGCGTCCACGTAGTTGTTGTAGGACATCTCCTTGCCGTGCAACTGCTCGGCCGTGGCGAGGCCGTCGCCCTGCCCGCCGTAGAGAGCCGCCCGCTGGTGGGGGTTCTCGCCGTACCGCAGGGGCGTCTTCAGCCCCCAGGTCGCGCCCATGAACGACGGCCAGTCCCCCTCGGGGGCGTACACGTTGGCGAACCAGGACGCCACGGCGACGTCGTAGGACGCGGTGTGGGCGTAGGCGACGGCCGCCAGCCGCCTCCGGTCGGTCAGCGTGAAGCCGCCCTCGCCGACGGCGGCGAGCACCTCCCCGTACGCCCCCGGGTCGACGACGACCGCCACGGTGCTGTGGTTCTTGGCCGCGGCGCGGATCATGGCCGGCCCGCCGATGTCGATCTGCTCGACGCACTCGGCGTCGGTGGCGCCGGAGGCGACCGTGGCGGCGAACGGGTAGAGGTTCACCACCGCGAGCTGGAACGGCTCGATCTCCAGTTCTTCCAGCTGCTTGACGTGGGAGGGGTTCTCCCCGTCGGCCAGCAGCCCGGCGTGGACCCGCGGGTGCAGGGTCTTCACCCGGCCGTCCAGGCACTCGGGGAAGCCGGTGAGTGACTCGACCTTGGTGACCGGCACGCCGAAAGAGGCGATCGCGGCGGCCGTGCCGCCGGTCGAGACGATCTCCACGCCCGCGGCCTCGAGCCCACGGGCCAGGTCCTCCAGCCCGGTCTTGTCGTATACCGCGATCAGCGCGCGCCGGATGGCGATGCGGGTCACGTCGTGGTCCTTCCTTCCGTCTCTGGCTTCACTGGGACCGGTCCCCGGGATCCGAGGCGAACGGTCCGTCCGGTCACGGTCCAGCCCTCTCGGGCCATCCGGCCGACGACATCGACGAGCAGCCCGCGCTCGACCTGCTTGATCCGCTCGTGCAGGGTCTCCTCGTCGTCCCCGTCCCGTACGGCGACGGCCTCCTGCGCGATCACCGGGCCCGTGTCCACCCCGGCGTCGACCAGGTGGACGGTGCAGCCGGTGACGCGGACCCCGTACGCGAGCGCGTCCCGCACGGCATGGGCGCCGGGGAACGCGGGCAGCAGAGCGGGATGCGTGTTGACGACGGGCGCCGAGGCCAGCACCCCAGGTCCGAGGATCTTCATGAACCCGGCCGAGACCACCAGGTCAGGCTTGTGCTCGGCGATCCTGGCGGCCAGGCTCTCGTCCCATTCGTCCCGGCCGGGATGGTCCCGGAGCCGCTCCACGAACGTGGGCACCCCGGCACGCTCGGCGCGGGCGAGACCCTCCACGCCGTCGCGGTCGGCGCCCACGGCGACGACCCTCGCGCCGTAGGCGTCGGAGGCGGAGGCGTCCAGCAGGGCTTGTAGGTTGGTCCCCGAACCCGAGACGAGGACCACGAGCCGGAAGGACAGGGCGGAACTCCTTCGTGAGCAGGCTTCGTTTTGCAGGTGATTACCGGGAGATGGTTCCGTAAGGTGGTCGGCGCAGAGGTTCCCCTCGACGCAGGTAAAGGGTATCCGGCGCCACCCCCCGTGCCCCACGACGGCCCGGGCTGAGGAAACGCGAGGCGAGGAGACCGTGACCACACCCCTTCAGATGACGGCCCCTGAGACCGGAGGCCGCAGGGCCCTCACCATCGCCATCATGGCGCTGGTCTTCACGCTGGTGCTCCCCGCGGCGGGGCTGGCGCTGTCCATCTTCGCGATCATCGTAGGCGTCCGGGACCTTCGGTCCCTGCAGCAGCGGCGCCAGCGGATCGGCATGGCGACCGGCGCCGTGGTGATCTCGTCGGTGGCGTTCATGCTCGGCGCGATCACCACCGTCTTCCAGCTGTACTTCTCCTCGGAGCTGTCGGCCTACACCGAGTGCAGGAAGGGCGCCGGCACCGTGGAGGCCCGGCAGGAGTGCTCGGACCAGCTGATGAAGTCGTTCGAGAAAAAGCTCGGAGTCGCCTGGCCGTCCGGCATCCCGGCGCCCTCCTGACCCCGCGCCTCCCTGGCGGCCGTGACTCCGTGCAGCCCGGCGGCGGGGTGTGGTCAGTCGCGGTCCCAGGCGTACGGGTCCACGTAGATCACGTGGCCCCCGCGGTCGTCGGTCTCGTCGACGATGTCCCGTCGCGGCGCGCGCGGCGGCTCGGACCGGTCCTCCGGACGAGCCGGGGCGGGTGCGCGGCCGGCCGCCGCGGCGCCCGGCTCGAACGTCTCCGCCGCGGCCGCGGCGTGCTCGTCGGTCCAGTCGTCCCGGACGACCGGGATGGGCTGGGTGTCGGCCTCGGTGGCGTCGAGCCAGTGCCCGGGCAGGACCCGGCCCTTCGGCGGCCGGACCCGCCCGGCCGCCTTGGCTATCGCCGCGCCCGCCTTCTTGACCGGCTCGGGCGCGGCCGCGGGGCGGCGGGAGATCAGCCACCAGTTGGCGATCCCGGCCGAGATGCCGGCGGCCACGCCGACCTCCAGCGCCACCGAGAGGGCGACCTCCCACGGCGACGGGCCGACCGCCGACAGCCGGGCGCCGCCGAGCGGCCCGCCCGACAGCGCCGCCAGCACCCCCGCCGCGGCGCCCGAGCACAGCCCGCAGACGAACCCCCACAGCGGCGCCGCCTCGATCGTCGGCGTCGGCGCGATCCTCGCCACCAGCACGCCCGCCACCGCCCCCGCGGCGAACGGCACGGCGATCACCGCCATGACCCACGTGGGCGAGGGCCCGGGTGACGGGAGCGCGCCCAGCAGCGGCAGCGTGGGGACCGCGCTCAGCTTGACGCCCGTGGGCGCCACCAGCGTCCCGGTGCCGACGGCGAACCCCGGCCCCGAGATGTACGCCATCCCCCAGATCACGGCGTTGCAGAGGTAGAGGCACTCCACGAGCAGGAGCAGCAGCCCGCCGACCAGCCCGGGGCTGAGCATTCCGGACAGCTCCTGGATCTCCCCGAAGTTCAGCACGACGGCGACGACGACGAGCACCGCGCCGGCCACGAGCAGCAGCGACAGGGCCGCCGCCGTCCCCACGACGACCGACCGGGGACGCTCCGGGAGCAGGCGCAGCATCGACCGCCAGGGCCCGATCGTCCGCACCGTGGCCACCGAGCCGGCGACGAACGCCAGAACCAGGTGGCTGGCCAGGGCCTCGCCGATGAACGGCTGGGTGACCTCGTTGCGCGCGACGAGCGCGATCACCCCCGCCAGCAGCGCGTACGGCGCGGCCAGCGAGATCCCGGCCTGGGCGACCAGCACGAGCTGGGCGCGGCGGCGGGCGTTCTCCACGTCCCGCGGGGTGCCCTTGGGGAGCCGGGCGGGCATGCGCACGCGCAGGTCGGCGTCGCGGGCCATCCACAAACCGGCCCGGTAGAGCAGCGTCCCGGGCAGCACCATCAGCCCGAGGGGCAGCAGGCCGACCCGGCCGCCGGGGATGGCGAAGCCCGCGTGGTGGGCGGCGAGCCACAGCTGGCACGCCGTACGGAAGACCCCGGCGAGCCCCTCCCCCAGCGGGGTGCGCGGCGCGGCGATCCAGCCGACGAGCGTGAGCGTGGTGAGGACGGCGAGGCCGACGCCGAGGGTGGCGACCGCGGCCAGCATGCCGGAGACGGGGAGCGGACGGCGGGTCTCCTCCTCGTCGCCGAGGGGGAGGCGGCTGAGGACGGCACGGGGGGCGGTCCGGAGCTGATCGAGAAGACCCGTCACGCTACCCCATCCTCCCAGCCGCGGCCGCTCCTTCCGTGGCGCCACGCCGTCCGGTTCACCTCGGCGCGCCTCGCGGCTCGCGCGGTAAGTCGAGGCGGTACCCCACCCCGCCCGCCGTACGGCCGCGGGGTCCCCGGAAACGGCCGCGACCCCGCACCCGGGCACGGGTGCGGGGTCGCGAACGACGCGGTGCCCTCGCGGACGCGCGATGCGTCAGCGCGACTGCATGATCTCCCGCATGAGGCGGGCGGTCTCGCTGGGGGTCCGGCCGACGCGGACGCCGACCTTCTCCAGGGCCTCCTTCTTGGCCTGCGCGGTGCCGGCGGAACCGGAGACGATCGCGCCGGCGTGACCCATGGTCTTGCCCTCGGGCGCGGTGAAACCGGCCACGTACGCGACGACGGGCTTGGTCACGTGCTCGTCGATGAAGGCCGCGGCCCGCTCCTCGGCGTCGCCGCCGATCTCGCCGATCATGACGATGGCGTCGGTGTCCGGGTCCTCCTGGAACGCCTGGAGGGCATCGATGTGGGTGGTGCCGATGACCGGGTCGCCGCCGATGCCCACGGCCGTGGAGAAGCCGTGGTCACGCAGCTCGTACATGAGCTGGTAGGTCAGCGTGCCCGACTTGGACACCAGGCCGATGCGGCCGGGCGTGGTGATGTCCGCCGGGATGATGCCGGCGTTCGACGCGCCGGGCGAGGCGATGCCGGGGCAGTTGGGACCGATGATGCGGGTCGTGTTGCCCTTGGAGACGGCGTACGCCCAGAACTCGGTGGTGTCGTGCACCGGGACGCCCTCGGTGATGACGACGCAGAGCGGGATCTCGGCGTCGATGGCCTCCCGCACCGCGTCCTTGGTGAACGCCGGGGGCACGAACACGACCGACACGTCGGCGCCGGTCTTCTCGATCGCCTCGGCGACCGTTCCGAAGACGGGCAGGCCCTCGTGCACGGTGCCGGCCTTGCGGGCGTTCACACCGCCGACGACCTTCGCGCCGGCCGCGAGCATGCGGCGGGTGTGCTTGGTGCCCTCCGCGCCGGTCATGCCCTGAACGATGATCTTGCTGTTCTCGGTGAGCCAGATGGCCATTACGCACCTACCGCTGCGAGCTCGGCGGCGCGCTTGGCCGCTTCGTCCATGGTGTCCACAAGCTCGACGCGCGGGAGGCCCGCGTCGGCGAGGATCTGCCGCCCGAGGGCGGCGTTGTTGCCGTCCAGGCGGACGACCAGCGGGTGGGTCACGTCCTCGCCCCGGCTCTTCAGCAGGTTGAACGCGGAGACGATGCCGTTGGCGACCGCGTCGCAGGCGGTGATGCCGCCGAAGACGTTCACGAAGACCGACTTGACCGACGGGTCGGACAGGATGATCTCCAGGCCGTTCGCCATGACCTCGGCCGACGCGCCGCCGCCGATGTCGAGGAAGTTCGCCGGCCGCGGCTGGCCCGGGAAGGCCTCGCCCGCGTACGCCACGACGTCCAGGGTGGACATGACCAGGCCGGCGCCGTTGCCGATGATGCCGACCGTGCCGTCCAGCTTGACGTAGTTGAGGTGCTTCTCCTTGGCCTTCGCCTCGAGCGGGTCCTCGGCGGCCTTGTCGACGTAGGCCTGGTGCTCGGCCTGGCGGAAGTTCGCGTTCTCGTCGAGGGTGACCTTGCCGTCGAGGGCCTTCACCTGGCCGTCGGCCGACAGGATCATCGGGTTGACCTCGACCAGCGAGGCGTCCTCGTCGACGAACACGGCCCAGAGCTTCTCGATGAGCTCCGCGGCGCCGTCGAGCGCCTGCTGCGGCAGGCCGCCGGCCTGCGCGATCTCGCGGGCCCTGGCGCGGTCGACACCCGTGATCGGGCTGACCGGGATCTTGGCGACCTTCTCCGGAGCGGTGTGCGCGACCTCTTCGATGTCCATGCCGCCGGACGCCGAGCAGATGGCGAGGAAGGTCCGGTTGGCGCGGTCGAGGAGGAAGGAGAAGTAGTACTCCTCCGCGATCTGGCTGGCCTCCTCGATCAGGACCTTGTGGACCGTGTGGCCCTTGATGTCCATGCCGAGGATCGTGCTCGCCTTCTCGTACGCGTCGGCGGCGTCGTCGGCCACCTTCACGCCGCCGGCCTTGCCCCGGCCGCCGGTCTTGACTTGGGCCTTGACGACAACCCGGCCCGTCAGCTGCTCGGCAGCCGCCCGCGCCTCCTCCGCGGTGTGCGCGACGATTCCGCGCGGCACCGGGATGCCGTACTCCGCGAAGAGCTCCTTCGCCTGATGTTCGAACAGGTCCACGAGGGTCCGTCCCTTTAGATGTCGAGGCCGGGCGCCGTCGTCCCGCCCGGCGGTTCCGCGCATGAAGCCTAGCCCCCGCCGGGGCCTGACCCGGTCATCGGGTCCTGGTCATGCCTTGCCAACGGCACGGGAATTACGGCAAGGTTGGGCAAAATGCCCTAAACCGTGGCGGGCACCGCCGCACGCACCCACTCGACGATCTCCTGGGTGGTGGCGCCGGGCGTGAAGATCTTCGCCACGCCCATCTTCTCGAGCTCCGGGATGTCGGCGTCCGGGATGATGCCGCCGCCGAACACGACCACGTCCTCGGCGCCCTGCTCGCGCAGCACCTCCAGCAAGCGGGCGAACAGCGTCATGTGGGCCCCGGAGAGAATCGACAACCCGATGGCCGCCGCGTCCTCCTGGATCGCGGTCTGCACGATCTGCTCGGGCGTCTGGTGCAGTCCCGTGTAGATCACCTCCATGCCGGCGTCGCGCAGCGCCCTGGCCACGACCTTGACCCCGCGGTCGTGCCCGTCGAGCCCCGGCTTGGCGACGACGACCCGAATCCTGCCTTCCATGCAGACCTCCCAGATGGTGCCCGTCCCACATCCTTACCTGATGCGGTGACCGGCCACCAGCCGGGTGGCCGGTCACCGGCGCGGCGGCGCCGGCGCATCCGTCACGGCCGTCGATGGGAATCGTCCGGTGATCGACCCTTGCCGACACCGAATGTAGATTTTCGTGACTCCGGCGTGATCACGCGTCGGAAAATGCCCGGGTCGCTCTTGACCTGCAAGAGCCACTTACGGGAGGAACCCCCCTTGAAGCGACCCTTCCTGGCATTGGCCTGCCTCGCCACGGCCGCGCTCCTGGCGCCGGTCGCGGCGACGAGCGCCTCCGCCTCTACTGGCTGAAGTACCCCTCCGGTCCGCCGGCCGGCATGTCCAGCATGTTCGGCCAGATCGTGGGCGTAACGGAGCCGGCGACGCTGAAGACGCTGCTCTCCACGGCGAAGAAGGGCTCCGGCGTCTACTCCGGCCGCGTCACCTTCGCGCAGCTGTGGAAGGTGTCGAAGTGGTTCCGCAGCACCCAGATCGGCAGGAAGCCGACCGGCGCCAAGGCGAAGAGCCAGGTGACCTGGAAGCTGTATGTCACCGCGAAGGGCCTGGTCACCCGGATCGTCAGCAGCTACCCCGGCACGGCCGTCGGGCTGGACGCGGGAGCGGTCACGACCGACACCCGCTTCACCGGCTGGGGCGGCCGGGTCTCCATCAAGCCCCCGCCGCCGACGATGTCGCGAACCTGTCCGACATCGACTTCGGCGGCGACCTGACCTCCGGGAAGGCGCTCCTGCGCTGATCCGGCCGGGCCCTTCAGGTCACCCGGTCTGAAGGGCCCCGCCTGAGGCTTCCGGCCGTGGCCGAGCCACCCGGACTAACTGTGACCGGGTGTGGGCGATCCGGCCCCTCGTGACAGCGGCAGGACGGGGATGCGCAGGGTGATGGTGCCCGCGGTGGGGAAGCGGAACGTGACGTCGACGGGAGTGGCCCCGAGCGGGCGGTGGATGTCGACGAGTTCCAGGTGCGGCCGGTCGTGGCCCTGCTGGAGGGAGAGGACGCCGTGAGGGGGGATCGTCACGTCGACGGCCTGCTGGGGGGACGACGGCCCTTCCCGGTAGACGACCCGCTCGGCGTGGACTGTGCTGACGCCGTCGAGCGTCTGCGGCCTGTCGCTGTTGTTGACCAGGGTCAGGTACAGCCCCAGGTCGTCGCCGGCCTTCTGCTCGTTCATGGGCGGGGCCAGGATGTGGACGTGCAGCAGCCGCACCGCGCCGACCTGCCCGTCGACAAGGCCGTTCCTGCTCCAGGTGGCCTGGGGCCTGGCATGCTGCCGCGGGGAGCCGCACGCCTGTAGCGCCAACACCAGGCAGGCCGCGAGCAGCACGCACAGCGCCGCCGCCCGCCGGAGATCCGTACGACGACGGTGAGATGACGTGTCCATGCGACGCTCCCTGGTCGGGCGGTCTGAGGACGAAAGCCTCCTCACGCGCTCGGAGAATGCGTCACGATCACACGGTGACGGCGGCGGTGTTCATACCCAGGCCATAAGTGCCGTGCGCGCCAGATCTCCCCCGCGCGAATGACATCGCTCCACGCCAGTATGCGACCGGACCGGCGACGGTCGCAAGACAACGAAAATGCCACTGACCTGGGATTTTATTCGTTTTGCAACGCTCGGAAAACGACATGGCGCCGCGTTTTCCGCCACCTCGTCCACCTCGCGAGCGGGGGCGCCCGCGTACGAAGGGGGGCTCAGAGCTTGTCGATGGGGGCGTAGGCGAGCAGCAGGGTCTTCTCCCCCTCGCTGCCGAAGTCGATCTTCGCCCGCGACTTCTCGGCCACGCCGTCCACGCTGACGACCGTGCCGAGACCGAACGTGTCGTGCGAGACCCGGTCGCCCGGCGACAGCGCGGGGATCTGCCGGCCGCCCGTCTTCGGAGCGGGAGCCGTCCGGGTCTGCCGGGTCGTCGCGGCCGACCAGGCGTTCTTGGCCGGGTCGCCGCGCCAGTCGAGCAGGTCGCCCGGCACCTCGGACAGGAACCGCGAGGCCGGATTGAACGAGGGCGCCCCCCACGACGACCGTACGGCGGACCGGGACAGGTAGAGCCGCTCCTTCGCGCGCGTGATGCCCACGTAGGCCAGCCGCCGCTCCTCCTCCAGCTCCTTGGGGTCGCTCAGCGACCGCATGTGGGGGAAGACGCCGTCCTCCATGCCGGTGAGGAACACCACCGGGAACTCCAGGCCCTTGGCCGTGTGCAGGGTCATCAGCGTCACGACCCCGCCCCGGTCGTCGCCCTCGGGGATCTGGTCGGCGTCGGCGACGAGCGAGACCTGCTCCAGGAAGTCGACGAGCGTGCCGTCCGGGTTGGCCTCCTCGAACTCGGCGGCCACCGAGATCAGCTCGTTGAGGTTCTCCAGGCGGCTCTCGTCCTGCGGGTCGCCCGAGGTCTCCAGCTCCGTGCGGTAGCCCGTGCCGTTCAGCACCTCCTCGGCGAGGTCGGACAGCGGGAGCTCCTTGGCGCGCAGGTCCTGCAGGAGGGCGACGAAGTCCCTGATGGCGTTGAGCGAGCGGGTGGCCAGGCCGGGCGCCTCCTCGGCCCGCTGGAGGCCCTCCCAGAAGCTGATCCGCTCCCGGCTCGCGAACGCCTCGACCATCGCCTCGGCCCGGTCGCCGATGCCGCGCTTGGGCACGTTGAGGATGCGCCGCAGCGAGACCGTGTCGGTCGGGTTGGCCAGGACCCGCAGGTAGGCGAGCAGGTCCTTGACCTCCTTGCGCTCGTAGAACCGCACCCCGCCCACGACCTTGTACGGCAGGCCGGTGCGGATGAAGATCTCCTCGAACACCCGGGAGGCGGCGTTGGTGCGGTAGAAGACGGCGACGTCGCCGGGGGTGACCCCGTGGTCGTCGGTGAGCCGGTCGACCTCCTGGGCGACGAACATGGCCTCGTCGTGCTCGTTGTCCGCGACGTACCCGACGATCTTGGACCCGGCGCCCTGGTCGGACCAGAGGTTCTTCGGCTTGCGGCCCTCGTTGCGGGAGATCACGGCGTTGGCCGCGTTGAGGATGGTCTGCGTGGAGCGGTAGTTCTGCTCCAGGAGGATGGTCCGCGCGTCGGGGTAGTCGCGCTCGAACTCCAGGATGTTGCGGATCGTCGCCCCGCGGAAGGCGTAGATCGACTGGTCGGCGTCGCCGACCACCACCAGCTCGGCGGGCTCGACCCCCTCGCGCACGACGTCGCCGTCCGCGGTGCGCACCTCCGGCCGCCCGACGAGCTCGCGGATCAGCATGTACTGCGCGTGGTTGGTGTCCTGGTACTCGTCGACCATCACGTGCCGGAACCGCCGCCGGTAGTGCTCGGCCACCTCGGGGAACAGCTGGAACAACGTGACCGTCAGCATGATCAGGTCGTCGAAGTCCATCGCGCCGGCCTCGGTCAGCCGCCGCTGGTAGGTGCGGTACGCCTCGGCGAGCGTGCGCTCCAGGTGGCTCTGCGCGCGGTCGGCGGCCGTCTCGTAGTCGACGAGCTCGTTCTTCAGGTTGCTGACCTGCGCGGAGAACGACCGCGGCGGGTAGCGCTTCGGGTCGAGTTCGAGCTCGCGGCAGACCATCGCCATGAGCCGCTGCGAGTCGGCCTGGTCGTAGATCGAGAAGCTGGAGGTGAAGCCGAGCCGCTTGGCCTCCCGGCGCAGGATGCGCACGCAGGCGCTGTGGAACGTCATCACCCACATGGCCTTGGAGCGCGGCCCGATCAGCTTGTCGACCCGCTCCTTCATCTCGCGCGCCGCCTTGTTGGTGAAGGTGATCGCGAGGATCTCCCCCGGCTGCACCCCGCGCTCGGCCAGCAGATAGGCGATGCGGTGGGTGAGCACGCGCGTCTTTCCGGAGCCGGCCCCCGCGACGATCAGCAGGGGGCTGCCCTGGTGGGTGACGGCGTCGCGCTGCTGCGGGTTGAGGCCGTCGAGCAAGGGGTGGGTCACGGCTCGGGTGGACACGTCCTAAGGGTATTGCCGCCCACCGACATCCGGTGCCCTCCCGCCCGGCAAGTCCCGTTTAAGGTGATGTGCCGAACAACTGAGGAGGGGGCTGCCCATGCTGGACGAGGATGAGATCACGAGGGTCCTGGTGGTGGCGGCGCACCCCGACGACATCGACTTCGGCGGCGCGGGGACCGTGGCGAAGCTGACCGACGCCGGCGCGGAGGTCGTCTACTGCATCGTCACCGACGGCGACGCCGGCGGCTTCGACCGCGAGCTCGACAACGGCGGCATGGCCGAGCTGCGCCGGGCCGAGCAGACGGCCGCCGCCAAGTGCGTCGGCGTGCACGACCTGCGCTTCCTGGGATACGGCGACGGCACGGTGGAGCCGACCCTCGGCCTGCGGCGCGACATCGCCCGCGTCATCCGCCAGGTGCGGCCCGACCTCGTGGTGACCTCCACGCCCGAACGCAACTACGCCCGCATCGGGCCGAGCCACCCCGACCACCGGGCCGTGGGCGCCGCGACCCTCGACGCGGTCTACCCCGACGCCCGCAACCCCTACGCGTTCCCCGAACTGCTCGCCGACGAGGGCCTGGAGGCCTGGACCGTCCGCGAGGTGTGGCTCCTCGGCACCCCGACCCCGGACCGGTACGTCGACGTCACCGCCACGGTCGACCGCAAGATCGCCGCCCTGCGCGCCCACCGCAGCCAGACGTCCCGCATCGAGGACCTGGACGGCATGATCAAGGGCTGGCTCACCGGCCACGCGGCCGCCGCCGGCCTCCCCGAGGGCTCCTACGCCGAGGCCTTCCAGGCCGTCGTCACCGCCTGACACGCCACCGGCGGACGCCGGGGGTGCGGAATCGGGTGCGCGACGCCAGGCCGACCAGGACCGGTGACAGCACCACGCCGGGCCGAGCGGGGGCCGGTGGGAGCGCGAGGCCTGGCGGGGCAGGATCGGGGGCGTGAACACGCTGTTCCCGGTCACCCCGCTGCTCGGCGTCGTGGTGGTGCTGCTCGCGCTGGCCGGGGCCGCCGTCGCCGCGCTCGGCCGGACCGGCCACGGGCCCGCGATCGCGACCGCGGTGCTGCGGGCCGCCGTCCAGCTCGCGCTGGTCTCCCTGGTCATCGGCTGGGCGATCCGGCTCCTCCCCGCGGTCGCGCTGTTCCTGCTGGTCATGTACGGCGTGGCGAGCGCCACCGCCGGGCGCCGGATCACCCGGGGACGGGCCGCCCTGTGGGCCGCCCTGCCGATCGCGGCGGGAACGGCGCCGGTGCTGCTGCTGATGACGGCGACGGGCGCGCTCCCGCTGCGCGGGATCGCCCTGATCCCGGTGACCGGCATCCTGCTGGGCGGCTGCCTCACGGCCACGTCCCTGGCCGGGCGGCGGGCGCTGGACGAGCTCCAGCACCGGCGGGGGGAGGTCGAGGCGGCCCTCGCCCTGGGGTTCCCGCCGCGGGACGCCGCGCTGGAGATCTGCCGCCCGGCGGCCGCGCGGGCGCTCGTGCCCGCGCTCGACCAGACCCGGACGGTGGGCCTGGTCACGCTGCCCGGCGCGTTCGTCGGGATGATGCTGGCCGGCTCCGATCCCGTCCACGCCGGAGCCGTGCAGCTCGCCGTCCTCGTCGCCCTGCTGGCCGCGGAGTCGGCGGCGGTCGTGGTCACGATCGAGCTCGCCGCCCGGGGGCGCTTCGGCCGGCCCTGAAGCGCGCGCGGGGCGCTTCGGCCGGCCTCGGAAAAGCAGCGGGCGTTTCGGCCGTCCCCGGAAGAGACGGCGGGCGCTTCCGCTGACCCCGGAAGCGCCGGCAGTCGCTTCGGCCGACCGGCCCGGTGGGCGTCCCTTCTCCACCCTGGGGTGGAGACCGCCGGCTCCACCCCGGCTCCGATCCCCGCGACGACGGGCGCGCCTACCTTCGAGCGCATGGACGCGAACATCCTCGTGCCGGCCGTCGCCGCCGCCGTCTTCGTGATCTACCGCCAGACGATGACGCGGCCCACGGAGAGGCGGGGCATCCTCTACGTCGCCGCCGCCCTGGTCGTGTCCGGCGTGGCCGGCGGCGGCCTCGTCGACAGCCGTCACCTGGCCCTCAGCCTGCTCCTGGTCGTGGCCGAGCTCGTCTCCGCCGTGGTGTTCGGGGTCGTGCGGGCCCTGACCGTACGCGTCTGGCGCGACCAGGCTGGCGTCGCCTGGTCGCGGGGCACGGCCTGGACGCTGGCCGCCTGGGCCGCCTCGTTCGCCGCCCGCGTCGCCCTGTTCGCGGCCGGGCGGGTCCTCGGCGTGGCCTCCATGACGAACTCGATCCTCGTCTTCGTCGGGGTGACGATCGCGGTGCAGGCGCTCGCCGTCGCCTGGCGCGGCCGATCGCTGCCCGCCCCGGCCGTACGACCCGGGGACGCGGCGGCGGCGGTAGCGTCGTGACGTGACGACGGCCCCACTCGGCGGCGCGCCCCGCCCCGCGCGGCGGCATCCGGACGGCCCGAGCGTGCTGCGCCTGGGGCTCGCCGTGCTGTTCGTCCTGGCCCAGGCCGGGACCCGGCCCGGCTTCGGCCTCTCGGGCACAGGTCTCGCCGTCGCCTGCCTCGCGCTGACGGTGGCGGCGGCCACGGCGGCCGTCGCCCTGCCGAGCATGCGCGGCGACGCGTCAGGCCCGGCCATCCTCGGCGTCCCCGTGAAGCTCCTGCTCTCCTACGCGTCGATCGCGGCGGTGATCGCGCTGCTGTGGGTGTCGGTGTCGGAGCCCGCGATCGCGGCGCTGCTCTACCTGGTGGGCACGGCCGCGGTGCGCAACCCTTTGCGGCATTCGCTGCCGCTAGTGGGCTTCGCCCTCGTGGCGCTGCTTCTGCAGACCACGGCGACCGGCCGCACGACCCGGGACCTCAGCCTGACCCTCAGCACGTGCCTGGTGTACCTGATCGGCTACTCCGTACGGCAGCGCAGGGAGACCAGGGCGGTGGCGGCGCGCGAGGAGGTGCTGGCCGAGCGCGCCCGGATCGCCCGAGAGATCCACGACATCCTCGCCCATTCGCTGTCGGCGCAGATCGTGCATCTGGAAGGCGCGCGGCTGCTGCTGCGGGCCGACCGGGCGCAGGAGGCGCTCGACCGCGTCGACCGGGCCCGGGACCTCGCCAAGAGCGGCCTCGAGGAGGCCCGCCGCGCCGTGGCCGCGCTGCGGGACGACGTGCCCCCGCTGTCGGAGGCGCTCAAGGCGCTGGCCGAGGAGTTCCGCGCCACCACCGGGCACGACTGCGCGGTCGCGGTGAGCGGCACCGAACGCCGCCTGCCCCCCGAGACCGCCCTGGCCGTGATCCGGACCGCGCAGGAGGCCGTCACCAACGTCCGCCGCCACGCCCTCGGCGCTCCCGCCGCCGTACGGCTCGCGTTCGACGACGGCGGCTGCGAACTCGAGGTCGCCAACCCCGCCGGGACGGCGCCCGGCACACCTGGAGGAGGATACGGACTCGTGGGCATGCGCGAGCGGGCCGAGCTTCTCGGCGGGACGCTGGAGGCCGGGCCGGACGGGCGGGGGTTCCGGGTGCGGCTCCGGGTTCCGGCGCCCGCATGACGGCGGCCCGGGTGCTGGTCGCCGACGACCAGGCGGTGGTAAGGGACGGCCTGGTGCTGCTGCTCGGGCTGCTGCCGGACATCGAGGTGGTCGGCTCGGCGGCGGACGGGGAGGCCGCGGTGCGGCTGGTCGCCGAGAGCCGTCCGGACGTGGTGCTGATGGACCTGCGCATGCCGCGGATGGACGGCGTCGAGGCCACCCGCCGGATCCGCGCCGAGCACCCCGCCACACAGGTGGTCGTCCTCACCACCTACTCCGACGACGAGTCGGTCTTCGCCGCCCTGCGGGCCGGGGCCCGCGGCTTCCTCACCAAGGACGCCGACGCCGAGGAGATCGCCAGGGCCGTGCGCGCGGTCATGAACGGCGACGCCCGGCTCGACCCCGGCGTCCAGGGGCGCCTGCTCCGCACGGTCACGGCGCTCCCCGAGCCCACCGCGCCGCCGTCACCGCCCGCGGAGCCCCCGCGCGGGCAGCCGGTTGCGAACGGGCTGCCCGACGGGCTGACGCCGCGCGAGGCGGAGGTCCTGCGGCTGATCGCCCGGGGGCTGTCGAACGGCGAGATCGCGGCGGGGCTGTTCATCAGCGAGGCGACCGTGAAGACGCACATCAACAACCTGTTCGCGAAGGCGGGTCTGCGCGACCGCGCCCAGGCCGTCGTGTACGCGTACCGTCACGGGCTGGCCGACCCCGGGCCCGGCTCCTGACCGGTCCTGCCCGGTCCGATCCGCGCGGCCAGGCGGGCCGCCGCGTACCCGAGGGAGTTGGTCGCCAGGTGCAGCAGCGACGGCGCGAGCAGCCCGCCGCGCCGCCGCAGCTCGTGGAAGCCCATGCCGACGGCCGAGGTGGACAGCACGGTCCCCGCCACCAGCCGGGCCGTACCGACGCCTCCCGCCTTCGCCGGGGCCGCGGACGCCGCGTGCTCCAGGTCGGGGCTCTCGCCGGCGGCCAGGCGTCCGAGGGCGGGGTTGGCCCGCGCCATGTCGAGGGCCGGGAGCACATGCCAGAGCCCGAACAGGCCGGCGGACGCGGCCGCCGCCGCACCCGCCGGCAGGACCCGCCCGAGCAGGGCGGGCAGGACGCCGCGGAAGCCGACCTCCTCCAGCAGCACGGTGCCGAACGGCACCTGCACCAGGGCCTCCTCCAGCACCCGCGCGCGCGACAGCCCGAGCGCGCGCTCGTCGTGGAACAGCGGCCTGGTCCGCGGCAGCGCCACCCCGGTCGCGTACACGGCGGCGACCCCGGCGGCCAGCGCGCCGCCCACGACGGCGCCCCGCCGCGCCCGGCCGAACCCCAGCTCCGCCCAGCCCAGTCCCTCCCGGCGCGCGACGGCGAGCAGCGCCGCGGTCGCGGCGGCCGACGTGAGCGGCGCCCACCGGCGGGCAACGCGGTTGTTGAGCACGTTCGCCGCCGCGAGCACACCGGCGGACACGACGAGCGGATCGGCGCGCCTCACCGCTCCCTCCCCCCACGGTTCACGGCGCCCATGCTGTCACGCCGCCTCAACAGGCCGAGGGCCCCTCGTTGAAACCCTGGGCGAAGGACGTCTGCCGCTCCTCGGGGGTGCCGTGCGCGTCGGGGGCCCACCAGGCGTCGGTGGGGTCCCCGGCGGCCTCCAGGTTCGTGAGGAGCTCGCTCTCGTCGCCCGACTCCTCCTTGATCATCCCCGCGCGGATCAGCCCGCTCAGCGTGGCGCCCGCGTAGCAGTCGGCCTGGAGCTCACGCTCCGCGTTGTACCGGAACCGGGTGCCCAGCTGCGCCTGGACCGCGTGGCCCAGTTCGTGGGGGATGACCACGTAGACCGAGCCGTCGCCCATGCGGTCGTACATCTCCTGGAGCCAGGTGGCGTCGAAGGCGACGAAGTGGCCGTATGGGCAGTAGAAGGCGTTGTCCGGGACCGACTTCTGGTCGCCGCAGTCGGGCCCGTCCTCGCCGTGGTACGCGACGAACCTGGTGATCGGCCGGTACGTCTCCCCCGCCTGCTGGAAGCGCTGTTCCCAGAACCACTCGGTGAGGCACCGGGCCAACTTGACGTCGCCGGCGAAGGTGTCCCCCCTCTCGTCGCAGGGAGAGGCAGGGGTACGGCGGGCGGGCGCGGAGGGGGACTCGACCACCCGTCCGCAGGAGGCCGCGAGCAGTGTCGTCACGAGGAGGAGAACGAGGAGCTTTCGGGGAGCCACCCCCGCATAGCTACCCAAAACAGGGGTTTAAGATCCCGACCCGGTCGCGGCGATCTCGGCGCCTGTAAGCCCGTGGACGACGAGACGTGCGGGCGCCGGGCCTGACTCAGTCCCAGAGGTGCACCGGCTCGTTGGTATGCATGTGCTCGACGTAGCGCAGCGTCATGCGGCGCAGGGCCTCGTGGCCGCCGCCGAGCGAGCGTGCCGTGTCCACCTGCCAGGCGGACCCGGTCCGTCCCGTGACGCAGCGCCGCTCGATGACGCCGAGCAGCCGGTCCCGCTCGGCCGGGTCGACTCCCCACAGGTCCAGGCCCTCGTACGCGAGGGGCAGCAGGCGCCGCAGGATCACCTCGCTCGCCGGCGCCTCCCCCAGGCCCGGCCAGTAGAGGTTCGCGTCGAGACCGAACCGTGCCGCGTTGCGCAGGTTGTCCTCCGCGGCGGCGAACGACATCCGGGTCCACACCGGCCGCTCGGCCGTCGGCAGCACGCGCATGAGCCCGTAGTAGAAGGCCGCGTTGGCGACGATGTCGGCCACGGTCGGCCCGGCGGGCAGCACGCGGTTCTCCACGCGCAGGTGCGGAACGCCGCCCGCCACGGCGTAGACGGGCCGGTTCCAGCGGTAGACCGTGCCGTTGTGCAGGGTGAGCTCGTGGAGCAGCGGCATCCCGCCGGCGTCGAGCACCGCGCGCGGGTCCTCCTCCTCACAGATGGGCAGCAGCGCCGGGAAGTAGCGGACGTTCTCCTCGAACAGGTCGAAGACCGACGTGATCCACCGCTCGCCGAACCAGACGCGCGGGCGCACCCCCTGCGCCTTGAGCTCCTCCGGGCGGGTGTCGGTGGCCTGCTCGAACAGGCTGATGCGGGTCTCGCGCCACAACTGCCTGCCGAACAGGTACGGCGAGTTGGCCGCCACCGCCACCTGCGGGCCCGCGATGGCCTGCGCCGCGTTCCAGTGGTCGGCGAACGCCGAGGGGGCGACCTGGAGGTGGAGCTGCACGCTCGTGCAGGCGGCCTCGGGCGTGATGCTGTCGGCGTACGTGTCGAGCCGGTCGACGCCCTCGATCACGATGTGCAGGTCCTCGCCGCGGGCGGCGAAGATCTGCTCGTTCAGCAGCTTGTACCGGGGGTTGGCCGACAGCGTCCCCTCGCTCAGGTCCGGCTCGCGCAGCGTCGGCAGGATCCCGACCAGCATCAGGTGCCCGCCCACCCGCTCGGCCCGCTCCCGCGCCCGGTTGAGGCGGCGCCGCACCGACTCCTCCAGCCGTGCGAAGGAGTCGCCGGACAGGCCCTGCGGCGGGATGTTGATCTCGACGTTGAACTGGCCGAGCTCGGTCGCCCAGTCGGGCTCGGCGATGGCCGCGAGCACCTCGGCGTTCTTCATCGCCGGCTCGCCCCGGGAGTCGACGAGGTTCAGCTCGATCTCCAGGCCCACCTGGGGCCGTTCGACCTCGAAGCGCGACTCGCGCAGCATCTGGGCCAGCACGTCGAGCGAGCGCCGGACCTTGTCGCGGTAGCGCCGTCGGTCCTCGCGCGTGAAGGCGATCGCGGGTACGTCACGGCCCATGCACGAAGGGTCGCATGTCCACGCGTATCACACCAGGCGTCGCGCGGTGGCCCAGCGGGACAGCTCGTGCCGGTTGGACAGCTGGAGCTTGCGCAGAACGCTGGACACGTGCGTCTCGACCGTCTTGACCGAGATGAACAGCTCCTTGGCGATCTCCTTGTACGCGTACCCGCGGGCGATCAGCCGCAGGACCTCGCGCTCCCGCTGGGTGAGCGAGTCGAGCTCGGGGTCGATGGGCGGCGCCTCGGTCGAGGCGAACGCGTCGAGCACGAACCCGGCCAGCCGGGGCGAGAACACGGCGTCGCCCTCCGACACCCGGGTGATGGCGTCGGTCAGCTCGGTGCCGTTGATCGTCTTGGTGACGTACCCGCGGGCGCCCCCGCGGATGACGCCGATGACGTCCTCGGCGGCGTCGGAGACCGACAGGGCGAGGAAGCGGACCGGGGAGCCCGAGCCGAGGACGCGCCGCAGCACCTCCTGGCCGCCGCCTCCGGGCATGTGCACGTCCAGCAGCACCACGTCGGGCTGGAGCTCGGCGATCGCCGCGACCGCGGACTCCACGTCCTCGGCCTCGCCGATCACCTGGATGGACGGGCCCAGCTCGGCGCGGACGCCGGACCGGAACAGCCGGTGGTCGTCGACGATGAGCACACGTACGGTCTTCATGACTCCCTCACCACCCGCGACCCGGGGATCACGAGTTCCTCTTCATGGTCAGCATGACCTCGGTACCGTCACCGGGCTCGGTCCTGACCCGGGCGGAGCCTCCGTTGCGCTCCATCCTTCCGATGATCGACTGGCGGATGCCCATGCGGTCCTCCGGGATGTCGTCGAGCACGAAGCCCTTGCCGCGGTCCCGGACGAACACCGTCACCTCATCGGACTCCACCTCCGCGTACACGGAGATGACCGGGGCCCCACTGTATTTCGCCGCGTTCACCATCGCCTGCCGGGCCGCGTGGAGCAAGGCCGCCAGCCCCTCGTCCAGCGCGCAGTCGCCGACGCAGACGATCTCGATCGGGACCCCGTGGGCGTCCTCCTCCTCGGCCGCGACCCTCCGCACGGCGGCGGCCAGGGTGGCGTCGGCGTCCTGCTTGGGCTGGTAGAGCCAGTTGCGCAGCTCCCGCTCCTGGGAACGGGCGAGCCGCGTCACCTCGCGGGAGTCGTGGGCGTTGCGCTGGATCAGCGTCAGCGTGTGGAGCACCGAGTCGTGGACGTGGGCGGCGACCTCCGCCCGCTCCTCCTGGCGGATGCGCTCGGTGCGCTCCCGCTGGAGCTCCTTCACGAGGGACGCCAGCCACGGCGCGGCGATCATCAGCATGCCGCCGACGACGACGGCGGTGAAGACGAGCCCGGTCCTGGCCTTGGCGAGCTCGCCGCTCGCGGCGAGGAAGCCGATCGCGCCGACGGCCACCAGCAGGGCGCCGATGCCCGTGCGCACCCAGGTCGTGCTCACCTGCTTGACCGCGCCGCTCATCCACCGCTGCCGCCGGCCGGGGTCGGCCTGCTGCCACAGGATCAGCGCGCCGATGCCGCCGAGCGCGATCGGCCAGGCGCCGAACCCGCCGCTGCCCGCGCCCGTCATCCACCCGAACGCGGCCAGTGCCAGCCACAGGACGCCGTACGCGGCGAGCTGGCCCCATTCGCGGCCCGGCTCGCGGCCCTTCGCCTCTTCCTTCGGGGTGAACATCCACAGCGCGGCGTAGGCCACGAAGCCCAGCCCGTCGACGGCCGTGAGCAGCACGAAGGCCAGCCGCAGCACGACGGGGTCGAGGCGGAGCTGGGCGGCGGCGCCCTGGGCGACCCCCGCGACGACGCGGCCCGAGACGGGTCTCACCAGCCGGGGGTACGCCTCGGGAGCGTTAGGCATCTCAGACATCTCGGAAAGCATCGTCACACGTCACGCCCCAAGAGCGCATCAGGGCATGCCCTGACGGCGTCCCTGAGGGGTCGGGGACGAGTCAGGGGTTCCCCGGATGGCAGGTGGGAGGCCGCGACGGCCAGGATGGGGGCATGACCGAGGCACCGCCCACTCCGGCCCCCGAGCCCGCCGCCCCGCAGCCCGAACGAATTCTCGCCCGCAGCGGGACCGGCCGGATGCTGACCGGGGTGTGCGCCGGGCTCGGCAGGTACACGGGGATGGACCCCGTCCTGTTCCGGGTGGGCTTCGCGGTGCTGGTCCTCGCCTCGGGCATCGGCTTCCTGCTGTACGTCGCCGCGTTCCTGCTGATGCGCCAGCCCGGCGGGGGCCCGGGATACCTGGAGCAGTGGACGGGCCGCATGTTCGACGCCGAGACCGTGCTGGCGCTGATGGCGGCGGTCTTCGCCTTCGGGCTGATCATCAACGTCCTGGGCGGCATCAACAAGGGCACGATCGTGGTCGGCACGCTGCTGGCCGTCGTGCTGCTCGCCGCCCACGCCCGCGGGGTCGACCTGCTCACCATGGCCCGGTCGATGCCGGGACGGGCCGCCCGGATGCGGGGCATGCGCGACGCCGATCCGACCGCCACCTTCGCCCAGCCGCCGTACTCCCCCGGAACCGCGCCGTACGGCGTGCCGACCGGCGCGGAGGCCGCGACGGCGACCGCGCCCGGCGGGCCCTCGGCGCCCGGAGAAGCACCCGGAGAAGCGCCGGGACGACCGGCCGGAGGGGCGCCGGGAGGACCGGCCGGAGGAGCGTCCGGCGAGCCCCCCGCGTCCGGCGGGTACCGGCGGCTGTCGGACCTCGCACGGGAGGCGCGGGCCGGCACCCAGCGGGCCGGCGCCCAGGGGTTCGCCGCGGGCGAGCCCTTCGCCCCCCACGGCCCCTACACCATGCGGGAGCCGCGGCCGAGCGTGACGTTCCCGGCTCCGCCGGCCTTCACGCCGGCTCCCCCGCCGAAGCCGCCCAAGGTCAAGCGTCCCCGGTCGTTCGTCGGCTCTCTCACCTTCGTCCTCGCCCTGATCGTCGGAGGGATCATGGTCACCCTGCAGCGGACCGGCGCGACGAGCGTCGGCCTCCCGGTGATCGGCGGTGCCGTCCTCGTCACGATCGGGGTGGGGCTGCTCGTCGCGACGTGGTTCGGCCGGGGGGCGGCCCTCGTCGCCGCCGGTGCCATCGTGTCTCTCGTCCTCATCGGGGGTTCGACGGTGAACGGGATTCCCAAGAAGATCGGCAGCTTCGTCTGGCACCCGATCAGCACGGCCCAGGCGGGCAAGGACTTCAGCCTGGGCATGGGAGAGGGCCGGCTCGATTTGAGCGACATGGTCCTCACGCCCGGCACCCGGGTGACGTTCAACGCCTCGGTCTCGATCGGCCAGCTCACCGTGATCGTCCCGGCGTCCGCGCGGGTCGAGGTCCACGGCTACACACGGCTGGGCGAGGTGAAGATCGACCACAAGGTGGAGGACGGCACCGACGTGCGGTTCGACCGGGTCATGGAGCCCGAGACGACCGGAACGGCCGACGCGCCCACCATCGAGCTCAACGTCAAGGCGGGCATCGGAGACGTGGAGGTGCGCCGTGCGGCCTGACCGGACCCCCGAGCGTCCCCGGCGCGTGCACCGCACCGACTGGATGGCCCTGCTGTGCGGGCTGCTGTTCATCGGCATCGGCGTCCGCTACCTGACCGGCCCGATCCCCGACCCCGTGATCATGGCGCCGGTGCTCGTCGGCGGGCTCGGCTTCGCGGCGTTCGTCGCCATCCTGGCCAAGGCCATCAGGCGCTGAACCCCCCGCCTCTCACGGGTGCTCGCATTAGAATGACGTCATGTCCCCCATGCTGGCCCTGGAGTTCGTGAGCACGATCCGCGCGCGGCGGACCGGGGTGACCGACAGCCTGGAGGACGCCGAGGGCCTGACCTCCTGGATCCTCGCCCACGCCGGCGACCTGGGCGTCGACCCGGACGTCTTCACAGCCACCCCGGGGATGCGCGAGGAGGTCGTCGCGCTGCGGCAGGCGATCCGCGCGCTGTTCGCGCGGGCCGTGTCCCCCGGGCCGGCGAGCGCCGCGGACGCGGCCCGGCTGCCGGCCTTCGAGCCCTCGCTCGCCCTGGTGAACGCGACGGCCGCGGCCGTCCCCGTCGCGCCGCGGCTGGAGTGGCCCCCGGACGGCGAGCCCGCCGCCCGGCCCGTTCCCGCCGGCCCCGCTGAGGAGTCGGCCAGGATCCGGGCCGCGCTGGCGGCGGCGGCGATCGACCTGCTGGCCGGCCCGCGGCGCGAGCAGATCCGCGCCTGCCCGGCGCCGCGCTGCGTGCTGTATTTCGTCAAGGAGCACCCGCGCCAGGAGTGGTGCTCGGTGGCCTGCGGGAACCGTGCCCGCGCCGCCCGCCACTACCGGCAGCACAAGACCGGCTGACCACCCTTTCTAATGGACGCATCCTGTTTCTGGCGTTAGTCTGTCCCTATTGACTAACGGAAACACCCGTTAGAACGCTGGCGGAGGGGCGATCATGAACGTCAGGACCGGGCACGTGGGTCTCAACGTCTCCGACCTCGACAGGTCGCGGGACTTCTACCGCAGGGTCTTCGGCTTCGATGTGGTGCGGGAGTCGGACGAGGAGGGCCGCCGATACGCCTTCCTGGGCCGGGACGGCGAACTGGTGCTCACCCTGTGGCAGCAGAGCGAGGGGACCTTCCCCACCCGGCTGCCCGGCCTGCACCACCTCTCGTTCCAGGTGCCGGGCATCGAGGACGTGCGCCGCGCCGAGGCCGTCATCCGGGAGATCGGCGCCACCCTCCACCATGACGGGATCGTCCCGCACGGCGAGGGCAGGGCCTCGGGCGGCGTGTTCTTCGAGGACCCGGACGGCATCCGGCTGGAGATCTTCGCCCCGGACGGCGCGGGCGACCGGCCCGCCCCCACGCCCGCCGCCCCCACCTGCGGCTTCTTCTAGATCGGATCCGTACGAGGGGAGACGCCATGCGGCATCCGGGAGAGCTGGCCGTCCAGGCGCGGGCCGGGGTGAGGCTCGGCGACCACGGGTCGGCGGGCGTGCGCGCGGACATCCCCGGCGTCGCGGCCGACTTCGTCGCCGCCCAGCCGATGCTGGTCGCCGGCGCCGCCGACCAGGACGGCCGGGTGTGGGCCGGCCTGCTGACCGGCGCGCCCGGCTTCGCCCGGGCGACGGGCCCGCGGGAGCTGGTCGTCGACGCGGTCCCCGCCGAGCCGCTGGACGGCCTGTTCGAGGACGAACGCGACATCGGCCTGCTGGCGATCGACCCCGCGACCCGGCGGCGGATGCGGGTCAACGGGCGGGCCTGGCGGCACGGCGGACGGCTGCTCGTGCGGACCGAGCAGGTCTATTCGAACTGCCCGAAGTACCTGCAGCAGCGGGAGATCGCGGGCCCGCCCGGGCCCGCGGAGCGGACGGCGCGGGCGGGCGACGCCCTCACGGACGCGCAGCGGGCCTGGGTGGAGGGCGCCGACACGTTCTTCGTGGCCACCTTCGCCGAGGGCCTCGGCGCGGACGTCTCGCACCGGGGCGGCGCCCCCGGCTTCGTGGAGACGACCGGCGGGCGGCGGCTGGTCTGGCCCGACTACGTCGGCAACTCGATGTACATGACGCTCGGCAACCTGGAGCTGAACCCCGCCGCCGGCCTGCTGTTCCTCGACTGGGAGACGGGCGACGCGCTCCACGTGACCGGGCGGGCGCGGGTCGGCTGGGACCCCCGGGACGTGCCCGGGGCCCAGCGGCTGGTGGAGTTCGACGTGGACGAGGTCCTCCACGTCACCGGGACCGGCGCGCCGCGGTGGGCGTTCGTCGCCCCGTCCCGGTTCAACCCGCCGGTGCGGAGCGCCCCGCGCTGACGGCGGGCGGGCGCGGGCACGGTCAGCGGGGGAGCAGCTCGCGGGTGCGCTGCTGCGGGAGGCCGGCGATGACGCGCTGGCCCTCGGTCAGCAGGGCGGCGATCGGACCGGGCTCGCGCAGGCGGGTGAGCCGGTCCCGGTTGTACTTGCGCAGGCGGGCCGACCGGCGCTTGGCGGCCTCCACCTTGTAGCCGGCCACCTGCTGGCGGTCCGCCTTCGGCGCGCCGGTCAGCTCGTAGCCGTACGCGGCCAGCCGCTCCCCGAGGACCTCCTCCGCGACGGCGATCTCCCACGGCTCCAGCCGGGTGGCCCACTTGCCCGAGTGGGCCGTGGTCACCTCGCTGTGCGTGTTGGTGTGCCAGACCTTGTGCTTGGGCACGGCGAGCTCGGCGATGTGGCGGGGCTCGCACATCCCGGAGTCGTACTCCTCCCCGATGAAGGCGCAGAGCTTGCGCAGCTCACTCTCCGGGTCGGCGGTGAGGTCCTCGTAGCGCAGCTCGTAGAAGCTGTCGGCCGGGAGCTTGCGGGCGTGGCGGCGGCCGAAGTCGATCGCCTCGGCCCAGTTGGCCATCGCGTGCAGCGCGTCCGGCTTGTACCAGGGCATCTCCTTGAGCGAGGCGACGCAGTCGCGCCCGTCCCTGACCAGGTGGACGAACTGGGCGTCCGGGAACAGCCGCATGAGCATCTCGACGTGCCGGTAGTAGCTCGGCCGCTTGTCGCCCCAGCGCGGCTTGCCGAAGCGCTCGGCGTAGCACTTGAAGACCATGCCGATGACCGAGCCGAAGCTGCCCGGGCCGAGCATGGCGGACCGGACGTACTCCTCCGCGTCGATGCCCAGCTCGCGGAACTTGGTGTTGCGCCCCTCCGCGATCCAGGTGGCGAGCTTACGGCGGTTGTCCGCCAGCCGCATGTCGCCGTACCCGCGGCGCGAGAAGTACGCCGGGACCAGGAAGCGGGTCTCCGGCGGCACGGCGATCCGCGGGTGCGAGTGCAGCATGAGCTGCAGCATGGTCGTGCCCGAACGCGGGCAGCCGACGACGAAGATGGGCCTGTCCGACTGCATGATCAATCCCCCTGTGACGAATTCATGACGTTGCGGACGGCCGCCCTCCCCCGGGCGGCCGGGCGCTCATGGCTCGGCGTCAGCACGCCGCGCGGCTCCGGACCCCCTCCGCTCGATGCGACGCGCCGGCCCGGTCCCCACGGGCGCGGGCCGTCGCCCGGAGCGGCGGTGCGGCGCCGCCCCGGGGCGGGCCCGCGCGGGGCGGAGGCGGCGGGTCAGGCAAGGATCCGCTCCCGTTCCGGCGCGCTTCGCGGGATCTGGCGGGCCGCCAGCCAGACGCGGTAGACGAGGCTGATCTCGAACGCCAGGAGCAGGGCCCCCGCGCCCGCCGACACCGGCACCAGCGCGCCCACCCCGAGCAGCGGAGCCACCACGAACACCGCGGCGTGGAACTCGATCCCGCTCATCACGTGCGTGCGGACGCGACGCCGGACGAGGAAGACCCGGAACCGGTCGTACCAGGGGAACCGCGCGTGGAACGCCTTCTGCAGGTCCAGCACGGTCCGGCCGTCTTCGACATCGACACCGGCGGCCTCCGTCCGGGGCCGGGCCCGCAGGACGTCCTCCATGAACACGCAGTCGCCCGCCATCCGGGCCTGCGCGAGCTCACGCGTGGCCTCCTTGACCCGCTTGAGCTGCGGGCCGTTGATGTACCTGAACAGGTCGAGCACGACGACGCCCACGGCGGCCAGCGCGTACTCGGTGTCCCCCGAGCGGGCGTACTCACCGAACCCGATCCCGAACGCGCACGCCACGACCCGGATCCGGTCGCCCACGTAGTCGAGCCAGAGGCCGAACGGCGTCCCGGTCCCCTTGAGCCGGGCGATCTTGCCGTCCATGCAGTCCACCGTGAAGCTCAGGTAGAACAGCACGGCCCCCAGCGCGAGCGCCCCGTAGGCGAACGCCGTCGCCGCGCCGAGGCCGATGGCCATGGACAGCCGGGTGAGGCCGTTCGGCGTCATCGAGGTGTGGTTCGCCACCAGCAGCGCGAGCCGGCAGGCGAGCGGGTCGACCATGAAGACGGTCCACCACGAGTCCCTCGACTTGCGCGTCGCGAGAATGTCGTCCAGCGTGAAGCCCCCCATGAAGGTAAGAATGACTACGGTCGGTAGCCGACGACGCGCTCTTCGGTAACAGGCAGGGCATCTCGTTGCCACTTCTTGACCTTTTCCCCACCTAGGTAAATCGTCCGTCAACCGAGTAGCGGATCCGTTACAGTGCGTGTTCCAAGGGGGGAACATGCCGGTTGTCACGCTGTACCGGCGGCTGCAGGGGCGGCTGCCGTCGTGGGAGACCACACCGCGCTCCGCGCTCATCCGCGAGGACGCGAGCCCGCTCCAGGCCCAGCGCGAGACGCTCGACCTCGTCTGCGCGCTGCTGTCGGGCGCCTCGGTGCCGTACTTCTGCGTCCGTCCGCTGCCGGGCCGCCCGCCCGCCGTCGCCGTCCCGGAGGACGAGCGCACCCGGGCGATCGCGGCGCTTGCCCGCGGCGGCCACCCGCTGGTCGCGGCCCGCCAGCCGTACGGCAGGCAGGGGGCACGGCGGGCCGAGGCCGGCAGGATGCGCCCGCTGCGGCGCGCCGCGGCGATACTGGAGGACGCCCGCGTGGTCCGGCTCGCGATGTTCTTCGCCAGCCCGTCCCGGACCCTCACGCTCGGCCCCGAGCACGGCTGCGACCTGGAGTTCTGGTCGCGTGAGGGCGACCTGCTCATCGCGCCCCGGCCCAACCACGCCTGCGACGCCGTCCCGGTCGACGGCGAGGTGGTCGACGGCGGCGAGGAGCTGTTCAACCCGCTGGTGACGCCCGCGCAGCGGATGCGGGCCTACCCGACGCGGCCCGAGTTCACCCGGCGGCTCGTCGACGACATCGCCTTCCCGATCGACGCGGTCTACACGTGGGTCGACGGCGACGACCCGGCGTGGCGGGCCCGCCGCGACCGCGCCCTCCGTTCGAGCCGGCCCGACCTGCGGCTGAGCGAGCTGGCCACCACCGAGGCCCGCTTCACCAGCCGCGACGAGCTGCGGTTCTCGCTGCGCTCGCTGACGATGTACGCGCCGTGGATCAACCGGGTGTGGATCGTCACCGACGGCCAGACGCCCCGGTGGCTCGACACCACCCACCCGATGGTGACCGTGGTGCACCACAAGGAGATCTTCCGCGACCCCTCGGTGCTGCCGGTGTTCAACTCGCACGCCATCGAGACGCAGTTGCACCACATCGAGGGGCTGTCGGAGCACTTCCTCTACCTGAACGACGACTTCTTCCTGGGCCGTCCGCTGCTGCCGCGGACGTTCTTCGAGGGCAACGGCATCACCCGGTTCTTCCCCAGCACGGTCCACGTGCCGTTCGGCGCCCCCGAGCTGGAGGACTCGCCCGTCCACGCGGCCGGCATGAACAACCGCCGCATGCTGGAGGACCTGAGCGGCCGCACGCTCACCCAGAAGCTCAAGCACGTGCCGTACGCGCTGCGCCGCTCGCTGATGTACGAGCTGGAGCAGCGGTTCGCGGCCGAGTTCGACGCGACCTCCCGCAGCGCGTTCCGCACCTCGTCCGACATCTCCGCGGTGTCGTCGCTCGCGCACTACTACGGCTACCTGAGCGGGCGGGCCGTCCCCGGCTCGGTCGAGTACACCTACGTCGACCTGTCGCTGCGCAAGACGCCCGGCAAGCTGCGCCGGATGCTGGCCGCGCGCCGCCACGACGTGTTCTGCCTGAACGACACCGCCCCTACCACCCCCGAGCAGGACGCCCTGCTGGCGCGGTTCCTGGAGGCCTACTTCCCGACCCCGTCGCCGTTCGAGCTGACCTGAGACCCGGCGGCGTCGTAGCGCGCCACGAACAGGCCCCTCGACGTCCACCTGCCGCCGGGGACGAACGTCCGGCGGACCAGGTCGAGCCGCCAGCTCGCCGCCTTACCCGTGTGGCCGACCACCCACAGCGTGCGGACGCCCGCCAGGCGCGCCGCCAGCACGCGGGAGCCGGCGTCCCGGCCGCCGAACGTCCCGTCGCGGCGCGGCGACCGGACCAGGGCGACGTCGTCGAGCCGCCCGAAGACGCCCGGGTAGACGACCTCGTACTTGCGCACCTTCGCCGGCACGAACAGCACGGCGTCACCCGGCCGCGCCTGGGCGCCCAGCAGCGCGATCACCGGACGCGGGTCGTCCTGGCGGCCGTCCGGGCCCCGGGTGGCCAGCTGCCCGGGGACCGACAGGCCCGCGGCGGCCGCCATCGCCGCGACCGCGACCCGGGCCGGCGCCGCGGCGAGCCCCGCGCCGGCGAGCAGCGCGGCGGCGGGCACGCAGCACAGCACGTACCGGAACACGTAGACCGGGTGCGCCGCCCACGACACGGCCAGCAGCGCGGCCGGCGGCAGCAGCAGCCACGGCAGCGCCACCCGGACGAGCAGACCCGTGGCCGGGGACCCGGCGACCGCGCGTGCCGCTCGCAGCGGCGACCGGACGGCTCCCACGACGGCCAGCGCCGCCACGAGCGGGGCGACCCCCAGCCAGGCGGGCGTGGCCGCGCCCAGGTCCCCGAAGAGCTGCACGGCCAGCATGCCGACGTCGCCGGCGTCCGGCCGGGTGATCCAGCCCACCTGCGCGCTCTGCCGGGACGCCAGCCATCCGAGCGGCGCCGCGAGCGCCAGGCCCGGCACGACGGCGAGGCACCACCGCGCGAACGGCCCCCGGCACAGCAGGACCGCGATGCCGTGGGCCGCCGGAACGAGAATCGCGAACAGGTTGAGGTACGCCAGGGCGGCCACCGACAGGCCGTACACCGCGAATGCTCCGGGCGTGGGCCCGCGCAGCGCGCGGACGAGGAGCAGCGTCGCGCCGACGGCGGCCGCCATGGTCAGCGCGTACGGCCGGGCCTCCTGGGAGTAGCGGGAGAAGACCGGCATCAGCGCGAGCAGCGACCCGCCGTACAGGCCGGCCCGAGGGCCGCCGAGAGCCCGGCCGAGGGCGCCGGTCCCGGCCGCGGCGAGCACCCCGGCGACGACCGACGGCAGCCGCAGGGCCACGATGCCGGTCCCGCCGAGGGCGACCACGACGTGCGCGAGCGCGTAGTAGAGCCCGTGCACCGCGTCCACGTGACGCAGCAGGTGGACGGTCTCGGGCAGGCTCCGGGCCGCCGCGCTCACGGTCGCCGCCTCGTCGCGCCACACCGGGGGCCCGGCGAGGCTCCACAGGCCCGCCGCGAGGGCCAGCGCGGCGGGGACCAGCACCGCGACGGGCACTCCGGGCGCGGTGGCGCGCAGCGGCGTCGGGCTCATGCGAGCATCCGCGCGACCACGCGCGCCGAGGCGTGCCCGTCGTCCCAGGGACAGTAGCGCCCGGCGAAGTCCTGGTAGCGCTCCTTGTAGGGGCAGAAGTCGGCGGCGGCCAGGACGCCGACCAGGTCGTCCGGGGTCCTGACGAGGGGGCCGGGGGCCTCCGCCTCGACGTCCAGGTAGAACCCGCGGACCTCGTCGCGGTAGCGCTCCAGGTCGGGCGTGAAGAAGATCATCGGCCGCCCGGTGCACGCGAAGTCGAACATGGCGGACGAGTAGTCGGTGACGAGCACGTCCGCCGCCGCCAACAGCTCCGCCATGTCCGGAAATTTCGTGACATCGATGGCGGGGGCGGGGATCACGGTCCGGCCGGCCATCAGGTAGTGGGCGCGCACGAGCAGCACGTCCCCGCCCCCCAGCGCCGCGGCCACCCGGCCCGCGTCGAGCGGGAGGCCGGGCCGGTCGAGCTCGTCGTCCCGCCAGGTGGGGGCGTACAGCACGGCCCTGCGGCCCTCGGGGACGCCGAGGCGGCGCCGGGCCCGCTCCCGCGCCTCGGGCCGGAAGAGCACGTCGTTGCGCGGGTAGCCCGACTCCAGGACCTCGCCGTCGTACCCGAAGGCCCGCCGCAGGATCGGCGTCGAGAACGGGTTGGGCGACACCAGCACGTCCCAGGTCGCCACCTGGCCGGCCAGGTCCTCCTCCGGGATCTTCTGGGCGTACGGCATGTCCCGCGCGTCGCGCGCCAGCCGCTTGAGGGGGGTGCCGTGCCAGGTCTGGACGTACAGCTGACCGGCCGGCTTGCCGTACCAGCCGGGCTGGGTGCGCCTGTTGGCCACCACGTATCGGGAGGTGTGCAGGGCCTCCTCGTGCTCGCGGGAGCCGTACAGGACCGTGCGGACCCCCGGCGGCACGGCGAACTGGCCGTCGCGGGTGACCCAGATCCGCTCCACGTCCGGGTCGCGGCGCGCCAGCTCCTCCGAGACGGCGCGGGGGTTGCACGAGTACTGCCCGCCGCCGTAGCTGTCGAAGACGGCGGCCTCCCTGAGGGCCGTCCGCACGCGCGGGGCCTCGCGCCGCCTGCGGGTGGCGTACGGCCCGCGCTCGTCGGGCGCGAGAGCCGGGCGGACGACGACGCTGAGCCCCGACTCCTTGTCGGTGCGGAGCGACACCTCGTGCACGCCGGACCTGTGCGGGGCCGGCGGGTCGGCCACCAGGGCCTCGGCCAGGCGGACCCGCTCGCCGCCGGCCAGCACCCGCCACGTGCCCCGTGCCAGCGGCAGCCCGTCCGCGGTGCGGCCGATCACGGCCGTCCACCCGCCGTCGTGCGGACGCAGCGGCCATGAGTGCGCCTCGGTCCCCCGTTCGAGGGTGATCCGGTCCGTGTGGCCGCCGCCCGCGCCGGTCAGCGTCAGCTCGCCCGCCTCCGTCCAGCCCACCCCGGTCACCAGCGGGCCCAGGTCGCCGGACGCCTCCACGGGGGCGGCCTCGCGCAGGACGAGGCCGCGCTCCCGGGTGAGGGCGACCTGCAGGGCACCGGCGCGGAAGACCCGCTCGCCGGCGTCCGGCCCGCCCGTCACGCGGCCCGACCTGACGACCCCCCGCGCGCGGACCCGGGCGTGCAGGGCCCATCGCCCCGCGGGCAGGGCCCCGGCGTCGACCTCCGTCGCGAAGCCGGACTCGTCGTGGCAGGCCGCCGATTGGCGGGAGTCCGCGGTCACGTCGGGCCTCGAGATCCGCCGTACGGGCAGGGGAAGCCGGCGGTTCCCCGCCTGCAGCCACAGCTCGACACGGCTGCGCCGGCTGTCGAGGTGCGCGATGTAGGCGTGGCCGGCGACGCGCAGCACGCCGTCGGCGTGCCGGACGTCGTCGACCCGGGCGCGAAGCTCCAGGTCGCGTTCCGCGTCGAAGAGGTGGGCGGGCAGGCGGCGGTCGTGGCGCAGGGGGTAGTCCATCGCGAGGCGCCGCCGCGTCAGCCCGGCGCGGACCACGCCGTGGTCCCGGAGGCGGGTCTCGGCGAACTCCCGCAGCCCGGCCAGCTCCTCCGCCATGCCGTGCACGGCCAGGAAGAGCTGGAGCCGCCGCAGCGCCGGGAGGCGTCCCACCGCCTCCGGGTCGAGGCGGGCCAGGCGCGGCGCCAGTTCGGCCAGCGTCTCGAGCGGAGCGTGGTCGAGCACAGCGGCGAGGGCGTCCGACTCCGCAAGCCGCCGGTCGTACTCCCCCTTCAGGTCCTCCGCGTGCCGGGCGACCGTCTCCGCGACCTCCAGCATCGCGGCCAGGCGGTCGGCGGGCCGCGCGGGGCGGGGACACGCGTGGGGACGGGTGAGGCAGACCACCTCGGCGAGCACGTCGGTCGAGCGCGACAGCGCCTGGGCGGGGACGGTGACGGGGAAGTCCTCCTCGATCCCCTCGCGGAACGCCAGCCCGTGGGCGTCCCAGAACGTCCTGCGGAACGCCTTGGTCGCCGCCGCCGTGTCGTCGAGGAGCCCGGGGTCGCGCCGTGCGCGGGTGCGCAGGACGTCTCCGGACGTCCGGAGGGGACGCCCCCCGAGGCGGGCGGCCCGCCCGCAGGCGAGGTCGGAGCCGGTGGCGTCAAGCGCCTCGACCAGCCTCCGGTACGCGTCGGCGGGGACGACCGCGGCGGGGTCGGCGAACGCGAGGTAGGCGCCGGTGGCCCGGGCCGCCCCCGCGTTCCGAGCGGCCGACGTGTCACTCCCTCCAGGCGGCGGGATCAGCGTCACGTTCGGGTCGCGGACGGCGTCCGCGCCCGGACGGCCGACGAGGAGGACCTCCATGTCCTGGAGGGTCTGGTCGCGCAGCGAGCTGAGGCATTCCTCGATGTGCTCCTCGTCGCCCAGCAGGGGAACGACCACCGAGAGCCTGGGGGACACGGTCACGCCGCAAGGATGCCTACGGGGCCGCGGCCGCCATCGGGCGTACCTCCATTGCCTTACGCGTCCTTGGCCCATCCTTGACCGAAGACCCGCTCGGCCAGGCGCGCGGCGGCCCGCCCGTCGGCGAGCGGGCGGTAACGGGCCAGGAACGCCTCCATCGGGCCGGCGTGCTTGCCGGCCACCTCCTCCAGGTCGCGGATCGCGCCGGCCACCTCGCCGGCCCCGCCCAGCGCGGGCCCCGGGACGTCCGGGTGCGGCAGCAGGTCGGCCGCGTGCAGGATCACCGGGCGTCCGGTGACGGCGAAGTCGAACGCCGCCGCCTCGTCGCCCGTCACGAGCACGTCCGCGGCCGTGTACAGGCCGTACGGGTCGGGGTAGGCCGACACGTCCCGCGCCGCGCCCCCGGGCCGTGCCGGCAGGGGCGGCACGCCCGGCGGGCGCCACACGAGCACCTCGTGGTCCTCGCCCAGGACTGCGGCGACCCCGGCGGCGTCGAGCGGCGGCCCGTCGCCGGGGACGTACAGCACCACCCGGGTTCCCGGCCGCAGGCCGAGCCGCCGCCCCACCCCGGCCGCGCCCGTGTCACCGCGGAGACCGAGGTCACCCCCGAGCGCGGGATCGCCGTACGGCGCCGTCCTGAGCAGGTCGTCGCAGGGCAGGCCGGTCTCCAGGATCTCCCCGGTGAAGCGGAACGCCTCCCGCAGCAGCGGGGTCCACCAGGGCCCGGCCGACACCAGGTGCGTCCACTCCCCGGCGCTCTCCGCGAGCCGGTCCAGCCGGCGCTCCGCGGCCTCGCTCTCCGGGCCCGCGCAGGGCGAGGCGAGCGCCGCCGGGGACCCGTGCCAGGTCTGGACGACCACCTGGCCGGAGCGCCGGGCGAACCACGGCGGCAGCGGGTCGTCCACGACCACGTAGCGGCAGCGGGCCAGCGCCTCGTAGTGCTCGCGGCCCAGCGACCGCACAGGGTCGACGCCCTCGGGCAGGGCGACCTGGCCGTCCCGCACGTGCCACAGGAACTCCAGGTCGGTCCCCCGCCGCCGCAGCTCCTCGTAGACGGCCCGCGGGCTGCCGGCGAACCGGGTCCCACCGGCCGAGCTGAAGAAGACGGCCTCGCGCAGCGGCCTGCCCCGCATGGCCGGGTACGCCGCGGTGCGCAGCTCCCACTGCGCCTTCTTCCCGCGCTCGTTGCCGGCCAGGTCGCCGCTGACGGACAGCACGGCCCGCCCCCGCGGGTCCGCGTCCAGCTCGAACGTCCGGCTGGCCGTCTCGTGGACCATCGGCGACTCCGCGTCGAGCTCCACCGGCAGGTCCCCGCCCCCCTTCACCCGTACGGCGAGGCCGTACCGGCCCTTGGGCAGCGGCAGCAGCCCGGCGAGCGAGCCGACGCGCTCAGGGGTCAGCCGGGCGCGGAACCGGGTGCCCGACCCCTCGACCGGCGCGAGCCGCTCGTCGGGCCGGTCGAGCGCGGTGACGACGAGCCCCTCCACCTCCTGCGGCAGCGAGAACCGGCCCTCGATCAGCAGCTCGCCCCCGGGCAGCCACTCGGCGAGGTCGGCGAACGCGGCGACCGGCTGGTCCCGCAGGACGAGCCGGCCCGACCGCTCGCGCATGACGGCGATCTCGCGGCCCGCGAGCGGATGGCGGCCGGGAGGCAGGTCGTCCATCGCCGTCACGGGGAACGTCCCACCGGCGCCGCGCACCTCGACCGTCCACTCGGGCGGCAGGTCGGGCAGCGCGGGCTCCCGGCCGTCCGGGCGCCGCGGCGGCAGGAGGTCGTTCAGGTCGACGGTCGCCTCGAACGTGCGCCGGTCGGTCCTGACCGGGTACGTGAGCGGCGTCCCGCCCGGCCGCCGGGTGACCAGGAGGACGGGGTCCGGGCCGAAGTCGGCCAGCACGGTGCCGACCAGGCGGAGCAGGTCGCCCCTGACGCTCTGCGTCGCCACCCGGGCCGCCTCCCTCTCGGCGTCGACGACCAGGTCGCCGGTCTCGCTCAGCAGCGGCGCGACGTACCGGTCCTGGCCCACGGCACGGCAGCCGACGCGGGCGACCCAGGTCGCGCGGGGGTCGGCGAGCCTGCCCTGCCTCACGGTGCCGCGGTTGACCACGCGCACCTCGACGTGCCACCGCCCGAGCCGGCCGGCGCGGGCGACGAGCGCGGGGTCGACGACGATGCGGAAGCCGCCCCAGTCCTGCTCCCGGCCCTGCCGCGCCGACACCCGGGTGCGCGTGACCGCGGCGGGGACGCGGATCCGCCTCCCGGTGCGCTCGTGCACGAGGGCGGCGAACACCCGTTGGTGGAAGCGCCCGGCCGGCCGGAGGAAGGGGGACGCGGCCCTGCCCTCGAGCACGAGCCTGTCGTCGGCCCACCGCACCGAGTCGAGGCGGAAGCGGGGGGCGATCTCGTCCCGCACCCGGGTGACCGCGGCGGGGACCCCCCGGCCGCCCCCGCGCGGCAGCGGGACGTCGAGGTGGTGGCCCCACAGTCCGCGGACGACCCGCCGGTCGGGCTCGACCGTGCGGTCCCACTCGACGACGTCGGCGAGGTCCCGCGGCCGCCGCGCCCGGACCAGGTGCCACTCCACCCGCCGCAGGGCGGGCAGCGCGTCGAGGACCGGCGCCGCCACGTCGTCCAGGTACGCGTCGGCCAGGTCGAGGAACCGGGCCTGGAACTCCTCCGACCCCTGGTCGAACACGTCGAGGAAGTTGGTGAGGTCGCTCTCCAGGACGGCCTGGTCCCAGGCGTGGATGTGGGCCGTCAGGTTGTGCTCGGCCAGGAAGCGGCGCACCGCGGCGACCGCGGCGAACCGGTCCGCCAGGTGCCCGGTCCTCGCCTTGTCCTGGGTGATAGAACGGCCGCCCGCGTCACGCTCCCGCCACACGTACACGGGCGCCGGGAGCACGTCGACCGAACGGGCCAGGAAGTGGGCGCGCAGCGCTACCGCGATGTCCTCGTACAGCACGCCCTCGGGGAAGGCGAGGGCGTGCGCGTCCCAGAACGAGCGGCGCCACAGCTTGTTGGTGACGAGCCGGTCGCGCAGCAGCGCGCGGTTCCTGGTGATGTGGGTGGCGCGCCCCGGCCGGGCGAACACGGGCCGGTGCATGGCGGACGGCCGGGTCCGGCGGCCGTCGTAGCGCGTCACGTTCCCGGTCGCGATGTCGGAGCCGGTCTCCAGCAGCGAGGCCGCCAGGTAGTCGAGCGCGTGGACCGGCAGCAGGTCGTCGCTGTCCAGGAACATCAGGAAATCGCCCGTCGCGTACCGGATCCCCGTGTTGCGCGCCGCGCCCAGCCCCCCGTTGTCCCGGCGGACCAGCCGGAACCGGTCGTCGCGCGCCGCGAAGCCGGCCGCGATCTCCGCGCTCGCGTCCGGCGACCCGTCGTCCACCATGACGACCTCGAGGTCCTGCCAGGTCTGGACGGCGACCGACCGCAGGCAGGCCGCGAGGTAGGGTTCCACGTCGTAGATCGGGACGATGACGCTGATGCGAGGCACGGCGGGTCCTTATCGGGTCGGCGGAACTGGCGGGTCCGTGAGGGTCGGTCGCTGGGCCTTGCTGGTCCTGCGGCGGCGGTGCGGCGTCCTGCTGTCCTGCGTGCTCAGCCGCCCGGCGCCCCCGGACGGCTCCTGCCGCCCGCGCCACCGCATGCGGCCGTACGGGCGGCGCGCGTACGGCCCGCGCCGCTCATACGGTCCGCGCCACGGCGCCGGGGGCTCATGTCGGCCGCACCATGGCGCGCAGGCGCCGGCGGATCATCCGGGCCGTACGGCGGAGCGGGCGGCGGACCGGCGACCCGCCGCCGGATGCGCGGGCGGAGGACGGCCGATCGGCGTCGAGCGCCCACGGCCGGCCGGGCGAGGGCGGGGGCGGCGCGTCGGCCCGGGTCAGCCCCCATTTTTCGCCCGCGTCCCAGAGCGTGCCGAACATCGCGTGGACCAGGTCGTCGAGGGCGTCCCCCGGACCGGCGCACCAGCGGGCCCGGGCGACGGCGGCCATCCGCTCCAGCCGGGCGTGCACGATCCCGCCCCGCTCGCGCTCGTCCAGCGCGAGCGAGAGCACCCCGAGGCCCTGCCGGTCGGCGAACTTCACCAGCGACCCGATCGTGCTCCGCCCCGGCGTCCACCCGGGCGGGCAGTGCAGGCGGAACGGCACCGGGAAGCAGTGCTCGGGCAGGCTCTCGGCGAAGGACACGCGCGGCTCGCCCTCGTAGCACGCCCGCACGAGCCGCAGGTCGAGGGCGGGGTCGCCGAGCGGGTCGCGCCGTCCGCCGCCCAACCGGCTCCACGGGCCGACGAGCTTGACGACCACGTCGGGCAGCTTGCCCGACAGGACGGCGTCGACCGTGGCCCGCACCTCCTCGAACGAGGCGTCCGTCGCCGGCACGACCACCTCGACGTACGACACGAGGTAGCGGCGGTTGGGGTGGGCGCGCAGCCAGCGGAAGACCGGGATGCGCTCGGCGAGGTAGGGCCAGTTGTGCCGCTTCACGTCCTGTTCGCGGCGCATGACGGTCGAATCGCCGATGTGCCGGCCCCGCGCCTCCCTCTCCCCGACGAAGACGGCGCCGGCCTGCGCGAGGCGGTAGCCCAGCTCGGTGTCCTCGCCCATCACGAGCGCCCGGTCCATCCCGCCGGCCGCGCGCAGTAGGGCGGCGGGCAGCGACGCGGTCGCCCCGACCGTCACGGAGAACGCCCGGAAACCCGCGGTCCGCAGGTCGTCCGTCTCGTCCCAGCGCTGCTCGGTCCACTGCGGCGTGCCGTCCTCGTCGGGGAAGAGCTTGCCGAGCGTCCCCGCCTCGATGGCGGCCAGCACCTCGCCGGCCGGCACGACGTCGAGACCCGGCACGAACCGCAGCCGTCCCAGCACCACGAGGCAGCCCGCGAGGTGGTGCCACCGCATGTGGGCCTCGACGTGCTCGGGGAACGGCACCAGGTCGGCGTCGAGGTAGTGGACGACGTCGCCGGTCGCGGCGTCGGCGCCCGCGGCGCACGCGCTCGCCTTGCCCCAGAGTCCCGGACGCGGCCGGATCACCCGGGTCCGGCGCGGCGCGGTGGGCGGCAGCGCCGGCATGGGCTCCTCGCCGTCGTCGACGACGATCACCTCCATGAGGTGGGCCGGGTACGTCTGCCGGTCCAGCGCGGCCAGCACGAGCGGGAGCGTGGCCCCCGCCCGGTATGCCGGGATGACGACGCTCACCGACAGCCGCGGGGTCCACGTCCCGAGGGCGGGCGGGTCGCCGAGCACGCCGTAGTCGTTCATGGGGATCAGCGGGGACCCGCCCATGTCCTCACCTCCGCGCGGCCGTGCGGCACGGCCGCCTCCATCAGCTCGTTGAACACCAGCCCGCGCCACTGCTCGTGGGACGACGCGAGGAACGACTGCACCGGCTGCCGCCACGTGTGGCCATGCGCGCTGCGGCGGCGCAGGACGTAGCCGAAGCCGTGGGTGCGGTAGATCCGGCCGCCCGCGGCCTCCACCGCCTGCAGGAGCTGCCCGTCGACCGTGCGCGGGAGCGGCCGGAACCCGCCCACCGCCTCGAACGCCGACCGGCGGACGAGCATCGTCCCCCCGGCCACCAGGGGCGCGAAGCGCTCGGTGCCGATGCGCCGCCGGATGGTCACGTCGAGCGGCTCCAGGTAGACGAACTCCGCGGCCGAGCCGACCAGGTCGGCGCCCGAGTAGAGCTGGGCGAGGAGCAGGTCGGCCAGGTGGTCGGGGCCGTACCAGTCGTCGTCGTCCACCTTCGCGAGGAACGACCCGCCGGCGAGGTCCGCCATGCGGTTCAGCACCGCGCCGAACGGCAGCTCCGCGGGCGCCTCCACCACGGTCACCGGGAGCAGCGCGCTGCCGACGGCCGTCCGCCGCGCGGACAGGCCGTGCAGACCGATCACCAGCTCCGCCCGGACCCCGCGCTGGCGCTCCATCTGCCGGATCGCGAACGGGATCATCTCGGGGCGGCGGGTGCACAGCAGGATCGAGACCGAGGGCTCGGCCGGAAGCGGAAGCCCGGCCGCGCCGGCCGTCTCCCGCCACCGCGGCACCGAGCCGTGGAGGCGCAGGGCCGACCGGCGCAGCCGAATGCTCAGCTCCTCGCGGCGCAGGTCGTCCTGGACCTCCTCACCGAGGACGGCCGCCAGCGCTCGGGCGAGGTCGGGGCCGAGCGCGGCGTCGCGCGCCGGGTCGGGCTCGGCGAGCATCGGGACCCCGGCGGCCGCCAGGGCGGCGACCAGGCGGGCCGCGACGAGCGGCCGTCCGGGGAGGGCGGGTACGGCGAGGGCGCGCGTCTCACGCAGGCGCGCCACGTCCACGTCGGTCACCTCACCGCCCGGCGGCAGCCGCACCAGCGTCTCGCCCCCGGAGACCACGGCGAAGCCGGGCCCGTCGGCGACCAGGCTCGCGACCGGCGACGACGGGTGCTGCCGGAACCCGATGGGGTTGACCACGGCCTCGTCGACGGGCGGGAACCCCCCAGGCCCCGCCACGTCCGCCTCCCCGTACGGCGGACCCGCGAGGAGCAGGTCGCAGCCGGGGGCGTCGCGGCGCTCGGGGACCGGGCCGCCCGCGGGGACGAGGGTGGCGTTGGCGTCGCCGGGCCTCCAGGCGGCGTCGCCGGGCGGGAGGCCGGCCACGGGCTGCGCGAGGTGCCGCCGGGCGCCGAAGAGCCCGTGGACCACCTGGGCCAGGACGTCGCCGCCCGCCGCCGGCTCGTCGAAGAGGGCGTCCAGATGCCAGCCCTGACCGGTTCGCCCGATCGTCAGGCCGGCGAGGTGGCGCCAGCAGTCGCCCTGCCCGGTTACGGGGAACGGCGGGGACGCCCACGGCGGCGTCTCGGCGACGGCGACGCGGATCCTGCGGCCCATCGGGACGAGGCCGCGCAGCGTGACGGCCAGGCGCAGGTCCGCCGGCGTGCGCGCGGCGAGCACCACGCATCCGAACACCGGCACTTCGGCGGCCTCGGAGCCAGGACCGTGCCCGCCCCGCGCCTCGGCTGCGTCGACGCCGGGACCTTGCCGGCCCTCTGCTCGGGAGCCGTCGCCGGGAGGTTCGGACGCCGGACCGGCGACCGGGACCGGGACGGACGCGAGCGGCGTCCAGGGACCGGGAAACCCCTCGACCAGGCGGTCGAGCAGGCCGGGGCAGGACTCGAACCCGACCCACGCCCCCCACGCCGATCGGGCGGCGGCACGCGACACCCGCCCTCCTCCTTCGGCCGATCCTCATCACGATGACCGGGCCAGCATCGCGAACGGCGCCCGCGCGGAGGGCGCCGTAACCCCGTTCTTGGCCGAAGGTTTAACCGCTCCCGCCCTGCGCCCGGCCGCCGGCGGAGACCGGACGTGATCGGCCCGATACCGGCGAGGGCGGCCGGGCACAGTACGATGCCGCGTGAAAGATCCCCCGAGGAGGTCCGCCATGGCCGTTCGCCGTTCCGTCCCCCTCGCCGCCGCGTGCGCGCTCGCCCTGGCCGCCCTGCCCCTGCACACAGCGCAGGCCCAGTCGCAGGCTCAGGCGCAGAGCGCCCGGACGCAGGCCGTATCGGCGAGGACGGGCGCCACGACGACCGCGAAGAAGCCCGCCAAGGACGACGAGCCGTTCTGCGCCACGCACCAGTGCATCGCGCTCACCTTCGACGACGGCCCCGCCGACTACACGGGCACGCTGCTCAAGACGCTCAAGAAGTACAAGGCCAAGGCCACATTCTTCATGATCGGCGAGCGCGTGAAGAAGCACCCGAAGCTCACGGCCGAGGTGGCCAAGGACGGCCACGAGATCGGCAACCACACCTGGGATCACAAGTACCTGACCGACCTGACGTACGCCGAGATCAACAAGGAGATCGGCGACACGCAGCGGATCATCAAGAAGACCACGGGCAAGGACCCGGTGGTGTTCCGCGCTCCCGGTGGGCTCCGCAACGGCGGCGTGGAGGAGCTGACGGCCAAGTTCGGCCTGATCCAGATCCCCGGCACCACCGAGACCAAGGACTACATCAAGGACTACCGGCACGTCGACTTCCTCACCCAGAAGGCGCTCGACGTCGCGGGCGAGGGCGAGGTCGTCCTGATGCACGAGACGGTCAAGGAGACGATCCAGTCGATGCCGGCGGTGCTGGAGGAGCTCACCCGGCAGGGCTACAGCTTCGTGACGGTCTCGACCCTGCTGGAGGGTCAGGAGCTCATCCCGGGACAGGTATATCCCGAGGCTGTGCCGACGGCCGACGCCGAGTGATCCGGCGGCCGAGCCGCTGGCCGGGCGCCTCCACGTACCGGTGGGTCAGCCAGCTCAGCGTCAGCAGCACGGCCAGGTAGCCCAGTGTGACCGACGCCTGCGCGGCCGCCGGCAGCGTGCCCAGGTCGCCGGCGAGCACGTTGAGGTAACGCAGCAGCGGGTGGTGCAGCAGGTAGACCGAGTAGCTGATCAGGCCGAGCCAGGTCAGCACGCCCGGGACGCGCCGCCCGCGCAGGGCCATGCCGGCCGCGAAGGTGGCGCCGGCGAGGGCGATCGTGGTGATCCACACGTCGGGCTGCACCCACCACCAGCCGGCCTGGATCGACCAGACGGGGGCGACCGCCACCAGCAGCGCCGCGGCCACGACCGGCGTCAGGCCGCCGGTGCCGCGCTCCCACCGCTGGATGGCCGTCCCGGTGAACATCACCGCGAGGATCGCCGCGCCGAACCACGGCACGAAGCTGCCGAAGACCAGCAGCACCAGCGCCATGGCCCCCAGCGTGTACGCCGCCAGGGTGCGGAGGCGGCCGGTGATGAGGCAGCCGATCCCGGCGACGAAGACGGCGCACGCCGCGATGGCCGGCCAGTGGCCCGGCAGGAGCGGCGCCGACAGCACCAGCCCGGCGCAGACCGCGACGATCCCGAAGGCGATCGCGAGCATCCCGCTGCGCCGGTGCACGCCGCCGACGAACAGCGCGGTCACCAGCAGGTAGAAGACCATCTCGTACGAGAGCGTCCACATGGGGTCGGCCACGCCGCCGACGTGGACGACGTCGAGCAGCATGGACAGGTGGGCGGCCACGGCCGACGCGTGGCGGGGCACAGCCGGGCGCACCGGCACCCAGACGGCCAGCACCAGCACGACGGCGATGACGAGCAGGTAGAGCGGGTACAGCCGGAAGAGCCGGCTGATCCAGAAGGCCCGAACGTCGCCCCTGCCCTCCAGCGACATGGGGATGATGTAGCCGCTGACGAGGAAGAACACGAGCACGCCGTACATGCCGAGGTTGAACCAGTACGGCCGGAGCGACGGCATGAGCCAGGGGAGCATGTGCTCGGCGACCACCGCCATCGCCCCGATGCCGCGCAGCGCGTCCAGCCACGCGAGTCTTGTGGCGGGGGCGGTCGGCGGCGCTGTGACGGGCTGAGTGGCAATCACCGCGCTACCCTATCCAGAGGCGCGAAGATCACACCGTTTGATCCCCGATCATTCCCATTCGATCGTGCCGGGCGGCTTGCTCGTCACGTCGACGACGACCCGGTTGACCTCCCGCACCTCGTTGGTGATCCGGGTGGAGATGCGCGACAGCACGTCGTACGGCACCCGGGCCCAGTCGGCGGTCATGGCGTCCTCGGAGGTGACGGGCCGCAGGACGACGGGGTGGCCGTACGTGCGGCCGTCGCCCTGGACGCCCACCGAGCGGACGTCGGCCAGCAGCACGACCGGACACTGCCAGATGTCGCGGTCGAGGCCGGCACGCGTCAGCTCCTCGCGGGCGATGGCGTCGGCCTCCCGCAGCAGGTCGAGGCGCTCGCGGGTGACCTCGCCGATGATCCGGATGCCGAGCCCGGGGCCGGGGAACGGCTGGCGCCACACCATGGCCGGGGGCAGGCCCAGCTCCTCGCCGGCCCGGCGCACCTCGTCCTTGAACAGCGTGCGCAGCGGCTCGACGAGCTGGAACTGCAGGTCTTCCGGCAGGCCGCCGACGTTGTGGTGCGACTTGATGTTGGCGGTGCCGGTGCCGCCGCCCGACTCGACCACGTCGGGGTAGAGCGTGCCCTGGACGAGGAAGTCCACCGGCCCGTCGGCGAGGATGGCCCGCTGCTCGTCCTCGAAGACCCGGATGAACTCCCGGCCGATGATCTTGCGCTTCTCCTCGGGGTCGGTCACGCCCGCCAGCGCCTTGAGGAAGCGCTCGGAGGCGTCGACGACGCGCAGCTTCACGCCCGTAGCGTCGACGAAGTCGCGCTCGACCTGCTCGGCCTCGCCCTTGCGCAGCAGGCCGTGGTCGACGAAGACGCAGGTGAGCCGGTCGCCGATGGCCCGCTGGACGACGGCGGCGGCCACCGCCGAGTCGACGCCGCCGGACAGGGCGCAGATGGCCCGGCCCTCGCCGATCTGGTCGCGGACGGCCGCGACGGCGTCCTCGACGATGTTGAGCATGGTCCACGACGGGCGGCAGCCGGCCGCGTCGAGGAAGTGCTTGAGCACCGCCTGCCCGTGCTCGGAGTGGAGCACCTCGGGGTGGAACTGCACGCCGTAGAGGCCGCGGGCGGGGTCCTCCATCGCCGCGACCGGCGTGGTGCCGGTGGAGGCGGTGACCGCGAACCCGTCGGGCGCGCCCACCACGGAGTCGCCGTGGGACATCCAGACCGTCTGCAGGGACGGCAGGCCGGCGAACAGCGCGCCCTCGCGGAGAACGGTGAGGGGCGTGCCGCCGAACTCGGCGGCGTCGGTCCTGGCCACGTGGCCGCCGAGCGCCTGGGCCATGGCCTGGAAGCCGTAGCAGATGCCGAAGGTCGGCACGCCGGTCTCGAACAGGCCGTGGGGCACGGCCGGGGCGCCCTCGGCGTACACGGACGACGGGCCGCCGGACAGGATGATCGCCTTGGGCTTCCTGGCCAGCATCTCCGGCACCGGCATCGTCGAGGGCACGATCTCGGAGTAGACGTGGCATTCACGCACCCGGCGGGCGATCAGCTGCGCGTACTGCGCGCCGAAGTCGACCACCAGGACCGTGTCGAACTCAGACACCGGAAGATACCCCCAAAGGCAGCGAGCGGTACGGCCAGTCTATCGGCGCGGTCACACCCGCCCGCCCACCTGCGCCTCAGGCCGAGGGCGGCGGTTTGATCTCCACGATCGGCAGGCGGAGCGCCCCGGGGGCCGCCGCGGGCACGACCGGCCGGGCCGGCGGGACCGGCGCGAGCCGCGCGTACGGCGAGCCGAGCGGCGGACGGGGGTCGGGGTCGCCCTTGTTGGGCCAGAACGCCATGGCCCGCTCGGCCTGGGCCGTGATCGTGAGGGAGGGGTTCACGCCGAGGTTGGCCGAGACCGCCGACCCGTCCACGATGTGCAGCCCCTCGTGGCCGTACACCCGGTGATAGGGGTCGATGACGCCGGTGTCCGGGGAGTCGCCGATGGCGCAGCCGCCGAGGAAGTGGGCGGTCGCCGGGACGTCGAAAAGGTCGAGCCACGACCCTCCCGGCATGCCGCCGATCTCCTCGGCGGCCAGCCGGACGGCCTGGTGGCCGGCGGGGATCCAGGTGGGATTGGGCTCGCCGTGGCCCGGCCCCGCCCGCAGCCCGCGGCCCCGGAGCGACACGGTGACCGAGTTGTCCTTCGCCTGCATGACGAGGGCGATGATCGAGCGCTCGGACCACCGCCGGTGGTTGAACAGTCGCGGCACGAGGTGGGGCCGGCGCAGGGCCGCCCCGAGGAACCTCAGCCAGCGCGGGGCCCGGCCGCCGCCGTCGACCAGCAGCGTGCGGAGCATGCCCATCGCATTAGATCCGTCGCCGTACCTCACCGGCTCGATGTGCGTCTCCGCGTCCGGGTGGATGGACGAGGTGATCGCCACACCGCGGTTGAGTTTGGTCCCCTTCGCGGCCAGGCGCTCGAACCCGAGCAGGGCCTCGGAGTTGGTCCGCGTGAGGACGCCCAGGCGGGGCGACAGCCGCGGGAGCGTGGTCGCCCTCATCCGGTGGAGCAGGGCCTGCGTGCCGTACGTGCCGGCCGCGACGACCACCTCCCGGGCGCGGAACGTGCGGGCCCGTCCGAACGGGCCGGTCCGCTTCGCGGCGACCTCGTAGCCGCCCTCGATCGGCCGCACCCCGGTGACCGTCGTCTCCGGGTGCACGGTCGCCCCCGCCTTCTCGGCGAGGTAGAGGTAGTTCTTGATCAGCATGTTCTTGGCGCCGTGGCGGCACCCCGTCATGCACTCGCCGCACTCGACGCAGCCGCGGCGGCGCGGTCCGGCCCCGCCGAAGTACGGATCGTCGACCTCGACGCCGGGCTCGCCGAAGAACACCCCGACCGGGGCGAGGTGGAAGGTGTCGCCCACGCCCATCCGCTCGGCCACCTTCCGTATCACCTCGTCGGCGGCCGTCACCGTGGGGTTGAGCGTCACGCCGAGCATGCGCTTCGCCTGGTCGTAGTACGGCGCGAGCTCGGCCTTCCAGTCGGTGATGTGACCCCACTGGGGGTCGGCGAAGAACGGGTCGAGGGGCTCGTAGAGCGTGTTGGCGTAGACCAGCGAGCCGCCGCCCACACCGGCCCCGGCGAGCACCATGACGCCGTTCCGGCCGCGCAGCACGTGGATGCGCTGGATGCCCTTGAGACCGAGGGCGGGCGCCCACAGGAAGTCGCGGGCCCGCCAGGAGGTCTTCGGCAGCGTGCGCTCGTCGAAGCGGCGGCCCGCCTCCAGGACGCCCACCGCGTAGCCCTTCTCCGTGAGCCGCAGCGCCGCCACGCTGCCGCCGAAGCCCGACCCGATCACCAGCACGTCGTAGTCCATGGGCGCGCCGCTCACTTGAGGTGCAGCCGCTTCATCGTCTTGAGAAGGCCGGCGAGGGTGTCGGCGTACCGGTCGTAGCTCATCCCGAGGATCGGCTCGAAGCCCATCCAGGGCGCCTGGCTGGCCACGGTCTGGACCTCCGTGTACTTGAGCAGGCCCTCCACCCCGTGGCGGCGGCCGAGCCCGGACGACTTCATGCCGCCCATCGGGGCGTCGTACGAGCCGTAGGCCGAGCCGTACCCCTCGTTGACGTTGACCGTGCCCGCCTTGATCCGGGCGGCCACCCGGCTGCCGCGCGCCGCGTCGCGCGTCCAGATCGAGGCGTTCAGGCCGTAGATCGTGTCGTTGGCCTGCTCGACCGCCTCGTCCTCGGTGCCGAAGCGATAGATCGAGACCAGCGGGCCGAACGTCTCGTCCCGGCACACGTCCATGTCGCCGGTCACGCCCTCAAGGACGGTCGGCTCGTAGAACAGCGGCCCGAGGTCGGGCCTCGCCCGGCCTCCGGTCAGGACGGTGGCGCCCTTGGCCACGGCGTCGGCCACGTGCGCGGCCACCCCGTCCACCTGCCGCTGGAAGGTCAGCGAGCCCATCTGGACGTCCCAGCCGAGGCCGGGGCCGACCGTCATGTTCTCGACGGCGCGGACGAACTTGTCACGGAACGCGTCGGCCACCGACTCCTGCACGTAGAGCCGCTCGATCGAGATGCACAGCTGGCCGGCGTTGGTGAAGCAGGCCCTGATCGCCCCCTGCGCGGCCAGGTCGAGGTCGGCGTCGTCGAGCACGATCATCGGGTTCTTGCCGCCGAGCTCCAGGGAGCAGCCGATGAGCCGCTTGGCCGCCTCCTCGGCGATCTTCCTGCCGCCCCGGGTCGAGCCGGTGAACGCCACGTAGTCGGCCCCGTCGATCAGCGCGTCACCGATGTCGGCCGGGTCGCCGATCACGACCTGCCAGATGTCCCGCGGCATGCCCAGCTCGGCGAGGAGGTCGATCGTCCACAGCGTGGACAGCGGGGTCTGGGTGTCGGGCTTGTGGACGACCGCGTTGCCCGCGATCAGCGCGGGGACGACGTCGGTCACGCCCAGCGCGAGCGGGTAGTTCCACGGGGTGATCACCGCCACCGCGCCCTTGGGGTGGCGCAGCTCGGTCACCCGCGTCGCGACCGGGAAGATGCCCTGCCGCCGCTTCGGCTCCAGCAGCCGGGCGGCCCGCCGGGCGAAGTAGAGCGTGCAGCCCACCACGTCGAGGAGCTCCTCGTTCGCGTGGCGCCGGGCCTTGCCGGTCTCCCACTGGACGATGTCGAGCAGCTCGCTGCGACGGTCGATCATCGCGTCGTGCAGGCGGAGGAACGGCGCGACCCGCTCGCGGACCGGCAGCGCGGCCCAGGCCTCCTGCGCCGCGCGGGCCGCGGCGTAGGCCCGGCGGACGTCCTCGGCGGTGGAGACCGGGACCTCCGCCAGGACCTCGCCCGTGAAGGGCGCGCGGATCTCCTGGGTCTTGCCCTCCGAGGAGACGTGCGTGACGAGCCGGTCCACAACGCCCGCGTCGAGCGTCCGATACATGGCACTCATGGCGGAAGAATATTCCGGAGCGTGGCCGATGGCTACCGGCTGGTAATGCAACCATCAGGACACGACGCTTCCGGGCTCCCGGAGGACACGCCAGAATCCAGATATGCCAGAAATGGATCGCCGGTTCGCGCGCCCTCATGCCGCCTGCTGAGGTCGCCCCCCTGCGCGCGGGAGAGCCGGGCCGGCTGGGCGCCTACCGCCTCGCGGGGCGGCTGGGCGAGGGCGGCCAGGGCGTCGTCTACCTGGGCGAGGGGCCGTCGGGCGAGCAGGTCGCGATCAAGTGGCTGCGGCCTGACCTGGCGGCCGACCCGGACATGGTGGAGCGGTTCCTGCGCGAGGTCGCGGCGGCCAAGCGGGTCGCCCCCTTCTGCACGGCCCAGGTCGTCGAGACCGGCGTGGAGGCCGAGCGGCCGTACATCGTGAGCGAGTACATCGAGGGCCCCTCGCTGCAGAAGCGCGTGCTCACCGGCGGTCCGCTCGCCGGTCCGGCGCTGCACCGCCTCGCCGTCGGGACGGCCACCGCGCTCGCGGCCATCCACCGCGCCGGCATCGTGCACCGCGACCTCAAACCGGCCAACGTCATCATGGGACCGGACGGCCCGCGCGTCATCGACTTCGGCATCGCCCGCGCCCTCGACGCGTCCTCGACGCTGACCTCGCGGCCCGTCGGCACCCCGTCGTACATGTCGCCCGAGCAGATCATGGGCCACGCGGCCGGGCCTGCCGCCGACCTGTTCGCGTGGGGCTGCACGATCGTCCACGCCGCGACCGGGGAGAGCCCGTTCGGCATCGACTCGCTGCCCGCCGTCATCAACCGGATCCTGAACGGCGAGCCGAAGCTGGGGAATCTCCAGCCGCCGCTGCGGGACACGGTCGTCGCCTGCCTGTCCAAGGACCCGAACGCCCGTCCCACGGCGGAGCAGGTGCTGCTCGGGCTGCTCCAGCACACCGCGCCCACCCCGGCGATCCTGGAGGAGGCCGCGGCCGCCGCCGCGGCTCCCCCGGTGCCCGGCCCGGGTTCGGGTGCGGGCTTCGGAGCCGGCCCGGGCGCGGGATCGGGCTTCGGGGCCGGCGCGGGTGCGGGATCGGGCTTCGGGGCCAGCGCGGGTGCGGGCATGGGTCACGGGGCCGGCGCGAGCGCGGGCTCCGCGGCCGGCGACGGGGTGGGCTCGGCGCCGGGTCCGGGACCCGCGGCGGGCGAGGGCCGTCCGGCCGGGCAGCCGCAGGCGTTCTCCCCTGGGCGGTCCGCCGACGCGGGCCCCCGGCCGTTCTCCTCCGGGCCGTCCGCCCCGCCCCCCTCCTCCCGCGTGGCCGGGCCGCCGCCTTCCTCCTCCCCCGCGGCCGGACCGCCGGGCCCGGCGTCCTCCGCCGCCGGGCCGCCGCGTCCGGCGTTCTCGCAGGGACAACCGCCCCCGCCCCCGCCGCCCGGCGGCGTGGGGCCCCGGCCGTTCTCCCCCGGGCCGTCGCCCGGCGCGCAGCCGTCCGCTCCCGACTCCGGCCGCGCCTACCCGGTGCCACCGCCCCACTCGGTGCCGCCCCTCTCTGTGCCGCCGTACCCGGCGGCGGCCTCCCGGGCCGCGGCCGACACCCGTCCGGGAGGCGGGGACGGCCGGCCGCCGCGGCGGTACGGCCCCGCCCTGGTGAGCGGGATCGTCGCGGTGGCGATCGTGGCGGTCGTCGGCGTCGTGCTCGTGTCCCGGCACGGCGGCACGGTCCGGGCCGACGCGTCCGCCTCGCCCTCGCCGAGCGCCACGACTCCCTCGCCGCTGCCGAGCCCCCTCACCCGGACGCGACTGCCCGGCGTGGACGCCACGATCTACGAGAACCCGGCCGACCCCGTGAAGCTCACCTACTACGAGGTGCAGGACACGGCCAAGGACGAGTGGATCGACTACCCGCGGTCGACCGCCACGGGGACGTTCACGAAGGACGTCACCTACTGGCAGCAGTCGCTGTCCCCCGACCTCACGATCTCGGCCGGCCGCACGCGCAAGTACACGAGCGACAACTACCACGGCGTGGACCTCGTCGACCGGGCCACCGGCGCCGTGCGGACCGTCAAGACCGTGAAGTACCCCCTGACGTACGAGTACGCCGACTGGACGGCCGACAGCCGGCACCTGCTGCTGAGCGTCCGCAACCCGGGCGGCTCGACCTGGACCACCAAGGGCTTCGTCCTCGTGGACGCGGCGGCCGGGACCGCGACCGTGCGGCGGGTCAACGACCCGGCGATCAAGTACGGCCGGTTCTACTTCACCGGCGACGGCTCGGCGGTCGCCACCTGGTTCGACGACGGCGCGTCGAGCGGCATCCGCTACTACGACCTCAAGGGGAACCTCCTGAAGACGCTCGCCGGCGTCGGCACGCCGTACAACACGCTGGCCGGGCTGTTCTCGCCGTCCGGGGCGTCGATGGTGACGATGTGCGCCCACGACGAGGGCACGGCCTGCCTGTGGGACGCCTCCACAGGCGCCCCTACCGGCCGGATCTCCTCCGGCTGCAGCAAGGTCCTCGGCTGGTGGGACGAGCGGCACCTGTTCTGCTGGACCCCGGTGGTGTCCAACGCGTCGAAGGTGGTCGTGATCGACCTGCGGGGGCACGTGCTGCGGACGCTGCTGGAGACGAGCGAGTCCGACCGGCTGGGCCCGTTCTACTCCCATGTCCGGCCCGCGGGCGCCAACTGAGCGTGACGCCCGGCACACTTCGGACGGCGGACCGAACCAGCCCCCGCCGCGATCCGTGGTAGGGGCATGAGGACAACCATTCGTACGGCGGTAGCCGTCGCGCTGGCCGGGCTGCTGGCCACGGCGTGCGCCGGGAGCCGTACGGCACCCGGCCCGGCGGCGGTCGACCTGACCGGGAAGGTCCGGCTCGTCTCCTACACGAGCTGCGACGATATGGCCGCCGGGCTGCGCGAGACAGCGGCGGGCAACGTGACGCCCTGGGGCTTCGGCGACAACCTGATGATGCTCGCGCGCAGCGACGTCGCCCCCACCGCCAAGCAGGCCGTCCCCGCCGGCACGTACTCGACGACGAACGTCCAGGAGGCCGGCGTCGACGAGCCCGACCTGGTCAAGACCGACGGCCACCGCATCGTCACCGTGACCAAGGGCGTGTTGCGGGTGGTCGACGCGGACAGCCACGCGGTGACCGGGACGCTGCGGCTCCTCCCCGAGGACCAGTCGTGGGCCCCGGCCGACCTGCTGGTCTCGGGCGACCGGGCGCTGGTGCTGTTCCAGGGCGGCGGCATCCTGCCCTTCGGCGCCATGGCCAAGGTGCGGCCCGGGCTGACCGGCCCCCGCTACGTGCTGGTGGACCTGTCCGGCGGCCGGCCGGCGGTGCTCGGCTCGATGACCGTGAACGGCGCCCACGTGGACGCCCGGCAGGTCGGCTCGACCGTGCGGATCGTCGTCCGCTCCCAGCCGCAGATCACGTTCCCGACGCCGAAGGAGAACGCGTCCGAGAGCGAGATGACCGAGGCCAACCGGCAGGCCGTGCTGCGGGCCCCCGCCGACGCGTGGCTGCCCACGTACGACGTGGAGACGGGCGGCGCCACCCGCACCGAGCGGGTCGGCTGCGACCAGGTCAGCCACCCCGACGCCTTCACGGGCACGTCGATGCTGACCATCCACACGATCGACCTGTCGGCCGGGGCGGCGCCGTTCGCGTCGGACACCCCCGTCGCCGTGGCCGCCGACGGCGACACCGTCTACGCCACCCCGACGAGCCTCTACGTCACCAGCAACCCCCGTTGGTGGTTCCCCCGGCCCGTCGAGGACGTGGCGCCCGTCCCCGGCGCGACCACGCCCGCGCCGACGCCGACGCCGACGCCGACCGCGCCGCCCGAGCTGACCGAGGTGCACCGGTTCGACATCGACGGCTCGGGCGCCCCGCGCTACGTCACCTCGGGGGCGGTCCCGGGCCGGCTGCTCAACCAGTACTCGCTCTCCGAGTACGAGGGCCACCTGAGGGTCGCCACGACCAGCGGCGCCGAGGTGTTCGGCGCGAGCCCGGGCACCGCGGAGAGCGGCGTCTACGTGCTCGACTCCGGCAGCCTCGCCCGCACCGGCGCGGTCATCGGCCTGGGCAGGGGCGAGCGGATCTACTCGGTCCGCTTCATGGGCGACATCGGCTACGTGGTCACCTTCCGCCAGACCGACCCCCTGTACGCGCTGGACCTGCGGGACCCGGCCGCGCCGAAGGTGTCGGGCGAGCTGCAGATCACCGGCTACTCGGCCTACCTCCACCCCGGCGGCCCGGGGCGGCTGCTCGGCATCGGCCAGGAGGCGAACGGCAAGGGCCGGGCCCTCGGCACGCAGATCTCGCTGTTCGACGTCAGCGACCCGGCCGCGCCGAAGATCCTCTCGCGGTTCCACCAGCCCGACTCCGGCTCCGAGGCCGAGTGGGACCCGCACGCCTTCCTCTACTGGCCGCAGTCGGGGCTGGCCATGGTCCCACTGACCAACTGGTCGAAGGCCGGCGAGGAGGGCAGCGCGGCGCTCGTGCTCAAGGTGGGCGACGGCGGCATCGACCAGGAGGGCCTCATCCGCCACCCCCGCCCGGCGGCGCACGGCGACGCGGCGCCGGTGGACGAGGGCATCCGCCGCTGCCTGATCATCGGCGACCACGTCTGGACCCTGTCCGACGCCGGCCTCAAGGTCAGCGACGCGGCCACGCTCGCCGACCAGGCCTGGATCCCCTTCGCCTGACGGGCCCGAGTCCCGGCCCGTCCGCGGGCCGGGCTCAGGCCGTACGGCCCTCGGGGAGGGCGACGGGGACGATCTCGGGGGCGCCGAGGCGGATGGCGTCCGCGTCCTGGTCGGTGTCCTGCTCCTGCGAGGCGCGCTCGGCCTCCACGCGCTTGGTGTAGTACTCCACCTCGCGCTTGACCTGCTCGTCGTCCCAGCCCAGCGGGCCGGCCATCAGCTCGGCAGCCTCCTGGGCCACGGCCGTGCCCCGGTGGAACGTCTCGATCGAGATGCGCGTGCGGCGGGTCAGCGCGTCGTTCAGGTGCCGGGCGCCCTCGTGGGTGGCCGCGTAGACGACCTCGGCCCGCAGGTAGTCGTCGGCGCCGTTCAGCGGGCGCCCGAGGGAGGGGTCGTCCTCGATCAGCACGAGGACCTCGTCGATCATCGAGCCGTACCGCTCCAGCAGGTGCTCGATGCGGGCGACGTGCAGGCCGGAGGCGCGGGCGAGCCGGTGGCGGGAGTTCCACAGCGCCTGGTAGCCCTCCGCGCCCGCCAGCGGCACCTGGTCGGTGCAGGACACCGGGACCCTCTGGTCGAGCCCGTGCGCGACCGCGTCCACCGCGTCGGCGGCCATCACCCGGTAGGTCGTGAACTTGCCGCCCGCGACCATCACGAGCCCCGGCACGGGGTGGGTGACGACGTGCTCGCGCGACAGCTTCGAGGTCTCCTCGGACTCCCCGGCCAGCAGCGGCCGCAGCCCGGCGTAAACGCCCTCGACGTCGTCCCTCGTCAGCGGCACCGACAGCACCGAGTTCACGTGGTCGAGCAGGTAGTCGATGTCGTTGCGGGAGGCCGCCGGATGGGCCTTGTCGAGCGTCCAGTCGGTGTCGGTGGTCCCGATGATCCAGTGCCGGCCCCACGGGATGACGAACAGCACGGACTTCTCGGTCCGCATGATGATCCCGCTCACCGAGTGGATCCGGTCGCGCGGCACGACGAGGTGGATGCCCTTGGACGCCCGCACGTGGATGCGGCCCCGGCCGCCCACGAGCTGCTGGATGTCGTCGGTCCACACGCCGGTCGCGTTGACCACCTGACGGGCCCTGATGTCCATCTCGGCGCCCGTCTCCAGGTCGCGCACCCGCACGCCGGTGACCCGCTCGCCCTCCCGCAGGAAGCCGACCGCCTGGGCGCGCGAGGCCACCTGCGCGCCGTACGTCGCGGCCGTGCGGAGCATGGTCATCACGAACCGGGCGTCGTCGACCTGGGCGTCCCAGTACTGCACGGCACCCGTGAACGCCGCTCTACGCAGGGAGGGGGCCACCTTCAGGGCGCTGCGCCGCGACAGGTGCCGGTGCCCGGGGACCCCCCGGCGGAAGCCGAAGGAGAAGCCCAGCGTGTCGTAGAGCGCCAGGCCCGCCCCGATGTACGGCCGTTCCCAGCCCGTGTGGGTCAGCGGATAGAGGAACGGCACCGGCCTCACCAGGTGGGGGGCGATCCGCTGGAGCAGCATCGAGCGCTCCCGCAGCGCCTCGCGGACGAGGTCGAAGTTGAGCTGCTCCAGATAGCGGAGCCCACCGTGGATCAGCTTCGACGACCGGGACGAGGTGCCCGAGGCGAAGTCCCGGGCCTCCACCAGCCCGACGGACAGGCCCCGGGTCACGGCGTCCAGCGCGACGCCCGCCCCCACCACGCCTCCGCCGATCACCACGACGTCGAGTTCCTGCGCCTCCATCCGCGCGAGCGCCGCCGCGCGTTCTGCCGGGCCGAGACGTGCCGGGCCCATCCTCGCCGTCATGGGGCTCCCTCTGTGCGGCTTTACCTGCGTCACCTAAAGCTACCCGTGGGTAGCCAGACGCCAATCGCGCCTGCCCTTCTCTTTCCCATCGATCTTCCCAAATATCGGTTGACGTGGGCGAATTCACACCAAAGCGGGTAAGGCGCCCGCCGGGAGGGCGTACGGCCCCCTGCCCGAGCCACCACGGCCGCCCTGGGCGAACCCCCACGTGCGAGCCCGGGCACGGCCCCGCCAAGATGGGCCCCATGAGCGTGACTCTCTCGGACGCCCGCGTCGTGACCCCGGACGGGGTCCACGACGGCTGGCTCACCATCGAGGACGGCAGGATCACCCACGTCGGCAGCGGCAGGGCGCCCGGCGCCGGGCTGAGCCTGGGCGGCCGCACGATCGTCCCGGGGTTCGTCGACATCCACACCCACGGCGGCGCCGGCGGCTCCTACCCGGACGGCGATCCGGAGAGCGCGGCCGCGGTCGCCGCCTTCCACCTGGGCCGCGGCTCGACGACCGCGATGGCGAGCCTGGTCACCGCCGCCCCCGAGACGCTGGCCCGGGCGGCCTCGGCGCTGGCCGACCTCTGCGAGCAGGGCCTGGTCGCCGGCATCCACTTCGAGGGGCCGTACATCTCGAAGGCCCGGTGCGGCGCGCACAACCCGGCGCTGCTGCGCGACCCGGACCGGGGCGAGTTCCGGGAGCTGGTGCGGGCCGGCCGCGGGCACGTCCGCATGATCACGATCGCGGCGGAGCTGCCCAACGCGATCGACGTGATCAGGGACGCCGCCGCCGAGGGCGTCATCGCCGCCGTCGGCCACAGCGACGCGACGTACGAGCAGACGCTGGCGGGCGTCGAGGCGGGCGCCACCGTGGCGACCCACCTCTACAACGCGATGCCGGCGCTCAACCACCGGGAGCCGGGCCCGATCGCCGCCCTCCTGCAGGACGAACGGGTGACCGTCGAGCTCATCAACGACGGCGTCCACGTGCACCCGGCCATGCTGCGCCTGGCCATGCACGCCGCGGGCGCGAGCCGTACGGCCCTGATCACGGACGCGATGGCGGCGGCCGGCATGGGCGACGGCCGCTACCCGCTGGGCCCGATGACCGTGAACGTCGAGAACGGCGTGGCGCGGCTGGCCGAGGGCGGCGCGATCGCGGGCAGCACGCTCACGATGGACGTCGCGTTCCGGCGCACGGTGCGGGAGGTCGGGCTCTCGCTGGTCGACGCCGCCCGGATGGCCTCGCTGACGCCGGCCCGCGTGCTCGGCCTGGACGGCGAGATCGGCTCGATCACCGTGGGCAAGCACGCCGACCTGGTGGTGCTCGACGGCGACCTGAACGTGGACGGCGTCATGAAGCGGGGCGCCTGGGTGCGCCGGCCCGCCGGCGCCTGACGCGCCTGCGTCCGGGGCCCGCGGCAAACGGGCCCCGGACGGGTCAATCCTGCGGCGGCCCCGGACGGGGTCAGGGCTGCGGCGGGGCGACGACGACCTCGACGCGCTGGAACTCCTTGAGGTCGGAGTAGCCCGCGGTGGCCATCGTGCGGCGCAGCGCGCCCATGAGGTTCATCGAGCCGTCGGCCAGCGACGACGGGCCGTGCAGGATCTGCTCCAGCGTGCCGATCGTGCCGAACTCGACGCGCTTGCCGCGCGGAAGCTCGGGGTGGTGGGCCTCCGAGCCCCAGTGGAAGCCGCGGCCGGGCGCCTCGGACGCCCGCGCGAGCGGGGAGCCCACCATGACGGCGTCGGCGCCGCAGGCGATCGCCTTGGCGATGTCGCCCGACCCGCCCATGCCGCCGTCCGCGATGACGTGGACGTACCGGCCGCCCGACTCGTCCATGTAGTCGCGGCGGGCGGCGGCGACGTCGGAGATCGCGGTGGCCATCGGCACGACGACGCCGAGGACGTTGCGGGTCGTGTGGGAGGCGCCGCCGCCGAAGCCGACCAGCACGCCGGCCGCGCCGGTCCGCATGAGGTGCAGGGCGGCCGTGTACGTGGCGCAGCCGCCGACGACGACCGGGACGTCGAGCTCGTAGATGAACTGCTTCAGGTTGAGGGGCTCGGCCCGGCCGGACACGTGCTCGGCGGAGACCGTCGTGCCGCGGATGACGAAGATGTCGACGCCCGCGTCGATCACGGCCTTGTGGTGCTGGACGGTCCGCTGCGGCGACAGGCGCACGGCCGTCGTCGCGCCCCCGGCCCGGATCTCCTCGATCCGCCGCCCGATGAGCTCGTCCCTGATCGGGGCGGTGTAGATCTCCTGCAGCCGGCGGGTCGCGGCCGCCGGGTCCATCGTGGCGACCTCCTCCAGCAGCGGGGCCGGGTCGTCGTACCGCGTCCACAGGCCCTCGAGGTCGAGCACGCCGAGCCCACCCAGCCGGCCGATCTCGATGGCCGTCGCCGGGGACACCACGCTGTCCATCGGGCTCGCCACGAGGGGCGAGTCGAACCGGTAGGCGTCGATCTGCCAGGAGATCGAGACCTCCTCCGGGTCACGGGTGCGCCGGGAGGGCACGATGCCGATCTCGTCCAGGGCGTACGCCCGCCGCCCGCTCTTGCCGCGCCCGATCTCCACCTGAGTCATTCCCCTGTTCTTTCCCCTTCATGGAGCACGGCCCCCGTGGCCGCCGCCCGCGGGAGCCGTGCCGTCGCCCGCTACCGTCCGTGGTAGTTGGGGGCCTCTACCGTCATCTGGATGTCGTGCGGGTGGCTCTCCTTGAGCCCCGCCGCGGTGATCGGCATGAGCTGCGCCTTCTCGTGCAGCTCCTCGACCGTCCGGGAGCCGGTGTACCACATGCCCTGGCGCAGGCCGCCGACCAGCTGGTGGGCGACGGCGGCCACCGGGCCGCGGTAGGGGACCTGGCCCTCGATCCCCTCGGGGATGTACTTGTCCTCGCCGGACACCTCGGACTGCGCGTAGCGGTCCTTGCTGAACGACAGGCCGCCGCGCTCGCGGTTGCGCACCGCGCCCAGCGAGCCCATGCCCCGGTACGACTTGAACTGCTTGCCGTTGATGAAGATCAGTTCGCCGGGCGACTCCTCGCAGCCCGCGAGCAGCGAGCCCAGCATGACCGTGTCCGCGCCCGCGGCGAGGGCCTTGGCGATGTCGCCCGAGTACTGCAGGCCGCCGTCGCCGATGACGGGGATCCCGGCCGGGCCGCAGGCGAGGGCCGCCTCGTAGATGGCGGTGAGCTGCGGGGCGCCCACCCCGGCGACGACCCGGGTGGTGCAGATGGAGCCCGGCCCGACGCCGACCTTGACCGCGTCGGCCCCGGCCTCGACGAGGGCCTGGGCGCCCGCCCGGGTGGCGACGTTGCCGCCGATCACGTCCACGTGGCCGTTGGCCTTGATCTTGGCGATCATCTCGCAGACGCCGCGGGAGTGCCCGTGCGCCGTGTCGACGATGATCACGTCGGCCCCGGCCTCGATCAGGGCCATCGCGCGCTCCTCGGCGTCGCCGGCCACGCCGACCGCCGCGCCGACCATGAGCCGCCCGCGGGCGTCCTTCGTGGCCAGCGGGTACTGCTCGCTCTTGGTGAAGTCCTTGACCGTGATCAGGCCCTGCAGGCGGCCGGCCTCGTCGACGAGGGGCAGCTTCTCCACCTTGTTCTGCCGCAGCAGGCGGAAGGCCTCGTCGCGGGAGACGCCCACGGGCGCCGTCACCAGCGGCATCGGGGTCATGACGTCGCGGACCGGCGTGGAGTGGTCGGTCTCGAACCGCATGTCGCGGTTGGTCACGATGCCGACGAGCACGCCCTCGGCGTCGGCGACGGGCACCCCGGAGATACGGTAGGTGGCGCACAGCCGCTCCACGTCGGCCAGGGTGTCGTCGGGCGCGCAGGTCACCGGGTTGGTCACCATGCCGGCCTCGGAGCGCTTGACCAGGTCGACCTGCTGGGCCTGCTCCTCCACCGACAGGTTGCGGTGCAGGATGCCGATGCCGCCCTGGCGGGCCATGGCGACCGCCATGCGGGCCTCGGTCACCGTGTCCATCGCCGCGGACACCAGCGGGATCCGCAGGGTGACATTCCGGGACAGTCGGGTGGTCGTGTCCGCCTCGCCCGGCTGCAGATCCGAGTACGCGGGAACGAGGAGCACGTCGTCGAACGTGAGCCCCGGCTCGGTGAACTTGCCCATCTCCACCCCTCCTGCCCTGCGGGTCTCTCGCCAGACCCGTGGTCAGTCTAGTGGCCCCTCCCAAACCGGGTCCGGCGGACCTGTCAAGCCCCCGGAGGCGTACGGGACAGCGACAAAGTGGGGGGACCGGCGGACCGGTCCCCCCACTGCGCGTCGTGCCGGCCACGCCGTCGAGCCCCCCTCCGCGCCCGAGCGACGCGGCGTATCGGCTGACGCTGAGTCAAGGATGCGTCACTCAACGTCCGTACGCAATGTCTGAACGTGCAACTGCAGAAAGTTGCATTTCACCGCGTTTCGAAAGTGCGAACGAAACAAAAGCAGCCGCTCCAATCCACACAAAAGCCACCATGTCCAGTCGCCAGAATGTGCGAACACCCCTACCGCGAGCAAAAGCCGAGCTATTCTCGCGACCCGTATCTCGAGGCGAGGGATCAGTCTCCGGGAGTTCCGCGCGCGGGGCGCCCGGAGCGTTTCGGCAAGCGGAACCACCAACGGAGCGACCCATGCGTACGACGCGGAACGCGGACCCTCTGCGTGGCCTCGGACTCACCCCCGGCCAGACGGTCCTCTACACGGCGGTGCTGAAACTCCACCGCGCCTCACTGTCGGAGATCGCGCACGCGGTGGACCAGCCCGCCGACGACGTGCTCGACACCCTCACCCGGCTCGTACGGCTCGGGGCCGTCGAGGCACGGCACGGCGAGTACGTGGCCCGGCACCCCGCGGCCGCCATCGGGCGTCTGGTGGCCGAGCGCCTGGACCAGATGGCCCGGCAGACCCGGCAGATCGACGACGCGCTCGCGACGGTCGGGCTGCTCACCCACCACTACGACGCGGGGCACGACTGCCGCACGGGACGGTTCTCCGTCGAGGTCGTGAACGGCGCCGACGACCTGTACGAGAGCGTGGTCGGCCTCGCGATGGACGCGCCGCCCGCCGACCTCGTGTGCGCGATCCCCGACCCGCGCACGATGGAGCGGTTCGCCGAGCGGTACACCGGGCCGTGGATCCGGGCCATCGAGGACGGCCTGATGCGCTCGCGCCTGATCGTGCCGATCTCCGTCCTGGCCGAGCCGCGCTCGCGGGAGGTGTGCGAGCGCCTGGCCGCCGCCGGGGCGGGGGTGCGGGCGCTCGACGGCGTGCCGAGCTGGTTCTACACGCTGGGCGACGACACGGCCGGGCTCCCGGCCGCCTGGGACTCCGCCCCGCCCGAGCACGCGTACGCCTGCTACCTGGTCAGGGCGCCTGTCGTGGTGTCCGCGCTGCGCTCGCTGTTCGAGGAGTTGTGGGCGCGCGCCGTCCCGGTCCACCCCGGGGCCGGCACGGGAGTGCAGCAGGTGGTGCGGCTGGCCGCGCAGGGGCTGAGCGACGACGCCATCTCCCGGCACCTCGGCCTGTCGGTGCGCACGGTGCGCGCCCGGTTCGCCGAGGCGATGACCGAGCTGGGGGCGCAGACGCGCTTCCAGGCCGGCGTCGAGGCGGCCCGCCGCGGCTGGCTCTGACGAAGCCCCCGGGCCCCTCGGAGGTGCGGCGAGGAGGGGCCGGTGGGAGGACGCCGGAGGACACGGGAGACGCCCGGACGAGCAGATGGAGCGCACTTTCACTCGTCCGGGGGACGGTGGTCATAAGGTGGGATGCGTGCTGGAAGACGTCCCCCGCGATCCGTTCGCGGACGACCCCGAGGATCCCGCGGCGGAGCTGGGAGCGCCCGACGACGTGGAGCCGCTGACGCCGGACGAGCGCGACGAGGCGCTGACCGATCTCGCCGATGTCGAGGTCTTCCGTTCGCTGCTCGAACCGCAGGGGGTGCTCGGGCTGGTGCTCGACTGCCCGGAATGCGGAGACCAGCACTACTTCGACTGGGACCTGCTGCGCGGCAACCTGCGCCAGATGATCGACAACGGCCGGCCGCAGGTCCACGAGCCGGCCTTCCAGCCCGACCCGGCCGACTACGTCAGCTGGGAGTACGCCAGGGGCTACGTGGACGGCGTTATCGACACCGAGGAGAGCCGCTGACTGTCGACGTCGGCGACGAGCGCGCCGAGGAGCCGGACGGCGGGGTCGCCCCCGGCGACCGGCTCACGGCGGGCCAGCGCGTCGAGGACGGCGTCCGTCCGCATCACGTCGCCTTCCACGTCGGCATCGCCGTACGACCCGAGGTGGCGAGGCGTACGACGACGTTTCGTGGTCACGCAATCGACTCCAACTCGGCGAGCTGCCGGAGCCTGGCCAGAGCACGATGCTGGGCGACCCGGACGGCACCAGGGGACATGCCGAGTACATTACCCGTCTCCTCGGCGGAAAGCCCTGAGACAACCCTGAGGATGAGAAGCTCCCGCTGCGTGTGCGGGAGGCGGGACAGCAGATCCCGCGCGTGCTGCGCCTCGATGTAGCGGACGACCGTCTCCTCCGGCCCCGGACCCTCGTCCGGCCCGTCCGGGAGATCCTGGGTCGGCACGGCCGAGCGCACGGAGCTGCGCAGGGCGTCGGCGACCTTGTGGGAGGCGATGCCGAACACGAACGACGCGAACGGCCGTCCCATGTCCCGGTAGCGCGGCAGCGCCGACAGCACCGCGATGCACACTTCCTGCGCCACGTCGTCGGCGATGTGGTAGTGACCGGACACCCGTCCGAGCCTGGCCCTGCAGTAGCGCACCACCATCGGGCGCAGATGTCCCAGTAGCGACTCGATCGCGTGGCGATCTCCCTGAACGGCAAGGCTGGTCAGTTCCCTGAGGTCGGACTCGTCCGATCTCGTCGCAAGCCTTACCCCAACTGCGGCGTCGGCGACGCATCCCTCGGTCACGTTACGCATGATGCCCGCCGCGATCGTTCATGTCGTCATGGTTAAAGGCTACGGATTGGTCACATTGACGACGCGATAACAACGGGTAATCGGCCGAGCACAGCAGCGTTGGAACATTCCAACCAAATGCCCTAATCAAGCGATATTTGTCAGGTGTTCTGACTGTGAAAAAGACGAACGGCCCCCGCCTGGCGGCGGGAGCCGTTTTCACGTGCGGCGGCCTCACAGGGGCCGGCCGGGATTGGTGCGGGGCCGGCGGGCCGTCCCGGCGGCCGTGCGGCCTGCGGACGGCCCGTGGCCTCGCACCTCTCCGTTCGGAGCCTCGTCAGTGGCCGTGACCGTGGCCGTGACCGTGGCCCCCAGCCGCGGGGGCCTCCTCCTCGGGCTTGTCCACGACGAGGGCCTCGGTCGTCAGCAGCATGCCGGCGATCGACGCGGCGTTCTGGACGGCCGAGCGGGTCACCTTCACCGGGTCGATGACGCCCTGGGCAACCAGGTCGCCGTACTCGCCGGTGGCGGCGTTGAGGCCCTCACCGGGGTTCAGCGCGGCGATCTTGGTGGTGACGACGTAGCCCTCGAGGCCGGCGTTCTCGGCGATCCAGCGGGCGGGCTCGATCAGCGACTTGCGCACGATCGAGACGCCGGTGGCCTCGTCGCCCACCAGGCTGAGGTCGTCGAGGGCCTTGGACACGTGGACGAGCGCGGAACCGCCGCCCGACACGATGCCCTCCTCGATCGCGGCGCGGGTCGCCGAGATCGCGTCCTCCAGGCGGTGCTTCTTCTCCTTGAGCTCCACCTCGGTGGCCGCGCCGACGCGCAGCACGCAGACGCCGCCCGAGAGCTTCGCGAGGCGCTCCTGGAGCTTCTCGCGGTCCCAGTCGGAGTCGGACTGCTCGATCGCCAGCTTGATCTCGCGGACGCGGTCCTCGATCGCCTGGGCGTCGCCGGCGCCGTCCACGATGGTGGTGGTGTCCTTGTTGACCACGACGCGGCGGGCCGTGCCGAGGACGTCGAGGCCGACGTGCTCCAGCTTGAGGCCGACCTCCTCGCTCACCAGCTGGCCGCCGGTGAGGATCGCGATGTCCTGCAGCATCGCCTTGCGGCGGTCGCCGAACCCGGGGGCCTTGACGGCGACGGAGTTGAAGGTGCCGCGGATCTTGTTGGTCACCAGGACGGCCAGGGCCTCGCCCTCGACGTCCTCGGCGATGACCAGCAGCTGCCGCTTGGTCTGGGCGACCTTCTCCAGCAGGGGGAGGAAGTCCGCGATGGAGGAGATCTTGCCCTGGTGGATCAGGACGTACGGCTCCTCCAGCACCGACTCCATGCGCTCGGGGTCCGTCACCATGTAGTGGGACAGGTAGCCCTTGTCGAACTGGAGTCCCTCGGTGAACTCCAGCTCGAGGCCCATGGCGTTGGACTCCTCGACGGTGATGACGCCGTCCTTGCCCACCTTGTCGAACGCCTCGGCGATCAGGCCGCCGATCTTGGCGTCCTGGGCGGAGATCGTCGCGACGTGCGCGATCTCCTTCTTGTCCTCGACCGGGCGGGCGACCTCGAGCAGGCGGTCGCTCACGGCCTTGGCGGCGCGGTCGATGCCGCGCTTGAGCGACAGCGGCTGGGCGCCCGCGGCGACGTTGCGCAGACCCTCCCGGACCATGGCCTGGGCCAGGACCGTCGCGGTGGTGGTGCCGTCGCCCGCGATGTCGTTGGTCTTGGTGGCGACCTCCTTGGCGAGCTGGGCGCCGAGGTTCTCGTACGGCTTGTCCAGCTCGACCTCACGGGCGATGGTCACGCCGTCGTTCGTGATGGTCGGCGCGCCGAACTTCTTGTCGATGACGACGTTGCGGCCACGCGGGCCGAGGGTCACCTTGACGGCGTCGGCGAGGGCGTTCACGCCGCGCTCGAGAGCGCGCCGCGCGTCCTCCTCGAACTCCAGGATCTTCGGCATTCAAGTCTCCTTTTGAGAGCACGGAGCCCCGGGCGCACACGTCCCGGGGCTCCTCACGCTGTGCGCGGCCTACTTCTCGATGATGGCGAGCACGTCGCGCGCCGAGAGCACCAGGTACTCCTCGCCGCCGTACTTGACCTCGGTGCCGCCGTACTTGCTGTAGAGGACGACGTCGCCCTCCTTGACGTCGAGCGGGATGCGCTTCTCGCCGTCCTCGTCCCAGTTGCCCGGGCCCACGGCGAGCACGCGGCCCTCCTGGGGCTTCTCCTTGGCGGTGTCCGGGATGACCAGGCCGGAGGCGGTGGTCTGCTCGGCCTCAAGCGGCTGGACCACGATGCGGTCGCCGAGCGGCTTAACGGGAACCTTAGTGGCGGTCGTCACGATCGGACCTCCCCTTCAGATTGCGATGAATGAGCTGAAGAGGCGACCAGCGGCCTGCCGTCGCGGGTGTCAGACCTGTCTCGTCGCTGTTGGCACTCTCAGCGGGAGAGTGCCAACACGAAACAGTATGCAAGTGGCGCGTGACAGTCAACACGAACCGGCGGCGCAGGTCAGGTGCATCCGGAGGTCGACGGCGCGCCGCCCGCGGGGAGGCGGTAGCGTCGGGGGCCGTGGACCTGGAGGCGTTTCGCGCACTGCTCGAACCCGAGGGGCGCGCGGCGCTGGCCGAGGCCGTGGAGATCCTGGCGACCGGCGCCGACCCCGTGGCGGCGGCGACCGCCCTGCGCCGGTCGTATCCGCTCGCGCTGACCTCGGCCGCCCTCACCCAGGCCGGGCTGCGGCGGCGGGCCGAGGTCAAGTTCGGCCGGGACGCCGAGGTCATGTACTTCACGCCGCACGGGCTCGAACAGGCCACCCGGGCCGAGGTCGCCGCGCACCGCGCCGCCGGGGTCCGGCGCCGGTTCGGCACTCCCTCGGTGCTGGACGTCTGCTGCGGGGTCGGCGGCGACCTCGTCGCGCTCGCCCGGGCCGGCTGCCCGGTCGACGCGGTCGACCTCGACCCGCTGACGGCGGAGGTCGCGCGCGCCAACGCCGCCGCCCTCGGCCTGTCGGAGCGGGTCCGCGTCCGGACGGCCGACGCCGCGGCGACCGACCCCTCGGCGTACGGGCTGCTGTTCGCCGACCCGGCCAGGCGCGGAGCGCGGGGGCGCACGTTCGACCCGATGGCCTACTCCCCCAGCTGGCCGGAGGTCCTCGGCCTGGTGGGCAGGGCGCCCGCGGCCTGCCTGAAGGTCGCCCCCGGCATCCCGTACGAGCTGATCCCCGAAGGCGCGGAGGCCGAGTGGGTGTCGTACCGGGGGGAGGTCAAGGAGGCGGCGATCTGGGTCGGCGGGGGCGCGGCCGGACGGCGGGCCACCCTGCTCCCCTCGGGGGACACGCTCACGGCGTCCGGGGCGGAGGCCGCGGCCGGTCCGGTCGGCCGGTACCTGTACGAGCCCGACGGCGCCGCCGTGCGCGCCCATCTGGTGGCGGAGGTGGCCGAGATCGTGGGCGGGCACCTGCTCGACCCCCGCATCGCGTACGTGACCGGAGACCGGCTCGTGCCCACCGCGTGGGCCTCCTGTCACGAGGTGGAGGAGGTCATGCCGTTCTCGCTCAAACGCCTGCGGGCGGCGCTCAGGGAGCGGAGGGTCGGCACGCTGACCATCAAGAAGAGGGGCTCGGCCGTGGACGTCGAGCGGCTGCGCAGGGACCTGCGCCTGTCGGGCGACGAGGCGGCCGTCGTCGTCCTCACCCGCATCGAGGAGCGGCCGTACGCGCTCCTCTGCCGGGACGTCGATCAGGCTGCTGACCTGCGCGGACACGCGTAATCCCGGACAATCCACCGGCAATTACGATCTTTTCCAGTCCCCGCGAACGCGGCCCTGCTCAGGGCCTACAGTTGGCCCGCGGGCCGTGCCCGCCTGTTCGTTCATCTCAGCGAGATCGGGCCGAACGCGTCGTGTCGGCGAGTGAAGGAGCTCTTAGGTGGAGCATTCGGGCCACAACCTCCTCCAGGCGGGCAGCCAGACCGCCATCTCCGACCGGATGCGCGAGCTGCTGGCCCGGGCCGCCCAGGACCACGTCTACGAGCAGCGGACCCAGGGGGCCGTCCTCGACGAGATCCGGCAGCGGCTCGAAGGCATGGAGTGGCTGCTCCGCGAGGTGCGCGAGCGAGAGCTCGGCGGACTGAGCGGCGCCCTGGAGGCCCTCAACGGCCGGCTCGACGAGATGGCGGTCAAGCCGCCGGCCTGGGCGGAAGGGCTCGCCCAGCACATGGAGCTGCTGCGCGACCACGTGGACGCGGTCGGCGGCCACACCCAGGGGCTGGCCGAGCGGATGACGGAGTTCGCGCAGCGCCTGGCGCAGTTCCAGACGAGCATGGAGGCCGCCGCCGGCCGCTTCACCCGGCTGGACAAGGCCATGGCCGCGCTGGGCGAGCGCACCGAGCGCCTGGAGAGCGCGCTGCTCGACCGGCTCGACGCCGTGGACGAGCGGATCGAGGTGGTGGGCGAGCGCGTGGGCCGCCTGCCGTCCGAGCTGCGGATCGGGGAGCTGAACGCCACCGTGGGCGAGGTGAACGCCGAGGTCATGACCGTCACCAGCGCGCTGGCCCCGCTGGTGGAGGCCGTGCGGAACCGGCCCGACCGCGAGCAGATGGCCGAGACGGTGGCGGGCGCCGTGACCCGCATCGTGGAGCCGGCCCACGGCGACGTCACCCGGCGGCTCGCGGCGCTGGAGGAGACCATGCTCGCCCTCGCCGAGGCCCTCCTGCGCCCCACCCGCTCCCCCGGCGACTGACCAGGCCCGCCGTCAGACGTGGACGGCGGTGATCGGCATCGACGAGTCGGCCGGGATCTCCAGCGAGGACGGCGCCACCCCGGCCGCGACCAGGTCGGAGCCGAGCGCCGCGACCATCGCGCCGTTGTCGGTGCACAGTCCCGGCCGCGGCACCCGCAGCCGTACCCCGGCCGCGTCGCACCGCTCCTGGGCCAGCGCCCGCAGCCGCGAGTTGGCCGCGACGCCGCCGCCGATCAGCAGGTCCCCGACGCCGTAACGCTCGCACGCCTGCAGCGCCTTGCGCGTCAGCACGTCGACGACGGCCTCCTGGAACGACGCGGCGACGTCGGCGACCGGCACCGGCTCGCCCGCGGCCTCCCTGGCCTCGATCCAGCGGGCGACGGCCGTCTTCAGCCCCGAGAAGGAGAAGTCGAGCGTCCCGTCGTCGTACTTGCCCCGCGGGAACGTCACGAAGGAGCCGGAGCCCTCACGGGCCGCCCGGTCGATGTGCGGGCCGCCCGGGAACGGCAGGCCCAGCACGCGCGCCACCTTGTCGAACGCCTCGCCCGCCGCGTCGTCCACGGTCGAGCCCAGCGAGATCACGTCCTGCGCCACGTCGGGCACCAGCAGCAGCGACGAGTGGCCGCCGCTCACCAGCAGCGCGACGGCCGGCTTCGGCAGCGGGCCGTGTTCGAGCTGGTCGACGGCGACGTGCGCGGCCAGGTGGTTCACGCCGTAGAGCGGCACGCCGAGGCCGAGCGCGTACGCCTTCGCGGCGGCCACCCCGACCAGCAGGGCCCCCGCCAGGCCGGGGCCGGCCGTGACGGCGACGGCGTCAACATCCGACAGCCGCAGCCCGGCCGCGGCGAGCGCGCCCTCCACCGTCGGGGCCATGGCCTCCAGGTGCGCCCGTGAGGCCACCTCGGGGACGACGCCGCCGAACCGGGCGTGCTCGTCCATGCTGGAGGCGATCGTGTTGGCGAGCAGCGTGTGCCCCCGCACGATGCCGACACCGGTCTCGTCGCAGGACGTCTCGATGCCCAGGACGACCGGCTCGCCGGTCCTACTCATGCGGCCTCCCTGCCGGCCCGGCTCACGGGCGCTCCAGTTCCTTCACCATCGTGATGGCGTCCATGCCGTCGTCGTAGTAACGCCGCCGGAGGCCGAGCCGTTCGAACCCGAACCGCTCGTACATCGTCTGCGCGGGCGCGTTGTCGGCCCGCACCTCCAGGAACACCTGCCGCGCACCGCGCCGTACGGCCTCGGCGAGCAGGGCGTCCATCAGCGCCGCTCCGATGCCCGACCTGCGGTGCCCCTCGAGGACGGCGATCGTCTGGACGTCCGCCTGGTCGGCCGCCGCGGCCAGCCCGGCGTACCCCACGATCCGGCCGCCCACCTCGGCGACCACGTAGTGGCGGGTGCGCGGCTGGTCGCGCAGCTCGCCGCGCATCATCGCCTCGCTCCACGCGTCGGCCGGGAACGTGGTGCGCTCGATCTCCATGACGGCGGGCAGGTCCTCCCGCGTCATCTGGCGCAGCACCGCTGCCGCCTGCTTCATCGCGGCACCCCTTGACGGGTCACACCGTCACCTTCTTGGGCGTCCCAGGCACCTGGGCGTCGGGCCGGCGCAGGTAGATGGGCCGCGCCGGGCCGAGGACGCCCAGCTCGGACGCCTTCTCCACCGAATCGACCCGGCCCTCGGGAACCCGGGCGATCTCGGCGGCCTCCTCAGGCGACAGGCCGCGCAGGTGCTCCACGGCGAGCGCGGCCAGCGCCCCCGCCGAGGGGTGCTCGGGACCGGAGAGGCGGGCGGCGCCGACGATCTCGGCGTACATGCGGCCGCCGGCGCCGACGACGGGCAGGTCGGCGGGCAGGTCGTGCGGCCGGTCCACCCTCGGTCCGTCGAGGCGGGTGCGCGGGTCGCCGTACCGGGCCCAGAAGACCTCCTTGCGGCGCGCGTCGGTCGCCACGAGGAACGGGCCCTCCACCTGCGCGGCGTACGCGAGCGCGTCGAGGGTGCAGATCCCGAACGCGGGCACGCCGACCGTGGTGGCGAGCGCGGTCGCCGTCATCAGACCGACCCGCAGCCCTGTGTACGGCCCGGGGCCGGTGCCCGCGACGATCGCGGTCACGTCCCTCGCAGCGGCGCCGGAGTCGCGCAGGACCTTCTCGACGGCGGGGGCGAGGAGCTCGCCGTGCCGCCGCGCGTCGACGGTCGTGGACTCGGCCACCACGCGCCCGCCGTCGTGCAGGGCCGCGGTGACGGCCGGGGTCGCGGTGTCGAAGGCCAAGACAAGCACGGACGTCAAGCGTAGTCGCTGAGCGGGAGCTCCGATCCCACGCAGGGCCGGAGGCGACGGCCTCTCCCGGTCACGCCGGGCGGACTCAGGTCTGTTCGAGCGACGCGTAGACGATGATGTTGTCCCGGTACTCGTGGTGGGACCAGTCGAAGTCGCCCCCGCAGGTGATGAGGCGCAGCCCGTCCTCGGCGTAGACCCGCTCGGCCGGGAACCGGTCCTTGGGGACGCGTTCGACCGAGTCGACCTCGTACTCCGCGGTCTTGCCGTCGCTGCGCTCGACCTTCACGACCGCGCCCCTGCGCAGGTCGCGCAGGCGGTAGAAGACGGCGGGGGCCGTCTTGGTGTCGACGTGGCCGATGATGACCGACGCGCCCGGGTCGCCGGGGACGGCGCTGCCCGTGTACCAGCCCGCGGTGGTCGGCCGGTCGAACGGCGGGAGCTCCACGTCGCCGGCGTCGTCGAGCCCGAGCTTCATCAACGGCGCCTTGAGCCGCAGCGAGGGGATGTCGATCCGTTTGGGGACGACGGTGGAGGACGGGGTGTCCGCCTTCCGGTCGTCCCCGCCGCCGTTGGCCGCGAACAGCGCCAGCCCGGTGACGACCCCGGCCACGATCACCCACCGGGAGGAGACCGCCAAGGTCAGGCCCCTGAGCGCCTGCGGACCACGCCGACGCCGACGGCCAGGGCGGCCAGGATCACCAGGAACGTCGCGCCCGTCGGGAGGCTGGAGTCGTCGGCGGGGCCGCCCGCGGCCGTGCCGCCGCCGCCCGCGTGGGGCGCCCGGGTCGGGATCCGCGTGTGGGTGGCGGAGGGGGCGACGATCCGGAACGAGGCGCCGCCGATGTCGTTGGTGGCCTCGCAGCGGACCTGGACCCGGTAGCCGCCCGGCTTGGCGTCCGCCTTGATCGTCGCGCTGCCGCGGACCTCGGGGACGGTGGCGGCGGGCGTCGGCGTCGTCGTGGACGACGTCTGCGGCGGCACGAGCGTGACGAGGCCCGTGAACGCGTCGGAGCGGGCGGTCGCCCGGTACTCCGGCCCGCCCTGGGGGAGTGGGCATCCGGCCGTGATGTGGATGCTCTTGGTCGACCCGCCGGTGATCCTCGCCGGGTCGACCGTGACGCGGATGTCCTGCCGCGAGATCGTGACCGCCGGCGAGGGCAGGGCGGGCGTCAGGGTGATCGTGGGGCTGGCGGCGACCGAGGAGTCGGCCCGGGCCGAGCACCCCACGGCCCCGAGCAGCATCAATCCCGCGACGGCGACCTGCGTGACCCTGCTCATCGGCCCACCCTCTCCCACGCCGGTCATCTACCCAGAAAATCTATGCCAACCCATGGCTAAGGATCTTCTCTTCGCGATGATCCATAGAGGAAAGGACGGCCGTCAAGGACGGCGCGCGTACCGGCCTAGATCGAACCGCCTGCCGGACGCGCCGCGAGGGCCGCCGCCGCATGAGCGCCGAGCAGCCGTCAGGCGGCGGACCGGCCGCCGCCGAGGGTGCTTCGGTCCGCGGAGCGGCCGCGGCCGTCCAGCGCCGACAGGAGCGGTCAGGCGGCGGACCAGCGGGGGCCGACGCCGGTGACCCGGATGACGCGGTCCTCGCCCGAGGCGCCGCGCTTGATGAGGATCTCCAGGCGGTCGTCCGACAGGCCCTCGACCAGTCCCTCGCCCCACTCGACCACCGTGACCGAGTCCTGCAGGGAGGCGTCGAGGTCGAGGTCGTCGACCTCGAGGGCGCCGCCGAGCCGGTAGGCGTCCGCGTGCACGAGGGCGGGCCCCCCGGACAGGGACGGGTGGACCCGCGCGATGACGAACGTGGGCGAGGTGATGGGGCCGCGGACCTTGAGTCCCTCGGCGACGCCCTGCACGAGGGTGGTCTTGCCCGCCCCCAGGGGGCCGGTCAGCACGACGAGGTCGCCGGGACGCAGCAGGGCCGCCAGGCGGGCGCCCAGCGCCCGGGTCTCCTCGGCGGTGGCCGCCGGGTGCTCCTTCCCGGTCACGGCCGCGATGTCCCCGCTCGGCGTCCCGGTCACAGGTTCTCCCGCTCCGCCCGCTTCAGCAGGTCGCGCAGGGCCTCGTTCACCGTGTCCGGCCGTTCGAGCTGCACCAGGTGGGACGCGTCGGGCACGGCGGTCAGCTGCGCGGTGGGGACGGCGGCGGCGATGGCCCTGCTGTGGTCGAGCGGGGTCAGCCAGTCGCGCTCGCCCACGATGATCGCGGTGGGGACCTTGTTGAGCACGTCGAGGGCGGTCAGCTTGTCGTGCGACATGAGGGCCGGGTAGAAGTCCGCGATCACCTCGGACGGCGTGGCTCGGATCATCGACTCGACGAAGTCGACGAGCGTCGGGCTGACGTTCTTGGAGTCCCCGAAGCCCAGGAGGCGCAGGGCGAGGAACGACAGGTCGGTGCCCGCCTCGCGTCCCCGGTCGACGAGCGCGCCGCTGCGCCGCATGACCGACACGGCCGTCGGGATGGCCACGTTCACGACCTTCGACACCAGCGCCGGCAGGCCCAGCGTGAGCTCGGCCAGCTTGCCCGCCGAGGTGGCGATCAGCGAGATCCCGCGGATCTTGTCGCCGAACAGCTCGGGCCGCTGCTCGGCCAGAGCCATGATCGTCATGCCGCCCATGGAGTGGCCGACCAGCACGCAGGGGCCGGGGACCAGCTCGTCCAGCACGAGCGCGAGGTCCTCCCCCAGCCGCTCGATCGTGCAGTCCTTGCCCTGGGCGCGCGCCGAGGAGCCGTGGCAGCGCTGGTCCCACAGCACCAGGCGGTAGTCCTCGCGGAGGTCGCGCCGCTGGTAGTGCCAGGAGTCAAGGGACAGGCAGTACCCGTGGCAGAGCACGACGGTGAGCGGGGCGTCCTCCACGCCGTCGACCTCGGCGTGGATCGACACGCCGTCGGAGGTCGTCAGCGTCACCGGACGGCCGTGCAGCTCGCCGAACGGCTCGCTCGCCTCCAGGTCGGGACGCAACCGGATGCGGCCCACGGCGTACCTCTTGGCGAGGGTGGCCGCGGCCACGCCCGCCGACGCCGCGCCGACGACCGCACTCGCGATCCCGACCGTGCGACGTGTGCTCATTCCTGCCCTCCTCGCAGCCGCGGCCTAGCGTCCGTCCGTGTGGACGCGCGGTACGCGGGATCCGATCCTCGTCACGATCTCATGAGTGATCGTGCCCAGGGAATCCGCCCATTCCTGACATGTCGGCTCGCCGTCGTCCCCGGGTCCGAACAGGATCACCTCATCCCCCGCTTCCGCCTGATCGTCACCCAGGTCGATCGTGAACTGGTCCATGCAGACCCGGCCGGCCACGCGCCTCCGCCGCCCGGCCGCCAGCACCTCGGCGAGGTTGGTGGCGTTCCGCAGGATGCCGTCCGCATACCCGAGGGGGACGAGGCCAAGCGTGGTCTCCCGGTCCGTGACGTAGAGGTGACCGTAGGAGACCCCGGTGCCCTCGCGGACCCGCTTGACGCTCGCGAGCCTCGCGGCGAGCGTCATGGCAGGGCGCAGGCCGAAGTCTCCGAGCTCGGGGATCGGGCTCAGGCCGTAGACCGCGATGCCGGGGCGGACCATGTCGTACCGGGCCTGCGGCAGCGTCATGAGGGCGGCCGAGTTGGCGATGTGCCGGATCGCGCCGCTCGACACCCCGGCCTTGTCGGCGATCGACAGCGCCTCGTCGAAGACCGCGAGCTGGCGCTCGATCGAGGGGTGCCCCGGTATGTCGGCGCAGGCGAGGTGGGACCACAGGCCCACGATCTCGATCGCGCCCCCCGCCTGGACGGCGAGGGCGCGCTCGACCAGGGCGGGCCAGGAGTCGATCGTGGCGCCGCCCCGGGAGATGCCGGTGTCGGCCTTCAGGTGCACGCGGACCAGCCGGCCCGCGTTGCGGGCGGCCTCGGCGATCTCGTCCAGCACCCAGGGCGCCCCAGCGGACAGCTCGATCCCGAGCCGGGCGGCCTCCTCCAGGGGCTCGCCGGGCGTGATGATCCACGACAGGATCGGCGCGGCGACGCCGGCCGCCCGCAGCGCCAGCGCCTCGCGGACGTAGGCGGTGCCGAGCCTCGTCGCCCCCGCCTCCAGGCAGGCCCGGGCCGTCGGCACCAGGCCGTGGCCGTACGCGTCGGCCTTGACGGCGACCATCATGTCGGCGCCGGACGCGTGCTCGGCCAGCAGCCGCACGTTGTGCCGGATGGCGGACAGGTCCACACGCGCCTCAGCCGGGGTCGCGGGGCGCGCTGTCGAGAAGCTCATTTTCCCAGTGTGTCAGGTGGCCGTATGTGGATGGGACCAATCGAGCCGCACGTCAGAGCGCACGGACGGCCTCGGGAAGGGCCTGCGCGACGTCCAGGGCGGCGATCGGCGCCTCCGAACGGCCTCCCGCGCCGCCCCTCGCGGCGATCCGGGCCGCCAGCCCGTGCAGGTGCGCCGCGCACGAGGCGGCGTCGTAGCAGGTGAGGCCGCCGGCGAGGAGGGCGCCCGCGATGCCGGACAGGACGTCGCCGGTGCCGCCGGTGGCCAGCCACGGGGTGCCGGTCGTGTTGACCCGGGCCGGGCGGTGCTCCTCGGCGATCACCGTGGTCGAGCCCTTGAGCAGCACGGTCACCCCCAGCTCGGCCGCGGCCCGCCGGGTGTGCTCCAGCCGCCGGGCCTCGATCCGCTCCCTGGGCACGTCGAGGAGCCGGGACAGCTCGCCGGCGTGCGGGGTGACCAATGTGGGCGCGGCCCGGCGCAGCAGCGCGCGGTCGCGGGCGACGATCGACAGCCCGTCGGCGTCCACGATCACGGGGACGTCGGTGGCGAGCACGGCGCGGGCGACGGCGTGCGCGTCCGGGCCGGTCCCGAGGCCGGGGCCGAGCACCCACGCCTGGACGCGGCCCACCTCGTCCAGCGAGCTCTTCAGCACCAGCGACGGGTCGAGGACGGTCGTGACCGCCTCCGGCCAGCGGGCGCGGACGTGCCGCACGGGCTCCTCGGCGCTCGCGAAGCGGACCATGCCCGCACCGGCGCGGACGGCCCCGCCGACCGACAGCACGGCGGCCCCCGTGTACCGGTCGCTGCCCGCGGCGATCCCGACGACCCCCCGGCGGTATTTGTCGCTCTCCGCGCCCGGCCGGGGCAGCAGGTCGGCCACGTCCTCGTCGGTCAGGGCCGCGGCGTCGGGGTCCGGAAGGTGCGGTCCGAGCCCGATGTCCACAAGCTCGACGGCCCCGGCGCGCTCGGCGCCCGGGTCGACGAGCAGCCCGGTCTTGTACGCCCCGAACGTCACCGTCACGTGGGCCCGGACCGCCGGGCCCTCGACCCGCCCGGTGCTCGCGTCCACCCCGCTCGGCACGTCGACCGCGACCACGAGCCCCGGGGTCTCCCCCGCCAGCCCCGCCAGCGTGGCGTACGGCTCGCGCAGCGCGCCTCCACCGCCGATGCCGACGAGCCCGTCGAGGACGAGGTCGGCCCGCCCGATCGTCTCGCGGGCCCGCGCCTCGTCGAAGGCGGCGGCCCGCCCGCCGGCCGCCCGCAGCGCCGCCAGGCCGCCCTCGTGGGCGCGCGACCCGGCGAGGACGGCCTCCACCCGGGCTCCCCTGCGGGCCAGGCGCGCCCCGGCGTACAGGGCGTCCCCGCCGTTGTCGCCGCCGCCGGCCAGCACCGCGACCCGCGATCCGTACACCCTGCCGTGCAGGCCGGTGAGCAGGCCGGCGCAGGTGACGGCGAGCCCTGCGGCGGCCCTGCCCATCAGCGTCCCCTCGGGGAGCGTCGCCATGAGAGCCAGCTCGGCGGCCCTGATCTGGTCGGAGGTGTACGCGGTGCGCATGCGTCCGACGGTAGCCTCCCCGGCCCGCGACCGCGATCACCGGAGGCGGACCTGTGGACGAATCGCCGCGGGCGGGGAGACGGGAGCTCAGGCCTCGGCGATCACGTAGGCCACGGCCACGCCGCCGTCGTGGGACAGCGACAGGTGCCAGCGGCGCACCCCGAGGTCCCTGGCCACCTCGGCCGCCCGGCCGGTCACCCGCAGGACCGGCCTGCCCCCGGGCTCGCGGACGACCTCCGCCTCCAGGTGCCGCAGGCCGGACGGGGCGCCGAGGGCCTTGGCGACGGCCTCCTTGGCGGCGAAGCGGGCGGCCAGCGACGCGGGCGGCAGCCCGCCCTCGGCCTCGGTGAACAGACGGCCGCGCAGCGCGGGCGTGCGCTCGAGCGCGGCGGCGAAGCGCGCCACGTCGACCAGGTCGACCCCGATGCCCACGATCACGTGGCCAGCGTAAGGGGGGAGAAGTGGTCTTTCCCGCTGCGCGCTGTGAGTAATCCACCGATTTTCATCCACAGGCTGTGCACGACCCCCGGGTCGCGGGGCGGGGGCCGGTGAGTACGCTTGGCCGACGTGGCAGACGGAGACGCGTACGTCGAGCTCAGCCGGGAGCAGTGGCGCGACCTGCGCAGGAACACGCCGCTCACGCTGACCGAGGAAGAGCTCGAGGAACTGCGGGGCATCGACGACCCCATCGACCTCACCGAGGTCACCGACGTCTACCTGCCGCTCACCCGGCTGCTGAACCTCCATTTCACGGGGTCGCGGCAGCGCAGCGCCGCCGTGGGCGCCTTCCTGGGCGAGTCCGGCGACCCGCTGCCGTACGTGCTGGGGATCGCGGGCAGCGTCGCCGTCGGCAAGTCGACCACCGCGCGGCTGCTGCACACGCTCCTCGCCCGCTGGCCCGAGCACCCCCGGGTCGACCTGGTCACCACCGACAGCTTCCTCCACCCCAACAAGGTGCTGGAGGAGCGCGGGATCATGCACCGCAAGGGCTTCCCCGAGAGCTACGACCGGAGGGCGCTGGTGCGGTTCGTGGCCGAGGTGAAGGCCGGCCGCCCCTCGGTCGACGCCCCCGTGTACAGCCACCTGGAGTACGACATCGTGCCCGGGGCCGTCCAGACGGTCCGGCGGCCGGACATCCTCATCGTCGAGGGCCTCAACGTGCTCCAGCCCGCGCCCCCCACCGCGCTGGCCGTGTACGACTACTTCGACTTCTCGATCTTCGTGGACGCCCGGGTCGAGGACATCCGCGGCTGGTACGTCGACCGCTTCCACAAGCTGCGCCGTACGGCCTTCTCCGACCCCAAGTCCTACTTCAAGCACATCGCCGACCTGTCCCACGAGGAGGCGACCGCCTTCGCCGAGAACGTGTGGCGGGACATCAACGAGCGCAACCTCGTCGAGAACATCGAGCCCACCCGTGGGCGGGCCGGGCTGATCCTGGGCAAGGGCCCCGACCACTCGGTCCGGCACGTGCGGCTGCGGCGCACCTGAGGAAGCCGTACATAATCGCGCTGTGCTGCATCTGCGGGTGATCTCGCCGTTCGGGCGCACCGACGACGTCCTCGGCGTGCTCGACCGGACGCCTGGTGTCGCGAACGTCGTGCTCATCGGCAAGGCGGCCCGGCGGCCCGAGGGCGACGTCGTCCTGGCCGACGTGGCCAGGGAGGCCGCCGACGACGTGATCGGCGCGCTCAAGTCCCTCGGCATCGGCGCGGACGGCTCCATCACCCTGGAGGAGATCGGGCTGTCCATCTCCCGCGGAGCCGACGAGGCGGAGGCCCTGGCCCCGGGCGAGGGGGACGACGCGGTCATCTGGGACCAGTTCGAGAAGCGGGTGGCCGACGACTCCCGGATCACCTGGGCGTTCCTGGCCTTCCTCGCCATCGCCACGCAGATCGCGGCCATCGGCGTGCTGGTCCCCTCGCAGATCCTGATCGTGGGCGCCATGGTGCTCGGACCGGAGTTCGGCGCGGTGGCGGCCGTCTCCTTCGGCCTCCTGCGGCTGCGGTGGCGGCTCGTGGGCGGCGCCCTCCGCGCGCTGGCGGTCGGGTTCTCGGCCGCCGTCGCCGTCACGTTCGCCTGTGCGCTGGTCTCCCGCGTCCTGGGCTGGATCGGCCCGGAGATGCTCCGGCACAACGACGAGGTGCGGTTCATCGTCGTGCCCGACAAGTGGTCGTTCATTGTGGCGCTGCTCGCCGGGGCGGCCGGCGTGCTGTCCATCACCGCGGGCAAGTCGTCGGCCCTCGTGGGCGTCTTCATCTCGGTCACCACCGTGCCGGCCGCGGGCTACATGGCGGTGGCGCTCGCCCTGGGCCGGTGGCCGGAGGTCGGCGGGTCGCTGCTCCAGCTCGCCGTGAACGTCTCCGGCATGGTCGTCGCCGGGACCGCCACGCTCTTCCTCCAGCGGTTCCTGTGGGGGCGGACCAGGGCCGCGCGGGGATGACGTTCCGGCCCTCCCGATACCGCAGTCGGAGGCCGGGATCCTCCGCCGGGGGGAGGCCCGGCCCGCGCCGCGCCGGGTAGGGTGCGGATCATGACGGCGAGCGTGACCACGTGCTTCGCGACCGAGAGTCTGACGAAGCGGTTCCCCCGCGTCACGGCGCTCGACGATTTGACCGTCGCCGCCGGGACCGGGGTGACCGGTCTCGTCGGGGCCAACGGAGCGGGCAAGTCGACCCTCATCAAGATCCTTCTCGGGCTGCTGTCGCCCACCTCCGGCCGCGCGAGCGTGCTCGGCATGGACGCGGGCACGGACGGCCTGGAGATCCGGCGGGCGGTCGGCTACATGCCCGAGCACGACTGCCTGCCCCCCGACGTGTCGGCCACCGAGTTCGTGGTGCACATGGCGCAGATGTCCGGCCTGCCGCGTACGGCGGCCAGGGAGCGGGCCGCCGACACGCTGCGGCACGTGGGGCTCGACGAGGAGCGCTACCGGCCCATGGGCGGCTACTCGACGGGCATGCGCCAGCGGGTCAAGCTCGCCCAGGCCCTCGTCCACGACCCCCGGCTCGTCTTCCTCGACGAGCCCACCAACGGGCTCGACCCGCAGGGCCGCGACGACATGCTGGCGCTCATCCGCCGCATCGGCACCGAGTTCGGGATCAGCGTGGTGGTCACCTCCCACCTGCTGGGCGAGCTGGAACGGGTCTGCGACCACGTCATCGTGATCGACGGCGGCCGCCTGCTGCGCTCCTCGGCGATCCGGGAGTTCACCCGGGCCGAGCAGACCATCGCGGTGGAGGTCGAGGAAGGGCAGCAGCGGCTCGCCGAGCGTCTGACCGCGGGCGGCGAGACGGTCGCCGCCCAGGGCAGGCTGCTGACGGTCCAGGTGTCCGCCGACGACCCCGGCCGCACCTACGACGCAGTACGCGACGCCGTCTGCGACCTCGGCCTCAGCCTCCTGCGGCTGGAGCAGCGCCGGGGCCGCATCGAGGACGTCTTCAAGGAGCCGGTGGCATGACGACAGAGCCGACCGCGGTCATCCACGACATCGGATACCGCCACTACGACGGCGTACGGCTGGGGCGCGGCCGGGCGACGCTCGCCCTCGGCGTGCAGAGCCTGCGCGGCGTGTTCGGGCTCGGCCGCACGGTCCGCGCCAAGATCATGCCGCTGCTGCTGGCCGCGATCATGCTGATGCCGACGGTCGTGTCGATCGGCGTGATGGCGCTCGCCAAGCAGTTGGTGATGCCCTATCCCAACTACGCGGTCTTCATGCAGGCGGTGATCGCGGTCTTCCTGGCCGCCCAGTCGCCGTACCTGGTCGCGCCGGACCTGCGCTTCCGTGTGCTGCCGCTGTATCTGTCCCGTCCGCTGACCGTGACCGACTACGTCCTGGCGAAGCTGGCCGCGCTGGCGGTCGCGCTGTTCGGGCTGCTGGCCGTGCCACTGACGATCCAGTACGTCGGCGAACTCCTGGTGGACCTGCCCGGGCCGCCGCACACCGCCGACTACCTCGGCGCCCTGGGCGGCGCGGTCCTCCACGCGGTGGTGCTGTCCTCCGTGGGCATCGCCCTGGCGTCGTTCACCCCGCGCCGCGGTCTCGGCGTCGCGTCGGTCATCGCGTTCTACATGTTCACCGCCGCCGTCTCCGGGATCTTCGCCGGGGTGCTGATGTCGTCGGGACGCGACGATCTCGCCGGGTGGGCCCTGCTCCTCAACCCGTTCTTCCTCGTCGACTACGTCCAGTCGGCCCTGTTCGGCACCGCGCCCGTCAACACGGAGTCGGCTCCGCCCGGCATCGCGTCCTGCCTGATCCTGCTGGCCGTGGTCGCCCTGGCCGTGACGGGCGTCCTGCTGCGCTACCGGAAGGCGGCGTCGTGACCACCACAAGCTTCCCCGTGACCACCCGCCAGGGCGTGCTCGAACTCGCCCAGGTCTCCCGCTGGTACGGCAACGTCGTCGCCGTCAACGACGTGACGATGACGATCGGGCCGGGCGTCACCGGTCTGCTCGGCCCCAACGGCGCCGGCAAGTCCACGCTGCTGCACATGATGGCCGGGTTCCTCTCGCCGTCCAGCGGGACGGCCACCCTCGACGGACGGCCCATCTGGCACAACCACGACATCTACCGGCGCGTCGGGCTCGTCCCCGAGAAGGAGGCCGTGTACGGCTTCCTCACCGGGTGGCAGTTCGTGCTGTCGGCCGCCCGGCTGCACGGGCTGCCCGCCCCGGCGGAGGCCGCCACCCGGGCCCTCGACCTCGTGGAGATGTCCGGAGCCCGGGACCGCAGGATCGAGACGTACTCGAAGGGCATGCGGCAGCGGGTCAAGGTGGCCGCCGCGCTCGTCCACGACCCGCAGGTGCTGCTGCTGGACGAGCCGTTCAACGGCATGGACCCGCGCCAGCGGCTCCACCTGATGGACCTCGTCCGACGGATGGGCGAGGAGGGCCGGACGATCCTGTTCAGCTCGCACATCCTGGAGGAGGTCGAGCGGGTCGCCCAGCACATCGAGGTCCTCGTCGCCGGACGGCACGCGGCCTCCGGCGACTACCGCGAGATCCGGCGGCGGATGACCGACCGGCCGCACCTGTTCCGGGTGCGGTCGAGTGACGACCGGCGGCTGGCCGCCGCGCTGATCGGCGACCCGTCCAGCAACGCCGTGTCCCTGACCGAGCAGGGTCTGGAGATCCAGGCCGTCGACTTCGGCCGCTTCACCGCGCTGCTGCCTCGGGTCGCCCGGGACCTCGGCGTCCACCTGTGGCAGGTCTCCCCCACCGACGAGGACCTGGAGAGCGTGTTCTCCTACCTGATCAACCGGAGCTCCCGATGAACACTGTGGTGGCGGACATCACGTACCGGGCGATGCTGGGCCGCAAGCGGATCTGGCTGCTCGTGCTGCTGCCGCTCGCGCTCGTGGTCATCGCCGCGCTGTTCCGGCTGATCGGCGGCCAGGACGAGCACACAGCCGTGACGCTGATGAGGAGCTTCGCCATCGGCACGATGCTGCCGCTGCTCGGGCTCATCGCCGGAACGGGGGTGGTCGCTCCGGAGATCGAGGACGGCACGATCATCCACCTGCTCGCCAAACCGATCTCCCGGCCCGTGATCGCGCTCACCAAGTTCGTCGTCGCGGCCTCGCTGGTCGTGGTGCTCGCCGGGGTGTCCACGTTCGCCGCCGCGTATCTGCTTGCGGGCGGCGACTCGGGCGTGGCGACGGGCTTCACGCTCGGCGCGGTCGTCGGCGGCATCGCGTACGCCGCGGTGTTCCTGCTGCTGGGCGTCCTGACGCGCCACGCCGTCACGGTCGGCGTCATCTACGCCCTCGTGTGGGAGGGCGTGGTCGGCGGCTACGTGCCCGGGGCGCGCAAGTTCTCCATCCAGCAGTGGGCCCAGTCGGTGGCCGACCACGTCTCCTCGTCGCCGTTCTTCAGCACGGACGTCGCCCTCGGCTTCGCCCTTCCGGCCATGGTCATCGTGACGGTCGGCGCGCTGCTGTGGGCCGGCCAGCGGCTGCGTTCCCTCTCCCTCACCGGCGACGACTGACAGCCGCCACCTCACCGCGCACGGCGGGCTCTGCGGCCTCGGCGGGCAGATCAGTCGAACAGCTCGTCCACGGACGTGGCGGTGACGGCCTTCCGGATCCAGAGGTCCAGCAGCCCCAGATCGGTGCACTGGCTGATGCGATCCTCGCTCTCGGAGGAGATCGCGATTCCCCGAGTCCTCAGCACGGCAAGAATCGCCTTGGCCTCTCCCTTGGCTACTCCCTTGGTTTCGCCTTCCGCGAGGCCTCGTACGCGACCCTCAGCCAGGCCGACAGCGAGACCTTCGACGCGTCCCTTGTCCACCCAGTGGGACAAGTACTCGCCGGCGATTCGCTCGTAGTCACGCGTCGTAACCGGCACGACTCCTCCAGGTGCTCGCGCGCTCTCGTGATCGATGCTGGGCACGCGCGTGATATTACCGTGTGTAATCACGAAACCACGAATCGCTCAGGGGACGGTCATGATTGGGGCGTAGCCGCAGGTAGCGTGTGACAGACGGCCCTGCTCGGATTGGAGACCGCCGTGGGGGAGGTTCCGGACATCGGCCGCATCGTCCAGTACACGCTGAGCGAGGCCGACGCGGCCGAGATCAATGTTCGCCGCATCGACGACCGGGCGTCCCGGCGTGAGCAGCCAGGCCCGCACGGATATGGGGACCACGCCGCGAGCGGCGCCGAGGCCGGGCAGGTCTACCCGGCCATCGTCGTCAGGACGTTCGCGTCCTCGTTCAACAGCGTCAACCTGCAGGTGCTGCTCGACGGCCACGACACCTACTGGGCCGTCTCCCGGGCCGAAGGCGACCAGCCGGGGACCTGGACCTGGCCGCCGCCCATTTGACGTCCCAAGCCGATGGACAGGCGCCGCACCGGAACGAGAAGACCCCGCCCGGCGGGGTGCCGGACGGGGTCCTTCCTTCGATCGACGCTAGACGCAGACCCTGCGGACGACCTCCGCGAGCCGTCCCGCGATGGTCTCGGCCCGCTCGTGGGACTCGGCCTCGACCATGACGCGGATCATCGGCTCGGTGCCGCTGGGCCGGATCAGCACGCGGCCGCCGTCGCCGAGGTCGTCCTCGGCGGCCGCGACCGCCGCCCGAAGCTCGGGATCGGACGCCTTGGACTTGGCCACGTCACGCACGTTGACGAGCACCTGCGGCAGCTTCGTCATGACCGAGGCCAGCTCCGCGAGCGGCCGGCGCTGCCTGGCCACCTCGGCCATCAGGTGGAGCGAGGTGAGCAGGCCGTCCCCGGTCGTGGCGTGGTCAAGCATGATCACGTGGCCGGACTGCTCGCCGCCCAGGTTGTAGCCGCCGTCCTGCATCGCCTCCAGGACGTACCGGTCGCCGACGGCGGTCTCGACCACCGTCAGACCGGCGTTCCTCAGGGCGATCTTGAACCCGAGGTTGGACATCACGGTGGCGACGACCGTGTTCTTGACCAGGCGGCCGTCGGCGTGCATGGCGAGCGCCAGGATCGTCATGATCTGGTCGCCGTCCACCTCCCCGCCGTCGCCCGTCACGGCCAGGCACCGGTCGGCGTCGCCGTCGTACGCGATGCCGAGATCGGCGCCGCGCTCGAGGACGGCCTTCCGCAGCCCCGCCAGGTGGGTGGAGCCGACGCCGTCGTTGATGTTGAGGCCGTCCGGAGACGCGCCGATGGTCTCGACCTCGGCGCCCGCGCGAAGCAGCGCCTCGGGCGCGACCATGTGCGCCGCGCCGTGCGCGCAGTCCACGACGACCCGCAGGCCGTCGAGCCGGTGCGGCAGGGTGGTCAGCAGGTGTGAGACGTACCGGTCTGCCTCGCCGTACGCCTCGCGGACCCGCCCCACGGACGGGCCGACCGGGCGGTCCCACTTCTCGCCGAGCCGTTCCTCGATCTCGTTCTCCACCGCGTCGGGCAACTTGAAGCCGCCACGGGTGAAGAACTTGATGCCGTTGTCGGGCGCGGGGTTGTGGGAGGCCGACAGCATGACGCCGAGGTCGGCCCCCAGGGCGGATGTCAGATACGCGACCGCCGGGGTGGGCAGCACGCCGAGCCGGAGCACGTCCACGCCTGACGACGCGAGGCCGGCGACCACAGCGGCCTCCAGGAATTCTCCTGAAGCCCGCGGGTCCCGGCCTACGACGGCGATCGGGCGGCCGCGCCGCCCGACGCTGGCGTGGAACGCCCCGGCATCGCCGAGGACGTGCGCGGCGGCCACGGACAGGTCCATGGCCAGTTCCGCGGTGAGGTCGCGCCCGGCGACCCCACGTACCCCGTCGGTGCCGAAGAGGCGCCCCAACTTAACGCTTGCTGTACTGCGGAGCCTTACGGGCCTTCTTGAGGCCGTACTTCTTCCGCTCCGTGGCGCGGGCGTCACGGGTGAGGAAGCCGGCCTTCTTCAGCGGCGGGCGGTTGACCTCGGCGTCGAGGACGGCCAGCGCGCGGGACAGGCCCATGCGCAGCGCGCCGGCCTGGCCGGTCACGCCGCCGCCGTCGATGCGGGCGATGACGTCGAACTGGTCCTCCGCGCCGAGCACGACGAACGGCTCGTTGACGATCTGCTGGTGGACCTTGTTCGGGAAGTAGCCGTCGAGCGAGCGGCCGTTGATGGTCCACTTGCCGGTGCCCGGAACGATGCGGACACGGGCGACGGCCTCCTTGCGGCGGCCGGTGCCGTACGAGTTGCCCGTGGTGACGGGCTTGCGCACGACGGCGTCGCCGGCGGGAGCGGACTCAGTGGTGTACTCGGAAGGGAACTCCTCGGCGGAGAAGTCTTCCGGCTCGCCCTCGACGAGCGTCTCGATACCGGTGGGCTCGGCCACGGTTCTCCTCTTACTTTCCTGGCTCGCGATTACTGGGCGATCTGGGTGATCTGGAAGGGCACCGGCTGCTGGGCCTGGTGCGGGTGCTCGGTGCCGGCGTAGACCTTGAGCTTCTTCGCCATCTTCCGGCCGAGGGCGTTCTTCGGCAGCATGCCGCGGACGGCCTTCTCGACGGCCCGGTCCGGGCGCTTCTCCATGAGCTCGCCGTACGAGACGGAGCGGAGACCGCCGGGGTAGCCCGAGTGGCGGTACGCCTTCTTCTGCTCGAGCTTGTTGCCGCTCAGAGCGATCTTGTCGGCGTTGACGACGATGACGAAGTCACCCGTGTCGACATGCGGAGCGAAGATCGGCTTGTGCTTGCCACGGAGCAGCGTGGCGACCTGACTGGCCAGCCGGCCGAGCACGACGTCGGTCGCGTCGATGACGTACCACTGACGTTCGACGTCGTTGGGCTTCGGTGAGAACGTGCGCACGGCAGTGCCTTCTGTCGGAATGTGAACTCTCGGTAGGTTGCGCAGGCACGGCGACAACCTCCGTCTCCACATGTACGGGAGAAGACGCCGGACGCGCCGTGCACCGGTCTGCGGACAGACCGATCCACACACAACGAACTAGCAGACTACCGGCCTCCGGACCAGTGGTCAAAACACCGGTGAGGCGACAACGGACATCCGCCTCACTTGAACGTTCATCAAATCTGTACCCGGTGGCCCCTTCTTCACCATGCTTCAGATCCCTATATTTGACTGCGGTATGTGGCAGACCCCTCACACCCGGCATACCCTTCGGGGCCCCAGACGCGGGACGCTGATGGGTCTGCTCGCGTGCGCCACCGCCGTCCTCCTCGTAGGCGTCGTGATCGGGAGGCAGACGGCCTCCGGCAGCCCGGTGGACGAGCTCTACCTTCGCAAATCCAACCCGCAGCCCACTTCGACGGCCAAGGCGGCGTCCGCCGGCGCGAGCCGGGAACGGCCGCCGCTCGAGCACGTCTACCGCGCGCGGACGCCCACCCTCGACGAGGTGCCCGCGAAGATCCAGCACAGGCACAAGCCGTCCGGCACGCTGATCGACGGCTCCGGCGGCGGGCCCACGACGAACACGATCTCCCCGGAGACCACCGGGAACACCTCCGGCGGCGACACCGGCACGGGCCAGTTCGGCGACATGGAGGCCCAGGTCGTCTCGCTCGTCAACGCCGAACGCGCCAAGCACGGCTGCGGGCCGCTGCGGGTGGACTCCCGGCTCGTACGGTCGGCCCGGGTCCATGCCGAGGAGATGGCCGTCACGAACGTCTTCGGCCACGCCTCCCCCGGCGGCGGCTCGGCGTGGGACCGTATGGCGGCCGCGGGCTACGCCAACAGCGGTGCCGAGCTCATCGCCCGGGGTTTCAGCACCCCGTCGGGGGTGGTCCGCGGGTGGATGGCCAACGGCAGCGACCGGTCCACGCTGCTCAACTGCAGGCTGGTGGCGACCGGTGTCGGGGTCGGTATGGGCGTCGGCGGCCTGTGGTGGACCGAGGACTTCGGTTATTCCTGACGCTCCTCTTCTGTCTGAATAGCCGACTACTCTCGGGCGCATGGGTTACCCCGGCGACCAGCAGCCCCCCCGCCAGCCGCAGTTCCCCTCCGATCCGCGCCGCCGCGGCTCCGACGACGTCTCCGGCGGGAGCGAGGGGTACGGCCAGGGGAACGACGCCTCCGGCCGTGGCACCCCGCCTCCGTACGGCTCCCCGGTAGGAGAGCCGTCGCCGTACGCGGGACGCCGCGAGGCTCCGCCGTACGGGCAGGGCGGGTACGACCAGGGCGGCCGAGGCGGCGACGACCGGAACGGCTGGAACGACCCGGCGCAAGGTCACGGCTGGAACGGCCCGGGACCGGGCGCCGGCTGGGACGACGGCGGGCGCGGCGGCGACCAGCGCGGCTGGAACGACCCGCGACGTGGCCCCGACAGCGGCGACCAGCGCGGCTGGAACGACCCGGGGCGCGGCCCGGAGCCCGGTGCCATGGGCGGCGGCGGGACCGGGGAACAGCCACGGGCGTGGAACGACCCGGCCCCCGAGCGCGGCGGCTGGGCGGGCGACGGACCCGGCCGCGACCCGCGCGGGGCGGGCCCCGTCCGGCCGGGCGGCCCCTCCCCCTCGGGGGATCCCGGACGCCCGGGTGACGCGCTGCGCGGACGGGCCGACGCCTTCCGCGGTCAGGGCGCGGCCGACGCCGGCCGGGGCGGCGCGGAGTCCCGGGTGCCACCCCTGCCCGAACCGGTGTGGGACCCGGACGCCCCCGCCCCCTTCTGGCGGCGCCCGCTCGTGCTGGGCGCGGCCCTCATCGCCCTGATCGCCGCGCTCTTCCTCGGGCTGTGGGTGGCCGCCAAGAACGAGACGAAGCCGGTCGCCGCCCCCGTCAAGCCGCCCACCCCGTCGCCGCTGGTCCCCGACGCGCCCGGCGGCAAGTACGGCTACGCGGCCTCCCGCGCGACCGACAAGATCCCGTTGAGCGTGGGCGAGATCTTCGGCAAGAAGAAGGTGACCAACAAGGGCAGGTCGTACACGCGTACGGCCTGGCGCAAGGAGAAGACCTGCGCGGACGGCGTGACCGGCTCGAAGATCGCCAAGGCGCTGAAGGACGGCGGCTGCACCCAGCTCATCCGCGCCAGCTACGTGGACGCCAAGGGCACGATCATCGGCACGGTCGGAGTGGCCAACCTGAAGACCTCGGCGGCCGCCAAGAAGACGGCGTCCGCGGGCGGCGGCGGCGAGCGCACCGACTTCCTCAAGCCGCTCCCCGGCAAGGACGAGGCGTCCAAGCACCTCGGCAGCGGCGAGGCGTACGCCGGAGGGTGGACGCACGGCCACTACGCCGTCCTGCTGTGGTTCCAGTTCAAGGACGGCCATCAGCCCGGGAAGTCGGAGCTCAAGAAGCTCTATCAGACGGCCGTGGACATCACCGACGCGACTGTTTTCCCTGCCCTGGAGACGCGTTCGCTGACGGGCGGCCACGGGTGACAGAGCGCCGGTTTCCTGGCGTTTCGTCATCTGATTCCGTTGCGATGGGCCATGCCGCGGGTCATGCGTAAACGCCCATAGGGGCACGGCGGGCACGGCGGCGCGGATACGCTTCCGGCTATGCGTGGCCAGGATTCCGGTTCCGAGCACGAACACGACACGGCGGTGAATCGCCGCGAGTCGGACGCCGACGGCTCGGCGGCTCCTCCCATGCCCCCGCCGAGCTTCGGGCAGACCCCCGTGGAAGGGCCGGCGTGGACGCCCGACGAGGACGCCTCGGCCTACAGCTGGCTGTCGCCCCTGCCCTCGGCGTCCTCCGAGCCCTCTCCGTACGGTCCGGCCGGCGACGACTCTCCGGAGGACCTGGAGTCGACGCGGCGGTTCCCGGCGCAGCCCGGCCTTCCCCTGCCGCCCTCCCCAGCGGCCCAAGGCTCTGCCGGGCAGCCCGGGTACCCGCCGCCGCCCGCAGCGCCTCCCGGGCCGGCGTCCGGACCGTATTCCGGCCCTCCTGCCGGACCGTATTCCGGGCCCTCTCAGGGGCCGTATCCCGGGCCGCCTGCCGGGTCGCAGGAGGCGGGGGCGCCTGTGCCGCCAGCCGGAGCCACCGTCCCGCCCTCCGCACCCTGGCCGCCCGCCCCGCACCAGGGCACGCCCCCGGAGGGAACGGCATGGCCGCCCCAGCCCGGGGCCGGACCCTCGTCCACGCCTCCGCAGGGCACTTCCTGGCCGCCCGCACCCGGCACGGCCTGGCCCCCCGACCAGCAGGGCGGGCCGTACTGGCAGGGCGGGCCGTACTGGCAGGGCGCGCCGCAGTCCGGCGGCCCGTCAGGGGCCCCTTCCGCGCGTCCTGAGGGGCCCGGGTGGCCGCCCGCGCCGCAGCCCGGCGGTCCCGGGAGCGACGGCGCCTGGCAGCCTCCGGCACAACCCGGCGTGCCTCCCGCGTCCGGCTGGCAGCCGCCGCCCTCGTTCAACGGCGTCCCCGGGAACGACCCCGGAGCCCAGGGGTGGCCCCTGCCGGATCCGGAGCCGTCGGAGCACCTGTCCTGGCCCGCCCCCTCGCCCGATGCCGGCCGCATCCCCTGGCCCGGCCCCGCGCAGGGACCCCACCCCGGCTGGAACCCGCCCATCCCTCCGCCCGCGGCCCCCGTCGATGAGCGCCACCCGCACGACGTCCAGGGCGGCCCGCCCGCCCCCTGGCAGGCGGCCGTCCCGGGGCAGGCGCCGCCCCCGCCGCCCGGCATGCCCGCGTGGCAGGGCACCCCGCAGACCTGGCCGCAGCACCCTTCGGGTGGCGCCGGGGTGGAGGCGCAGGGATGGCACGACGGCGGGCCGCAATCGCAGCCGCCGTACGGCACGTCCTCCTGGCCGAATCCCCACCAGCCGGTGGAGCCCTCCGCTCCTCAGGCGGGGGATCGGGAAGGCCTGCGGCCTGCCCCGCCAGACCCCGGCGCCGGAGCGGGATGGCGGCCCGACTGGCACGTCCCCCCACAGGCAGTCGGCCAGGCGGGGAACCACCCCTCGGCGCCCGGACCCGTGTGGCCCGCACCGGTCCCGGAGGCCGACGCGGCTCCGTCCACTCCCACCTCCGCGCCGACCTCCTCCGCGCCGGAGCAGACCGACCTGCCCGGTCAGGAGGACGCGGCTCCCGCGCGCTTCGTGAACTGGCCGTCTTCGGGCGAGCCCGAGCAGACCGCTCAGACGGAGGAGTCGGCGGCGGCACAGGTCCGACCGGCGGAGCCCGGCGACGTGCCCGTGTGGCCGCCGCGGCTTCCCGGCGAGCCCTACACGTCCGCCGAGGAGGACCAGGAGGGTGGCGGCCGTCCCGGCGGATTCGGCACCTCGTGGCCGCCCGCCACGGCGTACGAGGACGGCGGCGCGACCCGGCAGGACGACGCGACCGGCACGGGCCGCGACTCCACCCGGCAGGGCGACGGGCCGGGGGACGCCTCGCGCGAGGCGGGCACCCCCGCCGCCACGAGCGGCGAGGAGGGCTCGGGCGCGCAGCCGGCCGCCACGTCCGCGAACGGCGCCGCCGCAGAGGGTCTCCCCTCAGCCGAGCAGCGGACGCCCGCGGGCGCGACGACGGCCGCGGACGCGTCCGGCGGTGACGGCGCCGCGAGCGCGGACTCCGCCCACGTCCCCGACATCCCGGCCGGCGCGGCCGGCGCGGCGCACAGCGGAGGCCCCGACCTGCCGGGCAGCGCTGCCGGCGGCAGCGGAACCGATGCCTCGGCGCCCTCCGCCAGCACGGCCGGCGCGGCGCACAGCGCTGACGCATCGGCGCCCTCCGGCACGCACGGCACCACCACGCCCGGCCATTCGGCCTCCACCGGCGGCCATCCCGGCGCCACGACCGACCCCTCGGCCCCCACCATTGCCGCATCCGGCACCACGGACGGCCTCTCGGCCCCCGCCACCGGCCGTGCCGGGTCCGGCACGACCGAGGACGGCCCGGCGGCCTCCGGCGGCGTGGCCGGCGACGCGCTCGACGCGGCGCCGGGCTCCGCGATCCCCGCCACCACGGGGTCCGACTCCGTCGCCCCGGCGGACCAGGTGCCCTCCTCAGGCACACCAGGCACCGGGGTGCCCGCGACGCCACACCCCGGCTCCGCGGTACCTCCCGCCGGCCCGGCCGTCCCCGGCGACGCGCTGGACGGCCCGGGCGGCACGCTCCCCGTGGACGAGACGACGGGATCGGCCACCGTTCCCGCCGGAGGAAACCCGGCCGATGCGGATGGCGTGCCGACCGGGCGGCACGCGGTGCGGCCCGGCGACGGCGGCGTTCCCGGCCAGGAGGGCATCACCGGGGTTCCGTCGCCGTACGCGGCCGCGCCCGGCGCGCCGGCCCAGCCCGGCGACGCCTCCTACCCGCACCCGGGACCACCGGCGGAGCCCGGCGCACCCTGGCCGTACGGCACACCGGCGTACCCCGGCGCCGCCGGCTCGCCGTACCAGCCCGGCATGCCAGGCGACCCAAGCACGACGACGTCGCCGTACGCCGGTGGCGCCCCCGGCCACCAGCCCCCGGGTGTGTACGGGCCCCAGGGCGTGAACGGGTCGCCGGTCGGCGGACACCCGGGCCAGCCGTGGCCGTACGGTCCCGCCTCTCCCGACAGCTCATCCGGCGCCACCCCGGTGGAGGGCTTCGTCCTCCCCCCGAACACGGTCCTCCCCCCGAGCGCTGTGCCCCCGCCGAACGCCGTGCTCCCGCCGAACGCGCCGCCGTGGCAGGGCGACGGCTCGCCCTCCCCGTACGGCGCCCTCGCCTCGTCCCCGCCCCTCTCCCCCGCCTTCCCCGGCGCGCCGGTCAGCGGCGCCCAGCCGGTGGAGTCGCCATCCGCGGATGCGCCGCCCGCCGATGCCACCACGTCGCGGCCGGCCTCGCCCGAGACACCCCCAGGACACATGCCCTCGACTTCCTCCCCCGCCGGGCCGGCCTCGACGACGGCCTCCGGCGACACGCCGTTCGCCTTCACCCCGGTGACGCCCGCCAAGGCCGGGAAGCCGACGCCCCCGCCCGGGTTCGGCTCGACCCCGCCGTCCCCCGGCTCCGCGCTCCCCGTGCCGCTGCGCCGCCCGCCCGCGCCGGGCGGAGGGAGCGGCGGCACGATCAGGAAGGCGCTGCTCGCAGCCGGCGGCGCCGTCGTCGTGGCGGCGATCGGCACGGCGGCCTACTACGCCTACTCGGGAGACACCGGGAACTCGCCCGTGAGCCGCCCGGCGGCCACCGGCGGCGCGACAACCGCGATCCCGCAGGCGAGCACGGCCGCGGCGTCGGTGGTCGACTCGGAGACGACCGACCCGAAGACGATGTCCCCGGGCGAGGCGTTCCCCGACACCAGGGTGACGCTGGCCGGGCGGACCTTCCGCAGGGTCAAGGTCGACGTCACCGACACCTGCCGCCAGGCGGCCGCCGGGGCGTTCGCGCAGGCGCTGGAGCAGCAGCAGTGCCGCCGGGTGCTGCGGGCCACCTACATCGACCGCAAGCGCGACTACGCGGTCACCACGGGCATCGCCGTGATGCCGACCAAGCAGGCCGCACTCACGGTCGACCAGGCGAAGGACCTCGCGGCGAACGTCTGGTTCAAGGGGCTGAACGGCAAGGAGTCCAGCGGCGCCAGCCGGGTGGCCATCTCCGGCGGGTACGCCGCGGGCATGGTCTGGGGGCGGTACATCGTCTTCAGCTACGCCACCTACGCCGACGGGCACACCCCGGACGCCAAGGACAAGAACCTCGTCCCGGTGAGCGGCGAGTTCCGCGACCACACGGCCCAGGTCGTGCAGAAGCGCGTCAGGAAGTGAGCGTGCGGACCCGGCGCGTCGCCTCGGCGCGCCGGGCCAGCTCGTCGCCGGTCGGGTAGCGCACCTCCTCAAGCGTCAGCCCGTGCGCGGGCGCCACGTGCACCCCCGGATCCCGTACGGCTCCCGCCAGCACCTCGCCCGGCCACTCAACGGGCCGCCGGCCCTCGCCCACGGTCAGCAGCGAGCCCACCAGGGCCCTGACCATCGAATGGCAGAACGCGTCGGCCACGACCGTCGCCAGGACGACGCCGTCCGCGCCCCTCGTCCATTCCAGCCGCTGGAGCTCCCGGATCGTGGTGGCGCCCTCGCGCCTGCGGCAGAACGCCGCGAAGTCGTGCTCTCCGAGCAGCCGGGCCGCCGCGGCGTTCAGCAGGCCCACGTCGAGCGGCCGGGCGTACCACAGCACCTCCCGCCGCCGCAGCGGGTCGACGCCGCCCGGGGCGTCGCAGACGCGGTAGCCGTACCGGCGGGACAGCGCCGAGAACCGGGCGTCGAAGCCCTCCGGAGCGACGGAGACGGCGTGAACCCGGACATCCGGGGGCAGGACCCCGGCCAGCCGCCGCGTGACCGTGGAGAGCCACTGGGAGCCGTTCTCCCGCCAGCCCTCCTCGGCGTCGGCGACGGTCTCACGCGCGGGCGACCCCGCGGCCGCCAGCGCGCCGAGGGGCACGTCCACGTGGGCCACCTGGCCGCGCGCGTGGACACCGGCGTCGGTGCGCCCGGCGACGGTCAGCCCGGGCGGCGGGTCGAGGCGCAGGACGCGGCCGAGCGCCTCCTCGAGCACGCCCTGGACCGTACGGCGGTCCGGCTGCCGGGCCCAGCCCGAGAAATCCGTCCCGTCGTACCCCAGGTCCAGCCTCAGCCGGACGTCACGCTCCACGCCGTCCCTCCCCTGCGCCACCGGCCCGCAAAACACGAGCGGGCTCAGGATCCCCCGAAGGGGACCCTGAGCCCGCTCACAAAGCCTGGGATCAGGCCTCGTCCTTCTTCTCGCCGTCCGCGGGCTGCTCAGCCTCGGCGGCCTCCGGAGCCGTCTCCACGGCCTCGGAGGTCTCCGTCGCCGGAGCGGTCTCCTCGGCCGGGGTCTCGGCCGGGGCGGTCTCCTCGGCGACCGGAGCCGCGGCGGCGGCCGGAGCCGTGCGGGAGACGCGGACCGGGTTCAGCTGCTCGGTCACCAGCTCGATGACCGCCATCGGAGCGGCGTCGCCCTTACGCGGGCCGAGCTTGGTGATCCGGGTGTAGCCGCCCGGACGCTCGGCGAACGTGGGGGCGATCTCGGTGAAGAGGTGGTGGACGACGCCCTTGTCGCGGACGACGGTCAGCACCTGGCGACGGTTGTGGATGTCGCCCTTCTTCGCCTTGGTGATCAGCTTCTCCGCGAGCGGGCGGAGACGCTTCGCCTTGGCCTCGGTGGTGCGGATCCGGCCGTTCTGGAACAGCTGGGTGGCGAGGTTCGCCAGGATCAGCCGCTCGTGGGCCGGGCTGCCGCCGAAGCGGGGGCCCTTGGTGGGCTTGGGCATGTGATGCTCCTCATGGATAACCCGCCCCGGCCGTGCCAGGTACCGGGGTCGGGCCGACCGGCGTACCGGTCGTGACTGTCATCGCCGCCCCACGCCGTACGACGCGGGGCGGCCGGTGATGCGGTGGTGCCTACCGGCAGCGATCGGTGACGATCAGTACTGCTCGGTCTCGATGAAGCCGCCGTCCTCGTCGTCGTACCCGCCGCCGGCGACCGCGGACGGGTCGAATCCGGGCGGGGAGTCCTTGAGGGCGAGGCCCATCTCGTGCAGCTTCTGCTTGACCTCTTCGATCGACTTGGCGCCGAAGTTGCGGATGTCCAGCAGGTCCTGCTCGCTGCGGGCGACGAGCTCACCCACGGTGTGGATGCCCTCGCGCTTGAGGCAGTTGTACGAGCGGACGGTGAGGTTGAGCTCCTCGATCGGCAGCGCCAGGTCGGCGGCCAGGGCCGCGTCCGTCGGCGACGGGCCGATGTCGATGCCCTCGGCCTCGACGTTGAGCTCGCGGGCCAGGCCGAAGAGCTCGACGAGGGTCTTGCCGGCCGAGGCCACCGCGTCGCGGGGCTTCATGGACGGCTTGGTCTCGACGTCGAGGATCAGACGGTCGAAGTCCGTGCGCTGCTCGACACGGGTGGCCTCGACCTTGTAGGTGACCTTGAGAACCGGGGAGTAGATCGAGTCGATCGGAATCCGGCCGATCTCCTGGCCCGGCTGCTTGTTCTGCGCCGCGGAGACGTAGCCGCGACCGCGCTCGACGGTCAGCTCCATCTCCAGCTTCGCCTTCCCGTTGAGGGTGGCGATGTGGAGGTCCGGGTTGTGCACCTCGACGCCGGCCGGGGGCGCGATGTCCGCGGCCGTGACCTCGCCCGGGCCCTGCTTGCGCAGGTACATCACCACGGGCTCGTCGTGCTCGGAGGAGACGACCAGCGACTTGAGGTTGAGGATGATGTCGGTGACGTCTTCCTTGACCCCGGGCACGGTCGAGAACTCGTGCAGCACGCCCTCGATGCGGATGCTGGTGACCGCCGCCCCCGGGATGGAGGACAGCAGCGTGCGCCGCACCGAGTTTCCGATGGTGTAGCCGAAGCCCGGCTCGAGAGGCTCGATGATGAACCTGGACCGGTGCTCCTCGAGCTGCTCCTCCTGGAGGCTCGGGCGCTGTGCGATCAGCATGGATCACTCCTGAATCCGGGACGGGCCGCCCTTCCGGGCGAGAGCCGGTCCCTCGGTTACGGCGGCGCCCGCTATTTGACGCCGCTCGCCTACAACCATGATGCCGCACGGCCGGCGAAACCGGCCGTACGGCGTCATGACCTGGTGCCGGAGCCCTACTTACTTGGAGTAGAGCTCGACGATGAGCTGCTCCTGGACCAGCGTGTCGATCTGCTGGCGGACCGGGAGCTGGTGCACGAGGACGCGCATGGCCTCCGGCGAGACGCCCAGCCACGCGGGCACGGTGCGGTCGCCGGCGGTGGCGCGGGCCACCTCGTACGGCATGAGGTTGCGGGACTTCTCCCGGACCTCGACGATGTCGTGCTCGCGCACGCGGTACGACGGGATGTCGACCTTCTTGCCGTTCACCAGGAAGTGGCCGTGGCGCACCTGCTGGCGGGCGGCGTCGCGCGACTCGGCGAAACCGGCGCGGTAGACGACGTTGTCGAGACGGCTCTCCAGGATCTGGAGGAGGTTCTCACCCGTCTTGCCGGTCTTGCGGTTGGCTTCCTCGTAGTAGTTGTGGAACTGCTTCTCGAGGACGCCGTAGATCCGGCGGGTCTTCTGCTTCTCACGAAGCTGAAGCTGGTACTCCGACTCCTTGGGGCGGCCGCGGCCGTGCTCACCCGGCGGGTACGGACGAATCTCGATGGGGCACTTGGCGGACTCGCACTTCTTGCCCTTGAGGAAGAGCTTCGTCTTCTCACGACGGCAGAGCTTGCAGTCCGGACCCGTGTAACGAGCCATTTCCTTCTATCTCCTGAGCTCAGACGCGGCGGCGCTTGGGCGGACGGCAGCCGTTGTGCGGGACCGGGGTCACGTCCTGGATGGACCCGACCTCGAGACCGGTCGCCTGCAGCGAACGGATGGCGGTCTCACGGCCGGAGCCGGGACCCTTGACGAAGACGTCGACCTTGCGCATGCCGTGCTCCATGGCACGCCGGGCGGCGTTCTCGGCAGCCATCTGAGCCGCGAACGGGGTGGACTTGCGGGAGCCCTTGAACCCGACGTGGCCGGCGCTGGCCCAGGAGATCACGTTCCCGTTGGGGTCGGTGATCGAGACGATCGTGTTGTTGAACGTGCTCTTGATGTGGGCGTGCCCGTGAGCGACGTTCTTCTTTTCCTTGCGGCGCACCTTCTTCGGTGCGCCCTGGCGGCTCTTCGGCGGCATTTAAGCGCTATCTCCTGGAATGTGGCTGCGAGGACTACTTCTTGCCCGGCTTCTTCTTGCCGGCGACGGTCTTCTTCTTACCCTTGCGGGTGCGAGCGTTCGTCTGCGTCCGCTGACCGTGGACGGGCAGGCCCTTGCGGTGCCTGATGCCCTGGTAGCAGCCGATCTCGATCTTGCGGCGGATGTCGGCCTGGACCTCGCGGCGGAGGTCACCCTCGATCTTGTAGTTCGCCTCGATGTAGTCGCGCATCGGCACGAGCTCGGCGTCCGTCAGCTGGTGGACGCGCAGGTCGGGGCTGATGCCCGTCGCCTCGAGGATCTCCTGGGCGCGGGTGCGGCCGATTCCGAAAATGTAGGTGAGAGCGATCTCCAGCCGCTTGTCGCGGGGGAGGTCGACGCCAACCAGGCGGGCCATGGTCGGGCATTCTCCTTCTTGTGGCGGAGGTCTCGCGCCTCACTCCCCTCCCCATGCCCGGGGCGAGGGCCCCGGCCTCCGACCGGGGGTCTCCAACGTGGTACGGCCTCCCCGTGGGGACGCCGCCTGCGCCGGTGTGAGACACCGTTTCCGTTGTCCGGCCGGACCCGCGGGCGTCTCCGCCCGGTGTCCGCGCCGGAGGCTCCTCACATGCGTCGAGTCCGCCACTCGGGCGGACCGTGCGGGAGCCTGGCGACTCTAGGGAGTGATCCCTAGCCCTGACGCTGCTTGTGGCGCAGGTTGTCGCAGATCACCATGACGCGACCGTGCCGGCGGATCACCTTGCACTTGTCGCAGATCTTCTTGACGCTCGGCTTGACCTTCATAGTCCTTATTCGTTCCGCATACGACCCTGCCTCGGAGAGGCGGGCCTACTTGTACCGGTAGACGATCCGCCCACGACTGAGGTCGTAGGGGCTCAGTTCCACGACCACCCTGTCGTCGGGAAGGATCCGGATGTAGTGCATCCGCATTCGCCCGCTGATGTGGGCCAGGACCTTATGGCCGTTGTCGAGCTGCACCCGGAACATCGCGTTCGGGAGCGACTCAACCACAGTGCCCTCAATCTCGATGGCGCCGTCTTTCTTGGCCATGACCCTCGCGTTTCACTGATCGATCGTCAGAGGCTTCGGAACACTAAGCAGCCGCGACCTTCGTGGCGCTTCCAGAGAGCGGCGATCTGCCAGACCGCCTACGCGCAAAGGTCATAGTGAACCGACAAAGGAGTGTACGCCAACCCGGCCCGAATTGCGAAACGAGGGCATGGGGTCCCGACACAACCAGATGAAAGGGTACCCGTCCATCCTCGTCCGGGCCACTCCCCGCGCCCTCGGCCGGGCCGCACGCGGGAAGGGGCCCGCCCGGACCGGGCGAGCCCCTCCGCAACCTGGAAGCGTTCCTCTCGGAACCCCCGTGCCGCTCGAAGCGGTCATCTCAGAAGACGTCGTGCCAGCTGCCGCAGTCCTCGGTCGGGCCGCCCTCGCAGACCCGGACGTCGAAGTCGTCGAAGCCGTGGCTGCGGGTGAACCCGCCGAAGTGGCCGATGTGCACGTGGTCGAAGGTCCGGAACGACCGGAAGTGCGAGCCGCCGTCGTCGTGCCAGCGGAACCAGACGTAGCTGTACTCACGGTCGTGGTCCCGGTCGTACAGGTCGCCGAAGAAGTAGTAGCGGCCGTTGTCCCGGTACCAGTAGCCCTTGCTGAAGTACGACCGGTCGTCGCGGTGCTCGCCATGGCTGCCGCCGTAGCTGGAGTAGGTCGTGCCGAAGAAGTGCTTGAAAGGGCTGGCCGTGGTCGCGGCCTGGGCCGGGGCCGACATGAGGCCGGCGGCGAGGGCGCCGGCGGCGGCGGTCCCGGCGAGGACGGTGCGCAGGTTCATTGTTCCTCCAGGGGATTTCTTCGAAGATGCTGCTCATCTCCGGACACCCCTGAAATTACGGACGATCGCCCATCCGTTCTGCGCAGGAATCCACACTCGGCCGGTTCTTCAACCAGGAAAAATACACACAGGGCGCGCCGCCCCGCTCAGCGGCCGCGCTTGCTGTTGTGCGTCGTCCCGAAGATCGTGCCGACGAGCATGATGGCGCCCCAGGGACCCATGACCCACAGCGGCCACGGGTAGACGAGGTGCCCCGACGTGACGCTCACGATGATCCAGATGACCCAGTTGATCGCGCTGGCCGACGCCCAGGCCGCCCAGGACGCCTTGAGCGAGTTCTGGGCCTTGTCGGCGGGCCTGCGACCGTCGCTCCGGACGGGGGCGACGGTGGCGGGCAGGGTGTGCAGGTCGATCTCGGGCAGGTCGGACGTGACCTTCGCCAGCTCGCCGTACGTGCGACTCTGGTAGACCTGCTCCAGGCGCTCGCCGAACTCGTCCACGGTGAGCCTGCCCTGGGCCATGTGCTCGCGCAGTGCCGCGGCGACCCTGTCCCGGTCCCCGTCGGACGCCCGCATCTCCGGCGCTGCCGCCATCACCATCTCCCGCTGTCGAGCGATACGACCATTATGGTTCACCGGCGGGCGAGGAAAGCAGCGGGAATCAGGGCTTTTCCGGCACCACGGTCGCCGCGGCGTCCCCGGCCAGGAGCGTCGCCAGCTTGGCCTCTCCCCCATCGAGGGCGGTCAGGACCAGCGGCCCGTTCTCCGTGACGGCGACGCTGTGCTCGAAGTGCGCCGAGGGCTTGCCGTCGAGCGTGACCACGGTCCAGTCGTCGGCCAGCACCTTGGTGCGGTCGGTGCCCAGGTTGACCATGGGCTCGACGGCGAAGCACATGCCCGCCTCGAAACGGGGGCCGCGGCCGGGCCGGCCGTGGTTGGCCACCCACGGGTCCATGTGCATCTCCGTGCCGATGCCGTGGCCGCCGTACTCCTGCGGGATGCCGTAGCGGCCCTGGGAGCGGACGTACTTCTCGACCTGGTGGCCGATGTCCGACAGGAAGCCGCCGACCCGCAGCGCGGCGATGCCGCGCCACATGGCCTCCTCGGTCACGCGGATCAGCTCGGTGAGCGCCGGGTCGACCTCGCCGACCGGGACCGTGATCGCCGAGTCGCCGTGCCAGCCGTCCAGGATGGCGCCGCAGTCGATCGCGATGACGTCGCCCTCGCGCAGCTTCCTTTGGTCGGTCGGGATGCCGTGGACCACCTCGTGGTTCACCGAGGCGCAGATGGTGGCCGGGAAGCCCTGGTAACCCTTGAACGAGGGGATGGCGCCCTCGCCGCGGATCGCCTCCTCAGCGATGGCGTCGAGGTCGAGGGGGGTGATCCCGGGCCGCACGGACGACCGGAGCAGCTCCAGCGTCCGGCCCACGACCAGGCCCGCGGCGCGCATCTTGTCGATCTGCTCCGCGTTCTTGATCTGGATCCCGTGCTTGCTCTTCTTGAACACTTGTCCACCCCCTCACGTGATTGTCCCATATAAGCCTGAACGCCACCCCAAGGATAGGGATGGCGTCCGTGGCCGTGGTAATGCCTCAGTCGGCGAACCGCCGCAGCGCCGACATCGCCCGCTGGGTGACCTCCTCGACCGGCCCGGTCGCGTCGACCCCCTGCAGGATGCCCTCGTCGGCGTAGAAGGAGATCAGCGGCGCCGTCTGCTCCTGGTAGACCTCCAGGCGGTGCCTGATGGTCTCCTCGCGGTCGTCGTCGCGCTGGAACAGCTCTCCGCCGCACGCGTCGCAGACGCCGGCGACGGCCGGCGGGTCGAACAGCTCGTGCCACACCTTGCCGCAGGAACGGCAGGTGCGACGCCCGGCCAGCCGACGTACGACCTCGTCGTCGTCGACCACCAGGTTGAGCACCACGTCGAGGGAGATGCCGAACTCGGCCAGCATCTTCTTGAGGACCTCGGCCTGCGGCACGTTGCGGGGGAAGCCGTCGAGGAGGAAGCCCTCCTGCGCGTCGTCCTCCGACAGCCGGTCGCGCACCATGGCGACCGTGACCTCGTCGGGGACGAGGTCACCGCGGTCCATGTACTCCTTGGCGAGCTTGCCGAGCTCCGTGCCGCCGGACACGTTGGCACGGAAGATGTCGCCTGTCGAGATTTTCGGGATCGACAGGTGCGAAGCGATGAACTGGGCCTGCGTCCCCTTACCCGCTCCGGGGGGCCCGACCAGGACGACGCGCACTATCTCAGGAAGCCCTCGTAGTTGCGCTGCTGAAGCTGGCTCTCGATCTGCTTGACCGTGTCCAGGCCAACACCAACCATGATCAGAATGCTGGTCCCTCCGAACGGGAAGTTCTGGCTCGCCCCGGCCACCGCCAGCGCGATGATCGGGATGAGCGAGATGACACCCAGATACGGAGCGCCGGCGGCGGTGAGCCGCGTGAGCACGTAGTTCAGGTACTCGGCGGTCGGCCGGCCCGGACGGATGCCCGGGATGAACCCACCGTACTTCTTCATGTTGTCGGCCACTTCAACGGGGTTGAAGGTGATGGACACGTAGAAGTAGGTGAAGAAGATGATGAGGGCGAAGAACGTGCCCATGTAGACCGGGTGGTCGCCCCGGACCATGTTCTGCGCCAGCCACTCGACCACCGCGTTCGGCTTGTTGCTGTTGCCGAACAGCGTCACCAGCAGCTGCGGCAGGTACAGCAGCGACGAGGCGAAGATGACCGGGATGATGCCGGCCTGGTTCACCTTCAGCGGGATGTAGGTCGAGGTGCCGCCGTACATCCGGCGGCCGACCATGCGCTTCGCGTACTGGACCGGGATCCGGCGCTGCGCCTGCTCGATGAACACGACGACCGCGATCATCACGATGCCGACGATCATCACGACCACGAACTTGAACGGGCTCAGGCGGTAGATGCTCAGCAGCTCGGACGGGAAGACCGCGATGACCTGCGTGAAGATCAGGATCGACATGCCGTTGCCGACGCCGCGGTCGGTCACGAGCTCGCCCAGCCACATGATCACGGCCGTGCCGGCGGTCATGATGATCACCATGGTGACCAGCGGGAAGACGTCCTGGCTGAGCAGGATCTGCTCGCGGCAGCTCGGGAACAGCTGGCCGCTGCGGGCCAGCGCGACGAACGCCGTGGACTGCAGGACCGCCAGCCCGATGGTGAGGTACCGCGTGTACTGAGTGATCTTCGACGTCCCCGCCTGGCCCTCCTTCTTCAGGGCCTCAAGACGGGGGATGACCACGGTCAGCAGCTGAAGGATGATGCTCGCGGTGATGTACGGCATGATGCCGAGCGCGAACACGGAAAGTTTCAGAAGGGCGCCGCCCGAGAAGAGCTGGACCATCCCGTAGATGTTGCCGGCGTCGCCGGACTGGGCCTGGTCGAGACACAGGCGGACGTTCGCGGCGTTCACGCCCGGCGTGGGGAGCACCGAGCCGAGCCGGAACAGCGCGATGATGCCCAAGGTGAAGAGCAGCTTCTTGCGCAGGTCCGGCGTCCGGAATGCCCGGGTAATCGCGGTTAGCACGGTCCCTCCTGCGCGCCTGTGACGCGGTGACGGTCGGTGACGGCCTGGACGGCGTCCCTCGACATGACTACTTGCCTATGAGCCTGGTCGGCCGCGGCACGGGGCCGCTGCCCAGCGAACTCTAACGCACTACGGGCGCGGAGGCTCATAACGAACCTCCGCGCCTCGCGCAGCATCATGCCTACAGCTCGGAGACCGAGCCGCCGGCCGCGGCGATCTTCTCCTTCGCGGACGCCGAGAAGGCGTGCGCCTGCACGTTGAGCGCGACGGAGATGTCACCGGTGCCCAGCACCTTGACGAGCTGGTTCTTGCGGACCGCACCCTTGGCGACGAGGTCGTCAATCGTGACGTCGCCGCCCTGGGGGAACAGCTCCCCGAGCCTGTCGAGGTTGACGACCTGGTAGGACGTCTTGAACAGGGCGTTGGAGAAGCCCTTCAGCTTCGGCAGCCGCCGCTGCAGCGGGACCTGGCCGCCCTCGAAGCCCGGCATCACGGTGTTGCGGGCCTTGGTGCCCTTGGTGCCCCGGCCGGCCGTCTTGCCCTTGGAGCCCTCGCCGCGGCCCTTGCGGACCTTCGACTTGTTGGCGCCGGGAGCCGGACGGAGGTCGTGCAGCTTGAGCGGAGCGTTGTCGGTCATGACTACTCGACCCCCTCTTCGGAGAGCTCGGCCACCTCGACGAGGTGCGTCACCTTGGCGACCATGCCCCGGATCTCCGGGCGGTCCTCCTTGACGACGACGTCGCCGATCCGCTTCAGGCCGAGCGAACGCAGCGAGTCACGCTGGTTCTGCGTGCCGCCGATCTTCGAACGGACCTGGGTGATCTTCAGACGCGCCATGGACTAGCTCACCGCCTTCGCGGCGGCGGCGGCCTCGGCGAGGCCCTCCGCGCGAGCCTTGAGCATCGCCTTGGGCGCGACGTCCTCGATCGGCAGGCCACGGCGGGCGGCGATCTCCTCGGGCCGGCTGAGGCCCTTCAGAGCCGCCACGGTGGCGTGCACGATGTTGATCGGGTTGTCCGAGCCGAGCGACTTGGACAGCACGTCGTGGATGCCGGCGCACTCCAGGACCGCGCGCACCGGGCCGCCCGCGATGACACCCGTACCGGCCGAGGCCGGACGCAGGAGGACGACGCCCGCGGCGTCCTCGCCCTGCACGGTGTGCGGGATGGTGCCCTGGATGCGCGGCACCTTGAAGAAGTGCTTCTTGGCCTCCTCGACGCCCTTGGCGATCGCCGCGGGCACCTCCTTGGCCTTGCCGTACCCGACGCCGACGAGGCCGTTGCCGTCCCCGACGATGACGAGCGCGGTGAAGCTGAAGCGCCGGCCGCCCTTGACGACCTTCGCCACTCGGTTGATCTTTACGACGCGCTCGATGTACGAGACGCCCTTGTCTGCGGCGCCACCGCGGCGATCCTCACGACGGTCACGCCGCTCGCCACCGCCGCCTGCACCGCGACGCGGAGCTGCAGCCATCAGTGGTTCCTCTTCTCGTTGCTCGTAGGACGGGCCATCAGAATTGCAGCCCGCCTTCACGGGCGCTGTCCGCGAGAGCGGCCAGGCGCCCCGCGTAGCGGTTACCACCGCGGTCGAACACGACAGCGGTGATCCCGGCGGTCTTGGCCCGCTGAGCGAGAAGCTCGCCGACCTTCTTCGCCTTGTCGGTCTTGTCCCCCTCGGAGCCGCGGAGCGAGGCGTCCATGGTGGAGGCGCTCACCAGCGTGTGGCCCTGGGTGTCGTCGACGATCTGCACGAACAGGTGCCGCGTGGACCGGTTGACGACGAGACGGGGACGCTCCGGCGTGCCGAAGACGTTCTTGCGGACGCGGCGGTGCCGGCGGGCCCGCGAGATCGTGCGGGCGGCCGTGTGCTTGCCGAACGCAGTCTTGCCAGCCATGGCTACTTACCAGCCTTTCCGACCTTGCGGCGGACAACCTCGCCCTGGTAGCGCACGCCCTTGCCCTTGTACGGGTCGGGCTTGCGCAGCTTGCGGATGTTCGCGGCGACCTCGCCGACCTTCTGCTTGTCGATGCCGTCCACGTGGAACAGGGTCGGCCGCTCGACGCGGAAGGAGACGCCCTCGGGGGCGTCGACGATCACCGGGTGGCTGAAGCCCAGCGAGAACTCCAGCTGCGTCGGGCCCTTGGCCGCGACGCGGTAACCGACGCCGACGATCTCCAGCGTCTTGGTGTAGCCCTGAGTGACGCCCGCGACCATGTTGGCGATCAGCGTGCGGGACAGGCCGTGCAGAGCACGGACCTTGTTCTCGTCGTTCGGCCGGGAGACGGCGATGTTGCCGTCCTCGCCGCGAGAGACCTCGATCGGCTCCGCGACGGTGTGACTGAGCGTGCCCTTCGGCCCCTTGACCTGGACGTTCCGGCCGTCGATGGTGATGTCGACACCCGCCGGTACGGGGATGGGCAGCCGTCCGATTCGCGACATGCTGTGGTTCCTCCCCTCTTACCAGACGTAGGCGAGGACTTCCCCGCCCACTCCACGCTTGCCGGCCTGCTTGTCCGTCATCAGGCCACCGGACGTCGAGATGATCGCGACGCCCAGGCCGCCCAGCACGCGGGGCAGGTTGTCCTTCTTTGCATAGACCCGCAGACCGGGCTTCGACACCCGGCGCAGGCCGGCGATCGAACGCTCGCGGCTCGGGCCGAACTTCAGCTCCACCACGAGGTTCTTGCCGACCTTGGCGTCCTCGACGCTCCAGGCCTGGATGTAGCCCTCCTGCTGGAGGATCTCCGCGATGTGTGCCTTGATCTTGGAGTAAGGCATGCTCACGGTGTCGTGATAGGCCGAGTTCGCGTTACGCAGACGCGTCAGCATGTCTGCGATCGGGTCGGTCATCGTCATGGCCGGTGGCCTTCCTCACCGCGGTTTCCCCAGGCTGGGACCTACGGTGCGGTCGTGGGCGCCGTAGAGGCGCCCGGTTGATGTGACTTTGTGGTGCGGCCGGTCAGCGCTGCGGCTTACCAGCTCGACTTGGTGATGCCGGGCAGCTCGCCCCGGTGCGCCATCTCGCGGAAGCACACGCGGCACAGCCCGAACTTGCGGTAGACAGCGCGGGGACGGCCACAGCGCGAGCACCGAGTGTACGCCCTGACCTCGAACTTCTGCTTGCGCGCTGCCTTGACCTTCAGCGACGTCTTCGCCATGTCAGGCCTCCTTGAAGGGGAATCCGAGGTGCTTCAGCAGCGCCCGGCCCTGGTCGTCGTTCGTGGCGCTGGTCACGACCGTGATGTCCATGCCCCGCTGCCGGTCGACCCTGTCCTGGTCGACCTCGTGGAACATGACCTGCTCCGTGAGACCGAACGTGTAGTTGCCGTTGCCGTCGAACTGCTTCGGCGACAGACCGCGGAAGTCCCGGATGCGCGGCAGGGCGAGCGACAGCAGGCGGTCGAGGAACTCCCACATGCGGTCGCCGCGGAGCGTCACGTGCGCGCCGATCGGCATGCCCTCGCGCAGCTTGAACTGCGCGATGGACTTGCGGGCGCGGGCGACGGCCGGCTTCTGGCCGGTGATCGCGGTGAGGTCGCGGACCGCGCCCTCGATGAGCTTCGAGTCGCGGGCGGCCTCGCCGACGCCCATGTTCACCTTGATCTTGGTGATCGTGGGCACCTGCATGATGTTCTCGATGCCGAACTCCTCGCGCAGCTTCGCGATGATCTCCTCGCGGTAACGCTGCTTGAGGCGCGGAAGGGTGCGCTCTTCAGTGGTGGCGGTCATCAGCTTTCCTCACCCGCCGCGTCGGCGTCGCTCTTCGCGGCGGCCTTCTTCTCGGGCTTGTCGGCCTTCTCCTCATCCTTGAGCTTCTTCACGTTGCTCACGTGGATGGGGGCCTCCATGGTCTGCACGCCGCCCTCCTTGGCGCCGCGCGGGCCCTGGTGGGTCACCTTGGAGTGCTTCTTGATCATGTTCACGCCCTCGACCACCACGCGCTCCTCACGCGGGTAGGCGGCGATGATCCGGCCCTTGGCGCCCTTGTCCTTGCCGGCGATGACCTGAACCAGGTCACCCTTCTTCACGTGCAGCTTCGACATCACAGCACCTCCGGGGCGAGCGAGATGATGCGCATGAACTTCTTGTCGCGCAGTTCCCGGCCGACCGGGCCGAAGATGCGGGTGCCGCGAGGGTCGCCGCTGTCCTTGATGATGACCGCGGCGTTCTCGTCGAAGCGGATGTAGGAGCCGTCGGGGCGGCGGCGCTCCTTCACGGTGCGCACCACGACAGCCTTGACAACGTCGCCTTTCTTCACGCCTCCGCCGGGAATGGCGTCCTTCACCGTCGCAACGATGACGTCGCCGATTCCCGCGTAGCGCCGACCCGAGCCGCCGAGAACGCGGATGCAGAGAATCTCCTTGGCACCCGTGTTGTCGGCGACCTTGAGCCGCGACTCCTGCTGAATCACGTCTACTCCTGTTTGTCGTGCCGGTTCTCACCCGGTGGTGAGCCTGGCCGAACCCGATGTGGTCTTTTTCCCTCGGCGACAGCCGTACCGCCGCCGCGGGCGGGCGGGGCCGCCGCGCGGTCCCGCCCCTTGGACACCGTCATGGGGGGCGGTCTCCCACCCCCCACGAGGCGCGTCTGCTGGTGTTACTTGGCCTTCTCGAGGATCTCGACGACCCGCCAGCGCTTGGTGGCGGACAGCGGCCGGGTCTCCATCAGGAGGACGCGGTCGCCGACGCCGCAGGCGTTCTGCTCGTCGTGAGCCTTGTACTTGGTCGTACGGCGGATGACCTTGCCGTACAGGGGGTGCTTGACGCGGTCCTCGACGGCGACGACGACGGTCTTGTCCATCTTGTCGCTGACGACCAGGCCCTCACGGGTCTTGCGGTAGTTCCGCGCCTCAGTGGTCGTGGTCTCAGTTGCTTCAGCCATCGCTCGGCTCCTTCTCGACCGTGACGATGCCGAGCTCCCGCTCGCGCATCACGGTGTAGATACGGGCGATCTCGCGGCGGACGGCGCGCAGCCGCCCGTGGCTCTCCAACTGCCCCGTCGCCGACTGGAAGCGGAGGTTGAACAGCTCCTCCTTCGCCTCCTTCAGCTTCTGGACGAGGACGTCCTGGTCCTCGACCCGCAGCTCCGCGGCGGTCAGACCCTTAGCCATCACGCCTCACCCACTTCACGCTTGACGAACCGGCACTTCATGGGCAGCTTGTGCATCGCGCGGCGCATGGCCTCACGGGCCACGGGCTCGGCGACGCCGGACAGCTCGAACATGACTCGGCCGGGCTTGACATTGGCGATCCACCACTCCGGAGAGCCCTTACCGGAACCCATGCGGGTCTCGGCCGGCTTCTTCGTGAGCGGACGGTCCGGGAAGATGTTGATCCAGACCTTGCCGCCACGGCGGATGTGCCGGGTCATGGCGATACGCGCGGCCTCGATCTGGCGGTTGGTCACATAGGAGTGCTCAAGCGCCTGGATGCCGAACTCGCCGAACACCACCCGGGTGCCACCCTTGGCCGCGCCGTGACGGTCGGGCCGGTGCTGCTTGCGGTGCTTGACCCTGCGCGGGATCAGCATGGTCAGCTCCCTTCAGCACCCGGCTGCTCCGCCGGGCCGGTCTCGGGGGCGGCCTGCGCGGCCGCCTCGGTCCTGGGGGCGCGGTCGCCGCGACCTGCGGCGCCGCCACGACGCGGACGGTCGCCGCCGCCACGACGCGGACGGTCACCCGTGCCGCCACCGCGACGGTCGTCGCGCTCACGACGCTGGCTCGCCCGGGCGCCGGCCGCTGCGGCCTCGCGCTCCTGGCGGCTCGTCGGAGCCTCGCCCTTGTAGATCCACACCTTCACGCCGATACGCCCGAAGGTGGTCCGGGCCTCGTAGAGCCCGAAGTCGATGTCGGCGCGGAGCGTGTGCAGGGGCACGCGGCCCTCGCGGTAGAACTCCGAGCGCGACATCTCGGCGCCGCCCAGACGGCCGGAGCACTGGACACGGATGCCCTTGGCCCCGCTCTTCATGGCGGACTGCATGGCCTTGCGCATGGCCCGGCGGAACGAGACGCGGCTGGACAGCTGCTCGGCCACGCCCTGCGCGACGAGCTGCGCGTCGATCTCGGGGTTCTTCACCTCGAGGATGTTCAGCTGGACCTGCTTCTTGGTCAGCTTCTCCAGGTCGCCGCGGATGCGGTCGGCCTCGGCGCCGCGGCGGCCGATGACGATGCCCGGCCGGGCGGTGTGGATGTCGACCTGCACGCGGTCGGTCGTGCGCTCGATCTCGACCTTGGAGATGCCGGCCCGCTCCATGCCCTTCTGCAGCATGCGACGGATCGCCACGTCCTCGGCGACGTACGACTTGTACAGCTTGTCGGCGTACCACCGGCTCTTGAAGTCGGTCGTGATGCCGAGGCGGAACCCGTGCGGGTTAACCTTCTGGCCCACTATCGGGTCCTTCCCTTCGGCTCGCGGGACTCCACGATCACGGTGATGTGGCTCGTCCGCTTGTTGATCCGATAGGCGCGACCCTGGGCACGCGGGCGGAACCGCTTCAGGGTCGGACCCTCGTCCACCCACGCGCGGCTCACGAAGAGCGTGTCCCGGTCGAGCTTGAAGTTGTGCTCGGCGTTCGCGATCGCGCTCGAGAGCACCTTGTAGACGGTCTCGCTCGCCGACTGGGGAGCGAACTGCAGCACGGCCTGCGCCTCCGAAGCGGGCAGCCCGCGAATGAGGTCCACCACGCGGCGGGCCTTCCGGGGCGTGTGGCGCGCGTACCGCGCCTGTGCCCTGGCTTCCATCGCTTTCTCCTCTAACTGCTGGCTTGAAGGCGCTTACCGCCGGCTGCGGCGGTCTTCCTTGACGTGGCTGCGGAACGTCCGCGTGGGGGCGAACTCACCGAGCTTGTGACCGATCATCGCCTCGGTGATGAACACCGGGACGTGCTTGCGGCCGTCGTGCACGGCGATCGTGTGGCCGATCATGTCGGGCACGATCATGGAGCGCCGCGACCACGTCTTGATGACGTTCTTGGTGCCCTTCTCGTTCTGGACATCCACCTTCTTCTGAAGGTGATCGTCCACGAAGGGACCCTTCTTAAGACTACGTGGCATATCGGCTGCTCCTACCGCTTCTTCCTCTTGCTCCGACGACGGATGATCAGGCGGTCGCTGGGCTTGTTCGCCTGGCGGGTACGGCCCTCGGGCTTGCCCTTGGGGTTCACCGGGTGGCGACCACCGGAGGTCTTGCCCTCGCCACCGCCGTGCGGGTGGTCGACCGGGTTCATGGCGACACCGCGGACCGTGGGGCGCTTGCCCTTCCAGCGGTTGCGGCCGGCCTTACCGATGCTGATGTTGCCCTGCTCGGCGTTGCCCACCTGGCCCACGGAGGCGCGGCAGCGGACGTCGACCTGGCGCATCTCACCGGAGGGCATGCGCAGCGTGGCGTACGTGCCCTCCTTGGCGAGCAGCTGGATCTGCGCGCCGGCGCTGCGGCCCAGCTTGGCGCCGCCACCCGGACGGAGCTCCACCGCGTGGATGAAGGTACCGGTCGGGATGTTGCGCAGCGGCAGGCAGTTGCCCGGCTTGATGTCGGCCGCGGGACCGTTCTCGACCTGGTCGCCCTGCTTGAGGCCGGCGGGGGCGAGGATGTACCGCTTCTCGCCGTCGGCGTAGTGGAGCAGCGCGATGCGGGAGGTCCGGTTCGGGTCGTACTCGATGTGCGCGACCTTGGCCGGGATCCCGTCCTTGTCGTGGCGGCGGAAGTCGATGATCCGGTAGGCGCGCTTGTGCCCGCCTCCCTGGTGCCGGGCGGTCACCCGGCCGTGGACGTTACGACCGCCCTTGCTGTGCAGCGGGGCAAGCAGCGACTTCTCCGGGGTGCTGCGCGTGATCTCGGCGAAGTCCGAGACGCTCGCGCCGCGACGACCCGGAGTCGTCGGCTTGTACTTTCGGATGCCCATCTCTTTCGTTCATCCTTCGTCGGTTCGTACCGGTCGGGGTCCGCCTCTCGGCGGTCCCCCCGGTGCTGTCTTCCGGGCCGGGACCCTCGGCTGGGCCGGGGTCCCGCGTCCCCGCGTACGGCGCTGGGTCAGCCGACCTGGCCGAAGATGTCGATCCGCTCGCCCTCGGCGAGGCTCACGATCGCGCGCTTGGTGTCCGGGCGCTGACCGTAACCGTGCCGGGTCCGCTTGCGCTTGCCCTGCCGGTTGATCGTGTTGACCCCGGTCACCTTGACGCCGAAGATCTGCTCGACGGCGATCTTCACCTGCGTCTTGTTGGCACCCTTGCGCACCAGGAAGGTGTACTTGTTGTGCTCATCGATCAGGCCGTAGCTCTTCTCGGAGACGATCGGCTTGAGGATGATGTCGCGCGGGTCGGCGATCTTCTGCATCAGGCCTCTTCCTTCCCGCTGTCGCCCAGACGGGCCACGACCTGGTCGTACGCCTCACGGGTGAAGACCACGTCGTCGTAGCACAGCACGTCGTAGGTGTTCAGCTGGCCCGAGTCCAGGAGGTGGACCTCAGGCGCGTTGCGCAGGCTCAGCCAGGTCAGCTCGTCGGCCTCGTCGACCACGACGAGCACGCTGGCGGCCTGCGTGACCTTACGGAGGGCGTCAAGGGCCGCCTTGGTCTTCGCCGTCTCACCGGTGACCAGGGCGCTCACCACGTGCACCCGCCCGCCGTTGGCCCGGTCGGACAGGGCGCCGCGCAGCGCGGCGGCCTTCATCTTCTTGGGCGTCCGCTGCTCGTAGCTGCGGGGCTGCGGGCCATGGACGGTGCCACCGCCGGCGAACTGCGGCGCGCGGGTCGAGCCCTGACGGGCGCGGCCGGTGCCCTTCTGCCGGTACGGCTTCTTGCCGCCGCCGGAGACGGCGCCGCGGGTCTTCGTCGCGTGGGTGCCCTGCCGGCGGGCGGCAAGCTGGGCCACGACGACCTGGTGGATCAGCGGCACGTTGACCTTGGCGCCGAAGATCTCCTCCGGCAGGTCGACGGTCCCCGTCTTGGCGCCGCTGGCGTCGAGGACGTCAATGGTCGTGCTCATTTGGCGGCGACCCCCTTCTTGGCGGCGGTGCGGAGGAGGACAAGGCTGCCGTTGGCGCCGGGAATCGCACCCTTGATCAGGATGAGGTTCTTCTCGACGTCGACGGAGTGGACCTTGAGGCTCTGGACCGTGGTGCGGACGTTGCCCATGCGGCCCGCCATGCGCAGGCCCTTGAAGACGCGTCCAGGGGTGGCGCAGCCGCCGATGGAGCCGGGCGAGCGGTGCTTGCGCTGGGTACCGTGCGAAGCGCCCAGACCACGGAAGTTGTGGCGCTTCATGACACCCGCGAAGCCCTTGCCCTTGCTCTTGCCGGTGACGTCCACGTACTGCCCGGCCTCGAAGGCGTCGGCCAGGATCTCCTGGCCCAGGGTGTACTCGGAGGCGTCGTCGGTGCGGACCTCGGCGAAGTAACGGCGCGGGGTGATGTCGTGCTTGCGCAGGTAGTCACCCAGGGGCTTGTTGACCTTGCGCGGGTCAACCTGGCCGAACCCGATCTGCACGGCCGAGTAGCCGTCCTTCTCGGAGGTGCGGACCCGGGTCACCACGCACGGACCGGCCTCGACCACGGTGACCGGGACCACCCGGTTCGCCTCGTCGAAGACCTGGGTCATGCCGAGCTTCTTGCCCAGGACGCCCTTGATCTGCTTAGCCATGTCAGTGCGTTCCTTAGAGCTTGATCGAGATGTCGACGCCGGCCGGCAGGTCGAGACGCATGAGCGAGTCGACCGTCTTGGGCGTCGGGTCGATGATGTCAATCAGCCGCTTGTGGGTGCGCATCTCAAAGTGCTCGCGGCTGTCCTTGTACTTGTGCGGCGACCGGATCACGCAGTACACGTTCTTCTCGGTCGGCAGCGGCACCGGGCCAGCGACCTTGGCGCCGGTCCGCGTCACCGTCTCGACGATCTTCTTGGCCGAGCTGTCGATGACCTCGTGGTCATACGCCTTAAGCCGGATGCGGATCTTCTGTCCCGCCATAATGGCCTCGGTGTCCTTCGCTGTCGTCCTATTAAGCTTCGTGCGGCCCATTGCCGCTTTTCGGTCCCGTGGACCGGCGGTTCTCCGTGATCTGGCAGTGGCTTCGGTCATACCGCGGCCGAAAGCACTGCGAGATCACGGTTTCGCCGTCCACGGAGGAGCCGTTCCCGGCCCCGCGCGGTGCGGCGGTCAGGCCCTGTGCGGGCCCGACCGCCGCCTCGCGGTGCTGCTACTTGATGATCTTGGTGACGCGACCGGCGCCGACGGTGCGGCCGCCCTCACGGATCGCGAACTTCAGACCCTCTTCCATGGCGATCGGCTGGATGAGCTGGACGGTCATCTCGGTGTTGTCACCGGGCATGACCATCTCGGTGCCCTCCGGCAGGTTCACCACGCCCGTCACGTCAGTCGTACGGAAGTAGAACTGAGGACGGTAGTTGTTGAAGAACGGCGTGTGGCGGCCGCCCTCGTCCTTGGACAGGATGTAGACCTGCGCCTCGAACTCGGTGTGCGGGGTCGTCGTGCCCGGCTTGATGACACACTGGCCGCGCTCGACGTCCTCGCGCTTGATGCCGCGCAGGAGCAGACCGACGTTGTCGCCGGCCTGGCCCTCGTCGAGGAGCTTGCGGAACATCTCGACGCCGGTGACGGTCGTCGTGGTGCTCTTCTCCTTGATGCCGATGATGTCGACGGTCTCGTTGACCTTGACGACACCGCGCTCGATACGGCCGGTGACGACGGTGCCGCGACCGGTGATCGAGAACACGTCCTCGATCGGCATGAGGAACGGCTTGTCGGTGTCACGAACGGGCTCGGGGACGTTCTCGTCCACGGCGTTCATGAGCTCGATGATGGAGTCGCCCCACTTCTCGTCGCCCTCGAGCGCCTTGAGCGCCGAGACGCGCACGACCGGCAGGTCGTCGCCCGGGAACTCCTGGGCGGACAGCAGCTCGCGGACCTCGAGCTCGACGAGCTCCAGGATCTCCTCGTCGTCGACCATGTCGGCCTTGTTGAGGGCCACGACGATGTAGGGGACGCCGACCTGGCGGGCCAGGAGGACGTGCTCCTTCGTCTGCGGCATCGGGCCGTCGGTCGCCGCGACCACCAGGATCGCGCCGTCCATCTGCGCGGCACCGGTGATCATGTTCTTCACGTAGTCGGCGTGACCGGGGCAGTCCACGTGGGCGTAGTGGCGCTTCTCGGTCTGGTACTCGACGTGCGCGATGGAGATGGTGATTCCGCGAGCCTTCTCCTCGGGCGCCTTGTCGATCTTGTCGAACGGGGTCGCCTCGTTGAGCTGCGGGAAACGGTCGTGAAGCACCTTGGTGATCGCCGCGGTCAGAGTGGTCTTGCCGTGGTCGATGTGCCCAATGGTGCCGATGTTCACGTGCGGCTTGTTCCGCTCGAACTTGGCCTTGGCCACTGGTCTGTCTCCTTAGAGATTCTGACTTGACTTGCGTCTTGCAACTCAGGCTCCGTACGGCGGGACGCCCGGGGGCGCCCCGACGTACGGCGAGCGGAACTACTCGCCCCTAGCCTTCGCGACGATCTCCTTGGCGATGCCCGGGGGCACCTCCGAGTAGGAGTCGAACTGCATGCTGTAGCTCGCCCGTCCCTGAGTACGGCTGCGAAGGTCGCCCACGTAGCCGAACATCTCAGAGAGCGGAACGAGCGCCCTGATGACACGGGCGCCGGACCGTTCGTCCATTGCCTGGATCTGCCCGCGACGACCGTTGAGGTCGCCGATGACGTCTCCCATGTAGTCCTCGGGCGTGGTGACCTCGACGGCCATCATCGGCTCGAGGAGTACGGCGTCCGCCTTGCGCGCGGCCTCCTTGAAGGCCATCGAGCCGGCGATCTTGAAGGCCATTTCCGACGAGTCGACCTCGTGGAACGCGCCGTCCTGAAGCGTGACCTTGACGCCGACCATCGGGTAGCCGGCGAGCACGCCGAACTCGGCCGCCTCCTGCGCGCCCGCGTCGACCGACGGGATGTACTCCCGCGGGATGCGGCCACCGGTGACCTTGTTCTGGAACTCGTAGCCGTCGTTGCCCTCGCCCAGCGGCTCCAGGTCGATGATCACGCGCGCGAACTGGCCGGAACCACCGGTCTGCTTCTTGTGCGTGTACTCGACCTTCTCCACCTTGCGGCGGATGGTCTCGCGGTAGGCGACCTGCGGGCGGCCGACGTTGGCCTCGACCTTGAACTCGCGGCGCATGCGGTCGACGAGGATCTCCAGGTGGAGCTCGCCCATGCCCCAGATGACCGTCTGACCGGTCTCCTCGTCACGGCGGACCTGGAAGGACGGGTCCTCCTCGGCCAGCCGCTGGATCGCGGTGCCCAGCTTCTCCTGGTCGCCCTTGGTCTTGGGCTCGATCGCGACGTTGATGACCGGCGCGGGGAACGTCATCGACTCGAGGACGACCTGCTTGGTCGGGTCCGAGAGGGTGTCACCGGTGGTGGTGTCCTTCAGGCCCATGACGGCCACGATCTGACCAGCGATCGCGCTCGGGCGCTCCTCGCGCTTGTTCGCGTGCATCTGGTAGATCTTGCCGATCCGCTCCTTCTTGCCCTTCACCGAGTTCACCACAGTGGTGCCGGTCTCGAGCGTTCCGGAGTAGATGCGGATGTAGGTCAGCTTGCCCAGGTGCGGGTCGCTCATGATCTTGAACGCCAGCGCCGCGAACGGCTCGTTCGGGTCCGGGTGACGCTCGACGACCTGCTCCTCGTTGCCCACCGCGTGGCCCTTGAAGGCCGGGATGTCGGTGGGGGCGGGGAGGTAGGCGACGATCGCGTCGAGCAGGGGCTGGACGCCCTTGTTCTTGAACGCCGTGCCGCACAGGACCGGGTTGATCGCACCGATGATCGTCGCCCGCCGGAGGGCGGCGACGAGCTGCTCCTCGGTGGGCTCGACGCCCTCCAGGAAGAGCTCCATGAGCTCGTCGTCGTTCTCGGCGACCGTCTCGACGAGCTTGTCGCGCCACTCGCGGGCCGCGTCGGCGTGGTCGGCCGGGATGTCGACGGTGTCGTACATCTCGCCCTTGGCCGCCTCGGCGCTCCAGATGAGGCCCTTCATCTTCACCAGGTCGATGACGCCCTTGAAGTCGGCCTCGACGCCCCAGGGAAGCTGGATGACCGCCGGCGTGGAGTTCAGCCGGTTGATCATCATGTCGACGCAGCGGTGGAACTCCGCGCCGACCCGGTCCATCTTGTTCACGAAGCAGATCCGCGGCACGCCGTACCGGTCGGCCTGGCGCCACACCGTCTCCGACTGCGGCTCCACACCCGCGACGCCGTCGAACACGGCGACCGCGCCGTCGAGGACGCGCAGCGACCGCTCGACCTCGATGGTGAAGTCGACGTGGCCGGGCGTGTCGATGATGTTGATGGTGTGCCCGAGCCACTCACAGGTCGTCGCGGCGGACGTGATCGTGATGCCGCGCTCCTGCTCCTGCTCCATCCAGTCCATCGTGGCGGCGCCCTCGTGGACTTCACCGATCTTGTAGTTGATGCCGGTGTAGAACAGGATGCGCTCGGTCGTCGTGGTCTTGCCCGCGTCGATATGGGCCATGATCCCGATGTTGCGGACCTTGGCAAGGTCAAGAGCGGTCGTGGTGGCCACTTCTTCGCGTCCTTAACTCGTCGTCGGTGCTCACTACCAGCGGTAGTGGGCGAAGGCCTTGTTGGACTCGGCCATCTTGTGCGTGTCCTCGCGCCGCTTGACGCTGGCGCCGAGGCCGTTGCTCGCGTCGAGCAGCTCGTTCATGAGCCGCTCGGTCATGGTCTTCTCGCGGCGCGCCCGCGCGTACTGCACGATCCACCGCAGGGCCAGGGTGGTGCTGCGAGCGGCGCGCACCTCGACCGGCACCTGGTAGGTGGCGCCGCCGACGCGGCGGCTGCGCACCTCGAGGGTGGGCTTGACGTTGTCGAGCGCGCGCTTGAGGGTGACGACCGGGTCGTTGCCGGTCTTGTCCTTGCAGCCCTCGAGGGCGCCGTAGACGATCGACTGCGCGATGGAGCGCTTGCCGTCCAGGAGAACCTTGTTGATCAGAGCGGTGACCAGCGGCGAGTTGTGCACCGGGTCAGCGACCAGCTGGCGGCGGCCAGGGGAACCCTTGCGCGGCATGTCAGCTCTTCTCCTTCTTGGCGCCGTAACGGCTGCGGGCCTGCTTGCGGTTGCGGACCGCCTGCGTGTCCAGCGAACCGCGGATGATCTTGTAGCGAACACCCGGCAGGTCCTTCACACGACCACCGCGCACCAGCACCATCGAGTGCTCCTGGAGGTTGTGGCCCACACCGGGGATGTAAGCCGTGACCTCGATGCCGTTGGTGAGCCGAACACGCGCCACCTTGCGGAGCGCCGAGTTGGGCTTCTTGGGGGTGGTCGTGTACACGCGGGTGCAAACGCCGCGCCGCTGCGGGCTCCCCTTGAGGGCAGGAGTCTTGGTCTTACTGACCTTGTCCTGCCGGCCCTTGCGGACCAACTGCTGAATGGTGGGCACCGCGTCTCCGTTTCGTGCCTAGCCGGTGATACGTGGGTTCCTGATCCAGGCGGCGAGCCGCCCGTCTCAGGTCATGCTTTCGCAGGTGCTGCCGGTGTCATGACCTGCTGGTTGTCTGTCTCCTTCGACCCCCGCGCTCGGGCGTGTCGTGTGCTCTTCGCACCACACCCGGGCGGACCTGGGCCGATCTGGAGGAGTCACGTGCGCCCCCCACCCCTCCACGAGGGAGGATTACCGGGCACACACGCGTCAGCCCGCATGTGCGGGCACGAGCGACAAGCGTACCCGCCCCTGCACGACGCGTCAAAACGGCGGGCAAGCCCTTGGGGGGCGCTCGCCGTAGGTCGACGTCATCCGGGACCGGTAGCCCTCCGGTCGCCTTCCATCATACCGAGGGCGAGGGCGTGACCCGGCCGCTTTCGGTCCGCGCGCGTCCACGAGAGGTCTGGGGGCCGGATCTCGCGCACGGCGTCCACGAGAGGATCCGGGGGCCGCGGAACGGGAAGCGGCCCCGGGCGGGTGCCCGGGGCCGCTTCGTCGACCTGTGCGGCGGTCGCCCGCCGCGGCACGGCTACCGGCCGTACTGGCCGAAGTCGTACTCCTCCAGCGGGACGGCCTCGCCACTGCCCGAGCCGAACGTGTAGTCCGACGCGGAGCCGTCGTAGCCGCCGACCGTGTACATCGCGGCCTTGGCCTCCTCGGTCGGCTCGACCCGGATGTTGCGGTACTGGGGCATGCCCGTACCGGCCGGGATGAGCTTACCGATGATGACGTTCTCCTTGAGGCCGAGCAGCGAGTCCGACTTGGCGTGGATGGCCGCGTCGGTGAGAACCCGCGTCGTCTCCTGGAAGGACGCCGCCGACAGCCACGACTCGGTGGCGAGCGAGGCCTTGGTGATGCCCATCAGGACCGGACGGCCGGAGGCCGGCTGGCCGCCCTCCGCCACCGTCTGCCGGTTCATGGCCTCGAAGCGCGGCCGCTCGACCAGCTCGCCGGGCAGCAGCTCGGTGTCGCCGGACTCCAGCACGTTCACGCGCTTGAGCATCTGCCGGACGATGACCTCGATGTGCTTGTCGTGGATCGACACACCCTGCGAGCGGTAGACCTGCTGCACCTCGTCCACCAGGTGGAGCTGGACGGCACGCGGGCCGAGGATGCGCAGCACCTCGTTGGGGTTGCGCGCACCCGCGACCAGCAGCTGGCCGACGTCGACGCGCTGGCCCTCGGAGACGAGGAGCCGCGAGCGCATCGACACCGGGTAGGCCACCTCGTCGGCGCCGTCGTCCGGAGTGATGACGATCTTGCGGGTCTTGTCGGTCTCGTCGATCCGCACCCGTCCGGCGACCTCGCTGATCGGGGCGACACCCTTGGGGATGCGCGCCTCGAACAGCTCCTGGACACGCGGCAGACCGTGGGTGATGTCGGCGCCCGCCACACCACCGGTGTGGAAGGTCCGCATCGTCAGCTGCGTGCCGGGCTCGCCGATGGACTGGGCGGCGATGATGCCGACGGCCTCGCCGACGTCCACGAGCTTGCCGGTCGCCAGCGAGCGGCCGTAGCAGGTCGCGCAGACACCGATCTTGGCCTCGCACACCAGCGTGCTGCGGGTCCTGACCGTCTCGATGCCGGCGTTCACCAGCGCCGTCACGACGTCGTCGTTGATGTCGACGCCCGCCGACGCGACGAGCTTGCCGTCCACCTCGACGTCCTCGGCCAGGATGCGGCCGTGCACGTTGCTCTCGGCGTTCTCGGCCTTCACCAGGGTGCCCTGCGCGTCGCGCTCGCCGACGTGCAGCGGGACGGCCCGGTCGGTGCCGCAGTCGATCTCGCGCACGATGACGTCCTGCGCGACGTCGACCAGACGACGGGTCAGGTAGCCGGAGTCGGCGGTCCGCAGAGCGGTGTCCGCCAGACCCTTCCGCTGGCCGTGGGTCGAGATGAAGTACTCCAGCACCGACAGGCCCTCGCGGAAGGAGGACTTGATCGGCCGCGGGATCGTCTCACCCTTGGTGTTGGACACCAGGCCGCGGATACCGGCGATCTGCCGGACCTGCATCTTGTTGCCGCGGGCGCCGGAGTTGACCATCATCCAGACCGGGTTGGTCGCCGGGAATGCGTTGACCATGTCGGTCTCGACGTCCGCGGTCGCGTGGGTCCAGATCTCGATGAGCTCCTGACGGCGCTCCTCGTCGGTGATCAGACCCCGGTCGTACTCGCGCTGCACCTTGTCGGCCCGCCGCTCGTACGACTCCATGATCGCGGCCTTGTTCGGCGGCGCGACGACGTCCTCGATCGAGATCGTGACGCCGGCGCGGGTCGCCCAGTAGAAGCCGGCGTCCTTGAGCGCGTCGAGGGCGTTGGCGACCTCCACCTTCGGGTAACGCTCGGCCAGCTCGTTGACGATCGCCGAGAGCTGCTTCTTGCCGACCTGGTAGTTCACGAAGGGGTAGTTGTCCGGCAGCGTCTGGTTGAACAGGCACCGGCCCAGCGTGGTCTCCAGCCGGAACGGCTCGCCCGACTCCCAGCCCTCGGGGCCCTCCCAGCCGCGCGGCGGCGGGACGTCCTTGAGGCGGACCTGGATCTTGGCCTGGATGTCCAGCTCGTGGCGGTCGTGGGCCATGAGGGCCTCCGACACCGTGGTGAACACCCGGCCCTCGCCGGCGCCGCCCTCCTTCTGGGTGGTCAGCCAGTACAGACCGATGACCATGTCCTGGGTGGGCATCGTCACCGGCTTGCCGTCGGCCGGCTTGAGGATGTTGTTGGTGGACAGCATCAGGATCCGCGCCTCGGCCTGCGCCTCGGCGGACAGCGGCAGGTGCACCGCCATCTGGTCGCCGTCGAAGTCCGCGTTGAACGCGGTGCAGACGAGCGGGTGGATCTGGATGGCCTTGCCCTCGACCAGCTGCGGCTCGAAGGCCTGGATGCCCAGGCGGTGCAGCGTGGGCGCGCGGTTGAGCAGCACCGGGTGCTCGGTGATGACCTCTTCCAGCACGTCCCACACGACCGGCTTGGACCGCTCGACCATCCGCTTGGCGGACTTGATGTTCTGCGCGTGGTTGAGGTCGACCAGGCGCTTCATCACGAACGGCTTGAACAGCTCCAGCGCCATCTGCTTGGGCAGGCCGCACTGGTGCAGCTTGAGCTGCGGGCCGACCACGATGACCGAACGGCCGGAGTAGTCGACGCGCTTGCCCAGCAGGTTCTGCCGGAAGCGGCCCTGCTTGCCCTTGAGCATGTCGCTGAGCGACTTCAGCGGGCGGTTGCCGGGGCCCGTGACCGGGCGGCCGCGGCGGCCGTTGTCGAACAGCGCGTCGACGGCCTCCTGGAGCATCCGCTTCTCGTTGTTCACGATGATCTCGGGCGCGCCGAGGTCGAGCAGACGCTTGAGCCGGTTGTTCCGGTTGATGACCCGGCGGTACAGGTCGTTCAGGTCGGAGGTCGCGAACCGGCCACCGTCGAGCTGCACCATCGGGCGCAGGTCCGGCGGGATGACCGGGATGCAGTCGAGCACCATGCCGCTCGGCGAGTTCCGCGTGTTGAGGAACGCCGCCACGACCTTGAGCCGCTTGAGGGCGCGGGCCTTCTTCTGGCCCTTGCCGCTGCGGATGGTCTCGCGCAGGTTCTCGGCCTCGGCCTCCAGGTCGAAGCTGTTCAGCCGCTCCTGGATGGCCTGGGCGCCCATTCCGCCGCGGAAGTAGCGGCCGAAGCGGTCGCGCATCTCGCGGTAGAGCAGCTCGTCGCCCTCGAGGTCCTGGACCTTGAGGTTCTTGAAGCGGCTCCAGACCTCCTCGAGCCGGTCCAGCTCGCGCTGGGCGCGGTCGCGCAGCTGCCGCATCTCGCGGTCGGCGCCCTCCCGCACCTTGCGGCGCTGGTCGCCCTTGGCACCGGCGGCCTCCAGCTCGGCCAGGTCGGCCTCGAGCTTCTTCTGGCGGGCCTCGATGTCCGCGTCACGGCGCTGCTCGACGTGCTGCCGCTCGACGGAGATCTTCGCCTCCAGCGACGGCAGGTCGCGGTCACGCATCTCGGCGTCGACATGCGTGATCATGTACGCCGCGAAGTAGATGACCTTCTCCAGGTCCTTCGGGGCGAGGTCGAGCAGGTACCCCAGGCGGGACGGGACGCCCTTGAAGTACCAGATGTGGGTGACGGGAGCGGCCAGCTCGATGTGGCCCATCCGCTCGCGGCGCACCTTGGCGCGCGTGACCTCGACGCCACAGCGCTCACAGATGATGCCCTTGAAGCGGACGCGCTTGTACTTGCCGCAGTAGCACTCCCAGTCGCGGGTCGGACCGAAGATCTTCTCGCAGAAGAGCCCGTCCTTCTCCGGCTTGAGGGTTCGGTAGTTGATGGTCTCCGGCTTCTTCACCTCGCCGTGCGACCACTGCCGAATGTCGTCGGCGGTCGCGAGGCCGATGCGCAGCTCGTCGAAGAAGTTGACGTCGAGCACTAGTTAATCCCCTTTTTGA
>NZ_BOOC01000028.1 GCF_016863035.1 Microbispora corallina
AACCCGCATCGCGGCCCTGAGCCCCTCACTCACCGCCGTCGCCGGGGTGCTGGCCAGCCGCATGCTGCGACTGGTCCTCGGAGCGGTGACGGGGATTCTCATCGCGCGGACCCTGCAGCCCGAAGGCAGGGGCGTCTACTCCGTCATAGCGACCACAGCCGGCACCGCCATCGTCGTGGCCCACCTGTCCCTGGAGAAATCACAGATCACCTTCTGGCCGAACTCGTCCCGCCATCGGCCGCTCATCACCAACGCGCTGGTCCTCGGCATGGCGTTCGGATTCGTGGCGACGGTCGGCGTTCTCGTCCTCGTCGCGGTCAAGGGCTCGCCCGGCGCGTTCCCTCTGTGGGCGGCGGCGCTGCTCGCCATCCCGTTCGGCACGGCGTCCATCAACTTCACCTCCATTCTGCTGCTGCAGTCCCGCAGGAAGGTGGTCAACCAGGCCACCGTGGTCGCCTCGATGGCGCAATGCCTGCCCATCCTCGCCCTCGCGGCCTCTGGGCACGTGACCATCACAAGCGTGGTCCTCTGCTGGACCGCCTCCATCGTGGTGCCGTTCTTCTTCTCGGTCCGGGCGCTGTGGCCCATAACCCTGCGTTGTGAGAAGAGTTTCGTCCGGCACGAACTCGGCCTTTCGATCCGCTACCACGTCGGGCTCGTGGCCTCCAACCTCCTCCTGAGCATGGACGTCTTCCTGCTGAGCGCTCTGGACTCCACGGCGACGGTCGGCATCTACACGGTGGCCGTGACGGTGATGGGCCTCGCCCGGATGCCGGCCGAGGCCCTCACCCAGGTCGTTCTCCCTCGGCAGGCCGTCCAGGGAGCGCGCGAGGCCCAACTGGTCACCGCCCGCACACTGCGGCTCAACCTGCTCGTATCGGCTGCCATCATCGGGTTGATCGCGGCCGCCTCACCTTGGCTGATCCCGCTGGTGTACGGCCACGCCTTCGCCGCGAGCGTCGCTCCCCTGCTGTTGCTCGCCCCCGGTACCGTCACGCTGACCCTGGTCCGCCCGGTCGAGCAGTATCTGGTGCGACTCGAGCGTCCGGTCACGATGGCGGCGATCTCTTGTGGGGCTCTGGCAGTAAACCTGCTGCTCAACCTCATGGCGATCCCGCGATGGGGGGCGGTCGGCGCCGCGCTGGTGTCGTCCGTTTCTTACACGCTACTGGCGTTCCTGGAGACGGCGTGGTTCCTGCGATCGGCGCGGATGCCCGTGTCCGCGTTGGTGCCACGCCTTGCCGATCTGCGCAGGACGCAACCCCCCGCCTCCACCTCCGCGGGGAAGCAACCGCCGGCATCCCGGCCTGCGGCGACGCCGTCCAGATGAGCTCTGGCCGTCCCGTACCGCCAGGAAGGACGACAGTTCACGTCAGAGCTCGCGGATGCGACAGCCCGCCGGCGGCCAGATCAAGCGCGGCGATCATGTCCATGGCTCGACGACGGTGCGGCGCCGTACCGGTTCTGGGCGCGGTGCGGGGGTGCGGGAGGCGCCCTGCCCCGGTTTCCGCGCGGCCTGCGTCCAGGCGACAGCGGCCAGCAGGCTCACGACCATGACGATCGGCATCCGCTGCCGGAAGATGAGACCGATATTGGACATGCTCGTCGCGTACACGATCGTGCAGGGCACGACGAACAGCAGCAGGAGCATCAGCACTCTCCGGCTCTGACGCCAGAGATGACGTGCTCCTCTAATGGCGTGGAAGATGAGGAGATACCAGACCAGCGTTTCGATTTTCGCGAACTGGAGCACGGCGCTTCCACCCGTCCAGGGAAACGGCGACAGCACCGTGTAGGTGAGCTTCGGCAGAATCGCGCTCCATGGGTTTCCGCCGTCGTCGAAGACGACCCCGGAACCTCCCTCCGCGTTCCCGAGACGAACCGCCTCCGACTGCCCGCGCTCAAGCTGTTCCTGCATCGTCCCGATGGCAGTGTCCTGCGCCGTCTCGGGGAAGAACACGAGGGGCACCAGCAGTCCGGCGAGAAGGGCGAGAGTGCACAGGGGAAGAGCCCGCCTGGCCCCGACGAAGCCGAGGACCAGCGGCAGCCCGCACATGAACACCATGTAGGGGCGCACGTTCCACAGGACCCATAGCAATGGCAGGAGCAGCAGCAGTTTCCGGATGTCGAACCTCTGGACGTTCGACGTGGCCAGCGCCAGGCACGCCATGACGCAGAACACGTTGAACCCGTCCTTGAACGTGTCGGACGTATGCAGCATGAACGCCGGCATGAACGCCGTCAGGACGAGGAGCCGGTAGGAGGCGCGCTCGTCGGCGCCGATGAGTCTGGCGAACCGGTACATGAGGATGCACAGTGCGCACGCGATGACCGCTACCACCGACGTGCATGCCAGGGGAGCCGGACCGCCGCACACGTAGATGACGAGCGCGAAGAGATTGCAGGGCACCGACACCGCGTCGATGGCGACGAACTGGAACCCCTCGCGATTCCAGATCTCTACGATCCGCTCCGCCCAGAGCTCATAGGTGTAGTTGTCGCCGCCGTACGGCAGCAAGTGGCTGCGCAGGAGCAGGACATGAACGACGAGTCGTGCGACGAAGGCCAGAAACAGCACCCATAGGGCCCGCCGCGCCACATCCCCGTGCAGGAAAGTCTGAATAAGAAAGACAAGTACAATCGCGGAGATCGCGACAACCATGTATTCCACAGAGAATCACCCGAATAATGTGGCGCGCAAAACGGGAGGTCGGCAACGTCTCGACACCCTAGCCCAGAAAACCCGTCGATTCCGCGTACACCGCCTTTCCCTTCGGCCAAGCCGGCGCAAAGGATCGAACCGGCCATGGCCGCGGCTTTCCGTGGCGAAACCCGTCGGCTACGCCATGGAAATCTCCCGTGGGAGTCGGCAGGAGGAGGGGCGGGCACTTACTGCCCGGGATCGGTCAAAGGAGTGACAAGAAAGCGATTGGCACGCTGCGTCCGGCCCGCCTCCGCCGATCGGCTCGCCAGGCTTGCACTCATGGAAGCGACGTCGCCCGTTCACCCGGCCACGCGGAGTCCGTCCAGGCCGACCGGCCGCGCGGCACGGGCGTCAGGCGGGCGAAGTGCACACGCCCGCGGATTCCTGCGATCCTGGTGGCTGCCCGCCGCCACGGTCGCCGCGTTCACCATGGTCGTTCTGCTCCGTTACGGCGTCACGCCGCGCGACCTGCTCGTCTTCGCCGTCTACGTCGCCTTCGGCCTGGCCCTGCCCGGTGTCCTGCTCGTCCGGGCCCTGCACGGCGGCAGGCGTACGCTCGCGGAGGAGATCGCCTTCGGTCTGGCGCTCGGGTACGCCCTGGAGGTCTGCTCCTACATCGCCGCTCGTGCGGCCGGGCTCCCTCTCCTCGTGTTGGTCTGGCCCACAGCCACCTACGCCCTCTTCCTCTTCGTGCCACGCCTGCGACCGCACTGGAAGTCGCCGCCCCGCCGGCATGCCCCGTTGTGGTGGTCATGGGCGCTCGCCCTGATCATGATCTATCTGGTGGCATGGGGCGCGGTGTCGTATTTCGCCCTCACTCCTCTCACCTGGCCCGCGCTCGGCACCGCCGCGCCCGACGTGCCCTTCCACCTCAGCCTGATCGGCGAGCTGAAGAACCATGTGCCGCCGACGATGCCGATGGTGGCCGGGGAGCCGCTCTCCTACCACTGGTTCGTGTACGCCCACTTCGCCGCCTCGAGTCAGATCACCGGCATCGAGCCGCTGATACTGCTGTCGCGCCTGGGCGTGGTGCCGATGCTGGCGGCGCTGATCACGCTGATCGCCCTGAACGGACGCAGGGTCACCGGGTCATGGACAGGCGGCCTGCTGGCGACAGCAGCGACGATCTTCGTGGCGACGCCGTCCCTCTACCTCGGCAAGGACATCGGCTCGTTCACCTGGGGAGGCATCCCGGACCTCGCGTGGTGGAGCCCCACCCAGACCTTCGGATCACTACTGTTCGCCCCCCTCGTCATCGTACTGATCGAGATTCTCCAGCAGCGGGCGCGGAGCGCGGGCGGGTGGCTGCTCCTGACACTTCTCACCGCGGCGTTGACGGGGGCCAAGGCCACCTACCTCCCCATGCTCGCGGTGGGACTCGTGACGGTGGCCGTCGTGGAGACGATCCGCGAACGACGGCTCTCGCGGCATACCGCCGGCGCGCTGTGCATCACGGCCATGGGTCTGGCCTTCTCGCAGTTCGTGCTGTACGCCGGAACCCGGGGGGCGCTCGTCGTCTCTCCGTTCTATTTCATCCGCACGACCTGGAGGGCTCTGACCGGTATCGCCGGCCAGGAGCAACCCACCGCGAGCTCCCTGATCGGTATGACCCTGGTGGTGCTGCTGGGCTGGCTCGTCGTGTGGTCCGGGATCCTCGGGCTGCTGGCCCGCCCCCGCCTGCTCGCCCGGCAGGCGGTGCCTCTCATGCTGGGCTTCGGTGGGATCGGCTTCGGCACCGCCCTGTTCCTCGCCCATCCCAGTCTCAGCCAGTTCTTCTTCCTGTGGGGCGCCTATCCCTATCTGGCCATCCTCGCGATCCTCGGCCTTCGCGAGCTGGTCGCGAGAGCGGGGGTCTCACGCCGGGCGGTCCTGTCCGCCGCCGCCTGCGGCCTTCTTTCCGTGTATCTGATCCCGGTGCTCTGCGGAGTGCGAGTTCCCGTGCCCCCCGAGCGGGACACCCTGCTGTTCCTGCCGTACATCGTGCTGGCCATCGCGGCGGCCTCGGCGGGCGTGGTCCTGATCGTCAAGGCGGGGTGGATCCGAGCCTGGGCGCTCACAACCGTGGCGTTCGCGGCCATCGGCCTACCCGCAGACCTGCACGCGCGGGTGCTCGCGACCGTCTTCCCGCTTGCGGGCGAGCACGCCGGCGAGGCGGGCAGGACCTCCGCCCCGGCTGCGGAGGGGCTCATGGCCGCCGGACGCTGGCTACGCGACCACTCCGGTCCCGGCGACCTGGTCGCCACGAATGCGCACTGCCGCTGGGGACTCGAGAGCCCGTGTGACAGCCGCCAGTTCTGGGCGTCCGCCCTCAGCGAGCGGCGGATGCTCGTCGAGGGGTGGGCGTTCACCTTCACCAGCGAGAACCGCTGGCACCCCGGGCTGACAGTCGCGCAGATCCCGTTCTGGGACCGCGAGCGGATCCGGCTCAACGACGCCGCGTTCCGCAGCCCGACTGCCGCTGTGATGCAGGACCTGCGGAGGCGCTACCACGTGCGGTGGCTCTTGGCGGAGAACGGGCACCTCGCGGGCGTCAGCCCCGAACTCGGCGACTTCGCGACGCTCGTGTTCCGGTCGGGCGACTGCTCCGTCTACCGACTGGCGGACGGATGAGGTCCTGATCGTCCCTGACCCGCGCACTTCCAGGAAGCCGACATGAGAGTTCTGCACATCGGACATCGCCTGCCTCCGGAGCCCGGGGGCAAGGAACGCTACATCGAGCGCCTCGTACACGAGCAACTCCTCCGCGGGCATGAGGTCGTCATCGCGCATCGGCACGGCGAGGCTCCGCCTGGGGCGGAATCACTCCCGCTCGCGCGCACCGCCGTGACACGAGCCCTGTCGCTGAAGACGGATGAGATCGCGTTCGCCGTCGAGTGCGCGAGAGCCCTGCACGGGATGCGCGGTATCGACGTCATCCACCTGCACGGAGACCACCGCGAAGCGCTCGGCCTGGGCCCGGCCGCGCGGCGGCTGGGCATCGCTCTCGTGGTCCACGTGCATGGCGGGATGAACACACGCCACCGGCGGATCATGCCGTGGGCCTTCCGCCACGTCGCCGGGTTCATCGTGTCGGGGACGAGACCCAGGGCGGACCTGCGCGCGGCCGGCATTCCCGACAGGCTCATCCGCTCGCTACCTGCCGGTGTGGACCTCGAAAGGCTCGCCGCGATACGGGAGAGCAACCAGGTCGAGCGGGGGCTGATCGTCAGCGTGGGATCGCTGGTGCCGGTGAAGAACCATTCGCTGACCATCGCGGCGTTCCACGAGATTCGGGCCACCCACCCGCACGCCCGCCTCGTCATCGTCGGCAGCGGCCCGGAACGGGCCCGCCTCGAACGACTAGCCGGTCCGGACGTCCGCTTCACCGGGCAGATCCCGCCGGACGAGGTCTACCGTCTGGTCAGCAGGGCCGAGGTCTTCGTGCACTCCTCCCAACGGCTGCCCACCATCGCCGAGGGGATACCGACCGCGCCGCTGGAGGCGCTGGCGCTCGGCGCCGCGGTCGTCGTCTCCTCTGAGTCGTCACTCGAGCCCGCCGTCACCGACGAGGCCGCCTACCGCGTGTTCCGCTCGGGATCCGCGGCGGATCTGGCCAGGCACCTGTGTGGGGTACTCGACGACGACGCGGTTCGACGACGGATGGCCGAGCACGGTGTCCGCGCGGCCTCCGATCTCGACTGGCCCCTGGTGGCGGGGCGCATCGAGGAGTGGTACGAGCGGTTGACGCCCGCCCGGACCCCTCGGCGGCTCAACCGGTTCTAGAGCGGGAGCCGCACGTGACGGGGCGACCGGACGTGGAACAGCCGGACTGCTCCATCGGCGCCGGCCGGCCGCACGACCGGCTGACGCGCTTCCGCCCCGGCGGCGATGTCCGGCGCGTAAGAGGGGCGCCACCATCGCGACGCCCCTCGTACGTCCGCCGTCACTGAGGCTGCAACGTCCCCCGCCCGAGGCCCGCACGCCCGGCCAGGTCCACGTAGAGCTCCTCGAACCATTCCGACGTCGTGACCATGTCCAAGCCGTCCCCATCAGCCAGGGCTCCGGCCCGCAGTTCACTATGGGTCCGCGGCTCCATCGCCTGGAGCACGGCCCTGGCGAGGGCGCCGGGCGATCCCGGCTCGGTGAGGATGCCGTTCCGCCCCGAGGTGATCAGGTCGGGGAGGCCTCCGACCCGGGTGGAGACCACCGGCACCCCCGCCGCGAGTGCCTCCATGACCACAACGGGCAGCCCCTCGTGGTGGGAGCTGAGGACGAGAAGGTCGGCTGCCGCGATCAGCCGCCTGGCTCCGGATACCCGCCCGAGGACGCGCACCTGCCCGGCGAGACGCCGCTCCCGCACGTCGCGAACGACCGCGTCCCGCAGCGGTCCTTCCCCCGCGAGCAGGAAAACGGCGTCCGGGCGGGCCCGCACCACCTCGGAGGCCGCCTGGACGAGCATGCGGTGATTCTTCTCGGGGCGGAAGTTGGCGATGGTGACGCACAGGAAGGCGCTCTCGGGCACGTCGAACTCGCGCCGCACGTCGGCCGCCCGTGCGGCCCACTCCCGCTGGTTGCGCACGTCGACCCCGTGAATCCGGGTCAGCAGCCGACGGCAACCCGCGACGGCGCGGGACTGCGCCACAGCCGGTGACACGGCGACGGTACGGTCGTCCAGCCTCCGGGTGAGCCGGTCGAGGAACATCGTCTTGGGCCACTGGATGCCGTGGACCGTCGACACGAGGACGGACCTGCGCCTGGTGAGCCGCACGAACGGGCGGAGCACGATGCCGGGCGCCGGAGAGTGCACGTTGAGCACATCCGGCGCGAACCGCCGGACCATCGCGGCAAGCCTGGCGTAGACCAGCGCCCGTGGGCACGAACTGAGGTCGACGACCGTCACTCCGGCGGAACGCAAGCGCTCGATGAGCTCACCGGTCGACGCCCGCAGGCAGATCACCGTGTAGTCCACGGCGCTGTTCACGATCCGCCTCCGCGCCGTCAGAAGCCGTTCGACGAGCAACACCTCGGCGCCCCCGGGGTCGAGGGTCTTGACGACCTCGCACACCCGAAGCCCGCGCACGGTGAGCCCGGCCGGAGCCGCCGCATCAGCCTGATCGCAGCCGGAATTGGAATGGAAGTTCATGTGCTCCGCCTACCGATTTTTTATCCACGTCATCCGCGATCGCGGGTTTGAATTCCCAGAAACCACGCTTCGCCGACTCGGCGAGCGCACCGGAAGATACGTAAAAGGAAATCATCGCGATAAGCACAGGCAAGCGAAACACGGCCCTCTTGGCCTGTCCTTTCCATCGGAATCGCATCGCCCGCCTGAACGTAGTCCGGCAGCAGACGACAGCGCGGTTACCAGCCACGATGTCCGGATCTCCCCGGACGGCGGCCACTCGATCATGGCCGGGTACCGAAATCGGAAACTCTTCCCCGTCACGGTGAGCGCACCGCTGCGCAGATCCTCGCGCCGGTTAGTTTCTCGGGCGTGAGACAGGCCTATCAGCGAGGATCCCGATGAAGCCGGACAGCCGGATTCGCGTCATGGAAATCATTGCCCGCATGAATGTGGGCGGCCCCGCCACGCAGGTTCTGGGACTGTCGAAGGGTCTGAACTCCGAGGAGTTCGACCACCGGCTCTACATCGGCCACGTCGGCGACGCCGAGGGCGACCATCTGCGCCTGCGTGACGCGGCCGTGCCGGTGCACCGGGTGCGCGGCCTCGGCCGCTCGATCAGCCCGGCGAACGACGTGCGCGCCTTTTTCCAACTGGTCCGTGCGATGCGCGAATTCCGGCCGCACATCGTGCACACCCGTACGGCCAAGGCGGGCGCGCTCGGCCGGACGGCGGCCCTCATGTCGGGGGTGGGGGCGGCGCGGATCCACGTGTTCCACGGGCATCTGCTGCACGGCTACTTCTCCCCCGCCAAGCTGCGCCTCTACATACGGACGGAGCGGGCGCTCGCGTCGATGTCGGACCGGCTGGTGACCGTCGGAGCCCAGGTCCGCGACGAGTTGCTGGCCGCCGGTATCGGGCGGCGGGAGCAGTACGTCGTCATCCCGCCAGGCGTGCGGCTGGGCCCAGTGCCCGGCAGGGAGGCGGCCCGGGCCGAACTGGGGCTCCCGCAGGACGCGCCGGTGGTCGCCTACGTCGGGCGGCTCACCCGGATCAAGCGGCCCGACCGCTTCCTCGAGGTGGCGGACGCGGTCCTTCGCCGCATACCCGGCTGCCGGTTCGTCGTCTGCGGTGACGGCGAGCTGAGGCAGGAGCTGGAGCAAGGGATCGGCTTCGCCCCGAACTCCTTCCACCTGCTCGGATGGCGCAAGGACGTCGAGACGGTCTACTCGGCCGCCGACGTGGTGCTGATGACCGCCGACAACGAGGGCACCCCGCTGACGCTCGTGGAAGCGGGCATGGCCGGAACACCCGCGGTCTCCACCCGCGTCGGCAGCATCGCCGAGATCGTGCGCGACGGCCACACAGGGCTGCTCGCCGCCACCGACGCGGCCGAACTCGCCGAGCACGTGGTGCGGCTGCTCTCGGACAGCGGCCTGTCCCGCCGGATGGGCGAGGCGGCCCGCGAATGGACGACCGGCGCGTTCGGCGTCGAACGCCTCGTCTCGGACACCCAAGCCCTTTACCGATCACTTCGCGGCGCCTCGAAGCACCGCCTTGTCTGAAGAGAGCAACACATGAGGATCCTTGTGACGGGCGGCGCCGGTTTCATCGGCGCGAACCTCTGCCGCGTGCTCATCACCCGGCCCGAGATCGAGAGCATCACCGTGCTCGACGACCTGAGCACCGGCGACCGGCGCAATGTCGAGGACCTGGGCGTGGAACTGGTGACCGGGAGCATCCTGGATCGCGACCTCCTGGCGGACCTCGTTTCCCGGGCGAGCGCTGTCGTGCACCTCGCCGCGCGGCCCTCGGTGCCCAGGTCGCTGGCGGACCCGCTAGCGTCGCACACGGTCAACGCCACGGGCACGCTCCACGTCCTGGAGGCGTGCCGGGCGACCCGGCCGCACCTGGTCCTGGCCTCCTCGTCCTCCGTCTACGGCAACTGCACCGAGCCGTTCAAGCACGAGGACCTGCCCACGCGCCCGCTCAGCCCGTACGCCGCGAGCAAGCTCGCCACCGAGGCGTACGCCATGGCGTACGCGGAGAGCTTCGGCCTGCGGGTGCTCCCTTTCCGCTTCTTCAACGTGTACGGTCCCATGCAGTCGGCCGGCCACGCGTACGCGGCGGTCATCCCGGCGTTCGTGTCCGCCGCCCTCGCCGGCGAGCCGCTGCCGATCCACGGCGACGGCACCCAGGCGCGGGACTTCACCTACGTCGGAACGGTCGCGCAGGTGCTCACCGAGGCGGTGGTCCGCGGGGTGGCGAGCGGCACGCCGGTGAACCTCGCGTACGGGACGCGGACCTCGCTGCTGTCCCTGAAGGACGCCCTCTCAGCGGTGCTCGGCCGTCCTGTGGAGGCGACGTTCCTGCCCCCGCGCACGGGCGACATCCGCGTGTCGCAGGCGTCTTCCCGGCTGCTTCTCGAACTGTTCCCCGGCGTGCGGCCCGTGCCGATGAGCGAGGGGCTCCGCCAGACCGTGGAGTGGTTCGAAAAGGCCGCCGGAACACGTCTGTGATCGCACTCCATTCCTTTCGCATGCCGTCTCTCACGTTCCAATGCACATGCCACTGGAGGTTTCGGTGACCCACTCACCAAGGCGCACATATCTGATCACCGGCGGAAGCGGCTTCGTCGGCTCCCATCTGACCGACGCGTTGCTCGCCCGCGGCGACTCGGTCGTCGTGCTCGACGACCTGTCGACAGGCCGGCTCGCCAACCTCACCCCGCACCCGAACCTGCGCTTCGTGCAGGGATCGGTGCTGGACACCCTCATGGTCGACGAACTCGTGCGCCAGTGCGACGTGGTCGTCCACCTCGCGGCGGCCGTCGGGGTCAAGCTGATCCTCAAGGAGCCGCTGCGCTCCTTCGTCACCAACATCCGCGGCACGGAGACCGTCATCGAGGCGGCCCACCGCTACCGGCGCAAGATCCTCGTGACGAGCACGAGCGAGATCTACGGCAAGAACGCCGGCGACGCGCTCACGGAGTCCGCCGATCGCATCCTGGGCAGCCCCGCGCTGGCCAAATGGTCCTACAGCACAGCAAAGGCCGTCGACGAGATCCTGGCCAACACCTACCACAAGGAACGCGGCCTGCCGACGATCGTCGTGCGGCTGTTCAACACCGTCGGCCCCCGGCAGAGCCCCGCGTACGGCATGGTCGTTCCCGCCCTCGTCCGTCAGGCGGTCACCGGGCTGCCCCTCACCGTGTACGGCGACGGCACCCAGACCCGATGCTTCGCCCACGTCGAGGACGTGGCCGACGGGCTGGTGCGCCTGCTGGACCACGAGGGCGCCGTGGGCCAGACGTTCAACATCGGAGCGAATCACGAGGTGAGCATCCTGGAGCTCGCCAAGCTCATCGTCGAGATGACGGACAGCACATCGGGCGTCGAACTGGTCCCGTACGGCGAGGCGTACGGAGAGGGTTTCGAGGACATGGTGCGCCGCGTGCCCGACACCACCAAGCTACGCGAGCTGACCGGTTGGTCACCCCGCCGGACGCTTGAGGACATCCTGACGGAGACCATCGCCGAGGCCCGCGCGGAGCTGGCGGCTCCCCGGCGGTGAACAGCTCCACTGTCCCGGCCGCCGCGGTCTGCGGCTTTCTGCTGACCGCGGCGGCCACGCACGTGCTGCGACGGGTAGCGCTGCGCTGGGGAATCGTCGACCGGCCCGGGGGGCACAAGTCGCACCGGCGGCCCACTCCCTATCTTGGCGGGGTCGCCATCGTGCTGGGCACCCTCGTCCCGCCGATCACACTCGCCGGGCCGGCCGTGCGGCCGGTCGCCGGCATCCTCGTCGGTGCCCTGGCCATGGCCCTGCTCGGCCTGATCGACGATCTCATCCCGCTCCCCCCGCTCACCCGGCTGGCCGTTGAGGCGCTGGCGGCCGGCGTCGTCGTGGTGAGCGGGGTCGTGGCGCCGATCACCGGCACCTGGCTGGACCTCGTGGCCACCCTGGTATGGATCGCCGTGGTCACCAACTCCTTCAATCTGCTCGACAACATGGACGGCGCCCTCGGGACTCTCACCGCGGTGAGCGCGGCGCTCCTGGCGGCCGCGGCCTTCGCGACCGCGCAACCCGTGATCGGGCTGGTCCTGGCGGCCCTTGCCGCCTCCGCCCTGGGCTTCCTGCCGTACAACTGGGCCCCGGCGAGGATCTTCATGGGGGACGCGGGCTCGCTGTTCATCGGCTTTCTGCTCGCCTCCTCGGCGGCGGCGCTGGTCACCGGCGCCCGGACGGGCACGGCGATCGCGGGCCTGCTGCTGCCGACGTTCGTCGCGACCGTCGACACGGGGGTCGTGCTGCTGTCGCGGCTGCGGGCGGGACGGCCGCTGCTGCTGGGCGGATCGGACCACCTCTCGCACCGCCTCCGGCGGCTGGGTCTCGGGGTGAGGCTCACGGCTGTCACACTCGCCGCCGTCGCAGCCGCGGCCGGCGTGCTCGACCTTGTGACGACGCTGGGCTGGATCTCCACGCTCGGCGCAGTGCTCGGCGCCATGGCCGCCGGCGGCGCCGGGGTCGTCCTGTCGCAACGCGTGCGGGTCTACGGGGCACCTGCCCGCCCGCAGAGCTCTCTTCCTGTTAGGCGGTGACCGTTGATGGAACTCCTCTACTACGCGCGCCTCATGCGCGCGAACTGGCTGCTCCTGCTGCTCGCGCTGCTCGCCGGGCTGGGAGGCGCCGTCGTCGTGACGGCGAACACCCCGCCCACTTATGTCGCGGCGATCTCGATGCTCGTCTCGGCGGACGACAGGGAGGGCAGCGTCTCCACCGCCATCCAGGCCGGAGTGCTGTCCCAGCAGCGGGTGCAGTCGTACGCCACCCTGCTCACGAGCCGCCGCGTGGTCGGCCAGGTCGTGAGTGAGCGGGACGTCCAGAGCCTGCAGGGCTCGCTCACAGCGGACGTGATTCCCAACACCGCGATCCTGCGCGTCACGGTGCGGGACACGCACCCGGCCCGCGCGGCGGCCCGGGCCAACGGGCTCGGGGCCGCGTTCGCCAGGCTGATCGACCAGATCGAGCGGCCGACGCCGAAGAGCCGCCCCACCGTCCGGATCACGATCGTCGACGACGCCGAGGTCCCCCAGGCGCCCGTCGCGCCCCGGCCGCTGCTCAACCTGGCCCTCGGCGTCCTGATCGCGCTGCTCACGGCCGTCGGCGCGCTCGCGCTGCGCGATCGCCTGGACACCACCATCAAGACGGCGGAGGTGCTGCAGCGGATCACGAAGAGCTCGCTCCTCGGGGTGATCGGGTACGAGCGGGACGCCCGCAAGCACCCGCTGATCGTCCACGGCAACGGCCGTTCGTCCCGGTCGGAGTCCTTCCGTTCGCTGCGGACCAACCTGCAGTTCATCGGCGTGGACAGGCAGCCGAAGTCGCTCGTCGTGACCAGCTGTCTTCCCGATGAGGGCAAGTCATCGACCTCCGCCAACCTGGCCATCACGATGGCGCAGGCGGGATGGCGCGTGATCCTGGTCGACGGCGACCTGCGCCGCCCCTGCCTCCCCCGCTACCTCGGCATCGAGGGCGGGACCGGCCTCACGGACGTCCTCATCGACCAGGCGTCCCTGCCCGAGGTCATCCAGACGTGGGGCCCTTCCGGCCTGTCGGTGCTCCCGAGCGGCCGCATCCCGCCGAACCCCAGCGAGCTGCTCGGCTCACAGGGGATGCGCGCCGTGCTGGCCCGGCTCGCCGAGGCCTACGACATGGTGATCATCGACGCGCCGCCGCTGCTGCCCGTCACCGACGCCGCGGCCCTCGGGGCGATCTGCGACGGCGCGCTGCTCGTCGTACGGCACGGCAGGACGCGGCGCGAGCAGGTGGCGCGCGCCGAGGAGCTGCTGTCGTCGATCAACGCCCGCCTCGTCGGCACCGTCCTGAACTTCGCGCCGGCCAGGCAGGGCGACTACTACGGCTACGGCTACGGCTACGCCTCGGCGGAGCAGGCCGAGGTCAGGGATTCGATCCCCGTCCCATCAGTGTGAGCGGGACGGCGAGCGACTCAGCGATCCGGCGCGCCGCGGACCGGTAGGCCCTGCGGGAGCCCCGGTAGGGATCGGCGATGTCGGGCTGCTCCGGCCGGACCAGTCCGCGCAGCGCCCTCACCTGCTCCACCAGGACCTGCGCGCGCCGCGCGGGATCGCCGTGACACAGCACGTCGCCCGCCGGCACGGCCCGCGCCAACGCGCCGAACTCGGCGATGGTGAAGGCGCGCGCCGCCGCGAGGGGGTGCAGCGCCACCGCCTCGCGGCGGTGCTCGGACGAGGCGGCCAGCACGAGGTCGGCGGCGGCCACCGCCTCGGCGGTCAGCGGGCGCGAGACGAACCCCTCGGGATCGCCACCCAGCAAGATCAGCTCGCGCCTGGCCCCCTCGTCCATCGGCCGTCCCGGCACGGCACGGGTCCCGGCACTGGCCGCCACGACGGGGCCGTCCGGCCCGAGAGCCGACAGCGTCAGCCGTTCGGCCAGTGGCGAGCGGCAGATGTTCCCCGTGCACACGAACAGGATGCGGAAGCCGGGCCCACGTCCGGGGCAGGCGTCGCCGTCACACGTACGCTCCATGAGCGCGACGCTAGGGCTCTCGCCGGGGAGCGGCATCCCGCGGCACGCCGCGCTTTACGCTTCCCGGAGCCGGGGCGGCCGGCGTCACGACCCTGGGCAGCCTCGGTCGTCGCGCTCGATCACGGTGTGCTGCGGGCGGACGAGCGGCTGCACCGGGATCACCGGCGGGGCCGCGGTGAAGGGCTCGAGCAGGTCCAGCTCGAGCGTCCGGGACTGCCGCGGAGCGAACTCCAGCATGACCGAGAAGACCGGGTGGGACCGCTCATACTCGGCGTAGAACCCCACGGGCCTGCCGTCGAGGCGCACCGCGCTCGCCTTCGCGCCGACCGAGCCGTACACCGACACCCAGAGGAGGTTGGACCCGGCGGCGTGCGGGTGCTCCGGGTCGTCGAGCCGGTCGGTGACGTACGTCGGCAGCGGCCCGCGCGGCGCGTCGTTGGTCAGCCGGATCCGCACCCGGGAGGTGCGCTGCCCGTCGGGGCGGCAGGGGCCGAGCTCGTAGGTGAGCGATCGGTCCAGGTAGTAGTCGAGCTTGGTGCCGGCCGAGTTGTTGACCACGAGCCCGGCGTACGGCCCGCGCTGCTCGGGCAGCACCCCGCCGAGGGGGGTGGCCGCCAGACGGCGCTGCTCGTCCTCGACCCGGCTCCAGACCCGGAGCCGGTGCTCACTCACCATGCGCGAGAAGGCGGGCAGCAGCCGCGCGGGCTCACGCACCGATCCGGTCAGCGCCTCGCTGACCGCTGCGGCGATTCTGATCAGGTATTTCTTGCGCTCGACAGGATCGGGGTAGCGGGCGTAGGCAACCCGTTCGGTGAGGTCGACGACGTTGCCGGCCGTCACCGTTTCGCCTCCGGGAAGTTTCACCGGCCCAATTGCGCCCAGGATGTAGGACAGGCCGACCGGGTCGGTCGCGATGGCCCCGTCGAGCTCCTGGCCGGTCTGGCGGCGCCACAAGCCGGTCCAGGTGGTCGCCGCGTAGGGAAAGTGCGGGGACAGGTTGGACACCGACAGCGTGGTGGTCGCGCCCCGCCCGTACCGCGAGGCGAACCCCTGGCCGTGGTCGACGACGGGCTTCGCGCTCGCCGCCATGCCGGTGTTGGCCGACAGCCGCGTCACGGAAACCCTGCCGCCGTCGGCCTTCAGGATGCCGAACGCGCCGACGAGGCCCCCGGTCCCCCTCGACTCGGCATTGGTCTCGAACGCCAGAAAATATCTGCGGGGACCGTCGCGGCCCAGCATGGGCGGCAGGAGCGCCGCGGCGTCGGCCCCCGCTCCGGCCCACCCCCGGAGCCGGTCGACCTCGTTCAACACGGTGGCACGCGCGCGGTCGAGGGTCGGCACGCCGGTCCTGGCCGGTGTGCGGGCCAGATCGGAACGCACCGCGTCGAGGCGCGTGGCGGCCCCGTCGAGGACCGGCGCCAGGGCGCCGAGAGCGGTCAGCGTCCGGCGCAGGTCTCCCGCGGACAAGGAGCCGGCCGAGAGGAACGGGGCGCCGGCCTGCTGGACTCGGGATAGCGCGCCGGTGAGATCGTCGGCGGCCACGGCCAGCCCCCGGGTCGTCTCCGCGGCGTCCCCCACCAGGGGGGCATGGGTGAGCAGCCACCAGACGGGACCCCCGGTGAGCCGCCGGGCCTCGGCCGCGTGCCACCGGGCGTCCGCGAGCGCCGCCGCCGCCGACCCGGGATCGCGCAGCCGGAGCAGGGCGTCCCTGGTCGCCTCCAGCTGTTCGCGTGCGCCCAGCCCCAGACGCAGCGACCAGCCCCCGGTCAACACGAGACCGAGGGCCAGTGACGGCACACCGATGAGGACGAGCCGGCGCTTCCTCCTACTCTGCACCGGACCTGCGACGCCGCACGGAGAGCAGGATGCAGGCGAGGGCGACGGACAGCAGGCCCGCGCCCACGACGGCGACCTTCACGGGGGCGCCCGTGAAGGGCAGTTGCCCGGCGCCGCCCGGCTGCTGCGCGACGTCCTGCGACTCGGCCGGCTCCCCCGCCTCTTCCGACTCCTCCTCCGGCTCCGACTTGTTCTCGGTGGAGGTCTCGGTGGAGGTCTCGGTGGCGGGCTTCTCCTCCGCCTTCGGGGCCGCCTCGTGCCCGGCCTCTTCGGGGGCGGCCCCGCCCACCGCACCGGGCGCGACGACGGGCAGCACCTGACCGTCGTTGTTCTTCGTGTTGTTCCACGCATAGGAGTTCGGCACCGACTGGGACCAGGTGTTGGTGTGCGTATCGCGCGGTTCCACGAAGACGTCCGCCTGCGCGGCGGGGGACGGCGGATAGACACCGGTCCGCCAGCCGTCGACGGCATGGGGCGGCGACAGCGCGGCCTGCGCGGCCGCGACCCCCGTGCACCCGAAAGCCAGGCCGCCCGCGACCGTCGCGGCCAGAAGAATGGGTATGGTACTTCTGCTTGCCACTTGTACTCCCGAAAAAATCCTTTCGCTCATAATGATGAGCGATATGTTCACTGCTCACCTGTTATATGCGCCTCGGAAGGAGCCGCTCAATCCCGCCACACGATGCTTACCGAAGGATCGGCGAGCGTTCTCGAACCATTGACGGTCGGCCCGGGCACGGAGTCCGGGCCGCGCCCGTTCCTCGCCGCCGGGGGTTCGCGGCGCTCCGATGACGGCGCCGTGCCGGGGCTTTCGCGTTTCGAGTCGTCGCGCAGGCGGCCTCACGTCTCGGAACCGCACCTTGCGCCAAAGACTTCGCCAACCCCCCGCGCGGACCGCGGTCCCGGTGCGGCACGGCCCCGATACTCACCCTGTGCTCGACGAACCGCTGACGCCATGAGGACCGCTCTGCGGGCCATCGGCGAGATCGGCGTGGCCGCCGGCCTGGTGGTCCTGCTCTTCTACGCGTACCTGCTCTGGGGCACCGGCTCCTACACGGAACGGACCCAGCGGGTCCTGCAGCGCGGGCTCACCCGCGAGCTCGGCTGGAGGCACACCGACGGCCCCGGGCGGATCCGGCTCGGGCACGCCCTCGCCCTGCTGCGGATCCCGCGGCTGGGGGCCAGTTACCGGTACGCGATAGTCGAAGGCGTCGGATCTGCCGAGTTGCGCAAGGGCCCCGGCCACTATCCGGGGACGGCGCTGCCCGGCCAAATAGGAAATTTTGTTATTTCAGGGCATCGGACAACGTATGGTGCGCCTTTTAACCGTATCGATGAATTGCGGCGCGGCGACGCCATCGTCGTGGAGGCCTCCGACGCCCGCTACACCTATCAGGTCGTGCGCACGGAGATCGTCCGGCCGGACGACCTGGACGTCACCGACCCCGTCCCCGGCCGTCCCGCGCAGCGACCCACGCTGGCGCTGATGACCATGACCACCTGCCACCCCAAGTTCTCCGCCGGGCAGCGCCTGGTCGTCCAGAGCGAGCTCGTCCGCCGAGAGGAACGCCACGACTGATCCGTCAGGAGACGTGAACGTGTACAGGTACGTCTGGCGCCGGCTGCCCGGGAGCACTCCGTTCCGGCTGCTCATCGCCCTGCTGCTGGCCGCAGCCGTGGCCGCGGCGCTGTGGTACGTGGTCTTCCCCTGGCTGGCGCCCCGGCTGCCGCTGGAGTGAACGCGGGAGGCGGGAGCCTCTCACCGCCCTCCGGCCGGATCCATCCAGCGGACCTCGTACGGCTGGAGGGTGACGCCGCCGCCGTCCACGCTGACCGCCTGGACGTCGCCGGTCGTGTTCACCGCGACGATGCGGTGCTCCTGGGCCAGCGCCCGCACCACCGGCGAGGAGACCGTCACCGGCACGAGCGGGGTGCCCGCGGGGAACCAGTGGGCGAAGTCCTGCAGCAGGCGCAGCGTGGCGGTGGGGGCGCCGTCGTCGCTGGAGACCAGGCACAGCGGGCAGCCCTCCCGCTTGTCCCTGGGCGCGTAGGTGTCCCAGTACAGCGCGGTCTCGGCGCCGCCGGCGGCCAGCTCCATCAGCGCGGCCGCGGTGACCGCCACGCGGCGCTCCCCGGTCCACTGCAGGGCCGGGCAGGAGCCGCCGGGGTCGATCGACGAGCAGGGCAGCGGGTAGAACTCGGCCCACCAGACCGGCAGGCCCGAGCGCTGCCGCAGCCAGCGCGTCACCGCGCCGAACTTGCCGAGCGCGCCGAACTCGTCGGGCTTCAGCGAGCCGTCGTGCGAGGCCGCGGCGCCGTCGACGACGACGAAGTCGGCGCCCTTCTTGTGCCGCAGCCAGTAGTCCACGGCCTCGACCACCCGGCCGTCGACCGAGCCCCACGGGCCGCTCACCTCAGACGGGCTGGGCGAGCCCGACACGTAGGTGTCGACGGGGATGTACGGCCCGCCCACCTGGATGCCCGGGTCGACGGCCTTGAGCGCGTCGTACACGCGGTTGTAGAGCTCGGTGTAGGCGACCGCGTTCCACTCCCCGTGCCGGTCGTCCCACATGCCCTTGAACTCGTTCCAGACGATGAACCGGCGCACGTGCGGGTACCGGCGGGCGACGGCCGCGGCGAGCCTGGCGAAGTCGTCGAAGTGCTCCTGGCGGGGCGCGGTCTCGATGAGGCTCCAGTCGGTCTTGCCCGGCCGGCCGCCCTTCATCCAGTCCGGCGCGCAGCACAGCGTGAGGACGGGCGCCCCTCCGGTGTCGGCCATCAGCTTCACCCGGGCGTCGAGCGAGGCGAAGTCGAAGACCCCGGGACGGGGCTCGGGGTTGTCCGCGCCGAAGCCCATGACGTGCTGGTTCTGCACGAGCGGCTGCGCCGCGAGCGCCCGCACGGCCGGCCCGGCGACGCGCTCGTCGTCCCCCGGGGTGTACTGGGTGTGCGTCAGCCCCCAGCGCGGCCACTGGACGGGCTCGGCGGTGCGGGAGACGGTCAGCGGCGTGACGCGCGCGGCCGCGGCCGCGGACGGGCTCTCCTGCCGGGCGTCCCTGCGCAGCGCGGCGACTCCGAGGATCGCGCCGGCGCAGACCACGGCGAGCGCCAGCAGGGCCACGGCGACGGGCCAGCGGGGGGATCGGCGTCCGCGCGCATGGCGTCCCCTGCGTCCTCCCACAGCGGGCCACCTTATCGGGGCAGGACGTCCCTCGTGCGCGTTTGGACCGTTTTCGCGCCATCGCTGGCCGGCGTGACTCCGCCCGGCCCGGCGTCCGTCCGGGACGGGGGCGCGGACGCCCGTTCACGCACCGGGCGGTCGCCGGAGGCGAGAGACTAGGCGGGTGCGAATCACGGTGATCCATCCCCGGGAGCTCGGCGAGCCGGAGCTCGCGCGGTGGCGCAAGTTCCAGGACGCCGACCCCGAGCAGGACAACCCGTTCCTGTGCCCCGAGTTCGTCCGCACGGTCGGCGAGCTGCGGCCGTACGTGCGGGTGGCCGTCGTCGAGGACGGCTCGGGCATCGGCGGGTTCTTCCCCTTCGAGCGGCACCCGCTCGGCATCGGCAAGCCCGTCGCCGCCGGCCTCACCGACCTGCAGGGCATGGTGTACGCGGCGGGGCTGGAGCTGGACGCCCGGGGGCTCCTGCGGGCCGCCGGCCTGTCGGCGTGGGAGTTCGACCACCTGCACGTCGGACAGCCCGTGTTCGCCCCCTACCACGGCAGCCGGCACCCCTCCCCGGTCATCGACCTCGACGAGGGCTACGAGGCGTACCTGGCGGGGCTGCGCCGCCGCTCCCCCACCACGCACCGGATGACCCGGTACAAGCGCAACCGGCTGGGCCGCGAGGTCGGCGAGGTGCGCCACGTGGCGGAGTCCGGCGACACGGCGGCGCTGCACGAGCTGCTGAAGTGGAAGTCCGCGCAGTACCGGCGCACCGGCCGCACCGACCGCTTCGCCCACCCGTGGATCGTCGAGCTCGTCGAGCGGCTGCACGCCCTGCGCACCGACCGCTTCGCGGGCAGCCTGTCGCTGCTGTACGCCGGCGACGAGGTGGTCGCCGGGCACTTCGGCCTGCGGACCGGCAGCCAGCTGTGCACGTGGTTCCCGGCGTACGACGTCCGCTTCGGCAAGTACTCCCCCGGCCTGCTGCAGCACCTCGGGATGGCGGAGGACTTCGCCGCCATGGGCCTGCGCCACATCGACATGGGCCGCGGCGAGAAGGACTACAAGGAGAGCCTGAAGACCCGCGACCTGGAGGTGGCCGAGGGCCGGGTGGCCCGGGCGACGCCAGGCGCGGCCGCGCACTGGCTGCTGCGGGTGCCCCCGCGTGCGCTGCGCAACACGGTCCTGGCCACGCCGTTCCTGCGTGACCAGGCCGACCGCGTGCTGAAGGGGTACGCCAGGCTGGTCAGAAAGTGACGGGCAGCCGCCGGACCGCGTTGTTGAACGTCGACACCATGGGCACCGGCGGCGCCGCGAGCCGCAGGCCGGGCAGCCGCGTGTACAGCTCGCGCAGCAGCACGGTCAGCTCGCGCTTGGCGAGGTGGGCGCCGAGGCAGTAGTGGGCCCCCGGGCCGCCGAAGCTCACGTGCGGGTTGGGCCCGCGGGTGATGTCGAAGACGTCCGGGTCGGTGAACACCTGCTCGTCGCGGTTGGCCGAGTTGTAGAACATCACGACCTTGTCTCCGGGGACGAGCGGCTGGCCGCGCAGCTCGTGCTCGGCGACGACGGTCCGCTGGAGCTGGGTGATCGGCGACGCGTACCGGACGATCTCGTCGACCGCGCCGGAGATGTGGGCGTCGTAGTCGGACAGCAGCAGCTCGCGCTGCTCGGGGTGCTCGCTGAGCAGCGTCACCGCGTGGGACAGCGTGTGGCCGGGCGTGTCGATGCCGGCGACGACCAGCAGCAGGAAGAACGCGCCCAGCTCCGTGCCGGTCAGGCGCTCGCCGTTCACGTCGGCGTTGGCCAGCGCGGAGATCACGTCGTCGCCCGGCTCCCTGCGGCGCTCCTTGCCGAGGCCGATGACGAGGTTGCGCAGCCCGAACGTCGCGCGCGTGTTGCGGACGGCGTGACGGAGCATGCCCTTCGGGTCGCTGCGGACGGCCTGGTACTCCACCGTGTCCCTGACCCAGCCCAGCACCTTCTCCCGGTGCTCCTCGGGGATGCCCAGCAGGTCGCACACGACGTGGGTGGTGAAGGTCTGGGCGACCAGCTCGACGAAGTCGCCGGGACCCGCCTTGGCCAGCTCGGCCACGGCCGTCTCGGCCCGCCGCTGCATCAGGCCCTCCAGCCGCTGCATCATGCGGGGGGCGAACGCGCGGGAGACGATCCGGCGCAGCCGGGTGTGCTCGGGCGCGTCCATGTTCTCCAGCGAGTCGCCGTAGATGTGCTTGACCCATTTGGGCGGCTCGGGATTGGTGACGGCCGGGCTGTTGGCGAAGACGGCCGCGTTGCGGCTCGCCTCGACGACGTCGGTGTGCCTGACGGCCGCGTAGAAGCCCCGGCCGGAACGTGCCAGGGGAACCTTGGGCTGGGAGAAGAAGACGGGACGCTCCTGCCGCCGGAGCCACGCGAAGGCCTCGGCCCGCTCGGCGGCGGGCCGCTCCCAGAAGTCCAGCCTCGCGATGTCGAGATCGGCGATGACGGTCACGTCACTAGCGTCCCACAGATGATCCCCCGCCCATTGCCCGATACGGGGGCCGGCTTGACCCTAGGATGGGTGCCTTCCCCAGCGCTGTCTTGTGAAGGATCCCATGCAGATCACCGTCATCCGTCCCGGCGAGCTCGGCCCCGCGGAGATCGCCGGGTGGCGGGCGATGCAGGAGGCCCAGCCGCACCTGGCCAGCCCGTTCCTCGCCCCGGAGTTCACGGTGGCCGCCGGCGAGGTGCGGCGGGACGCGTTCGTCGCGGTCCTGAGCGAGGGCGGCCGGACGGTGGGCTTCTTCCCGTTCGAGCGGCACCCGATGGGCGTGGGCCGGCCGATCGCCGGGTGGGTGTCGTTCGCGCAGGGCGTCGTCCATGCGCCGGGCGTGACGTTCGACGCCCGCACGCTGCTCAAGGGCGCCGGGCTCGACGTCTGGGAGTTCGAGTTCCTCGTCGGCGGCCAGCCGTGGTTCGCGCCGTACGCGACGCTGGAGGCCGAGTCGGTGCTCATCGACGTGTCGGCGGGGTACGACGCGTACCTGGAGCAGGTGAAGGCCAACGGCCCCCGCACGATCAAGACGGCGATGACCCGGCTGCGCAAGCTCGGCCGGGAGAACGGCGACCTGCGCGTCGAGCTGCACTCCGAGAACGCCGACGACCTGCGCCGCGTCATCGAGTGGAAGTCGGCGCAGTACCGCAGGATCGGGCGGCCCGACCGCTTCGCCCAGCCCTGGGTGGTCGAGCTGGTGGAGCGGCTGCACACGGCCCGCGCGCCCGGCTGCTCCGGCGCGCTCACCATGCTCTACGCGGGCGACAAGCCGATCGCGGGGCACATCGGCCTGCGCTCGGACACGCTGCTCGCCGGCTGGTTCCCCGCCTACGACGCCGACTACTCGAAGTACTCCCCCGGGCTGCTCCAGCACCTGCTGATGGCCAAGGCCGCGGCCGAGGACGGCATCCTCCAGATGGACTGGAGCACCAGCAAGGGCGACGACTACAAGCAGACGCTGCGGACCGGCGGCCACATGGTGGCGGAGGGCTGCGCCCGCCGCCGCTCGGCCGGGGCCGCGCTGTACTGGGCCAGGAACACCCCGGTCCGCCGGGCCCGGCAGCTCGTGCTCGACAGCCCGCGCCTGCACGGCCTGGCCGACCGGCTCATGCGCCGGTACGGCAGCCTGCGCGGCGGGTCCTGACGCCGTCCGGTAAGTCGACTTTCCGCTCCGCGCCGGGGGGCGGTAACTCCTTACCCAGAAATTTCGGGATAAGCAGAGTTACCGAGGCGAATGTGGCTGATGGGAGTACACGGAGGCGACCGTCGGATCACGATGACATAACGAGCGCCTGTGAGCGGAACGAACGCTCACGTAGACTCGTCGAGTGTCTGCGATCTGGATGTATCACTCGATCGACCACTACACATTCGACCCCTATTCCATAACCGTCGATCCCGACACCTTCGAGGCCCAGATCAGGTGGCTCTACAAGCGGGGCAAGCGCGGGGTCTCGACACGCGAACTGCTGGCGGCCGGCAGCACCGGCGACCTGGTCGCGCTGACGTTCGACGACGGGTACGCCGACTTCCTGGACCACGCGCTGCCCGTCCTGCGCCGGTACGGGTTCACCGCGAGCCTGTACATCGTGCCGGGGCTGCTGGGCGACCACAACGCGTGGGACCAGCCCGGTCCGCGCAAGCGGCTGATGACGGCCGACGAGCTGCGCACGGTGTCCGACGAGGGCATGGAGATCGGCTCCCACGGGCTGACCCACACGGCGCTCACCACGCTGCCGGACGAGGCGCTGAAGCACGAGCTGGCCCACAGCCGGGACATCCTGCGGGACATCACGGGCCAGCCCGCCGACGGCATCTGCTATCCCTACGGCTTCGCGGACGCCCGGGTGCTGGAGGCCGTGCGGGCGGCCGGATACCGCTACGGCTGCGTGACCGTCGACTCCCACCCCCAGGAGGCGCCCTACGCCTACCGGCGGGCGTGCATCGGCAACTATGGCCCGTTCCGGCTGCGCGCGGCCCCGGCGGAGACCCGGCTGCGCGTCCTCCTGCGGCGGCTCCGGCCGGTGCGGGCCGTCGGCCACATCGCGGCCGTCCCCCCGCTGCTGGAGGGCCTCGCCCACCTCGGGGACCACGTCCCGCTGTGACCCCCGGGGCCGCCCCTCAGGAGGTGGCGCCCGCGGCGTCGAGGTGACGCTGCACCCACGAGCGCGAGACGGCCCCCAGCGCGAGCGCCGTGACGACGTACGACCGGACCTCCAGCGGGCTCGCCAGGAACGACCGGCGGGCCCACCGGAGGGCGTTGCGCCGTTCGCCGTACATGCTCCAGGCCAGGCCGATCTGGCCGGCGAGCCGGGCGAAGCCCCTGCGCTCGGTGAAGAACTCGGGGTAGGTGGCGAGCAGCCACTCGTTGGCCGTGGCGATCGTGGCCCAGCGCCCATTGAAGTGGGACCGCCTGCCGTGGACGCGGACGCGCACGCCGACCTCGGGCACGTACACGATCGGCGCGTGCCGGGCGGCCCGCAGCAGCATGTCGTAGTCTTCGGCGAAGCCGCCGGGGATGTCCTCGGAGAACAGGCCGATCGGGCCGAGCAACCCCTCCCGCCTTACGAGGAAGGAGTCGGTGCAGGCCTGCTTCACCCGGGACTCGAGCAGGTCGGCGTGCGCGATCTGCGGCTTGTGCCACAGGCAGGTGCTGGTCCGGTCGCCGTAGTCGGTCTCGGCGCCGCAGGAGGCGAACAGCGCCCGCGGGTTGCCGGTCAGCGCCGCGACCTGGCTGGACAGCTTCCCCGGCAGCCATACGTCGTCGTCGTCGCAGAACCCGACCAGTTCGGAGGAGGTGGCGAGGATGCCGGCGTTGCGACTGGCCGACGACCCCGGACCGCGGTCGCCGCGCATCACCCGGACCTCGCGGGGATGGGGCGAGGCGTCCCGGGCGCGCTCGGCGAGGGCCGCGTCGGGCTCCGCCCGGTCGTAGACGACCATCACGGTGACGGGGCCCGGATAGTCCTGCCGGACGATGGAGTCGACGGCTTCCGTGAGCAATTCGGCGCGGTCACCACGGGTGGAAACAATGGCGTCGACAGAAGGCATGTCGCTCATGATGAGAAATGCTAACCGACGTCTTGGACCGTTCTAGGGTCGTTCCCTGGCGAATGCCGGGCCGTTCGGAGGGCGACCTCCGAGATTGACCGGCAATTTCGCGAATTATGCCTGGCGAGGATGGCAGAAAGGGGTTACCCCCGGACAGGCCGATCTCACCCGCGCCGGACGTCGATGCGCGTCGTCAGGCGAGGCGTCCGTCGAGATGGGCCGGGCGGGACGCACGGCGGGCGCGGGCCTGGGCCAGGGGCGGGGACGACGATCGGCCCGGGGCTGGGACGGCGGCGCCGAAGATTTTTTCGAATCCGCGACGATTTCGCGGGCCGGCGGGAGTCCTATCCGCGTCACCCTGTCACAGACGACGATTCACGGAAGGACCCACCGATCATGATCACCCACACCGTCGACGTCGCGGGCGGGCGCCTGCGCTACGAGGTCCGGGGTTCCGGGCCCCTGCTGCTGGTCATGGGGGCGCCCATGGACGCCGCCGCCTTCGCACCCCTGGCCGACGCCCTCGCGGACGACCACACCGTCGTCACCCACGACCCTCGGGGCATCTCGGGCAGCGTCCTCGACGACCCGGAGCAGGACTCCACGCCCGACCTGCGGGCCGACGACATGGCGGTCCTCCTCGACGCACTCGGCGCGACGTCCGCGGACGTCTTCGGCAGCAGCGGCGGCGCGGTGACGTGTCTCGCGCTCGCCGCGCGGCATCCCGGGCGGGTGCGCACGCTCGTCGCGCACGAGCCTCCCCTGCTCGACCTGCTGCCGGACGCCGCCGACAGGCATGCCGCGGTCGACGACATCGTCGCGACCTTCTACCGGGAGGGGCAGCCGGCGGCCTGGGGGAAGTTCATGGTCACGTCGGGCTTCGACGACGGCCAGGGCGGCGCCCCGGCCCAGCCGCCGGGCGAGTTCTCCGAGCAGGACATCGCCAACGGCGCCCGCTTCTTCGCCCACGAGATCCGCGGCACCACCCGCTACCGGCCGGACGTCGCCGCGGTGACGGCCGGGGCGGGCCGGGTCGTCGTCGGGATCGGCGAAACCTCGGGCGGCCTGGTCACGCATCCGACCTCGGTGGCGCTGGCCGGCCTGCTCGGTGTCACCCCGGTCGAGTTCCCCGGCGACCACGGCGGCTTCCTCGCGCAGCCCAAGGAGTTCGCCGAGACGCTCCGCGCGGTGCTGGCGGACGGACCACCCGCAGGCTGACCGCGCCGCACCCGCCACCCGGCTCGTGCCGTACGACCGGGCGGCGGGCCGGTCGCGGCGCCCGGCCCGCTGGAGAGGGCGGCGGTCCCGAGGAGAACCCGGACGACCATCCCGCGCGACGACCCCCGACGCCCCCTTCTGGACGACGGCCGGCCACCTCTCCGCGCGCCAAGGGCGGGGACGGTTCAGGACATGACCGCTTTGGCGGAGTTCCACAGGACGCCGCGGTTGAGCCGGTCGGGGTAGCGGGCGACAATCGCGTCGTACAGGTCGGTGTGGCTCTCGGCCTTCTCGGCCGCGGCCGTGAAGTCCTCGATGTAGCGGCGGGTCCTGCCGATGTCCTCCGGGCTGTCGGGGTCGCCGTCACGCTTGTGGCCGGAGACGACGGCGCGGGGCCGGAGGCTCTCGATGGTGTCCAGGGCGCCAAGCCACTCCTTCCGGCCGTTGCCCTTCGACTCGGCGAGATAGAGGTGGACGTCTCCGTACACGGCGTCACCCGCGACGACCAGCCCGATGGACGGGACGTGCAGGGCGCTGGTGCCGTCGGAGTCGGTGTGGCCCAGCTCGATCGCGTGAAGGCGCTCTCCTTCCAGCTCGATCAGTCCGTCGGCGGCCAGCGGTTGCGCCACCACGTGCCGGTCCGAGATCTGGCCGGGGAAGCGCGGGGCCCAGAATCCGTCGAACCAGCGCGGACCCCATTGAGCGCCCATGTGCGCGGCGACGCCGGGCGTGGCCACGAGTGCGGCGTCCGGGAAGCGTTCGAGCACCGCCGGGGCGCCGAAGAAGTGGTCGCCGTGGGCGTGGGTGACGAAGACGGTGGTCACGTTCTTGCCGGTGGCCGCCACCCAGTCGGCCAAGGCACGCGACTCGTCGATGGTCATGAGCGGATCTACCAGGACCGCGTCGTTCGCGCCGTAGATGAGGGTCGATGCGGTCGGCGACCACATCCGCCGCGCCTCCCCCGGGGGAAGGTCGTCGGAGACCGCGGCCTTCGACGGGGCCACGTACACCGCATAGTCCAGCTTTGCCATGAAAGTACTCCTTTGACGGATCAGTTCGGCGGTCGATGTCAGCCGGCGACGAGTCGCGTAGGCGACTGAGGTGTAATCGCTTTAGCCTCTGTCATCCTGGACGTACTCATGACTGGAGTCAAGTACACTTTGCCTATGTCATGGATGGCGACGGAGAGGTTCGAGGCCCGCACCGCGCCGGGGGGGCTGGCTCTCGTGCAGGAACTGGTCAACACCCACGCCGTCGCCCGTCACGGGGCGGATCTGCTGGCCGACCTCGCCACCGCCCGGCACTGGCTGCGTGCGGCCGCCGGCCAGTGGGCGCAGGCGCACGGGCTGGAGCCGCCAGAGCTCTTCCTGCCGGAGAAGGACCTGGACGCGCTGCGTGAACTGCGGACCACGCTGCAGGAGATGCTGGTGGTCCCGTCCGGCGAGCGGTTCACCGGCCCGTTCGACGCGACCGGCGCCGTGCTGCCGCGCGCGCGGGCGCTCCTCGTCGCCGACGAGCGGGGCCGCGTGGCCGTCATCCCGGCCGGCACGGGTGCGAGCTGGCTGGCGTCGGCGGTCTGGTCGGAGATCCTTCTCGCCCAGCACGACGGCGCCTGGTCGCACCTCAAGCTGTGCCGCGGACCCCGGTGCCGTACAGCCTTCTACGACGCCTCCCGCAACGGCAGCGCGGTCTGGCACAACGTCCGCACCTGCGGCAACATCGCGAACCTGCGCGCCTCGCGCGCGCGCAGGAAGGGCGCTGGGCAGGGCCCGGACGAATGACGCCGGTGGGTCCCTGACGGCGGGGCAGCGGCGGTGTCGCCCACGAGGCCGCTTGGTGGCGGGACACGGTGAGCCGCGCCGTCGCACGCGATAAAACCCGGCGACATCGACGATCATCCCCGGGATACTGGGTCGCCCATGGATGAGGTCGAAGTGGTCGTCGCCCATTCCGAGCGCGCTACGCTGCGCGTCGGCGACGTGTTCCTGAAGGTGGACGCCGATCCGGCGCGCATCGAGGTCGAGGCGATGGCCCTGGCGCCGGTCCCGACCCCGAAGGTCCTGTGGCACAAGCCACCCGTGCTCGCGATCGCCGCGGTTCCGGGGACGGCGCTCGGCCGCCTCGGCGAGCCGTCGACCGCGCCCCCGGCGGCCTGGGCCGCGGCGGGCGCCGCCATCCGGAGGTTGCACGACGCTCCGTTGCCGCCCCGGCGCGGCCGGGCCGGCCGGAGCATGGACGAGTTGGCGGCGGAACTCGACGCCGAGTGCGAGTGGCTCGTGACGAACGGCGTCCTGCCCGCCGACCTGGTCACCCGCAACCGCCAGGTCGCCGAGGCCGCGCTCCGGCCGTGGGCTCCGGTGTTCACGCACGGCGACCTGCAGATCGCTCACGTGTTCGTCGACGGCGAGAAGATCACGGGCATCATCGACTGGTCGGAGGCGGGCCAAGGTGATGCCCTCTTCGACCTCGCCATCCTGACGCTCGGACACGAGAAGCACCTCGGCGACGTCGTCGCCGGCTACGGCGCCGACGTCGACCTCGACGTGATCCGCGCGTGGTGGTCGTTGCGAAGCCTGCTGGTGGTTCGCTGGCTGGTCGAGCACGGCTTCGACCCGTTCGCGCCGGGATGCGAGATCGACGTGCTGAGATCCCGGCTGTGAGACTGGGCGCGCCCGACTGCCGTCGTCGCGGTTGCCGCCGGTCAGGCTGAGTGCGACGGGGATGCCGTTCCCGTGGCGATGATATGTGCGTGGAGCCCGTCCTGGCGCGGCCGACCGGGCTCGGCCCTGTCTTGGGTCGCCCTGGGCTTCTCAGGCCCTCGTGGCCAGCGCGGACCGCCCCGCCACCAGGGCGGCGGCCTGCTCCGCCACGCGCGCCCCCAGGCGCTCGGCCGTGGCGATGTCCGCGGGGTGGACCGCTTCGGCGCCGCCGTCCAGCGGGGTCTGGGCGCCGGCCCCGGCCCAGAAGCCCAGCCGGTTGAGGCCGTGCTCACTCGCGTCCAGGGCGTTCCAGCCCGGGGCCAGGCCGAGGCTGCCCCAGATCATCTGGTGCTGCGCGGCGAACGACGCGAGGAAGTGCAGCGTGTTGAGCTTGTCTCCGCTCTTCGAGGCGGAGTTGGTGAAGCCGGCGGCGAGCTTGTCGGCCCATGCGCCACCAGGACTCCATGGGAATCCTGGTTTACATCAGAGACCACGCGTCCGGGACGCCTCCGGCCGGCGGTCAGGAGGAGGTGCGGGGGACCCAGCGGACCTCGTAGGGGGCGAGGTTGAGGCGCTTGCCGTTCACCGTGGCGCCGACCTCGCTCGACGCGGTGTTGACCACGACCGTCATGTCGTCCCGGCCGAGCGCCCGGACCGAGGCGGGCGACACCTGGACGGGGACGGTCTTCACCCCGAGCGGGAACCAGCGGGCGAACCCCTGGAGCGCCTTGAAGAGGGTCGTGGGCTGCCCGCCGCCGCGTTGCCGGGGACTGGTCCACAGGCACCCGGGCGGGCACTTCTCGCCCTCCTCCTGGCGGTTCCAGTACAGGACGGCGGCGGACTTCGTCCGGGTGAGCTCGATCATCGAGACGGCGGCCACCGCGGCGCGCTTCGCGTCCGGCCAGCCCGAATCGTCCGGCTCCGGGTACCACTCCGCCCACCAGATCGGCAGGCCGATGTGCTTGTGCAGCCACTGGTTGACGGCGGAGAACTTCTCCTGGGCGCCGAAGTCGTCGGGGATCATGCCCTGGTCGGTCTCGGCGGACCCGTCGACGACCACGAAGTCGGCGCCCTTCTTGTGCTTGTCCCAGTAGCGCAGGACGTCGAGCACGCGCTGGTCCACGTTGCCCCAGGGGCCCTCCAGCTCCGACGGCGCGTCGAAGTCGGCCATGACGGGGTAGGGCCCGCCGACCTGGATCTTGGGGTTGACCGCCTTGAGGGCCTTGTAGACCCGGTTGTACATGTCGGTGTAGCCCTCGTAGTCCCAGCGGTGCCTGCCCTCGTCGAAGAAGCCCTTCAGCTCGTTCCAGACGATGAAGTGCGTGACGTAGGGGTACCGTTCGGCCACCTTGGCGGCGAGATCGGCGAAGTCCTGGAAGTGGTCGGGCGTGGGCGCCCGCTCGATGTGGCCCCAGTCGGTCCGCCCGGCGCGGCCGCCCTTCATCCAGTCGGGCGCGCAGCACAGCGTGATGACTGGCACGCCGCCGGTCTTGCGGATCAGGTCCATCCGGTCGTCGAGGGACGCGAAGTCGAACCGCCCGGGGCTCGGCTCGGGGTTGAGCGCGCCGAACCCCATGATGTGCTGGTTCTGCAGGAGCCGCTGGCTGGCGATGGCGCGCCGCGCCGTGGCGAGGGCGCGGTCGTCGCCGTAGTCCGCCGTGTACTGCGTGTGGGTGAACCCGAACACCGGCCACCGCGACGACCCGCCGCCCGCGGGCGCCTCGTCCGGCACGGCGGCGGCGGAGGCCGCGCCGGACCCCGCACCGGACCCCGCACCGGACCCGATCGTCGCCCGGCCGCTGGTCGCGCCGCTGTCCGGCGCCGAACAGGCCATCATCAGCAGCCCGGCGACCAGGACGCCGACGGCCGTGCCGGCCCATCGGCGGAACACCACACGCACCGCTCCCCCTCGCGCCGGCTCGCCCGCGGAGGACCGGCTCGCGATCAACGCTATAGCACGGTCAACGAAACCAGCCGACCTTGAACGCGGGCTGTGGAAAACTTGAGGGTCCGCTGTACGCCACCGCGAACCCGCAGGTCAGAGCGCCACGCCGAGCAAAGCGTCGGTCAGGTCACGGACCAGCGCGGGCGCGGCGGAGTCGTCGCCCCCGGCCGCCGCCCAGGCGTCGACCAGGGCGAGCGCGGCCGGCGCGTCGAGGTCGCCCGCGAGCCGCTCCCTGACTTCGGCCAGCACGGGCGCCGCGTCCGGGCCGGCCGGCCGCGCCACCGCCGCCCGCCAGCGCGCCAGCCGCGCCTCGGCCTCGGCGAGCTGGTCCGGCGTCCACTCCCAGTCGTCGCGGTAGTGATGGGCCAGCAGCGCGAGCCGTACGGCCATGGGGTCGGCCGTCTCCCGCAGCCGCGACACGAAGACGAGGTTGCCCTTCGACTTCGACATCTTGGCGCCGTCGAGGCCGACCATGCCGGCGTGCACGTACGCCCGCGCGAACGGCCACTCCCCGGTCGCGACGTGGCCCTCGCAGGCGCCCATCTCGTGGTGGGGGAAGATCAGGTCGGAGCCGCCGCCGGAGACGTCGAAGCCGGTGCCGAGGTTGCGCAGGGCGATCGCCGTGCACTCGACGTGCCAGCCCGGGCGTCCCGGGCCGAACGGCGACGGCCAGGAGGGCTCGCCCGGCCGCTCGGCGCGCCACAGCAGCCAGTCGAGCGGGTGGCGCTTGCCGGGACGGGCCGGGTCGCCGCCGCGCTCGGCGAACAGCTCGATCATGGTCTCCTCGGAGTATCCCGACACGGCCCCGAACTTGGGGGCGGCGGACACCGAGAAGTAGACGTCGCCGTCGAGGACGTAGGTGGCGCCCCGCTCGGTGAGCCGGCCGATCAGCTCGGCGATCTGGTCGACCACCTCGGTCACGCCGACGTACTCCCTGGGCGGAAGGATGCGCAGTGCCTCCATGTCCGAGCGGAACAGGTCGATCTCGCGCTCGGCGAGGTCCTGCCACGGCGTGCCGGTGGCCTGCGCGCGCTCCAGGAGGGGGTCGTCCACGTCCGTGGCGTTCTGCGTGTAGTGGACCTCGTGCCCGGCGTCCCGCCACACCCGGTACGCCAGGTCGAAGGCGAGGTAGGTGTTGGCGTGCCCGAGGTGGGTGGCGTCGTACGGCGTGATCCCGCAGACGTACATCCGCGCCTCCCCGGTGGGGGCGGTCTCGCGGACCTCTCGGGCGGCTGTGTCGTACAGGCGCAGCGGAAGGCCCGGACCGGGCAGCCTGGGGACGTTCGGAGCAGACCACGATCGCATGGTGTGAAGCCTATCCGCGGGCCCGGGAGCTCGAATCAGGCGGTCGGCGGCACGCGGTGCCAGGTCCCCGGGTCGTCCGGACGGGGGCAGAAGTCGTAGCGCAGCCCGTCCGGGGAGAGGGCGACGAGGGTGACGGAGAGGCTGGCGAAGACGCGGCCGTCCTCGAGGCGCCTGCTGAAGACCAGCGCGCGGGGGTCGTCCACCGCCAGGCCGCCGCCGGAGGCCAGGTCCAGCCACTCGCCCCAGAAGCGCCGGGGGGAGCCGCCGTCGCGCCAGTCCGGGCGCTCGGCCGCGGCGAACCGGGGCCGGAACCATGCCACCCGCGGGTTGTCGTCGCCGCGCTCCCACCCGCTGTTGACCAGCATGTGGACGCCCCGGGGCAGCTTCTCCTCCACGACCCGCCCGCCGTCCCAGCTCCACACCCGCACCCCGTCCAGCCCGGCCACGACCAGGTGGAAGGGGTCGTACGCGCGCAGGTCGAGCGGGGGCAGCACGCCGTCGGCCGCGGCCAGCAGCGGCAGGGAGCCGCGCGAGCGGCGGATCTCGGGCGCAGCGGCGGCGCCGTGGCCGTTGAGGAGCGCGGCCACCCTGCGGGCGGCGGGGTCGGCGGCCAGCCAGGTGCCGCCGGCCTCCAGGTCGCGCCCGCCGACGAGGCCGGGATGGTCGGGCCAGTGGCGGTCGGGCGACATCCACGGCCGGGTGACGAACTCGTCACGCACCCCCGCGAGGAGCACCGGAGTCCCGGCGTCGGGCTCCACGCTCACGATGACCGTACACAATGCGCGTTCCCTCCATATCGGTAGAGACCTCTGCAGAGTGCACAATTCGTACGGTTCACGCAAGTGTCACGTAATCGAAACGATCTCTAGATCGGCGGCCAGGGGATGGCGGGCCAGTCCTCGGAGGGGTGGGGGTGGACGCCGGTCGCCAGGAGCCGCTTGATCCGCTCCCACGTGGCCTCGACCTCGTCGTTGGTGAGCAGCTCGCGCAGGCGCCGCCCGAGCCGGCCCCGCTCCATCTCCTGCTCCAGCCGGGTCAGGACGTTGACGGCCTCGCGCGGCAGGGACTTGCCCCGCCACTGCCACAGCACGGTCCGTAACTTGTCGTCGACCGAGAAGCACACGCCGTGGTCGACGCCGTAGACGTGCCCGTCGGGCAGCGGCAGCAGGTGCCCGCCCTTGCGGTCGGCGTTGTTCACGACGGCGTCGAAGACGGCCATGCGGCGCAGGGCGGGGTTGCGGCTGCGCATGAGGGCCATCAGGTCGGTCTCCGGGTCGGCGTCGATCCACAGCTGGACCATGCCCGGGCCGAAGGGGCCGTCGCGGTAGACCGTCGGGGGCACGATCCGCCAGCCCGTCGCCGCCGCCACCTCGTAGGCCGCGACCTCCCGGGCCGCGAGCGTGCCGTCGGGGAAGTCCCACAGGGGGCGCTCGCCCCGCACGGGCTTGTAGACGCACGCCGCCACGTGCTCGCCGTTCCCGATCGAGCAGTAGAGCGTCATGTTGGTGGCCTCGACCAGGCGTCCGGCCACCTCGATCGTGCCCTCCCGGAGCAGCCTCATGGCCGCGGCGTCGTCCAGCCCCGGCCCCTCTATGTCGCTGATGCCCGCCTCGCCCTCGGCCGTCATTGCGTCCCCTGCCCGGCAGCCGTCACGCCGGTCCCGCTCGTTCGCCGCGTCACGCCGTCAGACCTCCCGGGTGGTGACCGTTGAGACGGACGCAGATGTGACCATCGGGGTCGAGGGGCCGGCCGCACAGCGGGCACGGCGGACGGCCCGCGGCGACGACCTCCAGGGCCCGGCGGCTGAACGCGCGGGCGGCGGCGGCGCTGATCCTGACCCTCAGCACGGCCGGCTCGGGCCGGTCGTCGGCGAGCGGGTCGTCCTCGTCTTCCTCGTCGTCGTCGGACTCGCCGGCCTCCTGGGCCTCGATGATCACCTGGGAGGTGTCCGGATCCCAGGCGAGGGCCATCGTGCCCACGCGGAAGTCCTCGTCGAGCGGCAGGTCGAGGGGGCCCTGGTCGGCCAGCTCGGCCGGCGCCATGGCCGGGACGGGGGCGCGGCCGCCGCTGCGGCGCAGCACCTCGTCGAGAAGCTCGTCCAGGCGGTCCGCGAGGACGGCCACCTGGAACTTCTCCAGCGCCACGGTCGTGATCCTGCCCTGACCGCGGGCTTGCAGGAAGAAGGTTCGCGCGCCCGGTTGCCCAACGGCACCGGCCACGAACCTGTCAGGCGGATCGTAGTCGAAGACCGGCATAGCCCGACCTTATGTGGTCCCGGCTCCGCCGCCGACGGCGGCATCGCTCCCGGTGGAGTTTTCTCCCCCGCCTTCGCCTCCCGGAACCTCGGGTGGGGGAACCAGATTGGTCACATCGCCCCCGATGTCGTTGGATCTGAGCAGGAAGGGACGCAGGGGGGTGTAACGGATCACCGTGACGGACGCGGGGTCCGCCGTGATCCGCTGGAACTGGTCCAGGTGCAGCCCCAGCGCGTCGGCCACGATGGCCTTGATCACGTCCCCGTGGCTGCAGACGAGATAGGTGGCCTTCTCGCCCAGGCGCTCGTTCCAGTCCCGTACGGCCCGCACGGCACGGCTCTGCACGTCGGCCAAGGCCTCGCCGCCGGGGAACACCGCCGCGCTGGGATGGGCCTGGACGACCCGCCACAGCGGCTCCTTTGCCAGCTCCTCCAGCGGCCTGCCGGTCCAGTCGCCGTAGCCGCACTCGCCGAACCTGTCGTCGGTCTGCACCGAGACGGCCCGGCCCTGGGCGATGGCCTCCGCGGTCTCCCGGCACCGTTCGAGCGGGCTGGAGACGATGGCGTCGAGCTCCAGCGGCGCGAGCCGCTCCGCGGTGGCGCGGGCCTGCTCCCGGCCCCGCTCGTCGAGGTGGACCCCGGGCGTCCAGCCCGCGAGGACGGGCCCGGTCATCGAGGTGAGGCCGTGCCGTACGAGGAGAACGGTCGTCATGAGGAGATCACGCCCAGTGCCAGCAGGGTGAGCAGGAACGTTCCCGCGAAGACGCGGTAGACGACGAACACGATCGTCGAGTGCCGCGCGACGTAGCGCAGCAGCCAGGCGATCGAGGCGTACCCGACCGCGAACGAGACCACGGTCGCGATGAGCGTGGGCGCCACCGGCACCCCGCCGCCGTCGCCCACGTGCCGCAGCTCGAACAGGCCGGACAGCACCACGGCGGGGATCGACAGCAGGAACGAGTAGCGGGCGGCCGCCTCGCGCGTGTACCCGAGGAACAGGGCGCCGGTCATCGTCGACCCCGACCGCGACGCCCCCGGGATCAGCGGCAGCATCTGCCAGGCGCCGATGATGAGGCCGTCGCGCATGTCGAGGTCGGCGACCTCTTTCTTCTTCCTGCCCATCTGGTCGGCCGCGAGCAGCAGCAGGCCGAAGACGACGAGCATGCTCGCGTTGAGCCACAGGTTGCGCGCCGGGCCTTCGATCGCGTCCTTGAACAGCAGGCCCGCGACGCTGATCGGGATGGTGCCGAGCATGATGTACCAGCCCATGCGCGCGTCGAGGTCGTCGCGCAGCTCCGGCGTCCAGAGGCTGCGCAGCCAGGTCCACACGATGCGGACGATGTCGCGCCAGAAGTAGATGACGACCGCCAGCATCGTGCCGAGCTGGATCACCGCCGTGAACGCGGCGCCGGGATCGGACCATCCGAGCAGCTTCGGCACGATCAGCAGGTGGGCGGAGCTCGAGATGGGCAGGAACTCGGTCAGCCCCTGTACGACGCCGAGCACGACTGCCTGAAGTACGTCCATGGTGCGGACAGCCTATCGGCTAGTCTTACCGCACAATGGACCAGCGATTTGTCGGGCGCAGCGGTCTCTCGGTGTCCAGGATCGGGCTCGGCACGATGACCTGGGCCCGCGACACCTCGGCCGAGGAGGCGACGGCCCAGCTCACGGCCTTCGCGGAGGCCGGGGGCACGCTGATCGACACGGCCGACGTGTACGGCGGCGGCGACGCGGAGCGCCTGATCGGCAGGCTGATCCGCGACGTCGTGCCGCGCTCCGAACTGGTGATCGCGACCAAGGCGGTCCTCACGTCCGGCGGCGCCCGGGACGCCTCCCGCCGCCATCTCATCCGCGCCCTCGACGCCTCGCTGGCCCGTCTCGGTCTGGACGAGGTGGACCTGTGGCAGCTCCACGCGTTCGACACGTCGGTCCCCCTGGAGGAGACCCTCGCCGCCGTGGACTTCGCCGTGTCCACCGGCCGCACGGCCTACGCGGGCGTGTGCAACTACACGGGCTGGCAGCTCGCGGCCGCCGCCGTGTGGCAGCGGGCGGGCGAGTCCCGCGCCCCCGTCGTGGCGGCCCAGGTGGAGTACTCCCTGCTGGCCCGCGAGGCCGAGGAGGAGCTGCTCCCGGCCGCGGCGCACGTGGGCGCCGGCGTGCTCGCGTGGTCGCCGCTCGGCCGCGGCGTGCTGACGGGCAAGTACCGCACCGGGATCCCGGCCGACTCCCGCGCGGCGACGCCGCACTTCGCCGAGTTCGTCCAGCCCTATCTCGACGACCGGTGCCGCAGGATCGTCGAGTCGGTCACCACCGCGGCCGAGGGGCTCGGCGTGTCGCCGCTCGCCGTCGCGCTGTCCTGGGTGCGCGACCGCCCGGGCGTGTCGTCGGCCATCGTCGGCGCGCGGACCCACGCCCAGCTCCTCGGCGTGCTCCAGGCCGAGAAGCTCACCCTTCCGTGGGAGATCCGCGAGGCCCTGGACGACGTCTCCGACCCCTGAGGTCCCTCCGTACGCACCGAGGCGAACGAGAATCGTCTTCACGTATCACACATCGATACCGAATCGCAACTTTCTACTGCATAACCCCGCCCGGTGGCGAACAGTGGCAGAGACGACGGGGGATGGATCAGATTCATCTTGGAAGGGGACACATGGGGATCGCTCGCAACGCCTCCGCGCTCTCCGCAGGGGCTCTCGCGATCGCCCTCGGCGGAGGACTCCCCCTGGCGTTCGCCGCTCCGGCGCACGCGCTCGACTGCACGAACGGCGGCGGGCTCGTCTCGGGTGTCACCAGCGGGCTGTGCTCGGTCGTCGACGGCGTCGGCGGCGTCGTCGACGACGTGACGGACGCCGCCGATAAGGCGACCGGCGGCGCGACGCAGCCCGTGACCAAGGCCGTGGACGACGCCGTGAGCACCACGACGGGAGCCGCCGGGTCGGCCGTCGACAACGTGGGCCACGCGGTGGACGACACGGTGAACACGACGGTCGACGACGTCGGCAAGGCCGCGACCGGAGCCGTGGGCGCGGTGGGCGAGACCGTCGACAGGACCGTCCAGCACACGGGCACCGCGGTGAACGACGGCGCCGCCAGTGTCGGCGGCGCGGTGGACCACACGGTGGAGACGGTCAAGGGCGTCACCGGCGCGGGCACGCCGAGCGCCGGCCCCACCGCCCGGCTCACCGATGGGCTGACGAAGAGCATCAGGGACAGTTGCCTGCCCCTGGTCGGAGGCGGGTGCGCCCCCGGCGACGAGGGCGGGAAGCCCGGCTCGGTGACCCCGGAACGTCCCCGGCCCTCCGCGGGCGTGCTTCCGCGCGAGCCGTACCACCCGCTGCGGCCGAGCTACCTGCCCGCCGGGGGTGTCTCCGCCGACGGGTCCGCCACCCGCGTGCACCCGGACCGTGACGGGCTGATCCCCCTGCTGTGGCCGGGCCAGCGCATCCCCGACCTGGTCGGCGACCTGCGCGGCGGGCCGGTCCGGCCGCACAAGTCGTACGACGGGGTGGGGACGGCGCTGACGGCCGCGCTGCTGCTGTCGGCCGTGCTCGCCACGCGCGTGGTGTCCGCGCGCCGGGCCAGGGCCGAGCAGCAGGAGTCGATCCCGTTCGAGGGCGGCCTCCGGATGCCCGGCCGCTCCGGCCGCCACCGCCTCGCCTGACCCTCGGCGGTCCCCCACCGCGTTCTCCCTGACCCTGCGCCCCGGCCCGCCTGACCCTCGGACGGGCCGTCACCGCGTTCTCCCTGCCCTCCGTCGGCGGCCTCGCGCGCCCGGCGACTTTCGCCGTTGTCGTGAAATTTTCTACCGGGCGTCCTCCGGCCGGCGCCGTCAAGGGCCTCCGACCTGGTGTTCGCCGGCGGCTGCGGTTCGCAGGTGAGCCTCCCGGCCGTTCGGCCTTGTGATGCCAGAAATGTTTCTACAGACTCCTGAAACGTTAAAACCCCCCGGGTCCGGCGGGGTGACGTACTCGATTTCGGGAGTCGCGCGACGCGCGGCGCCACGGCCATCACGCCGGACCGGTGTACCCGGAGGAAGGACAGCCCGTGAAACGTCGCATCGTGGCCGTGATCGCGGCCGCGCTGATGCCCGTGGTCGCAGCGGTCTCGCTACTGGTCGCCCGACCGGCCGCCGCCGCCTCGCTCACCCAGGTGACGAACTTCGGCACCAACCCGAGCAACCTCAGGATGTACATCTACGTGCCAGACCGGGTCGCCGCCCGGCCCGCGCTGCTGGTGGCCGTCCACTACTGTCAGGGCACCGCGTCCGCCCTGTTCAACGGCTACTTCCACGACTACGTCACGGCGGCGGACCAGTACGGGTTCGTCATCGTGTTCCCGGAGGCCACGCGCAGCGGGAGCTGCTTCGACGTGTACTCGCCCCAGGCGCTGAAGCGCGGCGGGGGCAGCGACCCGGTGGGCATCATGTCGATGGTCGACTACGCCAAGTCCCGGTACAACGTCGACCCCGGGCGCGTCTTCGTCAGCGGCGTCTCCTCCGGGGCGATGATGACCAACGTGCTGGCGGCCGAGTATCCCGACGTGTTCAGGGCGGGCTCGGCGTTCATGGGCGTCCCGGCGGGCTGCTTCGCCACCACCGACGGCTCCACCTGGAACAGCCAGTGCGCCAACGGGCAGGTCACGAAGACCGCGCAGCAGTGGGGCGACCTGGCCCGCTCGATGAACCCCGGGTACAGCGGCGCCTACCCCCGGATGCAGCTGTGGCACGGCACCTCCGACAGCACGCTGAACTACAACAACTTCGGCGAAGAGATCAAGCAGTGGACCAACCTCAACGGCGTCGGCCAGACGCCCGCGTCCACCGACAGCCCCTCGTCCGGGTGGACCCGCACCCGGTACGGCGCCACGGGCACCCAGCCGCCGGTCGAGGGCGTCAGCGTCTCCGGCCAGGGACACTCGCTGCCCCTCAACGGCATGGTGGCCTACGCCATCAACTTCCTCGGCCTGAACAGCACCGGGACCCCATCGCCCACACCCACGCCGACCCCCACACCCACGCCCTCCCCGACCCCCACACCCACGCCGACCCCCACACCCACGCCGACGCCCACCCCGACCCCGACCCCGACCCCGACGCCTCAGCCGGGCGGGTGCAGCGCGAGCATCCGGACCGTGAACTCCTGGCCCGGCGGCTTCCAGTCCGAGGTGACGGTGCGCGCCGGAAGCTCGGCGATCAGGGGCTGGACGGTGACCTGGAGCTGGACCGGCTCCCAGTCCGTCACCCAGCTGTGGGGAGGGGTCCCGTCCACCTCCGGCGCCGCGGTCTCCGTGCGCAACGAGACCTGGAACGGCTCCCTCGCCGCCGCCGGCACGACAACCTTCGGGTTCACCGCATCAGGCACCGCCGCCACACCGGCGCTGACCTGCGCCGCGTCCTGAGCGGCGGCACCGCGGCGACACGTTCCTGACGACAGGAGTGACCTGAACGACGAGGGCGCCCCCGGCCGCGACCGGGGGCGCCCTCACACTGCGCGGATCAGGCGCCCATCGCGTGGACGCCGCCGTCCACGTGGACGATCTCGCCGGTCGTCGCGGGGAACCAGTCCGACAGCAGCGCCACGCAGGCCTTGGCGGCCGGGGCGGTGTCGGCGAGGTCCCAGCCGAGCGGCGCCCTGGCCGGCCAGCTGTCCTCGAACTCCTGGAACCCGGGGATGCTCTTGGCCGCCATCGTGCGCAGCGGCCCGGCGGCGACCAGGTTCACCCGGATGCCGTGCTTGCCGAGGTCGCGGGCGAGGTAGCGGGAGCACGACTCCAGCCCGGCCTTGGCCACGCCCATCCAGTCGTACACCGGCCACGCCTTGGTGGCGTCGAAGTCGAGGCCGACGACCGCGCCGCCCTCCTTCATGAGCGGCAGGCAGGCCACGGCCAGCGACTTGAACGAGAACGTCGAGACGTGGACGGCGGTGGCCACGTCCTCCCAGGACGTGTTCAGGAAGTTGCCGCCGAGGCACGTCTGCGGGGCGAACCCGATGGAGTGGACGACCCCGTCCAGGCCGTCCACGTGCGCGCCGACCCGGTCGGCCAGTGTGTCGAGGTGCTCGGTGTCCTGCACGTCCAGCTCGATCACCGGCGGCGGCTCGGGCAGCCGCTTGGCGATGCGCTCGACCAGGCTCAGGCGGCCGAAGCCCGTCAGGACGACCTGGGCGCCTTCCTCCTGGGCCAGCCGCGCCACGTTGAAGGCGATCGACGAGTCGGTGAGGACGCCGGTGACCAGCAGTCGCTTCCCGTCCAGCAAACCCATGCTCAAGCTCCAGTCTTCTCGTCCGTCCCCGGGACGCCTGTCAGTGTCCCATCCCCAGGCCGCCGTCCACGGGGATGACGGCGCCGGTGATGTAACCGGCGTCGTCGCTCGCCAGGAACCGGACCACCCGGGCGATCTCGTCGGCCTTCGCCTGCCGCCCGAGCGGGATGCTCTTGCGGATCTGCTCCTGCTGCGCCTCGTCCAGGACGGCCGTCATGTCGGTCTCGACGAACCCCGGCGCGACCACGTTGACCGTGATGCCGCGCGAGCCCAGCTCGCGGGCGAGCGACCGGCCGAAGCCCACCAGGCCGGCCTTGGAGGCGGCGTAGTTGGTCTGGCCCGCCGAACCGGACAGGCCGACGACCGACGAGATCAGGATGATGCGGCCGCGCCGCAACCGGAGCATGGGGCGCACGGCCCGCTTGGCCACGCGGTAGGCGCCCGTGAGGTTCGTGTCGATGACCTCGGTGAAGGTCTCCTCCTTCATCATCGGCAGGAGGGTGTCCTTGGTGATCCCCGCGTTCGCCACCACGACCTCGACCGGGCCGTGCTCGGCCTCCGCCTTCTCGAAGGCGGCGTCGACGTCCGCGGCGCTCGTCACGTCGCAGCGGACCCCGAACAGCCCCTCGGGCGGCTCCCCGGATCGGTAGGTGACGGCCACCGCGTCCCCGGCGGCCGCGAGCTCGCGCGCGATCGCGAGGCCGATGCCGCGATTGCCGCCGGTGACGAGTACAGAACGAACCATGCGACCGACGGTATCGGCTACCAGGGGGTAGGCCACTTGTCCGCAGGGCACAAGATCACAGGGTTAGGATCGTGGACATGCGCCAGATCGACCCCGACTTTCTCGCCCTGCCGCTCAGGCGGCTGGCGGACGCGGCCCTCCAGCGCGCCCGTGACCTGGGAGCCGAGCACGCCTCCTTCCGCCTCGAACGGGTGCGCGCCGAGACGCTGCGCCTGTTCGACGCCCGGCTGGAGGGCTCGATGGACGCCGACGACCTCGGCTTCGCCGTACGGGTGATCAAGGACGGCACCTGGGGCTTCGCGTCCGGGATCGAGCTGACGCCGGAGGCCGCGGCCCGGGCGGCCGAGGAGGCCGTGCGGGTGGCGGCGGTGAGCGCGCCGATCAACCGGGAGCCCGTGGAGCTGGCCCCCGAGCCGGTCTACGACGACGTGACCTGGGTGTCGGCCTACGACGTCGACCCGTTCGAGGTGCCGCTGCCCGACAAGGCGGCGACGCTGGCCGACTGGTCGTCCGGCATGCTCGGCCGCGTCGACCACGTGTCGGCCTCGCTGATGCAGGTCAAGGAGCAGAAGTTCTACGCCGACTCGGCCGGCACGGTGACCACGCAGCAGCGGGTCCGGGTCCACCCTGTGCTGACCGCGATGAAGGCCGACGGCGACCGGTTCGACGACATGCGGACGCTCGCGCCGCCCGCGGGCCGCGGGTACGAGTACCTGACCGGCACCGGATGGGACTTCCCGTCCGAGCTGGCGGAGCTCCCCGAACTGCTGGCCGAGAAGCTGAAGGCGCCCTCGGTGGAGGCCGGGCCGTACGACCTGGTGGTCGACCCGTCCAACCTGTGGCTGACCATCCACGAGTCGATCGGCCACGCGACCGAGCTCGACCGGGCGCTCGGCTACGAGGCGGCCTACGCGGGCACGTCGTTCGCGACGTTCGACAAGCTCGGCAACCTGCACTACGGCTCCCCCGTCATGAACGTGATCGGCGACCGCACGGTCGAGCACGGCCTCGCGACGGTCGGGTGGGACGACGAGGGCGTGGCCGGGCAGTCGTTCGACATCGTGAAGGAGGGGACGCTGGTCGGCTACCAGCTCGACCGGCGGATGGCCCTGCTGAAGGGCCTCGGCCGCTCGAACGGGTGCGCCTTCGCGGACTCCCCCGGCCACGTGCCGATCCAGCGGATGGCCAACGTGTCGCTCCAGCCGGCGCCCGGCGGCCCCTCGACCGACGAACTGATCTCCCGCGTCGGGCGGGGGATCTACGTGATCGGCGACAAGAGCTGGTCGATCGACATGCAGCGCTACAACTTCCAGTTCACCGGCCAGCGCTTCTACCGGATCGAGAACGGCCGCCTCGCCGGTCAGCTCCGCGACGTGGCCTACCAGGCGACGACCACCGACTTCTGGCGGTCGATGGAGGCCGTCGGCGGGCCGCAGACGTATGTGCTCGGCGGCGCGTTCAACTGCGGCAAGGGCCAGCCGGGCCAGGTCGCGCCGGTCAGCCACGGCACCCCGTCCGCCCTGTTCCGCGGCGTGCGGATCCTCAACACCGTCCAGGAGGGTGGGAAGTGAACACGCCACAGGAGACCGTGGAGCGGGCGCTGGCGCTGAGCCAGGCCGACGGCTGCGTCGTGATCGTCGACGAGGGGTCCACCGCCAACCTGCGCTTCGCCGGCAACACGCTGACGACGAACGGCGTCGCCCGCTCGTCCCGGCTCACCGTCATCTCGGTCGCCGGGCAGGGCGTGGGGGTCGTCTCCCGCTCCGCCGTACGGCCCGACCAGCTGGAGGACGTGGTCGCCGCGGCCGACCGGGCGGCCCGCGAGGCGCGCCCGTCGGAGGACGCCCGCCCGCTCGTCGAGGGCGGCGCCTCGGAGGGCTGGGACCGGCCCGTCGAGCCGACCTCCATCGAGGTCTTCCGCGACTTCGCGCCGGCGCTGGGCGAGTCGTTCGCGTCGGCCGAGGCGTCGGGCCGGCGGCTGTACGGCTTCGCCGAGCACATCCTCACCTCGACGTTCGTCGGCTCCTCGACCGGGCTGCGGCAGCGGCACGACCAGCCGACGGGACGGCTGGAGCTGAACGCCAAGTCGGCCGACGTCTCCCGGTCGGCCTGGACCGGCGTCGCCACCCGCGACTTCGCCGACGTGGACGTGGCCGCGCTCGACGCCACGCTGGCGCAGCGGCTGGAGTGGGCCAAGCGGCGGATCGCGCTAGAGGCCGGGCGGTACGAGACGCTGCTGCCGCCGTCCGCGGTGTCCGACCTGCTCATCTACCTGTACTGGTCGGCCGGGGCGCGTGACGCGGCCGACGGGCGGACCGTGTTCTCCAAGCCGGGCGGCGGCACCCGCGTCGGGGAGCGGCTGTCGCCGATCCCGCTGCGGCTGTCGGGCGACCCCGCTCACCAGGGCATCGAGTGTGCGCCGTTCGTGATCGCGCACGCGTCGGGCCGGGAGCAGTCGGTCTTCGACAACGGCCTGCCGCTGGCCCGCACCGACTGGATCGCGGACGGCACGCTGGCCAACCTCATCCAGACCCGGCACTCAGCGGAGCTGACCGGGCTCGCGGCCACCCCGCAGATCGACAACCTGATCATGACGGGCCCCGAGGGCGGCCGCTCACTGGAGGAGATGATCTCCTCGACCGAGCGGGGGCTGCTGCTGACCTGCCTGTGGTACATCCGCGAGGTCGACCCGCAGACCCTGCTGCTCACCGGGCTCACCCGCGACGGGGTCTACCTCGTCGAGAACGGCGAGGTGACCGGGGAGGTCAACAACTTCCGGTTCAACGAGTCGCCGGTCGACCTGCTCGGCCGCCTGACCGAGGTGGGCGCGAGCGAGCAGACGCTGCCGCGCGAGTGGAACGACTACTTCACCCGCGCCGTCATGCCGCCGCTCCGAGTGCCCGACTTCAACATGTCGACGGTCAGCCAGGCCAGCTGACGGCCATCGTCGGCCGCGCCTCTCGCGGTCAGGCGTCCTCGAGGCGGAAGCCCACTTTCATGCCGACCTGGAAGTGGGCCACCTCGCCGTCCACGATGTGCCCGCGGACCTCGGTGACCTCGAACCAGTCGAGGTGCCGCAGGGTCTGGGCGGCGCGCCGGACGCCGTTGCGGATGGCCTGGTCGACGCTCTCCCCCGAGGTGCCGACGATCTCGGTCACCCGGTAGGTACGATCCGACATCTTGTCCTCCTGCTCTGGTCTCCGCATGATCGTATCCTTGTGCGGCTTTCACACCCGCCACAGTGGAGGACTAACGTGGAAGTCGTGAAGCCATGGCGCAGGTTCAGGCGCGGCACCACGGTGGTCCACCAGGTGACCGACGCGCAGCCGTCGCTGTCCGACGACATCAAACGGCGCGAGCGAAGCTATCTGATCAAGATGAGCATCCGGCTGATCTGCCTCATCCTCGCCGTGGCCCTGCCGGCTCCCTGGCCGATCAAGGGGTTGCTCGTCGCCGGGGCCGTTCTTTTGCCATACCTTGCCGTTATCGGGGCCAACCAACGAGGTGAGAGCCTTCCGGCCGGCTCAGACTTGACCGGATCCAGCCAAAACGAGATCCCACGCCACCGACGCGAGATCGGGTCGTGACAAAGTCTTGACGCAACCCATGGGTTAGAGGTGTACAGTTTAGCCAAGCGCTCTGGTCCCCCGTCGGAGCGCTGGTGCCGGCGTTCCGGGCCCCCGTCGGAACGCCGATGAAGCGGCGCCGGGTGGTTTGCCCCCGTAACCACCCGGCGTCGCCCTTTTCCCGGGCTTTACCACTTTTTCCGGCCGTGTTCCCGTGGTGGCCGCGTATCGGGACGGGGGCCGCTGTTCCCGCGACCCCGTCCGTAAGGTCTCCTGTCAAGAGTCGCCGAGCGTCTCCGCGGTCGCCCTGCCCCAGTCGCCCGCCATCCGCGACAGCCTCTCCACGGCGTCGGGCGGGGCCGTCCCCGCGCCCTGCGCGAGCCCCACCAGGTAGGCGGTGAGCGGCGCCGCGGGCCGGGTCACCCCGTGGGCGACGTCCCTGGTCAGGTCGAGCACCGCGGCGCGGTCCACCCGCGCCGGGTCGATCCCCAGCTCGCGGCAGACCAGCGCGGTCCACTCCTCAAGCACGTTCATGCGGCCTCCTCGTGGGTCAGGGCTCCCCGGCCCTGCGGCGGGCCGTGCCGAGATCGTCAATCGTGTCGCAGTCGAACCACGGCTCGCATCCGTCCTCCCCCGTGAGGCGCAGCCGCACCGGATCGAGCGGGCCGAGCAGCCGGTGCAGCGACCGCCCCTCGTACGCCGCCAGGGCGTCCCGCAGGGCCGCCGTCCGCCACACCCCGGTGAGCCACTGCTCGCGGCCGCCGTCGTCCACCAGGACGGCTCCCGCGGCGTCCGGCAGGGCCGCGCGCAGCAGCGCGGACACGTGCGCGGCCGTGAGGAACGGCAGGTCCGCGGCGAGGAGGGCGACCCACGGCGCGGCCACCTCGGCGAGCCCGGCGCGCAGCGCCGGGACCGGTCCTCCGCCGGGCGGGTCCTCCCGGGTGAACACCGCGCGGAGGCCGGTCCGGGGCGGTCCCACGACGACGAGCGCGCGGGCGGCGGCGACGGCCGCGGCGACGCGCTCGACCAGCGGCCGTCCGCCGACGAGGGCGCCCGGTTTGTCCGCGCCGCCGAGACGCTCGGCCCTCCCCCCGGCCAGGATCACCGCGTCGTACGGCGTGCCCTCGGGCGGACGCACGGCAGATCCCCGTTCAGCCGCCGATGGCCGACATGGGACGGGCCGGCTGGAGGAAGCTCGGGTCGTCGATGCCGTGCCCGGCCCGTTTCCCCCGTACGGCGGCGACCCACCGGGCCGCGAGGTCGTCGTCCGAGGCGCCCGAGCGCAGGGCCGACCGCAGGTCGGACTCGTCGGTGGCGAACAGGCAGTTGCGCACCTGGCCGTCGGCGGTGAGGCGGACCCGGTCGCAGGCGCCGCAGAACGGGCGGGTGACCGAGCCGATCACGCCCACCCGGGCCGGGCCGCCGTCCACCAGGAACAGCTCGGCGGGGGCGCTCCCGCGCGCCCGGGGGTCGTCCTCGGTGAGGTCGAAGGAGTCCTTGAGCAGGCCGAGGATCTCGTCCGCCGTCACCATCCGGTCGCGCCGCCACCCGTGCTGGGCGTCGAGCGGCATCTGCTCGATGAAGCGCAGCTCATAGCCCCGCTCCAGGCAGAAGCGCAGCAGCGGCACCGCCTCGTGCTCGTTGACGTCGCGCATCAGCACGGTGTTGACCTTGACGGGCAGCAGGCCGGCCGAGGCCGCCCCCGCGAGGCCGTCGAGCACGTCCCCGAGCCGGTCCCGGTGGGCGAGCCGGACGAACACGTCGCGGTCGAGCGTGTCGAGCGACACGTTGACCCGGTCGAGCCCGCCCCGGGCCAGGGGCTCGGCGAGCCGGGCGAGGCCGATGCCGTTCGTGGTGAGCGAGATCTGGGGCCGGGGCCGCAGGGCGGCGGTGGCGGCGACGATCTCCACGAGGTCCCCGCGCAGCAGCGGCTCGCCGCCGGTGTAGCGCACCTCGGTGATGCCGAGTCGCTCGACGCCGATCGTGACCAGCCGGACGACCTCGTCGGCGGTCAGAAGTTCGGGCTTGGGCAGCCAGTCGAGGCCCTCGGGCGGCATGCAATAGGAGCACCGCAGGTTGCACCGATCGGTCAGCGACACGCGCAGATCGGTCGCGACCCGGCCGAACGAGTCAACCAGCACGAGATGACCTCCATTGCCCGGAAGCCTCAAGCCTACGGCTTGCGGTCATCCACGGGACAACTCCATTGTCCCTCTGCCGATTCCACAGGCCGGCGCGCCTCGTCGCCGTCGTGCCCGCGCCGGACGACCGGGGAGGCGTCCCCGGAGCCGCCGGTTCCTCAGCCGGCGGCCTCCCGCGGCGCGAGCCGCCGGCTCTCGGGCAGGCGATGGCACACCGCGAGGACCGCCGCGCCCAGCAGGGCGGCCAGCGCGGTCGAGGCGGCCGCCGTGCCGGGCCCCGCCACCTCCATGACCACGCCGGCGAGGGCGGAGCCCAGGGCCGTACCCGTGGTGAAGAGCGTGATGAGCCACGCGAACGCCTCGGTGACCGTCCCCGGCGGGGCGAACGCGTCCACCATCGTGAAGGCGACGACCAGCAGAGGCGACAGGAACAGGCCCGTCGCCAGGCAGATCGGCGCCATGACCCATACGGGGGCCATGGTGGCCACCAGCAGGTAGGTGACCGCGAGGCCGGCGCAGAACAGCACGGCCTGCGCGGTGGGCGCCGCCGTCCAGGACCTGCGGCCGTGCACGATCGCGCCAATCAGCGCCCCGAGCGCGGACACGGCCAGGAGCGCGCCCGCGCCGCCCGGCACCGGGTGCCGCTCGGCGTAGGCCACGGCGACGATGTTGAGCCCGCCGACGGCGGTGCCGCCGCCGGCAAGGCCGAGGAAGAGCAGCACCAGCGCCCGGCTGCGCAGCGGCCCCAGCCAGTCGCGCGGGCCCGGCTCCCCCCCC
>NZ_BOOC01000029.1 GCF_016863035.1 Microbispora corallina
CGCGCGGGCCCGGCTCGCCCCGCCACTCGCGGGACGGGCGGGCGGTGGCGAGGGTCAGCACACCGGCGACGCACAGGACCGCGGCGAGGACCAGCGCCGCCTCCGGCGGGGCCACGGCCACCGCGGCCGCGACGATCAGCGGCCCGCCGATGAACACGAGCTCCTGCGCCGCCGCGTCCAGCGCGTACGCCTGCCGCAGGTTCTCCTGGCCCACCAGGACCGGCCACAGCGTCCGCAGGCACGGCTCCAGGGGCGGCGTGGAAGCGCCGCACACCACCGCCCCGGCCAGCACGAGCCCCCTGGACGACGGGGCGGCCACGATCAGCACCAGGCCGAGGCAGGACAGCAGGGCGCTGACGACCAGCACGTGCGTCTGGCCCCAGCGGTCCACCATCCGGCCGAGCAGCGGCCCGCCCAGCGCGCCGCTCACGGCGAGCACGCCCGTCGCGAGCCCGGCGAACCGGAAGTCGGTCCCCTGCTCGCGCAGCGTCAGCGTCATGGCGAGCGCGGTCATCGCGGTGGGCAGGCGGCCCACCAGGGAGCCTCCGAGCGCACGCACCACCGACGGCTTCCGGAGCAGGCCGGCATAGGACACGGGTCACACCTTGTCGAAGGGGGGAACGCGATCCCCCGGGGATCACGCATGGGCCGCAGCAGCCTAACGGCCCGCGCCGGGCGCCACGGTCCCGGGCGGCGGGGCCCGGCCGTCCGCGAGGCACCCCTCAGCGCCAGCCCGTCCCCCTCAGCGCCAGCCCGTCCCCCTCAGCGCCAGCCCGTCCGCTCGCGCAGCCAGGCCAGCGCGGCGGCCCCCTGGGCACGCTGGAACGCGCGCAGCGTCGGCAGGCCGGGCGGCGGCGGGCGGCGGCCGAACTCCAGGAAGAAGCCCGTCAGCCCGGCGAGGACGGCCGTCACGGCATCGGGGTCGGCGCCCCTCGCCACCGGGTGGGGGCCGAAGACCTCGGCGGGCGGCGGGCCGCCCTGCATGGCCACGCTGGGCAGCATGCCGAGCAGGTCGAACCACGGCGGGGCGGGGCAGGCCCACGGCCAGTCGACGAACAGCACCCGCCCGTCCTGCGCCAGCAGGATGTTGTCGGCGCGCAGGTCGGCGTGGGCGAGCGTGTCCCCCTTCAGCGCCACAGGCCAGCCCGCCTCCAGCTCCGCGAGCCGGTCGAGGTGGCGCAGCGCCCAGGGGCCGAGGCCCTCGTCCGGGTCGGCCGCGAGCCGCCGCCACCCCTGGAACTCCTCCCGGAACCGGTCGGCCGCCGCGGTCACGGGGACGGGCGCGGGCGTGAGGGCGCCGGTCAGCTCGGTAAGCGCGTCGAGCACGCGGCGCAGCTCTGCCGGATCCCACGGCATGGCGGGCGTCCGCCCCTCGACGTCCTCGAACAGCAGCACCACCCAGCCGTCCCGGTCGAACGACGTGAGCAGGCGGGGCGCGGGCACGCCGGGCGGCAGCGCCGCCGCGATCCGCGCCTCACTGCGGTGCATCGCGGGGCTGTCCGGGTTCTGGGCGGCGCTGACGGCCTTCACGAACGCCCTGCCGCCCCCGGCCAGCCGCAGCCGGGCCGCCACCCCCGGGGAGAATCCGCCGGGCTGGCTCACCGCCTCCGCCACGCGGTCGCCGAGGTGCCGTTCCACCTCCTCACGCGTGCCGGCGGGCAGCGCGGCCCAGGCCAGCCGTACGCCGGCGGCGGGCGGGGCGGTCACGCCCACCGATGCCTCGTCGCTCATCCCCGCATGATGGGCGGAGGCCGCGGACCTGCGCAATCGAATTCCCGGAGGCCCGGAGCCGGTTGAATAATCGGTTGGGATCCCACGCGGACGTCGGCACAGTGGATCTCGACCGATCGAGGAGATCATCATGCCGAAGCAGGTAGCGCACAACCTTCTGTCGTGGGCCAGCGAGATCGACGAGGGAGCCGTCGAGCAGGCCGCGCGGACGGCCCGCCTGCCCTTCGTGGCGGGGCACGTGGCGCTCATGCCCGACGCGCACGTCGGCATCGGCGCCACGGTGGGCTCGGTGATCCCCACCGAGAACGCGATCATCCCGGCCGCGGTCGGCGTCGACATCGGCTGCGGGATGGTCGCGACGGAGACGACGCTCACCGCCGCCGACCTGCCCGACACCCTGGACGCGCTCATGCCGCTCGTGGAGCGGCGCATCCCGGCGGGCGTCGGCAGGGGTCACGAGGACCGCGCGGCCGACCGCGCCCTGGCCGAGCTCGGACGGCCCCACACCGCGCTCACCCCCAAGCAGGAGAAGACGGTGGCGGTCCAGTTCGGGACGCTCGGCTCGGGCAACCACTTCGTGGAGGTCTGCCTCGACGAGCGCGACCACGTGTGGACGGTGCTGCACTCCGGCTCGCGCGGCATCGGCAACCAGCTCGCCACCGCCCACATCACCGGCGCGAAGAAGCTGATGAAGCGGCAGCTCATCGGCCTCGAGGACCCCGACCTGGCCTACCTCGTGCAGGGGACGCCCGAGTTCACCGCCTACGTGGAGGACATGCTCTGGTCGCAGAGGTACGCGATGGCGTCGCGGGCCCGCATGGACCGGGCGCTCGTCGACGCCCTGTTCCGGGTGGCCGGCGGCGGCGCCCGCGTCCGCACGATCAACTGCCACCACAACTTCACCCAGCGCGAGACGCACCTGGGCCGGGAGCTGTGGATCACCCGGAAGGGCGCGATCAAGGCGGACGTGGGCGACGAGGGCGTGATCCCGGGGTCGATGGGCACCCGGTCGTACATCGTCCGCGGGCTCGGCAACCCCGCGTCGTACGCCTCCTCCTCGCACGGGGCGGGACGCAGGATGTCGCGCGGGCGGGCCAAGCGTGAGCTGTCCGCCGCGTCGCTGGCCGAGGCGATGCGCGGCCGGACCTGGAACGCCGACCGGGCGGCCTTCCTGGTCGACGAGCACCCGGAGGCCTACAAGCCGATCGACCAGGTGATGGACGACCAGAAGGACCTGGTCGAGGTCCGGCACACGCTGCGCCAGGTGTTCAACTACAAGGGCTGAGGCTACGAGGCCGAGGCTACAGGGGCTGAGGCCGCCGGTCCCTCGCCGCGGCGGGGGACCCGGTCCCGGCCCGGACCCCGGGCGTCAGGACGAACCCGCTCGCCACCCGGGCCGGGACGCGCCGCAGCGAGATCGTCAGGTCCTGCGCGGGGACGGCGTGGTCCAGCCGGGCGAGCCGTACGGACAGGTCCTCCAGCAGGGAGACGGTGGCCGGCTCACCGGGGCAGCGGTGGCCCGTCGCCGGGTCGCCGCCGCCCTGCGGGATCAGGTCGAACGGGGCAGTTCCACGGCGGCGATCCGGGCGGCGAGCGGCTGCCCGCCGAGGTCGCGGTGGGCGGAGACGGCGGCCAGCGCGGAGTTCGGCGACGGGGTGACGGCGCCGCCGCGGACCCGCTCGACGATCCCGGTCAGCCACTCCTCGCGCCGCCTCCGGGCGGCTCTGGCACGCCAGTGGCGGGGGCCCGGCGAGCCGAAGCCGTCGACCATGGCGACGAGGTCGGCGGCCAGGCCGGGCACCTCGGAGGCGTCCAGGGGGATCCCGGCCCAGCGGCACACGCCCTCGGTGAGGATCTCGGCCGCCGCGTCGAAGAGCACCACCGCGCGCCCCGCCGGCCACGAGACGGTCGTCCGCTCCCACACCGCCGCGACCTCCTCGGTCAGCCCGGCCACCCGCTGCGGCGTCATGAGCGACACGAACACCGCCTTGCGGGCGCGGTGGTCGTCCCGGTCGAGCGAGTGCACCGCGCCGTGGCCGAACAGCGTGCTCTTGACCGGCTCGGGCAGTGCCGGGGCGCGCCGCACGTGGTCCTCGTCGTAGAAGAAGCGGGCCGCGTCGGGGCCGAGGAGGGCGACGGCCCGCTGACCCATCACGCGGGTGTGCACCACGTCGCCCTCGGAGCGCCGCCGGAGGGCGGGCAGCCACGCGTAGCCTTCGAGCAACAGGGTGAGCGTGTGTCGAGCAGACGCATGCGTCGTGCCTGCCCGCCTCCCCGGGCGGGAAACGCTCAGGCGGCGGAGCAGGCCGTCCCGTTGAGCGTGAACGCGGCCGGATGGGGGTCGGTGCCGGTGTGCGCGCCGTTGAACCCGATCTGCACGGACGCCCCCGGCCGGATCACCGCGTTCCACGGCATGTTCACCGCGGTCACGGCCGAGCCGGACTGCGACCAGGTGGCCGACCAGCCCTGCGTGAGGCGCTGCCCGGTGGACGGGAAGGCGAAGCGCAGCGTCCACCCGTCGATCGGGGCGGTCCCGGTGTTGGTGATCGTGACGGAGGCCGTGAAGCCGGTGCTCCAGGACGTGTCGGCGTACGTCACCGCGCAGCCCGGGGGCGTGGGGCTGGGCGAGGGGCTCGGGGTGGGGAAGCCCTCCCGCGCCAGGGCCGCCAGCAGGTCGGACGGCAGGCTGAGGTTCCCCGCGGCGTCCTCGGCGACGACGAAATAGGTGTAGCTCCGCCCGGTGACGAGGCCGCCCTCCATGAAGAACGTCGAGGTCGTGGTGCCCACCCTGAGGTATCCGGTCGCGGTCTGCCGGTAGACGTCGTACCGGGTCACGCCGACGTCGTCGGTGGAGGGGTTCCAGCAGAACGAGGTGCCCCGGAAGTCGTACGCGCAGTAGTCGCGCAGCCCGGCCGGCCTGCTCGGCGGCGTGGTGTCCCCCGGAGTGGGGGTGGGGGACACGTACATGCCGGTCACCGCGGCGGCGTTGACGAGCGCGGACGGCTCGCTGGTGTTGCCCGCGGCGTCCTTGGCCACGATGTAGAAGGTGTAGACCCGGCTGCGGATGAGCCCGCTGATCACGGTGATCGTCCCGGTCGGGGACGCCGCCTTGACGAACCCGCCGGTGTCGAGCCGGTAGACCTCGTACCCGGTCACGCCCACGTCGTCGGTCGAGGCGCTCCAGCACAGCCCCACCACGCCGCGCGTGTCCCCGGCCGGGAGCGGGGGCGGGCACAGCGTGATGCCGGACGGCCGGGACGGCGGCGTCACGTCCCCGCCTGGCGACGGGCTCGGAGACGGCCCGTCGGTGGCCTGGGCGGCCGCGGAGCGCGAAAGGACCGCCGCGGGGTGCGGAAGGACCGCCTCGGGGTTCGCGAGAGGCGCCGCGACCGCCGCGGGGCGCGCGAGAGGCGCCGCGACCGCCGCGGAGTGCGGGAGGGTCGCCGCGAGCGCGGCGGGTGCCGCGGCGCCCGTCAGCAGCGCGGCGGCGAGAGCGGCCGCGGTCGCCCACGCGCCGGCCCTGGGAAGTCTCATGAACGGCTCACCTCGTCTGTGGCTGGCCCGACGAAAGCCAGATGGACGTCCGATGGACGTCCGCCTCCGCGGTGCTCGTTTCCGGATCATCCGTGCGGTCCGGCCGCCCGTCAAAGGCGCCCCCGCCTCGCGCCCGATCCCGCGGGACGGGGCTGAAACTTTCACCCGCCGAGGCCCGGCGGCCGAACGGTCATGTGACCGGACGGGGTCGGCAACGGCGCGGTCATCAGCGGATACGTGAGGCAGGCGGCCCGATACGGTGGGCCTCTCCAGCCTCCGACAGCTCACGAGAGGGATGCCCGGGGACGCGCGGCCGCCTTTCACGGACCGGCGGGACGCCGTCGCGGTGGCGCTCGTCACGACGCTCGCGGCCGCCATGTACGCGTTCCGGTCGCTGGAGGCCTTCGCGCGGTTCCGCGCCGGCGCGTACGACCTCGTCATCTTCGACCAGGCGGTCCGGGGATACTCACGCCTCGGGGAACCGATCTCGGCCCTGAAGGGTGTGCACAACGGGTTCGGCCCGCACTTCTCCGTGCTGGGGGACCACTGGTCGCCGGCCCTGGCGGCGCTGGCGCCGCTCTACCGCCTGCACGACGGGCCGCGGACCCTGCTCGTGGCCCAGGCCGTCCTGTTCGCCCTGGCCGTGCCGTTCCTGTGGGCCTACGCCCATCGGGCGTTCGGGGGGACGCCCGCCGCGCGGTGGGCGGCGTACGCCACCGCCGTCGCGTACGCGCTGTCGTGGCCGGTCGCCGAGGCCGTCGCGTTCGACTTCCACGAGGTGGCGTTCGTGCCCCTGCTCACGGCCGCGGCCCTCGAACGCCACCAGGCCGGCCGCCGGGGCGCGGCGGCCGCCGCCGCGCTGGGCCTCCTGCTCGTGAAGGAGGACATGGGCCTGCTGGTGGCCGGGATCGGGCTGGTCCTTCTCACCAGGCGCGGGGAACGGCGCGCCGGGGCGCTCCTCGTCGCGGCGGGGGCGGCCGCTTTGTGGCTGACGACGTGGGTGCTCATCCCCGCGGCCGGAGGCCGGCCCGGCTACTACTGGGCGTACGGGCCGCTCGGCCGCGGACCGGGCGAGGCGCTCGCCCACGCGGTCGCGCACCCCGGGGACGCGCTGGCCCTGCTCGCGACGCCGCCGGCCAAGGCGGCCACGGCGCTGCTCCTGGTGGCCCCGGCGCTCCTCACGCCGCTGCTGTCCCCGATCACCCTCGCCCTGCTCCCGCCGCTGCTGGAACGGCTGCTGGCGTCGGGGTTCCCCAACTGGTGGTCCCTCCACTACCACTACAACGCGTTCGTCGTGGTGGTCGCCTTCGCGGGCGGCGTGGACGGCGCGCGGCGCCTCGCCCGCCGTTTCCCCCGGCCGGACCTCGCGGTCAGGTGGTGGGCCGGGCTCACGCTCGCCGTCTGCCTGGCCGGGGTGCCGTTCTTCGCCTTCGGCCCGCTGCTGTCGCCCGCCTTCTACGCCCGGACGCCCCGGACGCTCGCGGCGGCGCGGGCCGTGGCGGCCGTGCCGGACGGCGTGCTGGTGGAGGCGACCGACAACCTGGCTCCTGCGCTGTCGGCCCGTACGCGGACCCTGCTGTGGGACCGGACCCCGCGGTGGGCGCCGTGGGTGGTCGCGGACGTGCGCCGCCGGACCTTTCCCTTCGCGTCGCGCGAGGAGCAGGCGGCCCGGGTCAGGAGCCTGCTCGGCCACGGCTACCGCGTCGTGTTCCGGGAGGCGGGCTACCGGGTCCTCACCCGCGACCTCCGCCCCCGTTGAACGTCATGCCTGCCGATATGTCCCGGGGCCATGACGATGACGGAACCCGCCTTCCTCGTCCTCACCGCGCTGGTCGACGAGCCGAGGCACGGCTACGGGATCGCGCAGGAGGTCGAGCGGCTCTCCGAGGGGCGGGTGCAGCTCAAGGTGGGCACGCTGTACGGCGTGCTCGACCGGCTGGCCGCCGACGAGCTGGTGGCGCTCGACCGCGAGGAGCTCCGGCAGGGGCGGCTGCGCCGTTACTACCGCCTGACGGACGAGGACGCCCTGGTCCCGCAGGAGGAGGCCGCGCGGCTGGCGTCCGACGCGCGCCGGGCGAGCGAGCGCCTGCGCGCCCGGTACGCCGGAGGCGCCGCCTGACCCGGGCGTCCCACCCGCGCCGGGCGGCCGGGGAGGTGGCGTCGTGAGCCTGCTGGAGGACCCCTACCGCCGGGTGCTGCGGCTGCTGCCGGCCTCCTACCGGGAGGGCCGCGAGGAGGAGATGGTCGCCGCGTTCCTCGAGGGCTCGCCGGGGGCCGGGGACAACGCCCGCCCGCGCTGGCCGGAGGTGGCGAGCGTCGCGGCCCTCGCCATACGGGTCCGGCTGGGCGGCCCCGGCTCCCAGGGTCGGGGTGTCGTCGTCCTCGCTCATGAACGAGTAGCGGACCTCGCGCTTGGTGACCTCGTACGGGTCTGGAACAGGCGATTCGCCGTCAGGGGTTTCCTGGTCCATCCAGTCCCCTCGGCGAGACCGACGACGTCGCAGACGTCGCGAAGCGGCTCTTCGGCCCAGATGCGAAGATCCGAATGGTTGGGGGTGCGGGAGGGGCCGCCCTGCATCCGAGTCAAGACTCCGCGATGGGGCCCTTGCGCGCCAAGGCCGGACCAGCCCTGCGCACGCTCTGACCACCGCGCGCCGTTCTGATCCGGCGGCGGTACTCGCGCGGGGACGCGCCGGTGACCCGCTTGAACGCGTTGCTCAGTGCGCTCTCCGAGCCGTAGCCGACCTTGCGGGCGATCGTCGCCACCGTGTCGTCGCTGCGGCGCAGGCGGTCGGTGGCCAGTTCGACCCGCCAGCCGGTCAGGTAGTCCAGCGGGCTCTGCCCGACGGTCTGCTTGAAGCGGGCCGCGAGTGTCGACCTGGACACCGCCGCGGTCTCGGCCAGTTCCGCCACCGTCCAGGTGTGGGCCGGACGGGCGTGCATGGCCTGGAGCGCCGGGGCCACGATCGGGTCGGTGAGCCCGGCCATCCAGCCGGACGCCGCGCTTGCCCCGGCGACGGCCAGGTGCAGGCGCAGCAGGTGGATCAGCATGATCAGGGCGAGGTGCTCAGTGACCAGTGTCGAGGCCAGCGACTGGTCGCGCAGTTCTGCGTCGATTCGCTCAAGCGCCCAGCGTACGGTCGCGGCCTCGGTGGTGCGGCCGGGCACATGGATCACTGGCGGCAGCACGTCGAGTAGCAGTTCGCGCGCCCGCTCGCCGAAGTCGAACCGGCCGCCGATGAAGACCGCATCTTCGCCGGTCCCCACCCGGGCAACTCCGTCGGTGGCCGACGCGAAGACCGGGCCGGCAGGGACCGGCCGCAGCCCTTGACCGCTGGCCATGGTGAAGGCGCGTGGCCGGGTGAGCAGGAAGCAATCGCCCTCGGCCAGCTCTATCGGCTCCGGTACGCCGTCGACGCTGAGCAGGCAGCCGCCGCGGCGCACCGCGACGAACTTGACCGCCGGCGGCGGCTCGTACGACAGCGCCCACTCGCCGCCAGCCACCAGCCTGACGGACAGGCGGCTGGTCGTGCCGACGAGGGCGAGGACGTCTTCGAGGGGATCGGTTTGCTGGACGCTCACTCAACTATGTTGGACCTTTAACCATTCCAAGTCCAAACGCCGCTCCTTACCGTTGCTGTCATGACACGTAAGTCCACCCCGTTCAACGCCAAAACCACCGCCTACGAGATCCTCACCGGTATCGACCTCACCGGGCGGCGGATCATCGTCACCGGCGGAGCCTCCGGGATCGGCCTGGAGACCGTCCGGGCGCTGCAGGGCGCGGGGGCTGACGTCACCGTCGCTACCCGCAACCCCACCGGCGGCCAGCGAGCCTTGGACCTGAGCGATCTCGGCTCGGTGCGCGCGTTCGTGGACGATTGGAGCGGGCCGGTGCACGTGATCGTGGCGAACGCCGGGATCATGGCTCTGCCTGCCCGCCAGGTCGCCGCCAACGGCTGGGAGCTGCAGCTGGCGACGAACTTTCTCGGGCACTTCGCACTGATCACCGGCCTGCGGGAGAACCTGCGGCAGGCCGGCGACGCGCGGGTGGTCATGGTGAGTTCCGGCGCTCAGCTGCACGCGCCGTTCGACTTCGACGACCCGCACTTCGAGCGCCGCCCGTACGACCCGTGGGTCGCGTACGCGCAGTCGAAGACGGCCGACGTGCTGCTCGCGGTCGGCGCCGCCCGGCGCTGGGCCGCCGACGGAATCACCGCGAACGCGCTCGCGCCCGGCTACATTCACACCAACCTGCAGCGGCACCTCGACGACGCCACCATGCGAGCAGCGGGCGCGATGGACGACGAGGGGAACCTGCTGACCCCCGACTACTACAAGACCCCGGAGCAGGGCGCCGCCACCTCGGTGCTGCTCGCCGGGTCGCCGCTGCTGGACGGCGTGACGGGCCGGTTCTTCTCCTCCGAGAACCAGGAGGCTGAGGTGGTGCGGGGCGGTCCGGGCGCGACCGCAGGCGTCGCCGCCTGGTCGGTGGACCCGGCCGCCGCGGACCGTCTCTGGGCCTACGCGCTCACAGCGACAGCGGACCACTGAACCGAAGCGTCGTCACCGGCACGTCCCAGCCGCGCTCGCCGATCGCCTAGCGTCGGCAGACGCACCCCACAAAGCGGCCGTCATCAGCGTGGCTGGCCGCTGTCTAGAGAAACCCCTGAGGCCGAGTCCGCGCCGCACCGATCACGAGTACGGGTTCGCCGACGGCCGTCGGGGGCTCCGGCGGCAGGTCGACAGGCACAGGAGCGTCACCATGTCCGATAGGTCGTACGAGAACTTTGGAGCACCATTCATGACTACTGTGATGCTTGTCCACGGCGCCTGGCACCAGCCGAGCAGTTGGGCGCGGCTTGAGGCCGAGTTGCACGCTCTCGGCTATGGCACGCACACGCCGGGGCTCCCGAGCGCTGGCGAACATCCCACCGCAGGTATGCATGACGATGCCGCCGTACTGGCTGCGGAACTGGCGTCGATCGCAGGACCGGTCGTGCTGCTCGGGCATTCCTACGGGGGCATCCCGATCACCGAGGCCGCCGCCGGAGCGAGCAATGTTGAACGGCTGATCTACCTCGCTGCCTACATGCCGGACAAAGGACAGTCGATGTACGCCATCCACGGCCTCCCCGATCCCGAAGAAACAAGCGGCCTGTTCCCGCTCAGCAACGAGCCGCGTGTCTCGCTCTATGGCGATCTGCCCGATGGAGAGGCCGAGCAGGCGGTGAGCAAGCTGGTCAACCAGACCATCCGATCGTTCGCGGAGAAGGTCGACGTAGCCGCCTGGCGGAGCATCCCGTCCACTTACATCATCACGGAGCAGGACAAGGCCATCCCTCTTGCGCTGCAGGAGCAGATGGCAGCCCAAGCGGCCGAGATTCACCGGCTCCCTGGCGGTCATTCGCCGTTCCTGTCCCAGCCGCGCCGGCTGGCCACCCTCATCGACGAGATCGTACGGACGGCCTGAACCTACCCGGATTGGGGACCATCATGGATCGCCCACTCCCTCAGCTTGCGCGCCTTGCAAATCTCGCAGTAATACGGCGGGCAGCCACCATTAATGAAATCACCGCAGCCCCAGCCAGTGATCTCGCCGCACGAGCAGACGACATCCCCTGGGTGGCGGTGGCTCATATGTTCCCAATGGCCATCGTGATCACCGCCGACGACCAACTCCTCCCAGAGGATCGGCCCCTGATGCACGTCGGTGCCGCCGGCCACGGCTGGTCCTCCAGGTGAAACGTGCTCGCGGATCTGCTCGGCGGGGTGGTCCTCGGTGCGGAGCGCCGGCTCTCCCGAGCTCCCGGTCACGGGCTCACGGGATCGAAGGCCGCTGCGAAGTCCGTGGATGACCATGACGTCGGGCCGGGAGCTGGGCGGCTGAGCACCGTCCCCGGCTGGATGGCGGTGAGCGTGCCGTCCGGGTTGCCGATCAGCAGCACCGGCACGCCGTTGTCGTTACGGATCCCGGCGTAGGCGTCGACCCCGACGAACTCGACGGCCTCGGCCGCGTTGGTCCCGTCCCACTCGAACGCCTCGACCTCTTGCGGCTGCGGCGTCTTCTCACGGTAACGGCGGATCATGCTTTGCTCCCGTCTCTCATGCTGATTCTCCGTAGTAGATGGTGCGGCCGTCAGCCCAGACCAGCATGGCCGAACCATCGAGCCGGTTCTTGTCGATCCGGCCACGCGGCCGCTCCCCGCGCGAGTCCTCACACTTCGCGTTCGAGCACGCGACCCGGCCAGACTCCCGCGTCATTCGCAGCGAGTACGTCTTGCAGTACGGCCAGGCCGGCGGCAGGCCCTTGCTGACGCGGATCGGGACCCAGCGCTCGGACTCGCCGATGTCGCGGACCTCGCGGGCCTGCCTCACCCACGTGTCGAGCTCGTTCCGGGCTCGTCGGGCGAGGTCGTCGGGGACGCCGTGGACCAGGCGGGCGATCGCGTCGAGCGCCGCCGTGGTGTTGCTGTCGGACCCGCCCCGGTCCTCGGCGAGGCGTCCGGTCACGTGGTAGCGGAGATCACGCTCCAGCTCGCGGACCCCGGCGTGGATGGTCATGAGCAGCGGCCCGGCCTCGGCGTGCCAGGGTGCCGGGCTGCCGGACACCTTATGGTGCTGCGTGCTCCCCTTGGTGGCGTCGGCGACGGGTTCGGCGAGCAACTCCTGGAGCTGGGCGAGCAGCGGCTTCAGCTCGGCGACGAGGGCGGGGATCTCCTCGGCAGGGGTCACGGACCCTCCGAAGGAAGCACTTCCCAGGTCCAGCGGCCGTCACTGTTCCGCGCCCGGTACCGACCCGGGCGCACTGGCGGGCCGTCGAGCCCGTGAATGTGGTCGTGCAGGTCGCAGCTCATCAGGGCGTCGTCCAGTCGTTCCCGCAACGGATGCCGGACGGTGAAGGTCTCGGCATGGAACTGCACAATGTGCTCTGTCTCCCGGTCCTCCAGCAGATCGGCGACCGCTGTTGGTCGAGGACAATGGAGGTACGAACACGTGATGTAACCGCCGTCGGCGACGAACAGGGTCCGGCCGCAGCCCATGGGGCAGTACCCGGCGAGATGTCAGCCATCGGTCCTCCATTCGTGGTTCATGCACCCGGGCCACCATTTGCGCACGTCGGTGGCTTCGCCGTGGGAGATCCGGCCGTCGCCGTAGATGCACTTGGGGTAGCGGCGGTTGTGGTGTCCGAGCAGCTTCCGGAACTGGCAGTTTCCGCAACGGCGCCCGTCCGCCGTGCGGTCGTCGGCGGGCCCGGCCTCGGCGTGGAGCCGGAGCGGCGAGGACAGCACGGCGGACAGCGGGTGCAGCCCGGCGGCGAGCATGGCAGCCTGCCGCCTGCTGCGCTTCACACCCTCGGACTCCGCCGGCGCGGGCGGCGGCAGGGCGGGCTGGTCGACGTCGAACAGGGCCAGGTCGTCAGCCATCCCCGCCTCCCCGCCGGTCGTTGAGGGCCTGGGCGAGGATCGCGCAGGCCGTCAATGGCCACAGCACGCTGTACGAAACGAGCACTAGCGCCATGAAGGCCGTCCGGGGCAGGCCGGCCTCTCGGGCCAGCATGTCGACGACGTAGGGCTGCAGGACCATGCCCGCCACCGCGAAGACGAGCCAGCCGTAGGCGCCGAGGACGTACACGGCGAGGAGGGGGCTACCAAGCACCGCCGCCTCCTCGGCAGGGCCGGTCCTTGACCAGCTCGTACGGGCCCTCGCACACGAGGCAGCCGGTCGCGCCGCCCTGGAGGAGGTTCTCGTTGTCAAAGTAGGTGGTGTGTTCGGGGTCGAGCATCCGCTCGGGGTCGACGCGATGGATGGTCACGCACACCCACAGGTGTTCGCCCAGGGGCAGGGCCTCGACGGCCCGGGCGAGACGCGCCCCCGACAGCGCCTCCTCCGGGACCAGGACCTTGACCCCGGTCTGCTGCCACGCCTTCCGCGGTTCGTCCGGCCTACCCATGACCGCCCCCCGGCAGCATCACCACGCCCGGCGTGGCCATGGTGTGCTCATGAACGGCCAGGCGCTGCCGCCCGTCCCCGTGCGGCAGGCCGCCGAACCGGGCTGACCGGCGGCCTCAGGACGTGGTGAGGACGCCCGTCCCGGTGGCCGCCAGGAGCGCGACGTCCACGGCGGCGGCCGCGACGGCGGCGGCGAACGGCACCCGGGGCGAACGCCCTCCGAGCAGCGCCCCGGCCGCCGTGCATAGGCAGACCACGCCGAGCGCGGCCCATCTGACCGGCCCCGCGGGCCCCGGAGGCGCCAGCACCAGCAGGACGGACGCGGCCAGCAGCGGCAGGGGCAGCAGGATCCGCACCCGGCGGGGGCCGAGGCGCTGGGGCCAGCCGCGCACCCCGGTCGCCATGTCTCCGGCGATGTCCGGCAGCACGTTGCCCAGGTGCGCGCCGCAGCCGAGCAGCGCGCCGGCGAGCACCGCCCACCAGGCGGGCCAGGGACGGCCCGGCAGCCCCGTCGCCACGAACGCGGGGACCGCCCCGAACCCCACGGCGTACGGCAGCCAGGACAGGAGCGTGCTCTTGAGCCGCAGGTTGTAGGCCCAGGCGGCGCCCACGGCGGCGAGGTGGACGAGGCCCGCGACGACGCCGCACGCGAGCGAGAGCGGCACGCAGAGGGCGAGCGCGGCGAACGCGGCGGCCCGGACCGTGCCCGCGCCCACGCGCCCCGTCACGATGGGCTTGTCCATGCGGCCGGTCGCGGCGTCCCTCGGGGCGTCCACGGCGTCGTTGCACCAGCCGACCGACAGCTGGCCGGTGAGGACGGCCGCGGTGACGACCGGCAGGCCGGCGGCGCCCCGTCCGCCGATCGCGGCGAGCGCGGTGACCAGGGCCGTTACCGCGACGGCCGGCCCGGGGTGGCAGGCGAGCGCGAGCCCGGCCACGGCCCGCGACGGCCGCCGCCGCTCCCGGCCCAGGGCGCTGTCGCGCGCGGTCCCGCTGTCCGTCACCAGACGAGAGTAGACCGGGAGGACGCGTGCGGCGCATGAGGCATGCGGAAGGCCAAGACGGGCAAAAGGGATAGTGACTGCTGTCACCTGCCCGGGGGATGTCGAATGACGCGAATCGCGGCTGTCCATGGTGTTCTTCCCCCCAACCGCTACACGCAGGCAGAGATCACGGACACCGTGGCCCGGGTGTGCCTCCCGGCGGGCGCCGACCGGCGGGTCCTCGACCGGCTGCACGCGAGCGCACGCGTGGGTCACCGCAACCTCGTCCTCCCCCTCGACCAGTACGGGAAGCTCGACGGCTTCGGCGCCGCGAACGACATCTTCATCGAGGCGGCCCTCGACCTCGGCGCCGAGGCCGTGGCCGGCGCCATCGACGCCGCCGGCCTCGACCCGGCCGACATCGACATGATCATGTGCACGTCCGTCACGGGGATCGCCACACCGTCGCTCGACGCGCGCCTGGTGAACCGCCTCGGCCTGCGCCCGGACGTCAAGCGGGTGCCGGTGTTCGGCCTCGGCTGCGTGGCGGGCGCCGCCGGCATCGCCCGGCTGCACGACTACCTGCGCGGCTGGCCGGGCCACGCCGCCGTGCTGCTGTCGGTCGAGCTGTGCTCGCTCACCCTGCAGCGAGACGACTCCTCGATGGCGAACCTCGTGGCCGGGGCGCTGTTCGGCGACGGCGCGGCCGCGGTCGTGGCGCTCGGCGACGACCACCCCGGCGCTCCCGGCGCGGGGCCGGCTGTCGTGGCGACCCGCAGCAGGCTCTACCCCGGCTCGGAGCGCGTCATGGGGTGGGACGTCCGGGACACCGGGTTCCGCGTCGTGCTCGACCCCGGCGTGCCCGGGGTGGTCCGCGCCCACCTGGGCGGCGACGTGCGCGACTTCCTGGCCGACCACGGCCTGACCGGCGACGACGTCACCGCCTGGGTGTGCCACCCGGGAGGGCCGAAGGTGCTGGAGGCGGTCGCCGAGACGCTCCGGCTCCCCGAGGGCGCCCTCGAGCTGACGTGGCGCTCGCTCGCCGACATCGGCAACCTGTCGTCCTCGTCGGTGCTGCACGTGCTGCGGGACACCCTCGCCCTGCGGCCGCCGCCGCCCGGCACTCCGGGGCTGCTCATGGCGATGGGCCCCGGCTTCTGCTCGGAACTCGTCCTGTTGCGCTGGTAGGGACCGGAGGACGTCGTGTCGCCCTGGTACACGCTGCTCGTCGCGCTCGTCGGCCTGGAACGGCTCGCCGAACTCGTCGTCGCCCGGCGCAACCTGCGCTGGAGCCTCGAACGGGGAGGGGTCGTGTCGGGGCGCGGCCACTACCCCTTCATGGTCGTCCTGCACACCGCGCTTCTCGTGGGCTGCCTGCTGGAGGTGTGGCTGGCGGACCGGCCGTTCGTGCCCGCCCTCGGCTGGCCGATGGTCGCCCTGGTCGCCGCCGCCCAGGGACTGCGCTGGTGGTGCATCGCGACGCTGGGACCCCAGTGGAACACGCAGGTCGTCGTCGTGCCGGGGCTGCCGCTGGTGCGCCGGGGGCCGTACCGGCTCTCCTGGCTGCCGCACCCGAACTATGTGGCGGTGGCGGTCGAGGGCGCGGCGCTGCCGCTGGTGCACACCGCGTGGATCACCGCCGTGGCGTTCACGCTGCTCAACGCCCCGCTCATGGTCGTACGGCTGCGAAGCGAGACCGCGGCCCTCGCCGCCCTCGCCCACGAGCCCGGACGGCCGGGGCGCTCCCCCGCCGTTTCCGGCGAGACGCCGGCGTGATCGACGTCCTGGTGGCGGGCGGCGGACCCGCGGGGCTGGCCACGGCGATCCACGCGGCGCTCGCGGGCCTGGAGGCCGTGGTCGTCGAGCCCCGCGCGGGCGCGCTGGACAAGGCCTGCGGCGAGGGCCTGATGCCGACCGGCGCGGCCGCTCTGCGGGACCTCGGCGTGACGGTCCCCCAGGGCGTTCCGTTCCGGGGCATCCGCTACGTGGACGGGGCGCACCGGGCGCAGGCCCTGTTCCGGGACGGCCCAGGCCTCGGCGTGCGCCGCACCGCGCTGCACGCCGCCCTGCTCCGGCGGGCCGAGGAGACGGGCGTCCGCGTCGTGCGGGGCAGGGTGGACGGCCTGCGCCAGGAGCCGGACCGGGTGGCCGTCGCCGTCCGCGGGCCGGCCCGCGCCGCCGTCGAGAGCCGGCAGGAGGCCCGCCGCCTGCGCGCGCCCCACGCGGACGGCCCGGACGGCGCGCGCGACGACTCCCCGGGCGGAGCGGTGGAGGGGGCTTCCGAGGTTGTGGAGGCGCGGTGGCTGGTGGCGGCGGACGGGCTGCACTCCCCCGTGCGCGCCGCCCTCGGGCTCGGCCTGCCCGTGTCCCGGCAGCGCCGGTACGGGCTGCGCCGCCACTACCGGATCGCCCCCTGGACCGACTTCGTGGAGGTCCATTGGGCCCCGGGCGGTGAGGCGTACGTCACCCCGGTCGGGGACGACCTGGTCGGCGTGGCCGTCCTGAGCACCCGGCGGCGCGGCTACGACGAGCACCTCGCCGAGTTCCCCGACCTGCTGGCCCGGCTGGACGGCCCGGCGGCCACGCCGGTGCGGGGAGCCGGGCCGCTCCGCCAGCGGGTGCGGTCACGGGTCGCCGGGCGGGTGCTGCTGGTCGGCGACGCGGCGGGTTATGTGGACGCCCTCACCGGCGAGGGGCTGTCGCTCGCGCTGCTGTCGGCCGGGGCGCTGGTGCGGTGCCTGCGGGACGGACGTCCCGACGCCTACGAGGCGGCCTGGCGACGGCTGTCGCTGCGCTCCCGGCTGCTGACGGCGGCCCTGCTGGAGGCGCGCCGCCACCCCGCCTGCGCGCGACTGGTCGTCCCGGCGGCCCAGCGACTCCCCGCCGTCTTCCGCGCCGCCGTCCGCGCCCTCGCCTGACGGCCGCGCGCCCCGGCCGGACACGGGTGAGACATCCGTTCACATAGGGCAATGGCGTGGTGTGAGAGCAGGTCATGCGATGTTCATGGCCGGAATTCGAATTTCGCTGGCCCCGATTCAACACGCACATCCAAGGGCCGCGCGGAATAGAACAGAATTCGACACGCTGCGAGTGGCCATATTTCTAGATTTCTATGCCAGGATCTAGCGTGTGTACCGAAAGGCGAGGCCGAGCTTCCGGCGAGGATGACTGGAGGATCCTCACTTGCCCAGCTCCCCGATACTCGCCGTCCTCTCACTGCTCGGTGCGCTGCTGTGCGCGGCCCTGCTCCTGCGCCGCCTGCGGCGGCTGCGGGCCATGCAGGCCGAGGCCGTGAGACAGGCGGCCCTCGACGCGCGGGAGCAGTTCGGCAGGGACGTCCACGACCTGGTCAGCAGCCGCCTGTGGCTGGCCACGCTGAAGTGCGAGATCGCCTACCGCCTGGCGGACGAGGACTCCCCGGTGCGGGCCGCCCTGGCCGACGCCCTGCGCTCGATCCGCCAGGCGGCCACCGACATCCGCGACGTCACCAGGTCGTACCAGGAGATCTCGCTGGCCTCCGAGCTGGCGAACGCCCGCGCCGTGCTCAAGGCGTACGGCGCCGACTGCAAGGTGGGGCTCGACGACGCGGACCTGCCGCCCGAGCTCGACGCGGTGCTCGCGGTGATGGTGCGGGAGGCCGTGACCAACGTTCTGCGCCACAGCCGGGCGAGCCTGTGCGCGATCGAGGTGACGGTGCGGGGCGGCCTGGTGTCGCTCGTGGTGGCCAACGACGGCGCGGACCCCACGGCGCCGGCCGGCGAGGGAAGCGGCATCGACAGCCTGCGCAGCCGTGCGGCGGCCGTGAACGGCATGGTCGGGACCGTCCTCGACCCGGACGGCTGGTTCCGCCTGATCGCGGAGATCCCCGCCCGGCCGGCTCGCTAGAGACCCACATCGCTCCATGAACGGGCCGGCGTGAATCCATTTCCCTACCCAACCTGCCGGTATTACATAAAGAATGCGACGCCGCCCGCCGGGAATGGCGCACCGGCATTGACCTCGCCATTGACAGATAACCGCACAGCCGCCCCCGTGAACCGGATCACCCGTCACCCGTGACCGGGATCACGGTTCCTTATGTGAAGATCCCATATATGGCCGTTGACGGGCGTAACTAGGCTCACGCCTCCATTTCCGGAATTCTTTGATGTGACCGGCCTAAGGGGACATCTGGTGATTAGTAAGTACGAGATTTACTGCCTCGCAGATCCCTTGTTCTACGACACCCTCGACAGCAAGCGCGCGGAGCACCCCGACTTCACCGTCGCCGAGCGGCCCGTTCCCAGCGGGTGGGCGCACCTGGCGACCGACACGTGGCTCCACTACGCGCCGGCCGGCGCCGACCTGCCCACCCAGGGCTGGAAGATCCACATCTCCTCCTGCGCGGACGACGCGGAGCGGGTCATCTCGGCGGCGTGGGACTACTGCGTCCCCCGCGGGCTGGCCTTCAAGTTCCTCCGCGGCCGGCGGGTGATGCTGATGCAGAACTCGAAGTACGCCTTCCGGGGGTCCAGCGGCAAGCTCGTGACGATCTACCCGGTGGACGAGGCCCAGCTCGAACTGGTCCTGAAGGAGCTCGCCGAGATCCTCGACGGCGTCGAGGGGCCGTACATCCTCAGCGACCTGCGGTACGGCCCCGGCCCGCTGTTCGTCCGGTACGGCGGGTTCGCCGAGCGCCACTGCGCCGGCGAGAACGGTGAGCGGGTGCTCGCGATCGAGGACCCGGAGGGCCGGCTGGTCCCGGACGTCCGCGGCCCCGGCTTCGCGCTGCCCGCGTGGGTGACCCTGCCCGCCTTCCTGGAGCCTCATCTGGCCGCCCGCAACGCCGTCACGCTCGAGGGCCTGCCGTACCGGGTCGAACGGGTGCTGCACTTCTCGAACGGCGGCGGCGTGTACCTGGCCCGAGACGTGCGCGACGGCGCGCAGGTGGTGCTCAAGGAGGGCCGCCCGCACGCCGGGCTGGACGCCGCCGGCCGCGACGCGGTCAGCCGCCTGCGGCACGAGGCGGACATCATGCGGCGGCTCGACGGCCTCGACGCCGTGCCCGCCCTCCGCGACTACTTCACCCTCGGCGAGCACCATTTCCTGGTCCAGGAGTACGTGGACGGCACCACCCTGAGCCAGCTCGTCGCCCAGGAGCACCCCCTCACCCGGGCTGACCTGACCTCGCGCATGGTCGCCCACTACACGGAATGGGCGACGGGGATGCTCGCCCGGGTGAGGCGGGCCATCTCCGAGGTGCACGGGCGCGGCGTGGTCTTCGGCGACCTGCACCCCTTCAACGTCCTGGTGGCCGGCGAGCGGGTCGTGCTGATCGACTTCGAGGTGTCCTCGCTCGCCGAGGAGCGCCGGCGGCCCACGCTGGCCAACCCCGGCTTCGTCCCGCCGCCCGACCGCCTCGGCGTCGAGGCCGACGAGTACGCGCTGGCCTGCCTGCACCTCGGGATGTTCGCCCCGATGGCGACCATGATGCTGCCGCTCCACCGGCCGAAGGCCGCCGGGATCGGCCGGCTCGTGGCCGAGACGTTCCCGGTGGAGCCGCGGCTGGTCGGCGACGCCGTCCGGACGATCCTCGGCCACGAGCCGCCCGATCCGGAGCCGAGCCCGCTCGGACGCGACTGGCCGGCCCTGCGGGACGCCGTCGCGACCGCGATCCTCGCCTCCGCCACCCCCGGGCGGGACGACCGGCTCTTCCCCGGCGACATCGTGCAGTTCGAGCCGGGCGGCGGGGTCGGCCTGGCCAACGGCGCGGCCGGCGTGCTGCACGCCCTCGCCGCGACCGGCGCCGGGCGGTTCCCCGAGCACGAGGAGTGGCTCGTCAGGCGGGCCAAGGAGCCCGGTCCCGGCATCGGCTTCTACAACGGCCTGCACGGCGTGGCGTACACGCTGGAGGCGCTCGGACGGCGGCAGGACGCGCTCGACGTGGCCGAGCTGTGCGGACGGCAGAGCTGGGAGCATCTCGACCTCAGCCTCTACCGCGGGCTCGCCGGCGTGGCCCTCGCCCTCCTCCACCTGCACGACGCCACGGGCGAGCCCGGCTTCCGCGAGGAGGCGGACCGCCTCGTCCAGGCCGTGGCCGACCGCCTCGGCGGCCCGGACGACGTGCCGGAGGTCAGCGGCGGCGCGAACCCGCACGCCGGGCTGATGTACGGCTCGTCGGGCCCGGCGCTGATGTTCCTGCACGCCTACGAGCGCACCGGCGACGCCGGGCTGCTCGACCTCGCGGCGACCGCCCTCCGGCAGGACCTGCGCCGCTGCGTCACCAGGGACGACGGGCAGCTCCAGGTGCAGCAGGGCTGGCGGACCAACCCGTACCTGGACGAGGGGTCGGCCGGCATCGGGCTCGTCCTCGACCGCTACCTGGCGCACCGGGACGACGGGCGGTTCGCCGAGGCGTCGGCCGCCATCCGGCCGGTCGGCCGGCTCTCCTACTACATCCAGTCGGGCCTGTTCGCGGGCCGGGCCGGCATGATCGCCTGCCTGTGTCACGGGACCCGGCCCGACCGGGAGGCCGCCGCCGAGCAGATCCGGCTGCTGGCCTGGCACGAGATCCCCTACCGCGGCGGGCTGGCCTTTCCCGGGGCCCAGCTGCTCCGCCTCTCCATGGACTTCGCCACAGGGAGCGCCGGCGTGCTGTTCGCGCTCGGCACCGCGCTGCACGACGAGCCGGTGAGCCTCCCGTTCCTCGAGCCCCCCGGACGGTCCCAGGCGCAGGGGCCCCTGCGTACCGCCGCCGGGTCTCATGTCCCGACCAGCACTGGAAGGAGGTGAACGTAATGGCGCTCCTCGACCTGCAGACCCTCGAGGCCCCCACCGGCGGTGGTGGCGGCGGCAGCAACCTGAGCCTGCTCGGTTGCACCCCGCACGAGAACAGCAGCCTCAGCGTTCTCTGCGGCAACTAGTGATATTCAGGGAGCCCTGGGCGGCCTCGGCGGCCGCCCAGGCTCTTCCTCGTCTCCGGACCGCCCTCGCCGCGGCCGGGACCTCGTCGAGGGAGGAGGTGAGGACGGCGTGTCCCCGGCGGATCTGCTCGTCATCAGGGCCGTACGGCAGGCCGGTCCCTGGCTGGCCGCCCTCGCCGCGACGGCGCTGCTCGGCGCGGCCGCCGAACTGCTCCTCCCCCTCGCCCTCGGCCGCACGCTCGACGCGCTCGTGGCCGGCGGCCCCGGCAGCGGCCGGTGGCTGACCGTCTCTGCCCTGCTCGTGGTCCTCGTCGCGGCCTGCGACGCGACCGGCGTCCTCGCCTCGGGCGTGAGCGGCGCCCGTTCGGCCCTGTGGCTGCGCCGCCGGGTCGTCGCGCACACCCTCGCCGTCGGCACGGCCATGACCCGGCACGCCGCCCCGGGCGAGATCGTCACCCGCGCCGGCGTCAACGTCGAGGAGGCCGGGCGCACCCCGGAGGCCGTGGTCACCGCGGCGGCCCTCGTCGTCCCGTCCGCCGGGAGCGTCGTCGCGCTCGCTCTGATCGATCCCTGGCTCGCCGCGACGCTCGTCGCCGGGCTGCTGCTGATCGTCGGCGTGCTGCGGGCGTTCGTCCGGCGCACCACGGCCGCCTCCGGCGGCTACCAGCAGGCCCAGGGCGAGATCGCCGCCCGCCTCGTCGGCGCGCTGGCCGGCGCGCGCACGATCACCGCCGCCGGTGTCGAGGAGCAGGAGGCCCGGCGGGTGCTCGCCCCGCTCCCCCGCCTGCGCGCCCACGGCCTCGACCTGTGGCGGCTCCAGGCCCGGGCGGGCGTCCAGGCGGCCGTGGTCGTCCCGCTGCTGGAGACCGCCGTGCTGGCCGTCGGCGGCCTGCGGCTGTCGGCCGGCGGCCTCACCGTGGGCGAGCTCCTGGCGGCCGCCCGTTACGTCGTGCTCGGCGCCGGCCTCGGCTCGGCCGTGGGGTACGCGGCCCGCCTGGCCCGGGCCCGCTCGGCCGCCGCGCGCATCGAGCGCCTGCTGTCCGTGCCGCCCCCGTCGTACGGCTCCCGCCCGCTGCCGCCCGGCCCGGGGCGCCTGGACCTGCGCGGCGTCACCGTCCGGGCGGAGGACGGGGCGACGCTGCTGCGCGACGTCGACCTCGTGGTGCCCGGCGGAGCCTGCGTGGCCGTCGTCGGCCGTTCCGGGTCGGGCAAGTCGTCGCTGGCCGCGGTGGCGGGCCGCCTGGTGGACCCCGAGCGGGGGACCGTGCTGCTCGACGGGGTGCCGCTGCCGGAGATCGGGCGGCGGGAACTGCGGCGGGCCGTCGGCTACGCGTTCGAGCGGCCCGCCCTGTTCGGCGAGACCCTGGGCGACGCCGTGGCCTTCGGGCAGCCCGTACACGACGCCCGCCGCACGTTCGAGGCGGCCCGGGCGGCCTGCGCCGATCCCTTCGTCCGGCGGCTGCGGCTCGGCTACTTCACCCCGGTGGCGGACGCGCCGATGTCGGGGGGCGAGGCGCAGCGGATCGGCCTCGCGCGGGCGTTCGCCCAGGCCGAGCGGCTGCTGATCCTCGACGACGCCATGTCGAGTCTCGACACGGCGACCGAGCGGCAGGTCGCCCGCGCCCTCACCGGCAGCCTCGGCGACCGCACCCGCCTGGTCGTGGCGCACCGGGTGGCCACGGCCGCCCGGGCCGATCTGGTGGTCTGGCTGGAGGACGGCCGGGTCCGGGCCACGGGCCGGCACGAGGCCCTGTGGGAGGACGCCGGCTACCGGGCCGTCTTCCAGGAGCCGCCCCCGCCGGAGGAGGACCCCGCCCAGGAGAACGCGGCGCGGGAGGACCGGGCGCGGGAGGACACGGCGCGGGAGAACCGGGCGCGGGAGGACACGGCGCGCGAGCACACACCGCGACACGACGAGGCCCGGGACGACCGCGCGCGGCGGGACGCCGGGGCGGGGGCGGCGCTCACCGGCGCCGGGGAGGCGGGGACGCCGTGAGCGCCGTCGTGCCGCCCGCCGTCCGGGCCGCGGTGAGGCGGGCGCTGCTGCGCGAGCCGCGCCGGCTGGCGCGCCTGGCGGGCTGGTCGCTGGCGGAGGCGGCCCCGGCGTTCGCGGGCGGCCACGCGGTGGCGCGGGCGGTGGACGACGGGTTCGCGGCGGGCCGCCCGCTCACCGGGCTCGCCTGGCTGGCCGTGCTGGGCGGGGCCTGGGCGGTGGCGGCCGTGGGCGCCCGCCGGGTCCTGCTGGAGATCGCCGGGATCGTCGAGCCGTTCCGCGACGACCTGGTGGAGGGCGTGGTCGCCGGCGCGCTCCGGGCGGGACGGGGCGGCGACGCCGCGGCGGTGGCCCGCATGAACCACCAGGTGGAGCTGGCCAGGGACTCCTTCGGCGCGGTGGTCACCGTGGTCCGCTCGTTCGCGTTCACCCTGGTCAGCGTGGCGCTGGGGATCGCCACGCTGTCCCCGGCCGTGCTGCCGCTCGTGCTGCCCCCGGTGCTCGCGGGACTCGGCCTGTTCCTGGCGTCCCTGCCCGCCCTGGCGCGGCGGCAGCGGGCGTTCATCGTGGCCGACGAGCGGACCACCGCGGCGGTCGCGGCCATGGCCGGCGGCCTGCGGGACGTGACGGCCTGCGGCGGCGAGACGCGCGTGGCCCAGAGCGTGGGCCGGGAGGTCGCCCGGCAGGCGCGGGCCGCCCGGTCGCTGGCCGCCGTGACCGCGACCCGGACGCTCTCGCTCGCCGTCGGCGGCCTGCTGCCCGTCCTGCTCCTGCTCGCGGGCGCGCCCTGGCTGCTCGACCGGGGCCTGACGGCGGGCGTCGTCCTCGGCGCGCTCACCTACGTCACGCAGTCGCTCACGCCCGCGCTCGGCGGGCTCATCCAGGGGCTGGGCGTGAGCGGGGTCCGGCTCGTGGTGACGCTGGAGCGCGTCCTGGGCGCGGCCGGGCCGCCGGTCCGCCACGGGGAGACCGCGCCCGACGGGGTCCGCCTGGAGCTCCAGGGGGTGACGTTCGCGTACGGGCCGGCGGCCGAGCCGGTGATCGACGGCCTCGACCTGGTCGTGCCCGAGGGCGACCACCTGGCCGTGGTCGGCCCCAGCGGCATCGGGAAGTCCACCCTGGCCGCCCTGGTCGCGGGCCTGCTCCGGCCGTCGGCGGGCGCGGTGCTGGTGGGCGGCGTCCCGGCCGCCGAGGTCCGGCCCGACGCCCGGGCCCTGATCCCGCAGGAGGCGTACGTGTTCCACGGCACGCTGCGCGACAACCTCACGCATCTCGCGCCCGGGGCGCCGTCCGGGGCGGTCGAGGAGGCGGTGGCGCTGTTCGGCCTCGACGGGCTGGCCCGGCGGTGCGGCGGTCTCGACGCCGACGTCGACCCGGCCGGGCTGTCCACCGGCGAGCGGCAGCTCGTCGCGCTGGCGCGGACGTACCTGTCCCCGGCCCGCCTGACCGTGCTCGACGAGGCGACCTGTCACCTGGACCCGGCCGCCGAGGCGCGGGCGGAGGCCGCCTTCGCCGCCAGGGGCGGCACGCTCGTCGTGATCGCGCACCGGATCTCCTCGGCGCTGCGGGCCCGCCGGGTGCTCGTCATGGACGGCGCCCGGGTCCTGGCCGGGACGCACGAGGAGATGACCGAGGCGTCCCCGCTGTACGCCGACCTGGTCGGCCACTGGGAGTCCCGGGACCTCGGCCGCGTCTCCTGAACCGGTCTCCCGGACGCCGGGCGCCCGGGACGGTCAGCGGCGGGCGCGGTAGCGCAGGACGCCGAGGTCGCGGCCGGCGGCGGGCCACAGCCAGCCCGACTCCGAGGCGATCTGGATGGCCTCGACGCGCGAGCGGGCGCCCACCTTGCTGAGAATGCGCGACAGGTAGTTACGGACCGTTCCACGCGACAGGCACAGCCGGTCCGCGATCTCACCCACGGTCGCGCCGGCGGCGGCCGTCTCCAGGACGTCGAGCTCGCGGGCGGTCAGCGGGTTGCTGTCGGCGTCGAGGGCGGCGACGGCCAGCTCGGGGTCGATGACCCGCTCCCCCCGCGCGACCCGGCGGATGCAGTCCACGAGGTGGCTCGGCAGGGCGTCCTTCACCACGAAGCCCCGCACGTTCGCGTCGAGCGCCCGCCGCAGGGCCATGGGGGTGCCGAGACCGGTGAGGATCACCGTCCTGCAGGCGGGTAATCGGCTGTGCAGCTCGGCGGCGGCGGTGAGGCCGTCCACGCCCGGCATGCCGATGTCGAGGAGCGCGACGTCGGGCCGCCGCAGGCAGGCCAGGCGGACGATGTCCTCTCCCTTGTCGGCCTCGGCGACGACCTCCAGGTCGTCCTCGCTCGACAGCAGGGCGATCAGGGCCTTCCTGATCAGGTGCATGTCCTCGGCCAGCAGCAAACGGATCACTCTCGGTCCCCCTACACGCCTGTCGAGCACGCACCCTGTCATGGCCGGCTCCAGTCACTATGAACGATTGGCGGGATCGCCGGGTGCTCCCTACCCCAACTGTCACTTTTAATCAGAAAACAACGTCAGAGAAACCTGATATAGCGAGAAATTGCGGCATTGACACAAGAACGCCCAGCTCCAGGTGCGGAGCCGGGCGTTCAAGGGTGGTGCCGGGGACACTCCTAGTGGCGGACGACCTTCACGTAGTCGTACGCCTCGGAGCCCTTCAGGCGGCTGGTGCCGTCGAACCTCACACCCCAGGTGCCGGACTTGAGCGCCCGGACCTTGGTGTAGAAGCTGCCGTCGGGGTCGCTCTCCGTCGTGCCGACGTACTTCCACTTGTGCGAGCCGCTGGGCAGGAAGTAGACGTCGATGTCCTGCTGGCCGAGCCAGTGCCAGTCGTGCCAGTAGTCCCGGCTGTCCTGGCAGTAGTCGTCGCCACCGTGGACGCTGACGTAGCTGTCCCACTCGTAGTACCAGTCGCCGTAGCACTGGGCGACCTGCAGCTTGCCCTGGAGGGCGAGCTTGTGGCCCTTGCGCACCGGTTCCGGCGTGGCGTCGAAGCCCACGATGCGGGTCGCCTTCGGGCCCTTCGGCCGCGGCGCCCACTCCTGGTGCTTCACGAAGAAGCCGCGCTCGGCGGAGAGCTGAGCGCCGTTCACGCCGACGGCCTCGACGTGAACCTTCCACAGACCGGTCTTGTGGCTCCAGGTGAACGTCCAGGACTTCGACGTGACGTCGTACTTCGCCTTGTCGTAGCCGGGACCGTCACTCTTGGAGAACCAGTGCCCGTCGCCGTCGCCGCCGCCGTGGTGGTATTCCTTGGGCTCCCAGACGTCGATGGAGAGACTCTTGACGTCCTTGGTCCGCACCGTGGCGGTGACCTCGACGGACCCATGCCGATTGACGACAACCGTGCTCGGGCTGACGTCGATCGACAGGATCTTGGGGTCGGGCAGGTAACCGTGCTTGGCGTCGTCCCCTGCGGTGGGGGTGGGCGTGGGCGACGGCGAAGGCGTGGCGTCGTCCGCATACGCGGGCGCGGCCACGAGCGCCATGGCGCCCATGGCGACCGCTACCAGGCCGGTAGCGATTCGTTTCACCATGAGGTAATCCTCTCCCCGTGAATCGAGCGCGCCCCGGGGGTGGGGCACGCCTACGTCATAGACGCCCGAAGGGAGAGAAAAGTTGCGTCAACCTCCAAAATAAATATCACAATTCGGCAACTGTCGGCTTCTGTATTTTATCGGCATTTATGGCTTTATGGCCGATTTGAGCAATTTATACTCGTCTGCCCGCGCTGACCGCCCGGGCGTAGCGGGTGCTGCCGGCGTACTCGGCGCGCCACTGGCCGTCGCCCCGCCCGTGCGCGCGGGCGCTGAACCAGCCGTCCTTCCTGGTGACGGCCGTGTCCATCTGCCGCCAGTCGCCGGAGCCCGCGGGGCGGAAGCGGATCGCGACCCGCTGCCCGGCGTACGGCCGGTAGTCCACCCGCCCGAGGGGGTCGACCCGCATCAGAGTGCCGGTGACCCGCACCCCGTCGCCGTCCCGCGCGACCTTGACCCCGTCCAGCTCCGTGGCGCGCCGGAGGTAGAAGACGGTCCGCGCGGTCGTCTCGGCGCCGTCGGCGCCCCTGGCCGTGGCGGTGACGGTCCACGCGCCGCACGGGTACCACCGCGACAGCGCCTTCTGCGGCAGGAAGCGCCAGGTCTCCCAGGCGCCGTCCCAGGCCGCCGTCCGCCGGACCACGCGGCCGGGGACGAGGGCGCCGCCCAGGATCGGCGGAAACCCGTCGAGGGCCGTCCGGGGGGCCTCGGCGCCGTACGGCGACGTCGGCACCACCGGTCCCGCGTCGCCCGACTGCGCCGCGTCGCTCCCGGCGTCGCCGGCCTCGCCGCCGTCCCCGTCGCCGTCGTCCCCGGGCTCACCGGGCTCGCCGGGCTCCCCGGGCTCGGACGGCTCACCCGGCTCCGTGGGCCTGGGCGAGCGCGCGCGGCCGGGTTCGACGACGACCGAGACCCGGTCGGCGTCGCGGGCAGAGACGTCGACGACCAGCCTGACCGAGCCTGTCGGCCCGACCACCGGGTCGACCGGCCGCACCGTGATCGAGCGGATCGCGGGCTCCGCGGCGGCCGCGGCCGGCGCCGGGGAGGCGGGCAGGCAGGCGGCCGGGACCGCCAACGCGGCAAGGGTGCGTCTCATCATGCCCCGAGACCGTACGCACCGGGAGCCGGGAGCCCGGCCTCGACACACTCCCCGCAGGGCAATGGTTCGGCCAAGGTCCCGGGGGCCGTCAGGAGCCGGCGTACATCTCGTCGATCACGCCGGCGTACCTGGCGTGGATCACGCGGCGCTTCAGCTTGAGGCTCGGCGTCAGCTCCGCGCTCTCGGCCGTCCACTCGACCGGCAGCAGCCGCCACCTCTTCACCTGCTGGACGCGGGCCAGCTTGGCGTTGGCCGCCTCCACCGCCGCCTCGACCTCCTTGAGCACGTCCGGGTGCGTCGCCAGGTCGGCCAGCGACTCGAAGGCGACGCCCCGCGCCTGCGCCCACCCCGGCGCGACCTCGCCGTCGAGGGTGAGGATCGCGACCGGGTACGGCCGGCCGTCGCCGTACGCGAGAGCCTGGCCCACGAGCGGGTGCTCCTTCAGGTGGTTCTCGATGTTGGCCGGGGAGATGTTCTCGCCGCCGGCCGTGATCATGATCTCCTTCTTGCGGTCGACGATGCGGACGAAGCCGTCCTCGTCGACCGACCCCACGTCGCCGGTGTGCAGCCAGCCCTCGTCGTCCAGCAGCTCGGCCGTCGCCTCGGGGCGGTTCAGGTAGCCCCGCGTGTTCAGGGGGCTGCGGGTGAGGATCTCGCCGTCCCCGGCGATCCGCACCTCGACGCCCGGCTGGGCCCGGCCGACCGTGCCCAGCTTGAACGAGTCGGGCGTGTTGCAGGTGAAGGCGCCGGTCGTCTCCGTCATGCCGTACACGTCGATGACCTTGAGCCCGAGGCCGGCGAAGAACCGCTGGACCTCGGACGGCATGGGGGCGGCGGCGGTGGCGAGCCATCGGGCCCGGTCCAGGCCGACGAGCGAGCGGATGACCGACAGCAGCGCCGCGTCCGCCTGCTCGTAGGCGGCCCGGACCTGGTCGGTGACCGTGTGGCCGTGCTGGAGGCCCTCGACGTACGCGAGCCCGGCGGCCATGGCGGCGCGCACCTTCTCCTGCTGCTCCTCGGGCTGGACGGCGAGCAGCGCCTGCAGCCGGGCGGCCATCTTCTCCCACACGCGGGGTACGCCGAAGAACATGACGGGCCTGACCTGGGCCAGCGTCGCGCCGAGGTTCGCGAGGTCGGTGCAGAAATGGACGTGGTTGACCTTGAACAGCGGCAGGTAGAGGCTCAGCACGCGCTCCGCGATGTGCGCGTAGGTGAGGTAGGAGATCTGAGTGCTCTGCGGGGGCAGGTCGATGACCCGCTGCGTCGACTCCACCTCGAACAGCACGTTGGTGTGCGTGAGCGGCACGCCCTTGGGGTTCCCGGTGGTGCCCGAGGTGTAGAGGACGGTCAGGACGTCGTTAGGGGCGACCGACCGCCAGCGCGCCTCGACGGCCCCCGGGTCCGCGGCGAGCGCGCGCGCCCCGAGGTCGAGGAAGTCCGTCCAGCTCAGGAACCGGTCGTCGCCCTCGGGTGCTCCGTCGAGCATGACGATCCGCTCCAGCGACGGAAGCTCGCCGAGCACCGGCTCCCAGCGCGCGAGCTCGGCGGGGCCGCCGATGACGGCGACCCGGGCGGCGACGTCGTTCGCGACGAACGCGATCTGGTCGGGGGCGAAGGTCGCGTAGACCGAGCAGGGGACGGCGCCCGCGTGCACCGCGCCGAGGTCGGCGAGCACGTGCTCGCTGCGGTTGACCAGCATGAGGGCGACCGCGTCGCCGGGGCCGACGCCCAGCGCGGCGTACCCGGCCGCGATCCGGAGGACCTGCTCCCGCGCCTCGCCGTACGTGAGCGTCGTCCAGCCGTCCCCGGCGGGGTCGGAGTAGGCGGGGGCGTCCGGATGCTCGCCGGCGGCCCACCTCAACTGCTCGCACACGGTCCTGCCGGCGATCTCGCCTTCGATCGCGGCCCGCTCGTCAAGAACGCCGCCCATCGCGCCTCCCAATGGTGCCCAGTCGCACGATTGGGATGCATCGCACCACACCTGATCACGACCGACAAGAGCCTGGAAGTGAGAAGTCCGACCGGTCGGTCCGTAAAGAACCCTTGAATCGGACAAAACGGACATTAAGCCAGGTAAGGTACAGGGAAATTATGTCATCGGGGGGAAGCGCATGACATCGGGACTGTCCGAGCCGCCGGTGCGGGAGCGCGAGTTCTTCGGCCATCCGCGGGGACTGGCCACGCTGTTCGGCACCGAGATGTGGGAGCGGTTCAGCTACTACGGCATGCGCGCCATCCTCGTGCTGTACCTGTCGGCGCCCCAGGTGCGCGGCGGCATGGGCCTTTCCGAGACGACCGCCGTGGGCGTGTACGGCGTGTACATCGCCTCGGTCTACCTGCTCGCGCTGGCCGGCGGCTGGCTCGCCGACCGCCTGTTCGGCCCGCGCAGGACCGTCCTGTACGGCGCGTCGGTCATCATGGCCGGCCACCTGAGCATGGCCGTCCCGGCGGGCGGGACCTTCGTCTGGCTCGGGCTCGTGCTGATCGCGCTCGGCAGCGGCATGCTCAAGCCCAACATCGCGGCGCTCGTGGGCGAGCTGTACCGCCACGGCGACGACGCCCGCCGGGACTCCGGCTACACGTTGTTCTACATGGGCATCAACCTCGGCGCCTTCGTCGGCATCATGGTGGTGCCCTGGCTCCAGACGGGCGGCCACTGGCACCTCGCGTTCGGCGCGGCGGCGGCGGGCATGGCCGTCGGGCTGACCCAGTACGTCCTCGGCCGCCGGCACCTCGGGGGCGCCGGCGAGGAGCCCGACCACCGGCTCACCCCGGAGGAGGAGCGGCGGTTCAAGCGGGTCGCGGGCTGGGGGCTGGGCGCCCTGGCCGCGGGCCTCGCCCTGTGGGCCCTCAGTGGCACGTTCACGGTCGACCGGTTCGCCCTGGCGCTCACGGTCGTCACGGCCGCCGTCCCGCTGGCGTACTTCGTGTTCCTGTTCAGGGGGTCGCACGAGATCACGCCTGAGGAGCGCACCCGCCTCGTCGCGTACGTCTGGCTGTTCCTGGCCGCCGCGCTCTTCTGGCTGATCTACGACCAGGCGGGCAGCGCGCTGCTGCTGTTCGCGAAGAAGAACACCGACCTCGACATCCTCGGCTACACGATCCCGCCAGGCTGGGTGGCCAACAGCAACTCGATCGCGATCGTCGTGCTCGCCCCGGTGTTCGCCGACCTGTTCCTCAAGGCGGGCGACCGGATCACCGCGCCGGTCAAGTTCGCCGTCGGGCTGGTGCTCGTGGGCCTGAGCTTCGTCGTCATGTCGATGGCCGCGTCGGTCGCCTCGGACGGCTCCCGGGTGTCGATCCTCTGGCTGCTGTCGGTCTACATGATCCAGACGATCGGCGAGCTGTTCCTCAGCCCGGCTGGGCTGTCGGTGACCAACAAGCTGTCGCCCCGGGCGTTCGAGAACCAGATGATGGGCGTGTGGTACCTCGCCATCGCCGTCGGCGACTCGGTCGGCGGCCAGGTCTACCGGCTGACGACCGTGGTGCCCATGCCGGTGTACTACCTCGCCCTCGCCCTCGCCGCCGTGGCCGGCGGCCTGCTGCTGCTGGCCTTCGCCCGCCGGGTCCACGCCCTGATGGCCGACCGGCCGGCCGCCCGTCTCGCCGGCGCCCCTCCCGCCTGAGTCCGCCCGGTCAGAGCGTCGGGGTGAGGGGCTCGCGCGGGCGGTAGCCCTGCTGGGGGACGCCGCCCGCGATGCGGCGCACGGCCTCCGTCACCACCTGCGGCGGCTGGGTGAACGGAAGCCGCAGGTGGCCCTCCAGCGTGCCGTCCACGCCGAACCAGGGACCGGGCGCGAGCCGGACGCCCCGCGCCGCCGCGGCCTCCGCCACCGCCGTGGCCGCCGGGGCGTCGAGCCGCACCCACAGCGAGCCGCCGCCTCGCGGCAGCCGGAACGACCAGCGCGGCAGCGCCTCCCGCAGGGCGGCGGCGAGCGCGTCGCGCGACGCGCCCATGGTGCGCCGCCGCTCCGCCCGGGTCTCCTCGATGCGCTCGAACAGCCGCGCCACGACCAGCTGCTCGAACACGGGCGTCGCGATGTCGACGGCCGACCGGAGGACGGCCAGGCGGCGGACCAGCGCGGCGCTCCCCCGCACCCAGCCGACGCGCAGCCCGCCCCACCACAGCTTCGAGGCGGATCCCATGCTCACCACCCGGCCGTCGGTGTCGAACGCGGCCAGCGGCGGCGGGGTCTCCGCCTCGTCCAGCGCGGTCTCGGCCCAGCTCTCGTCGGCGAGGAGCGTGACGTCGTACCGCCGGGCGGCGTCCACGAGCGCCACCCGGTCCTCTCGGCTCATCAGGTGCCCGGTGGGGTTCTGGAAATCGGGGATCACGTACCCGAGCCGGGCCGACGACTGCCGCAGGGCGCACGTCACCAGGTCGATGTGCCAGCCGTCGTCCGGGATGCCGACCGGCACCAGCCGGGCGCCGCGCATCCGGGCCGCGTCGAGCGCGTGGGGGTACGTCGGCGACTCCACCAGGACCGGGTCCCCCGGGCCGGCCAGCGCCGCCATCAGCAGGTGGACGGCCTGCTGCGCCCCGCTCGTCACGATGATCTGCTCGGGGCGGGTCGGCAGGCCGCGCTCGCCGTAGCGGCGGGCGATCGCCTCCCGCAGCGGCGCGAGCCCCGCCGGGTGGTAGCCCATCCCGAGGGCGTACCGGTGGTAGCCGCGCCCGGCCTCCTCGATCGCCTCGCCCAGCAGGGCCGTCGCGGGCGGCGCGGCCGAGTGCATGGGCAGCAGGCCGTCGTCGTCGGGCGCGATCCACGGGTTGTCGGTCCCGAGGGCGCCCGGGTCGGGCAGGGCCGTGCGGCTGCCCGACCCCTGGCGGCTCTCCAGGTATCCCTGCTCGCGGAGCCGGTCGTACGCCGTCGTGACCGTGGTGCGGCTGACGCCCAGGGCCTCGGCCAGGTGCCGCTCGGCCGGGACCCGGACCCCCACCGGCAGCCGCCCGTCCAGGATCAGCTCCCGCACCTGCGCCGCCAGCGCCCGGTAGTACGGACGGGCGTCCGCCGGGACGCGGACGAGCCGGGCGAGCTGCGGGGCGCTGAGGTACCGGTCCATGCAGGCCAATTTCCCGGATTGGCCCTTTCCTGGCAAGGGGGCGGCCGGAAGACTTGCGTCCACTATGACCGAGCTCTCCCTTCCCCGCTTCGGCGCGCTCCCGGGCCGCCTCGTCCGTCTCTACGCCGGGCTGGCCGGCTACGGGGCCGGCATCGCCCTGCTCGTCCGGTCGAACCTCGGCCTCGACCCGTGGGAGGTGTTCCACCAGGGCCTTTCCGTCCGCCTGGGCTGGTCGATGGGGCTGTGCATCAACCTGGTCGGGGCGCTCGTGCTGCTGCTGTGGATCCCGCTGCGGCAGCGGCCCGGGCTCGGCACGATCAGCAACGTGCTGCTGGTCGGCACCTGCGCCGACCTGGTCATGTGGCTGGTGCCCCCGCCCGCGCCGCTCGCGGTCCGGTGGGCGTTCCTGCTGGGCGGCATCCTCGCGATCGCCGCCTCGTCCGGCCTGTACATCAACGCCGGCTTCGGGCCCGGCCCCCGGGACGGCCTGATGACCGGCCTGAACCGCCTCGGCCTGTCGATCCGGCTGGCCCGCACGCTGGTGGAGCTCACCGTGCTCGCCGCCGGCTGGCTGCTCGGCGGCACCGTCGGCATCGGGACGATCGTCTTCGCCGTCACCATCGGCCCGGCCACCCAGGTGTTCATGAAGATGGGGCGCCGGGACCGGTAGCGTTGCGGCATGCGGATCGAGGACTACGCCCTCGTCGGAGACATGCAGTCGGCCGCCCTCGTCGGCCTGGACGGCTCGGTCGACTGGCTCTGCCTGCCGAGATTCGACTCCCCGGCGTGCTTCGCCCGGCTGCTGGGGGACGAGTCCAACGGCTTCTGGCGGCTCGCCCCTGCCGGTGTGGAGCGGCCCGTCCGGCGGGCGTACGCCGAGAACACCCTGGTCCTGGAGACGGTCTGGCAGACGGCGACGGGAGCGGTCAAGGTGATCGACTTCATGCCGCCCCGCCACGCCAGCCCCGACATGGTCCGCATCGTCGAGGGCCTGTCCGGGACGGTCGACATGGAGACCGAGATCCGCATCCGGTTCGACTACGGCCGGATCGTGCCCTGGGTCCGCCGCCGCGACGGGCACCTGCACGCGATCGGGGGGCCCGACTCGGTCTGGATCCACTCCGGCGTCCCCCTCAGGGGAGGCGACTTCCGGCACCGGGCCGCGTTCACCGTGTCGGCCGGGGAGCGGGTGCCCTTCGTGTTCACCTGGCACCCCTCCCACCGGCCGCAGCCCGAGCCGATCGACCCGGTCGAGCAGCTCGCCGAGACAACGCGGATGTGGGAGGAGTGGGTCTCCCGCTGCCGGTACACCGGCCGCTGGCGCGAGGCGGTCGTCCGGTCGCTGATCACGCTCAAGGCCCTGACGTACGAGCCCACGGGCGGGATCGTCGCGGCGGCCACCACGTCCCTGCCGGAGAACCTGGGCGGGGTGCGCAACTGGGACTACCGGTTCTGCTGGCTGCGCGACGCGGCCATGACCCTCGACGCGCTGACCAGCTCCGGGTACATCGAGGAGGCCGGCGCCTGGCGCACCTGGCTCCTGCGCGCCATCGCCGGCCGTCCCGAGGACCTCCAGGTCCTGTACGGCGTGGCCGGCGAGCGGCGCCTGCCGGAGCTGGAGCTGGACTGGCTGCGCGGCTACGAGGACTCCCGCCCGGTCCGCATCGGCAACGGCGCGGCCGGGCAGCTCCAGCTCGACATCTACGGCGAGGTGGTCGACGCCCTCTACCAGGCGCGCAAGCAGGGGATGCCGCCCGACGACCACGCCTGGGCGATGATCCGCAAGGTGATGGAGTTCCTGGAGGACAACTGGGACCGGCCCGACGAGGGCCTGTGGGAGGTCCGCGGCCCGCGGCGGCACTTCGTGCACTCCAAGGTCATGGCCTGGGTGGCGGCCGACCGGATGGTCCGGGTCGTCGAGGAGCTCCGGCGCACCGGACCGGTCGAGCGGTGGAAGGCCCTGCGCGACCGCATCCACGCCGAGGTCTGCGAGAAGGGCTTCGACCCCGCCCGCGGCACCTTCACCCAGTCGTACGGCTCCCGCGAGCTGGACGCCGCCTTACTGCAGATCCCCATCGTCGGCTTCCTGCCGCCCGACGACCCCCGCGTCGTCGGCACGGTCGAGGCCATCGAGCGGGAGCTCATGGTCGACGGGCTCGTCCTGCGCTACCCGCTCTCCGAGGACAACGCCGTGGACGGCCTGCCGGGCGGCGAGGGCGCCTTCCTGGCCTGCAGCTTCTGGCTCGCGCAGGCCCTCGCCATGATCGGCCGCCGGGACGACGCGGTCGCGCTGTTCGAGCGCCTGCTGGCGCTCACCAACGACGTCGGACTGCTGTCGGAGGAGTACGACCCCCAGCTCGCCCGGCAGCTCGGCAACTTCCCCCAGGCCTTCAGCCACATCCACCTCATCCGGACGGCCCTCGCCCTGGAGTGACCCCGGGCCGATCGGGCCGTCCGGCGCCCGGCCCTTCCCTCCGTACTACTCGCGTGCGTATACTCGCGTACGAGTATTGAGGTGGGGGTGGTGAGGGTGGCCAGGCGGCGGAAGGTGAGCAACATGCTCGGGCTGGCCGTGCTCTCCACGCTCGTGGCCAAGCCGATGCACCCGTACGAGATGGCGGCCGCGCTCAAGGCGCGCGGCAAGGACGACGACATGGCCATCAAGTGGGGGTCGCTCTACACCGTCGTCCGCAACCTCGAGAAGCACGGCTTCATCGAGGTGGCCGGCAGCTCCCGGGACGGCGCCCACCCCGAGCGGACGATCTACCGGATCACCGACGCCGGCCGGGACGAGTACGCCGACTGGGTGCGCGAGCTCCTCGGCACGCCCGAGCCCGAGCAGCCGAGGTTCAAGGCGGCCCTGTCGGTGTGGGGCATCCTGCGGCCGGAGGAGGTCGCCCGCCTGCTCCGGCGGCGGGTGGCCCTGCTGGAGGAGGAGATCGCCGGCCGGAGGGAGGCGCTGGCCGGGTGGCGCCGGGACGTTCCCCGCCTGTTCCTGGTGGAGGCGGAGTACGACCTGGCGATGCGCGAGGCCGAGGCCTCCTGGACCCGGTCCCTGCTCGGCGAGCTCGCCGACGGCACGTTCCCCGGACTCGACCTGTGGCGCCGGTGGCACGACACCGGGCAGACGCCGCCCGACCTCCCGGAAGGGGACCCCCACCTGTGAGTCGACCCCGGCGAGGTGCTGCAACACCCCGCCGGGGTCTCATCCTCGAACCGATCCCGCGGAACGGAACCCGGCCACGAGGTGGCAACCGCAACAATAGCCGGGCTCCGTCCCCGGCCGGTTCGGACACGCATCCGGAACCGGAGGAGACACATGGAGAAGACCCGTCACACCCAGACCCAGGCGCCCGGCATGGAGGGCGTCGTCGCGCGGTGGTACGCCCGCCAGCGCAGCTCGGCGCCGCAACTGGCCGCCGTCCGGCGGTACGCCCGGGAGGTGACCGCAGGGCTCCCGGCGGGGGCCGCCGTGCTGGAGGTGGCCCCAGGCCCGGGCTACCTGGCCGTGGAGATGGCCCGGCTCGGCTTCGCGGTGACCGCGCTCGACCTCAGCCGCACGTTCCTGGAGATCGCCGCGGCCGAGGCGCGCCGGGCCGGGGTCCGGATCGACCTGCGGCACGGGGACGCGGCCGACCTGCCCCTGGGCGACCGCACGTTCGACCTGATCGTCTGCCAGGCGGCGTTCAAGAACTTCGGACGGCCGGTGGACGCGCTGAACGAGATGCACCGGGTGCTGCGGCCCGGCGGCACGGCCGTGATCCAGGACATGAACCGGGACGCCACCGACGCGGAGATCGCCGAGGAGGTCCGGGGGATGGATCTCAACGCGGTGAACTCGTTCCTGACCAGGGTGCCGCTGCGCGGGCTGCGGCGCCGGGCCTACTCGCGACAGCGGTTCGAACGGCTGGCGGCCGAGAGCCGCTTCCGCGGCTGCGAGATCAGGACCGACGGCATCAGCCTTGAGGTGCGGCTGACCAGGCGCGCCTCCTGACGGACGACGGGCGCCGGCTGCCGTGTCGCGGGAGCCGGCGCCTCCCCGCGCTCACCCGCGCGACCCCCTCCGGCCGCCTACCGGCGCGCCGCGCATGCCTCACTCCCCCACGCGCGATCCCCTGAGGCCGTCCCGCCGGCGTGCCTCGCTGCCTCGGTGCGCATGCCCGCGAGCCGCTCAGGTCGTCCCGGAGACGTTCCCCGGGACGTTCCCCGCCTGCTCGGCGCCCCTGCGGACCGCCTCGGCCGCGACAAGCAGGAGCAGGCCCACGAGGACCGGCCACAGCGGGAGCCGCCAGGGCGTCACGAGCGTCGCCTGGAGGCGCAGCCGGTCCACGACCATGGCGGCCGCCACGTGCGGGAGCGCCGGTCCGGCCGCCGCTCCCACAACCAGCAGGGCGCCGAGCCCGGCGACGCGTGCCGCGTCCCCGCGCCGGAACGGCGTGCCGGCCCGCACCGACAGCAGCAGCGGGCGCAGGAGCGCCGCGGCCGCCCCGAGGCACAGGCCCGCGATTGCGGCGTCCCCGCGCGAGAGGAGTTGCTCGGCGACCGTCGAGTCCCACGCCACCAGGTCCAGCGCGCCTCCCGGAGGCTCCAGCCGCGCGCTCCGCGGAAGCGTCGCTCCCGGGACCCGCACCGGCGGCACGTCGACCGCCGTCGCATTGATCGTCACCGGTACGGTCACGGCGGCGCCCGCCTGCGTGGCGCCGTTGACGGCGTACGCCACGCCTCCCAGCGCCGCGACGGCTCCGGCCAGACCCACGACGGCCGTGAGGAACCCGATCAGCCGGGGACCGGCGTACCGCCGGCGCCCCCTTTCGGCGCGCCGCCGCGCGATCGCCGCCATCGCCGTCCTCCTCGTCGTCCGCCCGTCGTCCCAGGATCGCGCGAGGACGGGCCGACGGGAACCCCGCTGGACGGAGCGGGACGGGGACGGGACGGTCTACGACTGCCCGGCGATGCGGGCGAGGAGGCGGGCGAACTCGGGCGGCGGGGCGACGACGAGGCGGGTCTGGCCGTCGTGGGCGACGAGGTCCGCCTGGATGCGGGTGAGCCGGTCGCGGTGCCACCAGTACACGTGGGGGCTGAGGCCGTCGGGCCGGGCGGCGTACTCCCGCTGGCCGAACATCCGCAGCCGCTCGATCGCCCGCACCACCCCGATCCCGGCGACCGGGTGGACGGCCACGATCCCCCGGTGGGGCAGGGTGGCGAGCATGCCGTCCGCGGGGACGGGGACGTGCTCGGCGAGGCGGCGCAGGTGGGCGGCGGCGCTGGGGGCGGCCAGCAGCGACACCTCCGTGCCGCCGAGATCGATCGAGGACACGGTGGGCCGCTCGTCGGCCAGCGCGTTCCCGACCGCCACGTCCAGGGCGCGGGCCGGCGGGATCGGCCAGCAGAAGGCCTCCTCCGGCCGTACCGGACGGGCGCCGATCGTGAGCACCTCGATCAGGTCGGCGCTCAGATGGCGGCCGATGATCCGGGACGGGTCGGGGATCGCCGGGTCGTCGGCGGCGTGCAGGCGGGTGCGCAGCAGCGGGCGGATCGGCGTGAGGTTGCAGGCGTCGAACGGCTCGCCGGACACGGCGTGGGACAGGTGCTCGGAGACGAGCATCGGCCAGTCCTCGCGTGAGCGGCGGCCGGCCTCGCGGCGCAGGCCCACGAGGTTGACGACCCGCTCCCCCTCCGGCGAGGTCAGCGTGAGCGACGCGCCGTCGGCGGCGAAGCCGCACGTGTAGCCCATCGTCTCGGCGACCAGGGCGAGCAGGGAGTCGAGGTCGACGTCCTCGACGGATCTCGGGGCGGGGTGGTCGGGCCGTGTCCGGCCGAGCAGTCGCCGCAAGAGTCCCAATGCACCGTCCCTCCGCCGCCGCCCGGACCGTTCCGGGGCGCGTTTCAGGTTGCCTGGTCAGGGTTGCGGAACATGCCAGTCAGAGAACACGATTCGGTCACAATAACCCCATCTGCCTCCAACCACACACAGAACTGTGGTGATCCATGGCCGACGGGAAGGCCCGCCACGACGGGCACGCCGAGAGGCTCCAGCCGTTCGGCGAGGACGGGAAGCGGGTCGCCGCAGTCCACCCACGAGCCCAGCACGACGCCCAGCGCGCCGTCGAGGCACCCGGCCTGCAGCAGCTGCGTCACCATCCGGTCGATCCGGTACGGCTCCTCGCTCACGTCCTCCAGCAGGACGATCCGCCCCCGGGCCTCCATCGCGTACGGCGTGCCGCACAGGGCGGCCAGCAGCGTCAGGTTGCCGCCCGTGACGGGCCCCCGCACCACTGCCTCCCCCGCCGCCTCCCCGCTGCCCGGGACGAGGACGCGGTCGCCCAGGACCGGCGACAGGGTCTCCCCCTCGAACAGCGCCTCCCGCAGGTGCGCGAACGTCCGGGGCTCCGGGCCCTCGGGGTCGCTGATCGTGGCGCACGCGGGCATCGGACCGAACAGCGTCGCCACGCCCAGCCGGGTGGCGAAGGCCCGGTGCAGCGCCGTGACGTCGCTGGAGCCGAGCAGGATCTTGGGCTCGGCCTCCGCCATGGCGTCCCAGTCGAGCAGGCCGAGCAGCCGGGTCGCGCCGTACCCGCCCCGGACGCAGAACACGCCGGCCACGTCGGGGTCGCACCACGCGTCCTGGAGGTCGGCGGCACGCGCGGCGTCCGGCCCGGCGAGGTAGCCCTGTCTCCCCCGCACCCCGGCGCCCTCGACCACCTCCAGGCCGATGCCCCCCAGCACCTGGGCCCCACGTTCGAGCCGTACGGGATCGGCAGGCCCGGAGGGCGCGATCAGAGCCACGGTGTCGCCCGGCCGCAGCCTCCGGGGAAGCCGCGCCGCCCCTGCCGCGCCCGGCCCGTCAGCCCCCCGTGGGACCGTTACAGAGGCGTCACCGGCCGCCCCGCCCCCGATGCGCTCGCTCACTCCCCAAAGGGTGTCAGACTTAGCCGTACCTATGCGACCTCCGACGCACATACTCGTGGTCAACGGCGTCAAGGTCCGCCGGCCGGTGTTCGTGATCGCGGCCCCGCACTCCGGCGCGGACCTCCTGGGCCGTGCCCTCAAGCGCTCCCCCGGCTTCCACATCACGATGGGGCGCGGCCCGGTGGCCCGCGTCGTGTACGCCTTCGCCCGGCGTCCCTCGATCGCCCGCAGCGGCGGCGCGCCCCGGGTGCTGCGCGACGTGCTGGCCGAGGCGTGGCAGATCGTCCCCGGAGCCTGCGCCGAGTGCACGACGGCCTGCCGCGAGGCGGGCGGCATCGTGGGGTCGGGGCCGTGCGCGGGGCCCGGGGCGCTGTCGCGGTTCGGGGACGCCGGCCCCGACCTGCTCTACAGCGCGCCGGTGCTGCTGCAGGCCTTCCCGGACGCCCGGCTCATCCAGATCATCCGGGACGGCCGCGACGTGGTGGCCGACATGCTGGCCGATCCCACGTGCCTGGCCTGGTTCAAGCCCCACATGCTCGGCGAGGACGCCGAGTTCCCCAACCCGTTCCTCGGCGTGCGGGCGGCCGAGCACCGGGAGCGCTGGACCGCGATGCCGGCGGCCGGCAAGTGCGCGCTTCGCTGGCGCGGCGCGGTGCGGCTCAGCGCCACCCTGCGGCGAGAGCTGCCCGCCGAGCACCTGCTCACCCTGCGGTACGAGGACATGCTGTCCTCCCCCGGAGAGGCCATCGACGCGGTGTCGGCCTTCCTGGAGGCCAAGGTCAGCACGATCGCCCTGTACGGCGCGCCCCGGCCGGCGCCGGGCACCTGGCGCAAGCGCCTGTCCCCGGCCGACGCCGAGCTGGTGGAGAAGGTCGCCCGGGAGGAGCTCAGGCGCCTCGGCTACCGATGACGCGGCCCTCCGGGCTCGGGCTCTCGCTGAACTGGGTGCGGTACAGCTCGGCGTAGGCGCCGCCCAGCCGCAGCAGGTCCTCGTGGCGGCCCCGCTCGACCACCCGGCCGTCCTCGATCACGAGGATGGCGTCGGCCTCCCGGATCGTGGACAGGCGGTGGGCGATCACCAGCGAGGTCCGCCCCCGAAGGGCGGTCCTCAGCGCCTTCTGCACGGCCGCCTCGGACTCCGAGTCGAGGTGGGCCGTGGCCTCGTCGAGGACGACCACCCGGGGGGCCTTGAGCAGCAGGCGGGCCAGCGCGACGCGCTGCTTCTCGCCGCCCGACAGCCGGTAGCCGCGGTCCCCGACGACCGTGTCGAGCCCTTCGGGCAGGGCCTTGACCAGGTCGGCGATCTGGGCCGCGCGCAGCGCCTCCCAGACCTCCTCGTCGGACGCCTCGGGACGGGCGTAACGCAGGTTGTTGCCGATCGTGTCGTGGAACAGGTGCGCGTCCTGCATGACGACGCCGACCGTGTCCCTGATGCTCGCGAGCGTGGCGTCGCGCACGTCGAGGCCGTTCAGGCGCACCGCGCCCTCGTTCACGTCGTACAGCCGGGAGACGAGCGAGGTCATCGTGGTCTTGCCGGCCCCGGAGTGGCCGACGAGGGCCACCAGCTCCCCCGGGCGCGCCGTGAACACGACGCCCTTGAGCACCTCCTGGGACGGCCCGGTGTCCGGCCGGGCCACCGACTCCAGCGACGCCAGCGACACCTCGGAGGCCGCCGGGTAGCGGAACCGCACGTCGTCGAACTCGATCGTCACCGGCCCGCCGGGGACCTCCTCGGCGCCGGGCCGCTCGGCGACCATCGGCTTCAGGTCGAGCACCTCGAAGACCCGGTCGAAGCTCACGAGCGCCGTCATCACGTCCACGTGGACGTTGGACAGGCTGGTCAGCGGGCCGTACAGGCGCATGAGCAGCGACGACAAGGCGACCAGCGTGCCGAGCGCGAACGCGCCGGAGATGGCCAGGGTGCCGCCGAGGCCGTACACCAGGGCGGTGGCCAGGGCCGCCACGAGGCCGAGCGCGATCCGGAAGACCGCGCCGTACATGGCCACAGTGACGCCGACGTCGCGGACGCGGCCGGCGCGTCCCCCGAAGTGGACGGCCTCGTCCTCGGGCCGGCCGTACAGCTTGGCGACCATGGCCCCGGCGACGTTGAACCGCTCGGTCATCACCGAGCTCATCTCGGCGTCCAGCTGCATCTGCTCCCGCGTGAGCACGGACATCCGCCGGCCCACCCACTTGGCCGGGAAGATGAAGATCGGCAGCAGCACGAGGGCGACGAGCGTGATCTGCCACGACAGCACGAGCATCGCGCCGAGCACCATGACGAGGCTCACGACGTTCGACACGACCGACGACAACGTGCTGGTGAGGGCCCGCTGGGCCCCGATCACGTCGCTGTTGAGCCGCGACACCAGCGCGCCGGTCTGCGCCCGCATGAAGAACGCCACCGGCATGCGCTGGACGTGGTCGAAGACCTCCGTGCGGAGGTTGTAGATCAGGCCCTCGCCGATCCGCGCGGAGAACCACCGCTGCACGAGCCCGAGGCCGGCGTCGAGCACGGCCAGCAGGCCGATCGCCGCCGCGAGGGCGGCGACGAGGTCGGTCCGCCGCGGGATGATGCCGTCGTCGATGATCGCCTTCATCAGCAGGGGGTTGGCGATCACGATGACCGCGTCCACCACCACGAGGGCGAGGAACCCCGCTATCTGCCACTTGAACGGGCGCGCGTAGCCGGCGATGCGCCGGACGGTCCCGGGCGCGATCCGTTCCTTCGTCACGGAGCTGTCCCGCCGTAACGACCGCATCACCTGGAAGCCGTAGCCCCCGTTCATCATCGCCATATGTCGTCCATCCTCCCGCAGGTCCAGCACCGGGAGGAGGCCCCCGATTCCTCCGTCAGCTCGAAGCGAACAGCGCCCTGATCCGCGCCGCCTGTTCGGCGCGCTCGGCGGCGGCCTGGTCCTCCAGCGTGCGCCCGGGCGCCGCCTGGAGCAGCCGCTTGGTGGCCGTGGCCGCCGCCCGGTCGGTGGCCAGCAGCGCCGCGGCCAGGTCCTGTACGGCCTGGTCCAGCTCCTCGCGGCGCACCGCCATCTCCGCCAGGCCGAGCTGCAGCGCCTCGGCCGCCCCCACCGAGCGCGCCGTCAGGCACATCTCGATCGCACGCGGAACCCCCACGATGTCGGCCAGCGGCTTGGTCCCGGTCAGGTCGGGCACCAGGCCGAGGGCCGGCTCCTTCATGCAGAACTGAACGTCGTCGGCGACGACCCGAAGGTCGCACGCGAGCGCGAGCTGGAACCCGGCGCCGATGGCGTGGCCCTGAACCGCGGCGATCGACACGATGTCGGGCCGGCGCAGCCACAGGAAACCCCGCTGCGCCTCGGCGATCCGCCGCTCGAACGCCCCGTCGTCGAGGGCGGCCGCGGTCGCGAACGACCCCTGTCCTGGAACCCCCTCCGGTGTGAACATGCGCAGGTCGATACCCGCTGAGAAGGACGGCCCCTCACCTCGGATCACGACGACTCTCACGCGGTCCGGCAGGGTCTCCCCCATCCGGGCCAGCGCCGACCAGGTCGCGAACGTCTGAGCGTTGCGTTTCTCCGGCCGGTTCAGAGTCACGGTCGCGATCTCGCCGTCCACCTCGAAGCGCAGTCCGACCTCGGCCGGCGCGGCCGCCGAGATCGACTCCGAATCCGAGAGGTCGCGCACCGCGTCGGTGTGCTCCTCGTGCCCCCCATGTGCCGCTTCCGCCATGCCCCTGCCGTTCCTGCCTCCGGTGGAGCCCTCGTCCGCTCGCACGACGGGTCCGGTGCGACGTCCCGTCCGTGCCCAGCGGCCGCGCTCCTGTCTGCCCGATCGCGTCAGAGCCTACCGAACAAGGTTCTGGCCCGGCGACGCGACCACTCCTTCGAGCGGGAACGTGTGGCTGCGGTCGCGTGTGCTGAGGCGGATCTAGCGCTTGGACTTGCCCCGGGTCGCCCCGCCGCGCCCGCGCAGAGTCACGCCGGACTCGCTGAGGATGCGGTGGATGAACCCGTACGACCGGCCGGTCGAAGCCGCCAGAGCGCGGATGCTCTCACCCGCGGAGTAGCGCTTCTTGAGATCACTGGCCAGCTTTTCACGGTCGGCCCCGGTCACCCGGGTGCCCTTCTTGAGAGTCTCGGCCACGAGTACCTCCTGTAGTGCCAGACTTCCGCAGCGTTACTTCAGCCATGATCAGTCATTTCGACGGGATCGGCTACCTACTCCGCGGGAAAAGATCCCTACCCGCTCAAATTAAGATCAGGCAAGTGCCACAAGATCGGAAAATTCGTCGCTCCATGCGTCTTCGACTCCGTCTGGCAACAGAATCACCCTATCGGGCCGCAGTGCCTCAACCGCCCCCTCATCATGTGTGACCAGCACGATCGCGCCCGTGTAGGAGCCCAGGGCCGACAGCACCTGGTCCCGTGAGGCCGGATCGAGGTTGTTCGTCGGCTCGTCGAGCAGCAGCACGTTGGCGCTCGACAGCACCAGCGTCGCGAGCGCGAGACGGGTCTTCTCGCCGCCCGAAAGGACCCCCGCGGGCTTGTCGACGTCGTCGCCCGAGAACAGGAACGAGCCGAGCACCTTGCGCAGGTCGACGTCGGCGAGGTCGGGCCCGGCCGAGCGCATGTTCTCCAGGACCGTGCGCTCCGCGTCGAGCGTCTCGTGCTCCTGGGCGTAGTAGCCCATCTTGAGCCCGTGGCCCGCCCGCACCTCGCCGGTGTCGGGCTTCTCGATGCCCGCGAGCAGGCGCAGCAGCGTGGTCTTCCCGGCGCCGTTCAGGCCCAGGATCACGATCCGGGAGCCCCGGTCGACGGCCGCGTCGACGTCGGTGAACACCTCCAGCGACCCGTAGGACTTGGACAGGCCGTGCGCGGTGAGCGGCGTCTTCCCGCACGGCGCGGGGTCGGGGAAGCGCAGCTTGGCGACCCGGTCGCTGCGCCGCTCGCCCTCGACGCCGGCGAGCAGGCGCCGGGCCCGCCGCTCCATGTCCTGCGCGGCCTTGGCCTTCGTGGCCTTGGCCCGCATGCGGTCGGCCTGCGACAGCAGCGCCGAGGCCTGCCGTTCGGCGTTGGCCCGCTCGCGCTTGCGGCGCTTCTCGTCGGTCTCGCGCTGCTCCAGGTAGGCCTTCCAGCCGACGTTGTAGGTGTCGATCACGCAGCGGTTCGCGTCGAGGTGCAGGACGCGGTTTACCGTCGCTTCAAGAAGGTTGACGTCATGGCTGATGATCACCAACCCGCCCTGGTGGGAGCGCAAAAAATCACGAAGCCACCCGATCGAGTCCGCATCGAGGTGGTTTGTGGGCTCGTCGAGCAGGAGAGTCTCCGCTCCGCTGAACAGGATGCGGGCCAGCTCCACCCGCCGCCGCTGGCCTCCGGAGAGCGTCGCCAGCGGCTGGCCGAGGACGCGGTCGGGCAGCCCGAGGCTCGACGCGATCGAGGCGGCCTCGGACTCCGCGGCGTACCCCCCGAGCACGTGGAGGCGGTCCTCCAGCCGCCCGTAGGCGCGGACCGCCCGGTCCCTGACCCGCTGGTCGTCGGCGGCCATGCCGAGCTCGGCCTCCCGCAGGTCACGCAGGACCTCGTCGAGGCCGCGGGCGGACAGGATGCGGTCGCGGGCGAGCACCGTCAGGTCGCCGGTGCGGGGGTCCTGCGGCAGGTAGCCGACGCTGCCGGTGATCGTCACCGTGCCCGCGGCGGGGATGCCCTCGCCCGCGAGGACCTTGGTGAGCGTGGTCTTGCCCGCTCCGTTGCGGCCGACCAGCCCGATCTTGTCGCCGGGGTTGACCCGGAAGCCGGCGGCCTCGATGAGCAGGCGGGAACCCGCGCGCAGTTCGACGTCGGTGGCGATGATCATGATGAGTGGGACACTCCCGTGAGGAGACAGGCGGGGATCGGCGGAGGAGTCGATCAATGGGGAGTGCGCATGGCCGCCATTCTAGTCCCGGCCCGGCCCCTCACGGGCGACGCGCGCTCCCAGGCGCGTCCCCTTCCCTCCCGCCGCGCCCACGCTCAGGGGTGCGGTCACGGGTCCAGCACGCGGACGCGGACGGCGCGGAACAGGCGGGGCGTGTCCTCCAGCACGGCGAGCCGGGGGTCGGGGACCGTGAGGAACGGCCCGGCCTCCAGCGCGAGCAGCGGCGCCAGGCGCCGGTCCTCCCTGACCTCGTCGACCGCCCGCCGGTCGCCGCCGAGCACCACGGCGTCCAGGGCGGGCGCCCGGGGCACGAGCACCCGGTGGGCGACGTCCGCCGCTGCCCGCAGCGCCTCGGCCGACTGCTTGTCGCGCCGCCGGGCGAACCGCTGCTGCGACCATCCGCCTGCCGCGCTGCGCCCGTGGACCTGCCGGGACCCGACCTTGGAGGCCACCAGCCGCTCCCCCTCGAAGACGCCGGCCGCGTAGCCGCCGAGCCGTACGAGCAGCACGCCCACGGTCCTCGTGCGGCACGCGTGCGCGACGAGGGACCCGACCGGCTCGTCCCCGCCGGGATCGAGGGGCGGGAAGGGCACATGGCACTCGGCCGCCGCCCCGTCGGCCGCCTCCAGCCGTACGAGATCGGGCCCGGCCGTCGCGACGGCCGGGCCGTGGCGGGCGGCGAACCCCGCGATCCAGCCGGCGAGCCGCTCGGGGGCCACCGACACCCACCTGCCGCCTCCCGCCGCCGGCCGTGCCGTCATGGCAGCCGACCCTACCGCCCGCCGCCCTCCACGGGCGGCCTGCGGGCCGCGGGTACGGCGTCCCCGGTCAGAAGGGGATCCACTCGGTGGCCGTGGTGACCTCGTCGAGGACCTCGGGGACCGGCTCGACGCCGATGCCCGGCCCGGTGGGCACGTCCAGGTGCCCGTCCCGCAGTTCGAACGGCGCGGTGACGTCGGTCGTGTAGTAGCGGCGCGACCCGGAGGTGTCCCCCGGCAGGGTGAAGCCCGGCAGGGCGGCGAGGGCGACGTTGGCGGCGCGGCCGATGCCGGTCTCCAGCATCCCGCCGCACCAGACGGCGACGCCGTGGGCCCGGCACAGGTCGTGGATCCGCCGTGCCTCCAGGTAGCCGCCGACGCGGCCGGGCTTGATGTTGATCACCGAGCAGGCGCCCAGGGAGACGGCCGCCGCCGCGTCGGCCGCCGAGTGGATCGACTCGTCCAGGCAGATCGGGGTGGACACCCTCCGGGCCAGTTGCGCGTGCTGGACGATGTCGTCGTCCGCCAGCGGCTGCTCGATCAGCAGCAGGCCGAACTCGTCGAGCCGGGCCAGGTGCGGGGCGTCGGTGAGCGTGTAGGAGGCGTTCGCGTCCACCTGGAGCGGCACATCCGGGCCGAACCGGTCCCGTACGGCGCGGACGGGCTCCAGGTCCCAGCCGGGCTCGATCTTGAGCTTGATGCGGATGTAGCCCTCGTCCAGGTACCGGGCGACGGCGTCGAGGAGCTCGGGAACCGAGTTCATGATCCCCACGGACACCCCCGCGGGGACCCGCTCGGCGGACGCGCCGAGGAACGACGCGAGCGACTGGCCCGCCTCCCGCAGCCGGGCGTCCAGCACCGCCGCCTCCAGCGCCGCCTTGGCCATCCGGTGCCCCTTGAACGGGCGCAGCGCGCGGCCGACCCCGTACGCGTCCACGGCCGGTGGCAGAGCGGGGATCAGGAAGCGGCGCAGGACGTCGGCCGCGCCGTCCACGTACTCGGAGGAGTAGAGCGGCCCGGACATCGCCACGCACTCGCCCCAGCCCTCGGCCTCCGGCGTGACCACCCGCAGCAGCAGGACGTCGCGCCGCGTCTCGGTGCCGAAGGACGTGCGGAACGGGGCGACCAGGGGCATCGCGATCCGCCGCAGCTCGATTCCAGTGATCTTCATGGTGCCGTGCGGCCTGCGCCGCCTCTCCCTTCGCCGTCGTCGCCGGTGGGCGACCCGTCCAACGATGCCGTGCGGGCCGCGCCCGCGCGTGCCGGGGGTCCGGATCCGTCCGGGGGACACTCGGAAGCCCGAGGGATCAGACAGAAGTTCCGGAATCCCCACAACTTATGGGGAAATGTAGATGAATTTCCGTTTGCCGTGGTCGGAGGGCCTTCCCAATGGTCCCAGAATTCAATCGTGTCGGTCCCTTCACCATCGGCGGTGCCGCTCTCCGCGCCATCAGCCACGGCCGCCCCGGACGTCCAGGCGTCCGGCTCCATGCCCGTGATCCCCGCGGACCTCCGGACGCCGGGGTTCCACGCGTCCGTCCCCATGCCCGCCGAGTTCGGGGGGGCGCACGCGTCCGGTCCCATGCCCGCGGCCGCCCCCGGGTACGGCGGGCCCGGCCCGCAGAGCAGTCCCGGCGGGCCCGCGTTCCTGCCGATCGTGGACCTCGACACCGGAGGGGTCGTCGCCGTCGAGGTGGCCGCCGAGCCCCGGCCAGGCGACCCCCCGCTCGCCGCGACCGTCAACGCCGTGCTCGCGGCGGCCCGCGAGGAGGCGCTGCTTCCGCTGGTGCTCCCGATCCCGGTCTCCTCGGTGATCGGCGGCTCGGCCGGGCTCGCGCCGCTGCACGAGGCCATGCGGGTGTGCCGCCGCCGGCCCCGCGAGGTCATCCTCATGATCGAGGGCCACGTCGCGCCGGCCGACCGCGCCGCCCTGCTCTCGGGGGTCGACGGGCTGCGCGCGGTCGGGTACCTCATCGCGTTCGGCGGCCTCGGCACCGCGCACCTGCCGCTCGACCTGCTGGCCGACGCCTCGCCGTACGTGATCGTGCTCTCGGGCGACCTCGTCGGCCGGGTGCCGCGCGACCAGCGGCGCGGCGCGCTGGTGGAGTCGCTGGTCGGCATGGCCAAGGGGGCCGGCGCCCACGTGCTCGCGCCCGGCCTGCGGGACGAGGCCCAGCTGGCCGCGGTGCGCGGGTGGGGCATCCGGCTCGCCCAGGGGCCGCTGCTCGCGCCGCTCGACTGGCGTCCGTCGCAGGGCCACGGCCGGGTCCACGTGCCGCTGCCGGTGCCCGAGACCACCACGGCGAACGTCCTGCTGGGCCCGCGGGTCCAGGAGTTCCTGCTGCCGGCCGTGACGCTGTCCGCCGAGGCCACGGCGGAGGAGGTCGTGGCCGTGTTCAGCGCCGAGCCCTCGGTCACCAGCGTGATCCTGGTGGACGAGTACCAGCGGCCCCAGGGCAGCATCGACCGCAGCCGCTTCCTGCTGTTCATGGCCGGCGCGTACGGCCACGCCCTGCACGCCAAGAAGCCGGCGGGGCGCCTGGCCGACCAGGCGAAGGTGGTGGCCAAGACGACCCCGGCGATAGCGGCCATGCAGGTGGCGGGCCGGGACAACGCCCGCGTGTACGACGACCTGGTGGTGGTCGACGAGGTCGGCCGCTGCATGGGCGTGGTGCGGGTCGGCGACCTGATCCGCCACGTCGCCGAGCTCCGGACCGGCCGCTGACGCCGCCCCCCGCCGTGGGATGGGGCGGTCAGAGCCAGCCCTGGAGCTGTGCCTTCTGCACGGCCTCGATGCGGTTGCGGGCGGCGGTCTTCTGGATGGCCGAGGACAGGTAGTTGCGCACCGTCCCCTCGGACAGGTGCAGCCGGTCGGCGATGTCGCTGATCGTGGAGCCGTCGACCGCGGCGCCCAGGACCTCCCGTTCGCGGGGGGACAGCGGGTTGGGCCCGGCGCTGAGCGCCGCGGCGGCGAGGCCGGGGTCGATGACCCGCTCCCCGCCCAGCACGCGCCGGATGGCCGCCGCCAGCTCGCGGGCCGGGCTGTCCTTGACGAGGAACGCCGCCGCCCCCGCCTCCATGGCCCTGCGCAGGTAGCCCGGCCGGCCGAAGGTGGTCAGGATCATGACCTGGCACTCCGGCACCCGGCGCCGGATCTCCCCGGCCGCCGTGATGCCGTCCATGCCGGGCATCTCGATGTCGAGGAGCGCGATGTCCGGCCGCACGCGCTCGGCCACGGCCAGGGCCTCCGGCCCGGTCGCCGCCTCCCCCACCACCTCGATGTCGGGCTCCAGCCCGAGCAGGGAGGCGAGGGCCCCCCGCACCATGCCCTGGTCCTCGGCCAGCATCACCCTGATCACGCGCACAACCTACCGGTGCTCACACCGCCGCCGGACGTACGGGGAGCCGTTCGGCGGCCGCCCGGGGGACCACGACCCGCAGGCGGAACCCGGCGGACGTGGGGGCGGCCGTGACCGCGCCCCCGGCCGCGACCACCCGCTCCCCCAGCCCGGTGAGCCCGCTGCCCGGCGTGTACGGCCCGGCCCGCCCGTTGTCGGCCACCTCCAGCACCGCTCCGGCGTCGCCGTACGACAGGTCGATGTCGCACCGGGTGGCGTGGGAGTGCCGGACGACGTTGGTGACCGCCTCCCGCACCGCCCAGCCGAACAGCCCGTCGAGGGGGTCGGGAAGCGGCGTGCCCGAGGTGCGGACGGTCAGCGCGACCCCGGCGGCGTCGAGGGTCCTGCGCGCCCCGTCGAGCTCCTCCGGCAGCGCGCACCTGCGGTAGCCCGTCACGGCCTCCCGCACCTCCTCGAGCGCCTTCCTGGCCACCGACTCGATGTCGGCCACCTCCTTGGCCGCCCGCGCCGAGCCCTGCTCGGCGAGCCGCCCGGCGAGCTCGCTCTTCAGGACGATCAGCGAGAGGCTGTGGCCGAGCAGGTCGTGCAGGTCGCGGGCGATCCGCAGGCGCTCCTCGGTGGCGGCGAGCCGGGCCACCTCCTCCTGGGCGTGACGGAGCCTGACGACGAGCATCCGCGTGTTCCGGACGCTGATGAACAGGACGCCGAGCGTGATCACCTGGAGCACCAGCAGCGCGATCACCCCGCCGTCCGCGCCCATGATGCTCCCTTCGACCACGACGATCGCGATCATGCAGAGCACGGCGACCAGGGCGGGCCGGGGCGGCAGCGCCATGGAGTAGACGACGGTCAGGTAGATCGGCAGGGCCAGCCAGCCGTCCCCGAAGACCAGCGGGTACACGACGGCCATCGCCGTCGTGACGACGAGGAGGGGCAGCGTCCAGCGGCTCCAGTCGTCGGTGTCGCGGGGGCTGATCGCGGTCGCCACGTAGAAGACCACGAAGCTGGCGAGCCCGGCCACCTGCCAGGGGATCTGGCCGGACGGGACCTTCCCGCCGGTCATGTCGGCGATCGGGTAGAACAGGTACACCAGCCCCAGCGACATGCCCATGAGGCGCCGGAGGCGGGACGGGCGGTCGTCCGCCCCGCCGAAGGTGAAGACGCTGCTCAGCCGGCTCATCCCGCTCCCCTCTCCGTCCCGCGCCCCGACCCTAGGCCCGTACGGTGGCCCGGCGGTAGGCCACGACGGCGAGCGCGCCGAGGACGACGGCCCAGCCGAGGATGCCGGCCACCGGCCCGGCCTCGGGCGCGTGGCCCGCGACGATCCGCCACCCTATGCTCGCGTAGTCGTACGACGGCAGGACCTGGGCCACCGACCGCATGGTGGACGGCATGACCTCCAGTGGGACCCAGAGCCCGCCGAGCAGCGCCAGCCCGAACATGCTGATCATGGCGGCCGGCTGCGCCGTGTCGGGCGGCAGCACCGACCCGATCGCCAGCCCGAGCGCGGCGAACGGGATGGTGCCGATCCACATGGCGAGCAGCAGCCCGGCCCACTCGCCGGCGGTGAGCGACACGTGCTGGGTCAGCACGGCGGCCAGCCCGACCAGCAGCAGCGACGGCAGCACGAGGAGCAGGGCCGCCACGAGCTTGGTGACGATGATCGCCCAGCTGGTCAGCGGGGTGATCTGGAGCTGCCGCAGCCAGCCGCTGTGCCGCTCCTGCGACCACGGGACGGCCGTGGACATCATGGAGGCCGCCAGCGCGCCGTACGCGCCCATGGAGACCATCAGGATGATGCTGCCGCGCACCCCGGTGGACTGGTCGACCTGGTTGCCCCAGAGGTTCGAGTACAGCAGGTAGAAGCCCAGGGGGAAGGCCACCACGAAGATGATGTAGCGCTTGTTGCGCAGCATCCGCAACATCTCGACCTTGATGTAGCTCAGCATGGTCATGCCTCCTGGGTCAGGGCGAGGAAGGCGTCCTCCAGATCGGCCCCGTGGATCTGGAGATCGCGGACGTCGAGGGTGGTCTTGCGGTACAGCGCGTCGAGCGTGGCGTCGGCGTCGGCGGTCCGCAGCGTGACCCGCCCGCCCTGGAGCTCCACACCGGTGATCCCGGGGAGCCCGTCGAGCCCGGAGACGGACTGGTCGCCCAGCCGGAAACTGACGGACTGGCCGGCCACGCTCGCCTTGATCTCGGCGGCCGTGCCGTCGGCGACGACCCGGCCGCGGGCCACGACGACCACGCGGTCGGAGTTCTCGTCCGCCTCCTCCAGGTAGTGGGTGGCGAACAGGATGGTGCGGCCCTGGGCCGCGTACGCGCGCATGTTGTCCCAGAAGGAGCGGCGCGACTCGACGTCCATGGCGGCCGTGGGCTCGTCGAGGAGCAGCAGCTTGGGGGCGCCGGCGACGGCCAGCGCGAAGCGCACCCGCTGGGTCTGGCCGCCGGACAGCTTGTCGGCCCGCCGCTTGGCGAGGTCGGTCAGGTCGGCCAGGCGGAGGATCTCCTCCAGCGGCAGCGGGTCGGGGTAGAGACGGCGGATGAACTCCACCGTCTCGGCGACGGTCAGCTCGGGGATCAGCGTGCCCTCCTGGAGCATGGCGCCGATCGACCCGTGCCTGACCGCCTCCGCGGGGGTCTCGCCGAAGACCCGGATGTCACCGCTGGTCGGCCGCAGGAGGCCGAGCAGCATGTTGATCGACGTGGACTTGCCGGCCCCGTTCGGCCCCAGCAGGGCGACCGTGCTCCCCGCCGGGACCTCCAGGGTCAGGCCGTCGACCGCGAGCACGCTGCCGTAGCTCTTGGTGACGTCGGTGAAGGCGATGGCATTCATGTCGCCAACGGTAGGCCGCGCGGAGGGAGATCGATTAGTGGCCGACCTCCGGCATCGGCGATGACATTTGTCATCGCCGCCCGGGCTACAGCCGGCAGGCGTAGATGGCGGTGACCAGGATGGCCTTCGCGCCGATCTCCCAGAGCTGGTCCATCACCTGCTGGTGGCCCTTGCGGGGCACCATGGCGCGCACGGCCACCCAGCCCTCGCGGTGCAGCGGGGAGACGGTCGGCCCCTCCATGCCCGGGGTGATCGCGATGGCCTCGTCGATGCGCTCGGCCCGGATGTCGTAGTCGATCATCACGAAGTCGCGGGCCACCAGGACGCCCTGGAGGCGGCGGATCAGCTGCTGGAAGCCGTTGGTCTCCGGCGACCCGGCCCGCTTGATCAGCACGGCCTCGGACCGGGCGATCGGGTCTCCGAAGACCTCCAGGCCGACGTTGCGCAGCGTGGTGCCGGTCTCGACGACGTCGGCCACGGCGTCGGCCACGCCGAGCCGGATCGCCGTCTCCACGGCCCCGTCCAGCTTGATGACCCGGGCGTCCACGCCCTTGTCGGCCAGGTACTTGCCGAGCAGCCCGGCGTACGACGTGGCGATGCGCAGGCCGGCGAGGTCGGCGACGCCGGAGTAGGCGCCGGGCGCGGAGGCGAAGCGGAAGGTCGACTGGCCGAAGCCGAGCGGCACGACCTCCTCGGCCGGGGCGCCGGAGTCGAAGAGCATGTCGCGGCCGGTGATCCCGGCGTCGAGCGTGCCCTCGCCGACGTAGACGGCGATGTCGCGGGGCCGCAGGAAGAACAGCTCGCAGTCGTTGTCGGGGTCGACGACGACGAGCTCCTTGCTGTCCCTGCGCTGCCGGTATCCGGCCTCGCTGAGGATGGTCTGGGCGGCCTCGGTGAGCGCGCCCTTGTTGGGGACGGCGAGACGCAGCATGAGTGAAGGGTCCTTTTCACGGTTCGGGGTGGACGAGGTCGACGAGCAGCCGCGGGTCGCGGCTACAGATGCTTGTAGACCTGGTCCAGCCCGATGCCGCGGGCCAGCATGAGGACCTGGACGTGGTAGAGGAGCTGCGAGATCTCCTCGGCGGCCCGGTCGGCCGACTCGTGCTCCGCCGCCATCCAGCTCTCGGCGGCCTCCTCCACGACCTTCTTGCCGATGGCGTGGACGCCCGCGTCCAGGGCGGCCACGGTGCCGGACCCCTCGGGCCGGGTGCGCGCCTTCTCCGCCAGCTCGGCGTACAGCTCGTCGAAGGTCTTCATCGTCTCTCTCGAAGTCGTCGGGCATGCGTGTCCAGGGTATCCGCCGGACACGCCCACCCAGGTTAGCCGCGGGAGCGGGCCGCTCGCTCGCCCCGTCCACCCTCCGAGATCACCGGTCAGCCCAGGACCTTGCGGGCGACCGCCAGCACCTCCAGGGCCTGCTGGGAGTCGCCGCCCTCGTGCCCGTTGAACGGCCAGACCGAGATGTCCTTGGGGCCCGCGTAGTGGTTGTAGGCCGCGAAGACGGTCGAGGGCGGCGTGACGCCGTCCCGCAGGCCCACCGAGAACCGGGCCGGCGTGCGCGACCTGACCGCGAAGTTCAGCCCGTCGAAGTAGTCGAGCGTGGCGAACACCTGGTCCACCCGGGTGCGGTTGACCGCGAGGAACCGGCCGACCTCGGCGTACGGGTCCTCGTCGGTGATCTCCACGGCGTGCCGGATGTGGCACATGAACGGCACGTTGACGAAGGCGTACGCGAGGTCGGGCACGAGGGCGGAGGCGGCCAGCGCCATCGCCCCGCCCTGGCTGCCGCCCGCGACCGCGACCCGCCCGGGGTCGGTCGCCGGATGCGCCCGGGCCGCCTCGACCGCACGGACCACGTCCGTGTAGAGCCGCCGGTAGTAGTAGCCGTCCGGATCGAAGATCCCCTGGGTCATCTTGCCGGAGGTCTGCGGGCCGGTGCCCGGCGCCGGGTCGGGCGTGTCGCCCGACCGCCAGCCGCCGCCCTGGCCGCGCGTGTCCATGACGAACGCGGCGTAGCCGGCGGACGGCCACAGCAGCCAGTCGTGCGGCAGGCCGCGGCCGCCGCCGTACCCGATGAACTCCACGACGCACGGCAGCGGGCCGGGCAGCGCGGCGGGCTTGAGGTACCACCCCTTGATCGGGTCGCCGCCGAACCCGGCGAACGTCACGTCGTACACGTCGATCATCGCCAGGTCCGTGGCGTACGGCTCGAAGACGGCGCCGAGGTCGTGCTCGCGCGCCCCGGCGAGGGTGCGCTCCCAGAACGCGTCGAAGTCCGCCGGCTCCCGGCGCTCCGGCAGGTAGCCGCGCAACTGGTCGAGTGGCATGTCAACGAACACGAGGGCTCCCCGGGGGACGGGCGGACAGGACCGTGGTGAGGAGACGACGGTACACGCGCGTCATGAGAGAGCGGCACCCGCCCGACCCGGTCGGGGAGATCCGGCCGGTCCGGCACCGGCGCCGGCTCGTCTCCCCTATGGGGCCTGGAGAGGTGCGCCGGTCGCCGGGACCGTCGCGCGGAATCGCGGTTCCACGCGCTCCCCCGGGCCCGTCGAGAGCCGCGGACCACGCCGGGAACACAGCGATCCCCCGGGCTCGTGAGGAGCCCGGGGGATCGCCGGTGGTACGTGGTTGTCCGAGGTCAGCGGCCGCTCATGCGCCGGCCGCCCTGGCCGCGCCCGGCGCCCGACCGGCCGCCCGCGAACCCGCCCGAGCGGCCCTCGGTGCGGCCGCCTGTGCGGCCCTCGGCGCGGCCGCCGCCCCACCCGCCGGCGCGGGCCTCGCGCGGACGGTCGTCGCGCGGACGGTCGTCCCGATGCCGGTCGCCGCGGGGGCGGTCGCCCCGGGGCCGGTCGTCCCGGGCGTGCTCGCCGTGGCGCCGGCCGTCCCTCGGCCGCTCCCCGCGGGAGTGCAGCGGCTTACGGCTGTCCGGCTCCCAGACGGGCACCGCCTGGCCGGTGGGCGTCCGCGCGCCCGCGATCTCCGCCAGCACCGTGTCCCCGGGGGCGACGCGGTGACGCTCCGGCGTGACCCCGGCCTTGCGGGTCAGCTGCTCCGTGGAGCGGCGCTCGCTCGGCAGGACGAGCGTCAGCACGGCGCCGCGCTCCCCGGCCCGGGCCGTGCGGCCGCCGCGGTGCAGGTAGCTCTTGTGGTCGGACGGCGGGTCGACGTGCAGCACCAGGCTGACGTCGTCCACGTGGATGCCGCGCGCCGCGACGTCCGTGCAGACGAGCACCGGGATCGTGCCGTCGCGGAACTCGCCGAGGATGCGGGTCCGCTGGTTCTGCCGCTTGCCGCCGTGCAGGCCGCCCGCCCGAACCCCGGACCGGGCGAGCTGCTTCACCACCCGGTCGACGCCGTGCTGGGTGCGGACGAACAGGATCGTGCGTCCCTCGCGGTTGGCGATCTCCGCGGTCACCGCCACCTTGTCCTCGAACGCCACCTGGAGCAGGTGGTGCTCCATGGTCTCGACGCTGGACACGGCGGGGTCGAGCGAGTGGACGATCGGGTCGGCGAGGAACCGCTTGACGAGCCGGTCGACGTCGCCGTCCAGGGTGGCGGAGAACAGCAGCCGCTGGCCGTCCGCCGGGGTCCGCGCGAGCAGGGCCGTCACAACGGGCAGGAAGCCGAGGTCGCACATGTGGTCGGCCTCGTCGAGCACGGTCACCCGCACGTCGTCCAGGGAGCACTCGCCCTGCTCGATGAGGTCGGTCAGGCGGCCGGGCGTCGCCACGACGATCTCGACCCCGCGCCGCAGAGCCTCGATCTGGCGGCCCATCGACATGCCGCCCACGACGGTCTTGGTGCGCAGGGACAGGCCGCGGCCGAGCGGTTCGAGCGTGTCGGCCACCTGGAGCGCCAGCTCGCGGGTGGGGACGAGGATGAGGGCCAGCGGATGCCGCGGCCGCGCCTTCTCGCCGGCGACCCGCGCCATGGTGGGCAGGCCGAAGGCGAGGGTCTTGCCGGAGCCGGTCTGGCCGCGGCCGAGGACGTCGAGCCCGGCCAGGATGTCGGGGATGGCCGCCCGCTGGATCGGGAACGGCGCGGTGATGCCCCGCCGGGCCAGTCCGGCCACAAGCGGCGCGGGCAGCCCGAGCTGGGCGAACTCCTCGCGAGAGGTCTCGCCAGGGGTGAGCGTGGTCACGAAGTCGTGCCTTTCGTCGAAGATGACGTGCCGAAACACGTGGGCGCGTCACTTCTGCGAAAGGACGAGCCGTTACACGTACGGCCGAGCCGTACTCACCGGGACGCGGCGGAAGGGAGATCCGCGTCCGGTCGGTGCCCCGCACTCGCATGGTCGGCGGAACGGCACCGGTTCACTGCGCGACGCCGGGCGTCCCGCAGAAGTGGAGGCCGTCGATCCGATCGTGACGGCCATCCCACGGACACCTGCGACGCACGTCGCGCGTGGAGAGTCAAACGGCAACTATACGGCATCACCGTTCGTCCCAGAAATCACGGCGGAACGGCCGCCCGGCCGCACGAGGCGATCCGGCGCGGCGACCGCCGCGTCAAGCACCGGCGCAGGCCACCCGAAGCGTCGGCACGCGCCGCGGAGCAGCCCGGCCGGCGCACAGAGCCGTACGGCCGGGCGGAACAGCCGTCCGGCGGGCCGAGCTCGTCGACACGCCGGTCGGAGGCCGGGGACCCCGGGAGGGGTCAGACGTTGAACCCGAGCATGCGCAGCTGGTCGCGGCCCTCGTCGGTGATCTTGTCGGGTCCCCACGGCGGGAGCCACACCCAGTTGATCACCACGTTGGACACCAGGTCGGCCAGCGCCGAGTTGGCCTGGTCCTCGATGACGTCGGTCAGCGGGCACGCGGCGCTCGTCAGCGTCATGTCGATGGTCGCGATCGGGCGCTCGCCCTCCCCCGCCGGGTCGAGGTTGACGCCGTAGACCAGGCCGAGGTCGACGACGTTGATCCCGAGCTCCGGGTCGACGACGTCCTTCAGCGCCTCCAGCACGTCGTCGAGGGCGGTGTCCCCGTCGAACCCGGGGGTGGCTGCGGGCCCGGTGGGGGTCTGCGTCGGCTTGCTCACGTCGTCCTCTTCTCCCGTCGCGGCCCGCCCGCCGTCGTGGCGGCGCCGCCTCCCTGTGCAACGCGGCCGGGGCGGCCGGTCATCCCTGACTCCTGATCACCGCGTCCTTGTAGGCCATCCAGGCCAGCAGCGCGCACTTGACGCGGGCGGGGAACTTCGCGACGCCGGCGAAGGCCACCGCGTCGCCCAGCACGTCCTCGTCCGGCTCCACCTGGCCCCTGCCCTGCATGAGCCGGGTGAACTCGTCCACCACCGACAGCGACTCGTCCACCGTCGACCCCGTGGCCAGCTCGTGCAGCACCGACGCCGCGGCCTGGCTGATCGAGCAGCCCTGCCCGTCGTAGGACACGTCGAGCACCTTGCCGCCGTCGGCGAGCTTCACCCGCATGGTGACCTCGTCGCCGCAGGTGGGGTTCACGTGGTGCACTTCCGCGTCGTACGGCTCACGCAGGCCCCGGCCCTGGGGATGCTTGTAGTGCTCCAGGATCAGCTCCTGGTACATGGATTCAGCGATCATGGCTCAGCCGAACACCTTCTGCACGTGGTGGAGGCCGCGGACCAGTGCGTCGATCTCGGCCGTCGTGTTGTACAGGTAAAAAGACGCCCGTGTCGTCGCCGGGATTCCGAACCGCAGATGGAGCGGCCGGGCGCAGTGATGACCTACCCGCACCGCGATCCCGTACACGTCGTCGAGGATCTGCCCGACGTCGTGGGGGTGGATCCCCTCCAGCGTGAAGGAGATCGTCCCGCCCCGCGCGATGGGTGTGCGCGGCCCGATGATCCTGAGCCCGGGGATCTCCGGCAGCGCCTCCAGGGCGTAGGAGACCAGCTCCTTCTCGTGCGCCTTGATCGCGTCCATGCCGACCGAGGTGAGGTAGTCGACGGCCGCGCCGAGGCCGATCGCCTCCACGATGGGAGGGGTCCCGGCCTCGAACTTGTGCGGCACCGGCGCGTACGTCGAGTGGTCCATCCAGACCGCCTCGATCATCTCGCCGCCGCCCAGGAACGGGGGCATGGCGTCGAGCAGCTCGCGGCGGCCCCACAGCACGCCGACGCCGGACGGCCCGACCATCTTGTGACCGGTGAACGCCACGAAGTCGACGCCGAGCTCGCGCACGTCGACCGGCTGGTGCGGCACCGACTGCGACGCGTCGAGCATCATCAGCGCGCCGACCTCGCGGACGCGGGCCAGGATCGGGGAGACCGAGTTGACCGTGCCCAGGACGTTCGACTGGTGGGCGATCGAGACGATCTTCGTGCGCTCGGTGACCAGCTCGTCCAGGCCGCTCACGTCGAGGCGGCCCTCGTCGGTGACCGGGAACCAGCGCAGCGTCGCGCCGGTCCGCTGCGCGAGCAGCTGCCACGGCACGATGTTGGAGTGGTGCTCCATCTCCGAGATGACGATCTCGTCGCCCGGCCCCAGGCGGAACCGGTCGTCGGTGTTGGCCGGGTTGCCGAAGGAGTACGCCACGAGGTTGAGGGCCTCGGAGGCGTTCTTGGTGAAGATCACCTCGTCGCGGGACGGCGCGCCGACGAAGGCCGCCACCTTCTCCCGCGCCGCCTCGTACGCGTCGGTCGACTCGGCGCCGAGGGTGTGCAGCGCGCGGCCCACGTTCGCGTAGTGCGACGCCAGGTGCTCGCGCATGGTCTCGATGACCTGGGTCGGCTTCTGGGAGGAGTTCCCGGAGTCGAGGTAGACCAGCGGCCGGCCGCCGGGAAGCTCGCGGGCGAGGACCGGGAAGTCCTTCCTGATCCTCTCCACGTCGAGGCTCGGAGCGTTCATCAGGCCGACGCCTTCGTGTACGCCTCGTAGCCCTCGGCCTCCAGCTTCTCGGCCAGCTCGGGGCCGCCCTCCTCGACCACGCGGCCGCCGGCGAAGACGTGCACGAAGTCGGGGGTGACGTACCGCAGGATGCGGGTGTAGTGCGTGATCAGCAGCACGCCGGTGTCCTCGCGGGAGCGGAACCGGTTGATGCCCTCGGACACCACGCGCAGCGCGTCGACGTCGAGGCCGGAGTCGGTCTCGTCGAGCACCGCGATCTTCGGCTTGAGCAGCTCCAGCTGGAGGATCTCGTGGCGCTTCTTCTCGCCGCCGGAGAAGCCCTCGTTGGTGTTGCGCTGGGCGAAGGCGGGGTCGATGGACAGCGCATCCATGCCGGCCTTCAGGTCCTTGGCGAACTCGCGCAGCTTCGGCGCCTCGCCGCGCACGGCGGTGATGGCCGAGCGCAGGAAGTTCGACACGCTGACGCCGGGCACCTCGACGGGGTACTGCATGGCGAGGAACAGGCCGGCGCGGGCGCGCTCGTCGACCGACATGCTCAGCAGGTCCTCGCCGTCGAGCAGGACGCTGCCGGAGGTGATCGTGTACTTGGGGTGGCCGGCGACGGCGTAGGCGAGCGTCGACTTGCCAGAGCCGTTGGGGCCCATGATGGCGTGGGTCTCGCCGGAGCTGACCTTCAGGTCGACGCCGCGGAGGATCTCCTTGTCGCCGACGGAGACGTGCAGGTCGCGGATCTCAAGGGTGGACACGTGTATTACTCCTTCGAGAGCGAGACGTACACGTCGTCGCCTTCGATCTTGACTCGGTATACGTTCACGGGCTTGATGGCGGGCGGTCCGGTGGGCTTGCCGGTGCGCAGGTCGAAGCACGAGCCGTGCAGCCAGCACTCCAGCGTGTGGTCGTACACGTCGCCCTCGCTGAGCCGGACCTCGGCGTGGGAGCAGACGTCGTGCAGGGCGAAGACCTCCTGGCCGGTGCGCACCAGCGCCACCGGGACGTCGCCGACCTCCAGGCCGATGACGCCCTGGTCCGGGATGTCGCCGACCTGGCAGACCTTCTCCCACCGGGCGGTGTCGGCGCTCATCGCGCCAGCTCCGCCTCAACGGCCGACAGCACCCGCTCGCGGATCTCGGGGACCTCGATCCGGTCGATGAGCTGGGCGAAGAAGCCGTGGACGACCAGGCGGCGGGCCTCATCGAACGGGATGCCGCGGGCCTGGAGGTAGAACAGGTGCTCGTCGTCGAGGCGTCCGGAGGCGGAGGCGTGGCCCGCCCCGGCGACCTCGCCGGTGAGGATCTCCAGGTTCGGCACCGAGTCGGCGCGGGCGCCGTCGGTGAGGATGAGGTTGCGGTTCAGCTCGTAGGTGTCGGTGCCCTCGGCCTCCGCGCGGATGATCACGTCGCCGATCCACACCGCGTGGGCCTCGTCGCCCTGCAGCGCGCCCTTGTAGGTCACGTTGCTGCGGCAGTTGGGCACGGTGTGCTCGACGAGCAGGCGGTGCTCTAGGTGCTGCCCGGCGTCCACGAAGTACAGGCCGGTCAGGTCCGCGTCGCCGCCGGGGGCCGTGTAGGACACCGAGGGCGACAGCCGTACGAGGTCGCCGCCGAGGGTGACCACGAACGACCGGAACGTCGCGTCCTTGCCGAGGCTGGCGTGGTGGTGGGACACGTGGACGGCGTCGTCGTCCCAGTCCTGCAGGCTGACGACCTTGAGCGTCGCGCCGTCGCCGACGACGAACTCGACGTTGTCGGCGTAGACCGCGCTGCCGCGGTGGTCGAGGACCAGCACGGCCTCGGCCATCGGCTCAAGCGTGACGAGGATGTGGCCGTAGGCCGCGCCGGCCCCGGCGCCGCGCACGTTGACCACCGTCGGCCGGGACGCGGCGGTCATCCGCGGCACGGTCAGGACGGTGGCCTTCTCGAACGAGGTGAACGCCTGCGCGCTCACCCGGTCGGCGGGCACGTACGCCTTGCCGAGCCGGGCGTCGTCGCGGGCGACGGTCTCGACAGTCACCTCGGGCGCGGCGTCCACGTCGACCACGACGGCGCCGGTCCCGGCCGCCGTGCCGTTGTGCAGCCCCTTCAGGCGGGACAGCGGGGTGAACCGCCACTCCTCCTCGCGGCCGGTGGGCACGGGGAAGTCCTCGACGCTGTACGACGAGACCTCGTGGAGGGTCGACAGCGGCTTCGTCTCCAGGCCCATCAGCCGACGGCTCCTTCCATCTGCAGCTCGATCAGGCGGTTGAGCTCAAGGGCGTACTCCATCGGGAGCTCGCGGGCGATCGGCTCGACGAAGCCGCGCACGATCATCGCCATCGCCTCGTCCTCGTTGAGGCCGCGGCTCATCAGGTAGAACAGCTGGTCCTCGGACACCTTGGAGACCGTGGCCTCGTGACCCATCGACACGTCGTCCTCGCGGACGTCGACGTACGGGTAGGTGTCGGAGCGGCTGATCTGGTCGACCAGCAGCGCGTCGCACTTCACGGTCGAGGCCGACCCCGCCGCGCCCTCCTCGATCTGCACGAGGCCGCGGTAGGACGTGCGGCCGCCGCCGCGGGCGACGGACTTGGACACGATCGTCGAGGACGTCTTCGGCGCGAGGTGCACCATCTTGGCGCCCGCGTCCTGGTGCTGACCCTCGCCGGCGAAGGCGACCGACAGCGTCTCGCCCTTGGCGTGCTCGCCCATCAGGTAGACGGCCGGGTACTTCATCGTGACCTTGGAGCCGATGTTGCCGTCGATCCACTCCATGGTCGCGCCCTCGTACGCCACGGCGCGCTTGGTGACCAGGTTGTAGACGTTGTTCGACCAGTTCTGGATGGTCGTGTACCGGCAGCGGGCGCCCTTCTTCACGATGATCTCGACGACCGCCGAGTGCAGCGAGTCGGACGAGTAGATCGGCGCGGTGCAGCCCTCGACGTAGTGGACGTAGGAGTTCTCGTCCACGATGATCAGGGTCCGCTCGAACTGGCCCATGTTCTCGGTGTTGATCCGGAAGTAGGCCTGCAGCGGGATCTCGACGTTCACGTTCGGCGGCACGTAGATGAACGACCCGCCCGACCATACGGCGGTGTTCAGCGCGGCGAACTTGTTGTCGCCCACCGGGATGACCGAGCCGAAGTACTCCTTGAACAGGTCCTCGTGCTCGCGCAGGCCGGTGTCGGTGTCGACGAAGATGACGCCCTTCTCCTCGAGGTCCTCACGGATCTTGTGGTAGACGACCTCGGACTCGTACTGGGCGGCGACGCCGGCGATGAGGCGCTGCTTCTCCGCCTCCGGGATGCCGAGCTTGTCGTAGGTGTTCCTGATGTCGTCCGGCAGCTCGTCCCAGGACGCGGCCTGCTTCTCCGTGGAGCGGACGAAGTACTTGATGTTGTCGAAGTCGATGGCGGTGAGGTCGGACCCCCAGGTCGGCAGGGGCTTCCTCTCGAACAGCCGAAGGCCCTTCAGGCGCAGGTCGAGCATCCACTCCGGCTCGTTCTTGAGCGCGGAGATGTTGCGGACGACCTCGTCGGACAGCCCACGCCGGGCCGCGGCCCCGGCCTCGTCCGAGTCGGCCCAGCCGAACTTGTAATTCCCGAGGCCTTCCAGCTCCGGGCGGTCGGTGACAGTCACCTTCCGGTCTCCTTGCTCGTCGTTGTGCTCGATTCATGGGCACGCGCCTGCCGTCCGGCCAGCGCGTGTGAACTGACATGGGTCGTGCAGACCCCGTCGCCGTTGGCGATCGTGGCCAGCCGCTGGACGGGCGTGCCGAGCAGCCGGGCGAAGGCCTCCGTCTCGGCCTCGCACAGCTGCGGGAACGCCGCGGCGACGTGCGCGACGGGGCAGTGGTGCTGGCACAGCTGCTCGCCGCCCTTGCCCGTCTTGGTCGCCGAGGCAGCGTAGCCCTCTGCCGACAGCGCCTCGGCCAGCACGCGCACCCGCTGGTCGGCGGGGACCTCGCGCATCAGTGTCTCCAGCCTGCTGACCAGGCCGGACACCTGTGCCCTGGCGAACTCCGACACCGCCTCGCCGCCCATCCGCTCGGCCAGGAAGCGCAGGGCGCTGCCGGCCAGGTCGTCGTAGGCGTGGACGAAGGCGCTGCGGCCCGCGTCGGTGATCGCGAACATCTTCGCCGGCCGGCCGCGCCCCCGCTGGCCGCGCGGCCGGGCCGTGCGGGGCTCGATCATCCCGTCGGCGAGCAGCGCGTCGAGGTGACGGCGCACCGCGGCGGGGGTCAGGCCCAGCCGCTCCCCGAGCGCGGCCGCGGTGACCGGGCCGTGCTCCAGGATGAGCCGGGCCACCCGCGCCCGGGTGCCGCGCTCGGCGGAGATCTGCGCCGACGCGGTGCCGGCGAGGTGGGGGGCGGGGGCGTCGGGGCGCTCGGGAGGCACGCCGGCGGACCGCGTCACCGCGGTCTCCTGCGCGTTCGTCTTCCCGGGCACGTATTTCACAACATCAGTGTGCCGTAATTCCTTCCCGCACGACAAACCCAAGGCCATGTCCACAGGAATGCAATTTCTCACGCAGGGAAGGCTTACCTAACCTGCGGATACGCCGCTCACGGACGCCCGGGCACGCGCCCGGGCGGGGCTCTCGCGGGACGGCGCCACCACCCCCTGCCGGAAACGTACCAAGGCTTTACCCGCTCCCCGCCCCCATGTGCGGCATCCGCCGACGAGACCTGGCGATTGCGTCCCTAGACTCGATTCAATCGACGACCAACAGGGCGACCCGGTCCCCGGCCCGTTCCTGGCGGTCCCGCACAGGCGAGGGGAGGCCGGTGACGTGCGCGGGGTTGGCAGCGCCTCCGGCGGCGGTCCCGCCGTCGAGATCCGCGGTCTGGTCAAGAGGTACGGGCGCGCCACGGCCGTCGACGGGCTGACCCTGACCTGCGCCAGGGGCGAGGTCACGGCGATACTCGGGCCCAACGGCGCCGGCAAGACCACCACCGTCGAGATCTGCGAGGGCTTCCGCAGGCCGGACGGCGGGACCGTGCGCGTGCTCGGCCTCGACCCGGCCGACCGGGCGCTGCGGCCGCGTCTCGGGGTCATGCTCCAGGCGGGCGGCGTCCCCCCTGCCGTACGGGCCGGGGAGTGGCTGCGCGTGGTGGCCCGCTTCCACGCCGACCCCCTCGACCCCGCGGCGCTGCTCGACCTGCTCGGGCTGACCGGGCACGCCCGCACGCCGTACCGGCGCCTGTCGGGCGGCCAGCAGCAGCGGCTGTCGCTCGCGGCGGCCGTCATCGGACGGCCGGAGCTGGTCTTCCTCGACGAACCGACCGCGGGCCTCGACCCGCAGGCCCGGCACGCCTGCTGGGACGTGGTGACCGCGCTGCGCGACGCCGGGGTGTCGGTCGTGCTGACCACCCACCAGATGGACGAGGCGGAGAAGCTGTCCGACCAGGTCGTCGTCATCGACCACGGCCGGGTGGTGGCCGAGGGCACCCCGGAGGCTCTCACGGGGGCCGAGCGGCAGCTGCGCTTCCGCGCCCGCCCCGGCCTCAACCTCGACGAGCTGCTGTGCGCGCTTCCCCCGGGGAGCGCCGCCAAGGAGTCCCCGTCGGGGCACTACATCATCGAGGGTCAGGTCGGCCCCCAGCTGCTGGCCACGGTCACCGCGTGGTGCGCCACCGAAGGCGTCACGACGGAGGACCTGCGCATCGAGCGCCGCACGCTGGAGGACGTCTTCCTCGAGCTCACCGGGCGGGAGCTGCGATGACGACACTCGACTTCACCCCGAGGCCGGGAGCCGCGCCGCTCCCCCGCATGGTGCTCGCCCAGGCGGGCGCCGAGGCGCGCGCCACGCTGCGCAACGGCGAGCAGCTCCTGCTCACCATGATCATTCCGATCCTGCTGCTGGTCGGCTTCTCCGTCGCGCCTCTGGTGGACGTCGGCGGCGGGCCGCGGGTCGACTTCGTGACGCCCGGCATCCTCGCGCTGGCCGTGATGTCCACCGCGTTCACCGGCCAGGCGATCGCCACCGGCTTCGAGCGGCGGTACGGCGTGCTCAAGCGCCTCGGGGCGACCCCGCTCTCGCGCGCCGGGCTGCTGCTGGCAAAGACGGTCGCGGTCGTCGGGGTCGAGGTGCTCCAGGTCGTCGTGATCGCCGTCGTGGCGCTCGCGCTGAGCTGGTCGCCTCACGGCAACCCGCTGTGGGTGGCGGCGCTGATCCTGCTCGGCACGGCCGCGTTCAGCGGGCTCGCCCTCCTCATGGCCGGCACGCTGCGCGCCGAGGCCACGCTGGCGGCGGCCAACCTCGTCTACCTGGTCCTGCTCGGGCTCGGCGGGGTGCTGTTCCCGCTGGACAGGTTCCCCGCGGGCGTGCGGCCCGTGCTGGACGCGCTGCCGATCACGGCGCTCACGGACGGCATGCGGTCCGTCCTCGCCGGGGGCGGCGGCTTCCCCGGCGGGCCGTTGCTGGTGCTCGCCTGCTGGGCCGCGGTCACCCTGGCCCTCGCCGCCCGCACCTTCCGCTGGGAATAGGCGGCCGCCGCGGGTGGTTTTGGGGGCGCATCGGAGGATGCGGCATAGTGCTGCGTGTCCCGGTGACCCGTTCCCCCTCGATCGCGTCCCCCGTGATCACCTCGTTCCAGGAGCCGTCCGCATGACCGCTGAGTCGTTGTCCGGGGCCGCCGAGCCGTACCGGTTCGGGCCGGCGAAGGCGTTGCGGGCCGCGTCGGACGCGGTGCCGCCGTCCGGGCTGGTGCTGCTCGCGATCCTGTCGGTGCAGGTGGGCGCCGGTCTGGCGAAGAACCTGTTCGCCGAGCTCCCGCCGACCGCGGTCGTCTTCCTGCGGATCGCGACGGGGGCCCTCATGCTGCTCGTCGTCGTCCGTCCCCGGGTGCGCGGGCTGTCGCGGCGCGACCTCGCGGTCGGGGTGGCGTTCGGGGTGAGCCTCGGGCTGATGAACCTGTCGTTCTACGAGGCCCTGGCGCGGCTGCCCATCGGGATCGCGGTGGCGATCGAGTTCACCGGGCCGCTCACGCTGGCGGTGGTCTCCTCGCGGCGGCGGCTCGACCTCCTGTGGGTCCTGCTGGCCGCGGCCGGGGTCCTGCTCCTCGCGCCCTGGGACGGCGCGGGCGCCGCGAGCTGGGCCGGAATCGGGTTCGCCGCGCTGGCCGGGGCGTTCTGGGCGGCCTACATCGTCTTCGCCGCGGCCACCGGGGCGCGCTTCCCGGGGGCGAGCGGGCTGTCGTTCGCCATGATCGTGTCCACGATCGTCGTCACCCCGGTCGGAATCGCGACCGGCGGCGCCGGCCTGCTGCGCCCGGAGATCCTGCTGCTGGGCGCCGGCGTCGGCCTGCTGTCGTCGGTGATCCCGTACTCGCTGGAGCTGCAGGCGCTGCGCCGGATGCCCAAGCGGGTCTTCGGGATCCTGATGAGCCTCGAACCCGCCGTCGCCGCCCTCGTCGGCCTGTTCGTGCTGGGTGAGGTGCTGGGCGTGCGGGAGTGGGCGGCCGTCGGCTGCGTCGTCGTCGCCTCCATCGGCGCCACCCGGTCCGGCGGCTGACACGCCCGACGGTCTCGGAGTCCCCGTCAGCTGGTAGGCGCTTGACGGTGACGGCCCTCTCGGCGGTACGCGCCCGGGGGCCGGCCGTAGGCGCGCTTGAAGGCGTGGGCGAACGCGTATTCAGAGGTGTAGCCCACCTTGCCGGCCACCGCGTTCGCGGGCACGTCGGAGGCACGCAGGAGCCTGGCGGCGACGGTCATGCGCCACCAGGTGAGGTAGGCCAGCGGCGGCTGCCCGACCAGCGTGGTGAACCGCCGGGCGAAGGCCGCCCGGGACAGCCCCGCGTGCCCGGCCAGCTCCTGGACGCTCCACTGCCGTTGCGGCTCGCCGTGCATGGCGCGCAGGGCGGCCGCGACGGGCGGATCGTTCAAGGCGGCGGTCCAGCCGGTGGGGGCGTCCTCGCGCTCCTCGAACCAGGCGCGAAGGATGTGGAGCAGGAGCACGTCCAGCAGTGCGGGCACCATGGCGTCGCAGCCCGGACGTACGCCTTCCAGCTCTCCGCCGAGGAGATCGAGTGCCGCGCGCAGGTGCGGGCGGCGGCCGGCCCGGGCCGGCAGATGGACGACGTCGGGCAACTCCCGCAGGAGTGGATGCGTGCGTGAGCGGTCGAGCAGGTAGGCCCCGCACAGCATGACCGTGACCGGGGCGGCGCCCGGCACTGGGGTCTCCTGCGAACCGGACCGCGGTTGCGCCGACGACGCCGGCCCGTCGGCAAGCGGGGTGGAGGGGCTGTCGGCCAGTCCGTGCCCGGCACCACGGGGCAGGAACACCACATCTCCCGGCCCGAGGGAGACGGGATCACCGTTGTCCGGGATCAGCCAGGCGGTGCCCTGCAGGACCACGTGAAATCCCGCCGCGTCGCCGGAGGGGAACCTGCGGCCGAACGGGGCGCCGCGGTCGACGCGGGCCGAGTGGGGCAGGCCGGTGCGCATAGTGGTGATCACGTCGGACAGGACGTCCATGCGTGAAGACGATAAAGCAAACAACTGAGCTTTCGGCGTATTGGGCGTCTTGATCGCGCTGTCTACGGTGGGTCGAACCAGCACTGATCCTGCACAGGGGAGATTCAGGTGAAGATCGCCGTCTATGGCGCGAGTGGGTACCAAGGCAGGCTTGTCCTGGCCGAGGCCGTCCGGCGCGGCCTGAGCGTGGTGCTCGTCGGCCGCGACGCCGTGCGCCTGCGGCACGCCGCCGCGGTCGACCTGTCCAGCCCCGACATACGCCTTGCCCGTGCCGACGACCACGACGCCCTGGTCGCCGCCTTCAGTGCGGCCGACGCGGTCGTCAACTGCGCCGGCCCCTTCACCCCGACCGGGGCCGCGGTGGTCCGGGCGGCGATCGCCGCGAGCCGCCACTACGTCGACACCGCCGGCGAGCAGCCCTATGTCAAGGCCGTCTTCGACACCTTCGGGGCACAGGCGCGGGCCGCCGGGGTCACCGTGCTGCCCGCCGCGAACGACGGCTGCGTTCCGGGAGATCTGGTCGCGGCCCTTCTCGCCGAGCGCCTGGGACCGCTGAAGGAGATCATCGGCGTCCACCTCATCGCCGGCGGCGGCGGACCATCCCGTGGATCACTCCGCTCAGTGATCGAAAGCATCGACATCATCAGGGCCGGCGGCCTGGTCTATCACGACGGCGACTGGCGGGTCGGCCTCCCCGCGCGGACGACCTCGATCATTGCGCCCAGGAGCGCGCAGGCGGTTCCGGTGGCGAGGTTCCCCCTGCCGGAGGTCGTGACCATCCCCCGCCACGTCCAGGTCCGGCATGTCGAAGGGCTGGCCGAGGCCGCGCTTGCCGCCCGGCTGAGCGTTCCCGTCGACCCGTCGATCATCGTCGGCCTGCCCGAGGGGCCCGCCGGGCAGGCCCGTGCCACCCAACGCTTCACCTGCGTGATCGACGCCGTCGCGCTCGACGGCCGCCGGGCCCGCGGCGTGGTGGAAGGCCGGGACACCTACGGCACCACCGCGGTGATCGCCGTCGAGAGCGTCCGCCGCCTGGTCGCCGACTCGGCCGAGCCGGGGGTGCTCGCTCCGGCCCAGGCCTACGAGCCCGCCGCCTTCCTGCACTCCCTCCTGCCCCACGACGTGCACTGGACCGTCCAGGAAGGCGAGGAGCGCACGCCAGGCGACTGATCCCTCTCCACCACCCGCCTGCGGGGAAGGACCACGAAGCCGCTGACATCCCCACTGCGCCACAGGGCCGCGCCGGTCAGGGGCGGCGGAGGAGGAGTTCCATGATGCGGCCCGCGGCGTCCGCGTCGCCGCGGGCGAGGGCGTCGAGGAGGTCGAGGTGCTCGCGGTCGGCGCCGGCTGGCGGCGCTCCGCCGCGCGCGCCGAACAACCGTGTGCGGCCGCGCAGGTCGCGGACGATCTCGACGAGCCGGGCGTTGCCCGCCATCTCCAGCAGCGCCAGGTGAAACCGCTGGTCGGCGGCGGCGTAGGCGAGCGGGTCGCCGTCGCGGGCGGCCGCCGCTGCCTCCTCGGCCAGGGCCCTGAGCTCCTCGACCTCCTCGCGGCGCAGGCGCCCGGCCAGCCCGGCCACCGCCGGCACCTCCAGCAGCCGCCGGATCTCCATGACCTCGCCGACGTCGCGCTCGGACAGCTCCACGACCCGGAAGCCCTTGTTGCGCACGGCCTCGACGAGGCCCTCCTTGGCCAGGTCGAGCATCGCCTCCCGGACCGGGGTGGCCGACACGCCGAACCTGGCGGCCAGCGCGGGCGCCGAGTACACCACGCCGGGACGCATCTCCCCCGCCGTCAGGGCGTCCCTGATGCCCTCGGCGACCCGCTCGCGCAGGCTCCGGCGCTCGCCGCCGGGCGGCAGGCCGGGACGCCCGGAAGGCAGACCGGGACGCCCGGGACGCTGCGCCCGGTAAGGTCCGCCGCCCATCGTCCTCCTCGGCCCCGCCCGTGCTGCGATCGTACCTTCCGGCCCCGACAAACGATCACCGCTCCCCGCGGCCCGGCGGCGGGACCACGGCCCCCGCCGCCTAGCATGAATGCCGTGAACCAGCACGCCGACCGACTCCGCACACTCGCGATCGCCTTCTACCGCTCGTTCGCGTTCCCGACGGGCGAGACGCTGCGGCGGTGGGCGGTGGCCGCGGTCGTCGTCAACGCGGGGATCACGGTGACCGGCGCCGCCGTACGGCTCACCGGTTCGGGGCTCGGCTGCCCGACCTGGCCGCGGTGCACGCCGACGAGCTTCGTCCCGGCCCGCAACGACCTGCACTCCCCGCTGAACATGTCGATCGAGTTCGGCAACCGGCTGCTGTCGTTCCTCGTGCTGGCCGTCGCGGCCGCCTGCGTGATCGCCGCCGTACGGCTCGGCCGTCCCGGGTACGACCGGCCCCGCCCGGTGCTCGTGCGGCTGGCCGCGCTGCAGCCGGCCGGCGTCGTCCTGCAGGCCCTGTGGGGCGGTCTCGTCGTGCGGACCATGCTGAACCCGGTCACGGTCAGCGTCCACTTCCTGCTGTCGATCGGCATGATGGCCGCGGCCTGCGCGCTGCTGGCCCGCTCGGGCGAGGGCGACGGCCCGCCGCGGCGGCTGGTCCATCGCGACATCCGCACGCTCGGGTTCGTGCTGACGGCGGCCGTGTTCGTGCTGCTGATCGCCGGCGTCGTGGTCACCGGCACCGGGCCCCACTCGGGCGACCAGGCGGCCTCCCGGTTCGGCTTCGACATCCAGAGCGTGGTGCGCCTGCACACCGACGTGGCGTACGTCGTGGTCGGGCTGACGTTCGCCCTGCTGTTCGCGCTGCACGTGACCGACTCCCCCGGCCGGGCGCGGCGGGCCGCGCTGGTGCTGCTCGGCGTGGAGCTGGCCCAGGGCGTGATCGGCTACGTCCAGTACTTCCTGGCCGTCCCGGCGCTGCTGGTCGGCTTCCACGTCCTGGGCTCGACCCTCGTCTGGATCGCCACGCTCCGGGTGGTGTTCCTGCTGCGCTCCCGCGGCCCGGCGGAGGCCCCGGCCTCCGAGCGGCCCGAGCTGCACCACGCCGCGGCCTGACCACCGTGCGGCCGCCTCGCCGGCTGCGGGGGCTGTCCCGCACGACCCTGCGACGGGGCTTCCAGGGGCTCGTCGCGCTGAGCGTCCTGCCGATCGCGTCCATGACCTGGGCCTGGCTGGCGAGCTCCGGCCATCGGGTGGTGGCCGAGCCCGACGGCCGCTGGACCGCCCAGGTCCCCGTGATGCCCGCGGCCCTGGTGCTCGGCGCCGGACTGACGGGCGACCGGCCGAGCGCGCTGCTGCGCGGCCGGCTCGACCTCGCGGTCGGGCTTTACCGGGCCGGCCGGGTCCGCGCGCTGCTGCTGTCGGGCGACAACAGCCGGTCGCAGTACGACGAGCCCACGGCCATGCGCGACTACCTCGTCGCACGCGGCGTCCCCGCCGGGAGGATCGCGCTCGACTACGCCGGATTCGACACCTGGGACTCCTGCGTCCGGGCGCGGCAGATCTTCGGCGCCTCCCGGCTGGTCGTCGTGACGCAGGCGTTCCACCTGCCCCGGGCGGTCGCGCTGTGCCGCGCGGCCGGCATCGACGCGTACGGCGTGGGCGACGACTCCAGCCGCTACTGGCCGTTCGAGACCCTCGTCTTCGGGGCGCGGGAGCTGCCCGCGGCGGCCAAGGGTGTGCTCGACGCCCTGGTGCTGCGCTCCGGCCCGCGGTTCCTCGGCCCCCGCGAGACGACGCTCGACCGCGCCCTCGCCTCCTGAGTCAGCCGAAACTTTCATCGGGCCGCCGTCCCTGAGCTGCGTGGACGGCTCCCGTACGGCTCCGCGGCCTGGCCTGGCGCGCGACGCGGCGGTTAGGGTTCCGGCGACCAGCCGATGGGAGCGCTCCCAAGACTCGTGCGGGAGGTGAGGCCCTCTCCCAGTGGCCAATCGCACCGCGGGTACGCGGCGGAACCTCCTCCGCCCGCCCATCGCGCAGGACGCCCGGGGCCGGCCGCCGTCACGGCCGGCCCCGGGCGTCTCCTTTGGTGTCAGCCGCAGGAGATGTCGGTGAACGTCGGCGGCGTGGTCGCGGTCGTGCCGGCGAGGAACCCGGCCGTGGCCGAGGCGCCCGGCGCCAGCGTGGCGTTCCACGAGGGCGCGTGGATCATGGCGAACGGGCCGCTCTGCATGGAGGTGCCGTTCCACGCCTGGGTCAGGGTGGCGCCCGCCGGCAGCTGCCACTGGACGTACCAGTCGTTCATCGGCGCGGATCCGGTGTTCTTGATCGTCACCTCGCCCTGGAAGCCGCCCTGCCACGAGTTGGTCACGCGCACGGTCGCGCTGCACGACGTCGGCACGATGGTCGGGCTCGCCGACGGGGAGGCGCTCGGCGAGACGGGCGGGGTGGGCGTGCGGCTGGGCGACGGGCTCGGCGAGGGGCTGGGAGAGGGGCTCTGCGTGCCGCCGTCGACGAAGTTCACGTCGGAGCAGCCGTAGAACGTCTCCTGGCTGTCGGAGCGGTACCAGACCGCGTAGATGATGTGCCGTCCGTGCTTGTTCGGCAGCCGGCCGGAGAACCGGTAGGCGCCGTTGCTCACCGCGGGCTCGGGGTCGACGGTGAGGAACGGCTGCTCCTCCATGTCGGCCCAGGTGAGCGGCTTGGTCGGATCGTAGCCGTCCTTGGTGACGTAGAGCTTGAAGCCGCCGGGGTGCGGGACCCACGCGCCGTAGACGAAGTCGTAGGACGCGCCGGCCTTGAGCGTGGTGGTCGGCCAGTCGGTCCGCGGCGCGTCGTAGGCCGCGTACTTGGCGAAGCCGCCGCTGCACAGCTGGCCGTCGGGGATGAAGCCGCGGGTGCGGCCGCCGCCGTCCGAGCGCAGCACGCCGTACCAGTCGTACAGCGGCTGGGTGCCGCCCTGGGCGACGGCCTGCTTGCAGGCGGGGTTGTTGGGGATGATCTGGCCGCCGGTCAGGCCGTCGACGTAGCAGGCGTAGGTGCGGCTGGCGGGCGCCTGCAGGGCGCCGTGGGCGTCGGCCGCGCGCTGGAACAGGACGGCGGTGACGCCGGTGAGCACCACCGTGATCGCGGTGAGGACGGCGATTTTGCGCCTGGATCTCACAGGGGGTTCTCCTCGTGATGGGCATGACGGAGGGCGCGCCGAAATCGGCTGTGGTACGGGCGAAAACCGCGTGCGGCATCGCCGCACGCCCTCCTGAGCCCACCCATCGGGTGGCCATCGCGCACCGTGATTGAAACACGGACGCGGCCTTCCGGGCAAAGGCCCGGCGTGGGCGGTGCGGTGCCCCGGATGTGACCCAGGTCACACGGGACATAGGCTGGTGGGCGGGCCTGGACCGCGCCGGCCGCGCCGGCCGCGGCGGATGCGGGCGAGGAGGCGGTTGTCCGATGGCGAAGCTGCTTTTCGTGATGACCGGGGCGTCCTACTGGACGCTCAAGGACGGCACCAGACACGCGACGGGGTACTGGGCCGAGGAGTTCGCGGCCCCGTACAGGGCGCTCACCGAGGCCGGCCACGAGATCGTGGTCGCCACCCCCGGCGGGGTGGTCCCCACCGTGGACATGATGAGCCTGCGCCCCGGCATGGCCGGCGGCGCGCGGATCGCCCTCGATCTTGAGGCGGTGATCCGCTCCGCGGAGGTGATGCGGCGGCCGATCCGGCTGGCGAACGCCCGCCTGGAGGACTACGACGCCGTCTACTTCCCCGGCGGCCACGGCCCCATGGAAGACCTGTGCGCCGACGCGGACGCCGGCCGGTTGCTGACCGCTGCGCTCGCCTCAGGCAAGCCCCTCGCCGTCGTCTGCCACGCCCCGGCCGCGATGCTGGCGACCAGGATCAACGGCGTGTCGCCCTTCGCCGGCCGCCGGATCACCGCGTTCACCAACGAAGAGGAGAACGCGGTCGGGCTCGGCCCGAAGGCCCGGTGGCTGCTGGAGGACGAACTCGTCGACCTCGGCGCCGACTTCACCAAGGGCGAGATGTGGAAGCCCTACACGGTGGTCGACCGCACCCTGTTCACCGGGCAGAACCCCGCCTCGGCGGCCGTCCTGGCCGAACGGCTCCTCGAGGTCCTTCAGTAGCGCCGGTGCGGCGGGTCGGCGGGCGGGCCGCCGTAGGGCCCCCCGGGCCCCGGGGGGACGCCGTAGGGCCCCTGCGGCGGGCTTCCCGGCGGGCCGCCGTACGGGCCGGGGTCGGGGAACCCGGGGTGGCCGGGGCCGAACCCGGGCGGCGCCGCTCCTGGCGCTCCCTGCTGGAAGGGGGGCGGGGCGCCCGGCGCGTAGCCCGGCGGCGGCACTCCCCGGGCGGCCCGGGCCCGGTGGTGCTCGGGCAGCGGGAACGACAGCCGGGCGTAGGCCATCAGGTCGGCCAGCGAGCGCTGGGTGGTCCGGAACGCGGGCTCGTCGACCCCGCCCCTGGCCGCCCGGGCGTGCAGCAGCCCCAGCTCGGTGGCGGCGAGCTGGTAGTCGCTCATCGCCCGGGCGCCGGCCCGGCCGCCGTGCGCCTTGGCCCACGCGCGCGCCTGCCGCCGGCGGCGCAGCGACGACAGCATGAAGATGTCGGCCTGGTTGACCAGCCCGTTCCGCTCGTACGGAGGCAGGTAGAAGTGGATGAGCCCCACGATCCGCTTCCTGTCCCTGAAGATCACCAGGAGCTCCACCACGAGCAGGATCATCAGCAGCAGGTAGGCGAGGGCCAGCCCGCCGAGCCCGCCGAAGGAGGCGAAGCCGTTCCAGATGCCGTGCAGGGCCATCGCGCCGATCCAGCCGACGACGATGACGAACACGCCGGTCGCGCCCCGGCGCTGGGCGGCGTACGCCACGGAGATGCCGATCAGCGAGGTGAACAGCGGGTGGGCGAACGGCGAGAGCACGGCCCGGAGCACGAGCGTGGCGGCCAGGCCCTGGGCGCCGTTCTGCTCCAGCGCGGCCAGGTAGTAGCTGACGTTCTCCGACATGGCGAAGCCGAGGCCGACCATGCTGGCGTAGATGATGCCGTCGGTGGGGCCGTCGAGCTCCTGGCGGCGGAACCACAGCAGCCCGAGCAGGACGAGGCCCTTCAGCGTCTCCTCCACGGGCGGCGCGCCGAACGTGGCGACCAGGTTGCGGGCGTTGGCCGCGTCCCCGAGCGTGTGGGCGACGTAGACGAGGTTGAGCGAGTTGAGGATGCCGGCGAGCAGGACGGCGATGCCCGCCCCCCAGGCGAAGGCGAACACGAGGTTGCCGCGTGGCTCGGGCTCCATCCGGTCGAGCGCGAGGACGCCCGCGAGCAGCAGCGGGACCGGCGCGACCGCGAGCCCGAGCGCGATGAAGAACTGCACGGGATCGCCGTTGAGGATGTCGAAGGAGAACGACACCAGCGCGCAGATCCCGGCGACGACCAGACCGGCTATCAGGCCGACCGATGGGCGCTCCTTCAGCACCCCCCGCGGATCGAGGCTCGCCATTCCGCGACTGTAACCGACCACGGCCCCCCGGTCCCCTCCGACCCCGAAGATCCCCGTCTCCTGTGACGCTGCCCTCCCGAACGGTACGTAACCGCACGGCTTCCGTGAAGGGCGGCGGTGGGACACGGTACCGTCGCGATCACGACGGCACACGGCACGGGACGAGTGGGCGGGTTCATGGCTGAGACATCGGGCGGCGGGCTGGGCCGGCGCCGCTTCCTCCGGGTGGCGGGGGCGGCCGCCGCCGGATCCGTGGCCGGCTGGGGGGCGCCCGCCGGCGGCACACCCGTCACGGCCTCCCCTCCCCCGTCCGCCGCCGCCGCGACCGCGCCCTCACCCGCCCCCTCCCCGGCGCCGTCGGCCGTCCCCGAGCGGCTGCTGCCCGGCGACCCCGACTGGCGGCTGCGCCGGTACGGCCCCCAGGAGGCGATCGAGGGCTATTGCGACCGGGTGAGCGTGCTCCCCGGAGAGACGGCCGGCCTGCACGTGTCGACGACAGCCGGCCGGTTCCGCGTCACGGCGTACCGCATGGGCTGGTACGGCGGGGCGCTGGCCCGCGCCGTCTGGCGTTCCCCCTGGACGCCGGGGCTCCGGCAGGGCCCGGCCGCGTTCGCCGCCGGCACCCGGACGGTCACGGCCGGCTGGCGGCGCACCCTCGACGTGCCCACCGAGGGCTGGCCCGAGGGGGCCTACCTGCTGCGTCTGGACGCGGAGGGCGGCCCGCAGCGCTACGTGCCGCTGGTCGTGCGCTCGGCCTCGGGCGCGGGCAGGACCGTGCTCGTGCACGCGGCGCCCACCTGGCAGGCCTACAACCGGTGGGGCGGATACAGCCTCTACTACGGGGAGAACGGCCAGTACTACAGCCGTTCGCTGGTGGTCAGCTTCGACCGGCCGTACGACAAGACGGGCATCAAGAAGTTCCTCGTCCACGAGCGGCCGGTGGTGGAGCTCGCCGAGCGGCTGGGGACGCCCGTGGCGTACACGACGAGCGTGGACCTCGACGCGGGGGGCGACGGCGTCCTCGACGGCGCGTCGGCCGTCGTCTTCCTGGGCCACGACGAGTACTGGACGCCGGAGACCCGCCGCCGCGTGACCGCCGCCCGGGACGCGGGGACCAACCTCGCCTTCCTCGGCGCCAACACCTGCTACCGCAGGATCCGGCTGGAGAAGGACGCCCGGGACGTCGTCTGCTACAAGACCGACGCGTCCGGCGACCCGATGTACGGCAGGCATCCCTCGCTCGTGACCACGGACTACCGGGCCGCCCCCGCGGCGGACCCGGAGTCGTCCCTGGTGGGCGTCTACTACGACGGGTTCCCCGCCGACGCCCCCTACGTCGTCCACGCGCCCCGCCACTGGCTGTTCGCCGGGACCGGGGTGGCCAAGGGGGACGCCTTCCCCCACCTCGTCGGGGTGGAGTACGACCGGGTGACCCCCGACGTGCCGACCCCGCGGCCGCTGGAGATCCTCGCCCACTCGCCGCTCACCTGCGTGGGCCGGCCGAGCTTCTCCGACTCGGCGTACTACACCGCCCCCTCGGGGGCCGGCGTCTTCGCCACGGGGACCATGCGGTGGGCCGAGGCCCTGATGGCCGGCACCCGCGACAGCCCGCAGGCGCACGGCATCGACGGCAGGACGCGGCATTTCGTGACGGCGGTCACCGAGAACCTGCTGCGCGGCTTCGCCGAGGGCCCGGCCGCCGGCCGGCTGCCCGAGCCCGTGGACAACGTCGGGAAGGTCTACTGAGCCCGCCCGCGGCGGCTCCGGCCGCCGCGGGGGCTCAGGCGAACAGCGAGTCGAGCGCGACGGCGAGGAAGAGCAGGGCCAGGTAGACGTTCGACCAGTGGAAGAAGCGCATGGGCCGCAGGTCCACGCCCGTCTTGCCGGCCTTGACCCGGCCGAGCAGGCCGTAGACCTCGGCCAGGCAGACCGCGCCGAGCACCAGGGCGACGGCCGGGTAGAGCAGCGAGGTCCCCGCGACGGGCCACAGCAGCAGCGAGCACAGCACGGTGGCCCAGGTGTAGGCGACGACCTGCTGGACGACCCGGCGCTCGGTGGCCACCACGGGCAGCATCGGCACCGCGGCGGCGGCGTAGTCCTCGCGGTAGCGCATGGCGAGCGTCCACGTGTGCGGGGGCGTCCAGAAGAACACGACGCCGAACAGCACGACCGGCGCCCACGACACGCTCCCGGTGATGCCCGCCCAGCCGATCAGCACCGGCATGCAGCCCGCGATGCCGCCCCAGACGATGTTCTGGGAGGTGCGCCGCTTGAGGACCAGCGAGTACACGAACACGTAGAAGAGGATCGCGCCGAGCGACAGCCCGGCCGCCAGCACGTTGACCGTGAGCGCCAGGCCGAGCGTGGACAGCACCCCGAGGACCACGCCGAAGACCAGCGCGCCCGTGGGCGACACGTCGTGCTTGGCCAGCGGGCGCCGCCGGGTGCGCCGCATCGTCCGGTCGATGTCCCGGTCGATGTAGCAGTTCAGCACGTTCGCGCTGCCTGCGGACAACGTGCCGAAGAGCATCGTCGCCCCGGCGGTCCAGAGGTCGGGGAGCCCGTGCGCCGCGAGGAACATGACCGGAAGGGTCGTGATCAGCAGCAACTCGATGATCCGGGGCTTGGTGAGCGCCACGTACGCCTTCACGAGCGCCCCGGCGGAGCGGGGGGCCGTGGCCGTCGCGGGGGTCCCGAGCGGGGCCATCGTCTGCTTGTTCGTCAGGACCGTCAAGGCACTTCCAACACGTGCGGGGTCAACGCGTAACCTCTGATAGGAGCGGATCTCCGGGCAGCTGCCGGCACTTGCGCAAACACTGTAGTCGGCGCGGCAGGTGGTCCAGGAATCGGGGCCGAATGGGCGGCGTTGAGGGGCCTGGGCAGGGTAGCCGTACCGCGGTGCCTACCGGACGGTATGAGAGCCGACCCGTTAGGGTCCCCTATGGGCGGGAACTGCCACAACCAGCGCTAAAACCAGAGGAGATCGAGCATTTTGAGCAGCGCAAGCCTTGATTGGACTGATCTCGATCGACAGGCCGTCGACGTCGTGCGCGCCCTGGCGATGGACGCCGTGGAGAAGGCGGGCTCGGGACACCCGGGCACCGCGATGAGCCTCGCCCCGGCCGCCTACCTTCTGTTCCAGCGGGTCCTTCGCCACGACCCGTCGGACCCGAAGTGGGTGGGACGGGACCGGTTCGTGCTCTCCGCCGGGCACAGCAGCCTCACTCTTTACATCCAGCTGTACCTGTCCGGCTACGGCCTGACCCTCGACGACCTGAAGGGGCTGCGGCAGTGGGGCAGCCTCACCCCCGGCCACCCGGAGTACGGCCACACGGTCGGCGTGGAGACCACCACCGGGCCGCTGGGCCAGGGCCTCGGCAACGCGGTGGGCATGGCCATGGCCGCCCGGCGCGAGCGCGGCCTGTTCGACCCGGACGCCGCCGCCGGCTCCTCGCCGTTCGACCACATGATCTGGGTCATCGCCTCTGAGGGCGACATCGAAGAAGGCATCAGCCACGAGGTCAGCTCCATCGCGGGCCACCAGAAGCTCGGCAACCTCTGCGTGATCTTCGACTCCAACCAGATCTCCATCGAGGACGACACCCAGATCGCCCTCTCCGAGGACATCGCCAAGCGGTACGAGGCGTACGGCTGGCAGGTCCTGGAGGTCGACTGGCGCAGCGACGGGGAGTACAAGGAGGACGTCCACGCGCTGTACGAGGCGCTGGAGGCGGCCCGCGCGGAGACCGAGCGTCCGACGTTCATCAAGCTGCGCACGATCATCGCCTGGCCGGCCCCCAACAAGCAGAACACGGGCAAGGCCCACGGCTCGGCGCTCGGCGCCGACGAGGTGGCCGCCACCAAGCGGATCATGGGCATGGACCCGGAGAAGAGCTTCCAGGTGCCGGACGAGGTCCTCGCGCACACCCGGAAGGTCGTGGAGCGCGGCCGTGCCCTGCGCGCGGAGTGGGAGGAGGGCTACCGCGCCTGGCGGGAGGCCAACGCCGAGCGGGTCGAGCTGTTCGACCGGATGCGGCACCGCCGGCTCCCGGACGGCTGGGACAAGGCGCTGCCGTCGTTCGACGCCGGCACCTCGATCGCCACCCGCAAGGCGTCCAACGAGGTGCTGAACGCGCTCGCGCCGGTGCTGCCCGAGCTGTGGGGCGGCTCGGCCGACCTCGCCGAGTCCAACAACACGACCATGAAGGGCGAGCCGTCCTTCATCCCGGACGAGTACCAGACCAAGGAGTTCCCCGGGAACAAGTACGGCCGGACGCTGCACTTCGGCATCCGCGAGCACGGCATGGGCGCCATCCTGAACGGCATCGCGCTGCACGACGGCACCCGCCCGTACGGCGGCACGTTCCTGGTGTTCAGCGACTACATGCGCCCGTCGGTGCGGCTGGCCGCGCTGATGAAGCTCCCGGTCACCTACGTCTGGACCCACGACTCCATCGGCCTCGGCGAGGACGGCCCGACCCACCAGCCGGTCGAGCACCTGTGGGCGCTGCGCGCGATCCCCGGCCTCGACGTGGTCCGCCCGGCCGACGCCAACGAGACGGCCGCCGCCTGGAAGACGGTGCTGGAGCACAACGACCGGCCCGCCGGTCTCGCCCTCACCCGCCAGAACGTCCCGACCTATGCCGGCACGGCCGACCCGGACAAGGTCGCCAAGGGCGGCTACGTCCTGGAGGACGCGTCCGACGGCCAGCCGCAGGTGGTACTGATCGGCACCGGCAGCGAGGTCCAGCTCGCCGTCGAGGCCCGCGAGATCCTGGAGGCCGAGGGCATCACGGCGCGCGTCGTGTCGATGCCGTGCGTCGAGTGGTTCCGGGACCAGGACGCGGCGTACCGGCAGACGGTGCTGCCCCCGGCCGTCCGCGCCCGCGTCGCCGTCGAGGCGGGAATCGGCCTCGGCTGGCGGGAGTTCGTGGGGGATGAGGGCGAGATCCTGAGCCTGGAGCACTTCGGGGCCTCCGCCCCCTACAAGACGATTTTCGAGCAGTTCGGCCTCACGGCCGAGCGGGTCGTGGCCGCCGCCAAGGCGACGCTGGCGAAGACCGGCGCCGACAAGGGCGAGACGACCGGAAACTGAGGGATGACGATGAGTGAGAATCTGAAGCGGCTGACCGACGCCGGGGTCTCCATCTGGCTCGACGACATCAGCCGGGAGCGCCTGCGCACCGGCAATCTGGCCACCCTGATCCGCGAGAAGTACGTGTCGGGCGTCACGTCCAACCCGACGATCTTCGCTTCGGCGCTGAGCAAGGGCGACGCCTACGACGCCCAGATCCGCGACCTCGCGGTGCGCGGCGTCACGGTCGAGGAGGCCGTACGGGCGATCACGACGTTCGACATCCGGTGGGCCGCCGACGTGCTGCGGCCCGTCTACGACTCGACGCAGGGCGTCGACGGCCGCGTGTCGATCGAGGTGGACCCGCGGCTGGCCCGCCGGACCGACGCCACGATCGCCGAGGCCCGTGCCCTGTGGTGGCTCGTCGACCGGCCCAACCTGCACGTCAAGATCCCGGCGACGGTGGAGGGCCTCCCCGCGATCACGCAGGCCCTGTCCGAGGGCATCAGCGTGAACGTCACGCTGATCTTCTCGCTGGAGCGGTACCGCCAGGTGATGGACGCGTGGCTGGCCGGCCTCGAGCAGGCCAAGGCGAACGGCCTCAACCTGTCCGGCATCGAGTCGGTGGCCTCGTTCTTCGTCAGCCGGGTGGACACCGAGATCGACGCCCGACTCGACAAGATCGGCACGCCGGAGGCGCTGGAGCTGAAGGGCAAGGCCGGCGTGGCCAACGCCCGCCTCGCGTACGCCGCCTTCGAGGAGGTCGTGAGCTCGCCGCGCTGGCAGGCGCTGCGCGCGGCCGGCGCCCACCCGCAGCGGCCGCTGTGGGCCTCGACCGGCGTCAAGAACCCGGACTACCCCGACACGCTGTACGTCGAGCAGCTCGTCACCGCCGGCGTCGTCAACACGATGCCGGAGAAGACGCTCGACTCGGCGGCCGACCACGCGAAGATCTCCGGCGACACGATCCGGCCGTTCTACCAGCAGGCCTGGGACGTGATGGCCTCGCTCAAGCAGACCGGCATCGACTACGACGACGTCGTCCGGGTGCTGGAGGAGGAGGGCGTCCAGAAGTTCGAGACGTCCTGGAACGAGCTGCTCGAGACCGTCGACGCCGAGCTGCGGAAGGCCTGAGCGCGATGACTGTAGAGGTGACCCTCGGCGACGAGGTGGACTCGGTCGAGGCGGTCAGGGACAAGCTCGTGGCGGAGGGGGTGCCCGCGGCGCTCGCCGCGGGCGATCCCTCGCTGTGGGGTCCGCAGGCGCAGCCGGAGGCGACGATCCGCCTCGGCTGGCTGAACCTCCCCCAGAGCAGCCGCGAACTGCTGCCCGAGATCGACAAGCTGGTCGAGCGGGCCCGCGCGGAGGGCCTCGACCACGTGGTGCTGGCGGGGATGGGCGGCTCGTCGCTCGCCCCCGAGGTGATCTGCGCCACCTACGACGTGCCGCTGACCGTCCTCGACACGACCGACCCGCACCAGGTGCGGCGGGCCCTGACGGACCGGCTGGAGCGCACGCTCGTGGTCGTCGCCAGCAAGAGCGGCGGCACGATCGAGACCGACAGCCACCGCAGGATCTACGAGAAGGCCTTCCGGGACGCCGGGATCGACCCCGCCACCCGCATCGTGGTCGTGACCGACCCCGGCTCGCCCCTGGAGCAGTCGGCCAACGAGGCCGGCTACCCGGTCGTGCTCGCCGACCCCAACGTCGGCGGCCGCTACAGCGCCCTCACGGCGTTCGGGCTGGTGCCGAGCGCCCTCGCCGGGGCCGACGTGCGCCGCCTCCTTGACGAGGCCGAGGCCGTCCGGGCGCTGCTGGCCCAGGACGCCGGCAACCCCGGTCTCGACCTCGGCGCCGTGCTCGGCGCCGAGGCGCTGCGCGGGCGCGACAAGCTGATCCTGCGGGACGGCATGTCCGACATCACGGGCCTGCCCGACTGGATCGAGCAGCTCATCGCCGAGTCGACCGGCAAGGAGGGCAAGGGCATCCTCCCGGTCGTCGGCGCGGAGGCGGCCGAGGACGACGACCAGTACGTGGTGTCCATCGGCCCCGACGGCGGCACCGCCGTCGACGGCCCGCTGGGCGCGCAGTTCCTCGTCTGGGAGTACGCCACGGCGATCGCCGGCCGCGTCATCGGCATCAACCCCTTCGACCAGCCGAACGTGGCCGAGTCGAAGGAGAACACCACGAGGATCCTGCAGGAGGCCGGGGACGGGCCGCTGCCCGCCGGCACGCCGCTCCTCACGGACGGCCCGGTCGAGGTCTACGGCGACGTGCCGGGCGACCCGAAGAACCTGGCCGACGTGCTGACGTGGCTGCTGCGGGCCGTGCCCGAGCGGGGCTACCTGGCGATCATGGCGTACCTGGACCGGGAGGCCGCCTTCGACGCGGCGACGGTCGGGGACGCCTCGTTCGAGGAGATGACGGAGACCTGGGCGGGCGCGGACGTCGCGACGCTCCGCGCGCTGCTCGACTACCGGACCGACCGGCCCGTGACCTTCGGGTGGGGTCCCCGGTTCCTGCACTCGACCGGCCAGTACCACAAGGGCGGCCCGCAGAACGGGGTGTTCCTGCAGATCACCGGCGCCGTCACCGACGACGTCGAGGTGCCGGGCAAGCCGTACACGCTGGGCAGGCTGCAGCTCGCCCAGGCGCTCGGCGACCTCGGCGCGCTGACCTCGCGGGGCAGGCCGGCGGTCCGCCTCCACCTGACCGACCGCGTCGCCGGCGTCCGGCACCTGCTCTCCGTGGCGGAGGAGCTCTGACCATGCGATGCGTAACTGGCTACGGGGGCGCCGGCAGGAGGGACCGATGAGCGAGACTGACGCCCCGCAGGTCGAGGAGACCGAACAGGCGGCGGCCACCCCGGGGGTGCACGCGGAGACCGCCGTCCTGGCGGCCGCCCAGGCGGCCACCACCGCGACGACCGCGACGACGGTCGAGGCGAATCCCCTGCGCGACCCGCGCGACAAGCGACTGCCGCGGGTGGCGGGGCCGTGCGTGCTCGTGCTCTTCGGCGTGACGGGGGACCTGGCGAAGCGCAAGCTGCTGCCGGCGATCTACGACCTGGGCAACCGGGGGCTGCTGCCCCCGGGCTTCTCCCTCGTCGGCTTCGCCCGGCGCGACTGGGCCCACGAGGACTTCGCCCAGGTCACATACGAGGCGGTCAAGGAGCACGCGCGGACGCCGTTCCGCGAGGAGGTCTGGAAGCAGCTCAGCGAGGGCATCCACTTCTGCCCCGGCGAGTTCAACGACGACGGCGCGTTCGACGTCCTGTCGATGATGCTGAAGGAGATCGACGAGACCCGGGGAACCGGCGGCAACTACGCCTTCTACCTCGCCGTCCCGCCGAAGTTCTTCCCGACCGTCATCGAGCAGCTCAAGCGGACCGGCCTGGCCCAGGCGCCCGACGGCTCCTGGCGGCGGGTGGTCATCGAGAAGCCGTTCGGGCACGACCTGCAGAGCGCGCGCGAGCTGAACGAGGTGACCAGCGCGGTCTTCCCGGAGAAGTCGGTCTTCCGGATCGACCACTACCTGGGCAAGGAGACCGTCCAGAACATCCTGGCCCTGCGGTTCGCCAACACGCTGTACGAGCCGATCTGGAACCGCGGGTACGTCGACCACGTCCAGATCACGATGGCCGAGGACATCGGCGTCGGCGGCCGGGCCGGCTACTACGACGGCATCGGCGCGGCCCGCGACGTCATCCAGAACCACCTGCTCCAGCTGCTCGCCCTGGTCGCGATGGAGGACCCCACGTCCTTCGACGCCGACTCGCTGCGGCGCGAGAAGGAGAAGGTGCTGCGGGCCGTCAAGCTGCCCACGGACCTGGCCACCGGCACGGCCCGCGGCCAGTACGCTCGCGGCTGGCAGGGCGGCGAGCCGGTCGTCGGCTACCTGGAGGAGCAGGGCATCTCGCCCGACTCCGCCACGGAGACCTACGCCGCGGTGCGGCTGGAGGTGGCCAACCGCCGCTGGGCGGGCGTCCCGTTCTACCTGCGCACCGGCAAGCGCCTCAGCCGCCGGATGACGGAGGTCGCGATCGTCTTCCAGCGGGCGCCCCACCTGCCGTTCAGCAAGGACGACACCGAGATCCTCGGGCAGAACGCGCTGGTCATCCGGGTCCAGCCGGACGAGGGCATCACCGTGCGGTTCGGCTCCAAGGTGCCCGGAAGCGCCATGGAGGTCAGGGACGTCAACATGGACTTCGCCTACGGCGAGTCGTTCATGGAGTCGTCTCCGGAGGCGTACGAGCGGCTGCTGCTCGACGTCCTCATCGGCGACCCTCCGCTGTTCCCGCACCAGCGGGAGGTGGAGCTGTCGTGGATGATCCTCGACCCGATCGAGGAGTTCTGGGCCGATCACGGCAAGCCCGAGGAGTACCCGTCGGGCACCTGGGGGCCCGCCTCCGCCGACGCGATGCTGGCCAGGGACGGGCGCGCCTGGAGGCGGCTGTGAGCGGGCAGCGGGCCGCCGCCCGCCGCCGCCCGGCGCGGAGCGAGCGGAGGACCCGGTGACGACCTTCAACCTGACCGAGACGACGGCGTCGAAGATCTCCTCGACGCTCACCCGGCTGCGCCACCAGATGGGCGCCCCCGCCGTCGGCATGGTGCTGACGCTGGTCACCGTCGTCGACGAGGCCGGCCAGTACGACGCGCTGCGGGCGGCCACCGACGCGGCGCGCGAGCACCCCTCGCGCATCCTCGTGGTCATCAAGCGGGACGCCGCCGAGCCGGACCGGCTCGACGCGGAGATCCGGGTCGGCGAGTCGTCGCCCGGCGAGGTCGTGCTGCTGCGCCTGTACGGCGAGCTGACCGGCCACGCCGACTCGGTGATCATGCCGCTGCTGCTGACCGACACCCCCGTGGTCGCGTGGTGGCCGGGCGAGTGCCCGGAGATCCCCGCCAAGGACCCGATCGGCGCGCTGGCCGGCCGCCGCATCACCGACGCCCGGTCCGCCAGGGACGGGGTCGCCGCGATCACCGGCAGGGCGTCGTCGTACCTTCCGGGCGACACCGACTTCGCCTGGACGCGGCTGACCCCGTGGCGCAGCCTGCTGGCGGCCGCGTTCGACCAGCCCGTGGGCAAGGTCGTCCGGGGTGTCGTCGAGGGCGCCGCGGGCAACCCGAGCGCGCCGCTGCTCGCGGCCTGGCTGTGCGAGCGGTTCGACGTGCCGATGGAGGTCGCCGAGTCCGGCGGCCCGGGGCTCACCCGGGTGCGGCTGGAGGTGGAGGGCTCGGGCGAGCTCGTCGTGAGCCGGGGCGACGCCCGGCTGGCCACGCTGTCCCGGCCCGGGCAGCCCGACCGCCGGGTGGCGCTGGCCCGGCGGCCGACCTCGGAGCTGCTCGCCGAGGAGCTGCGCAGGCTCGACCCCGACGAGGTGTACGCGACGGCCATCCGCCGCCTCGCCGCGATGGCGGAGCAGGGACGGCTGTGAGCGGCCCGAGGAGCATGCGCGAGGGGGCGTCGTGAGCGTCCCGACCGTCATCGTCCACCGGGACGCCGAGGTGCTCGCCCAGGCCGTCGCCGCGCGGCTCATCACGCGGCTGGTCGACACCCAGGCGGCCCGCGGCTCGGCCCACCTCGTGCTGACCGGCGGCACGATCGGCATCGCCACACTCGCCGCGCTGGCGGGCACGCCGGCGCACGACGCGATCGACTGGCGGGCGCTGGACGTCTGGTGGGGCGACGAGCGGTTCCTGCCGTCCGGGCACCCGGAGCGCAACGAGACCGGGGCCCGCCAGGCCCTGCTCGACCACGTCGACGTGGACCCGGCCCGGGTGCACCCGATGCCGGCCGCCGACTCCGGGCTGACGGCCGAGGAGGCCGCCGAGGCGTACGCGCAGGAGCTGCGCAAGGCGTCCCGTCCGGAGGACCACGGGCCGGTGCCGTCGTTCGACGTGCTCCTGCTCGGGATGGGGCCGGACGGCCACGTCGCCTCGCTGTTCCCCGGCCAGCCGGCCCTCTACGAGGAGGAACGGCCGGTCGTGGCGGTGCACGGCTCGCCCAAGCCGCCGCCGACGCGGATCTCGCTGACGTTCCCGGCCATCCGGGCCGCCCGCGAGGTCTGGATCGTGGCGGCGGGGGCCGAGAAGGCGCAGGTCGTGCACCTCGCCCTCTCGGACGCGGGGCCGTTCCAGATCCCGGCCGCGGGGGCGCGGGGACGGCGCACGACGCTGTTCCTGCTCGACCGGGCGGCCGCCACCAAGATCCCGCCCACGATGGGCCGCCTCGCGTCGCCCTGACGAGCCGCGGGCCCCGGAGGCCCCGCCGGGGACGGCCGCCTCCGGGGGCTCCGCCGCACGATCGGACGCGGCGGAGGCCCAACGGAACGCGGCCGCCATGACCGGACGTCGCAGAGGGCCCGCGCGGCCGGTCCTCAGGATCGGGCGTCGTGGAGGGCCTGCGCGGCGCGGTCGGCGCGGGCCCGGGCGGAACGGGCGGTCCGGCCGGCGGCGGCCTCCTCGCGGCGGGCGACCTCCAGCCGGTGCCCGGCCGTCGCCAGCTCCTCCTTGGCCGCGGCGAGGGCGTCCGACAGCTCCCGTACCTTGGCCGACCTGCCGTCGTGCTCGCGCGCGGCGTCGGCCAGCTCGGCCTCCCAGGCCGTCCGCGCCTCCTCCGCCTCGGCCGCGGCCCGCTCCGCCTCCTCCAGCGCGCGTTCGAGCTCCGCGGCCCTGCGCTCCCGCTCGGCCGCGGCGGCCTCGCGGTCTTCCTTGCCGGGGTGGGCCGGCGCCGCCGTCCGCCGTTCCCTGGGCTCGCGGACGACGGGAGCGGGCGCGAAGCCGCTGTAGCTCAGCGGACGCACGAGGCGGCCCTCGCGCACCTGCCCGGCCGCGTCCTCGTCCACCACGGCGGCGTCGAGCGTCTGCTCCACCTCCACCTCTCCGGACGACGAGAGCGGCCGTCCGTCCGCCTCGGCGTCGTCGCGAACGGCCCGGGTGAGCCGGGCCGTCGCCGCCGAGCGTTCACGGCCCAGCTCGGCGAGCGCGTCGGCGTCCTGGGTCTGCCAGGCCGCGCGGAGCCGCCGTCCCACGTCGAGCAGGGCGTCCAGCTCCTCCGCATGCCGCCGGGACGCCTGGTTGACGGCCCAGGCGACCACGGTCGGCCGCCGCAGCGCGCGGATCCCCTTGGCGAGCGCCGCGTCGCCCGCGGCCTTCGCCTCCTTCGCCAGGGCGTCCCTGGCCGCCGTGAACTCATCGGGCGTCAGCCCGTACAGGCGGCCGGCCGCCTCGTCGAGGTCCACAGATCACCTGTACCCCGCCCGCCGCCTCCCGTCCACCGCCGCTCGTACGGCTCAGGGCAGGCGGTCGGGCAGCCCGAACGGCGCGACGTAGCCGGGCCCGACGAACGAGGTCAGCCGCTCGATCCGCGTCCCGCGCAGGGTCAGCACGGTCACCGACCAGGCGAGGTGCGGGCCGGCGTCGCCGCGCCTGAGGTAGCAGCCCACGGCGGGCTGGCCGTTCGCGCTCGTGGCCAGGTGCCGCCAGGAGCCGCAGCTCGTGAGGGGCAGCCGTACGGCGAAGTCGGTGACGGCCTCGATCCCCCGGTACCAGTGGGGCATCGGCGGCATGGACCAGGTGACGTCCTCGGTGAGGAGGGCCACGAGGGCGTCCGCGTCGCCGCGTTCCAGCGCCGCGGCGTAGCCGGCGACGATCTCCCGCACGCGGGTGTCGCCGATCGCCCGCAGCGCGCGCTGCTGGCTGGGGGACGGAACCCGCTCGGCGAGCACCCTGCGGGCCCGGGCGAGGGCGGAGTTGACCGACGCGGCCGAGGTGTCGAGCGCGGCCGCGATCTCGGCGGCGGAGAAGCCGAGGACCTCGAAGAGCAGCAGGGCCGCCCGCTGGTTTCCCGGCAGGTGCTGGAGGGCGGCCACGAAGGCGAGCTCGACCGCCTCGCGCTGCTCGTAGCGGGCGTGGGGCGCGGCCGGGCCGTCCGCGAGACCGGCGTCGGGGTACGGGCCCAGCCAGGCGACGCCGGGCGCCGGGGCCGCGTCGAGCACCGCACGGGGGCTCGACGGGCCGAGGTCGACGGGCATGGCCCGCCGGCCGCGCGCCTCGGCGAGGTCGAGGCAGGTGCGGGTGGCGACGGTGTGGAGCCAGGAGCGCAGCGAGCCGCGGCTCTCGAAGCGGCCGAGCCCCCGCCAGGCCCGGAGCAGGGCGTCCTGGAGGGCGTCGTCGGCGTCGTGCGTGGAGCCGAGCATGCGGTAGCAGTGGGCGTGCAGCTCACGGCGCAACGGCGCCACGAGGCGGCCGAACGCGGCGCCGTCGCCGTCGCGGGCCAGGCCGAGGTCGCGATCGGGGTCGTGACCAGAGCCGTCGTCCGAGCCGCGGTCCGCGTCATGGCCACGGGCCGGGCCCGCGTCGTGGTCCGGCGGCGCTTCGGGGAGGACGTCGCTCACGAGGCACGATTCTGCCCCACGCGCGACCGCCGGGGGCGGAAGCCGTACGGGGTGAAGGATCGTCCCGGCCCGGTGCCCTGAGCAACACCGGACCGGGACGCTCACGGATGGCGTCAGCTCGGGGAAGCCGCCGCCATCACGCCCACGGCCAGCCGCGCCTCCATCACACCGGGATCCTCGGTGTGGGTCAGCGTGGCGCCGAGGGAGCCGAGAAGCCTGCGCATGCGCGTGTTGTCGTACAGCAGGGTGGCCCGCACCTCCGCGAAGCCGAGGTCCCTCGCCTGCCGCAGGATCATGCGGGCCATGGCCGTGCCCAGCCCGCGGCCCTGCCACCGGTCCTCGATGAGGAAGGCGATCTCCGCGATGCCGGGGTCGGCGGTGAACATCAGCGACGCCACGCCCACCACCTGACCGTCGTGGCCGGCGACGAGCGACTGGCCCTTGGCGCGGTCGCACATCCGGTCGAAGACCCGCGGCGGCAGCGAGGGGCTGGCGGTGAAGTAGCGGAACCTGCGGCTCTCGGGCGAGCAGCGCTCGTGCAGGTCGCGCAGCGCCTCCCGGTAGAGCGACGTCAGCGGCTTGACCTGCACCTCCGCGCCGTCGGCCAGCCGCACCGGGCCGTCCGGGGAGGTCGTCTCGGCGGGCGGCTGGGCCAGCCGCACCATCGCGGCGGCGCGGGCCGCCTCGGTCAGCGTGAACGGCAGCCCGGCGCGGCGCAGGCGGATGGCGCGGCGGGGCGCCACCGGCACCACGAGCAGCGTGGGGTCGGGCAGCTCCACCCCCCGGTCGTCCGGTTCGTCGCGCGCGGCCGCCGCCCCTGACGAGGCGGCCGCGCCCGCCGGTGCGGAGCCGTCCCCGGAGGACACCGCGGCGGCCTGCCGGCGCGGCGGGAGCGCGCCGTACACCCATCGGGCGTCGTCGGCCCGCAGCAGCTCGGCGAGGATCTCCGGCAGCCGCCAGGGCGCCGAGCGCAGCCGGGCGGCCAGCAGCAGCGCCCGGGTCGGCTCGTCGGTCAGCTCGTGGGCGGTGGCGGGGACGATCTGCACCCGGCGGCCGCCCGCGGCCTCCAGGGCCTCGCGCACCACGGCGGGGGACGCGGGGATGTCGGTGACGAACTCGTCCACGGTCCCGTCGGTGTCGGGCTGCACGGACAGGCCGAGGATGTTCCCGCCCTTGTCCGCGAGGGCCGTCGCGAGCGACGCGAGCCGCCCCGGACGCTCGTCGACCGTGGTCCGGATCCGGAAGAACCCCATCGGTTATCGCTCCCTCCGTTGTGCCGGGCTTCAGCATGCCGGAGGGCTGTTACACGTTTGCTACAGAGCAGTGAGCCGACCGTTTCTTTCCGGTCTGCCACGTTACGACTACTGTTATCCGCATGCCTGTCGCGGTTCTTCGACGAGTTTCGTCGCCTGATGTCGCCAACAGCACGGATATAGCAGGATGTGCACCATGAGCGCTCCCCTGTCGCCGGACTTCCGCAACGGCGAGGTGTCCTTCTGGTATCGGTCCCTCGGCGTCCCCCGCCCCGGTGAGCCCCTTAAGGGCGACGTGCAGGCCGACGTCGCGGTCGTCGGAGCCGGCTACACCGGCCTGTGGACGGCCTACTACCTGAAGAAGGCCGACCCCTCCCTGCGGATCGTGGTCCTGGAGAAGGAGTTCGCGGGGTTCGGGGCGTCCGGGCGCAACGGCGGCTGGCTCACCGGCGCGCTCGCCGGCTCGGCCGACCGGTACGCGAAGACGCACGGACCGGAGGCCGCCCGGCGTTTCCAGCGGTCGATGTTCGAGGCGATCGACGAGGTCGTCGCGGTCGCCGCCGAGGAGGGCATCGACGCCGACATCGTGAAGGGCGGGCTGCTCACCGTGGCCCGGGGCCCGGCGCAGGCGGCCCGGCTGCGGGAGGAGCTGGCCGGCCAGCGCCAATGGGGCTGGGACGAGGACGACGTCCGCCTGCTGTCGCGCGACGAGATGGACGGGCGGTTGCAGGTGGCGGGCGCCCTCAGCGCGACGTGGAGCCCCCACTGCGCGCGCATCCAGCCGGCGAAGCTGGTCCGCGGCCTGGTCGAGGCCGTCCGGCGCCTGGGCGTGGAGGTCGCCGAGGGGACGCCCGTGACGGAGATCGCCCCCGGCCGGGCGGTCACGCCGTACGGCACGGTGACGGCGGCCCACGTGCTGCGCTGCACCGAGGGGTTCACCGCGACCATCCCCGGCCACCACCGCGACTGGCTCCCCATGAACAGCTCGATGATCGTGACCGAGCCCCTGCCCGCGGACGTGTGGGCGTCGATCGGCTGGGACGGCCGCGAGCTGCTCGGGGACATGGCGCACTACTACATGTACGCCCAGCGGACGGCCGACGACCGCATCGCCTTCGGCGGCCGGGGCAGGCCCTACCTGTACGGCTCCCGCGTCGACGACCGCGGGCACACGCACGGCTGGACGGTCGACGCGCTGTGGGAGCTGCTGACCTCGTTCTTCCCGGCGGTCGCCGCCTCGCGGGTGGCCCACGCCTGGTCGGGCGTGCTCGGCGTGCCCCGCGACTGGTGCTCCACCGTCCACGTGGACCCGGCGACCGGCCTCGGCTGGGCCGGCGGGTACACCGGCCACGGCGTCACGACGGCCAACCTGGCCGGCCGCACCCTGCGGGACCTCGTCCTGCGGCGGGACACCGACCTCAGCCGCCTGCCCTGGGTGGACCGGCGGGTGCGCTCGTGGGAACCCGAGCCGCTGCGGTGGCTCGGCGTCCACTCCATGTACCGCCTCTACCGCATCGCCGACGCGCGCGAGAGCAGGGGCGGGACGAGGACGTCCGCGCTGGCGAAGATCGCCGATATGATCACCGGTCACTGATCCGAGAAGGGCCTCACCCGTTTTGACCTCGCACATCCTGTTCCGCGGCGGCCGCGCCCTCGTCCCCGGCGGATTCGCGGAGGCGGTCCTCGTCTCCGGCGGCGTCATCGCCGCGGCCGGCCCCGAGTCCGACCTCGCCCGGCTCGCGCCCGGGGCCGAGCCGGTCGACCTCGACGGGGGCCTGCTCGTCCCCGGCTTCACCGACGCGCACATCCACCCCGTCCAGGCGGGGCTGGAGCGGGCCAAGTGCGACCTGTCGGAGGTGTACGGCCTCGACGACTACCTGGCGCGGATCGCGTCCTACGCCGAGGCCCACCCTGACCGGGAGTGGGTCGACGGCGGCGGCTGGGACATGTCGGCCTTCCCCGGCGGCCTGCCCCACCGGTCGCAGCTCGACTTCCTCGACCGTCCGGCGTACCTGATCCAGCGCGACCACCACGCGGCCTGGGTCAACACCCGGGCGCTGGAGCTGGCCGGCATTACCCGCGACACCCCTGACCCGGCCGACGGGCGCATCGAGCGCGACCCGGACGGCACGCCGAGCGGCGTGCTCCACGAGGGCGCGATGGACCTGGTCGGCCTGCTCACCCCCCGTCCCACGGCCGGCGACCTCCTGGACGCCCTCCTGGACGCGCAGCAGTACCTCTTCTCGCTCGGCATCACCGGCTGGCAGGACGCGATCGTCGGCTCGTACGCGGGGTCGGACGACCAGTTGCCCGCGTACCTGTCGGCCGCGTCCTCGGGCCGGCTGCGGGCGAGGGTGGTCGGCGCGCTGTGGTGGGACCGCACGCGCGGGGCCGAGCAGATCCCCGGCCTGGTCGAGCGCCGGGCCATGGCCGAGGGACTCGACCGCTTCCGCGCCACGTCCGTCAAGATCATGCAGGACGGCATCGCGGAGAACTTCACGGCCGCCGTGATCGAGCCCTACTGCCGCTGCGGCGGCACCGGCCTGTCGTACGTCGAGCCCGCGCTGCTCGACCGGTACGTCAAGGAGCTGGACGCGCTGGGGTTCCAGGTGCACTTCCACGCCATCGGCGAGCGGGCGGTGCGGGAGGCGCTGGACGCCCTGTCGGGGACGGACCCGGACAACCGGCACCACATCGCTCACCTGCAGATCATCACGCCGGAGGACGTGCCGCGCTTCGCCGCGCTGGGGGTGACCGCGAACCTGCAGCCGCTGTGGGCGACCCACCACGCCCAGATGGACGAGCTGTGCATCCCCTACCTTGGCGAGGAGCGTTCGTCCTGGCAGTACCCCTTCGCCGACCTGGTGCGGCACGGCACCCGGCTGGCCGGTGGCTCCGACTGGCCCGTGTCCTCGGCCGACCCGTTGCAGGCCATGCACGTAGCCGTCAACCGCACCGAGCCCGGCGGCTCGGTCCACGTGTCGTACCCGACGGCCCTCACGCCGTTCCTGCCTCAGCAGAGCCTGGACCTGCGCACCGTCATGACGGCCTACACGGCGGGCTCCGCCTGGCTCAACCGCTCCCCCGCGGGCGTGATCGAGGAGGGCCGCCCGGCCGACCTCGCCGTCCTCGACCGCGACCCGTTCGCGCTCGAGCCCGGCGAGATCTGGACCACCGGGGTGCGGATGACGTTCGTGGACGGCGTCCCCGTGCACGGCTGACCCAGCCCCCTCGCCATCATCCCGCTTCTTCGGTATATGTCAGGACCGGGGAGTCGTTGGCGTGGCCGATGAGGCGACCGGGGGTGCGGCGTGGACAAGCGGGTGGTCGTCGTGGACGACGACGACATCAGCCGCAACGGCGTCGCCGTGATCCTCACCGGTGTGCCGGGGCTGCGCCTGGTCGCGGCTCTCACCCACGAGGACGCGGCCGGGTGGGGCGGGCGCTGGCGCGACGCCGACGTGGTGCTGGTCGACGCGGCCGACGAGCGGCGTGAGGGGGACCAGTTCCCCGGCGTCGCCGTCGTCGAGCAGGTGCGGCGGCACCGCCCCCAGGCGCTGGTGATCGTCTTCACCGGCCACTTCTTCGACGGCGCCGTACGGCGGCGCATGCGGGAGGCCGGGGCCGACCTGTTCTTCCACCGCGGCGAGCTGGCCGAGGCCGCCACGCTCCGCGCCGTCGTGCTGGGCGGCACGGGCCGCCCGGTCCCCGGTCCGGAGGACCCCGAGGAGGAGATCCGGCACGGCGTGTCCCGGCGGAGCACGGTGAACGCCGCCGTGTCGCACGCGATGGCCGCGGACCTCCCCGGACGGCTGGCCGAGCGGCGCAACCCCCGGTCACGGGCCTGGGAGCGGCTGCGGCGGGAGTTCAACCGGCATGCCGGGCTGCACGCGATGACCTGCGACGGCCGCGCGCCCGACCGGGAGCAGGACCTGCCCTCACTCCCGCAGATCGCCCGCTTCCTGCGCTGGGCGACCCGGGTGAAGTCGCCCTACCCCGGCCGCCTCGACGGCCGCGGCTGATCCCGGGCCGGGTCGCCGATGGCGGGGCTTCCGGCGTTCACCGAGGTCGCGGCGCGCTCGGCCACCTTCGCCTCGCACCGGTTCCTGCTGAACCTGCGGATCTCGTCCCGGCTGACGTGCACGACGGCGCTCCTGCTGCGCAGGCCGGCCGCGCCGCACGTCGTGATCGCCGCCGCCGCCCTCTTCGTCGCCTACGACGTGGCCCTGTTCTGCGTCCTGCGCCGGGGCGTGCCGGTGCCGCACCGCCTGCGGCTCGCGGCGGACGCCGCCGACGCCGCCGGCTGGTCCGCCGCGCTCGTGTCCCCGCTCGCGCCCGCGGCGCTGATCGTGGCGCCCCTCGCGATGGAGGCCGCCCTGTGGCGGGGGTGGCGGGCCCTCGCCGTACCGGCCCTGTCCGGTTCGGCGACCGTGGCGGCGCTGCTGGCCCTCCAAGGCCGGACCGGCGGACCGCTCACCGTGCTCCCCGCCTTCGCCCTGCCCGCGTTGGGGATGCTCGGCGGGCTGCTGCTCAGCCGGTACCTGCAGGGCCGGGTGCACGAGCGGCTGCGGCAGGCGGAGGCGGAGCGGCAGGCCGCCGCCGGACGGGCCGAGCTGGCCGGACGGCACAGCGTCGCGGTGGGCGCGGACACCGCGCTCGACGTGCTGACCCGGACCTGGCCGCTGCTGGCCGTGCCGGGCGAGCCGATCGGCTTCCCCCTGGCGGCGTGGCGGCACGCGCTGGCCGAGCGGACCGCGGACCAGGCCGACTACCTGGGCACCGCGCTGCTGCGCTGGGAGCAGCGGCACAACATGGCCCACGCGGAGCTGCGCCGGGACGTGGAGTTCGCGGTCGCCCGGGAGGCGGCTCCGCTGCTGATCTCGCCCTCGCAGCTGGCCGCGCTGGACGGGGCGCTGGCCGGTCTGGGGCTGCGCGGACGGGTGCCGGTGTCCGTCCGGACACCGCGGCCCCTCGGGCATCCGCAGGTGCTGGCCGTCGGGCCCCACCGGGTGGAACTGCCCCAGGACCCCCTGTCGCGGGTGCCGCCGTTCGACCCGGGGCCGATGGTGATCGCGATCGGCGGGATCGGGTCGCTCACCCACGCGCTGCGCGAGATGGACGGCGTGCCGCTGCCCGTCGCCGCCTGCCTGACGGCGGTGGCCCTGCTGGTGAGCCTCTGGGCGCACCGGCAGATCGCCGCGCGCGGCAGCGCCGCCCGGCCCCGGGTCCTCGCCGCCTGCCTCGCCTTCGGCGCGCTCGACGCCGTGGTATCCACGGCCACGATGACGACGCTCCGCGCGGGCGGCATCACCCGGCAGCCGTACCTGCACTTCCTGCTGTTCGCCGGGCCGACGGCGACGATGTACCTGCGGGACCTGTCGTGGCGGTGGCGAACCGGGGCGCTGTCGGCCGCCGGCGCAGTCCTGGCCGTGTCGGTCGCGCTGCTGTCCGTCCCGTTGTCGCCGGCGGACGCGCTGGGCCTGCTGTGGCCGCTGGCGTTCACCGTCGGCGCCTCCAGCCTGCGCGACCTGCTCGACGAGGAGAACCTCGCGTTCGGCGACGTCATCGAGCGGGAGCACGACAGGGCGGTGGCCGAGGGGTTCCGGCGGGGGCGGGAGGAGGTGCTCCGGCTGGTGGAGTCCTCGGCGGCGCAGGCGCGGGACCGGCTGCGCCGCCGCCGGGACCTCATCGACCCGGTGTTCCTGCCGGAGATCGAGCGCCGCCTCGACCATGTCGGGCGCTGCCTCGCCGACCTGCGGTCGCGGTCACAGGGAGGCGGGCGCTCGCCGGGCTCACGGACTCCCCCGCCACGGTGAGCCCGGCGAGCACGGCCAGGAGGCGCTCCCCGCCCACCAGCAGGGCCGCCGCCGCCGCGCCGGCCAGGCCGCAGGCCGCCACCTCCCCGGCGTCACGGGGCGCGGCCGCGCCGCCCGCCGCGGCCGCCACGCCCACGGCCAGCAGCAGGACGCCGTTGCGGACCAGGTGCCACGGGCCGACCGGTGACCGCGCGCCGCCGAAGCAGGCGCAGCCCCGGCGGGTGCCTCGCCGTACGGCCAGGGCCAGGGCCGGGGTGAACGCGGCCAGCAGCGCTCCGGCCGCCGCGAGCCCGTAGGGCGCGGTCCCGCCGGACGGCAGCGCCAGGGCCGTCGCGGCCTCCGCCGCCGCGATGAGCGCGGCCGCCGCAGAGGAGAGCCGGGTGCCGGGGACCCGCCCGATCTCCCGGACGGCGGCGGCGAACGCCGAGGGGTGTCGTGCCTTGCCCGCCACGGCCGCCGCGAAGACCAGCGACAGGGCGATCCTCAGCGACAGCGCCAGGTATCCCATCACGGCCTCCTTCCCGCCGTCCCGGCTCGCCGCACGAGCACGCCGACGACCACGCCGGCCACAGCCGACACGGGCACCAGCCCCCAGGTCCGGGAGTCGGCGCTCGACTCCGCGTCCCCGAACACCACGAGGCGGCCGGGAGGCACCCGCCCGGCGCCCACCGCGGCCCGTGCGGCCTCCGGGACGGGGTCCCCGCCGACTGCCACGACCCTCTTCACCAGGTACGGCCTGACCTGCGGCGGCGCGATCGCCCAGCCCGGCGGGGGCAGGAACACCACGGCGCGTCCCCGTACGGGCGGCAGCCGGGCCGCGAGCAGGCGGTCGCCGTCGCGGTAGGCGGGGGCCATGCTGCTGCCCCGCACGGTGACGACCACAAGGAGCCGGCGCGCGAGTGCGGCCGTGAGCACGAGGGCAAGCACGACGGCGGGCACGAGGATGGGCGCGGCGGCGGGCACGAGAGTCGGCCCCAGAGTGGGCACGACGGCGAGCACGACGATGGGCACGACGATGGGCGCCGTCGCGGCGAGGGCCGCGGGCAGAGCGGTCACGACGTCCTCCTCTCCCCCGGTTCCGGCCGGAGGCAGGGGCCTCCGGCCGGGCGGGGACGGCCGGTCTACTGGCAGTAGTGACTGACGGAGACCCAGTCGCCGGAGCAGGCGTGCCCGCACCAGGTGGTGAAGCACGAGCGGCCGGGAGCGATGACGTTCTGCTCGGTGTAGCAGTAGTAGTCGCCGCAGTGGTAGGCGCGGGCCTCCACGGACGGCAGGACGCGGGTCAGCAGTGCGCGCAGGGCGGACATGGTTCCTCCTTCGGGTTGCGGATGTGTTCTGCGGTCTCGGTGCCTAGGACTGGCGGGCTCACCTCCCTCCGGCGGCCGACGGCACCTGGCGGTCCCGGTAGCCGCCCGCCTGCAGCGCGAACAGGCGGGCGTAGACGCCGCCGAGATCGATCAGGGCGGCGTGGGTGCCGCGTTCGGCGACCCGGCCGCCGTCCAGGACGACGATCTCGTCGGCGTCCCGGAGCGCGTTGAGGCGGTGCGAGACGAGCAGCGCCGCCCGGCCGCGGCTCAGCTCCATCAGCCGCTCGTGCAGGGCGTGCTCGGCCTCGGGGTCGAGGCCGGCGCTGGGCTCGTCGAGGATCATGAGGTCGGCGCCGGACCGCAGGAACGCCCGGGCGACCGCCACCCGCTGCCACTGACCTCCCGACAGCTGGGCGGCGTCGCGGTCGTCCATCCCGGCGAAGACCCTGCTCAGCAGCGTGTCGTAGCCGCGCGGCAGGGCCGCCAGCGCCTCGTCGATCCCCGCCGCGCGGGCCGCGCGGCGGACCGCCTCGAGGTCGTCCAGGGCGTCGAGCCGGCCGGCCCCGACGTTCTCCCGGGCCGTCAGGTCGTAGGCCACGAAGTCCTGGAAGACGGCCGTCACCCGGGACCGCAGATCGGCGGCGTGGGCCTCCCTGACGTCCCGGCCGTCCCACAGGACGGCGCCGCGCTCCGGCTCGTACATCCGGCACAGCAGCTTGACCAGCGTGCTCTTGCCCGCCCCGTTCACACCGACGAGGCCGATCCGCGCGCCGCGCGGGATGACGAGGTCGACGCCGCGCAGCACCCAGGGCGCGCCCTCGCCGTACCGGAACCACACGTCCCGCAGTTCGACGGCGCGGCGCAGGGGCGCGAGGGGGGCGGAACCGGCCGGCGGGCCGGCGGGCGGCTCCTCGATGATCTCGCGGTACGCGCCGAAGAGCAGCAGCGCCTTGTACGCCCCCGCGACCCCGTCGGTCGCCGTCGTCGCCGCTCCATAGACACCCGTCAGGGCGGCGAGGAACAGCGCCACGTCGCCGAGCGTGATCCGCCCGGCCGCCGCCTGGGCGGCCGCGGTGACAACGCCCGCGACCGTGACGGCCCCGGCCAGCAGCTCAAGGCCGGTGTGGGTGCGGGTCAGCCGCCGTTCCAGGCGACCCTCGGCGTCGCTCGCCGCCCGGGCCTCGGCCAGCATCCGCTCACGCAGGAAGTGCCCAAGGCCGAACAGCCTGATCTCCTTGGCCGCGCCGACGTCGGTCAGCAGCATCTGGTACGTCACCTCGCGCCGGACCAGCGGCGACAGCCGTACGGTGAGGGCGGCCCTGCGCCGGCCGGCCCCGGTCTGCAGAATCGCGGCGGGCACGGCCCCGGCGAGGACCACGAGCACGCTCGGCGGCCAGACCATCACGAGCGTGGCGAGGAATCCGGTTCCCTGGACGGCCGCGCGGATCAGCCCGACGGCCGAGCGGGTGAGCTCTCCGGGCGCCTGGCCGCCCGCCTGGGTGGCCAGGCGGAGCCGGTCGAGGTACGCGGGACTCTCCAGCCGGTCGAGCCCGACGTGCTCGTTGATCCTGCGGAACAGCCGGTCCGCCGCGACGAGCCTGGCCGACCGGGCCAGCGTCCCGGACAGGTAGGACGCGACCCCGCGGTGCGCCCCGGACAGCAGGCCGGCGGCCGCGAGACCTGCGGCGGCGACCGCCACCCGGCCCGTGTTCCCGGCCGGGCCGCCGGCCAGCGCGTCGATGAGCCGCTTGGTGAACCAGGCGGACACCGGCGGGAGCAGCCCCTCCAGCACCGCCAGCGCGAGGACGACCAGAGCCGGGCCGCGCCCGGCGGCGAGCCCCAGGCGGGCGGCGGCCGCGGCGGCGCGCGCCAGATCGCGCGGGGTCCCCGCCGTCCGGCCGTCCCGGCGGACGGCCCTCACCGCACCGCCTCCAGGCCGGCCTGGGCGAGGCCGTGACCGGCGCGCCGGACCCGGCCCTCCGACACGACCAGGACGGTGGGGAAGGCCGTGACGCCGAGGGCGTCCGCGAGCGGATGCCTCCCGTCGGCGTCCGCTACGTGCGCGACCGGGGCGAAGTCCCGCACGTGTACGGCACGCCCGGCCGCGCCGCCGGAGACGACCACGAGCGGCCTCGGCGCGCCGGCCGGCAGGGCGGCGAGCGCGCGGCGCAGCCCGCCGGCGAGCTCCTCGCAGGCGGGGCAGTCGGTGGTGAGGAAGGCGAGGACGCGCTCGTCCTCGCCCCGCTCCGCCAGGTCGACGACGGCGCCGTCGACTGTGACCACCCGTGTCGGCGGCACCGGTGTGCCGGCCTCGGGCAGGACGGGGCCGCGGGCGGTGCGGCGGGAGACCACCTCGTACAGGTCCCGGCAGCGCCGGACGGCCAGCAGGGCGACGGCGAGGGCGGCGAGCGCGAGGAGGGCGCCCAGCACCGTGACGGTCCACAGCAGCGCGTTCATGCCGGCATCCTCGGCCGGCGGGCCGCGTGAAACGGCGACCCGGAACGCGCGGCCGGCCGGGCTAGCGTGGCCGGTTAAGCGTGATCCCGGTCCGTCCACGTCCGCGCAGGCCGGCGGCCTGCGGCCCGCTGACGGCCGCCTCCTCAGACCTGCACCTTTCACCCACGCTCAGCCCGGACCTCGGAACGGGGCCGGGGAAGCACGGAGCACCGGAAACACGGAGCCCGGGAAACATTCAGCCCGGGAAGCACGGAAGGCCCTCCCCGGAGATCCGGGAAGGGCCTTCGCGACGCCTGCCGTACGGCCTGGGCGACCTAGTAGATCGGGCGGGAGGAGGAGCGCAGCCGCTCCAGCGCCTCGGCGAGGATCTGCGCGCCGTCCTTGTCGCTGCGACGCTCCTTCACGTACGCGAGGTGCGTCTTGTACGGCTCGTTGCGCGGCGGAGCCGGCGGGCTGGACTGGTCCTGCCCCGCCGGCAGACCGCACCGCGGGCAGTCCCAGAACTCCGGGACGGGCGCGTCGCTGGCGAAGCTCGGGCGCGTCTCGTGCATGTTGGCGCACCAGAACGAGACCCGCACGCGGGGGGCTGCCTCGCCTCGCTCGGCCTCCCCCATGGGGCCCGCGCCGACTCGGCTGCCACGGATCGCGTTGCCACTACCCACCGAAGAACTCCTTGCTCGATCGCCCCGCGGACGGGGGGAGGTGAATCTCTGTCACGCGTTGCCGGGCGGCGCTCGCTACGGCTTGAGCAGCAGACCCAGCGCGATGATGCAGACGAACCAGACGACACCCGTGATGATGGTCAGCCGGTCCAGATTACGCTCCACCACCGACGAACCGCCGAAGGACGACGAGAAACCGCCGCCGAACAGGTCCGACAGGCCGCCGCCCTTGCCCTTGTGGAGCAGGACGAGCAGGACCATCAGGACGCTCGACAGGATGAGGGCGATGGAGATTCCGATTGTCACCGTAGACCTGTTCCTATGTCCGGGCGCGCGCGTCTCGCGCGATGCCATCGGCGTGACGATTCAATCTTGCTCTATGAGGGTACGACCTGTTGTCAAGTCGCACCCCCCAAACGGCCCAGCTAGCCGGAGATCTCGCCAAAGCGGCATATCTTGACGAACTCGCCCTGGTCGAGGCTGGCCCCTCCCACGAGAGCGCCGTCGATGTCGGGCTGCGCCATGATGCCGGCGATGTTGTCCGACTTCACCGAGCCTCCGTAAAGGATACGGATCGCGGCGGCCACCTCGCCGTCGTACAGCTCGGCGAGTCGCGTCCGGATCGCGCCGCACACCTCCTGGGCGTCCTTCGGCGTCGCGACCTCGCCGGTGCCGATCGCCCACACCGGCTCGTATGCGATCACGATCGTCTTGGCCTGGTCGGCCGGGACCCCGTCGAGGGCGCCGTCGAGCTGCGCCAGCGTGTGCTCGACGTGGCGGCTCTCCTGCCGCACCGGCAGGCCCTCGCCCACGCACAGGATGGGCGTGAGCGAGTGCCGGTAGGCCGCCTTGACCTTGGCGTTGCAGACCGCCTCGTCCTCGTGGTGGTACTGGCGGCGCTCCGAGTGCCCGACCAGCGTGTACGTGCAGCCCAGCTTCGCCAGCATCGCCCCGGAGATCTCCCCGGTGTAGGCCCCGGCGTCGTGGCGCGACAGGTCCTGCGCGCCGTACACGATGCGGAGCTTGTCGGCGTCGATGAGCGTCTGGACGCTGCGCAGGTCGGTGTACGGCGGGAGCACCGCCACCTCGACCGCGTCGTGGTCGCGGTCGGTGAGCGAGAACGCCAGCTTCTGCACCAGGTTGATGGCCTCGAGGTGGTTGAGGTTCATCTTCCAGTTGCCGGCGATCAGCGGCTTGCGGGCCATCTACTCCTCCAGCGCGGCGAGTCCGGGCAGCGTCTTGCCCTCGAGGTACTCGAGGCTGGCGCCGCCGCCGGTGGAAATGTGCGAGAAACCGTCCTCGGGCAGGCCGAGCTGCCGCACGGCCGCGGCCGAGTCGCCGCCGCCGACCACGGTGAACGCGTCGGAGCGGACGAGGGCCTCGGCGACGGCGCGGGTGCCGCCGGAGAACGCCTCGAACTCGAACACGCCCATCGGGCCGTTCCAGAACACGGTCCGCGCGTCGGCCAGCTTGCCGGCGAACAGCTCGCGGGTCCGCGGGCCGATGTCCAGGCCCTCCCGGTCGGCCGGGATGGCGGTGGCGTCCACCACCTCGTGCGGCGCGTCGGCCGCGAAGTGGGTGGCGGCCAGCACGTCGACGGGGAGCACCAGGTCCACGCCCCGGGCGGCGGCCTCGTTCAGGAAGCCGCGGACCTGGTCGAGCTGGTCCTCCTGCAGCAGTGACTTACCGACCTCGTGGCCCTGGGCCTTGAGGAAGGTGTACGCCATGCCGCCGCCGATGAGCAGCCGGTCGACCTTGGACAGCAGGTTGGCGATGACGCCGAGCTTGTCGGAGACCTTCGCGCCGCCCAGGACCACGACGTACGGCCGGGCCGGGTCCTCGGTGAGCCGCTTGAGCACCTCGACCTCGGCCAGCACCAGGTCGCCCGCGGCGTGCGGGAGGCGCTTGGGCAGGTCGTAGACGCTCGCGTGCTTGCGGTGGACCGCGCCGAAGCCGTCGCCGACGTACAGCTCGGCCAGCGCGGCCAGCTTGTCGGCGAACTCGCCCCTGACGGCGTCGTCCTTGGACTCCTCGCCCGGCTCGAAGCGCAGGTTCTCCAGGAGGGCGACCTGCCCGTCCTGGAGGGCCTCGACCGTGCTCCTCGCCGAGTCGCCCACGACGTCGCTCGCGAACGCGACGTCCTCGCCGAGCAGCTCGGCCAGCCGCCGGGAGACCGGGGCGAGCGAGTACTTCGGCGTCGGGGACCCCTTCGGGCGGCCCAGGTGGGCGGCCACGACGACCTTGGCCCCCCGCTCGAGCAGCTTCTTGATCGTCGGCACCGACGCGCGGATGCGGCCGTCGTCGGTGATCGTCTCCCCGTCCAGGGGGACGTTGAGGTCGGCGCGCACGAAGACGCGCCGGCCCTTCACGTCGAGCTCGTCGATCCCGATCATCAGAGGGAGGCGCCCACGAACTCGATCAGGTCGGCGAGGCGGTTCGAGTAGCCCCACTCGTTGTCGTACCAGCCGACGGCCTTGACCTGGTTGCCGATGACCTTGGTCAGGCCGGCGTCGAAGATGCAGGACGACGGGTCGGTGACGATGTCGCTGGAGACGATCTCGTCCTCGGTGTAGCTGAGGTAGCCCTTCAGCGCGCCCTCGGAGGCGGCCTTGAGGGCGGCGTTGACCTCCTCGACCGAGGTCTCACGCTTGACCTCGACGGTCAGGTCGGTGGCCGAGCCCGTCGGGATCGGCACGCGCAGCGCGTAGCCGTCCAGCTTGCCCTTGAGCTCGGGGAGCACCAGGCCGATCGCCTTGGCGGCGCCGGTCGAGGTGGGGACGATGTTCAGGGCGGCGGCGCGGGCGCGGCGCAGGTCCTTGTGCGGGCCGTCCTGCAGGTTCTGGTCCTGCGTGTAGGCGTGGATGGTGGTCATCAGACCCTTCTCGATGCCGAAGGTGTCGTTGATGACCTTGGCCATCGGGGCCAGGCAGTTGGTGGTGCAGGACGCGTTGGAGATGATCGTGTGAGCCGCCGGGTCGTAGATCTCGTGGTTCACGCCCATGACGATCGTCACGTCTTCGTTCTTCGCCGGGGCGGAGATGATGACCTTCTTGGCGCCGTTCTCGGCGTGCACCTTGGCCTTGGTGGCGTCGGTGAACAGGCCGGTCGACTCGACGACGACGTCCACGCCCAGGTCGCCCCAGGGCAGCTTGGCGGGGTCACGCTCGGCGAAGGCCTTGATCGCCTTGCCGTCGACCGTGATCTCGTCCGCCGAGGCCTTCACCTCGTACGGCAGGCGGCCCAGGATGCTGTCGTACTTCAGCAGGTGGGCGAGCGTGGCGTTGTCAGTAAGGTCGTTGACCGCGACGATCTCGATGTCCTTGCCGCTGGCCGCCACAGCGCGCCAGAAGTTGCGGCCGATACGGCCGAAGCCGTTGACGCCTACGCGGATGCTCACGGATCCGATCTCCTCGTACGTCGTGCGCCGGCACACCGGCGCCGTGGCTGTGTTAAACCTCAATGACAGACCTTATCGGACCCAAATTGGTGTAGACCAACGGGCCGCGCCTTCGCGGCGCGTCAGGTCAAACGGGGGCAACGCCCGCCCCGTGCTCCCCTCACGCCGGCCGCCGCCGGCCGCTCCCCCGGGATCCTCCGTACGGGGATCACGGCAGGCCGGCCGGGGCGACGTCAGCGCCGGCTCAGTGCGTCAGGACCGGTTCAGGGGGCCAGCATGTCGGCGGTGAGGTTGGCCTCGGTGTTCGCGATGCCGAGGTCCTGCGCGCGCTTGTCGGCCATGGCCAGCAGCCGCCGGATGCGCCCGGCGATCGCGTCCTTGGTGAGCGGCGGGTCGGCGATCTGGCCCAGCTCCTCCAGCGACGCCTGCTTGTGCTCCACCCGCAGCCGCCCGGCGACGACGAGGTGCTCGGGCGCCTCGTCGCCCAGGATCTCCAGCGCCCGCTGCACCCGGGCTCCGGCGGCCACGGCGGCGCGGGCCGACCTGCGCAGGTTGGCGTCGTCGAAGTTGGCCAGGCGGTTGGCCGTGGCCCGCACCTCGCGGCGCATGCGCCGCTCCTCCCAGGCGAGCACGCTGTCGTGGGCGCCCAGGCGGGTCAGCAGCGCGCTGATCGCGTCGCCGTCGCGGACCACGACCCGGTCGACGCCGCGCACCTCACGGGCCTTGGCGTGGATCTTGAGCCGCCGGGCCGAGCCGACCAGCGCCAGCGCCGCCTCCGGCCCCGGGCAGGTGACCTCCAGCGACATCGAGCGGCCGGGCTCGGTCAGCGAGCCGTGCGCGAGGAACGCCCCGCGCCAGGCCGCCTCCGCGTCGCACGTGGCGCCCGACACCACCTGGCGGGGCAGGCCGCGCACCGGCCGCCCGTGGTTGTCGATCAGGCCGGTCTGCCGGGCCAGCGCCTCGCCGTCCTTGTAGACCCGTACGACGTACCGGGAGCCCTTGCGCAGGCCGGCGGGGGCGAGCACCAGCACCTCGGCCTTGTGGCCGAACACCTCGCCGATGTCCCGGATCAGCCGCCGGGCGGTGACGTTGGTGTCGAGTTCGGCCTCGATCACAATCCGCCCGCCGACCAGGTGCAGGCCGCTGGCGAACCGCAGCAGCGTCGACACCTCCGCCTTGCGGCAGCAAGGCTTGAGCACCGATAGGCGGCTCAGCTCGTCCTTCACCACACCCGTCATGGCCATCTGCGCGTGTCCTCCCCCAAACAGACTCTGCCCGCAAGTCTCTCGCACGTGGAGCGGGGGCAATCACCGCTTCTCGCGGAAAATCTCGTCCAGGACCGCGGCAAGTCGTGGTCCGTCGTGGCGTGCAGATCCGTCATAAGCGGCTACGTCCGCCACGACCAGACGCCCGCCGAGCGACCAGGCCGCCTTCTCCAGGGCCCTGAGGTCGCCCACCACGCTCGTGTCGGCGAGGACCACGTCGATCAGCAGGGACGGCGAGTGCTCCCGCAGCACCTCCAGGTGCTTCTCCGGCGAGAAGCCGTCGGTCTCCCCCGGCTGCGGGGCGAGGTTGAGGACCACCATCCGCCGGGCGCTGGTGGCGTGCAGCGCCTCGGCCAGCTCGGGCACCTTGAGGTGCGGCAGCACGCTGGTGAACCACGAGCCGGGCCCGAACACCACCCAGTCGGCCTCCTCGACGGCCTCCACCGCCTCCCGGCAGGCCGGCGGGTCGGGCGGGAGCAGTGAGATCGACCGCACCCGGCCGGGGGTCAGCGCGCAGGCGACCTGGCCGCGCACGGTCGTGACGACGCCGTCCAGCTCGACCTCCGCCTGGAGGTCGAGGGGTACCGACGCCATCGGCAGGACCCGGCCGTGGGCGCCCAGCAGGCGGCCCACCCAGTCGAGGCCCGCCACGGGGTCGTCGAGCAGCTCCCACAGCGCGACGATGAGGAGGTTGCCCACGGCGTGGCCGTGCAGCTCCCCCTCGCTGCGGAAGCGGTGCTGGACCACCTCGCTCCACGTGGTGCCCCACTCGTCGTCGCCGCACAGCGCGGCGAGGGCCATCCGCAGGTCGCCGGGCGGCAGGACGCCCAGCTCACGCCTGAGGCGGCCGCTGGAGCCCCCGTCGTCGGCCACCGTGACGACGGCCGTGAGGTCGGTCGTGACGTTGCGCAGGGCCGACAGGGAGGCGTACAGGCCGTGGCCGCCGCCCAGCGCGACGACCTTGGGGGCGCGGCCGGCGTGAAGGGAGTTGCGCGGCGGCGCCGCGCCTCGGGGAGCCGGGGGGTGGTGGGGGGCCGGGGGCTCGGCGGGCTCCTTCATCGTCCTCCTCGCCTCGCCGCGAGCCCCGCGCCGCGGGGCCCCGACGGGCCGTGTCGTCCTGATCGAGTACGGCGAGGACGGCGGGCTGGGGCGCCCCCGTCGTCGTCTGGCGGCCCGGGGAACCGGGCCGGGGGCGCCCCTCGGAAGGGGAGACGCCCGCATGGGAACCGGCCGGGGGACGGCTCCGACACCACGAGGCGCCGGAACCCGCCCGGGCGGCCTCGGACATGTTCCCGGCGCCACCGGGCCGCCGCCGGCCGTATGCGGAGGCGTCCCCGTCGCCGGCCCTCGCACGGGCGGAACCGGAGGCGTCCCCGAGGCCGGCCCTCACGCGGGCGGATCCGGGACCGTTCCCGAGGCCGGGGCGAACCGGGAGCGAGCCGCAGGGATGCCCGCCCGTACCGCCGCCCGCGGGACGGCCGCCGGTCGCGGGCGTCACTCGCGGCCCACGTCCCGGTGGCTGACCTGGACGTCCATGCCGCGTTCGCGCAGGCGGGCGCCGAGTTGCTCGGCCATGGCGACGCTGCGGTGCTTGCCGCCGGTGCAGCCGACGGCGAGGGTGGCGTACCCCTTGCCCTCGCGGGCGTAGCCGGCGGCGACCACGCCGAAGACGTCCTCGTACCCGTCGAGGAACTCCTTGGCGCCCGGCTGCCCGAGCACGTAGTCGCGGACCGGGGCGTCGAGGCCGTTCATCGGGCGCAGCTCCGGCACCCAGTGGGGGTTAGGCAGGAACCGGCAGTCCACCACCATGTCGGCGTCGACCGGCAGGCCGTACTTGTAGCCGAACGACACCACGTTGACCTTGAGCCCGGGGCGGTCGTCGCCGCCGAAGAACGAGACGATCTTCTTGCGGAGCTCGTGCACGTTGAGCAGGGACGTGTCGATGACGAGGTCGGCGTTGGCCCGGATCTCCCGCAGGATGCCCCGCTCGCGGTCGATGCCGTCCACGAGACGCCCGTCGCCCTGCAGCGGGTGGGGGCGGCGCACGTTCTCGAACCTGCGGACCAGCTCCTCGTCGCTGGCCTCAAGGAACACCACCCGGACGCCGACGCCGCGGGCGACCAGCTCCTCGATCGCGGCGTTGAGGTCGGTCGTGAACGCGAGGCTGCGCACGTCGACCACGGCCGCCACCTGGTCGGTGGCCATGTTGACCCGGCCGGCCTCCTCGGCGAGCGAGGACAGCAGCCCGGGCGGCAGGTTGTCGATGACGAACCAGCCGAGATCCTCCAGGGCCTTCGCGGCCGTGCTGCGCCCGGCCCCCGACATGCCCGTGACAACAACGAACGCCGGCTCGTTGGTGCTCATCGCCCGCTCACCGCCCTGCTCGACATCGGCGACATCGGCGGCACCGCCACGCCCGCGGGCGGCGCGCTCCCATCCGTATGCGGCGCGCTCCGTCCCGGAGCAGCGCCTACGTGCCGGAGCATGTCATCTGTGCGCTGCTCCCCGCCACCGGCACGCCGCATCGTAAGGGTCATGACCCCTGCCCGGCGGGGGAGGGACTCTCGCCGCGAAGGGCGGCCACGATGGCCTCGGCGGTCGACGGGCCGATGCCGGGCACCGCGCAGATCTCCTCGGCCGTCGCCTCGCGGAGCCGCTTCACCGACCCGAAGTGGCGCAGCAGCGCCTGGCGGCGGGCCGGTCCGAGCCCGGGAACCTGGTCGAGCGCGCTCTCCTTGAGGCTCTTCGACCGCTTCGCCCGGTGGAAGTTGATCGCGAACCGGTGGGCCTCGTCGCGGACGCGCTGTAAGAGATAGAGGCCCTCGCTCGCGCGGGGCAGGATGACCGGCTGGTCGTCGCCGGGGAGCCAGACCTCCTCCAGCCGCTTGGCCAGCCCGCACACGGCGACGTCGTCGATGCCGAGCTCGTCGAGGGCGCGCTGCGCGGCCGCCGCCTGCGCGGGTCCGCCGTCCACCACGACGAGATTGGGCGGATACGCGAACTTGCGCGGCCGGCCCGTCTCCGGGTCGATCGGCATGCCCGCGCCGGGGTCGGCCTGCGAGGCGCCGTTCACGCCGCCGCCCGCCCCCGCGTCGTTCATGCCGCCCGGCCCGTCGCCGTTCTCGCCCAGGTCGCCGGTGACGGACTCGCCGTCGAGCTCCCCGGTGGCCACGCGCTCCTCGAGGTAGCGCTTGAAGCGGCGGCAGATCACCTCGTAGATCGACGCGACGTCGCCGTCGCCGCTCCTGATGGAGAACCGGCGGTACTCGCTCTTGCGGGCGAGGCCGTCCTCGAAGACGACCATGGACGCCACCACGTTGGAGCCCTGGATGTGCGAGACGTCGTAGCACTCGATGCGGAGCGGGGCCTGGTCGAGGTCGAGGGCGTCGGCGATCTCCTGGAGGGCGCGGCTGCGGGTGGTGAGGTCGCTCGCGCGGCGCAGCTTGTGCTGGGCCAGGGACTCCTTCGCGTTGCGCTCGACCGTCTCCATCAGGCTCTTCTTGTCCCCGCGCTGCGGGACGCGCAGGTCGACGCGGGCGCCGCGCTGCTCGCTCAGCAGCTCGATCACCGCGTCCGTCTCCGGGGGCAGGGCCGGGACGAGGATCTCCCTGGGGATGGAGGCCTCGCCGTACATCTGGAGCAGGAAGTGCTCGACGAGCTCGCCGGTGGCGGCCTCCTCGACCTTGTCGACCACCCAGCCGCGCTGCCCGCGGATGCGCCCGCCGCGCACGTAGAAGACCTGGACGGCCGCCTCCAGCGGGTCCTCCGCGAGGGCGATCACGTCGCAGTCGGTGCCGTCGCCGAGGACGACCGTCTGCTTCTCCAGCGCCCGCTGCAGGGCCTGGACGTCGTCGCGCAGCCGGGCTGCCCGCTCGTACTCCTCGACGGCCGCCGCCTCGCGCATCTCACGCTCGAGCCGTTTGATGAACCGGCCGGTGTTGCCGGACATGAAGTCGCAGAAGTCCTCGGCGAGGGCCCGGTGCTGCTCCGGGCTGACACGGCCGACGCAGGGCGCCGAGCACTTGTCGATGTAGCCGAGCAGGCAGGGCCGGCCGATCTGCCCGGCCCGCTTGAACACCCCGGCCGAGCAGGTGCGCACGGGGAACACGCGCAGGAGCAGGTCGACCGTCTCCCTGATGGCCCAGGCGTGGGAGTACGGGCCGAAGTAGCGGGTGCCCTTGCGCTTGGCGCCCCGCAGCACCTGGACCCGGGGGAAGTCGTCCCCCATCGTCACGGCCAGGAAGGGGTACGACTTGTCGTCCCGGTACTTCACGTTGAACCGGGGGTCGAACTCCTTGATCCACGAGTACTCGAGCTGGAGCGCCTCGACCTCGGTGTTGACCACCGTCCAGTCGACGGAGGCGGCGCTCGTCAGCATCGTCTGGGTCCGCGGGTGCAGCCCGGCGAAGTCGGCGAAGTAGGAGTTCAGCCGCTGGCGCAGGCTCTTCGCCTTGCCCACGTAGATCACCCGGCCGCCCGGGTCGCGGAAGCGATAGACGCCTGGCGATTCGGGAATCGATCCGGGCGCCGGTCGGTAGGTTGCCGGATCCGCCACAACTGCAAGCCTACTTGGCCCGACCGACAGTCCGGCCGCCGACGATCACGATCCGGCGGTGACCGGTCGTGCCGGGGAGACGCGGACGCCCCCGGCCGCCGATCGAGGGGCTGGGGGCGTCACCGCGTGGGTCGCGTCCCGTGGATCCGCCGGAGTCGCGTCGCGACGGCGGAGTCCGCGGCGCGCCTACGCCAGGCTGATGCTGTCGCCGTTCACCGTGATCTTCTTCTCGGCGAGCGGCTGCGTGGCCGGGCCGTTGGCGACCGAGCCGTCCTTGGCGCTGAACTTGCTGCCGTGGCAGGGGCAGTTGATCGTGCCGTTGGAGACGCTGCCGACCGTGCAGCCCTGGTGGGTGCAGACGGCGCTGAACGCCTTGAAGTCGCCGGCCGTGGGCTGCACGATGACGATCTTCTGGTCCTCCAGCACCTTGCCGCCGCCGACGGGCACGTCCGACGTCTTGGCGATCGCGTCGCCGCCGCCACCGCCGCCCTCCGCCGTGGTGGCGGTGGAGTCCGCGGTGCCCTGGTCGGCCGCGGGCACCGCCTGGGAATCGCCGGAGCTGTATCCGGCGCAGGCCGTCAGCGCCACGGCCAGGCCGGCCCCTCCCGCACCGAAGATCACAGCGCGGCGTGTCGTATCCGTCATGCTCGTCCTTCCCTCCACGGCCGGCCCGGGCGTCTGCGCCCGATCCGCACCGCTATGCGTCACCTATGTCGTTAGGTACGGCTCTCGCCGCCATGCTGGTTCAGCATGATGCAGGGAAGGCCATAAAACTGCGGATAAATACGCACTGGACGCCCAGGTCACAGGCCGAGGATCTTCTCGAGGAAGCGGCCGGTGTGGCTCTCCTCCACCCGGGCGACCTCCTCCGGCGTCCCGGTGGCGACGAGCCTGCCGCCCCGCGAGCCGCCCTCGGGGCCCATGTCGATGACCCAGTCGGCCGTCTTGATCACGTCGAGGTTGTGCTCGATCACGATCACGGTGTTCCCCGCGTCGACGAGCCGGTTGAGCACGCCGAGGAGCCGGCGGATGTCCTCGAAGTGGAGACCGGTCGTCGGCTCGTCGAGGACGTAGACCGTCCGCCCGGTCGACCGCCGCTGGAGCTCGGAGGCCAGCTTGACGCGCTGGGCCTCGCCGCCGGACAGCGTCGTGGCCGGCTGGCCGAGCCGGACGTACCCGAGGCCGACGTCGTTGAGCGTCTGCAGGTGGCGGCGGATCGCGGGGATCGCGTCGAAGAACTCCAGCGCCTCCTCGATCGGCATGTCGAGGACCTCGGAGATCGTCTTGCCCTTGTAGTGGACCTCCAGCGTCTCCCGGTTGTAGCGGGCGCCGTGGCAGACCTCGCAGGGGACGTAGACGTCCGGCAGGAAGTTCATCTCGATCTTGATGGTGCCGTCGCCCGAGCAGGCCTCGCAGCGGCCGCCCTTGACGTTGAAGCTGAACCGGCCGGGCAGGTAGCCGCGCACCTTCGCCTCGGTCGTGGCCGCGAACAGCTTCCGCGCGTGGTCGAACACGCCGGTGTAGGTGGCCGGGTTGGACCGGGGCGTGCGGCCGATCGGCGACTGGTCGACGTGGACGACCTTGTCGACCAGGTCGGTGCCGAGCACCCGGGAGTGCCGCCCGGGCACGGTGCGGGCGCCGTTCAGCTCCTTGGCGAGCGCGCTGTAGAGGATGTCGTTGACCAGGGTCGACTTGCCCGAGCCCGAGACGCCGGTCACCGCGGTGAACACGCCGAGCGGGAACTCGACGTCGACGCCGGTCAGGTTGTGCTCCCGCGCGCCCTTGACCACGAGCTGGCGCTTGCGGTCCCGCTTGCGCCGCGACGCGGGCACGACGATCGACTTGCGGCCCGACAGGTAGGCGCCGGTGAGCGACTGCTCGCTGGCCAGCAGCTCCTTGACCGTGCCGGACACGACGACCTGGCCGCCGTGCTCGCCCGCGCCGGGCCCGATGTCGACCACCCAGTCGGCGGCCGCGATCGTGTCCTCGTCGTGCTCGACCACGATCAGCGTGTTGCCCATGTCGCGCAGCCGGATCAGGGTCTCCAGCAGCCGCATGTTGTCGCGCTGGTGGAGGCCGATGGACGGCTCGTCCAGGACGTAGAGCACGCCGACCAGGCCGGAGCCGATCTGGGTGGCCAGCCGGATCCGCTGCGCCTCGCCGCCGGCGAGCGTGCCGGCCGCGCGGTCGAGGGTGAGGTAGTCGAGGCCCACGTCGAGCAGGAAGCCGAGCCGGGCGTTGATCTCCTTGACCACGCGCTCGGCGATGTGCATGTCGCGGTCGGACAGCTTGAGCCCCGACAGGAAGGCCGCGCACTCGCCGATCGACATGGCGGACACGCCGGCGATCGATGCGTCCCCGACCGTGACCGCGAGGGAGACGGGCTTGAGCCGGCGGCCGCGGCAGGCCGGACAGGGCACCTCGCGCATGAAGCCCTCGAACCGCTCCCGGCTGCTGTCGCTCTCCGCCTCGGCGTGGCGGCGCTGCACCCACGGGATGACGCCCTCGAACGTCGTGTAGTAGGAGCGCTGCCGGCCGTACCTGTTGCTGTAGCGGATGTGCACCTGCTCGTCGTGGCCGTGCAGGATCGCCTTCTGGGCCTTCTTGGACAGCCGCTCCCACGGCGTGTCGAGGTCGAAGCCGAGCGCGTGGCCCAGCGCCTCGATGAGCCGGATGAAGTAGTCGCTGGTGTGCCCGTTCGCCCAGGGGCTGATCGCGCCGTCGCCCAGCGTGCGCTCGGGGTCGGGCACGACGAGCTCGGGGTCGACCTCCATGCGGGTGCCGAGGCCGGTGCACTCGGGGCAGGCGCCGAACGGCGAGTTGAACGAGAACGACCGGGGCTCCAGCTCCTCGAACGACAGGTCGTCGTACGGGCAGTAGAGGTGCTCGGAGTAGAACCGCTCCCGGTTGGGGTCGCCCTCGGGCAGGTCGACGAAGTCGAGCGTGATCGTGCCGCCGGACAGCTGCAGGGCGGTCTCCACCGAGTCGGTCAGCCGCCGCCGCGCGCTCTCCTTGACGGCGAGCCGGTCGACGATGACCTCGATGTCGTGCTTCTCGTACTTCTTGAGGGCGGGCGGCTCCTCCAGCCGGACCACCGTGCCGTCCACCCTGGCCCGGGCGAAGCCCTTGGTCTGCAGCTCGCGGAACAGCTCGGCGTACTCCCCCTTGCGGCCGCGGATCACCGGCGCGAGCACCTGGAACCGGGTGCCCTCCTCCAGCTCCAGGACGCGGTCGACGATCTGCTGCGGGGTCTGCCGGGCGATCGGGCGGCCGCACTGGGGGCAGTGGGGCTTTCCGATCCGGGCCCACAGAAGACGGAGGTAGTCGTAGACCTCGGTGATGGTGCCGACGGTCGACCGCGGGTTCCGGCTGGTCGACTTCTGGTCGATGGAGACGGCCGGGGACAGGCCCTCGATGAAGTCGACGTCGGGCTTGTCCATCTGGCCGAGGAACTGCCGGGCGTACGCCGACAGGGACTCGACGTAACGCCGCTGACCCTCGGCGAAGATCGTGTCGAAGGCCAGGCTCGACTTGCCGGAGCCCGAGAGCCCGGTGAAGACGATCAGAGCGTCTCGCGGCAGGTCCAGCGAGACGTCCTTCAGGTTGTGCTCACGTGCGCCACGCACGATCAGGCGGTCAGCCACGGTGGTCCCGATAGGTCGATGGTGTGAATGGAGGTGCTTGGGCAGGCTATCCAGAGCCACCGACAATTCCGGGGGCATCGTCCGGCGGCCGGGGCGGGGCCGGGTGTCTCGACCCGTCTCGACGGTCACGCCCCCGCTCTTTCAGGGTATGGCTTCCGTCAAACCCGCGCCCGCCGTCCGGTGGAAACCCCTGCTTGTAGAACCGCCCGCCGCTGCGCGGTCTTCCCGGTGGCCGCGCGCCGGAGCCGCTGGTCCATGATTGCCTCATGTCGGTGATGGAGGACTACCGCGCCGAGCTGGCCGCGTCCACCGAGCGGCTGCTGGAGACGGCGGCCGGGCTCGACGACGAAGACGTGCGCGCGCCGTCGCTGCTGCCCGGGTGGACCATCGGGCACGTGCTCGCCCACGTCGCCCGGAACGGGGACAGCTACGTCAACCTGCTCACGTGGGCGAGGACCGGCGTGCGCACGCCGCAGTACCCGACGCTCGACGCGCGTGAGGCCGCGATCGCGGCGGGAGCCGTACGGCCGGTCCGGGAACTGGTGGACGACCTGCGGATGAGCGCCGAGCGGCTCGAGCGGGCGATCGAGAGCACGCCTCCCTCGGCCTGGCGGGCGACCGTGAGCGCGATGCGCCCGCCCCCGCACCCGGCCTGGTACGTCCCGATGCGGCGGCTGCGGGAGGTGGAGGTGCACCACTCCGACCTCGGCACGGGGTACGGCTGGCGCGACTGGCCGGACGCGTACGTCCGCTGGGACCTGTACGACAGCATGCTCTCCTGGCCGTACGGCCGGGGCCCGGTGAGCGAGATCGTCGCCCGGGAGCCGGCGCCGCCGGGCTCGCCCGTGGGCTCCTCCAGAGTCCGGGTGTGGCGCGGCCTCGGCGACGGCCCCTCCGTGGAGGGGGCGCCGCGGGAGCTGCTCGCCTGGCTGACCGGCCGCTCGGCGGGCCAGGGCCTCAGCATCCGGCCGCCCGAGCCGCCGCCGTGGCTGGCGCTGCCGGCGCCACCCGGCCTGCCGGCCGAGCCCCCGCCGTCCTGGCCCCCGGCCGATGACTAGCGTTACCCCTTGAGAGAGATGGGGAGGACCATGAGCTACACCGGAGACGTCACGAGGGGCGGCCCCGCCGACGTCCGGGAGCTTCCCGGGCTGACGATCTCGAAGATCGAGGTCGGCGACTTCGCCAACAACGCCTACCTGCTGCGCTGCACCGAGACCGGCGACGGCCTGCTGATCGACGCGGCCGCCGAGCCGGACCGGCTGCTGGAGCTGATCGGCGACATGCCGATCAGCTCGATCGTCACCACCCACCGGCACCTCGACCACTGGGGCGCCCTGAAGGACGTCGCCCAGGCGACCGGCGCCCAGGTGGTGGCCCATCCGCTGGACGCCCCGGAGCTGCCGGTCCCGGTCACCCTGGAGGTCGGGCACGGCGACCGGGTCACGGTGGGCGTCGTCACGCTCGATGTCATCCACCTGCGCGGCCACACGCCGGGGTCGATCGCGCTGCTCTACCAGGACCGCCACCTGTTCACCGGGGACTCCCTGTTCCCCGGCGGCGTGGGGAACACCGAGAAGGACCCGGCCCGGTTCGAGCAGCTCTACACCGACGTCGTGGAACGGATCTTCGACCGGCTGCCCGACGAGACGTGGGTGTACCCCGGCCACGGCCGCGACACCACGCTGGGCGCCGAGCGCCCGTCCCTGCCGGAGTGGAAGGCCCGCGGGTGGTGAACGGCCCCACCCGGTGAGCACGCCCGCGGCCGGCGGGCGGGGACACAGCCGGCCGGCCGCACGGCGGGAGGGCGGGCCGGGACGGCCGGCGACGCAGACGCGGGCGCACATCTGGTGATTTAACGTGTTTTCCGGGCAGCGGCACCGGCACGGATTCGTCGGAGGAGCCCCCGGATGACCCCCCTCGCGAGCGCGGCCGCCGCCTGGAGCGGCCACGACACCCGGCTGATCGTGGCCGCCCTTGCGGGCATCGCCGTCATCGTGGTGCTGATCACCAAGCTGAAGGTCCACCCGTTCCTCGCGCTCGCGCTGGGCTCGGGCGTGCTCGGCCTGGCGGCCGGCATGCCGTTCGCCAAGCTGATCGACGGCTTCTCGACCGGCCTCGGCACGACCGTCGCCGGCGTCGGCGTGCTGATCGCGCTCGGCGCCATGCTGGGCAAGCTGCTCGCGGACTCGGGCGGGGCGGACGAGATCGTGGACGGCATTCTGCGCCGCAGCGGCGAGCGGGCGCTGCCGTGGGCGATGACGCTCATCGCCGTGCTGATCGGCCTGCCGATGTTCTTCGAGATCGGGCTGGTCCTGCTGATCCCGGTCGTGCTGCTGGTGGCCCGCCGCGGTTCCCGGCCGCTGATGCTGGTGGCCGTGCCCGCCCTGGCCGGCCTGTCGGTGCTGCACGGCCTCGTCCCCCCGCATCCGGGTCCGCTGGTCGCGATCAGCACGCTCAAGGCCGACCTCGGCATCACGCTTGGCCTGGGTCTGCTGGTCGCCGTCCCCACCGTGATCGTGGCGGGGCCGCTGTTCGGCCGGTTCGCCGCCCGCTGGGTGGACGCCGTGCCGCCCGAGCGCCTCGTCCCCGAGGCGAGGGACGGTGCGACCGAGCGGCGGCCGGGGTTCGGCGTGACGCTGGCCACGATCCTGCTGCCGGTGGTGCTCATGCTGGGCCGGGCCGTGGCCGAGATCGCGCTGCCGGACGGCAACGGCGTCCGGGCCGTGCTCGACGTGCTCGGCACACCGCTGCTCGCGCTGCTGGTCGCGGTGGTCGTGGCGATGTTCACGCTCGGACGGGCCGCCGGGTTCGGCCGCGACCGGATCTCCTCCGTGATCGCGGACGCGCTGCCGCCGATCGCCGGGATCCTGCTCATCGTCGGAGCGGGCGGCGGTTTCAAGCAGACGCTCGTGGACTCGGGCGTCGGCAAGGTGATCAGCCAGGCGGCTCAGGGCGCCCACGTGCCGGTGCTGGTGCTGGGATGGCTGATCGCCGTCGGCATCCGGCTGGCCACCGGCTCGGCCACCGTCGCGACGATCTCCGCGGCCGGCATCGCCGCTCCGCTGGCGGCCGGGCTGAGCCCCGCGCACCTCGCCCTGCTCGTGCTGGCGATCGGCTCGGGCTCGCTGTTCTTCTCCCACGTGAACGACGCGGGGTTCTGGCTGGTCAAGGAGTATCTGGGGATGACCGTCGGGCAGACCATCCGGAGCTGGTCGGTCATGGAGACGATCATCTCTGTGGTGTCGTTCGCCTGCGTGCTCCTGCTCGGCCTGGTCGTCTGACCCGACCGGCTCCGAGCGGACGCGGGATCAGGCCTCGCCGAGGCTGGGATGCGGCCGGGGGTCGCCCGTGGTGAAGACCTTCACGATGCGGTCGGCCGCGGCGGCCGGCTCGTCGGCGCTCTCCACCACGTCGCCCCAGGACCAGCGGTAGAACCAGCCGTCCGACATGGCCACGCAGTCGACCGTCTCGCTGAACAGCGCCGCGTCGGGATCGCGCACCTTGAGTGAGGGCGGGTCGGGGCGCAGCGACGCCTCCAGCCCGCGGATCTCCAGCTCGCGTGCGAGCTTGCCGAGGAAATACGTCCGGGTGTGCTCACGAGGCATGTCGACCAGGGCTCCGTCTTTGGACTAGGCGTTGTCTCCAGATGAGGTGGCCGGGCCCAAGACTAGGGGCCCCGCCGATCGGGGCCCCTGTCCGCTCACCGACGTCAGCCCACGTTCATCGAGCGTCGTTCCCTGCGCTGCTGCTTTTTGAACATGAGAACGCGCAACGGGATGGCAGAGACGATGGCGATCTGCATGGTCGCGCCCACGGTGATCAGCTGGTCGCCCCCGGCGAGACGGGCCGCCCAGATCGTCAGGCAGGCCACGTTGATCATCATCCAGGCGAGCACGACGGCGGCCAGGTTGCCCTTCGGCTTCGGGTACTCGATGCGGCTCACCATCAGCCACGCCACCGCGACGATGCCCGCGATGGTGAAGTAGCTCGGCTGGAAGAGCAGCACGATCGACACGACGGTCATGGCGCCCATCGGGATCGGCAGGCCCATGAAGTCGCCGCTCTTCGTCTTCACACAGGCGAAGCGGGCCAGCCGCACGACGCCGGCGAGCAGGATCGACCCGGCCGCGAACAGCACGAGCAGCAGCGGGAGCCGTCCGGAGAACCCGCCCCACACCACCACCATGAACGCCGGGGCGAAGCCGAAGCTGATCACGTCGGCCAGGTTGTCGAGCTCGGCGCCCATCGCGGACGCGCGGAACTTCCTGGCCACCAGGCCGTCGAACAGGTCGCAGGTCGCGCCGACGAGCAGCAGGACCACGGCCGTCCCGAAGAAGCGGGGGTCGGGCTCGAACTTGTGGCTCGACTGGAGGTCGGTGATCGCCGACCAGGCGAGCACGCAGACCGCGAGGAAGCCGCTGAGCGCGTTGCCGAGCGACAGGGAGTCGGCGGCCGACAGGCGGAACGCCTTGCCGACCGGGCCGCGCGGCTCGTCCGACTCCTCCACGGGCCAGACGGCGTCGGCGCCGAGATCAGATGTGGTCAAGGCGTGTCACCCCCGCGGTCGTGCGCTGGCCGACGGTGACCGCGGGGGCCACCCCTTCGGGCAGGTAGACGTCCACCCGGGAACCGAGCCGGATCAGGCCGATCCGCTCGCCCTGCCACACCTTCGCTCCCGCCGCGAGGTACGGCACGATGCGGCGGGCGACGGCGCCCGCGATCTGCACGAGTTCGATGTCGCCGAGAGCCGTGTCGAAGTGCCAGACCACACGCTCGTTCTTGTCGCTGTCCTTGTTGAACGCCGGTGCGAAGCCTCCAGCCACGTGCTCCACGGAGGTCACCGCGCCGGCCGCCGGAGCCCGGTTGACGTGGACGTTCAGGGGGCTCATGAAGATCGCCACCCTCGTCCGGCCGTCCGGCCACGGGTCGATGCTCTGCACCACGCCGTCCGCCGGCGAGATGAGCCGGCCCTCGCCGGGCACGCGCTCGGGGTCGCGGAAGAACCAGAGCATCCCCCCGGTGAGCGCGGTGAGCGGCACCGCCGCCAGCGCCCAGCGGGACGACCTGCGCGTGAGGAGCGTGGTCACGGCCGCGGCAGCGGCGGCCGGGGCCAGCCACGGCGAGACCCCCCGCGCGAGCCGGATGCGGCCCCGGGAACTTGCCGCGTACCCGGAGCCGGGGTCGCGGGGCAACGAATCGTTGGACACAGGGAACCTTTGTACTCGGAAGGCGACTATGGACCGGAATGCGCGTTAGCGATCGATGTTACCGATTCCACGGTCATCGCACGGCACAAACGAGACAAGCAAACAGGGTCATTGCCCGTTTCGCTAGCCCTGCGAGGCTTCCGCCGGAGCGACCACCTCGTCACGGCTGCGGGCTTTGAGCAGGCTCGCGATGGTCGTCACGGTCATCGTGGCGCCGATGACCGTCAGCGAGACCCAGATGGGAATCTGGGGAGCCCATGACACGTGGCTGTCGTGCAACTGCTCAACAATGAGCTTAACCCCGATGAAACCGAGGATGAACGCGAGCCCGTAGCTGATGTAGACCAGGCGCTGCAGCAGGCCGCCCAGCAGGAAGTAGAGCTGACGCAGTCCCATCAGGGCGAACGCGTTGGCGGAGAAGACGATGAACGCGTCTTTCGTGAGCCCGAAGATGGCCGGGATCGAGTCGAGCGCGAACAGCAGGTCGGTGGTCCCGATGGCGATCATCACGATGAGCATCGGGGTGACCATGCGCCTGCCGTCGACCCGTACCGTGACCCGTGAGCCGACGTAGTCGGAGGTGGTCGGGAACAGCCGGCGCGCCCAGCGCAGCAGCAGGTTCTCGGTGAACTCCTCCTCGCCCTTGCCGTGGTCGCGGATCAGCGTGTACGCGGTGTAGACGAGGAAGACGCCGAAGACGTAGAACAGCCAGCTGAAGCGGGTGAGCGCGGCGGCGCCGATGGCGATGAAGACGCCGCGCATGACGAGCGCGAGCACGATGCCCACCAGCAGGACCTTGTGCTGGTAGATCCGCGGCACCCCGAACCGCGACATGATGATGAAGAAGACGAACAAGTTGTCGATACTGAGGCTGTACTCGGTCAGATAGCCGCCGAAGAACTCCCCTCCAGCCTGGCCACCCGCCCAGATGCTCAAGACCACGCCGAACAGCACGGCGAGGCAGACGTAGAAGCCGACCCAGATGCCCGCCTGCCGCACGGAGAACTCCCGTGGCTCACCACGGTCCACGATCCACAGGTCGACGGCGACCACGACCATCAGTCCCAGGATGACGGCCAGCCAGACCCACAGGGGAAAATTCATGTCCAAACCCTCCGGCACGCGCGTCGAACACACTGCCGGAGGTCTCTCCCGCCCGCACACGCCGTGGCGGACCGCCAGCCCCGGGCGCAACGCCGTGATGACGGGACTGTCGCGAAGGGATACTCCCCCCCAACTCGTCCAGTATATGGATCAGGGTTAGCCTCACCTAATCCCTGGCAGAAATCCGTCGACCGGCCCGGCCGGCTTCGCGATCACCCAGGCGCCCAACACGGAGATGTATCCCATTGGCGGCTCAACTGTCACTCTCAGGACAGGCTGCTGGGACCGGCCGGCCAGGAGATTCGGTCCTCGGTCCCGGCACGCCGGCCCGACCGTTATGTCCCGTTCAGACACGCGTCCCCGGGCCGCCGAAGGGCCCGGGAACCGCGGAGCGTCAGGCCGCGCCGTCGCCCGCCGGCAGGCCGTACGCGTCGAGCACCGCGGCGACCGCCTCGGCCTCGCCCGCGAGCCCGGCCCCGCGCCGGGCGGCGGCGTCGGCGAGCCGGGCCGCCAGCGCGGGGTCGCCGAGCAGGCGGCCGATCTCGCGGGCCAGCGCGCCCGGATCCTCAGGCGGGACGAGCAGGCCGGCGTCGCCGACCATGCCGGGGATGCCTCCGACGCGGGTGGCGATGATCGGCCGGCCCGCGCGCAGCGACTCCTGCACGCTCAGCGGCTGCCCCTCCCACCTGCTGGGCACGATCACGGCGTGGGCCACCTGCAGCAGGTCGGGCGTGCGGGCCCAGCCGTAGAGGATCACCGGCAGCCGTTCGGCGTCGATCCTGGCCTGCAGCCGCGGCCGCAGCGGCCCGTCGCCGGCGATCATGAACAGCGGGTCGCCCTTGTACGGCCCGGCCGCCGCGTCGAGCAGGGTCTCCAGGCCCTTCTGCTGCGCGAGCCGGGCCACGGTCAGCAGGATCGGGCGATCCGCCCCTGCTCCGGGGAGCAGCCGTTCCAGGTCGGCCCGCACCTGCTCCGGGCCGCGCTCGGGCGCGCCCAGCGGCGGGGCCGGGACCACGGCGGACGACACCCGGCGCGCGCCAAGTGCCCGCATGCGCGCGCCGAGGTCGGGCGAGACCACGAGCACGTGACCGGCCCGCCGCGCGACGATGCGTTCGAGGACCCGGTAGACCACGCCGACCACGCCTGCGGCGGTGACCGCGTTGTGCAGGGTGACGACGAGCCGGGGGCGGCGGCGCGCGCCGAGCAGGGCGAGTGACGCGAGGGCCCCGGCGCGCAGGCCGTGCGCGTGGACGGCGCCGGCCCCGCGCGCGGCCCGCCGCAGCCGCACGATGGAGCGCAGGTCCGCCGCTGAGGGCCGGTCCGCGATCGGCACCTCGGCGAATTCGGCGCCCGCGCCGGTGAAGCCGAATGCCTCCTCCGTGTCGCGCGGCCCCGCGACGACGACCTCGTGGCCGCGCGCGGCCAGCCCCTCGGCCAGCATCCGCACGTGGCGTCCCACGCCGCCCGCGCTCGTCCCGAGCGCCAGCACCAGCCGCGTCACGCGGCCCCTCCCCTCGTCCGGAACCTGGTCAGGACGGCCCCCAGGGCCTCCCGGTCGGCCGCCGCCGTGACGGCGGCCCCGGCGGCCAGGGCCACGACCGCGGCCAGCGCGGCGGTCGCCAGGGCCGTCCAGGGGCCCTCCCCGCCGGTCAGCCGCACGGCCGCCGCGCCCGCGAGGAATCCGGCCCCGCCGCCGAGCACGGCCGCCGCCACCGCCCGAGGCACCCCCTGCACGGCGTCCGCGCCGCGGGCCGCCGCCACGGAGGCCAGGAGCAGCGCGCCGCCCACCGTCATTCCCACGGCCTGACCGGCGGCCAGCCCGCCGAGCCGCCACTCGCCCGGCAGCAGCAGCGCGAAGGCCACCTGCGCCGCGCCCGCGGTGAGCCAGCCGATCACCATGCCCCGGGCGGCCGCCCTCCCCCGCCCGGCCGCGTACAGGACGCGGCTGAGGTGGGCCGTCAGCCCGTAGCCGACCAGGCCCGGGGCGAACAGCGCGATCGCCCGGGCGAACGCCTCCGGCGCGACCCGCGTGTCCGCCTGGCTCAGGAAGACGTGCGCGACCGGCCCGGCCGCGGCGGCCAGCGCTCCGGCGGCCAGCCCGCAGACGAGCACCACGGCGCGGGTCGTGCGGGCCGACAGCGCGGCGAACCCCTCGCCGTCCCCGCCCTCGGCCCGGGCCGCGAGCACCGGGAACGCGCTGGTCGCGATCGGCACGGCCAGCACGGCGTACGGGACCTGGTAGACGGCCCAGGCGTAGTTGTAGGCCGCGAGGGCGCCGCCGCCCACCTCGCGGTTGGCCAGCGGGATCACCAGCGCCATCGCCGCCTGCTGGGCCAGCAGCCCGCTCAGCCCCGCCAGCGCCAGCCGCCGCACCTGCACGGCCACGCCGTCCGGGAAGCGCAGGACCGGCCGCCACCGCAGCCGGAGCACGGCGGCGGGCCCGGCGACGGTCACGACCAGGGCGAGCACGCCGAGCGTGGTGCCCGCGGACAGGGCGTACTCGGCCGGCCCGGGGACCGAGGCGGGGTCCCGGTCGCCGCCGCTGAGCGGGACGAAGGCGAGGTACGCGACGATCACGACGACGCTCGACACGAGCGGCGCGAGCGCCGGTCCCGCGAAGCGCCGGTGGGCCTGGAGCACGCCGTACAGGACGACGGCCATGCCGTACAGCGGGATCTGGGGCGCGAAGACGACGAGCATCCGGGTCGCGACGGCGGCCACCTGGGCCGGATCGCAGCCCGGGACGGCGGCGCCGAGCAGCAGCCGCGTCACCGGACCGGCGACGAGCGCGGTGATCACGGTCAGCGGGACGAGCAGGACCACCACCCACGTCATCAGCGCCGACGCGATGCGGCCCGCCTCGGCCCGCGCCTCCTCCGTGGACCGCCCCGCGGACCCGGCGAGGACCGGGACGACCATGCCGGCCAGCGCCCCGCCCGCCACGACCTCGAAGACGATGTTCGGCACCTGGTTGGCGGTGTAGTAGGCGGTGGCCAGGCAGTTCGTGCCGACCGCCCGGGCGAACGCGAGCTGCTTGGCGAAGCCGGTGACGCGGGCGAGGACCGTGATGGCCCCGATCAGGACCGCCGCCCCGGCGACCCCCCGCGCGAGCCCGCCGTTCCCGCCCAGCCGTGCGGCGAGGCGGACGCGCGACGGCCCGGCGGCCCTGCCCGAGGTCACGCGGACGGCCGTGCCGTTCCGGCCGGGGACAGCGGAGGACGGCGGCCGAGCATGTCGATCCGGTTCAGCACCGGGTTGCCGGCGATGACCTTGGTGAAGCTGACCTTCTCCGACGCGGCGGTGAGCGCGGCGACCGCGCCGAGCGCGACGAGCCGCCCGGTCCGGCCGAGACGGGCGGTGGCGGCGAGGCCGAGGAGGGCGCCGAGCGCGTTGGCGCCGGCGTCGCCGAGCATCGCCCGCTCCCCCAGGTCCTCGGGCAGCAGCGCCGCCGCCGCGCCGAGCGTCACGCCCGTCAGCGCCGCGGTCTGCCGCGAGCGCGGGCCGCCGGGCCGGGCCAGCGACGCGGCGAGCAGCGGCGCGCCGGCGAGCGCGCCCGCCTTGATCGCCCGGCCGGGCCGCAGGTCGAAGAGGTTGGCGAGGTTGGCGGCGCCCGCGACGAGCGCCCCGTCCACGAGCGTGTCGACGGCCCTGACCGCCGGGGACGACGGCGGGCGCGGGGTGAGGGCGGCGGCCGCGAGCCCGGCCGCCCCGATGCCGAGGATCTTCACGGCGCCGCTGGTGACCTCGCCCCGCGCGAGCGCCGCGAGGTGGCCCTTGAAGCCCTTGGAGGAGGACGTCCCGGTCACGTCGTCGTACGCCCCGAGGACGCCGCTGCCCGCCCCGGCCAGCAGGGCCGCGGCGCGGGCGCGCAGGGGCAGCCCGGGGGTGAGCGCCACGGCGGCGGCCGTACCGGCGACGAAGGCCGGGCCCTCCAGCAGCGTGACCGGCTCGCCCCGGTGGTTGACCCGGGTCCAGTACTCGTCGGCGGTCTTCTCGTCGCCGAGCGGCGGGCGGCGGCGGAAGGCGGCGTAGGCCGCGCGGGCCGCGACGGCGCCGAGCGCGGCGCCGATCAGGGCCGCTGCGCGCGTCCCGGCCGGGGAGCGTGTGGCCACGGCTGGTTCCTTCTCTCGGGGTCCCGCTGGTCGCGGGGACGTCTGGGTGGCTGCCGGGCGGGGCGGACGCGTGCCGTCTACCCTCGCGACGTCGCCGGGCTGGGAGTGGGGGTGGGGGCGACGGCCGGCTCGAAGGCCGTGGACCCGCTCCCGACGCCGTACGCTCCGGAACGCCCGGCCAGTTGCTCCCGCAGAGCGTAGACGACCACGACGCGGCCCGCGGGGATATCGACGGTGTCCACGGTGGAGACGTTCGAGGCGGCCTCGCCGGTGTCGTGGAGGACCCCGATGACCCCGGTCGCCGATGAGGCGGTCGTGGTGCCCGTCAGCACGGTCCCGAGGTCGGACGAGTCGAGCCCGGCCGCGACCGACACGATCGCTCCGGTCTGCTTGTCCGCGTCCTCCCCCTCGTACGGCTGGGCCGGGGCGAGCACGATCGCCATCGTCGCCCGCTGGTCGGGGTTGCCGCTCACGGTCAGGAAGTCGCCTGCCTGGAACGCCTCCAGGACGCCGGTCATCGAGGGGTTGGCGCGGCCGGCCTGGGTGCGGTCGCCCGTCACGATCGCGCCGGACAGGACCGCCGCCGCCTTGTCGTACGCCGTGGCGCCGTCGGCGAAGTGGAAGCCGGCGGGGGCGACGGTGGCGGCGAGGCTGTCGACCACGGACTCCTGGTCGCTCGCCGTGAACTTGTCGGTCAGGCTGACCCGGCCGGTGTAGACGGCGCCGGCGCTGCTGATCAGCTTCTGGATCGGGTCGCGCATGCCGGCGGGCGCGCCGGGGGCCTCCACGAGCACCACCCGCTCCCCGGCGAGCTGGCCGCGGACCAGCTCCGGGGTGTGGTTGGTGACGAAGGAGTCGCCGCCCTCCTCCCGGGTCTGCAGATCGGAGATCTGGGTGATGTAGCTCTCGTTCGCCTTCCGCAGCGAGGCGGTCATCTCCTCCGCCGACTTGAAGAAGGTGGGTTCGAGGACCGTGCTGCCCAGCACGATGCCGACCGTGAGCGCCAGGAAGATCGCCACGATCGAGACGAGGTGATAACGGAAATCGATCACGAGAAGAGTCCGACCAGCCAGAAGACGAAGCCGTTCCAGGCGACGCGCAGGCCGTTCAGCCAGACCTGGCCGATCGGCGAGACCGACAGCACCACGCCGATGGTCACCATCGTCGTCGCCACGAGCAACAGCAGGGAGGGCGTGGAGATCCGGCTGCGGTAGAGCCTGCTGACGCCCTTGGCGTCCACGAGCTTGCTGCCCACGCGCAGCCGGGTGAGGAAGGTGCTCGCCATCCCGGACCTGCCCTTGTCCAGGAACTCGTCGAGCGTCCAGTGGGTGCCGACGGCGACGATCAGCGAGGCGCCCTTGTCGTCGGCCAGCAGCATCGCGATGTCCTCGCTCGTCCCGGTCGCGGGGAACACCACCGCCTCCTGGCCGAGCCGGTGCACGCGCTCGAGGCCGGGGGCCCGGCCGTCGCGGTAGGCGTGGACCACGAGCTCGGCGCCGCAGCACAGGGCCTTCTCCGACACCGAGTCGAAGTCGCCCACGATGATGTCGGGGACGTAGCCGGCCTCCAGCAGCGCGTCGGCGCCGCCGTCCACGCCGATGAGCACCGGACGGTACTCCCGGATGTACGGCCGGAGCGTCGCGATGTCCTCCTTGTAGTGGTACCCACGGACCACGATGAGGACGTGCCGGTTGTCCAGGGACGTCCGGATGTCGGGCACGCCCACGCCGTCGATCAGCAGGTCACGCTCGCGGCGGACGTACTCCATGGTGTTGGCGACGAACGCCTCGATCTGGACGGCGAAGCCCGCGCGGGCCTCGGTCATCGCGGCGTCGATCGTCTCGGCCGTCTGGGCCTGGCCCTTGCCGACCAGCTCCTCGTCGAGGTAGATCATGCCGTCGTGGACGCGGACGACGTCGCCGTCCTTGATCCGTTCGAACAGCTCGGGGGAGGCGGCGTCGACGAGCGGGATTCCCGCGTCGAGGAGGATGCGCGGCCCGAGGTTGGGGTAGCGGCCGCTGATGCTGGCGGCGACGTTGATGACCGCCGCCACCCCGCACGCGACCAGAGCCTCCCCGCTGACCCGGTCGATGTCGACGTGATCGATAATCGCGATTTCCCCGGCCTGGAGGCGCTTGGTCAGCCTCTTGGTCCGTCTGTCGATTCTCGCCACTGCCGTCACCCCGGGAAGGTCGTCGACCTTCCTGCGGCGGAGGCCCGGAACATTCAAGCTCGGGACCTTCATCATGACCATCCTGCCAGAGGCGACGGCCGGCACGCTCCCGCACCCCACGACCCGTCGGGTTTTGTTCGAGCAAGTCAGGGATGTCGTCACCCCGTCAGGACGGCCCTCGGGCGTTCGGACATCCCGGAAGGCCCACGTCTGCCCCGTTCCCGACGTCCCGCGCTCCACCATGCGGGCCCTCCGTTCCGGACGTCCCCTCTGCCCGCCGCCTTCCCTCCCAAACCACCCACGTGGGGAGCGTCTGCCCGTCTCCGTGCGGACCGCGTGCTCCGGCCTGACCGGCGCGGATCTGTACGCCTACGCCTCGATCAGCGGGCTGAGCCGGCTCACGTCCGCCACCGGGGTGGGGACACTCGGCCCGGTCGGCGCGGGACAGGTCATCCCGCTGCCTCCGAACGGGGTCTCCCTGAGGACGACCTCGGCCAACGCCGGAACGGCGAGCGTGAAGCCGGCCGCCCTCAACGTCGGGGACGGGCCCACGCACCGGTTGATCCAGTGCGAGGTGCTGAACGCGGCCGCCCTGACGGCCTACCCGCTGATCGTCACGGCCGCCGGATCGTCGAGCAGCCCTCCGGTCACGCCGATTCCTTCGCCGGGTTCCTCCTCGGGGAGCCCCCGGCCGACCCGCACCGTCACCGCGACCGTGACCGCCTCCACGGCGGACGACGGCGGCACGGGTACGCGGTCGTCCGGGCGCGGCCGGGACGCCGTCGTCACGACGCCCGCGGGAGCGGCCGAGACCGGGGGCGGCGGCGACGCCGGGCCCGACGGGCGCGCCCTGGTGGTGACCGGTCTCCTGATCACTCTCGCGTCTGTCGCGGGCCTCCTGCTCCGCCGCCGCCCGTACGCCCGCTGAGCGGGCACGTCCGGCGACGTACGCCCTCACGCCCCCCGCGCAGGATTGGCGCGGCCGAGGTGCGGCGGGCGGACGGGCTCAAGTCAGGCGGGGCGCTTGGCGGCGGAGCCGGCCCGGCGTTTGGCGGGGGCGGCGGCCTCCTCCTCCCAGGCGGCCTTGTCGGCGGCGGCGATGGACAGCAGCTCCGCGGCGTGGGCCCGGCCGAGCTCGGAGTCCTCCAGGCCGGCGAGCATCCGGGACAGCTCCCGCGCCCGGGCCTCCTGGGTCAGGGCGACCACGCCGCTGCGGACCACGCTGCCGTCACTGGCCTTCTCCACCACCAGGTGCTGGTCGGCGAAGGCCGCGACCTGCGGCAGGTGGGTGACCACGATCACCTGGGCCGTCCGGGCGAGCTTCGCCAGCCGCCTGCCGATCTCGACGGCCGCCTTGCCGCCCACACCGGCGTCGACCTCGTCGAACACGAACGTCGGCACGGGGTCGGCCCCGGCGAACACGACTTCGATGGCGAGCATCACGCGGCTCAGCTCGCCGCCGGACGCGCCCTTGGTCAGCGGCAGCGGCGGGGCCGCGGGGTGGGAGGCGAGGCGCAGCTCCACCTCGTCGGCGCCGTGCGGGCCGAACTCCCCGGGCGTGATGGCCACGCTCACCCGCGCGTAGGGCATGGCCAGGGCGGTGAGCTCCGCGGTGACGGCGTCGCCGAACCGCTCCGCCGCGGCCTGCCGGATCACCGTCAGCTCTCCGGCCAGTTCTTTCATCCGGCCGGTCAGCTCGGCGTGCTCCCGGGTGAGCTCCTCGATCCGCTCGTCGTCGCCGTCGAGCTCGGTGAGGCGGGCGGCGGCCCGCTGGGCCCAAGCCAGCACGGCCGACACGTCCTCGCCGTACTTGCGGGTGAGCCCGGTGAGCAGCGACCTGCGCTCCTGGACGGCGGCCAGCCGCGCCGGGTCGGCCTCCACGGACTCGGCGTAGGCGGCCAGCTCGGTCGCCACGTCGGAGATCAGGTATCCGGCCTCGGCCAGCCGGTCGGCGAGCCCGGCGAGCGCCGGGTCGAAGTCGCGCACCGACTCCACGGCCGCCTTGGCCTGGCCGACCAGTGAGACGGCGTCCTGCAGGTCCTGCGCGCCCGACATCGGGTCGCCGAGGAGAGCCGTGTGGGCCGTGGTGGCGGCCGTCCGCAGCGCGTCGGCGTGGGACAGGCGCCCGGCCTCCTCCTTCAGCTCGGCGTCCTCCCCCGAACGGGGCTCGACCTTCTCGATCTCCTCCAGGCCGAACCGGAGCACGTCGGCCTCCTGCGCCCGCTCCCTGGCCTTGACGGTCAGTTCCTGGAGCAGCTCGCCGACCTGCCTGTGCCGTTTGTACGTCTGCTCGTAGGCCCGCAGCGGCTTGACCAGCTCGTCGCCCGCGTAGCGGTCCAGCGCCGCCCGCTGGCGGCCCGGCTGGAGCAGCCGCTGCTGGTCCATCTGGCCGTGCACGGCCACCAGGTCGTCCGCGATGTACGTCAGCGTCCCGACCGGAACCGAGCGGCCGCCGAGCCAGGCGCGGGAACGGCCCTCGGTGGAGACGGACCGCGAGATGATCAGCTGGCCGTCCTCGACGTCACCCCCGACGTCGGCGACCTGCTGGGCCACCCGCCCGTCGGGCTCGATGACGAGGGTGCCCTCGACGAGGGCCTTGTCCGCTCCGGGACGGACCCGCGCGGGATCGGCCCGGCCGCCGAACAGCAGGCCGAGGCCGGTGACGACCATCGTCTTGCCCGCACCCGTCTCACCAGTGACGACGGTGAATCCCGGTGACAGCTCCAGAACGGCCTCGTCGATGACGCCGAGCCCCTGGATGCGGACCTCCTCGACCCGTGGCCGCACTGGTCCCTCCCGTTTTGCCGACCGAACTCGCCAGAGATCCTACGCGCTACTCGTCAAGATTTTCGAGGAGTCGGGTTCGCCGTGGGCGCCTCAACGGCGATCTGTGGACAAGTCTCCGCTGGTCACCGGGCAAACGGGATCGACGGCGGACAGATCACTCCCAGGCGTATCACCCAGGGAGTTCGCCCGGGGCCGAACCGGTGCGGACGCGGCCGCGCCAGCCCTCCACGGGCAGCCCGAACTTGGCCACCAGGCGGTCGGTGAACGGCGCGCCGGTCGATTCCGCCCCGAGCAGCCGGGCCAGCCGCACGGGGACGGTTCCCCGCCGCACCTCGAGGCGGCTGCCGGGCGGGATGTCGAAGCGGCGGCGCCCGTCGCACCACAGCACCGCCGGGCTGGTCTCCGGGATGATCTCGACGGCCAGCGTGGACCGCGGGGAGACGACCATCGGCCGGGCGAACAGGGCGTGCGCGCTGTTCGGCACCAGCAGCAGCGCCTCGACCTCCGGCCACACGACCGGCCCGCCGGCGGAGAACGCGTACGCGGTCGAGCCGGTCGGCGTCGCGCAGATCACGCCGTCGCACCCCCAGCGGGACAGCGGACGGCCGTCGATCTCGGCGACGACCTCCAGCATGCGGTCGACCTTCTCGACGCTGGCCTCGTTGAGGGCCCACGTCTGCGCGACCACGGAGCCGTTCAGGCGGACGAGGACCTCGATCGTCATCCGTTCCTCGACCTCGTAGCGGCCCTCGACCACCCGGTCGACGGCCACGTTGAGGTCTTCGACCTCGGCCTCGGCGAGGAAGCCGACGTGCCCGAGATTGACCCCGAGCAGCGGCACCCGGGCGGGGCGGGCGAGCTCGGCGGCCCGCAGCAGCGTGCCGTCGCCGCCCAGGACGATGATCAGCTCGGCGTCGTCGAGAGCCGAGACGTGGTCGGGGACGACGTCGGCCCCGGCGCAGCCGATCTCCTCCGCCTCGTCGTCGAGCACCCGGACGTTCAGGCCCGCGTCGATGAGGCGGTTCATGACCAGCCTGGCGCTCAGCACGGCCGCCTCGCGGCCCGTGTGCGCCGTCACGAGGATCGTCCGCTTGATGTTCACCCGTCGCTCACCGTCTCCAGTTCGTGGACGCCGCCGGCCGCGGCCCCTCGCGCCCGTCGCCTCGGTCCAGCCGCTCGCACCGATCGCCCGCCGTCCCGTCGGCGGCGTTCGGCCCGGGCACCCGCACCGGTGTCCGCGTGACCAAGGGCGTGGGGGTCATCGAGGTCCCTCCGCGACCGCCCGCTCGACGGCCTCTCCGACATCGGGAACGGCGAGGTGCCCCGTCCCCTTCCCGAGCCAGAGGACGTACTCCACGTTCCCGGACGGCCCGGGCAGCGGGCTCGCGGTCACGCCCTTGACCGTGAGGCCCAGCGCCTGGGCCGCCGTGGCCACGTCGCGCACGACCTCGGCCCGCAGGGCCGGGTCCCGCACGACGCCACCGGCGCCGACGCGGTCCTTGCCGACCTCGAACTGCGGCTTCACCAGCATGGCGAACTCCGCGACGTCCGCGGCGCAGGCGACCAGCGCAGGTAGCACCAGGCGGAGTGAGATGAACGACAGGTCGCCGACGATCAGCGTGGGCGGCTCCCCCACCATCTCGGGCGTCAGGTCGCGGACGTTCACCCGCTCCATGACCGTGACGCGCTCGTCGGTGCGCAGCGACCAGGCGAGCTGGCCGTACCCGACGTCCACGGCGAGCACGTGGGCGGCGCCGTGCCGGAGCAGGACGTCGGTGAAGCCGCCGGTGGAGGCACCCGCGTCCAGGCAGCGGCGGCCCTCGACGGTCAGGCCCTCGAAGGCCCGCAGGGCGCCGAGCAGCTTGTGCGCCCCCCGGGAGACGTAGTCGGGGCCCTCCGAGGTCTCGGCGACGAGGATCGCGGCGGCGGTGTCCACCTGGGTGGCCGGCTTGCCGGCGACGCGCCCCCCGACGCTCACGCGGCCGTCCTCGATCAGCTGCGCGGCCTGCTCACGGGATCGGGCGAGCCCCCGGCGCACCAGTTCGCTGTCGAGGCGGACGCGCTTCACCCCCGACCTCCGGACGTACGGAGGCGGGACGAGGGGCGTGGCAGCCTCGTCACCGGACGACCTCCACACCCGAAGCGGCGCGCCCCTCGGCGACGGGCTTCGCGAATTCGGCGGGTTCGGCGGGTTCGGCGGGTTCGTCGACCGAGGCGAGGACCGCCTCCAGGCCGGTGAGGACCTCCTCGAAGACGGCGACGTGACCGGACACCGGCGTCCGGCCGAGCCGTCCAAGCGGCTCCAGCGCCGCCTGCACGCTCACAGGGCCCGGAACGCCGCCGGCGGCCGAGCCAGGACCCGGCTCGCGTTCCTCGGCCGCCTCGATGCCGCTGTCCGTCATCGGTCCCCTTCCCATGACGCCGTCGCCGTCGCTCACTTGCCGGTCGCCCTGACGCTATCGGACGGCACCGACACTCGCGCCGCCCTCCGGGCCCTTGCCGTACGTCTTCCGGGACGATGGGGCGCGAACCCGGCCTCCTGGGGCGGCCAACAGCCCGCGACCCGCCGTTTGTTCCACATCGGGGTTGCGGATTTCGCGCGCCGGTCTCGTGGAAAGCTACTGTCGGTAGAAAGAGGGCATGGCCGGGGATCGCGAGGAAAGGGCAGGTGCATGGCGACCGTCGAGGAATGCAGGGCGGCGCTGGAGAAGCTGGTCGAGCACTTCCAGGAGATCAGCGAAGAGGACCGTGCGAAGCACGTGGTCGAGCGCCGGCTCGCCTGCCGGATCTCCGACCTCGGCGTCACCTTCTACGGCCGCATCCACCACGACGGGCTGGGTCCGTTCAAGGACGTGCCGCCGGAGGACGGCCGTCCCGCCGAGGTCAAGCTCACGCTCAGCAGCGAGGACCTCATCTCCATGGTGAACGGCGAGCTGGACATGGCCCGCGCCCTGCTGGGCGGCCGCGTGAAGATCGACGCCAGCCTCGGCGACCTGCTCCGCCTCCGCAAACTCCTCTGAGACCTCCGCGCGTCCCGGCCGGCCCTCCGGGGATGCCGGACGCTTCCTGGCGGCCCCATCGCGCCCACGGCCTGCGACCCGTCACGATCGACCTCGACGAACCCGCCCGCTGCGGTGCAGGGCATCTCAGGGCGACTGGGGCGATCCTCCGTGCCTCCTGCTGAGCCACAGCACACTACCGAGCGGCCTTCCGCACACCTCCCCATGCCCACGCAGGGGTGCGCCCGTCACACCACGTGCGGACGTCCCCGGAGCCGGCGGCGGGCCGAGGTCCGGGGACGTCTAGTGAGGCGTGGTCAGAGGCCGATGACGGTGAGGGCGGGCTTCACGGCGTCCTCGTCGGCCCGGCCGTCCCCCGCGGCCTCCCATGCCGTCGCGCAGGCGGCACGCAGCCCGTCGACGGGGTCGCCGCCGCCGTCCAGTGTCAGCTGCCGGCCCTCCCACCGGGCCGTCCAGCCGCCGCACGACCAGCCGCCGCCCTCGCGCCGCACCTCCGCGGGGGCCGCGTGCAGGCCGCCCAGATCGGCGGCGATGTGGGCGGGACGGTGGTGGGGAGCGGCGGTGAGCAGGTCGAGCGGGGTGGTCACCCCGGTCAGGACGAGCAGGCCGTCCACCCCGGCGCGGGTCGCCGCCTCGATGTCGGTGTCGAGGCGGTCGCCCACGATGAGCGGCCGCCGGGCGTGCGTGCGGATCATCGACTCGCGGTGGAGAGGCGGCTCCGGCTTGCCCGCGACGACCGGCTCGATGCCGGTGGCCGTGGCGATCACCCGGCTCATCGACCCGTTCCCGGGCAGTTCGCCGCGCCCGGTGGGCATGGTGGCGTCGCCGTTGGCCGCGACGAACCACGCGCCCCGTCGCACGGCCAGGGCGCCCTCCGCGATCAGCCCGTACGACAGGGTGTCGGAGATGCCCTGCACCACGGCCGCGGGCTCGTCGAGGGCCGTCGTGACGGGTCGCAGGCCGTGGGCGCGCAGGGCCGTGCGCAGGCCCATGCCGCCGACGACGAGCACGGCGGACCCGGCCGGGACGTGCTCGGCGATGAGGCGGGCTGCGGCCTGGGCGGAGGTCACGACGTCCTCGGGACCGGCCGGGACGCCGAGGTCGGTGAGGTGCTGCGCGATGGCGCCCGGCGTACGGGACGCGTTGTTCGTCACGAAGGCGAGCCTCGCGCCCTTGGCTCTGGCCTGCTCCAGCGCCTCGGGGGCGCCGAGGACGGCCCGCCGGCCTAGGTAGACGACGCCGTCGAGGTCGAGCAGCAGGGTGTCGTAGGCGTCGACCAGGGTCTGGGTCATGCCCGCCTCGCGCGCAATGTCGCCTGGACCTGCTTCAAGGCCGACACGTAGTGCCGCTGGTCGGGCCGCATCGCCACGGCGACCGCCAGCGGCTCCTGGGCTGCCTCGATGTCGCCGCTACGCCACAATGCCAGGCCCAGCCCGAAATACGCGTAGTCCTCGACGGGATTGGCGTCCACTATCCAGCGGAAACTGCCGGCGGCCTCGTTGTACTGCCGGGAATTGAACTGAGCCCGGGCCAGCGCCTCTCGAATGCTGCGCGACTCGGGCTCGGCCTGCGCGGCCCGTTCCAGAATTGCCGCCGCCGCGGCCGGACTGCCTTCCTCCAGAAGCTTGGTGCCGCGGCGGAACCAGTCGTAGACGTCGCCGGAGGGCGTGCCGCCCGGATCGGGTGAGGAGTCGGACGCGTCGTTTCGTCCCTGGATCATCGGGTAAGCCCTCCTGCAATCCGATTTCATCAAGAACCGGGCACCGCAGCATCGGGGAGTCCGGGCCTTATGGCAACATGCCCGGTATGGAGAGTTCTGAACGGACGGGACTGGTGCTGCGTCCGTTCCGTGGCGTCCGATTCGCGGTGGACGATCTGGGCGCCGTCACCTCTCCACCGTACGATCTGATCTCCCCCGAGGAATTCCGCGAACTGCTCAGTCGTCATCCGAACAACGTGGCGCGCCTGATCCTTCCCGGTGCCGGGCACTACGGCGAAGCCAGGGCCGAGCTGAGCGAGTGGCTGGCGTCGGGCGTGCTGACCGTCGATTCGCTGCCCGCGCTGTACGTGTACGAGCAGAGCGGCGTGGGATTCCTGCAGCGTGGTCTGATCGGCGCGCTGGGGGTCGGCTCGACGTCGGTGCTGCCCCACGAGAACGTCATGCCGGGCCCGGTCGCCGACCGGCTCGCGCTCATGCGCGCCACCCAGGCCAACCTCGAACCGATCTTCCTGCTGTACGAAGGCGGCGGGACCGCCTCGCGCCTCGTCGACGACGTGGCGGCGCAGCGCTTCCCCCAGATCGACGTACGGACCCGGGACGGCGTCCATCACCGGCTGTGGGCGCTGACCGATCCCGACGAGATCGCCGCGGTGGGCGAGGACCTGCGCGACCGGCAGGCCCTGATCGCGGACGGCCACCACCGCTACGCCACGTACGAGGCCCTCCGGACCGATCACCTCGGCCCGGGGCCCTGGGACTACGGCCTCGCCTACCTCGTCGACTCCACGCACTACCCGCCGGAGCTGCGCGCGATCCACCGGGTGATCCCGGCCCTGCCCCTGGAGGAGGCGGCGGCCCGGGCCAAGGGCGCCTGGCAGGTCCACGAGTTCGCCGCGCTGGAGGACGCCCTGGCGGGCCTCGCGACGGCGACGGGGCCGGCGTTCGTGCTCGCCGGCGAGGGTTCTTCCCACCTGCTCACCGATCCGGACCCCCTGCAGGTCGAACGGGCGATGCCACCTGGCCGCTCGGCGCGGTGGCGGGCGCTGCCCACGTCCATCCTCACGCTGTTCCTGCTGCCGAAGGTCTGGGGCATCGACGACAGCGAGGACACGGTGCTGGTCGTGCACCACGACCCCCTCGCCGCCGTACGGCTCGCTCAACGGCACGGCGGGACGGCCGTGCTGATGAACCCGCTGTCGACGGCGGACGTCCTGACCGTGGCGGCCCAGGGCGAACGGGTGCCGCGCAAGTCGACCTCGTTCGGCCCCAAGCCCCGGACCGGGCTCGTCATGCGGACGTTCGCCGCGGAGTGACCCGGACGTCGGCAGCGGCTCAGCGTTCCTTCAGCCGGTCGAGCACCTCCTGGATCATGCCCACCATGGCCTTGTGACGGGCGTCCGCGACCCTGGTCTGCTCCTTCACCGCGTCCTCGAGATCGCCCATCCGCGTCTCGAGATCGCCCATCCGGGTTTCGAGATCTCCCATCCGGGTTTCGAGCTGACCCATCCGCGTCTCGAGGCCCGTAAGGCGGGTTTCCATACCGTCGAGCCGCGTCTCGACGCCCGTGAGACGGGCCTCCACACCGTCGAGACGCGTCTCAACGCTCGTCAGGCGCGATTCCACGCCGTCGAGCCGCACCTCAACGCCCGTGATACGGGTTTCCACGCCGTCGAGACGCGTCTCAACGCCCGTCAGGCGCGACTCCACACCGGCGAGCCGTGTCTCAACGCTGCCCAGACGCGTTTCGACCACCGCGGTCTTCGTGACGACCTCGTCTGCTTTCGTGTCGAGATCGCTGATCCTCTTGTCGAGGCCGCCGAATCGATCGCCGAGATCGGTCACGCCGACCTCGATTCGCTCCAGCCGCACGCCCGTGTGCTCGCCGTTCAGGAGCAGCTTGCCCGCCACCCGCTCCAGCGTCGCGACCCTGCTCTCCGTCTCCGCCACAGCCATGGACCTTACCCTTCGTCCTCGTCCGGTGTCGGAGCGTTGGCGATTCGGGAAACCTCGAGATCCTCGTCCCTCTCCGGGCGGCGGGGCGCCTGCACGTCGGCCGGCTCGGCCGGCTCGGCCGGCACAAACGGCACAACCGGCACGACCTCGGCCGTCCGGTCCGCGCCCGGTTTCACTGTTTCGCCGGGAGGCGTGCGGGCGGCGGCGTGGAGGCGCCGGGCGGTGCTCACCTCGACCTCGTAGCGGCTGCCGCCGCGCCACCACCGGCGGCGCATCGCCCCCTCCACTTGGACGACGTCGTCGAGCTCCCAGCCCAGGAGCATCTCCCGCACGCCGTCGTCGAACGTGGCGCACTCGATCGCGTCCGAACGCTGATGTCCCGGGCGACCGGCCGGCCGCCGTACGGCCAGCCGCCACTGGGTGAGCAGGGTGCCGCTCGGCAACTCCCGGTGCAGGGGACGCATCGACAGCCGGCCGACCAGCACCACCTCGTTGCGGTGCATGTGATCTCCTCTCCTACGTAGGAGATCACTGTCGGCGATTAAGCTGGAGCGTCGACGACCTGAACGACATTCTGTGGATGCCGGACCGACCTCGAGGTGGCCTGTGGACAACGTGACACCGCTCGGCGGCGACGTGTACGAGATCGACACCCGCATGGCCGGGTACTCCGGAATCACCGCCGGCTACCTGATCCTGGGCGACCGTCCCTGCCTCGTCGAGACCGGCACCTCGACCTCGGCGCCCGTCGTCAGGGACGCCCTCGCCTCGCTCGGCGTCGGCCCGGACGACCTGGCGACCGTCGTGGTGACGCACATCCACCTCGACCACGCGGGCGGCGTGGGGGACATCGCGGGATACTTCCCCTCAGCCGAGATCGTCGTCCACGAGAAGGGCGCCCGGCACCTGGCCGACCCCTCACGCCTCATGGCCAGCGCGAAGATGGTGTGGGGCGACAAGCTCGACACGCTGTTCGGCAGCCTCGCCCCCACCGACGCCGCGCGGATCCGCGCCCTCGGCGACACCGGCGCGATCGACCTGGGCAACGGCCGGACCCTGGCCAGCCACTACTCCCCCGGCCACGCCAAGCACCACGTCGGGCTGCTGGACTCGCTCACCGGCGACCTGTACGTGGGCGACGCGGCCGGCGTCTACCTCCCCGAGACCGGCGACCTGCGGCCGGCCACCCCGCCGCCGGACTTCGACCTCGGGGTCGCCCTCGACTCGATCGCGCTGTTCTCGGCGCTCGGCCCGCAGCGGCTGCTGTTCAGTCACTACGGGCCGGTCGACGACGTGCCCGCGACGCTCGAACGATCGGCCGAGGAACTGCGCGTCTGGGTGGACCTCACCAAGCAGGCCCGCTCGGAAGGCTTGGACCTGGACCACGCCGTCGCCATGGTCCGCGACCGCACGCGGGAACGGTACGCCGCGCTACGGGCGGACGAGACGACGGCCGAGCAGTTCGAGCTGCTCAGCGGCGCGCCGTCCAACGTCGCGGGCATCATGCACTGGCTCGACCGCGTCCCCGACGCCTGACGCCACACCTCGAGCCCTCGTCACAAGACACGGCCGACCGACAGGCGCCGGACGCGGCAAACCGCATATTCCGTCCGCGAACGGTCCCGCACGGCGTGGTGTCGTACGGAACCGCTCGCGTTGAAACAGGCCGATCAGGGCTGGCGCTTCGTCCGATCGTCGGCGGCGTCGTCCAGGACGTCGCCGAAGTCGGGCTCGATGAACGCGGGGCCGAAGGCCGGTACACCGGTCGTCGCCGCGCTCGTCGTCTCGGCCTCCTCGTCCTCGTCCTTGTCGGAACGGCCACCGGCGTCGACCGTCGTCTCGGGCTCGTCGCCGCTGTCCGTGGACGTGTCCTCATCGGCCTGGCCGGCGACGTCCTCGTCCTCGGTCTCGCCCGCCGGGGAGGCGGCAGCCTGCCCGGCGAGGTCGGCCTCGGCGTCCTCGGCGTCGGCGTCCTCGGAGTCCACTGCGTCCTCGAGGTCGTCGACCTCGTCCTCGTCGCCCTCGTCGCCCTCGTCGAGGTCGTCCAGATCCTCGGCCGCGTCCGCGTCGTCGAGATCGTCGTCGAGATCGTCGTCGAGATCGTCGTCGGCGCCCTCGACAAGGTCCTCGACGAGCTTGTCCTCGACGTCCTCGGGGATCTCGTCGCCGAGGTCGTCGAGCTCCTCGTCGTGATCCTCCTCGATGTCCTCGATGTCATCGATCACGCCGCCGGTGAGCTCGGCGTACCGCTCGGCCGCGTCGGTCTCGCCGTTCTCGTCGAAGGTCATCGCCCGGGAGAACCAGTCCGTGGCGGCGGCCTCGTGCCCGGCGTCAGCCAGGGCGTCGGCGTAGGCGAAGGCCAGCCGGGCCGACCAGGGCTTCGGCTGAGGGTCGCGCAGCTCGGGAAGACGCTGCAGCGTGATCACGGCGGCGTCGTGCTGGCCGAGGTCGCGGCGCGCGCCGGACTCGACGATGGCCAGCTCGATCTTGCCCGCCCGATTCAGACGCTCGGCTTCCGGGGAACGCACCAGGTCCAGCGCCCGCTCGGGACGCCCGAGGCCGCGCTCGCAGTCCGCCATCACCGGAAGGTACTCGTCCGAGCCGTTCATCCGCCGGGCTGCGCGGAGGTCGCCGAGGGCCTCGGCGTACTGCCCCGCGTGGTACGCGGCGATGCCGGCGGCCTCCCTGACGACGCCGATCCGCGCGGCGAAGCGGCGGGCGACCTTCGCGTGCTCATAGGCCCGCTCGGGATCGTCGTCGCTCAGCGCTCGACCGGCCGCCACGAGGTGGCTGGCCACCAGGTCGGCGAGGTCGTTCGGAAGCGAGCGCAGCTCGGCCCGGGCCTCGCGGTCGAGCTCGTCCGGCGTGATGTCCGCCTCCAGCTCGGGCATCTCCTCACGCGGCTTCGAGTCGGCCGGCTTGCCGTACCGGGTACGGCTGCCGCCCCGATCGTCGTCGCGGCTGAACGGACGTGGGCGGTCGCCACCAGCGGGACGGCCACCACGGTCGCCGCGATCGCCGCGATCGCCGCGATCGCCCCGATCGCCTCGGTCACTTCGATCGCCTCGGTCCGAGAAGGGACGCTGCCGGCGCTCGCCGAAGCCTGCGCCACGCTCATGGAACGGACGTCCGCCCTCGCCAGGGCCGCGACTGGGCCGTCCGCCGTCCCGGTCCCCGTACCCGCGAGACCCCTCACGGTCGCGGTAGGAACCGGCGCGGCCGCGCTCGTCGCCATGGTCACGGCGGGGGAAGCCGCGAGAACCGTCGCGGTCGCCGTAGGAGCGACGCGGCCGGTCGTCGCCGTCGCGCCGGGGGCGGTCGTCGCCGTCGCGCCGGGGGCGGTCATCGCCTCGGAAGCTGTCCCGCTCTCCGTACCGCCGGTCGCCGCGCTCGGCACCCGAGTCGCGGTCACGATACGGACGACCGCCGTCACGCGCGCCGCCTTCACGGAAGCGCGGCCGGTCGCCACCCTCGAAGCGCCGCTCGGGCCGGTCAGGCCGGTCGCCACCCTCGAAGCGCCGCTCGGGCCGGTCAGGCCGGTCGCCGCGGTCGAAGCGTTCGCGGCGTTCGCCGGACGGACGTCCGCCACGGTCGCTCCGCTCGTCACGCGACCCGAAGCCACCCCGGGAGCCGTCGCGCGCGCCGTCACGGAACCCGTACCTGCCGCCGAAACCGCCGCCCTGTCCGCGCGGACGGTCGCCGCCGAAGCCGCCACCGTCACGCCCGCCGCCCTCGCGGAAGCCCGGCCGGCTCGGCCGGTCGCCGCGGTCGTCGGAACGGTACGGCCGCTCCCGTCGGTCGTCCGACTGGAAGGGCCGGCCGGAACGGAACGGGCGGTCTCCCCGGTCATCCGGCCGGAACGGCCGGTCACGGCGGTCGTCGGAGCGGAACGGCCTGTCGCCGCGGTCACCACGATCACGACGGTCGTCGCGGTCCCCGGACCGGAACGGCCGGTCGCTGTGGTCCCCGGAACGGGGCGGACGGCCGGGACGGTCATCGCGGCCGCGGGAACCGTAGCCACCACGAGCGGCATCCCTGTCGCCGTAGGACCGCTCTCCAGAGGAGCGCTCGCCGAACGGCCGCTGCGGCCGCCGGTCGGCCGGACCGCCTTCACGCCGATCCCGGCCGTCATCACGGGAACCGAAGGCGCGGGGCCTGTCCCGGTCGCCGTAACCGCCGCGGTCGCCCGAGCGGGAGTAACCTCCGCGGTCGTCGCGATCCCGGGAACCGCCGCTCCGGAACCCGTCGCGATCGCCGTAGGAGCGTCCCCCACCGCGCGCGTCACGGTCGCCGGAGCCTCCGCCCCGGCCCTGGTCGCGGAAGCCGCGCCGGTCGGAACGGAACGAGCGCTCGCCACGGTCGCCGCGATCTCCCCGGGGGGCGTCACGCCGCTCCCCGTAGCGGCCTGCGGAGCCGCCGCTTCTCTCATCAGGGCGGAAGCCGCCGGTGCGCCCGGATCGGTCCCTGCTCTCATCGCGGTTGTCATCGCCACGGCCCGTGCCGTCGCGCCCGTCTTCTCTGTTCACTTCTGTCCTCTGTCACATGCTCGGACGGCTCACCCGTCCGGTTCGCCGGCCGCCCTCTCGCGGCCCCGCATCTTCTCGGCCGTCTCCTCAGGGCGGAAGATGCCCCTTACCCGAATCTCCCGGGCCTACCGATCTGTTCGCCACCGGTCTGTTGGTCGCGTCGTGCGACGCAGCCGTGGCTTCTCTAGGAAAGCGACGAAGGCCACCCGCGGTTCAGGGTGGCCCGGCCGCTCCAGCCTAGCGCCCCCTCCGCACCGCGTGAGCCCCGGTCACACGTTCTGTTCGCTCGGGTTGGTGGTTGTGCGAAGTGGGTGGTGGTCGCGGGGTGGCGGGTCGGGGCGGTGGTTGTGCGGAGGGGCGGGTTCAGTGGTTGTGCGGAGGGGCGGGTTCAGTGGTCGTGCGGGGTGGTGGGACT
>NZ_BOOC01000030.1 GCF_016863035.1 Microbispora corallina
CGATACGTGAAAACGACACGGTACGGGGACCGGCGGGTACGGCGGAGGCGTTGCGCGAGGCTGCCAACAGATGTCCTTCCGAGGGCTCGCGGACTGACTACACGCACGCCAGACGACCAGGACTAAGCATTACTCAGAGAAGCGGTCGTCAAAGGGCAGCGCAAAGGGGCAGTGTAGCCGATAGGCATACACCTGTCCACTCCGCTCTCGCTCTGCGCTCCACGTTGGTGGCAGCATCACCCGTCCGCGCCGAAACGTCAAGCCCGAGAGCCGACATTTCGCCTAACTGACAGGCACCACGCTGGGTTTTTCCCGCCCGTGTGACTGCCTACCGCCGACGGATCCAGTCCCTACCCGGGAGCCGGTCCAGGTAACGCTCTGTCACACGGAGGGTCCAACGCTGACCGTCGGTCGACGCCGCCGTGCCCTTGTCATCCCACCGGGCGGCCCATCCCAAACGCAGTCTTTGCTAACAATTTAGTCACGCCCCTCAGCGGGCGGGCGTGTCCCCCAGGAGGGTCGACAGGGCGGACACCCTCCAGCCGTCGCCCTGCGTGACCAGCACGAGTCTCGCCCTGCTCTGGACCACCTGCTGGGTCGGCCGGGACGCCCCTGGATCGGTCCTGCTGGTGACCAGGTTGACGAACACGAGCACCCGGACCTCGCCCGGCGACTGCGACTCGACGCCCGCCGCGGCCACCACGGCCTGTTGCACCTTGTGACGCAGCCGGGCGTCCGGGCCGATCGCGGCCGGCAGGCGGCGGTACTGCTCGGCGAGCGCGCCCGTCGCGTGTGCGCCCGCCCGCGCGAGGTCCCTGTCGATCGTCCGGTAGTCGTACGACAGCATCTCGGGCGCGTACGCCCGCGCTGCCGCCAGGGCGCTTCCTCCGGCCTTCTCGGCGTCCTGGAGGCTCCGAAGGTCGCGGTAGGCCGACAGGGCCGCGAGACCCAGGCCGACGGCCGCCAGGGCCATTAGGGCCACCAGGAGACGTCTGAGCCGCCCCGGGGGCCGCCGCCCCTCCTCCGGGGTCACTGGACGAGCTCCGACCCGGCCACGAGCCACGAGCCGGACGTCTTGACCAGGTCCATCCGCCACCGGAAGAACCGCTCCTCGGGGGCGGCCTTCCTGCCGTCCTCCCAGTGGATCACGGCGTCGGCCACCACCAGCACCTCCGCCGTACGGCGGTCGGCGCCGAACGAGGCGAGCGCGGTGGCCCGCAGGACGCCGGTCTGCACGACCTTGTTCTTGGTCGTGGCGTCCCTGAGGTCGGTCTGGCCGGCCGCGAACCGCTCCCGCTCGGGCCCGGTGGACGTCGCCAGGACCCGCTTGATGTCGTCGTCGATCGTCCGGTGGTCGACCGACAGGAGGGCCACGGCGTGGGACGCCGCCGCCCGGACGGCCGCCTCGCGGTCGTCGGCGAGCGCCTGGGCGGCGCTCCTGTCCTGCCCCAGCCGCACGACCAGGGCCGCCAGCGCGGCGACGAGGAGGACCAGGCCGAGGGTCAGCGCGCGCCGCATGGTCGCCCACCCCCTGATCACGTCGCCGGACGCCGGATCCTAACCCGCAACATAGATCAGCGGCCGCGGGTGTGCCCATAGGGTCTGGAGCCCGTACGGACCCCGGGCATGCGAAAGGGGCGGGTCATCCGGCACCTGGATGGACCCGCCCCTTCCGGTGAAGCGTGGTCGGCTCGACCCGGAACGGTCTTACTTGACCGTGACGGTGGCGCCGGCGCCCTCCAGGGCGGCCTTCGCCTTCTCGGCCTGCTCCTTGTTGACCTTGCCGTCGAAGACGGGCTTGGGAGCGCCGTCCACGAGGTCCTTGGCCTCCTTGAGGCCCAGGCTCGTCAGGGCGCGGATCTCCTTGATGACCTGGATCTTCTTGTCGCCGGCGGCCTCGAGGATGACGTCGAACTCGTCCTGCTCCTCGGCCTCCTCGGCGGCGGCGGCACCGCCGGCGCCGGCCGGGGCGGCGGCCACGGCCACGGGGGCGGCGGCCTTGACGTCGAAGGTCTCCTCGAAGACCTTCACGAAGTCGGACAGCTCAAGGAGGGTCATCTCCTTGAAGGTCTCGAGCAGCTCGTCGGTGCTGAGCTTCGCCATGTTGGTGTTCCTCCAGTGGATCTAGCAAAAATGAAAAGGGACCGCGGTGCGCGCTCCCCCGCCCGCTGCGCGGACCTACTCGCCGGCCTCTTCGCGCTTGGCGCGCAGAGCTTCGGCCAGTCGAGCCATCTGCGTGGGCAGCGCGGCGAAGGTGGCGGCAGCCTGGGACTGCTTGGCCTTCAGCGCACCGGCCAGCTTCGCGAGGAGCACCTCACGGGACTCGAGGTCAGCAAGCTGGGTGATCTCCGAGGGGGTCATCGACTTGCCGTCGACGACGCCGCCCTTGATCACCAGGAGGGGGTTGGCCTTGGCGAAGTCACGCAGACCCTTGGCCGCCTCCACGACGTCGCCCTTGACGAACGCGATGGCGGTCGGGCCCTGGAGCAGGTCGTCCAGGGCGGTGATCCCGGCGTTGTTCGCCGCGATCTTGGTCAGCGTGTTCTTCGCCACGGCGAACTTCGCATTCCCACCGAGCGAGACGCGCAGCTGCTTGAGCTGGGCGACGGTGAGACCGCGGTATTCGGTCAGAACGGCGGCGCTGGAGCCTTCGAACTCGTTCGCGAGCTCGGCGATCGCACCGGCCTTGTCTGCCTTCGCCATGGGCCTCCTTCCAGATGTGCCGCCGGCGAAGGCCCGGGAAAACGAACAAGCCCCGGCGCAGGCGCACGGGGCTTGGATGGACGTGACACGTCCCAAGCGTCTCCATACCTGCGCGGGTCGTCCACTTCCGTGGATCCTTCGGTCACCGGGGTTTGCCCGGCGACGACCGGCGGTCTTCGGCAGGAGACAGAATACGTGTCAATCCCTAGGACGCCAAATCAGTTGCCCGGCCGGAAGTTCTGCGGCAGCTCACCGACCTGGTCGGCCGGGGGCGCGTCGATCGTGACCGGCTCGTTGAACGACTTGAACAGGGCGGTCGCCTTGAACGTGCCCTGATCGGCCTTGCCGCCGTTCAGCTCGATCTTGCGCGGCAGGCCCTGGCCGTCGATCCAGGCGTCGAACTTGACGTCCTTGGCGTCGGCGAGCTGGCCCCGCATCCGCGCCTGGGCGTCCGCAGGCAACTGCTTCACGGCCTGATCCACCGGGAACGTGCCCGAGTAGTGCGTGGTGTCCACGCCGCCCACGCTCTCGGTGCCGACCGACTTGACGTCCTTGGACGCGGTGAGCAGCGCCACGCTGGTCTTCAGGTCGATCTGCTGGGCCTGGGCGAGGTACTGGTCGACGTTCACGCCGGCGTTCGAGCCGAGCTGCTTGAGGTCGAGCCTGATCCACGGCTTGGTGGCGCCCACGAGGGTCTTGAGCATGTCGAGCTTCACGTACGCGACGTCGCCCTGGAGGATCACCCGGACGCCGCCCGGCAGGTTCTGCCCGCCGAACGCCACCTGGTTGAGCGTGATGTCGGACGCGATCTGCGGGGTCTTCTTGTAGAGCATCGTGCCCTGGACGCCGCCCGTGCCCCCCTGCTTGTCGCTGACGTTCACGACGAGGTCGGCGGAGTACGAGGTGACATCGTCGGCCTTCTGCGCGGTCTGCTGCAGGACTTCGGCCGCCGAGAGCTTGGCGTTCTCCAGAGACGGAGTCGCGGTCGTCCCGCATCCCGCGACCGTGATCGCGGCCACCGCTCCGGCGGCCACCAGTAGTCGGCGCATGTTTCCATCCCTTTCGTCTCCCCGATTTACCTGCCCTTGACCCTATGCGCCTAACTCGCGCCGCGCGGCGATCGCCCGCAAACCCTCATGGATCATCCACAAACCCTGCACAACTGCCGCAGGACGCGCGGAAACGCGGAAGGCCTCCGTCCCGAGGGACGGAGGCCTTCGCTGCTGTGCCGGAGAGGGCTCAGGCGTCGATCTCGGCGGTCATCGCCCGCGTCACGTTCGGGTCGACCGGGATGCCCGGGCCCATGGACGTGGTGAAGGTGACCTTCTTGAGGTAACGGCCCTTGGCGGCCGACGGCTTGAGACGCAGCACCTCGTCGAGCGCGGCGGCGTAGTTCTCCAGGAGCTGGCGCTCCTCGAAGGACGACTTGCCGATGATGAAGTGCAGGTTCGCGTGCCGGTCGACCCGGAACTCGATCTTGCCGCCCTTGATGTCCGTGACCGCCTTGGTCACGTCCGGGGTGACGGTGCCGGTCTTCGGGTTCGGCATGAGACCGCGCGGGCCGAGCACCCGGCCCAGGCGGCCGACCTTGCCCATCAGGTCCGGCGTGGCGACGACCGCGTCGAAGTCGAGACGGCCCTTGGCCACCTCGTCGATCAGCTCGTCCGAGCCCACGATGTCGGCGCCCGCGGCGCGGGCCTCCTCGGCACGGTCACCGGTCGCGAAGACCAGGACCCGGGCGGTCTTGCCGGTGCCGTGCGGGAGGTTGACGGTGCCGCGGACCATCTGGTCCGCCTTGCGCGGGTCGACGCCCAGGCGCAGGGCGACCTCGACGGTGGCGTCGAACTTGGTGGTCGCGGTCTGCTTGGCCAGCCGGACGCCGTCCAGCGGGCTGTAGAGGCTCGCGCGGTCGACCTGGGCCGCCGCGTTCTTCCAGTTCTTGCTGCGCTTCACGATGGGTCTCCTTCATGGAGTTCGTGGTTCCGGGCCCGCGCAGGCCCTCCCACTCTGCTTGTCTGCCACGCCGCTGCCGGCTGCCGACGTCGCCGCGTCCGCGGCGCCGAAGGCTAGTCGGCGATGGTGATGCCCATGGAGCGGGCGGTGCCGGCGATGATCTTCTCGGCGGCGGCGATGTCGTTGGCGTTGAGGTCCTGCATCTTCGTCTCGGCGATCTGCCGCAGCTGGTCGCGGGTGAGCTTGCCCACCTTGTCCTTGTGCGGGTTCGCGCTGCCCTTCTGCAGACCGGCGGCCTTCTTGATCAGCTCGGGCGCCGGCGGCGTCTTCGTGACGAAGGTGAAGCTGCGGTCCTCGAAGATGGTGATCTCGACGGGGATGATGTTGCCCCGCTGGGACTCCGTCGCCGCGTTGTACTGCTTGACGAAGTCCATGATGTTGACGCCGTGCGGACCGAGGGCGGTACCGACCGGCGGCGCGGGCGTGGCCTGACCAGCGGGAAGCTGGACCTTGACCAGCGCCGCGATCTTCTTCTTTGGAGGCATCTGTTTTTCTCCGGGTCCTTTTTTCCTACAGAACCCTCACACGCGTGTGGGGAGCCGCCGCAGGACGACTCCCGGAAACGCGGTGAGGACGGCTATCGAGTCTATGCGAAGGCGTCAGATCTTCGAGACCTGGTTGAACGACAGCTCCACCGGGGTCTCCCGGCCGAAGATCGACACGAGCACCTTGAGCTTCTGCGACTCGGCGCTGATCTCGCTGACGGTGGCGGGAAGCGTGGCGAAGGGGCCGTCCATGACCGTGACGGACTCGCCGACCTCGAAGTCGACGGTCGCGGCGGCGGTCTTGGCGGTCGCCTTCTTGGCCTCCTCGGTCGGCTCCGGGGCGAGGAGCTTGGCGACCTCGTCGAGGTTGAGCGGGCTGGGCTTGTTCGACAGGCCCACGAAGCCCGTCACGCCCGGAGTGTTGCGGACGGCGGCCCAGGACTCGTCGGACAGGTCCATCCGCACCAGCACGTAACCGGGCAGGACGCGCTCCTTGATCGGAGTCTTCTTGCCGCCCTTGAACTCGGTGATCGTGTGCGTCGGCACCTCGACCTGGAAGATGAAGTCCTCCATGTTGAGGGAGCCGATGCGGCTCTCGATGTTCTGCTTCACGCGGTTCTCGTAACCGGCGTAGGAGTGGATGACGTACCACTCGCCGAACTGGCCGCGGAGCTGACGCTTGAACTCTTCGATCGGGTCGACGTCCGGGACGATGTCGCCGTCCTCGTCGACCTCCGCCTCGGCCGAGGCGGCGTCGTCGCCGGCATCGTCCGAGCCGGCGGACTCGACGTCGCCGGTCTCGGTGTCGCCGACCTCTGCTACGGCCTCGTCCGGCTCGGTCTCCCACTCGTCACGGGAGCCGTCAGCCGGCATCGGGGACTCGGACACGGGACTCTTCCTTCTTCGATCGATGACTTTGACGCGCTGCGACGTCTCGGACGGATCAGGATCCGCCGAAGGCCCAGAGCACGCCCTTCGTCAGAAGGAAGTCTAGTCCGGCCACGACCCCGACCATGATCACAACGAAGACCAGGACGACCGTGGTGTACGTGACCAGGTCGGTTCGCCGGGGCCAGATGACCTTGCGCAGCTCGGCGACGACCTGCCGGTAGAACAGTGCGGGCGAGGTGCGCCTGACCTTCTTCTCACCGGTTGGCTTGCCTGGCTTTCCAGCGGTCTCGCCGCGGGTGTCGATCGCCACAATCCTCACCTGATCCGTCGTGTCCGTCGCATCGCGCGGCGCGCTTTCACGCCATTGTTGCGCGGACCGCACTCCGCAGGGCACGAGGGACTCGAACCCCCAACCGCCGGTTTTGGAGACCGGTGCGCTACCAATTGCGCTAGTGCCCTAAGCCGTGCACCACGATACCCGAGAAACGTCCTTAAGCATCCGTACATCGCTCGCGTGGCCCACTAGTCGGTGAAGTGTACGTGGGAATCACCGCTTCGTCGAACCACGCGGCCGGCACGGTGAAGGGACGCCGGCCCGGTACCGCCGTGTGCTGCTCAAAAGTACCGTGCGGACCTGTCCGGATCCTGGATATGCCGAGGAAACCGCACGGCGCGTCTGGAACGATGGGGGCATGACCCGACCTCGCATCTCCGCGCGTATCTCCGCGATCTCCGAGTCCGCGACGCTCGCCGTGGACGCCAAGGCCAAGGCGATGAAGGCCGCCGGTCGCCCGGTCATCGGCTTCGGCGCCGGCGAGCCCGACTTCCCCACGCCCGACTACATCGTCGAGGCGGCTGTCGAGGCGTGCAGGAACCCCAAGTTCCACAAGTACACGCCGGCGGGCGGCCTGCCCGAGCTCAAGCAGGCCATCGCGGACAAGACGCGCCGCGACAGCGGGTTCGAGGTCGAGGCGTCGCAGGTGCTCGTCACCAACGGCGGCAAGCAGGCGGTCTACGAGGCGTTCGCCACGCTGCTCGACCCGGGTGACGAGGTGCTGGTCGTGGCGCCGTACTGGACGACGTACCCGGAGGCGATCAAGCTCGCGGGCGGCGTGCAGGTCGACGTGGTCACCGACGAGACGACCGGCTACCTGGCCACGGTCGACCAGCTCGAGGAGAAGCTGACCGACCGCACCAAGGTGCTGCTGTTCGTCTCCCCGTCCAACCCGACCGGGGCCGTGTACACGCCCGAGCAGGTCGAGGAGATCGGCCGCTGGGCCCTCGACAAGGGCCTGTGGGTCGTCACCGACGAGATCTACGAGCACCTCGTGTACGGCGGCGCCCGGTTCTCCAGCATCGCGACCGCCGTGCCCGAGCTCCGTGAGCGCGTGGTCGTGCTGAACGGCGTCGCGAAGACGTACGCCATGACCGGCTGGCGGGTGGGCTGGCTGATCGGCCCGTCCGACGTGGTCAAGGCCGCCACGAACCTGCAGTCGCACGCGACCTCGAACGTCGCGAACGTCTCCCAGGCCGCGGCCCTCGCCGCCGTCGCCGGCGACCTGTCGGCCGTGGCGCGCATGCGCGAGGCGTTCGACCGGCGGCGGCAGACGATGGTCCGGATGCTCAACGACATCCCGGGCGTCCTCTGCCCCGAGCCGCTGGGCGCCTTTTACGCCTACCCCTCGGTCAAGGCCCTCCTCGGCAAGGAGCTGCGCGGCCGGCGCCCGCAGACGTCCGCCGAGCTGGCCGAGCTCATCCTGGAGGAGGCCGAGGTCGCGCTGGTGCCCGGCGAGGCCTTCGGCACCCCGGGCTACTTCCGCCTCTCGTACGCCCTGGGCGACGACGACCTGGCCGAGGGCGTCAGCCGGGTGGCCAAGCTCCTCGGCGAGGCCCACTGAGCGTTCTTCCGACGGCCCGGGCGACGCACTCCGCCCGGGCCGTCGCCGTGTCCGGCCTCAGCTCCAGATCGCGCAGATGGGCGCGGCCACGATCCGCTCACCCAGGTCGTAGACGGCCGGCCCGGTGTGCAGGACCACCCCGGCGACGAACCGGTCGCCCAGCTCGTCCCTGAGCCATTTGAGGTGCTTCGCGTCGTCCGCTCGTGGCGCGGCCTTCGCCTTCACCTCGATGCCCACCACCCGGCCCATGCCCAGCTCCAGGACGATGTCCACCTCGTGCCGTCCCTGGTCCTGGCGCAGGTGGTACATCCGGGGGCGGGACGCGGACACGGGCGTCTCCGCTCTGAGCTGCTGGGCCACGAACGTGTCGACCAGCCGTCCGAGCAGGTCCGGGTCACGCAGGACCGCCTCGGGGCCGGTCCGCAGCAGGGCCGGGACCAGCGCGGGCTCGACGACGTACCGCTTCGCTCCGCGAACCAGTCGCTTGAGCCGGTTGCTGAACCAGGCCGGGATCTTGTCGACCAGCAGGAGATCCCGCAGCAGCCGTTCGTACGCCTCCGCCGTGCGGGCGTTCACGGCTGCCGACTCATAGAGCGTCCTGTCCGTCACCACGCCGGCCGTGTTGAGCGCCAGCGCCTCAAGGTAGGCCCTGAGCCGGGCCGGGTCGCGGCGTCCGTCCAGTGTCTCGATGTCCCGGGTGAGGGTCTGCTCGACGTAGCTCTCCAGCCATCGGGTCCGGACGGGGTCCGGCATCCGGTGTGCCTCCGGGTATCCGCTCCTGAACGCCATCGTCACGTAGTCGACGAGATCCGGAGGCCGGGCCGGCGTCGCGAGCTCCTCCGTACGGCCCTCCGCGAGGAGATCGACGAACGACGGCCTGCCGGTGGTCCGCTCGATCTCCTTGACGGCGAGACCGGTCATGTCCAGCCGCACGACGCGTCCGGTCCCCGGCCACGTACGCCCACCGAAGTCGGACCAGACCGAGCCGGTGAGGATGAAACGCCCGGGGCGGTGGCCGGCGTCCACCGCCCGCTTGACCGCCCCGAGCACCTCCGGGACGACCTGCCACTCGTCGAGCAGCGCCGGCTCCCGCAGCCGCCGCAGGGCGGCGTCTGGATCGGCCAGGAAGGGGGCGTTCTCCTGCTCGCGGTCGAGCCGGACGACGGTCTCCACGTGACGTGCGGCCGTCGTGGTCTTGCCCGTGGCACGCGGCCCCACCAGCATGATCGCTGGAAGGGTCCGGAACATCTCCTCGATCAGCGGGTCCACGAGACGAGGGATGTACGCGTCGGGGGCCATGACCTACACACTACCAAGATGACCCAGGGCCGAGTGCGAAGATGACCCAGGGGTGAGTGCGAGGATTCCGCAGTTGGTCAGCCGGCGGGGGTGACGTGGGCGGCGATCTCGCGGAGCTCGGCGTCGGCGGCGTCCTCTCCCAGCTTCGCGCGGTAGTCGGGGCTGATCATCACTTCGACCCCCAGGCCGGGCCGGAGGGTCCAGAGGACGGCGCGGGTGGTGTTCCCCTCGGCCTCCGACACGAGGTAGGCCGTCGTGCCGCCCAGATCCACGGGCGTGCCGGTGCCGCGGGCGGCCTTGACGCGGCTGGCCAGGTCGCCGGCGGCCGCGCCGCGGTAGACGACCATCTCGACGCTGTACAGCCCGGTCTTCTCCAGGCCGCGCTCCACCCAGCTCGTGGCGTAGCTGTGCGTGCCGAAGCCGTCCTTGCCGGACCACTCGCCCCACACGAGGCCCTTCGGGAGGTATCCGACGTGGACGCCGCCGAAGGCCCGCCCGTCGCCCAGGTCGCCGAGGTCCTGCGGCATCTCGTCACGGCTCCCGGACGGGTCCGGGGTCGGCGTCGCCGAGGGGCGGTCGGTGGTCGCGATGACGGCCGCGACCTGCGAGCCGGGCGCGGCCGGCGCGCCGGCGGCCGGGTCCTGGGAGACGATCGTGCCCGGCGTCACGCCGGGCGTGACGGTCTTGCGGAAGGCCACGGCGAGCCCTGCGTCCTCCAGCATCGCCCTGGCCCGCTCGACGGCGACGCCGACGATGTTCGGGACCACGATCTGGGGCACGGCCACGTCGTCACCCGAGACGGCGGCCGACGGTCCCGCCGAGGGCGCGGCCGCCCCCACCGGAGCCGGAGACCCCCGGTGTCCCGTCGCGTCCTGCAGGGTCAGGTAGGCCGGTGCTGCTCCCGCCACCGCGACCGTCACCGCCGCCGCCCCCGCCGTGCGGAAGCGGACCTGGTGGCGGCGCCTGCGCCGCCGTACCGCCTGCCCGATCGACGGCGACGCGTGCACGCCGGCGACCTGCGCGCCCATCGCGTCCCTCAGCGCCTCTTCCACGTTCATGCCGACGCCCCTTCCATGTGTCCCATTCGTGCGCGGACGCGGGCCAGGCCCCGCGCCGCCTGACTCTTCACGGTCCCGACCGAGCAGCCGAGCATGGCCGCCGTCTCGGCCTCGGACATGTCCTCCCAGTAGCGCAGGACGAGCACCGCCCGCATGCGGGCGGGCAGCCTCCTGAGCTCGTCGAGAAGGGCCTGCCGCAGGCCGACGTCCGGGGACTCGACCGGCGTGTCCGGCGGGTGGGCGAAGGTGATCTCCTGGAGGACCTTCCTCCTGCGGGCCCGGCTGATCGCGCCGTTGACGACGACGCGCCGGGCGTACGCCTCCGGGTTGTCGTGCCGGATGCGCGGCCAGTGGCGGTAGACCTTCTCCAGCGCGCTCTGGACCATGTCCTCGGCGTCGGGCGTGGACGCCCCGCAGACCAGGATCGCCGTGCGGAGCAGGGCGGTGCTGCGCGCGGCCAGGAACTCGTCGAAGGCCGCCTCGTCTTCCTCGGTCATGGACTCCCCTTTCGCCCGTCCCCAACGTGCGAGGCGGGCGGGAGGTTGAGAGCGGGATGCGGGAGGATGTGGAGATGCCGCGTCCACTCGACAAACTCCCCAAGGCCCATCTGCACCTGCACTTCACCGGCTCGATGCGGCACGGCACGCTGATCGAGCTCGCCCGCGAGCAGGGGGTGCACCTGCCGGACGCGCTGGAGCAGGACTGGCCGCCCAAGCTGCGCGCAACCGACGAGCGCGGGTGGTTCAGGTTCCAGCGGCTGTACGACATCGCCAGGTCCGTGCTCCGGCGGCCCGAGGACGTCGGCCGCCTGCTGCTGGAGGCCGCGCAGGACGAGGCGCGCGAGGGCTCCCGGTGGCTGGAGATCCAGGTCGACCCCTCGGGGTACGCGCAGCGGTTCGGCGGCCTGACGGAGACGCTCGAGCTGGTGCTGGACGCGGCCGGGCGGGCCTCCGGCGCCACGGGCGTCGGCATCGCCGTGATCGTGGCCGCCAACCGCACCCGGCATCCCCTCGACGCCAGGACGCTCGCCCGCCTGGCCGCGCAGTACAGCGACAGGGGCGTCGTGGGGTTCGGCCTGTCCAACGACGAGCGGCGCGCCCGGGCCCGCGACTTCGACCACGCCTTCCGTATCGCCAAGCGTGCCGGCCTGCTGGCCGTGCCGCACGGCGGCGAGCTGCTGGGCGCGGGAAGCGTCGCCGAGTGCGTCGACGACCTCGACGCCGACCGCGTGGGCCACGGCGTGCGCGCCGCCGAGTCGCCGCGGCTGATGGAGCGCCTCGCCGACCGGCAGATCACGTGCGAGGTGTGCCCGCTGTCCAACGTCGGCCTCGGCGTCGCCGAGCGGCCCGAGGACGTGCCGCTGCGCCGGCTGTTCGAGGCGGGCGTGCCGATCGCGCTCGGCGCCGACGACCCGCTGCTGTTCGGCGCCCGGCTGCTGCCGCAGTACGAGCTCGCCCGCGAGGTGTACGGCTTCGACGACGCCGAGCTGGCCGAGCTGGCCCGCCAGTCGATCCGGTCCTCGGCGGCGCCCGAGTCGGTGAAGAAAGAGGTGCTGTCGGAGATCGACGCCTGGCTCGCCGCCCCCGCCTGACTCGGCCCCGGCCGTACGGTCAGCGGACCGACGCGGCGATGCGGAGGGCGCGGGCGCGGTCCGGGCCCTCCAGGCGCAGGCCGACCGCGTGGCGCTGCCAGATGAGCGTGGGCCCGGCCACCCGTTCCTCACGCGGGACCCCATTCGACGGCACGTACGAGACGCCGTGGGGTCGCTGGATCCACCAGCCCCGGATCTGCGGCTGTTCCTCCGGCCACGGCTCGCCCAGCTCCTTGCGGAACACCACGCCCAGCGTGCCGTCGTACTCGTCGAGCCGGATCCCGGGCCAGAGCAGGGTCACGACGCGTCCGCCGTCGGCCACGCGGACGTCGGCGGGCTCGGGCAGCGCCGTCGGCACGGCCACCGGGAAGCGGACCGAGGCCCGCGCCTCGTCGAGCGTCACCCGCCGCTCCCCCGGCAGCGGCCGGGGGACGCCGGTGGGCAGCGGCCCGGGCTCGCCCACGTGGATCTCGACCCCGGCGAACCGCAGCACCGACGCGACCGCGGCCCGGCCCTGCGGGGTGGCCCCGAGCAGCACGGCGAGGACGACGGCGACCCCGGCGGCGACCCGGCGCGGCGACGGCCGGAGGCGTCGCAGGATGCCCCAACGGTTCCGGTCCGCGCGCCCGGGGTCCGCGCCGGGCCCGCTCCCCGGGACCGCCTCGCGCCCACGCCCGTCCGGCGACGCCTCGCGTTCCAGGCGGGCGCGGACGGCCCGGGCGACGCCGGAGGGAGGCGGGGCGGGAACGGCGAGGCTCTCGCCGAGCGCGAGGAGGTCGGCCTCCAGGTCCGCCAGGCGCTCGTCCGGGCGGTCGTCCGGGCGATCAGGCGAGGAGCTCACGGCCCACCTCCTCTCGCAGGCGCTTCAGGCCGCGGAAGGCCCGGGACTTCACCGTGCCGAGCCGCACCCTGAGGACCTCGGCCGTCTCGGCCTCGGACAGCTGAAGGAAGTACCGGCAGACCAGGACCTCTCGTTCCCGCTCGGGCAGCCGCCGCACCGCGTCCAGCAGACGGCCGCGGCCGTCCGCGGCGACGGCGGCGTCCTGCGGGTCCTCCGGTCCGCCGGGCTCGCCCCGCGCCTCCAGACGCAGGCCGAGGTCCGTGCGACGGCCGCGCGAGCGGGTGACGTTGTGGGTCTCGTTGGCCACGATCCGCAGGAGCCAGGGCTTGAAGGCCGCCTCCCGCCGGAAGCTCGCGAGGTGGCGGAACGCCTTAACGAACGCCTCCTGCACCACGTCGTCGGCCTCATCCCCCGCGCCCAGCAGGCTCGCCGTACGGTGGGCGGCCGCGCTGTACCGGGTGACCAGCACCTCGTAGGCGTCCAGGTCACCGGCCAGGGAACGTGCAACGGCCTCGTCGTCGTCCATAGGGGGGATGAATCCGGTCGGGATGGGAGGTGAAGCCTACGATCGAGCGGGCATGCCGTCCAGAAGAACGCACACCGCCCGAACGGGCGGGCACTAGACTCTCCAAGACCGTCAGCCCGCGTAAACGAGGATCCTATGTCTGGATATGACCGTGTAGTTCAGCCGGCGGCCGGAGACGAGGCTCTCGAGAACCACCTCGGCGGCGACGAGGCCAAAAACTACCGGCAGTACGAGTTCGACATGGTCGCGCCGCACGTAGGGCGCTCCCTGCTGGAGATCGGATCGGGGCTCGGACACTTCGCCGAGCAGTTCCTCCCCCGCCTCGACCGCCTGGTGGTCAGCGACTTCGACCCGTACTGCGTCGAGCAGCTGGAGAAGCGCTTCGCGGACCGCTCCGACGTGTCGGTGCTCCAGTTCGGGCTGCCGACCGAGATCCCGCTGGCCGAGCCGGTGGACACCGTCGTCATGATGAACGTCCTGGAGCACATCGAGGAGGACGCCGAGGCGCTGCGGTCGCTGGCGAAGGTGACGGCCCCGGGCGGCCGGATCGTGATCTGGGTGCCGGGCTACATGCAGCTCTACGGGGACTTCGACCGCAAGGTCGGCCACGTCACCCGCTACACCCCCGCCACACTGCGCAAGACGGTGACCGAGGCCGGGCTGGGGATCGACGTGCTGAAGCCCATCAACTTCCTCGGCGGCATCGCCTGGTGGGCCGCAGTGCGGCGGGGCGGCGTCGGCTACCCCGACCCCAGGCTCGTGAAGATCTACGACCGCACCGTGGTGCCCACCACGCGGCTCATCGAGCGCTTCATCCGGCCGCCGTTCGGGCAGACGGTCTTCTGCGTGGCCCGCGTCCCGGGCTGACGACTCTCAGGGTTTTCCCATGAATCTCCTCCTCTAGGCCAAGCGGGGACCGCTTGTCTGAAACGGTCACCCGGCAAGAGGAGTGCTGAATGAGGAAGCTGGCCATGGGCGCCGCGGCTGCGGCCGCCGCCGGCCTCCTCAGCGGTGGCGCCGCACTCGTCGGCGGCCAGACCGGTGCGGCAGCGGCACCGGCCGCGTCGTACACCCGGCCCGGTCAGGCCGCCGGCGCCACGTCCGCCCTCCGCGCGCACCGGCGCACGGCCGGAATCCACGGCCAGGCCACGTTCCGCGCGAAGGGCGGCGCCTTCGTGGTGCGAACCTGGCAGCGCGGCGCCGTGACCGCGAGGACGGCCGCCACCGTCACCGTCAGGAGCGCGGACGGCCTGTCCTGGACCTGGTCCACCGGCGCCTCTACCCGCGTACGCCGGGACGGCGGCCGCTCGGCCCTGTCCGCCGTCGCCGTCGGCGACACCGCGACGGTCGTGGGCACCCCGGCCTCCTCTCCTTCCGGATACCCGGCCGCCACGGCCGTCGTCGTCCGGACTCCGACCGCTCAGGGGAACTGAGGGGATCGCGGGTGCGGGGCCTCCAGGTGCGACGGAGGCCCCGCACCTGCACAATGGGTGCTCCATGAGTGCAGCGAAGAAGGCGAATCACCAGGCACGGCGCGATTCGCGAACGCGGCCCCCAGTCGGCGGGCGAGGGGGTGGCATGAGCGAGCGAAGCGAGCGAATCACCGGGCTCGAACGCGACCCGGAGCCGGCGGGCGAGGGGGCGGCATGAGCGAGACGAGGATCCTCGTCGTGGAAGACGATCCGAACATCCGGGACGTCATCGACGTGGCCCTGCGCTTCCACGGTTTCCGCGTCACGGCGGTGGGGACCGGCAAGGGGGCGCTGGACGAGGTGAGCACGTCCCGGCCCGACCTGGTTGTCCTCGACGTCATGCTGCCCGACGTCGACGGGTTCGAGGTGTGCCGCCGGATCAGGGCCGACGGCGTCGGCGCTCCGGTGATCTTCCTGACGGCCCGCGACACGGTCGCCGACACGGTCAAGGGTCTGACCCTCGGCGGCGACGACTACGTCACCAAGCCGTTCTCGGTGGAGGCCCTCGTGGCCCGCATCCGCGCGGTGCTGCGGCGCACGACCGTGCCCGCCGAGGCCGAGCGCGCCAGCGGGAACCTGCTGCGCGTGGCCGACCTCGAGCTCGACGAGGGCCGGTGGGAGGTGCGCCGGGGCGGTGTCCCGGTGGAGCTGTCGCCGACCGAGTTCCGCCTGCTGGCCTTCCTCATGCAGCACGCCGGGCTCGTGCTGACCAAGCGCCAGTTGCTGGAGGAGGTCTGGGGCTATGGCGGGTCGTCGCAGGTCCTCGAGACGTACATCTCCTATCTGCGGCGCAAGCTCGACCCGCTCGGGCCCGCGCTGATCCACACGCAGCGCGGGATCGGCTATTCGCTGCGCCCGCCGCAGAGCCCGTGATGTCCCTGCGGACGCGCCTGCTCGCCGGCCTGCTGGGGGTGAGCGCCGTCCTGCTGGTGGTGCTCTCGTTCGTCAGCGTGGTCGTCCTGCGCGGGCACCTGCTGACCCGGCTGGAGGGGCAGGTCCTCGCCGCGACGGCCACGGCGGCCCGGCGGTTCGTGGACGAGGAGCCGGTCTCGCAGGCCCTGACGGGCTCCACCTACGCCGTCGCGTCGTACAACATCACGCTTGAACGGGCCCGGCTGGTCAGCGGGGACGCGTCGGAGGCGTCGGAGGTCCCGCGGCTGGTCGAGGCCCTCGGCAAGCAGCGCCTGCTGGCCTACTCGACGCAGAGCAACACGTTCAGCCTCGACCCGACGGGACGATACGAGCTGATCGCTGCGGCGGCCCTGGCCCGCAGCGGCTACCGCCTGGTGATCGTGGCCGTGCCGATGGACGCGGTCGACGACCCGGTCCGGCATCTGGTGCTCAGCGAGCTGGTCACGGGCGGGTTCCTCATCCTGTTCCTCGCGGTGGGCGGGCGGCTGCTGATCGCGAGCGGCCTCGGGCCCCTCGAGAAGATGGCGGTGACCGCGCACCGGGTGGCCGAGGGCGGCGACCTGTCGGAGCGGATGCCCGAGGGCTCGACGGAGATCGGCAGGCTGGGCGGGGCGATCAACCTGATGCTCGACCGCATCGGCGAGGCGTTCCGCGACCGGGGGGCGTCGGAGGAGCGGGTCCGCCGGTTCGCCGCCGACGCCTCGCACGAGCTGCGCACGCCGCTGTCCACCATCAGCGGGTACGCCGAGCTGTACCGGGCCGGGGCGATCCCCCCGGAGGACCTGCCGAAGATCATGGCCAGGATCGAGGGCGAGGCGGGGCGGATGGGCCGCCTGGTCGGCGAGATGCTGGAGCTCGCCCGCCTCGACCGCGGGGCCGTGCTGGAACGCTCGGAGACCGATCTGTCGGAGATCGCGCGGGAGGTGGCCGCGGATTCCACGGCCCTCGACTCCGGGCACCCGATCGCGGTCGACGCCCCGCACCCGGTGGTCGCGGTCGTCGACGATGCCCGGATCAGGCAGGTGCTGGTCAACCTGCTGGGCAACGTCCGCGCCCACACGCCCGAGGGCACCCCGGCGACGGTGCGGGTGTTCAGGACGGACGACGCGGTGGCGCTGGAGGTGGCCGACAAGGGGCCGGGGATGCCGCCCGAGCAGGCGTCCCGGGCGTTCGACCGGTTCCAGCGGGGCGAGGAGCGGCTGTCGGACGGCGCCGGTCTCGGCCTGTCGATCGTCAAGGCCATCGCCGAGGCGCACGGCGGACGCTGCCACATCATCTCCTCCCCGGGGGGCGGCACGGTCGTAAGCATCGAACTTCCCGCGATGCAGGAGGCTACTGGCGGGTAGGTATCGGGCATGGCTTCGTGAGCAGGCACCCTGAGGAGGTCGCCGATGACCGATTACGCCAGGGCCCGAGAGGTCGCCGAGCAGGCCCGCGAGACGGAGTGGACGCGCCCGAGCTTCGGCAGGCAGCTATTCCTGGGCGACTTCCGGCTCGATCTGGTCCATCCCGCCCCCCGTCTCACCGAGGAGGCCGTCAAGAAGGGCGACGACTTCCTCCGGGCCCTCCGCCGGTTCCTGCAGGACAAGGTCGACCCCGCCCTCATCGAGCGCACCGCGCGCATCCCGGACGAGGTGGTCAAGGGTCTGGGGGCCATCGGCGCCTTCGGCATGACGATCGAGGAGGAGTACGGCGGCCTCGGGCTGAGCCACCTCTACTACAGCAAGGCGCTCCAGATGGTGGCGTCGTACTCCCCCGCGCTGAGCGCGCTGCTGTCGGCCCACCAGTCGATCGGCGTCCCCCAGCCGCTGCGGCTGTTCGGCACGCCGGAGCAGAAGCAGCGGTTCCTGCCCCGGTGCGCCGCCGGGGAGATCTCGGCGTTCCTGCTGACCGAGCCGGACGTGGGCTCCGACCCGGCGCGGCTCGGCACGACCGCCGTACGGGACGGCGACGCGTACGTCATCGACGGCGTGAAGCTCTGGACCACGAACGGCGTGGTGGCCGACCTGCTCGTCGTCATGGCCAGGACCGGCGCCAAGATCTCGGCGTTCGTCGTCGAGGCCGACTCACCCGGCATCACGGTCGAGCGGCGCAACGCGTTCATGGGCCTGCGCGGCATCGAGAACGGGGTGACCCGCTTCCACCAGGTCCGCGTCCCCGCCGACAACCTCATCGGCCGCGAGGGCCAGGGCCTGAAGATCGCCCTGACCACGCTGAACACCGGCCGCCTGTCGCTGCCCGCCACCTGCGCGGGCGCGGCGAAGTGGGCCGCCGGGATCGCCCGCGAGTGGGGCACGGCCCGCGTCCAGTGGGGCCGCCCGATCGGCGAGCACGAGGCGGTGGCCGGCAAGATCGCGTTCATCGCCGCGACGGCGTACGCGGTGGAGGCCGTGGTCGACCTGTGCAGCCGTCTCGCGGACGACGAGCGCAACGACATCCGGATCGAGGCGGCCCTGGCCAAGCTGTACGGGTCGGAGATGGCGTGGCAGGCGGCCGACGAGCTGGTCCAGATCCGGGGCGGGCGCGGCTACGAGACCGCGGAGTCGCTGCATGCGCGGGGCGAGCGCGGCGTTCCGGCCGAGCAGATGCTCCGCGACCTGCGGATCAACCGCATCTTCGAGGGATCCACGGAGATCATGCACCTGCTGATCGCCCGGGAGGCCGTGGACGCCCACCTGTCGGTCGCGGGCGAGCTCATCGATCCCAAGGCCGGGATCAGGGCGAAGGGCCGCGCCGCCACGCGGGCCGGCGGCTTCTACGCCCGGTGGCTGCCGAGCCTGCTGGCCGGGCCGGGACAGCTGCCGAGCTCGTACGCCGAGTTCGGCCCGCTCGCCCAGCACCTGCGGTACGTCGAGCGGACCAGCCGCAAACTCGCCAGGTCCACGTTCTACGGGATGTCGCGCTGGCAGGGGCGGCTGGAGCACAAGCAGGGCTTCCTCGCCCGGATCGTCGACATCGGCGCGGAGCTGTTCGCGATCACGGCGGTGTGCGTGCGGGCCCAGGAGGACGGGGCCGAGCTCGGCCGCCCGCCGTACGAGCTGGCGGACGCGTTCTGCCGCCAGGCGCGCGTGCGGGCCGAGGCGCTGTTCGACCGCCTGTGGGACAACACCGACAGCGCGGACGTGCGGCTGACCCGACGGGTGCTGGAGGGGCGGTACGCCTTCCTGGAGGACGGCGTGCTCGACCCCTCACTCGACGGTCCCTGGATCGCGGCGCAGCGGCCCGGCCCGTCGGAGGCGGAGGACGTCCACCGGCACGTCCGCTGATCGTCACGGGCCCGCAGACACGCGTGGACCGCCCCCTCGTCGAGGGGGCGGTCCACGGTGTCTCCTTGGGAGATCAGACGTCGTAGCACCACATCCAGCCGTAACCGGAGATGTAGCAGCGGTACCAGCCGTCGCCCGGCTGCATCGCCTGCGCCGGGCTCGACATCACGCCGAAGGTCGCGACCGCGACGGCGGACGTGGCGAGGAGCGCGGCGGAGCGGGTGAGGGTGCGGCGGACGGACTTCATGTCGGGTGTCTCCTGTGGTTCGTCGTCCCGTTGACAGGACGAGTAGATCCGAGGCGACTTGCAGCCAACTGCGCGATCACTTGGACGCCGCCTGAGCCTGGATCGCGTCCCCGGCCGAGCGCGGCCGACGGGCGTCACGGTAGGGGCGGCACGGGGGCGTTGGGGCGGCGCGAGGGCGGCGGGAAAACCTGTTGGGCCGCGGCCGGGCGGGCTGTTACGGTCGCGGCATGTGGATTCTGTACGGCGACCGCTGATCCGCCGGGCGTCCCCGCACGCCCGACCGGTCGCGCCTCAGCTCTCTGGCCCTGTCCTTCCCGACGCGGCGGCTGAGTGACGGCACCTCGGTGCCGCGTCCCGTACGTACAAGGAGATTCCGCATGCCTGCTCACCCCTACGCCAAGCGCGGCAAGGACCAGCCGCGCACTCCGCAGCCGCAGCCCAAGCACGGATTCCCGCCGGCGCGTCAGACGCCGGCGCCGCCCATGCCGGCCCGCCCGATCCGGGCGCCGCGCCGCATCCCCCGCACCAAGTGACGGGAGAAGGGCACCCCGGGCCGGCCCGGGGTGCCCTTCTCCGTCTGCGACGTCAGAGACGTTCGATGATCGTGACGTTGGCCTGGCCGCCGCCCTCGCACATCGTCTGCAGGCCGTACCGGCCGCCGGTGCGCTCCAGCTCGTGCAGCAGTTTGGTCATCAGGATCGCGCCGGTGCCGCCGAGCGGGTGGCCGAGGGCGATGGCGCCGCCGTTCGGGTTGGTGCGCTCCGGGTCCGCGCCGATCTCCTTGAGCCAGGCCAGCGGGACCGGGGCGAACGCCTCGTTGATCTCGACGACGTCGATCTGGTCGATGCTCAGGCCGGCCCTCTTCAGCGCCTTCTGGGTCGCCGGGATGGGCGCGGTCAGCATGTAGACCGGGTCGTCCCCGACCAGCGACAGCGTGACGATCCGGGCGCGCGGGGTCAGGTTGTGCTCCCGCACCGCCTGCTCGGAGGCGATGAGCACGGCGCCCGAGCCGTCCGAGATCTGCGACGAGGTGGCGGCGGTGATCCGGCCGCCCTCCCGGAGGGTCTTCAGCTCGGCCATCTTCTCGAGCGTGGTGTCGGGACGGGGGCCCTCGTCGTCCTCCACGCCGTTGATCGGCGCGATCTGCTCCTTGAAGTGACCGTTCGCGATGGCCTTGGCCGCCCGCTGGTGGCTCTCGTAGGCGTACCGGTCCAGCTCCTCGCGGCTGAAGCCCCACTTCTCGCACATCAGCTCGGCGCCGCGGAACTGGGAGATCTCCTGCTTGCCGTACCGCTCCACCCACTTGTCGCCGAACGGGAACGGCATTCCCTTCTCCAGGGCCGCCGTGATGCTCGACCCCATGGGCACGATCGACATCGACTCGACGCCGGCCGCGACGACCAGGTCCTGCGTGCCGGACAGCACCCCCTGGGCCGCGAAGTGCACGGCCTGCTGCGAGGAGCCGCACTGGCGGTCGATCGTGACGCCCGGGACCGTCTCCGGCAGGCCCGCGCTCAGCCACGCGTTCCGGGCGATGTCCATCGACTGCGGGCCGAACTGCATGACACAGCCCATGATCACGTCGTCCACCGCGGCCGGGTCGACGCCGGTGCGCTCGACGAGCGCGGCTAGGGTGTGAGCGGCAAGGTCGGTCGGATGGACCGTGGACAGCCCGCCCTTCTTCTTGCCGACCGGGGTCCGGACCGCCCCGACGATGTACGCCTCTGCCACAGTGCCTCCATAGGAAACCGAGCAATGTTCGGTCAATGAGAGGTTACATCAGAACTTTCGTCTGTGGACGGTCCGGGTGGGGCCTCAGGCGTACCGCCCGGGCAGCACGTCCTCAGGCTCCCCGAGCTGGAACGCCCCGGAGTCCGCGGCGATCCCCTGGAGGCGGTCGGCGAGGGTCAGCGCCAGCGTCGCGCGGGCGAGCATGGCCTCCTCGGCATCGGCCGACCCGGTCTCCGGGCCGTACGCGAGGTCGTCCTCGTCCCCGGACGCCTCCTCCATCTCCTCGGACTCCACGCTCTCCGGCTCGCCGCCCGCGCCGTCGACCACCGCGCCGTCGACCACCGCGCCATCCGCCGCGCCGCTCTGAGCGTCCTGCGCCGTCGCGGTTGCCTCGTCGTCCGCCGTCCCGTCCCGCTGCCCGTGCTCCCCCGCATCCTCCGGATCTTCTACGGCTCTCGCATCCACGTCGGCCACCTCGACGGTCTCGGCGGGCTCCTCCGGAGCGGCCGGCTCGTCCAGGTCGTCGGCGGCCCCCCGGCCGGGGTCGGCCTCGGCAGGCGGCCGGGGCGGCAGCGGGGAGACCCGCAGGACGGCGACCTCCGTCAGGTACGGCCAGCGGACCCCGACGGCCGGAGGGACCCGGTGGCCCTCCTCCACGGTGACGACGGTGTCCGCCCCGGCGTACACGTCGGTCACCCGCCCCTGGCGGACCGCGACGTGCACGATGCCGTCGGCCAGCTCGCCGTCCGGCCACCGGGCGGTGTCGAGCGCGTCGACCGGGCGCAGCAGCCCGGCGAGGACGGGCAGCGTCTCCTCCGGCGTCGGCGCGGCGGGCAGGTAGACCACGGGGTAGCGCCGTTCGTCCTCGACCGGGTCGGTCGGCTCGCCCTGGCAGAGCGACCAGCCGCCCAGCCGGTAGGCGATGCCCTCGGCCAGGGTCTTGTCGAAGAAGTCGACGGGCAGGGGGCCCTCGGCGGCGATCCGGCAGGCCCACAGCCGCTCCTCGCCCTCTACGCCGAGCTTGGCCAGCATGTCGGCGCCGAGCTCGACGGCGGGGAGGATGCGCGAGCCGCCCGCGAGGATTCCGTCGCCGTCGGGCCTGGCGGCGGGGTCGGCGAGCTGGGCGATGGCCAGCAGCGTCTTGGGGTCCGGGCGGACGGGAAGCAGGACCGTCGGTCCCGTCCTCAGCCGGCCGGGCAGCAGAAGATTCGAGAACCAGCCCACGGGCCCTCCTCATGATCGGTCGAAGAGACGATAGCCCCACGGACCGCGATCCACATGCCCTTCGGGAAGGGGCCCCCGTTCGGTCGTGTCCCTAGGATTTGGCCTTGGCGAGATGCGTGCTCGTCATCGTCGCGTACACGATGACGTTGTCCACATAATGGCCGGTCGTACGGTTGTAGGCACCCCCGCAGGTGATGAGCCGCAACTCCGCGTTGGCCGCCTGCCCGTAGACGCGGTTGGTCGGGAAGGTCTGCTTGTTCGCCTGCTCGACGCCGCCCACCATGAACACGGCGACCGTGCCGTCCATGCGGGTCACCTCGATCTCGTCGCCGTACCGCAGCTCGTGCAGGCGGCTGAAGACGGCGCTGCGGGTGGTGGTGTCCTTGTGACCGAGCATGACGGCGGGCCCGGCCTCGCCCGGGGTGGGTCCGCCGCGGTACCAGCCGACGAGGTTGGCGTTGTTGATCGGCGGCGTCTCGATCGCCCCGGCCTTATCGGTGCCGACCGAGACGATCGGCGCGTTGATCCCGAGCTTGCGGATGATGAGCCGCTTCGGCGAGGACGGCTGCATGGCCGGCGCCGCGGGAGCCGGCGGCGCCGGCGGGGGCGCCATGGGCACGGCCTGGGTGAGCGCCTGCCCCGGGCCGCCCGGCCCGACGCTGGGCGCGAGGCCGCCCTGCCCCTTGGCCAGGTTGAGGCCCGTCCGCTCGGGCGGGGCGTACTCGTCGGGTGAGCTGACCATGAAGACGGCACCGAGGACGACGGTCACCAGACCGACCACGGCCGCCAGGATGAGCACGCCGCGGATCGCCTGCGTGCCGCCGCCCCTCGGCTCCTCGGGCTCCTGCGGCGGCGGCTGGACCTGGGGCAGCATGACCGGCTGGTAGACCGGTGGGCCCCACACCGGCTGGGGATGCCCGTGCAGGCGGGGGTCGTAGGGCACGCCGTACGGCGGCTGCCCGGGCTGACCCGGCGGGTACTGTCCAGGCGGCGTCGTCACGACCCCGTCCTACTGCCGCACGGGCCGCCGGCGGGCCCGCATCATGAGTCCGCCCGTGGCCGCGGCGAGCATCAGGCCGGTGCCGGTGAGGACGAGGACCCGCCCGTCCGGGCCCGCCTCGCCGCCGCCGCCCGTCGCGGCGCCGCCGCCGGGCGTGTGGGTGACCTGCCCCGAGCGCCGCGACTTGGACGGGCTCGCGGTGACGGTCTCGTACACCGTCCGGGTGTGCCGCGGAGTGGGGCTCGTCGAGGTGCTGGGCGAGGTGCTCGCTGACGGCGTCGAGGACGCGGTCCCGACGGCGACCGTCGCGACCGCCGGCAGCGTGGACACCCCGGTCGTCGAGATCTTGCAGTCGTAGAGCAGCTCGGGCGTCGTGGAGCCGCTCGTGGCCGAGCCGAGCAGGTTCAGCTTGAAGTCCCTCGCCGTGAGGACGACCGACGTCGCGCCCGTGGACGGCGTGACCGTGATCGTCGCCACTGGGAGGGCCCCCATGGGCGAGCCGACGGGCGCTGAACTGAGCGAGGCGGAGGGGGACGGCGTGGACACCCCTGCGGCGCCCGAGGCCGAAATCGACGGCTCGACCTGGATCCACTTGTCCGTCCCGATGGCCACGGGCGCGGGCAGCGCGGAGGCCCCGGACGACAGCGTCAGCGTCGCGGTGAAGGCGGTGCCGACCGCGGCGCTCCCGTTCGCGGTCAACGACACCGTGAAGTCGTGCGTGACGGCGGCACCCGAGGACGGGGTGCACGTGTAACTGACCGTCTTGGTGTCGGCGTGCGCGTTGACGACCGCCAGACCGCCGAGGAGGACGCCCGCGCTGACCACTCCGGCCCCGGCGGCCCTCCGGACGACTCGGCCGCGTGCCCTGGACTTCAGCACTGACTTCTCTCCCATCCCGGATCCCCGTAGTAACAGGCGTACCAGCATTCCAGCATACGGTCACGGTCAGGTAGCGATCCTACGGACAAAGCCCCCCTAATGGCCTCTCTCTGCCGGGAATCCGTCAGGGAACGGCCAAGAAACGCCGCCCCCGGCGTACGGGTCCTAGACATGGCGCACGCCTCGTGCCGACGTCCGCGAGCCGGATCTGCGCAGCACGAGGCCGCCGGTCGCGGAGGCGGCCATCAGGACGGCGCCGGCGAGCACGAAGACCCGTCCGTCGGGGCCGATCTCGCCGCCGCCACCTGTCTGCGCGCCGCCCAGCGGAGTGCGGGAGATCTGGGCCGTCGCCCGGTGGGTGACGGTCGCGGTCGACGACACGGTCGAGGTGACCGTCGTGGTCGCCGACGCCGTGGTGGTCTCCGTGACCGTCTCGGTCGGGGCGGGAGAGTCGTCGGCGCCGTCGGTGCCGTCGTCGCTCGGCGTGGCGCTCGGGCTCGTGGCGGGGGACGACACGATCGTGAGGGCGACCGAGGCCCGCGAGCCGGACTCGGGAGCGGTGCAGGTGTAGAGGTCGTGGGTGGTCGTCCCGCTCTGCGGCGCGAGTTCCAGCCCGAAGTCGCCGGCCACCACGCCCACCGTCCCCACGGCGGTCGGGGTAAGGGTGATCACCATGTCGGGGATGGGCGCCAGCGTGGCCGTGGCCGGCACGGCGGTGCTGACGGTCGCCGAGGCGACGGGCGTCACGGTGACCGCCGGCACGGCGGCCGAGAACGGGTCGCCGGTCGTGTCCGTCGCCTCCGGGCTCGGGGAGCCGGTGCCCGCGTCGCCCGGCGAGGACGCGGCGTCCGTAGGCGTTCCGGAGTCGGTGGGCGTTCCGGAGTCGGTCGGAGACGAGGTGGCGTCGGCCGCGGTGTCCGAGAACTCGGAGCCGGCGCCGTCGCCCGACGGCGTGGTGCCGCTGCCGGAGGGGCTCGGGCTAGGGGAACTGGGAGACGGAGACGCGCCGCCGGCGGACGGGCTCGCGCTGCTTGACGGGGACGGGCTCCCGCTACTTGACGGCGTCGGGCTGCCGCTGCTCGACGGCGTCGGGCTCGCGCCGCCCGCGACCGGGGCTCCGGTGGCCTCGGCGGTCCCCTCGGCCACGATCACGTCGCCACTCGCGAGGCTCGTCCCCGCGACCATCGGCGACTGCCCGGCGCCGGGGCTGCCGGGCGTGATCCTCCAGGTGATCCGCGCGGTCTGCCCGGGCGTCACGCCGTCGGGGGCCTGGAGGGCGACGGTGACGGGGTACGTCGCCGTGGCCGTGCCGCCGAGGGCGGTGCAGGAGTAGAGGACGGTGGCGGAGCCGTCCTGCGCGAGCACCGGCCAGGCCATCAGCGCGATCGCACCCGCGCCCGCCGCCGCGGCCGCTCGCATGGCGATGCGCCGCCGCGCACTTCTGTGCCGGACGCTCACGTTGGGCACAGCTGTCTCTCCCACCACCGCGGTCACGATCAAGCGGGCCCAGTCTTCCAGGCTTTGACCGCGGGCATCACCAAAAGCGGACTTATGTCAGGAAACACTCAGGGAACCTTCACGGCATTCCCGGTGTATCGGGTGCATGAGACGACTACTCGTGGCGCTCGCCGCCGTGGCGGCGATCCTGGCATGGGCGCCCCCCGCGTACGCGGGGAACTGGGCGGTGACCGAACTCGACCCGCTCCCCTCCCGGATGGAGCCCGGAGTGGCCTACACGGTCGGCTACTGGGTCCTCCAGCACGGCACCCACCCGTTCGACGGCACGGCCGCGGAGCTCGGCACCACCGGGCTTCGCATCGTCGGGGAGAACGACAAGGGGGTCACGTTCGCCGGCACGCGACTGCCGGAGCCGGCCCACTACGCCGTTACGATCATCCTGCCGCCGGGCGTCTGGCGGTTGCAGGGCGTCCAGGGCGTCTTCGGGACGTGCGAGCTCGGCCTGCTCACCGTGCCGGGCGGACTGCGGCCGGTCCCGCCGGAGTTCCCCGCCGCGCCCGGCGGGGAGGTCAAGGACTACTGGGGCGACGCGAAGCCGCCCGGCTTCCCGTGGTCGTCGACCCCGGTCGCGGCCGCACCCGCGACACCCGCGGCCACGACGGCCGCACCCGTGCCAGCCACACCCGCGCCGGCCACGTCGGCGAAGGCCTCCTCGGCGTCCGGCGGCGTGCCGTACCCGCTGGCCGCCGTCCTCGTCCTGGCGGCGGGCGCGGCGGCGCTGCTCACCCGCAGGGGAGCCGGCCGGCGGGCGGAAGACGACGCCGCTGAGCCGGACGGCCCGGCTCAGGACGTGATCACAATCGGCCGGGGAAGCTGACCCCGACCGGGGACGTCACTTGCCCTGCACGCCGGTCAGCGTCGCGTACACGATGATGTTGTCGGTGTAGCTGTGCCGCTTGGCGTTGAAGACGCCGCCGCAGGTGACCAGCCGGAGCGAGGCCGTGATCGTGTTGCCGTAGACCCGCTTGGTGGGGAACGTCGTCTTCCCCACCTGCTCCACGCCGTCGACCGTGAAGATCGCGATCTTCCCGTCGGCGCGCAGCACCGAGATCTTGTTGCCCCGCTTCAGCTCGTGCAGGCGGCTGAAGACGGCCGCGCCCGTACGGGTGTTCACGTGGCCCAGGATGATCGCCGGTCCTTGGTCGCCGGGGGCCGGGCCGAGGCGGTACCAGCCGGTGAGGCTCGGCCGGCTCAGCGGAGGCGCCTGGATCTCGCCGGACTTCTGCACGCCGACGGCCCCGACCTTCGCCTTGACCCCGATGGACGGGATGCTGATCTTGACGGGCCGGCTGGACGTCTTCAGGGCCGTGGCCGTCTTCGACGACGAGGACGAGGACGTCGGGACGTTCACCGGCAGCGACGAGGACGAGGCGGTGGTCGTCGTCAGCGACAGCGGCGCGAACGGCTGGAGCGCGGGCGCCGGCGGCGGGGCCGTCGGGTCGGCCGCCGTCAGCGGCACCCCCGGGCCTCCCGGGCCGACGGTCGGCGGCAGGAACGCGACGTTCCCCGCGTCCTGGACGGTCGTCTGGTACCCGGGCACCTCCTCCGTCCCGGAGGAGGGCGCGAGGACGGCCAGCATGCCGGCCATCACGGCCACGATGCCGCCGAACGACCCGGCCACGAGCAGCGTCGCGAGGACGGGCTGCGGGAGCGACCGGCGCTTCGCGGGCGTGGCGGGCTGCTGAGGCTGGGGAGCCTGGCCCTCGGGAGGAGTGGCGGTCATCGTGATCCTCCTCAGACCGTGAGGTTCCGGTCGCCCGAGTGGGCCGCCCTGCGCCTGAGCAGGGCCACCCCGCTGAACACGCCTATCACCAGCATCACGCCGCCCGACCCGACGAGCAGCGGGCCGGACGCGGAGGTGCGGACCGGCTCCTCACCGGTCTGCGCCCCGCCCTTGGGGGTGACCCGCACCTGCGCCACGGTCGGCGTGGCGGTCAGCGTGACGGTCGTGGTGGCCGTCGGCGTCGGGCTTCCCTGCACCACCACCGCGACGACCTGGCTCTGCGACTGCGACGGAGTCGAGCTCGGCGACGCGGAGGCCGAGCCGCTCGGGCTGGGCGAACCGGACGGAGGAGGCGTGGAGCCACTGGGGTCGGGCGAACCGCTGGGAGAGCCCGAGGAGGACGGGGTCGTGGGCGGGGTCGTCCCGCCGCCGCCGCCGTCGCCGCCGCCACCGCCGATCGTCACCCGGACGGCCGTCGGCTTCTTGGTCGGCGTGCACACCGCCTGGAGCTGCTTCGGCGGGGTCATGATCTGCTCGGTGACGACGCGGAAGCCGTCCACCATGGCCCACTTGGCGTCCAGCTTCTTCACCGTGAGCGTGTGCTGCTTGTACGGCAGGCCGCGCATGCCCCACAGCGTGTGGTTGCCCTGGTTGGCGACCACCACCGGGTTCCCGTTCTCGTCCTTCGAGGCGTCGGCCGTGGCCGGGATGCCCGGCTTGCCGTCGATCGCGAACTGCACCTGCCCGGCGCGGTAGTCCTGCTCGGTGATGAAGTCGACGCCCGTGCCGGTGAAGGGGAAGGAGACCTCCGCGCCGGTGACCTCGCTCGCGTGGACGTCCTCGTGGATGTCCTTGAACTGCGGCGCGCGGTCGTTGTAGTCGGCCCAGTCCGAGCCGACGTACGCGATCGAGGGGTCGTCGTCGTTGACGACCGTCTCGGACGCCGGTGGGGTGAAGTCGATGAACAGCTTCTTGGGCACCAGTTCCAGCGTCCCGGCCTGGGTCGTGGACACCGCGCCGGAGATCAGCTCCGGCAGCTCGATCGGCCCGCCGTTCTGGAGCAGCGCCTGGTCCTTGTATCCGAGGGAGTTGAGCTCCCCGTTCCACAGGTCGCCGCTGATTCCGGAGACGCCGGTCGCGGACAGGCGGGCGCCGGGCTGGAACAGGCCGGGCGACAGGAACCGCGTGCCGTCCCGGTAGGCGACGCCCCACCGGACGTCGAGCGGCTGGCCCACGGCCAGGGCGGTCTGCAGCGTGAGCGTGACCTTGAGGTTGACCGGCGTGGGCGCCACGCCCTGGGGGCCGGAGACACACGTGTAGTTGAGGTCGATCTCGACCGCCTCGGCCCTGGCCGAGGTCAGGGGCAGCGCGAGGAGCACCCCTCCGGCCACGCTCACGACCGCGGCGGCGAGCGTGCGCCGCCCCGCTCTCCACCGAACCACGACGCGCTCCGATCGGGAAGCCTGGCCCCACGGGCAAGAACAGCAAACCGAGGCTAGATCTTACGGGTTACGTCAGGGGCTTATGGGGTGTAATCGACGATGGTGGCGGAGTTGTAATCGACTCGTCCACTAACGTGACGAGCCGCGACAATCGACCCCGAGAGACTAGAATCGTATTCTGGCCGCGGCAACGACCACGCGACTTCGGAAGGCGTACCCGATGCGGCGAGACCTCTTCGACGAGGAGCACGACCTCTTCCGCGAGACCGTCCGCGAGTTCATGGCTCGCGAGGTGGTCCCGCACCACGCGCAGTGGGAGCAGGACGGCATCGTCCCGAGAGAGGTGTGGAAGAAGGCCGGCGAGCTCGGCATGTTCGGCTTCTCGATCCCCGAGGAGTACGGCGGGTCGGGCATCACCGACTTCCGCTACAACACGGTGATCGTCGAGGAGATCATCCGCCACGGCGCGACCGGCCTCGGCTTCGGCCTGCACAACGACATCATGGCGCCGTACCTCGTCGACATGACCGACGACGAGCAGAAGCAGCGCTGGCTGCCCGGGTTCGCCTCCGGTGAGCTGATCACGGCCATCGGCATGACCGAGCCGGGCGCGGGCAGCGACCTGCAGGGGGTGCGGACGACCGCCGTCCGCGAGGGCGACCACTACGTCGTCAACGGGCAGAAGACGTTCATCACGAACGGCATCAACTCCGACCTCGTCGTCGTGGTGACCAAGACCGATCCCACGGCCGGGGCGCGGGGCACGACCCTGCTGGTCGTCGAGCGCGGCATGGAGGGGTTCACCCGCGGCCGCAATCTCGAGAAGGTCGGCATGCACGCCCAGGACACGGCCGAGTTGTTCTTCGAGAACGTCCGGGTACCGGTGGCCAACCGCCTCGGCGGCGAGGAGGGCCAGGGCTTCATCCAGCTCATGGTCAACCTGCCCCAGGAGCGGCTGTCGATCGCCGTCGCGGCCGTCGCCGCCGCCGAGACCGTGCTGGAGCAGACGATCGAGTACTGCAGGAGCCGCAAGGCCTTCGGCAGGAACATCGGGCAGTTCCAGAACACCCGCTTCCTGCTGGCCGAGCTGTCGACCGAGGTGGAGATCGCCCGCCACTACGTCGACAAGTGCATCCTCGCGCTGAACGCCAAGGAGCTGACGGTCGTGGACGCGGCCAAGGCCAAGTGGTGGACGACCGAGCTGCAGAACAAGGTCATCGACCGGTGCCTCCAGCTTCACGGCGGCTACGGCTACATGCTGGAGTACCCGGTCGCCAAGGCATGGCTCGACAGCCGCGTCCAGACGATCTACGGCGGCACGACCGAGATCATGAAGGAGATCATCGGCCGCTCGTTCGGCTTCTGACCCCGGTCAGCGGTGCTGCTGACCCCAGATGGCGAGCATGGCGATGATGAACACGATCATCACGCCTACGTAGGCCACCGGGCCCAGCCGGAAGAACCTGCGCACCCGGTTCAGCAGCCACGCGAACAGGAACGCCAGGAAGACCAGAAGGATGAGTCCGGGGTCCATGCTGATCAGTATGCGCGGCTTTCGCCTCCGGCGCGGGCTTGCCGGAGGGGAAGGCCCCCGGACCCTCAGGAGTCGCGGCTGCCCTCGATGACGATCCGCGCCACGAGCGCGGGGTCGTCGCTCATCGGCAGGTGGCCGCACCCCTGGAGGATCTTGACCCGCTGCCCCGCCCACCGGGCCGCCCGTACGGCCTGCCGGTACGGCGGCAGCAGCCGGTCGTGCTCGCCCCACGCGAGCGTGATCGGCACCTTGGGCGGGGCGGGCGGCGGCGTCCACGACATCGCCTCAAGCGTCTCGTCGAAGCCCGGGCAGGTCCCCAGCGCGTGGGCGGCGGCCAGCACCGCCTCGTCCGAGATCCGGTCGGGCCTGGCGACCAGCAGGCCCATGGCGGCCGCCTTGCCCCACGGAGTCGAGGTCAGCGCCGCGGCCAGTCCGCCTCGCCCGGCGCCGGCGGTCGCCCGCAGCACGCGCAGCACCATGCGCGCGTACAGGTGCTCAGGCCGGGACCAGAACCCGGCCGGCGAGAGGGCGACGGCCGAGCGGACGGTCCCGCCCGACGCCAGGTCGAGCGCGATGTAGCCGCCGAGCGAGTTGCCCGCGACGTGCGGGGCGTCGACGCCGAGCCCCCGCCAGAACTCCTCGACCGCGCCGCCGAGCGTCTCCGGCGTGTACGGGATGCCGGCCGGCAGCGGCGGGGACTCGCCGAAGCCCGGCAGGTCGACCGCGATGACGTCGTGCCGCTCGGCGAGCAGGTCCAGCACCGGCAGCCAGCCCTGCCGGTGGTGGCCGATGCCGTGCAGCAGGACGAGCGGCGGCCCGCTGCCCCGGCGGTCGTAGGCGAGCTCCATACCTGCGAGTCAAGCACCGAACGGCCGCACCGGCCAGCGTCCGCGCCCATGGACACGCCTTGGGCTGCCAGGGGCGGTCAGGGCGGCTCGCCGGTGCTCCACGCGGTCCGGGACCGGCCGGGGGCGTGCGGGAGGCCAGTGCCGCCTTCTCGCCCGCCGCGAGGAACGACCGCCGGTCAGCGGCCGCCGATGGGGATCTCGAACCAGACGGCCTTGCCCTCGCGCGTCGGCCGCGAGCCCCAGCGCCGGGCCAGCTGGTCGACCAGGTAGAGGCCGCGGCCGCCCTCGTCGTTCTCGCCGGCGCTGCGGATGCGGGGCAGCCGCAGGTCCTGGTCGAAGACCTCGACCCAGATGGACTCCCCGCCGCGGCGCAGCCGGAGCATGAACTCCTTGTCTCCGGCGATCTCCTCTTCGAACCCCGGCACGTCCCACGACTCGTCGAACGGCAGCGGCGGGCCGTCGAAGACCAGCTCCCGCCGGGGGACGCTGGCGCTCGCCGCGTGCAGGACCACGTTGGTCACGACCTCGGAGACCAGCAGGCAGGCCAGCTCGGCGCGCTCCTCGGGGACCCGCCATGCCGCGAACGCCTCCGCCGCCATGCGGCGCGCCTCGCTCACCATGATCGGCTGCGCCGGGAACGTGCGCTCCTCGACCTCCAGCTCGCTGCCGGCGGACCTGACCACGAGGATCGCCATGTCGTCGTCGATCTCGCCCGGGACGGCGACGGTCGCCATGTCGGCGATCCGCTCGACGGGCTCGTTGGAGACCTTGGCGAGCTTCTCGAACAGCACCCCGAGCGTCTCGTCGTCGCTGGGCGGGGCGCCCTCGGCGTCGCGCGGCGGCCGCCGGTCGACCAGGCCGTCGGTGTAGAGGAGCAGCGTCGCGCCGGGCGGCAGCGTCCGCGTCTCCTCCTTGTAGACCAGGTCGGCGTGGACGCCCTTGGCGCGCACCCCGAGCGGCTGGCCGACCTCGGTGATGTCGAGCTCCGTCACGTTGCCGTCGACGATCAGCAGCGGCGGGGCGTGACCGGCGTTGGCGAACGACAGCTGGCGCGACCACGCGTCGTACACCATGTACTGGCAGGTGACGATCGGCGGATTGGTGATGTCGGCGCCGAAGTCGTCGTGTTCCGGCGCGGCGACGATCCTGGTCCACTCGTCCAGGCGGGCGAGGATGTCGGCGGGTGGCTTGTCGTCCTGGGCGAAGGCCCGCAACGCGGCCCTGAGCTGGCCCATGACCGCCGCCGCCTTGGCCCCGCGGCCCTCGACGTCCCCGATCACGATGCCGACGCGGCCGGCCGACAGCGGGATCACGTCGTACCAGTCGCCGCCGACCTGGGTCTGGATGCCCTGCCCGTGGGAGGCGAGCGGGGCGGCCGGGTAGTAGCGGACGGCGATCTCCAGGCCGTCGAGCGAGGGCAGCGGCTGACGCGGGAGCAGGTTCTTCTGGAACGACTCGGCCGTGTGGCGCTCCTCCTCGAAGAGCAGCGCGTTGTCGACGGCGAGCGCTACCCGGGTTGCGATGGCGCCCACGAAGTCGCGGTCGAAGGTGTCGTAGTGGGGCGAGCGCCGGTCGGTCAGGTTGGACATGCCGAGATACATCAGCCCGAGCGTCTCCCCGCGCACGCACAGCGGCGCGACGATCGCCGAGGTCATCCCGATCTCCCCGCACACGCGGGCCGCGCCCTCGCTCGGGGCGGGGTAGCTGACCTGCGAGAAGTCCTCGACGAGGATCGTCTCCTGGCGGCGGATGGCAATGTCGGCGTAGTGGCCGGGCGGGTACCGGATCTCGCCGCCCACCGGCTGCCAGCTGTCCGGTGGCGGCGTCCAGCCGTGGACGTGCGTCGACACCTTGCGGATCAGCCGGTCGCCCTCGACGAGCTCGATGAAGCAGTGGTCGGCGAACTGGGGGACCAGCATCTCGGCGACGCGGTTGAGGGTCTCCTCGACGTACAGCGAGCCGGCGAGCCGCTCGCCGATGCGCTCCAGCAGGCCGAAGCGGTCCTTCTCGCGCTCGTTGCTGCGCATCGCCTCGCGCGCGGTGATCACGATGCCGGTGACGGAGCCGGACGGGTGGCGCAGCGGGACGGCCTGGGCGCGCACGTAGATCATCGTGCCGTCGCCGCGGACCACGTCGAAGGTGCCCTCCCACACCCCGCCCCGCAGCACGTGCTTGGCGAGGTCGACGGCGAGAGGGTGGTCCTTCTCCATGATCCCCAGCGAGAGCAGGGACTCCTTGCCGGTGGGGGCGCCGACCCGGCCGAACAGCTGCTCGGCGAACGGGTTCCAGTAGAGGACGTTGCTGAAGCGGTCGGTGACGACCACGGCCATCTCGGCGTGATCGAGGACGGAGCCGGCGGTGAGGTGGTCGTCGGTGTCCTGTGACAGGTCTCCCCAGCGTCTCATCCCACGACCACCCCTCGACGGGGTGCTTTCGCTATGCCGGGCACGGGCGCTCCTGCAAGGGCTGGGTCGCGAGAAATGAGGGACTCCCTATGGGATTCAACCAGGCACAACTCTTTCCGTCATCGTCTGGTGACGAAAACGTGAGCGGCGACGTCGCGCGGAAGATCCACGGCCGTGCTGCCCGCCTCACCATCACCCGTCACCCGCACACCGTCGTCGCTCGCCGCGAGCGTCACCTCGCGTCCGGGTTGTATCCCAACTTGCTTGAGTTTAAGCATCACGGCGGGGTCGCTTTGCACTTGTTCGCTGATTCGGCGCACTACAACCGGGGTCTCCGCCGCACCGGCGAGGTTCGCCATGGGAGACACCATCTCATCTGCGGAGAATCCGGACTGGGCCACCCCGAGCTCGTCAAGACCGGGGATCGGGTTGCCGTGCGGGCAGAACCGGGGATTGTCGAGAAGGTTCACGAGCCGGCTCTCCACCGACTCCGACATCACGTGCTCCCACCGGCACGCCTCGATGTGGACCTCTTCCCACGGCATGCCGATGACCTGGGTGAGGAGGCACTCCGCCAGGCGGTGCTTGCGCATGACGCGGATGGCCAGCGTGCGGCCGCGCTCGGTCATGCTGAGATGCCTGTCCCCCTGCACCTTGACGAGGCCGTCGCGCTCCATACGTGCCACCGTCTGGCTGACCGTCGGACCGCTCTGCTGCAGGCGCTCCGCGATGCGGGCGCGCAGAGGCACGATGCCTTCCTCTTCGAGTTCGAAGATCGTACGGAGATACATCTCCGTCGTGTCGATCAGGCCGTGTGCGGTCAAGGCTCCTCCAGTCCTTGTAAATCGATGCTACGACCTCCCCCGCGTTCGCAGGTGACCTTATTGGGGAAGCGACCCAGGATGGGAAACATCGGAGCCGAACGATTCCTTCCTGGCGAAGTCAGCCTGCCCGCGCTCCGTGAGGCCGCCCGGCACTGCGAGGGGTGCGACCTCTACCGGAACGCCACCCAGACCGTGTTCGGCGACGGCGTCCCCGACGCCACCTTCATGCTCGTCGGCGAGCAGCCCGGCGACCAGGAGGACCGGCGGGGGACCCCGTTCGTCGGTCCGGCCGGTCACATGCTGGACAAGGCGCTCGAAGAGGCGGGGATCGACCGCGAAAGGGTCTACGTGACGAACGCGGTCAAGCACTTCAAGTTCGAGCCACGCGGCAAGCGGCGCATCCACCAGAAGCCGAACGCGGCCGAGATCGACGCCTGCCGCCCCTGGCTGGAGGCCGAGATGCGGCTGGTGGACCCGCTCGTGACGGTGGTGCTGGGCGCCACGGCCGCCCGGGCGCTGCTCGGGCCGTCCTTCCGGGTCACCCGGCACCGGGGGGAGCCGGTCCCCCGCCGCGACGGCGCGTACTACGTGGCGACCATCCACCCGTCCGCCATCCTGCGCGCGCCGGACAGGGACGCGGCCTACGACGGCTTCCTGGCGGACATCAGGGTCGCCGCGGCGCTGCCCTGACCGGTGACGTGCGTACACGCGGGCCCTCGGGGCCGCCGGTCTCAGGGCGCGAGCCGCTCGCGCACCCACGAGCCTCCCGTCAGGCGGTAGCGCAGCCGGTCGTGCATGCGGTCGGTCTGCCCCTGCCAGAACTCGACCTCGGACGGCATGACCCGGAAGCCTCCCCAGAAGTCCGGCAGCGGCGGGTCCTGCGGCCAGCGCCTGGCGAGCTCCTCGTACCTCCGGTCGAGCTCCTCCCGCGAGGCGACCACGGCCGACTGCCGGGAGGCCCACGCCGCGATGCGGGAGCCGTACGGGCGGGAATGGAAGTAGGCGGCGCTGTCCTCGCGCGGGAGCCGGACCACCCGGCCCTCGACGCGGACCTGGCGCCGGATCGGATGCCAGGGGAACAGCAGACAGGCACGTGGGTTCTCGGCGAGGTCGCGGCCCTTGCGAGACTCGTAGTTGGTGAAGAAGACGAACCCGCGCTCGTCGAAGCCCTTGAGGAGGACGGTGCGGGCGGAGGGGCGGCCGCCCGCGGAGCTGGTGGCCACGATCATCGCGTTGGGTTCCGGCAGGCCCGCGGCCACCGCGTCGCCGAACCAGACGGCGAACTGCTCCATCGGGTCGTCGGCCATGCCGGACTCGAGCAGGGGCTCGCCCTCGTAACTGTGGCGGAGCCCGGGGAGTTGCGAAGCGCTGTCCACGGAACGGTATTCTTGCGCGCTCGGTTGATGTCCCGCGCGTTACCCCCTACCAGGGAGAACGGCGTGGGGGAGGGCCGGGGGCACAACAGTGCCGCGCTGAGGGTTAAATTGACCCGCCGGTATCTCGACATCAAGGCTCTGGACTTCACAAGAGAGGGAGGCGGCCGAGAATGTCCGACTTCAAACCCGGGCTCGAAGGCGTGGTCGCGTTCGAGACCGAGATCGCGGAACCGGACAAAGAAGGGGGCGCCCTGCGGTACCGGGGCGTCGACATCGAAGAGCTCGTGGGCAACGTCTCCTATGGACATGTCTGGGGCCTGCTCGTCGACAACACGTTCCAGCCGGGCCTTCCCCCGGCGGAGCCGTACCCCGTTCCCGTCCATTCCGGCGACATCCGCGTAGACGTGCAGAGCGCGCTGGCCATGCTGGCGCCCGCCTTCGGCTTCCGCCCGCTGCTCGACATCGACGACGACCAGGCCCGCGACGACCTCGCCCGCGCCTCGGTCACCGCGCTGTCGTTCGTGGCGCAGTCGGCCCGCGGCCTCGGCCTGCCCATGGTCCCGCAGAAGCGGGTCGACGAGGCCGAGAGCATCGTCGAGCGCTTCATGATCCGCTGGCGTGGCGAGCCCGACCCGCGCCATGTCAAGGCCATCGACGCCTACTGGACCTCGGCGGCCGAGCACGGCATGAACGCCTCCACGTTCACCGCCCGCGTCATCGCCTCCACCGGCGCCGACGTGGCCGCCGCCCTGTCGGGCGCGGTGGGCGCGATGTCCGGCCCGCTGCACGGCGGCGCCCCGGCCCGCGTCCTGCACATGATCGAGGGCGTCGAGCAGATGGGCGACGCCCGCAAGTACGTCCAGAGCGAGCTCGACAAGGGCCAGCGGCTCATGGGCTTCGGCCACCGCGTCTACCGCGCGGAGGACCCGCGGGCCCGCGTCCTGCGCCGTACGGCGAAGGAGCTGGGCGCGCCGCGCTACGAGGTCGCCGCCGCGCTGGAGACCGCCGCGCTGGAGGAGCTGCACGCCCGCAAGCCGGACCGCGTCCTGGCGACCAACGTGGAGTACTGGGCCGCGGTGATCCTCGACTTCGCCGAGGTTCCCTCGCACATGTTCACCTCGATGTTCACCTGCGCCCGCACGGCCGGGTGGGCCGCCCACATCCTGGAGCAGAAGCGCACGGGCAGGCTGGTCCGCCCCAGCGCCGACTACGTGGGCCCGAAGCAGCGCTCGATCAACGAGGTCCCCGGCGCCACCGAGGTCGTCGGCAGGATCTGAACCGCCCCGAGAGGGCCCGCGATCCCCGGGACCGCGGGCCCTTCGCGTGCCGGCGACATGTCCTTCTCACGGCCCGGCGTCCGGCATGCCCCCGACGACGCGGTGAGACGTGGGTCTCAGAATCCGGACCCGCGTCGGGACCACGGCCCGGGCTCACTACGCTGGACCACGTGGCTGACATCGTGATTCCCGCTGACATCAAGCCCGCCGACGGCCGCTTCGGCTGCGGGCCCTCGAAGGTACGTCCCGAGCAGCTCGCCGCTCTCGCCGAGGCCGGAGCGAGCGTCATGGGCACGTCCCACCGCCAGAAGCCCGTCAAGAACCTGGTCGGCCGGGTCCGCGCGGGCCTCGCCGAGCTCTTCTCCCTCCCCGAGGGCTACCAGGTCGTCCTCGGCAACGGCGGCACGACGGCCTTCTGGGACATCGCCTCCTTCGGGCTCATCCGGGAGAAGTCGCAGCACCTCCACTTCGGCGAGTTCTCCTCGAAGTTCGCCGCGGTGGCCGCCAAGGCCCCCTGGCTGGCCGAGCCGACCGTGATCAAGTCGGAGGTCGGCAGCCACCCCCTGGCCCGCGCCGAGGAGGGCGTGGACGTCTACGCGCTCACCCACAACGAGACCTCGACCGGCGTCGCCATGCCGATCGAGCGCGTCGTGGACGACGAGTCGCTGGTCCTCGTCGACGCGACCAGCGGCGCGGGCGGCCTGCCCGTGTCGGCCGAGCAGTTCGACGTCTACTACTTCGCCCCGCAGAAGAGCTTCGCCTCGGACGGCGGCCTGTGGATCGCGCTGTTCTCGCCCAAGGCCCTCGACCGGGTGTCGGAGATCGAGGCGAGCGGGCGCTTCGTGCCCGAGTTCTTCAGCCTGCCGACCGCCATCGACAACTCGTCGAAGGACCAGACCTACAACACGCCGGCCGTCGCCACGCTGTTCCTGCTGGCCGACCAGATCGACTGGATGAACTCCCAGGGCGGCCTCGCCTGGACCACGGCCCGGTCGGCCGACTCGGCCTCCCGGCTCTACACCTGGGCCGAGAAGACGTCGTACACGACCCCGTTCGTGGCCGACCCCGCGCAGCGCTCCAACGTCGTCGGGACGATCGACTTCGACGACTCGGTCGACGCCGCGGCCGTGGCCAAGGTGCTGCGGGCCAACGGCATCGTGGACACCGAGCCGTACCGCAAGCTCGGCCGCAACCAGCTGCGCATCGCGATGTTCCCCGCGATCGACCCGGCCGACATCGAGGCGCTGACCGCCTGCGTCGACCACGTGGTCGAGCGGCTCTAGGCACCGCCGTTCGCCGCCGCCGCGCCCGTCAGTCAGGAGGCGCGGCGGCGCAGCAGCCAGGCGGCGAGGACACCGCCGATCAGCCCGAAGAGGTGGCCCTGCCAGGAGATGCCCGGCTGGGACGGCAGGGCGCCCCACAGGATCGAGTAGTACAGCACGGCGACGACGACGCCGAGGACGATGTCGAGGGCCCGGCGGTCGAAGAGCCCCCGGGCCACGACATAGCCGAAATATCCGAACACGAGGCCGCTTGCGCCGATCGTCAGCGTGTTCGGCGGGCTGGTGAACCACACGCCCAGCCCGCTCACCACGATGATCACGAGGCTCGCGGCGAGGAACCGGCCGATCCCCCGGATCGCCGCCACGAAGCCCAGGATCAGCAGCGGCAGCGAGTTGGCCATGAGATGGCCGAACCCCGCGTGCAGGAACGGGGCGAAGACGATTCCGGTCAGCCCATCCGGCTCGTGGGCCACGATGCCGTACCGGTCGAGCCGGCCATCCTCGACGTAGTCGACCACCTCGACCGCCCACATCACGCCCACGAGGGCGATCATGAGGATCGCGCTGCCGAGGGCGCCGCTGACGAGCCTCGCTGTACGGTCCTTCATCGACCGGCCGGATGGAGGAAGTCCGGTCCCGGAATCACTCATGGCCTTAAGGTACGCAGTCCCGCTCACGAACGAGCGATCTGCCCCGTAAGCACAGCCTTATGTATGGAAACGCCCGGGACTCGCGAGCCCCGGGCGTCGTCCTCCAGCGGAGGCGTCACTCGCCCTTCCAGACGGGCGCCCGCTTCTCGGCGAAGGCGGCGGCGCCCTCCATGGCGTCCTTGGAGCCGAACACCGGGTTGACGATCTCGCCCTGCTTCCTGAACATCTCGTCCCGCGACCAGTCGGCCGACTCGATCATCACGCGCTTGGTGGCGGCCAGCGCCAGCGGCGCGTTCGCGGCGATCGTCCGGGCCAGCCCGAGCGCGCCCTCCAGTGCGCCGCCAGCGGGGGTGACCCGGTTGACGAGCCCCAGCTCGTACAGCCGGGACGCCGGGTAGTGGTCGCCGGTCAGCGCGATCTCCATCGCGATGTGGTACGGGATGCGGCGCGGCAGCCGCATCACGCCGCCGGCGCCCGCGACCAGGCCGCGCTTGGGCTCCGGCAGGCCGAATCTGGCCTCTTCGGACGCGACGACGATGTCGCACGCGAGGGCCAGCTCGAACCCGCCGGCCAGCGCGTACCCCTCGACGGCGGCGAGCAGCGGCTTGCGCGGCGGCGCCTCGACGAGCCCGCCGAACCCCCGGCCCTCCACCACGGGCAGGTCGCCCGTGAGGAAGCCCTTGAGGTCCATGCCGGCGGAGAACGTGCCGCCCGCCCCCGTGAGGACGATGGCGGACACGTCGCTCCGCTCGTCCAGGTCGTCCAGGGCGGCGGCTATGCCGCGCGCCACGGCGCCGTTCACGGCGTTCCTGGCCCTGGGCCGGTTGATCGTGATGACGGCGACCCCGCCGTCCACCTCTACGAGTACTTCTTCCGCCTCGGCAGCGTCGGACACCTGATCTCCCCTGCGGTCACTTGGGCTGGAAGCGGATGCCGCCGTCGAAGCGGATGACCTCGCCGTTCATGTAGTCGTTCTCGACGAGCGAGCGCACGAGGTGGGCGAACTCCGACGCCCGGCCCATGCGCTTGGGGAACGGCACCGGCGCGGACAGCTTGGCCTTGAACGCCTCGGCCTCCGGCCCGCTCCCGTAGATCGGCGTGTCGATGATGCCGGGGGCGATGGTCAGCACCCGCACGCCGATCGCGGCCAGGTCGCGGGCCGCGGGCAGGGTCATGCCGATGATGCCGCCCTTGGAGGCGGAGTAGGCCACCTGGCCGGTCTGGCCCTCGATGCCGGCGACCGAGGCCGTGTTGATCACCACGCCGCGGGCGCCGTCGGCGTCGGCCGGCTCGGTCTTCGCCATGGCCGCCGCACCGATGCGCATGAGGTTGAACGTGCCGATCAGGTTGACGTCGATCACCTTGCGGTACGACGCGAGGTCGTGCGGCGAGCCGTCGCGGCCCACCGTCCGGGAGGCCCAGCCGATGCCCGCGCTGTTGATCACGGCGCGCAACGGCCTGCTGGTGGCGACCGCGGCGTCCACGGCGGCCTGGACCGAGCCCTCGTCGGACACGTCGGTCTGCGCGAACACGCCACCGAGCTCGTCGGCCAGCGCCTTGCCGCGCTCGGCGTTGAGGTCGGCGATGACCACGGTCGCGCCGATGCGGGCCAGCTCGCGGGCCGTCGCCTCGCCGAGGCCGCTGGCGCCGCCCGAGATGATTGCTGCTGCTCCGTTCAGATCCATAGCGGGACCTTAACGCGCCAACCGAATGAAGTTCTACTCGGGGTGACGCAAAATCGCGGTATCGACATCGGGGTAGACCTTGATGCGCCGGTCGAGCCCGGTGGTCTTCAGGATGCGGGCGACCGGGGGCTGCGGCGACGCCAGGCACACCACCCCGCCCTGGCTGGTGGCCAGCCGCCACGCCTCGATGAGCACGCTGAGGCCGCTGGAGTCCATGAACGACAGGGCGGCCAGGTCGAGCACGAGCGTGGGGCCGTCGCTCTTGATGGCCTCACGCACCTCGTCCCGCAGGAACGGCGCCGTGAAGAGGTCGAGCTCGCCCTCGACGGCCACGACGACGGCGTTGGAGAGCGATTGGCGCGCGAGCCGCAGCTTCATCGGTGAACCTCCTCAGCCAGGCCCACTTTACTTGCGGATCACGCCCGGGCGAGCGAGAGGCGGCGAGCCGTGCGGCGGCCCCAGGCCACAGGCCGCCGGACGGCTCGGCCGCGGCACGCTGAAGCGCCGCATGGCGGGCCGGGGGCGGCTCGGCTTGGCGCGCCGGGCGGCTCCGCTTCGCGGGCCGGGGGGCGGCTCGGCTTGATGGGCCGCTTGGCGGGCCGGGGGGCGGCTCAGCCGCGCCGCAGGGCGCGCAGCATGCGCCGCACGACGGTGAGCGGAGTCGCGAGCCGCACCGACACGCTCAGCCTGCGGTTCACGGCCGTCGCGTACGGCCGCGCCGTCCACTGCACGGGCCCCCGCCACCAGCGCAGCGGGCGGTCGAGCGCGTCGGGGCCGCCGACCTTCACGGGGAACCGGGCGGGCGGGCCGCCCACGTCCAGCTCCAGGTAGGCGTCCCAGGTCCCGGGACGGAAGCCGCCCGTCTCCGCGGCGAACCCCTGAGGCCCGGCGGCCTCGACCGCCTCCCGCCGCTCCTCGCCCGACGCGCGCTCCCGCCACACGAGATGCCGTACGGCGGAGGCCGCCGGGGCCCGGCCGACGCGGACCTCCCCCTCGATCCGCAGTCGCCTGCCGCGCCAGGCCGTCGCGGTGAGCCGTACGGCGCCGGGCACCCGGACGGCGTGGCCGCCGACGTCGATCCCGAGGTGGCCGCCCGTCCGGGTGAGGAAGGGCACCACGACCACCCCGCCCGTGAAGCGCGGATCGGGGACCGCGACGGACGCGTCCCTGGCCGGGCCGAGGCGCACCAGCCGGCGGGCGCCCCCGCAGTCGACGGCCGCGTGGACGTCCCAGACGCCGGGCGGGAGCGCGGACGCCTCGACCGTGCCGCTGAACAGGTCGGCCACCCGGGTCACCGGGGGCGTGCGCTCCTCCCGGGACGTCCGCTCCCGCAGCACCAGCCCCGGCTCGCCGCGCATCCCGGCGAGCGAGACGCTCCCGGAGATCGTGAGCCGGTCGCCGTCCCATTCCAGCCCCGTCAGGCGGTGGCGCAGCGTCGCCGTCCCGACGCGGGCCAGCCGTACGAGGTGGCCGAGGTCGTCGAGCGACGCGGCGCGGGCGCGGTCGGCGGCCTCCAGGAGGTCGCGCACGCCGGCGGTGAGCCACTGGGCGCAGATGTCGGCGACCTCGACCGCGATCTTCTCCCGGTCGGCCTCCCCCGCCGTGAGGAAGGGCGCGCCGAGCTGGGGGAAGACGTCCCGGCGGAAGTGGCGCAGGAGCAGGTGGTCGCGCAGCGGGCCCGCCGGCACGTGGCGGGCCATGAGCTCGATGGGGACGCGGACCGTGCGCAGCCAGGCGAGCGGGTCGCGGCCGGCCGGCGGCCCGGGGAGGGCGTCGCCGTCGCGGCGGCGGCTGACGTGGTAGCAGTCGTGGTCGGCCACGACGGAGATGACCCGCGCGTGGCAGTAGGCGTGGACCGCGAAGGCCATGTCGGCGCCCAGGCGAAGGCCCTCGTCGAACCGGATGCCGTGCCGCAGCAGGGTCGCACGGCGGAAGAGCTTGAAGCAGGACAGGTCGTCGTAGACGCGGCTGCCGCGTAACGGCACGCGTTCGGCGCTCTCCCGGTAGACGGACGCCGGGACGCGCTCGGGGTCGCCGACGACCCGGCCGAGGACGATGTCGGACTCGTTGCGGTCGCCCGCGGCCACCATCCGCCATAACGCGTCGTGGCCGAGGTGGTCGTCGGCGTCGCAGAAGAAGGCGTAGCGGCCGGTCGCGAGGTCGAGGCCCCGGTTGCGGGCGGCGCCCGGCGTGCTCGGGTGCGGCTCGCGGACCACCGTGATCATCCGGGGGTGGTGGGCCGCGTAAAGATCGAGGAGCGCCCTCGTGCCGTCCGGCGAGCCGCCGTCCACGATGATGATCTGCTTGCTGACCCGCTGCACGAGCAGGGAGGTGAGGCACCGGTCGAGGTGCGCGCGGCAGTTGTACGCCGGCACTATCACGCTGACGTCGACCCCGTCGTCACTCCCCGTGTTCATCGCCTTTCATTATGTGTCCCCTGGGGCCCGGCGGGGCGGTTCCGCCGCGCGACCCGCCAGAGGCGTCCGAGGACGCGCGGGGCGTGCGCCCGTCAGGACCGGCCCCGGGCGCCGACCTCCCCCTGGCGGTCCGGATCCCGCGACGGGAACCAGCCGGTGCCCACCGGCCCGACGTCGTGGTGGCGTCCCGGCTGTACGGCCGCGTGGCGGCGGCCGGGTCCGGGTCCACTGCGGGCGGCCAGGGCGTCGGCCACCACACCGGTGGCCATGCCGTACACGGTCTTGTGCAGCACGTCGGCGGCCAGCTCGTCGCGAGGCCAGGTCCAGGGCGGCGCGCCGACCCCGGTCGCGTTCTCCAGGAGCTGGTCGTTCGTCAGCCGGACGGCGGTGAACATGGCCGAGGCCCACGGGCCGCGCAGCCCCGCGTGCGCCATCGCGGCCCGCAGCACGCCCATCAGCGCCCCCTGCCCGGCGTGCATGGCGACGTTGAGCACGCGTCCCCAGCGCGGGGACACCTCGCACACGCGCAGCAGGCGCTGGAGTGTACGGCCCGGCACCTTCGAGTCGGGCCGGCCGGTGAACCGCTGCTCGATCTTCTCGCCCAGGGTCATCACGGCGGCGCCCGTCAGGCCGGCGACCAGCCCCTCGACGACGGTGCCTTTCATCATGCGAGTGGCGTACCCGTCCATATCGGGACATACCGCCCACGCTCCTCCCGCTGCGCCGACCGGTCGCGCCGATGGTCATGAAGCGCGGAGCGGGGGGCAGTAACCCCCTAGACCGGTGACGAGACCGTCTGAAAGGGTTGGATCGCTCGCGGGATGCGGGCGGATCGGGGGCGACGGTGACGGCAGAGGGACCGCGAAGGGTGCCGGGCTTCCCGGCGGACCGGGCGAAGGCGCGGCGCGGATCGCCGGAACCGCGCCAGGACGGGGCCACGCGGCAGGACGCACCGGAACCCGGCCAGGACCGCGCGGACGGGCGTCGCGAACCGCCGGAGCCGCGCCGGGACCGCGCCGAGCGGCGGGGCGTGCCGGGGATCGTCCGCTACCTGGCGGCGGCGGTGCTCGTCCGTACGGCGGACGGGGGCGCGGCCGTGGGGCTGGTCCTGCTCGCGCTCGACCCGGCGCTGCGCCTGCGCGACGCCGCCGCGACCGGCGGCCTGCTGGCGGCGGCGCTGAGCGCGCCGCACCTCATCGGGCCGTGGGCGGCCCACCGGCTCGACCGGTCCCGTGACAGCCGCCGCATCCTGGCCGTGGCGTACGTCCTCTACGGCGCCGGACTGGCCGCCGGGTCGCTGGCCCTCGGCCGGGCTCCGCTCGTCACCGCCGTGGCACTGGTGGCCGTCGCGGGAGCGTGCGGCCCCCTGCTGACGGGCGGCCTGAGCAGCAGGCTCGGCGGCATCGTGGGCCCCAGCGTGCGCGAGCAGCGCCGGGCCCAGGGCTGGGACTCCCTGACGTACGGCATCGCCGGTACGGCCGGGCCGGGCGTAGTGGCCGCGTTCGCCGGGCTGCTCGGCCCGCTGCCCGCCCTGCTCGGCCTCAGCTGCGCGGCCGCGGCGGCCGCCCTGCTGACGTGGACGCTGCCGCACGACGGCCGTGGACGGCCGGCCGAGGAGGAGACCCCGGGCGTGCTGGCCGGGATGGCGGTGATGGCCCGGATCGGGCCGCTGCGCCGGGTGACGCTGCTGACCCTGCTCAGCGCGCCGCAGATCGGCGCCCTCCCCGTCATCGCCGCCGTGCTCGCGCCCCACCTGACACACCGGCCGGGCGCCGCCGCGACGCTGACGGTGGCGGCCGGGCTGGGCAGCCTCGCCGGATCGCTGGTCGTGACCGTCTTCCCGCTCAGGGGGGAGCCCGAGACGCTGGCGCTGCGGCTGTTCGCGGTGACGGCGGCCGCCACCGCCCTGTGCGCGCTCGCGCCGGCCTATCCCCTGGCGCTCGCCGGGTTCGCCGCGATCGGCGCGGCCAACGCGGTCTCCTTCACGGCCACCCTCGCCGCCCGTCAGGCGTACGCGCCGCCCGGCGCGCGGGCGCAGGTCTTCGTTACAAGCGCGGGGCTGAAAGTGGCGCTCGCCTCGGTCGGGTCGGCCACGGCGGGGGCGGCGGCGGGGCTGGGCGGCAATGCTCTGCTGCTGCTCACGGCCGCGCTGTTCGGGGTGGCCGTCCTGGCGGCGGCCGGCGACCTCGCCCTCACCGGGGGACGGCGTGCCGGCCGGAGGGCAGCCCGTCGGCCTGCTCCTGACCAGGCGTCCCCGCCGGAGCGCAGCCCGTCGGCCTGCTCCTGACGCGGCGGCCCGGGCCGTCAGGGGCGGGTGGCGGCCGGCGAGGACGGCCGGGCCGGAGCGGGCGGGGCGGCCAGGTGCCCGAGCAGGTGCAGCCGCTCGTACGAGGCCGAGCCCGGCTCGGCGTGGTACGTCACGAGCATCTGCCCCGGGGCGCCGGGGAGCGCGAGCTTCTCGTAGCGCAGGTCGAGCGGGCCGACCTGGGGGTGGAGCAGGCAAGTCAGGCCGCTCGTCTTCTGCCGGACGTCGTGCCGGGCCCACAGGGTGCGGAAACGGTCGCTGCCCAGGCTGAGCTCGCCGACCAGCTCGAGGAAGCGCGGGTCGCCGGCGAGCGACCCCGTGACCGACCGCAGGTAGGCGACCGCCTTGGCCGTCATCTCGTCCCAGTCCCGGTAGAAGACCCGCATCTCCGGTTCGAGGAACGCGGCGCGCAGCGTGTTCACGCCGGGCGCGAAGAACGGGCTGAGCGCGACGGCCAGCGGGTTCGCGGCCAGCGTCGTCATGTACCGGCCGTGGACGAGGGCCGGCGTCGTCGTCCAATTGGCGATCAGGCTCCGCACGCTCGCGCTGACCCGCTCGGGCCGGGACGGCCTGCGTGCGGCGGGCCGGGCGGGACGGGCCAGCTCACGGAGGTAGGCGACCGCGTCGCCGTCGAGGCGCATGGCGCGTGCGATGCTCTCCAGGACCTGGTCGGACGGGTTGTGGTCGCGGCCCTGCTCCAGGCGCAGGTAGTACTCCACGCTGATCCCCGCGAGGAACGCGACCTCCTCTCGCCGCAGGCCCGGGACCCGTCGCCGGCCTCCCGAGGGCAGGCCGACGTCCTCCGGACGCAGGCGCTCGCGGCGCACGCGCAGGTAGTCGCCGAGGGTGCTGCTGGTCGCCATGGCTTCAGGGTAGGCGCGGGCCGCCGGTGGATCCTGTCCCAGCGACTACCAGTGTCGGCGGGGACTTACTCCGCGTCACGGAAGTGTCCAGGGTGGACGCCATGACACAGACCCTGACGACACCGTTCGGATTCAGCTCGACCGCCGACGAGGTCCTCGCCGGCGTGGACCTCACCGGGGCCCGGGCCGTGGTCACCGGAGCCTCTTCCGGCGTGGGGACCGAGACGGCCCGCGCCCTCGCCGCCGCCGGGGCCGCCGTCGTGCTCGCCGTACGCGACCGGGAGGCGGGCGGGCGGACCGCGGCCGGCATCGCGGAGTCCACCGGAAACCGGGACGTGCGCGCCGCCGTCCTCGATCTGGCCGACCTCGGCTCGGTCCGCCGGTTCGCCGAGGACTGGGACGGGCCGCTGCACATCCTCGTCAACAACGCCGGGATCATGGCGCTGCCGGAGCTCACCCGCACGCCGGAGGGGCGGGAGATGCAGTTCGCCGTGAACGTCCTCGGGCACTACGCGCTGACCGTCGGCCTCCACCGGGCCCTCGCCGCGGCGGGCGGCGCCCGGGTCGTCTCGCTCAGCTCGAACGCCCACCTGTTCGGGCCTCCGGTGTTCGACGACCTCGACTACCGGTTCCGGCCGTACGCTCCCCTTCCGGCGTACGCGGAGTCGAAGACGGCCTGCGTGCTCCTGGCGGTGGCGGTCACCCGGCGGTGGGCGGACGACGGCGTGCTGGCCAACGCGGTGCATCCCGGGGCCATCGCCACCGGCCTCCAGCGGCACACCGGCGGCCTGCGCACCCCTCCCGAGCGCCGCAAGACCCCGGCCCAGGGCGCCGCGACCTCGGTGCTCGCCGCCGCCTCGCCGCTGCTGGCCGGGGTGGGCGGCCGCTACTTCGAGGACTGCGCCGAGGCCGAGGTGAGGCGGGAGGCGCCGCCCCTGTTCGGCGGCGGCGTCGCCCCCTTCGCCCTCGACCCGGCCAACGCCGACCGCCTCTGGTCGCTCGCCGCCGCCATGATGTGAGTAGGGGGGTACTCTCCACGTCCGGGCCCTTCCCGTCCCACCATCGAGGCGTCGATGGCGCACGGGCCGCCGTCCACGCGACGGCCGGAGGTGGGGACGAGATGGGCAGGGAACGGGTCGGAGAGATCCGCATCAGCAGGCGGACCGTCCAGATCGGGCACGAGGTCTACCCGCTGGCGAACATCTCGCGGGTGCAGAGCCTCCGCCTGGTCTGGGGCGGCCGGCTCGCGACGCTCTACCCGCTCCGGCAGATAGCCGTGACTTTGCTGCTGGCCGCGGTTGTCGTCGCGGCTGCGGGACTCGTCCCCCGTCTCGGCCTGGACACCGGCGTCGACCTCGACGACCTTTCCCGGCAGGTCGCCGCCGGGGCCGCCGTCCTCGCCGGGGTAAGGATCGCGTATCTGCTCCTCGTGCTGCTCCACCGCCTGCTGGTCAGGCGGTCGCGGTACGCGCTGATGATCGAGACGGCGGGCACGCAGTACGCCGCGCTGTCGGGGACGGACGAGAACGAGATCCACCGGATCAAGGGCGAGATCGTCCGGGCCATCGAGGACCCGCCGGCGCACGACCGCGTGGTTCAGGTGCACGGCGACCTCGTGATCGGCGAGAAGGTCGGCCGGGACAAGTACCAGGTCGGCGGCGCCGGCAACTCGATGACCGTCAACAAGTGAACGTCGTCAGGAGGGGTGGCCGATGCCGGACCACGTGTTCGGGAGCAAGGTCGGGCGCGACCAGTACACGCAGAGCGGCAGCAACAACAGCTTCGTCGTCAACCACGGCGCCGAGGTGTCGCGGGCCGAGGTGGACGCCGCCGTCGAGGAGCTGCGCGCGTTCGTCGCCCAGCTGACCCGCGACGGCGTGGTCCACGCGGACGGGAGCGTCGCCGACCCCGGCGCGGTCGTCGCCGCCGTGGAGTCGCAGCCGAACCGGCTGCGGGCGCTCGCGGGCGCCATCGCCGGCGGCGCCAAGGACGCCGTCCTCTCCGTCGTCAAGGACGGGGTGGCCGCCCTGATCGTCGCCCTCGTCGGCCGGATGTGACCCCCTGCCGGGGCGGCGTTCACGACGCCAGCGCGTCGGCGATGCTCCGGGCGATCGGCGTGGTGGGACGGCCGATGAGACGCGACAGGTCACCCGGCGTGCCGGCCAGCAGGCCGCGCCCGATGGCGAGGTCGACGTCGACGTAGACCTCGGCGACGGGCTCGGGCAGGCCCACGCCGACGAGGATCGCACGGCGCTCCTCCGGGGTGACGGAGACGTGGACGACCGTCCTGCCGGTCTGCCGCGACACCTCCTCGGCGAACTCCTCGAACGTCCACGCGGTGTCGCCGCTCAGCTCGTACGCCGTGTTCAGGTGGCCGTCCTCGCGGAGGACGACGGCCGCGGCGGCGGCGTAGTCCGCACGGGCGGCGGTGGCGATGCGGCTTCCCGGGGCCGCGTTGGTGACGACGGCCCCGCGCTCCACGACGCCGGGGAGGTCGCCGACGTCCCCGGCGTAGACCTCGGAGTACCAGTTGTTGCGCAGGAAGGTGTACGGCAGGCCGGAGTCGAGAATCAGCTGCTCGGTCTCCCTGTGGTCGGCCGCGAGCAGGAAGTCGGCCTTCGGGCCCCCGAACACGCCGGGGTAGGCCACCTGGCCCACGCCCGCCGCCCCGGCGGCCTCGATGACGCCCGCGTGCTGCGCTCCGCGCCTGCCCAGGTCCCCTCCGGGGATGAGCAGCAGGCGGTCGTCCGGCCCGAAGGCGCCCGCGAACGACTCCGGCCGGTCGTAGTCGGCCACGTGCAGCCGTACGCCCCGGTCCGCCAGGTCGGCGGCCTTGTCCTTGTCGCGCACGACGGCCGTGATCCCGGCCGCCGGCACCCCGGACGCGAGCAGGTCCCCGATGACCAGGCGGCCGAGCCGTCCCGTCGCGGCGGTGATGACGATGCCCATCGACGTGCTTCTCTCCTCAGTGGGTGGATCCGTGCGGCTCGACCCTAGGCGCCCTACTGGCGGGAAGTAAGTACCCACTTTGAAGTAAGGTACTGGGATGGAGGTAAGGACGACCGAGGTCCCGGACGTGGACCGGTTCTGCCGCTTCTCCCGGGCCGTGCTCGAACACGTCACCAGCCGGTGGGGGGTCCTCGTCCTCATCGCCCTGCTGGAGCGGTCGTACCGGTTCAGCGAGCTGCGCCGGCGGGTCGGCGACGTGAGCGAGAAGATGCTCGCGCAGACCCTGCAGACGCTGGAGCGCGACGGGTTCGTCCACCGCGACGCCAAGCCCGTGATCCCGCCGCGGGTGGACTACTCCCTGACGCCGCTCGGCCGCGAGGCCGCCGAACGGATCTGGGAGCTGACCCGCTGGGTGGAGGCGAGGCTCGACCAGGTCGCGACGGCGCAGGAGTCGTACGACGGCCGCCCCTGACCAGCCTGCGGCTCGGGCCGCGGCCGGGTTCAGTCGAACGCCGGCAGCTGCCGCTCGCGCGCGCGGCTGAGATGGGCGCGCATGGCCTCCTCCGCCTCTTCCGGACGGCCGGCCCCGATGGCGGCGGCGACCCGCCGGTGCTCCTCCACCGTCGTGCCCGCGTGGGCGTACGGGAAGTACCTGCGGTGCAGGTGGAGGTGGACGTGCAGGCGTTCGAGCCCGTCGCGCAGCAGCGGGTTGCCCGACGCCTCGGCGACCAGGTCGTGGAACCGGGCGTCGTGCGTGGTGAAGGCCGCGTGCCAGCCCCGGCCGTCGGGGTCGTCCGCCTCCGGCGTCAGTGACGTCGCGGCCTCCATGGCGATCGCCTCCCGCTGCTCGGACGTGGCGCGCTCCGCGGCCCACCGGGCGGCCGCGCACTCCAGCAGCAGCCGCATCTCGAACATCTGGGTGAACTCGGCGGGCGTGAGGAGGGGGCTCACGGTGTAGCCGGCGAGGGGCCTCTTGCGTACCAGCCCGTCGGACTCCAGCCGGGCCAGGGCCTCGCGGACCGGCGTGGGGGACACGTCGAGCTCACGGGCCAGCGCGTCGATGTTGACCCGGTCGCCGGGCCGCATGCTGTGCTCGAGGATCAGCGCCCGCAGCGTCTCGTACACGTCGTCGCCGAGCGTGGACCGCCTGAGTCGGATCGGTTCCGGCCGTGCCATCGAGCGCAATCCTCCCAGCCTTACGCCTTGACGTCCCACCGAGGAGCGGACTATATCTCCGTTTTGAAATCCTATAGGATCTACGATGGGCGTCCACCCGCCCAGCCAGGAGCTCTCCCCTTGCTCGCGATCACCCAGGCCGAGGCCTACCTCGTCGACCTCGAGGTCGAGACCGTCCGCACCGACGCCGTCCAGTCGTTCGTCAAGCAGGAGACCGTCTTCGTCGAGATCCGGACCGACGACGGCGGCGTCGGCACCGGCTACTCGTACACCATCGGCACCGGCGGCACGGCGGTCCTCGCGCTGCTGCGCGACTACCTCTTACCGCGGCTGCTGGGCGCGGACGCCCGGCGGGTGGAGGCGGTGTGGCGCGACCTGTTCGCCGCGACCCGGGCGACCACGGTCGGCGCGATCACCTCTCTCGCCCTCGCCGCGGTCGACACGGCCCTGTGGGACCTGCGGTGCCGTGACGCGGGACAGCCACTGTGGGTGCTCGCGGGCGGGGCGAAGGACCGGATCCCCCTGTACGACACCGAGGGCGGCTGGCTGCACCTGAGCACCGAGGAGCTGATCGCGGGCGCAACGGCGAGCCGGGCCGCGGGCTGGCCCGGGGTGAAGCTCAAGATCGGCCGCTCGCCGGTGGAGGACGCGGAGCGCCTGGCCGCCGTCCGGGCCGCCGTCGGGCCGGACCTCGACCTCATGCTCGACGCCAACCAGTCGCTCACCCCGGCCGAGGCCGTCCGGCGGGCCCGGCTCCTCGAGCCGTACGACCCGTACTGGTTCGAGGAGCCGCTGCCGGGCGACGACGTCGCCGGGCACGAGGCGCTGGCGGCGGCGTCCACGATTCCCATCGCGGTCGGCGAGTCGCTCTACTCGCCGGCGCAGTTCCGCGAGTACCTCCACCGGCGGGCGGCGGGCGTCGTCCAGGTGGACGTGGCGCGCATCGGCGGCATCACGCCGTGGCTCAAGGTCGCGCACCTCGCCGAGACGTACAACGTGCCGGTCTGCCCGCACTTCCTGATGGAGTTGCACGTGAGCCTGTGCTGCGCGGTGCCCAACAGCCGCTACCTGGAGCACATCCCCCAGCTCCGGGCGATCACCCGCGGGGAGATCGCGGTCGCCGACGGGCACGCGCTGCCGCCGGCCGCGCCCGGCCTCGGCATCGAGTGGGACCGCGACGCCATCGACGACCGAAGGGTCGCGTGACCACGCCCACCACGCCCACCATGAGGCGGCCGTGGGCGCCTGCGGCGCGGCCATTTTCGATGGCAACTGACACGCGATGCCGCTGCTACTGCTCGGTGAGGACCTGGCGGAGCGTGACGGCGAAGGCGTCCGGGTCGCCCTTCATGCCGAACTCACCGCCGAGAAAACCGCCGTGGTGGCTGGGGAAGACCACGGGCTTCGTGCCGAGCCGTTCGGCGACGGCCAGGCCCGCGCGGTGGGCCATCTCCCCCTCCGACTCGGCCCCGACACCGACGACGATGCGGGTGGAGGCCGCGCGCAGCGCGTCGAAGTCGTGCTCGTAGTGCGTGCAGGTCACGAGGTTCTGCCTGAACAGCGGATCGTCGCGGGTGCCGTCGTCGTCCGCCGGCAGCCCGAATTCGGCCGGGCTCGCGACCGGGCGGTCCGCGAAGTCGTCCGGGATCTCGCCGCGCAGGCCGGTCACCGCGATGAACTTCACCATCGCCGGCCCGAACCCGCTCTGCTCGTACGTCCGGCGGATGTCCGCCACCGCGGCCAGCGCCTGCTCCCGGTCGGGCAGCACCTGGGCGGCCGGCGGCTCGTGCGCCACAAGCGTGCGCACCTGCCGGGGGTGCCGGGCCACCAGCGCGAGCGCGTTGACGGCGCCCCCGCTGCTCGCGAACATGTCCACCGGCCCGCCGCCGAGCGCGTCGATGAGCCGGTGCAGGTCGTCCGCGTGCTGCTCGGGGGTCGACTCGCCGGCGCCCTCGGCCCGCGTGCTCCGCCCGATCCCGCGCGGGTCATAGGTCACCACCGTGCGGTCCGGGAAGTGCCCGGCCAGGGCGGTGAAGCCGCCGGCGTCCATCGGCGACCCGATCATCAGCAGGATCGGGGAGCCGCTCCCGTCGGCCTTCCGTACGTCGTAGCAGATGACGCAGCCGGCCGTCTCAAGGGTGTGGGTCTCGGGCTCGGTCATGCGATCGCTCCTTGCTCATCGCCTGCGATGCGACAGGCATCGCACACCAGTTCGACGACAAGCTACTACACCTCGTTACTCCCGCGCCGGTGTTCATGCGGGCCGGCCGCCGAACGCCCAGTTGTGCACCTCGATGTCGGCGTACCGGTCCTGTGTCAGGATGGCGCGCGCCGCGTCCGCGTCCCGCGCCCGGAGCAGCGCCGCCGTACCCAGCCAGGCGGCGCCGTCGTCCGACAGCAGCGGCCCGTACGCGATCAGGTCCTCGTCCACACCGGCCGGTACGGCGAGGTCGGCGGCCTGCCCCGCACCGAGGCCGAGCACCAGGTAGCGGTTGCCGCCGGTACGGCCGCCGGAGAAGTCCCACATCGTCCGCCCCAGCGTGTTGCGCCAGCGCCGAAGCAGCACGTCCCGGTACACGCCGGCCTGGTAGTTGGGCTCGTCGAAGGCGAACGCGCGTGCGGCGGCGGAATCGGGCAGGTCGGCGATGTGCACGCTGCCGGTGGCCGGGTCGTCGTCGCCGCCGTCGCCCGCGAAGGTCGGGCCGCGGGCGATCATCTCGGCGGCGTGCCGGTCCATGTAGGACCAGTGCTCTTCCAGCAGTTCGTCGCGCAGGGCCATGGAACCGGGCCGGTCCCGGTGATAGCAGAAGAACTCCATGGTCGATTATCCGATCACCATGCCCGCTGTCCCGTGCGGGTGTAGTGGTCGTACTGCCTCTTACGGCCCCCGCTCTACGGACGGGTTTCGACTCGGCTGTGCACTCCGGCCGTACCCTGATCGACAGCCGATGCCGGGGCACACAGAATCGGCTCAGGTCGAGCCCCGCCAGGTCGGCTGCCCGTAGATCAATCTTCTCCAGTTCGATGCCATCTCCCGAAAGGACCATCGTTCGTCGGCTGAGCACCCCCATCACCGCACCGATGTCGTCGCGAAGTCCCCCGTGATAGCGCTCCCGTTCACGGTCGACTTCCTTCATCGGGCGGGTCGGCGGCCAGGGCGCGTGCAGTCGGACGAAGGAGGCCAGCAGGGCGGCGGCGTGACCGCGGTAGTGCGGCGCAGCAGACGCGATCTGCTCCATCGCGTAGACGCCCCCCATCCGCGTTCCGATGTGCTCGCTGGCCAACTGCTCGATGGCCTTGGCGAACAGGTCGACGAACTGTCCTTCTCGGTTCACTCGGATCTGGCGCAGTGTCATCACGGCGCCCAGCGCGACACTGCCCAGCGCCACCAGCGCCGCCAGTCCCTGCAGCAAGGTCACCCGCACGTCGTTGATGGCTTTGAGCCGGTCGCCGGCCGCAAAGCCCGGCGCTCCGCCGCCAAGATCGTGCTGGACAAGCCAGGCGGGAAGAAGGAAGACGCATGCGACAACCAGGACACCCACAACGACCACGCCCAGAGTCACCACAATCGCACGTCGAATCACCCCGTGGGGCATGACGCCACCCCCTCCCGAAGTACGGTCGAGCCAGAAGATTCAGGAACATGACTCCGCTTCGTCGCGAGTCGACCAGCGGGTGGCGTAGCCGGCAGCTGATCATGTGGCGTCGGCGAGTTGTGGTTGGTGTGACTATGACCCGGCCAGGGCGGTGTGCGCCAGGTGTTCGGCCAGATCGCCTGCGAGCGGGGCCGTGTCTGACCTCAGGAGCCGGTGAGGATGACGAGCCGCTGGGTGGCCCGGGTCATCGCGACATAGCGGTCGACCGCTCCTTCGACCCCCGTGCCGAACGCCTCCGGGTCGACGAGCACGACCAGGTCGAACTCGAGCCCCTTCGCCAGCTCCGGGGTCAGCGACCGTACGCGGGACGTCTCCTGGAAGGCGGGGTCGCCGATGACGCAGGCGACGCCCTCGGCGTGCTCGGCGAGCCAGGCGTCGAGGATCGGGCCCAGGTCGGAGACGGATCCGTGGACGACGGGGACGCCGCTGCCGCGGATGGAGGTCGGCACGTTGGCGTCCGGGATCACGGCCCGGATGACCGGCTCGGCCTCCGCCATGACCTCCCCCGGCGTCCGGTAGTTGATGCTGAGGGAGGCCAGGGTGATCCGGTCGAGCCCGATCCGTTCGAGCCGTTCCCGCCACGACTCGGTGAACCCGTGCCTGGCCTGGGCGCGATCCCCCACGATGGTGAAGCTCCGGGACGGGCAGCGGAGCAGCAGCATCTGCCACTCGGCGTCGGTCAGCTCCTGGGCCTCGTCCACGACGATGTGCGCGAACGGGCCGGCGAGCCGGTCCGGTTCGGCGGCGGGCAGCCCGGCCTCGTCGACCAGGGTGTCCTGCAGGTCCTGTCCGCGCAGCATCGACATCACGAGCATCTCGGAGTCGTCGGCCTCGATCAGGTCGTCGACCACCCGCGCCATGCCCTCGCGCTGGGCGGCGACGGCGGCGTCATGGCGGCGCCTGCGCCGTGACGCCTCCGGGTCGCCGAGCCGCTGCCGCGCCGCGTCCAGCAGCGGCAGGTCCGACACCGTCCAGGCGTGGGCGTCCCCGCGTTGCAGCCTCCGTACGTCGTCGGGAGCGAGCCAGGGGGCGCACAGGCGCAGATAGGCCGGCACCGTCCACAGGTCTCCGACGAGGTCGGTCGCCTCGATCACGGGCCACGCCCGGTTGAACGCCGTGAGCAGTTCCCTGTCCTGCAGCAGCGACCTGCGGACGAGATGAGCCGGGGCGTCGCCGTCGTGCTTGTCCACCAGGATCGTGAGGAGCTCCTCCAAGATCCGGTCGCGTGCCTCGTTGTGCGGGGTGCCCGGTTCCGGCCCTTCGAACGCCTCGGCCCAGTCGTCCGGGCTCAGCCATATGTCGGACCAGTGGGTCGTGACCGTCATCCCCTTCGTGGGCGGGTTCTCGTAGAACCTGACGGCCGGCTCGATCGCCTTGACCATGTCCGCGGACGACTTCAGGCGGGCCACGTCCGGGTCGGTCTCGACCGCCGCCGCCGCTCCCTCGGCGACCAGGTCCCGCAGGGTGCAGGTCTGCACGCCCTCCTCTCCGAGGCTGGGCAGGACGTCGGCGACGTACGCCAGGTAGGGCTGGTGCGGACCGACGAACAGCACGCCGCCCCGGCGGTGACCGAGGCGAGGGTCGGAGTAGAGAAGGTAGGCGGCGCGGTGCAGGGCGACGACGGTCTTCCCCGTGCCCGGACCGCCGTCGACGACGAGGGCGCCGCGGGATCCCGCGCGGATGATGGCGTCCTGGTCCGCCTGGATGGTCCCGAGCACGTCCCGCATCCGGGCCGACCGGCCCGCGCCCAGGCTGGCGATGAAGGCGGACTGGTCGTCGAGCGCGGCGTGCCCGTCGAAGCCGTCCGAGGTGAACACCTCGTCCCAGTAGTCGCTGATCCGGCCGCGGGTCCAGCGATACCTGCGGCGGCTCGCCAGGCCCATCGGGTTGCCGTGGGTGGCTCCGAAGAACGGCTCGGCCGCCGGGGAACGCCAGTCGAGCAGCAGCCGGCGACCCGCGCGGTCGGTGAGGCCGAGTCGTCCGACGTACACAGGCTCGGGGTCGTCCGCGCCGACCATGTGCCCGAGGCACAGGTCCAGGCCGAAGCGGCGCAGCACGCGCAGACGAGCGGTCAGCCGGTGGATCTCCAGGTCGCGGTCCAACGCCTGCCGCCCCCCGCGGCCCGACGCCATGCGCTCGGCGTCGAGGCGCTCGGAAAGATCGGCGATCGACTGCTCGAGGCTCTCCGCGATGGCCGCGAACTGCTGCTCGTCGCGGGCGATCAGCGCCGGGACCGCCTTGCGGGACAGGCGCTCGGGAAGGTCGAACGCGCTGGTGGTCAGCGGGTTCACGTCATCAGCTCCGATCTTGGGCCGCTTGTACGCGCGGCACGGCGTCCTGGCCTCGGGTGACGAGCGCGAGCACGTTCCGTTGCCGGTGCGGGTTCTCGAGTTCTGGGCCGGTGTGGTCACGCGGAGACGGGCGGTCTCCGCCGTCGGGCCGCGTCGAGCAGCAGCCCCGCGGCCGCCGTCGCCCCGTCGGCGCGGGACCCGTACGTCGACAGCACCACGTGCATGTCGCGCCCCCCATTTCCGCACGTTCCGGCCTCGGCCAGCGATTCTGCGGCATGACCGGGGTCTTGCCGCAAGCCCCCCGGTCCGCTATACGTTGAGAGTGGAGAGGAGCGGACACTCCCCTTTCCCCTCATCGCCCGCCGCGGAGCGCACGCGGCGAATCCCCCGTTCAGGGCTTGTCACCTTAAGGCTGCGTCCCCCTGGGCGGAATGGCCGCTCGCAGAGATCCCGCCCGACCTTGATCGACTTCAGTACTCTGCGACCATGAGAGTCGGCGCCCGGTCCGTAACGATCATCTTCGGCTTGGCCATGGCGGCCCTTGCGGTGAGCGGGCTCGGGTACACCGCGCTGAGGACGTCCACCGGTTCGGAATGCACATCCGCGGAGGAGGCCCTGATCCCGGTGCTGGCGGCTCAGACGATTCTCGCCGCCCGCCCGGACAGTGCCGTCGCACGTGACCGTTACTCCGGATGCTTCCAGGACGACCCGTTCCCCTACGCGGGAACTTTCTACGAGTTTCGCGGACACCGGGAGAGCTACGCGTCCTTCTATGAGGCGAAGGCCAAAGCCGACGGATGGCGGCCGGTTGTCGCCGATGAGCCTTCCGAGGACGTCTGTTACACGAAGAAGGTGGGTGACGCCACCGCCTTCTTGTCCGTAGGGGCGAACAGCGTCGACGCCGTCCAGGGATACAGCATCACCGTGTCCGCTTCTTACCAGGAGGTCCCGGAGGACGGCGGGCTCCTGTGCTGAGTGTGGAAGGCATCGGACCGCGCGGCATCAAACTCCGGTGGGCTCGTGGTGAAGCCCGCACCTGCCGGGCCCATGGGATGGGCCGGCAGGTGCATGCTCATTCCGTGCCGATCGTGTCTGTGGTGGGGCCGGAGCGCATCAGCAGGTGGCCGCGGCGGAATCGCTCACCCTCCAAGGGCTCGCGCAGCATTCGCCCCACCTCGACGAACTCCTCCTTGCGGGCCAGGTCGGCCAACTCGTCGATCGGCCACCGGTAGGCCGGCGTGACCTTGTGGTCGAACTGCGTCACCGGACCGCCCTCGGATTCGAAGAAGCCCAGCAGAAGGTGACCGCCCGGGGCCAGCACCCGGCGGAACTCGGCGAAGTACGGCGGCAGCTCCGATGGTGGGATGTGGATGAGGGAGTACCAGGAGAGCAGGCCGCCCAGCTCGCCGTCGGCCACGTCGAAGGCGCCCATCGAACCGACCTCGAAACGCAGGTCGGGATAGTCCTTGCGGGCGATGTCGATCAGTGCCGGAGACAGGTCGACGCCGAAGGCGTCCAGTCCGAGGTCACGCAGGTGTGCCGTCATGTACCCGGGACCGCAGCCGGCCTCGGCGACGGGCCGGCGTCCGGCCGCCCGTACGAGTTCGGCGAACGCGGCGACTATCGCGCGGTCCAGTGGCAGGCGGTCGAGCGAGTCCCGGACGAAGTCGGCGTAGATGTCGGCGACGGCGTCGTAGGCGTCCGCCGTCGCGGTCAGGTAGGGGGAGGATTCGGCCACGGCGGACGACTGTAGTTCATCGGCCGGCGGAAGTCGTCGGTCATCGACCGGTCCGCGCGGACAGCCGGGGTACGGCGACCGCAGGCGCCGAACGGCTCGCACGGTCCCCGCGGTGTGCGTGGCTCCCCGACATGTGACAACTGGACCGTTCGAAAGCGCCTCCCTACCATTGGCCCGTGCGGCTGAACGTCCTCGGGCCCATGGAACTCGTCGTGGCCGGGCGGGCAGTACCGGCCGGACCGCCGAAGCAGCGAGCCCTCCTGGCCCTCCTCGCCATGCACGCCGACCGCGTGCTCCCCGCGGACCTCCTGGCCGACCGGCTGTGGTCCGGCAACCCGCCGGCCAGCGCCCAGGGGAGCCTGCAGGTCTACGTCTCCAACCTGCGCCGCCGGCTGGAGCCCGACCGGCGGCCGGGCACCACCCCGGCCGTCCTGGTCAGCGCCGCCGACGGGTACGGCCTGATGACCGGCGGGCTCGACCTCGACACGAGGGACTTCGAGACGCTCGTGTCGGCCGGGTCCGGACATCTGGCCGAGGGACGGCACGAGGAGGCGGCGGCCGCCCTCGCCGAGGCTCTCGACCTGTGGCGCGGCGACCCGTACGCGGACGTGCGTTCCGAGGAGTGGGCGCAGCCGGAGATCGGCCGTCTGGTACAGGTGCGGCTGGACGCGGTGGAGGGGCTGGCCGCGGCCCTGCTGGAGCTGGGCCGCCACACGGACGTGGTCGCGCGGCTGGACCCGTTCGTCCGCGAACACCCCCTGCGGGAGCGTGCCTGGGAACTGCTGGTGCTGGCCCACTACCGGGCGGGGCGGCAGGCGGCGGCCCTCGAATGCCTGCGCAGGGTGCGGGAGGTGCTCGCGGGGGAACTGGGCATCGACCCCGGGCCGCGGCTGCGGGAGCTCGAAGGCGCGGTGCTGCGCCAGGACGCCACGCTGCTCCCAACGAAGCGGCCCGCCGCGCAGCGGACCCCGGTACGGACGACGGCGCGCAGGGCTCCCGAGTCCGCGGCGGACCAGCCGGTCTTCGTCGGCCGCGAGAGCGCGCTGGAGTTCCTGAACGAGGCGGCGAAGGCGTCGTCCGCCGCCGGGCAGGTCGTGCTGGTGGACGGCGAGCCGGGAGTCGGCAAGACAAGCCTGCTGAGGCGGTTCCGCGCGACCGCCGACGTGCCGGTGGGCTGGGGGTCGAGTCCCGACCACGAGACGGCGCCCGCCCTGTGGCCCTGGGAACGGATCCTGCGCGACCTCGCCGCCGCGGCCCCGGAGGCCGCCCTGCCCGACGAGGTGGGCACGTTCCTGTCGGGCGGCCTGGAGGTGATCCCGGCGTCCGACGCGCAGGGGGCGCGGCTGCGGTTCTTCGAGGCGGTCGGCGCGTTCCTGGCCGGGGTCGCCCCGGTGGTCGTCGTGCTGGAGGACATCCACGCGGCCGACGACGCGACGCTGCGGCTGCTGGTCCACGTGGCGTCCACCGCCCGGCCGGGCCTGCTGCTGGTGGCGACCTTCCGGCGGCACGAGGCGTCGGCGCTCACCGCCACGCTGTCGGCGCTGTCGCGGGTCGGCGCGCGCAGGCTCGGGCTCGACGGGCTCGCCACCGAGGAGGTACGCGCGCTCGTCCGGGAGTTGTCCGGCCGCGACCCTGGCAGCCGCAAGGCCGAGGAGCTGCGCGGGCGCACCGCCGGGAACCCGTTCTTCCTCGCGGAGCTGGCCCGGGCGGGCGAGGAGCTGCCGCAGGGCGTGCTGGACGTCGTGCTGCACCGGGTGGCGGGCCTGGGAGAGGAGGCGGCCCGCGTTCTGGAGCTCGCCGCCGTGATGGGCGACGAGTTCGAGGCGGGCGTCCTGGCCCAGGTCGCGGGCCGCACAGTCGGCGACCTGCTGCCGCCGCTCGACGCGGCCCTCGACGCGGGGCTGATCGGGGAGTCGACGCACCGGCTGGGCCTGTACCAGTTCGCGCACGCCCTGGTGACCGACGCGTTGCTGTCACGCCGGTCGCGGCTGTGGCGGGCGCGCGTGCACGAGCAGGTCGCCGGCGTCCTCACCCGCGTCCACGGGGACCGGGACGACCGTGCGGCGGTGATCGCGCGGCACTGGCTGGCGGCGGCGGACCTGGGCGCGGAGCCCGCCCGCATGGCGATGGACTACTCCGCCCGCGCAGCGCGGGCGGCCATGCGGCGGCACGCGCCCGACGACGCGGCCACCTCGTGGCAGGAGGCGCTGGCGGCGGCCGAGCCGGCCGGGGCAGGCGAGGCCGAGCGGTTCGAACTCGCCGTCGGGCTGGCGGAGAGCCGCTACGCCGCCGGGCGGTTCGACGAGGGCTACGAGGCGATCGAGCAGGCGCTCGCCATGGCCGGCGCCGACCTGGACAAGGCCGCCAGGGCCGCCGACATCGCGATGGGACACGGCGTCTGGGTGCCCTTCCGGCCCGGCCTTGACGTGGCCGCCCTGCGGGACTCGATGGACCGGGCCGTGCGAGAGCTGCCGCCGTCCACGCCGGCCTGGGCGACCGCACAGGCCGTACGGGCCGTCGTGCTCGCCCAGACCGGTCGCGAGGACGAGGTCGCCCCGGTCTCGTCGCAGGCCGTGGCGGCGGCCGAGCGCCTGGGCGACCCCGCCCTGCTGCGGCGCGTGCTCCACCTGCGGCTGCTCGCCATGCAGGGTCAGGACTTCATCGAGCAGCGCGCCGAGACCGCGCGGCGCCTGCTGGCCGAGCCTGACCTGTCGCCCCAGCTCACGGTCATCGCACAGCTCCACCTCGTCGCTCATCTCGTGGAGCACGGCAGGGTGCCGCAGGCCCGCGCGCTGCTGGCCGAGATCGACACGCTGCTGCGCGACCTGCACAATCCCGCGCTGGCCCGGCAGGCGGCGGTGGCGCACGTGGGGCTCGACCTGTTCCAGGGCGTGCCGGAACCGGCCCGCCACTTCGAGTCCGCCACGGCGACGCTGTCGTTCGCCGATCTCGCGTACTTCGAGGTGAGCATGCTCGCCGTACGGGCCGAGACGCTCATCCACGAGGACCGCCTCGGCGAGGAGGCGGCAGCGATCGAGGACCTGTTCCGGCGCACCGGCCTGGCGGGGGCCGCCTACATCCTGGCGTCCGCGCTGGCGAACCTGGGCGAGCACGAGCGCGCCCGGCGGCTCCTGCGTGAGACCCCTCTGCCGCCGCGCGACTACAACTGGGCCATGGCCACCATGTGCCGGCTGCACGCGGCGATCCAGCTCGGCGAACTGGACGTCGTGCGGGAGGTCTACGACGCGTTCCGTCCCTTCGCCGGGCTGGTGCACGTGAACGGCACGTGCACCACCGTCGACGGGGCGTACGACGGCCACTTGGGGGAGGCGCTGCTGGCGCTCGGGGACCGCGAGGGGGCACGGGCCCATCTACTGGAGGCGGTGCGCCTGCTGGAGCAGGCGGGCGCGGGCTACTGGCTGGCAAGGGCCCGCCAAGCTCTCGACAAGTGCGCGTAGAGGCGGGTCGCGCACGCTGTTTCCGAGACGTGAGGAAACAGACTGATGATCACACCCGAGCACCTGACCGGCTTCCTGATGATGCACGCCGGTTTCCGCGCCGAGTTCGGCCGCCTGGCCGAGGCGTGCGCGCACCCGCGTGACGACGCGCACGAGGAGCTCCTGGAGGAGCAGCTCGCACTCGTGCTGGACATGCTGCACGCCCACCACTCGCACGAGGACGCCACCCTGTGGCCGACGCTCGCCGGCCGCGCCCCGGAGGCGGCGGACGTGCTGGCCGAGCTGGAGTCCGAGCATTCCGTGCTCGACCCGCTCGTCGCGGCCGCCTCCGACCGCGGGGTGCCCCTGGCCGAGCGCGCGCCCACCCTGCGGCGGCTGCACGAGGTCGTCAACGAGCACCTCGACCACGAGGAGCGAGCCGCCGTGCCGCTCATGCTCCGCCATCTCACCCCCGACGACGTCGAGGCCGACAAGCGCAAGGCGCTGGACGACTTCGGCCGCCGCCGGATCCCCGTCGTCTTCGGCTGGCTCGCCTCGAGCGCGGACGCCGACCTGCTCGCGGCGTCGTACGCCGACCTGCCCGTCGTGGCCCGGCTCATGTTCCGCCTGTTCTGGTGGCCGGCCTACCGGCGGCGCTTCACCCGCCTGTACGGCGCCACCGCCCCCGCGAACACTCTCCTGGAGTCGTGATGACCGCATCCACATCGACCACGTGGCCGCGCGAGGTGACCGAGATCCTCGGCCGCGCCCTGGTCTGCGAGTACGCCTCGCTCACCCGCGACGGCCGGCCCGTCACCTGGCCCGTCACGCCGTACGTCGGCGCGGGCGGCACGCTCGACGTGAGCACCGGGCTCACCTACCCGGACAAGGCCGAGCGCGCCCGCCGCGACCCGCGCGTCGCGCTGCTCTACTCCGAGAGCACGGACCTGGATCGGGCGCCCGTCGTCCTCGTGCAGGGGCGGGCGACGGTACGCGACGCGGATCTGCAGGCCAACACCGACCGGTACGTCCGCGAGTCGCTCGCCAAGACCGGCGCCGGGTTCGCCGGGATGCCGTGGTTCCTGGTGAAGCGGCTGGGGTGGTATTTCGCCCGCATCTGGGTGGAGGTCACCCCTGAGAGGATCGTCTGGTGGCCCGAGGGCGACCTGTCCAGGACGCCCGAGGTCTGGACGTGCGCGGGGGACGTCGCCGTCCCCGCCTCCGATCCCGCCCCCGCCGGCCCCCGGCTGCCGAGCCGGTCGGCCCCTCCGGCAGACTGGCGGCCCTTCGCCGACCGCGCGGCACGCCTGGGCGAGCCCGTCGTCACCCTGGTCGCCGACGGCATGCCTCTGGCCGTGCGCACCCGCTCCGCCGTACGGACCGAGGCCGGATTCGACCTGCGACTGCCCGCGGGCGTCGAGGCGGCCGAGGGGCCGGTGTGCCTGACCTTCCACCGGCACGGCCCGGCCCTGGAGTGGCAGGAGAACGTGGTGCTCGTCGGCACCGCGGCCGGAGAGGGCGATCGGCTGAGCGTGCGGGTCGAGCGGGCCCTCAACGACTGGAGCCTCGCCGGGACCCGCCGCGAGCGGAACCGCTCGTTCCTCGGCCAGGGCAGAATGCTCAGGAAGCGCCTGAAGGCCGAGGCCGCCCGCCGCGGCCAGCCCGTCCCCCGCGTCCGCCGCCCCACGCCTCGCCAATCCGCCGGTGCATGACGGCCTGCGACGGGTGCGGGAAGCCTTCGGCGCGCAGCCCGACAGGTGGCGTCCGGTTTTCCGCACTATCGAGTCAGTGAAGTTGTCCGGTCTGGCGCAGGTGATCGGGATGTAGTAGGCGTCTTTGCCTCGCTCCGGGGTCGTAGGCGTGTAGATCAGGAGCGGGCGTATGCTCACCGGATGACCGATACTGAGTACAAGATTGAGCGCATCAGGCCACAGCAGTTTCACGAGATCGGCGGCCTGGAGGACTGGCGTGTGCTGGGCGAGGGGGCATGCGCCTACTTCCGTACCGGGTCGTTCACGGCCGGCGCTCAGTTCGTGCAGGCGATCAGCGAGTTGCCCGGTGTAGGGAGCGGTCATCCCGACGTCGACCTGCGCGATGAGGGCGTGACCGTACGGCTGATCACGATTGCAGATTTCTACGGGCTGAGCGAGCGGGATGCCGAGCTGGCCCGGCAGATCTCGGCTGTGGCCCGGACGCTGAACATCCCCGCTGATCCCTCGTCCGTACAGACTGTCCAGGTCACCATCGATGCTCTGGTCCTTTCCGACGTGGTGCCGTTCTGGCGTGCCCTGCTCGGCTATGAGGACCGTGCGAACAGCCCCGAAGACCTGATCGATCCCCACCGCCGCGGAGCACCGTTCTACTTCCAGCAAATGGACGCTCCGCGCCCGCAGCGCAACCGGGTCCACGTCGACGTCTGGGTGCCGTACGACCAGGCCCAGGCGCGGATAGCGGCGGCGATCGCCGCCGGTGGCCGCCTGGTCTCCGACGCTTACGCACCGTCGCACTGGGTGCTGGCTGACCCTGAGGGCAATGAAGCTTGTGTGGGCGCGGCAGGCTGGATTGAGGCCGATCCGCGCGGTCAGTAAGAGTCGTTCCCGACTCCTTGGTCCTCTCCACCCGTTTCCTGCAGGCCACGCTGAGCCTGCAGGACGGTTGAGGATCTTGTTTGCACCAGCTTCCCTGTAGTCCATGACGCCGGCGGCTGAGGACGTCGCCGGGTCCTCAGCGCCTGTTCAGTCCGCGCAGCACCGGGAGCCCGGTGCCGGAGTCGAGCACGAGGCGATCGCCCAGCGGCCGGGCGAGCGTGACGGTGGTCGTCGCCGTCGTGAGTATCGCTGGGCAAGGCTCGCCGGAGCCGACGCTTTCCTCGTCCACGTCGACGACCACCAGCCGGCCGGTCTCGTAGGCGCGCGCCCCGTGAACGGTGTCGCATGCGCCGACCCCGTAGCGGAGAAGCAACGCGGCCGGCCTACCGGCGACGAGGTCGAACGCCGTCACCTCTTCGGTGCCTCCCCGTGTCCGTTCGGGACGGACGGTGACGGCAGAGGGGTCGACCGCCACGTGGATTTACTTCTGCTCGACTCCCTTGACGGTGAACACCCAGGCGGGCACCTGGATCGTGCCGCGACTGGTCGGGCCGCGTGTCAGGATCGACCGTAGGCGGCCCAAGTCAGATCGCGTATGCGAACCCTGGGACGAGCGAGTAGACACTCTCGTCGTACCGCGTCCTCTATGCAACCATGCCCCCATGATCCAGTCGGAGACAAAGAGATCGCCGGCAAGTGGGAACCCCCTGAAACGGGTGCTGCTCGCGAGTGTGGTCGGTATCGTCCTCCCACTCGGCCTCCTGGCCTGGACGGTCCTGATGCGGGCGCTCTTCAGCGACTCCTCGATGTGCGGGGAGTACACGGGATGTCTCGGCTATCTCGTTGTCGCGTGGCAGATCGGGCGGTGGATCGCCGTCGTTCTCGCCTGGCCGCTGCTGTACCTGCTGCGAGTACGGCCGGCCTGGCCCGTCGCCGTCCTGGCCGCCTTCCTCCTGGTCGCGATCTGGCGACTCGCCGAGGCCCTGTCGGGGTTCGGTGACCTCTTCACTTCCATCCTGATCAGCGGCATTCTCATCCTGTCCAGCGGCGTGATCGCGTATCCCCTCACCGCACTGGTCACCTCACCAATCCTCCGCTGGCCGTGGCGCGCCCTGCATATCGCCCTGTCCGCCGGGCTTTACGTCGTGGCCATGCTCGCCAATTGACCATGGAAGCCCCTGCGTGCCTGCAAATCCCCACGCGGCACCACTCATCCCGTGAGCAAAGATGCCTGTGCGGCCGGCCGTTTGCTCGGATATCTCTCCGGTATCGCCGTCGCCATTACGAGCGGTCGCGAGATCGGTTCTCCTTGAGGTGGCGCCAGAAGATCTTGAAGTGATGCCACCAGATATAGGCGGCGGCGATTCCGCCGATTGCTCCGCTCGACAGGTCAACGAAGTCGTCGCCAGCAAGGAGATCGTGAAGGCAGACGGACAAGACAACGGGGCCACCGATGAGAATGAACCATCCCGTCCATGCGTCATCACAGCGGCCCTGCTTGTGCCCGGATTCGTCGGAGGGATCGGCCACTACAGCACGGTAGCTGGCGCTGATCGATCGCGCACTGCACCAGAGAGCGCTCATCGCCCCTGCCTGAACGTCCCTGAAACCGCATGCTGGGCGAGATTCCGCAACTCCGGCGCCTCGATCATGCTCCCCCAGGGCTGGGGATGGACCTCCTCGCGCGGCATGGGCCCACGGCTGCGGCCGAGGCAGGGTCATGTTGGTCGGCGAGGTACGTCGGAAGCCCCGCGATCGTCGCCACCCCGGCGATATCTGAAGAGCAGTCCACGGCCTTCAAAAAAGAGAAACATGCCAGCGACCATAGGGTTCAGCAATAGGCGCCGTACCCACCAGTCACAATGCTTGCAGTACGCCCGTTGCCTGGAGGCCCATCAATCAGCATCGTGACTTCGAATATCGCAGCACCGACACCAAAAAGAAACAAGGCCCAGTTCAGCCATGCGGGGCTCTGAAGCATGAGATCGTGATCCAACCATCTCTTACTTATCTGATGCCAACGCAGGCGCTTGGAACCGTCGTCTTATCCTCCATGGCATGACTTTCCCACGCCTTGACGCGAGTGTGAAGATCTTCGCTCCTGCATGTATTTCGCCGGTCCTGATCACCTCGTACGCCGCCGACCCACCGCGGAGCGGCAGCGGGCCGGGGACGGAGGGGCAAGACCGGCCTCGCGTCTACGTCAACCTGGTCGCGGGTCCTCGGTCATCGGATGCCATCGGTCACGGCCGGGCTTGAGCCGGATAAGACGCCACCGACCGGCCGTCGGTCGCCCAGGCCGAGCAGCTGGCCCGCGGCCTGGAGAAGCAGAGCCCGGTCTTCGCCTTTCCGGCCATCAGCGCGGGCATGTGCAGCGTCTGGCCGGTGGCCGGAGACGACCGCGCCGGGCACGTCGACGCCGGCGGCTCCAACCCCATCGTCGTGGTCGGCACGGCCAACGACCCGGCCACCCCGTACCAGTGGGCGCCGCGCCCCGCCGCCCAGCTGCGCACCGGGGTGCTGCTCACGCTGAACGGCGAGGGACACGGCGTGTACGGTCAGAACGCCCGCATCGACAACGCGGTCAACGGCTACCTCCTCGACGGGAAGGTGCCGCCCAGCCGCACGCGCTGCGGCTGATCGACGCGGCCGATCGATGCGGCGGCGGGGTCAGAGGCCGTAGGACGGGAACAGGTTCGTCGACGGCCAGGAGCCGGAGGGGACGCTGTCGGCCGCCTGGTGCATCAGGTTGTCGATCTCGGCGTCGTACCCCAGGCCCGAGGGGTCGTCGCGCTGGTCGAACAGCACAACCCAGCTCAGTTCGTCCCACCGCCGGACCATGAGCGTGGTGGTACCGGCGATCGACCCGCTGTGCCAGGTGCTGCGGCTGCCGTTGACGGGGCGGACCGACCAGCCCATGCCGTACCACGAGGGGTCGGTGTGGTTGTAGTTGGAGGGCGGGGCGAACATCGCGTCGAGGCTCGGCTGGGTGAGCAGGCCGGGAGCGTCGAAGATCGTGGTGAACTTCGCCATGTCGACGGCCGTGGAGAGCCATGCGCCGTGCGCGGCCATGTTCTCGAGGTTGAACGCCCCGTACGGCGCCGGCACCCAGGCCCCGGAGCCGTCCAGCACGGTCGTCCCGCCGTACTGCGAGTAGTAGGGAACCTCCGAGGACCGCCGCAGGCTCTGCGCCGTGCGGCCCTGCACCATCCGGGTGATCTTCATCGGGGAGAGCACGGACTGCTGGACATAGGTCGCGTACGGGAGACCGGTGACCTTCTCGATGACCTTGCCGAGCAGCAGGTAGCCGTAGTTGGAGTACCAGAAGGTCGACCCGGGGTCGAAGTCCAGCCTGCGCGTCGTCGAGACGTACTGCATGATGTTCGCCTGCGTCACGGGCAGCGGCACGCCAAGCGTGTCCCTGATGTCGAAGTCCGAGAACATCGGGTCGGGCAGGTAGTTGGGTGCGTCCTGAGTCCGAACTGCCCAGCCGCCCAGGTGCTGGAGCAGGTTGAGCACCGTGACGTTACCGAGCCGGGAGTCGAGGGCCGTGCTGAGCCCCAGCATCGGCGCCACCGTGGCCGACAGGCTGAGCCTGCCGTCCTGGACGAGCTTCATGATCGCGGTGGCGGTGACCGGCTTGCTGAGACTGGCCAGGCGGAACAGCGACGTCGGCTGGGCCTGGAACGTGTCCGTCGTCCAGTTGTATCCCCGCGCCAGCACCAGCTTGCCCTGCCGGAGCACGGCCAGCGATCCGTACGGGATGTTGCGCGCCTGCATGTAGCTCTTCAGCGTGTCGTCGAAGGGCTTCAGCGACGACGAACTCTGGCCGGTGACCGTCCAGACGCGATTCGCGGCGGCCGCCGGCCGTGTGGACAGTGCGGGCAGTGCGGCGACTCCCGCCGCGGCGCCAGCGAGCAGGCGTAGCGAGTCCCTGCGAGTCAGCATTACTCGATCCCCATCTCTGTTGGATGACTATGGATGACTACAAGAGTGAAGATCCCGCTTGGATGTGACATCCCGCGTTTTGATCGGGGGGACGGTGGCGCGGCCGGAATGCCGTGAGGCCGCCCAGAGCGCAGTCCAGCAGGCGGGCCTGCTCGCGGAGCCGCCCGGCGATCGTCACGCGCATCCGAGTGGGATTGTCGGCACGGCTGGCGATGTCCAGTAATGCGCCGACGCATCCTTCGTCACCTTGTCGCGCAGCTCAAGGTGATGTTGAAGAATGCTGCTCCAGATCTTCCTCGTTGCGCGAGTTCTTTCGGCAAGGTCCTCACCTCGCCCAAGGAGTAGACGGCGGGCCCCAGCGGTGATCGTCACGGCCTCAGCCCGCGCGGCCCTCCTCTGTCGGTGCGGCGGACCGGGGGGAACACCTGCGCGGTGAACTCGCGCACGCGATCGTCCGCCGTGTTCACCGCGGCCTATGTGAGCCGGAGTGTCCGGCCCCGCACCTCGAATGGGCGATGGCCGGACGCCAGCGGCGGCGACCTGAAAGGCACCCTCGATAAGCATCGAATCGAATTCATGCTAGTAGTAGATGTACAGCCAGTACAGGTACTGCTCGGTGTACGAAAAATAGGCATAGCGGCACTCGTACGGGAAACCCTCGCGCTCATATTGCTGGCCGGCATCCATACAGGCATATTTGGTGGAATAAAGTTTTCCAGTGAATTTCCATGTGCCCGCGGAGCCTTGAGCGGTCCGGACCTGACGGTTCTGGTGACTCGTCGTCTTCACCGCCGCGACCTCGGTACCGGACTGCGCGGAGCCGGGTGTGGTGGCGATGGACCGACGATCCTGAGCGTGGGCGGGAGCCGTCGTGATGGTCGTGGTGGTCATGATGGTGCCGGAGATGAGAAGCCGCCGCGACTGCGGCAGAGACCTTCTTCAACGTCCCCCCTAAGAGCAGTGAGGTAGCGCACGAGCCGATTGCCGTGCCGCAACTACGACGGTCGTGCGGGCACCGTTTGGACACGATCCCGATGTGACGTGCGTCATACCACGTCCTTCACACACGCGGGATGTCAGCGGCCCACTGGTAGTCCTCGGCGGTCATCAGGCCGAGCCGCCGCGCTCCCTGAGAGGCGGAGCCGGCTCCGGGGTTGAGGAACCGGCGGACAGCCGTTATCGAGGAGAACGATCATGGAGCAGACGGACAAATCCTGCCCTGGGCGCGCCTGCCCACGCTGAGCAAAACGGGCCCAAGAGCGGCCCGAGTCGAGCCACTCGTCACCGATCAAGGGCGCCGTGGGCGTCGCTACGCGATCGGCTACACCGACCATTGACCGCTTCCTCGCTGCCTGAGCCCGACCATTGTCAGAGGCGCTCCCCTACCTGGGAGCGCCTTCTTTGTTGCCCCGTTCGCCTGGCCGCGTGGCGAGGATCTCGATACCGATCACCCTGCCGGTCTCGTCCAGGTCCAGGTTCATCATCGGCCTGTCTACGGTCATCGTGTCAGCTACACCGCCGGCGGAATCGGGCCGTGCAGGTAAACGTAGGCTGCTCCGGCTTCGAGATCATAGGTCCACGTGCCCGGGTGCTCTTCCAAGGTCAATCGGCTTACGTGTTTGCAAGCAGACATCGGGAATCGGATTATCCCGTCATATCCTGTGAACTAGGTGTTTTTGGTCATGGCGTTGCTGGCGGCCCGACGAGGGCGTCTTGGTTGTCGCCGGCCCACTGTGCGAGTTGCGCCAGGGGTCCGTTCGCGAACGATTCGCCCAGCGCGGAGAGCTGGTAGACCGCACCTGCGCGCCCTGACGCTTGGTCGGCGCTGCTGCCTCGTACGACGAGTCCGCGTGCTTGCAGACGTTGTAGCGCCTGAGTCAGCACCTTGTCGCTGACTCCCGCGATGCGCACGAGCAGTTCCTTGCGTCGCGTTGGCCCCAGGCGCAGGGCCGAGAGCACGACTGGATCCCAAGCGTGGCTGATGAGTTCGGCCGCCGCGCGTACCTGGCAGTCGGAGACGAATGTCTGGCAGGACCCCTCGATCACGGAATTCAGTGTCGCATCGGTCGGCCTACCAAACGGTAGGAGCCTCGTTCGTAGCGTTTCCGAGGACACCCCTTCGAGACAGAGGAGATTGCTGTGAACGTGGGAATCTTGGGCACCGGAAACCTCGCCGTGACGCTTGGCCGAGCCTGGGCCGTGGCAGGTCACTCTCTGCTGGTGGCAGGGCGCAACCCGCTGCACGCCAGCGGGGCCGCCGACCAGATCGGCCCTGCAGCGGAGGCTGTCGACCCCTCAGACTTCCCGACTCGGGTCGACGTGCTCGTGATCGCGGTCGCTTGGGAAGGGCTGGAGGCGGCGCTGTCTCTCGTCGGCGGCCCCCGGGGGTCGCTGGCCGGCAAGACCGTGATCGACTGCACCAACCCGGTCGACTACACGACCGGCGAACTGAAGCCAGCGTCCGGCTCAGCAGCAGCCCTCGTGGCGCACACGGCTCCCGGTGCGCGCGTGGTGAAGGCGCTTCACCTGTTCGCAGGGGCCTCGTGGCCGTACGTGGGTCCGCAGGAGTCAGCGCCGGTTGTGGCGATCTGCGGTGACGAGCCACGTGCCCTCGATCGCGCTGCGGTACTAATCCAAGATCTTGGTGGACAGACCGCGGTGGTTGGTGGGCTCGGCAGCGCCCGGCAGCTGGAGGAGGCCGCCGGTTTCGTCATGAGGGTCGTCGCGGCGGGTTACAACCCGAGGCTCGCCGTTCCCGAGGTGGACCCGGCACTTCTTCGAGCAACGCAGACGACGACTGAGTGAGCCGGCAGACTACTGGAGAGGGTCGTGACCTCGACGTCACGGCCCTCTCGTTCACCCCCGAAAAACCACCGATGTTCACCGCAACTCCCTGCTGTCGCTCGAAGGTCGTCGACACCTCATCGAGCGATGCCAGACCCGACCGAGGTCGTAGATGACGTGCGATAAGGGGTGGCGTGCGTGCGGAAGGCGGCCCAAGCTGCCGGCGTGATTAGCGAGGTCAAGACTCCGAAGTCACGCCGGACACTGGCGCTGACCTCCGAACTGGTCGACGCGCTCAAAGCGCACCAGGCCAAGCACAACGCTGCACGGCTCAAGGCCGGTGACGCATGGCGAGAACACGACATCTACGGGCATCTCATGGAGGGCGACCGGCGGGCGGCGACGGAGGCCATTTCCGGCGCTCTGCTGGGGCAACGGAAGCGGGCGGCTCCCAGGGTGGCTCCCGACGATGCCGAAGAGACCGGATGAGCCGCGAAAGCACAAGGCCCCTGACAGCGAAACCGCTGGTCAGGGGCCTTACGTACGAGAGCCGCCTTGGGGAATCGAACCCCAGACCTTCTGTTTACAAGACAGATGCTCTGCCGATTGAGCTAAGGCGGCGTACCCGGAACGAGTTTAGTGGGCCGAGGGCCGTACCGTCACGGCGGAATCACCTACGGCGGCGCGCCACCTCGTACAGGGTGATGCCGGCGGCCACGCCCGCGTTGAGGGACTCGGCGGCGGCGTTCATGGGGATGCGGGCCACCTGGTCGCAGGCCTCGCGCACCAGGCGGGACAGGCCCTTGCCCTCGGAGCCGACGACCACGACCAGCGGCTCGGTCACGAGATCCACGTCGGCGATGTCCACGGAGGCGGTGCCGTCGAGGCCGACGACGAAGAGGCCGTCCTCCCGGTACGCCTGGAGGGTCTGGGTGAGGTTCGCGGCCCGGGCGACCGGGAGGGTGGCCAGCGTGCCGGCCGAGGTCTTCCACGCCCCGGCCGTGACGCCCGCCGAACGCCGGGACGGGACGAGGAGCCCGTGGGCGCCGAAGGCCGTGGCCGAACGCGCGATGGCGCCGAGGTTGCGGGGATCGGTGACGCCGTCCAGCGCGACGATCAGCGGCACCTCGGCGGCGTCGCGCGCGCGCTCGACCAGCTGGTCAGGGTGCGCGTACTCGTACGGCGGGATCTGCAGGCCGACGCCCTGGTGGACGCTGCTCTCGGTGAGCCTGTCGAGCCGGTCGCGGGAGACCTCCAGCAACGCGATGCCCCGGTCGGCCGCCAGCTTGATGGCCTCCCGGACACGGTCGTCGTTGTCGACCCGCTGGGCCACGTACATCGCGTTGGCCGGCACGCCGGCGCGCAGCGCCTCCAGCACCGGGTTGCGCCCGCCGATGACCTCCGGCGCGTCGTCCTTCCGCGTACGGGGGGCGGGACGGCCCTGACGCGGCCCCTGGACCGCCTCACGCTCGATGCGCTCGGCCCGGGCCTTGTCCTTGTACCAGTGCCGCATGTGCGCAGGCGGCGTCGCTCCCCGGCCCTCCAGGGAGCGCTTGACCTTGCCACCCGAGCCTCTGCTGGGCCCCTGCTTCTTCGACGGCTTCCCTGAAGCCCTACCCGCCATGGTCTCTAGCGTACGGCCACGCCTACCGTGCCAGCTCCCAGCGCGGGCCCTGCGGGGTGTCCTCGACCACCACGCCGGCCGCGGCGAGCTGGTCGCGAATCGCGTCGGCGGCCGCGTAGTCCTTGCGGGCGCGGGCGGCCTGCCGCTGCTCCAGGGCCACCGCGACCAGGGCGTCCACGACCTCCCTGAGGCCGGAGTCGCCGGTGACGCGCCACTGATCGGAACGCGGGTCGAGCCCGAGCACGTCGAGCATGTTCTGCGTCTCGGCCAGCAGCCGGGCCACCTGCTCCTTGTTGCCCTGGGCCAGCGCGACGTTGCCCTCGCGGACGACCTCGTGCACGACGGCCAGCGCCTGGGAGACGTTGACGTCGTCGTCCATGGCGTCCGTGAACGCCTGGGGCAGCGGGGCCGCGGCGTCCACGTCGTGGATCACCTCGGCGGCGCGGGTGACGAATCCCTCGATGCGCCGGTAGCCGGCGGCGGCCTCCTGCAGGGCGTCGTCGGAGTAGTCGATGATCGAGCGGTAGTGCGCGGCGACCAGGTAGTAGCGCAGCTCGACCGGGCGCACCTTGCGGAGCATGTCCGGGATCAGCAGCGAGTTGCCGAGCGACTTGCTCATCTTCTCGCCGCCCAGCGTCAGCAGGCCGTTGTGCAGCCAGTAGCGGGCGAACCCGTCCCCCGCGGCCTGCGACTGGGCGATCTCGTTCTCGTGGTGCGGGAAGATCAGGTCGACCCCGCCACCGTGGATGTCGAAGGTGCCGCCCAGGTACTTGGTCGCCATGGCCGAGCACTCCAGGTGCCAGCCGGGACGGCCCCGACCCCAGGGCGTGGGCCATGTGGGCTCGCCGGGCTTGGCGCCCTTCCACAGCGCGAAGTCGCGCGGGTCGCGCTTGAGCGAGTCGCCGTCGGTGTCGCCGGCCGCCCGCATGTTCTCGAGCCGCTGGTTCGACAGCTTGCCGTACCGGTCGGCGTAGGAGACGACGTCGAAGTAGACGTCGCCGCCCACGGCGTACGCGTGGCCCTTGTCGATGAGGCGGCGCATCAGCTCGACCATCTCGGGGACGTGGCCCATCGCGCGCGGCTCGACCGTCGGCGGCAGGCAGCCCAGTTGGTCGTACGCCCAGGTGAAGGCGCGCTGGTTGCGCTCGGCGACGACGAACCAGGGCACGCCCTCGGCGGCGGCGACCCGGATGATCTTGTCGTCGAGGTCCGTGACGTTGCGGCAGAACGTCACGTCGTAGCCCTGCCGCATCAGCCATCGGCGGAGGACGTCGAAGTTGACCCCGGACCGGATGTGGCCGATGTGCGGCGGAGCCTGAACGGTCGCACCACACAGGTACATCGAGACCCGGCCGGGCTCGACCGGTACGAATTCACGGACCGTACGCGTGCTGGTGTCGTAGAGGTGCAGGCTCACGACGCAAGGCTAACGCCTATCGGCACAGCACAGGCCTACTTGCGGCCCGGTGAACCGATCGGCGTGGCTTTGCTTCCTGGACCAACGGAACTTACGACCCAAAAGTCCCGCTATATGCCAGGAAAACAATTAGCGCAGATACACCTTCTCCGGGGTGATGCGGACGATGACCCGCTCGTTGTCGGGGTGCGGCTCGGTCCAGTCCTCGCCCCGGTACTTGATCGACAGCTCCTGGATGAGCTTGCCCTCCGGATCGTCGGTCAGCGACGCGGTGCCGCGGACCTCCACGTAGCGGTACGGGTCGGCCGGGTCGACGACCACGACCGAGACGCGGGGGTCGCGGAGGATGTTGAGGTGCTTGCGCCGGCCCTTGATGGTCGAGAACAGGATGTCGTCCCCGTCCGGGCGCACCCACACCACGGACGCCTGAGGTGCGCCGTCGGGGTTGACGCTCGCGATCGTGGCGAAGTTGGCGGCGTCGAAGAGATCGCGGACGGCGTCCGTCAGCATGGGTCCTCCTGTGTCAGGCTCGTGGCCGCAGATCATGCCATCCGTCTGCGCACGGCCGCACGGCCGGGTCCCCTCGGCGGCGCGACACACGAGTTCGGGCCACGATCAATCGACGGCCCGATTCTGTAGGCTCGAAACGCCATGGACGTGACTCCCCCCGGCGCGGCAGGCACGGCCTCCCGCCCGTCCCCATCTACGCCCCCCGGAATCCCGCTGGTGCTGCGCCGCCTGGCCATCGGCCTGGCCGGGCTCGCCCTCGCGGTGCTCGCCGGGGCCGCCTGCGCGCTGTCCTTCGACGACCTCCGCGCGCTGGCCATCACCGGGCGCGCCGAGCCGCGTCTGGCCTACCTCTACCCCACCGCGTTCGACGTCCTGCTGGTCGTCGCCCTGGTCAGCGTGCCGTTACTGCGCGGCGGCCGGTTCCTCGTCCGGCTGCAGGCGGGGTTCGTCCTGGTCCTGCTGCTGGTGGCCGCCGGGGCCGCGACCGTCGTCACCGCGTCGAACATCACCTTCGACCCCCAGCAATCCGCCGTCGCGGTGGCCCTCCTTCCGTGGGTCATGCTCGTCGTCGGGCTCTGGCTGCTGCTGATCCTGCTCAAGCACACCCGGGCGTCCCGCGCCGACCTGGACGGCGAGGCCGACGGCGACGACCTGGTCCCCTTCACCCGAGACCGGGAGCCCCGGGCCCGGGACGCCCACCGGCCCACCGCTGCGGAGAACCTCCCGGCGCCGGTCGTCCCGGTGCCGGAGGCCGTCGCGCCGCGCGACTACGTTCCCCCGCCGCCGGTGAGCCCGGTCGCCGAGACCGTCGCGCCGCCCGAGTACGCCCCGCCGCTGCCCGTCCACCCGGAGCCCGGCACGTCCCAGACCTCGGCCGGCGCCCCCACCGAGCCCCATCCCGCACGGCGGTCCGCCGCGGAGGCCGCTCCCCGCGCCTCCGGCGAACCCCCATACGAGATCGAGGAGGCGCTGGCGCTGGTGCCGGTCACCGCAGCGCCCGCCACCCCTCCGGTCGACGAGATCCCCGCGCCGCCGGAGGCCGACGAGAGCGCCGGGGAGCCGGTACGGCAGGCCGGGACCGCCGCGTCTGCGCGTCACCCTGAGGCGGAGCTTTCCGCGACGTCCTCCTCGGATCGGGAACCCGAGCCCGCAGGCGAGGCGACGCCACCGGACGCGGCCGTACCGGACGACGCGCCCGCCGGGGAGCCGCAGCCCGCCGCGCCGAAGCGGAACCGGCCGGTGCGCTGGGGCGACCTCGTACGCACACACGCCGGGGACGTGCTCGTCCACCCGAAGCCCACGCCGTCCGCCCCGCCCGAGCAGGCGGCCGAATCCCCGCCCGCGGAACAGGTCCTGGAAGAGACCGCGGATCAGGCCGCGGAGGAGACCGGAGAACAGGCCGCGGATCAGGGTGCGGGACAGGCCGGGGCCGGCGAACCCGGCCGTTCCGACGCGGCCGCGGCCCCCGAGACCGCGCCTCCCGCCGGCTTCGGCGCCGCCGACGACCCCCACGCCGCCGATGACGCCGCCGAGCAGGCCGGGAACGGTGGCTCTGCGGACGAGCCGGACGCCCTCGACGAGACGGACGTCGACACCCAGCCGCTGCGCCAGATCCGGGACGCCCCCGACCCGGCGCACGCCTGGGAGGTGGCCGATCCCGAGGAGCAGAACAGGACACGGCGCATGCCGTACGAGTCCGGGGAGGGCGAGGCCGACGGCGAGGAGGGGCAGGTGCCGCTCGCGCCTCCCTCGGGCCGCATGCGGAGCACCCCCCGCCCGCCCGCCTGAGCGTCCGGGAGAGCCCGCCCGAGCGTCGGAAAAAGGACGAAGGCCCGTCCGGGGAAACCGGACGGGCCTTCGTGGGCCTGTGACACGGGCGGCGGATGACCGCCGGTCCCGGTCGCCGTCTTACACTCGCGAACGTCCCCGGAGCCCGGCGACGAGGCCGACGCCGACGACGGCGAGGACAACCTGCATGACCAGCTCGATCCAGTCGATGCCCGGCGTCGTGTCCACACCCATGACCTGGGCGATGGCGGTCCCGATCAGCGCGGCGACGATGCCAACGACGATGGTCAGGATCCAGCCGATCGGCTGGCGGCCCGGCAGGAACAGACGTCCCAGAGCGCCGATGACCGCACCGATGACGATGGCGCCGAGAATGGACTCGATTGTCATATCGACCTCCCGTTGAGGGTGACCCTTTCACTCTCGAACAGGTGGCTACCCCACGGGACGGGAATATGCGTCCCACGAAAGAAAAAAGTGGGCGGCGGCTCGATTCCGCGCCTTGGTCCGAGTCGCCGCCCATGTGCTAATGAGACGCGCCTCGCCGCATTCTGGTTGGCATGTCCGGTTGGAACGGACCACAACGGGTTCGCTCAGCCGGAGAAGCCCGGCGAACCGGATGAACCGGATGGGCCGGCGAAGACGATGGCGGTGGCGACGGCGGCGACGCCCTCACCGCGGCCGGTGAGACCGAGCCCGTCGGTCGTGGTGGCGCTGACGCTCACGGGTGCGCCCGCGGCGGCCCCCAGGGCCTTCTCCGCCTCCGCGCGCCGGGGGGCGACCTTGGGACGGTTCCCGATGATCTGGACGGCCACGTTGCCGATCTCGAAGCCGGCGGCGCGCACCTGGCGCGCGGCCTCCTCGAGCAGGGTGGCTCCGGAGGCGCCGGCCCAGCGGGGGTCGGCCGTGCCGAACAGGGCGCCGACGTCTCCGAGCCCGGCGGCCGACAGCAGCGCGTCGCAGCAGGCGTGCGCGGCCGCGTCTCCGTCCGAGTGACCGGCGAGGCCGGTCTCCCCCGGCCAGTGCAGGCCGGCGAGGTGAAGCTCCCTATCGAACGCGAAAGGGTGGACATCGACCCCGACGCCCACCCTTGGCGATGTCATGTTCAGGAGTTCAGCACCTCGTCGAGCAAGGCCTCGGCCTTGTCCTCGTTCGTCTTCTCGGCGAGAGCGAGCTCGCTGACGAGAATCTGACGGGCCTTCGCCAGCATCCGCTTCTCACCGGCGGACAGGCCGCGCTCCTTGTCGCGCCGCCAGAGGTCGCGGACGACCTCGGCCACCTTGTTGACGTCGCCGGAAGCCAGCTTCTCAAGGTTGGCCTTGTAGCGGCGGGACCAGTTGGTGGGCTCCTCGGTGTGCGGCATGCGCAGCACGTCGAAGACGCGCTCCAGCCCCTCCTGGCCCACGACGTCGCGCACACCCACGAGCTCGGCGTTCTCCGCTGGCACCTGTACGGTCAGGTCGCCCTTGTCGACCTTCAGCACCAGGTAGGTCTTTTCCTCACCCTTGATGGTTCGGGTCGTGATGGCCTCGATACGAGCAGCCCCATGGTGGGGGTAGACGACAGTGTCGCCGACCTGGAAAGTCATGTGACGAGTACCCCTTCCGCTGTACTCCAGAGTACCACGCGGTATCCGCCTCCCGGAACAGTGAAAGGAACATAACTGCAGGTCAAAGCCTCGTTTTGGGGCTTGACAAGCCGTCGACTCTGTGAATCGGCATATCCGGCATACGGGATGACCTGCACTGCTGTGCCCGGCACGCCGGGAGTCGGCACCGGACCGGAGAGGGTCACGGATAAGGTGATTGCTGCCCATACACGTGCGTACCAAGGAGACCTCGAACCGTGACCAGCAGCAGCCGTCGCAGGGCGATCGCCGTTGCCGCGCTCCTCGCCGCCGCCATCCCTGCACTGGCCGCGTGCGGCGCGGGTTTCAGCGCCAACACCAACACACCGTACGCCCCCAACGAGGCCGGTGTCCTCATCCAGGACTCCGGCTCCGGCAAGAGCTACGGGAAGAACGGCGTCATGATCCCGCAGGCCTTCATCCTCGGACCGGAGTCGGGCGGCCAGATCGCCGCCGGCGGCTCGGCCGCCGTCTACATCACGATGCTGAACAGCACGGGCGCTCCCGACACGCTCACAGGCATCGTCGCCGACCAGCAGCTCGCGACGTCGGTGAAGGTCGCCTCCCCCGTCGAGCTGCAGCCCGGGACGCTCGCCAAGACGCCCGGCGTCACGCTCGACGGCATCAAGAAGCCGCTGCTCGGCGGCGAGAGCGTGAACCTGACGCTGCAGTTCAAGAACGCCGGCGACATCGCGCTCGCGGTGCCGGTGGTCGCGCGCAGCCGTGAGTTCGCGACGCTGTCGCCCGCCCCGTCGCCCACGCCGTCGGCTCCGAGCGCGAGCGACCTGTTCGCGTCGATGTCCCCCAGCACGACGCCGTCGGCCTCCGCGAGCGCCGCTCAGTAGCCCTCACAGGCCCGCAGACGCGAGAACCCCTGCCCGGACACGTACCGGGCAGGGGTTCTCGCGTACGGGAGGTCTGTCACTCCTCCACGGGGTCGAACTTGTAGCCGAGACCGCGGACGGTGAGGATGCAGCGGGGGTTGGACGGGTCGGACTCGACCTTGGCCCGCAGCCGCTTCACGTGGACGTCCAGGGTCTTGGTGTCGCCCACGTAGTCGGCGCCCCAGACCCGGTCGATGAGCTGGCCGCGGGTCAGCACCCGTCCCGCGTTGCGGAGCAGGACCTCCAGCAGCTCGAACTCCTTGAGCGGCAGCTGGACCTGCCGTCCGCGCACCGCCACGATGTGCCGGTCGACGTCCATCCGGACCGGCCCGGCGGCCAGCACGGCCGACTCCAGCTCCTCCACGTCGCCCTGCCGCCGCAGCACGGCGCGGATGCGGGCGACCAGCTCCCGGGAGGAGAACGGCTTGGTCACGTAGTCGTCGGCCCCGAGCTCCAGGCCCACGACCTTGTCGATCTCGCTGTCCTTGGCGGTCAGCATGATCACCGGCACCTTGGACCGCTGCCGGAGGGAACGGCAGACCTCCGTGCCCGGCAGGCCGGGCAGCATCAGATCGAGCAGGACGAGATCGGCGCCGTTGCGGTCGAACGTGTCCAGTGCCTCGGGGCCGGTGGTCGCCACGGCGACCTCGAACCCTTCCTTCCTGAGCATGTACGACAAGGCGTCGGAGAACGACTCCTCGTCCTCCACGACGAGTACCCGAGTCACTGAGCGGCCTCCAGGGGAATGGTTGTGCGTGGTACGGCGACCGCCTGACCCCCGAACGCGGGTAGGCGAAGGGTGAACGTCGAACCGGAGCCTTCCTTGCTCCATACCGTGACCTCGCCGCCGTGGGCGACGGCCACGTGCTTGACGATCGCGAGCCCGAGGCCCGTGCCCCCGGTGGCGCGCGACCGTGCCGCGTCCACCCGGAAGAACCTCTCGAAGATGCGCTCCTGGGCGCTCTCGGGGATGCCGATGCCCTGGTCGCTGACGCTGATCTCGACGGTCGCGCCGGCCGGCCGGGCGCTGACCACGACCCGCGTGTGCTCGGGGCTGTAGGCGACGGCGTTGTCGATGAGGTTGCGCAGCGCGGTGACGAGAAGCTCCTCGTCGCCCCAGATCTTCAGGCCTTCGGTGCCGCCGGCCACCAGGGTGATGTCCTTGGCGGACGCCTTGGTGTTGACCCGGTCGACGGCCTCGTGCATGGCCTCGTCGACCGGCACGGGCCCGGGGGCGGGGATCGGCTCGCCGCCCTGGATGCGCGACAGCGTGATCAGGTCCTGGACGAGATAGGTGAGCCGGGCCGCCTCGTGCTGCATCCGGCCCGCGAACCGCTTCACGGCCTCGGGGTCGTCGGCCGCGTCCTGGACGGTCTCGGCGAGCAGGCTCAGCGCCCCGACCGGCGTCTTGAGCTCGTGGCTCACGTTGGCGACGAAGTCGCGCCGCACGGCCTCGACCCGGCGGCGCTCGGTCTGGTCCTCGGCGAGGACGAGCACCTGCCCGTGGGATCCGAGCGGCGCCACCCGGACGGCGAAGGTCGTCGACTCCTGGCCGAACTTGCGGCCGGCGGTCTCGATCTCGCTCTCGCGGATCTCGCCGTCCCTGCGGACCTTCCTGGCCAGCGCGAGCAGTTCGGCGGCCATCAGCGACTCGCCCCGCACCAGCCCGAAGGCGCGGGCGGCGGAGCTGGCCCGCAGCACCCGGTCCTCCCGGTCGAGGACGACCGCGGACGAGGGCAGGACGGCGAGGACGGAGGCCACGCCCGGCGGGAGGCTGTCGTCGACGGGCTCGGGCTCCTGCCGTCTGCTGTCGCTCTGCCGCCGGATCGCGAGCATGACGAAGGAGCCCAGGACGAAGCCGCCCATGGCCGCGAGACTCGCCAGCAACTCGTTCACGCTAAAAATGCTAGGCGGCGTTTCCGGTCCCACCACCCCCGCCACCTGGCATGACCATGCTCTTTCCAAAAAAGTTCATACGATGGTCGGGATTCGTTCATGATTTCGCGCGTAGCGTGTCGGCCATGCGCGACGCTTATCACGAAGAGTTGGAAGCCCTCACCGAGCGGCTGGTGGAGATGACCCGCCTGGTCCGCTCGGCGATGTCGAGGGGCACCACGGCCCTGCTCGACGCGGACCTGCAGCTCGCGGAGAGCGTGATCTCCCAGGACGCCGAGGTCGACCGGATCTACGCCGAGCTTGAGTCCTCGATCTACGAGTTGATGGCGACGCAGCAGCCGGTGGCCGTCGACCTGCGTACGGTCATCACCGCGCTGCGGATGGCCGCGGACCTCGAGCGGATGGGCGACCTCGCCGAGCACATCGCGAAGATCGCCCGCATGCGGCACCCCGAGTCGGCGATCCCGGCCGAGCTGCGCGACACCATCGTCGAGATGGGCGCCATCGCCGAGAACCTGATCACCAAGACCGGCAGCTGCATCGCGTCGCGCGACACCGAGCTCGCCCGGGAGCTGGAGAAGGACGACGACGACATGGACCGCCTGCACCGGCGGCTGTTCCGCGTCCTGCTCTCCAAGGAGTGGAGCCACGGCATCGAGGCCGCCATCGACGTCACGCTGGCCGGCCGCTACTACGAGCGCTACGCCGACCACGCCGTACGCGTCGCCCGCGACGTGGTCTACCTGGTCACCGGCAACCGGCCCGAGGACGTCCCCGTGGTCTGACCGGCCGCACTGAAGGGGGCGCGAAAGCCCCGGTCCTCGGGGGGCCGGGGCTTTCTGCGTGAGCGGGCCGGGCCTCCCAGAGCCGGGGCTTTCCCCGTGAACGGGCCGGGTCTCCAGGGCAGGGCCCTCTACGTGAACGGCCCCGCCTCGGAGCGAGGCGGGGCCGTAAGGACGTGAGGTGTTACTTCTTGCCCTGGTTCGCGACGGCCTCGATGGCGGCCTCGGCGGCCTCGGGGTCGAGGTACTCGCCCTTGCCGATCGGACGGAAGTCGGCGTCGAGCTCGTAGCGCAGCGGGATGCCGGTGGGGATGTTCAGGCCGGCGATGTCCTGGTCGCCGATGCCCTCGAGGTGCTTGACCAGGGCGCGCAGCGAGTTGCCGTGGGCCACGACGAGCACGGTCCTGCCCGCCGCCAGGTCCGGCACGATCTGGTCGTACCAGTACGGCAGCATGCGCTCGACGACGTCCTTGAGGCACTCGGTGCGCGGGAGCAGCTCGGACGGGAGGAGCTCGTAGCGGCCGTCACCGAGCTGGGAGTACTCGTCGTCGTCCGCGATCGGCGGGGGCGGCACATCGTACGACCGGCGCCACAGCATGAACTGCTCGTCGCCGAACTCCGCGCGGGTCTGGGCCTTGTCCTTGCCCTGCAGGGCGCCGTAGTGGCGCTCGTTGAGCCGCCAGGAACGCTTCACCGGCAGCCACAGCAGGTCGGCCGCCTCGAGCGCGACGTTCGCCGTCTTGATCGCCCGGGTCAGCACGGAGGTGTGCACCACGTCCGGCCGGATGCCCGTCTCGAGGAGCAGCTGACCGCCCCTGCGGGCCTCCTCCTCGCCGGTCGGCGAGAGGGTGACGTCCACCCAGCCCGTGAACAGGCCCTTGACGTTCCATTCGCTCTCGCCATGCCTCAGCAGCACCAAAGTCGCCATGGCGTCAATCCTAACGGCGACCGGCTTGCGCCCACCGTTGACGAGCGGTTACGAGGACTCGACGATCCGGGCGAACGCCTGCAGGTTGGCCAGCGACTCGCCCCGCTTGACGCGCCAGTCCCACTCCCTCCGGATCGAGGAGGCGAAGCCGAGCTCCAGGGCGCGGTCGAACGACTCGTCCGAGTAGGTGAGCACGCAGCCGAGGACCCGGTCGATCTCCTCGGGGGTCACCGCGCTGAGCGGGATCCGGCCCACGAGGTGGACGTCGCCGATCTCGTCGACCGCGAAGTGCACGCCGTACATCGAGCCGTTCTTGTGCAGCAGCCACTTGTAGAACTCGGCGTGGTTCTCGTCCGGCTGCCGGCAGAAGAACGCCTCGACGTTCAGGGCCTGGTCGCCGACGATGAGCCAGGTCAGCGTGGCCAGCTTGTGCTGGCCGGGCAGCCGGACCAGGAACGCCCCCGGCTTGGGCCGCTCGTAGTCCAGCTCGGCGGACGTCAGCGCGGCCTCGACCACGCCCTCCAGGTCGGGTCTCATGGTTCCCACCCTACGAGTTGACGGCGATCGGGGTCCGGTGCAGCTGAGCCATGGCCCCGGCGTACACCTCGACGAGCCGGGAGGCGGTGGCCGACCAGCCGAAGGCGGCCGCGTGCTCCAGGGCGTGGGACGCCAGGGCGGCGAGCCGGCGGGGCTGGCCGACGAGCCCGAGCAGGGCGCGCGCCCAGTCGTCCGGGTCGTGCCCGTTCACCAGGACGCCGGAGACGCCGTCCCTGACCGCGGTGCGCAGGCCCCCGACCGAGGCCGCCACGACCGGCGTCCCGCACGCCTGCGACTCCAGGGCGACGAGCCCGAACGACTCGTTGTACGACGGCACCACCGTGACGTCCGCGGCCCGGTACCAGTCGGCCAGCACGTCCTGCGGGGCCGGCGGCGCGAGCCGTACGACGTCGGCGATGCCGAGCTCGGCGGCGAGCTCGGTCAGCAGCGAGGGACGGGCCAGGCCGTTGCCGCTGGGACCGCCCACGCAGGCGACGACGAGCCGCGAGCGCAGGTCGGGCCGTTCGACGAGCATCCGGGCGGCGGCCTTGAGCAGCACGTCCGGAGCCTTGAGCGGCTGGATGCGGCCCACGAACAGCAGCACGTGGGCGTCCTGGGGCAGCTTGAGGCGGTGCCGGGCCGCGCCCTTCGAGGCGGGCTGGAAGACGGTGAGGTTCACGCCGGGGTTGACGACGGCGACCCGCCCGGGGTCCGCCCCGTAGAGCTGGATCAGCTCGTCGGCCTCCGACGAGGTGTTGGCCACGAGCCGGTCGGCGATCTCCACGACCTGCTCCTCGCCGAGCACCCGCAGGCCCGGCTCGGGCTTGTCGCCCTCGGCCAGCAGCAGGTTCTTGACCTTGGCCATCGTGTGCATAGTGTGCACGAGCGGCACCCCCCACCGCTCCTTGGCCAGCCACCCGACCTGGCCGGAGAGCCAGTAGTGGGAGTGGATGACGTCGTAGCGCCCGGGGTCGTACATCGCCTCGGCGCGCAGCACGCCCGAGATGAAGCCGCACAGCTGGCCGGGGAGCTCGGCCCGGTCCAGCTCCTCGTACGGCCCGGCGGTCACGTGGCGGACCAGGACGCCGGGCGACAGTTCGGCCACCGGAGGCAGGTCCCGCGCCGTGCGCCGGGTGAAGATCTCGACCTCGATGCCGAGGGCCGCGAGCCGCTTGGCGACCTCGAGGATGTAGACGTTCATCCCTCCCGCGTCGCCGGTTCCCGGCTGGTCGAGCGGGGACGTGTGCACGCTGATGGTCGCGACGCGGTTGATCCTGCGCCGTTTGAGCGCCACCCGAACCACCTCCGAGAGGGTTATAACCAAAAGAATCATCACAAGATTCCCCGACCCCCGTGAGCGACGGCGAATCGGGGCTCCTGAGAGGATGTCGCCTGCCCAGGATCGGAAGGACGATGGCGTGACGACGACGAAGACCGCGGTGGTGACCGGTGCGAGCAGCGGCATCGGGGAGGCGACCGCCCGCCGGCTCGCCGGGGAGGGCTATCTGGTCGTGGCCGCGGCGCGGCGGCGCGACCGGCTCGACGCGCTGGCCGCCGAGGTCCCCGGCATTCGCCCGGCCACGCTTGACGTGACGTCCCAGGAGTCCGTGGACGCCCTGGCGGCCTCGCTGGACCGCTGCGACGTGCTGGTGAACAACGCGGGCGGCGCGATCGGGCTGGAGCCGGTGGCCGGCGGTCGGGTGGACGACTGGCAGCGCATGTACGACGTGAACGTGCTCGGCTCGCTCAGGATGACCAGGGCGCTGCTGCCGAAGCTCATCGACTCCGGCGACGGCGTGCTCGTGATGCTGACGTCGGTGGCCGGGCTCGTGTCGTACGAGGGCGGGGGCGGCTACTGCGCGGCCAAGCACGCCCAGACCTCGATGACCGAGACGCTGCGGCTGGAGCTGTGCGGCGAGCCCGTGCGCGTCGTCGAGATCGCACCCGGGATGGTGCAGACCGAGGAGTTCTCGCTCACGCGCTTCCGGGGGGACGCCGAGCGGGCGGCCAAGGTGTACGAGGGCGTGCCCGGCCCGCTGACGGCCGGCGACGTGGCCGACGTGATCGCGTTCGCCGTCACCCGGCCGCCGCACGTGAACATCGACCGCCTGGTGGTGCGGCCGCGCGCCCAGGCCGCGCAGCACAAGGTCCACCGCGTTCCCACGGGCGCCTGAGCGGGTGAGCCGCACGACCGCCGACCCCGGCGACCGGCGGAGCGGGCCAGGCTCCCGGGCCGTCCCGCCGGCCGGGGCCGCCAGGACGCCGGGCGTGCGGCGGGGCGGCCGGCCCATCGGGACCGTCACCCGCGGGACCACCGGGCACAACCGGCTGCGGCGGTCCGACCGGTGGATCGCGGCCGTGTACGGCCCGCTGCTGCGCTCGGCCGCTCCCCCGGTCGCGCACGCCGCCCGGGCCGGCGGTCATGTGGACGTGCCGCTGGTCGCCGACCTCGGGTACGGCGCCTCCCACATCACCACGTACGAGCTCTTCGGGCGGCTGCGCCGGGTGTCCCCCGCCGTCGAGGTCGTGGGCGTCGAGATCGACCCGGCCCGGGTGGCCGCCGCCAGGCCGTACGAGCGGGAGGGGCTCTCGTTCGTCCTCGGCGGCTTCGAGCTGCCCGTCCCCCGGCCTCCGCTGATCGTCCGGGCGTTCAACGTGCTGCGCCAGTACGGCGAGGACGAGGCCTGGGGGCACTGGGAGACGCTGCGCTCCTCGCTCGCCCCGCGCGGCGTCGTGGTCGAGGGCACCTGTTCCGAGATCGGGCACCGCGCCGTCTGGGCCGCGCTCGGGCGCGAGGGGCCGAGGACGCTGACGTTCGCGGCCCGATTCACCGGCATCGAGCGGCCCTCCGATCTGGCGGAGCGGCTGCCGAAGACGCTGATCCACCGCAACGTGCCGGGCCGCGCCGTGCACGCCTTCCTGTCCGACTGGGACCGCGCCTGGGCCGTCTGCGCCCCCTTCGGCGCGTACGGCACCCGGCAGCGGTGGATCAGGACGGCTGAGTTGCTCGCGCGCGACTGGCCGGTGACCACGGCGCCGCCCACCGGCGGGCCGTCCCGCTGGCGGCTCGGCGAGCTCACCCTGCCCTGGGACGCCGTCGCCCCCTGAGCGATCAGGACGGGTTGGTACCGTCGCCATCATGCGTTTCGTCCTCGACCCCCCGATGAACGACGACCTGTTCGAGGAGATCCTCGGCTGCTGGACCGAGGTGACCAACGCGGGCGGCGCCGTGGGGTTCGTCCCTCCCGTGGTCCCGGACGACATCCGGCCGACCGCGCTCAAGGCGCTGGCGCGGACGCGGAGCGGCCTGCCCGGCTCCGACGGCGACCCGGACGCGCCCGACAGCCTGCTGGTGGGGCTCGACGAGGACGGCGGGGTAGGGGCCCTGCTGATCCTGGCCGACAGCGAGTCGGGCCTGCGGGCCCACTGGCGCTGGGTGGTGCGCGTGATGGTGCACCCGAAGCACCAGGGCAGGGGCTATGGGATGGCGCTGCTGCGGGCCGCCGACGAGGCCGCCCGAGCCCAGGGCCTGGAGGCGCTCCAGCTCACCTGCCGGGGCGGCACGGGGGTCGACGCCTTCTACGCCCGGTCGGGCTACCGGGAGGTCGGCCGGGTGCCCCGTTCGATCCGCGTGGCCCCCGGGGACGACCGTGACGAGATCTACATGATCAAGTGGCTCTAGGCCCGCGGCAGACTTGGCCGAATGCTTATCCCAAGGCCCGCAGGGTGTCCTCGAACACCGCGTAGGCTGCGGAGGTGAACAGGACGAACCGTACTTCGGCGACCGCCGACCCGGCCTGCCGAACGGCGGTCAGGGCGATGCGCGCGGCGTCGTCGAGCGGCCACCGGTAGATCCCCGTGGAGACGGCGGGGAACGCCACGAGCCCCGCGCCCAGCGCGTCGGCGACCTTGAGCGACTCCCGATAGCAGGAGGCGAGCAGATGGGATCGGTCCTCGCTGCGCGAGTAAACCGGCCCGACGGTGTGGATCACCCACCGGGCGGGCAGCCGTCCCGCCGTCGTGGCCACGGCCTGCCCGGTCGGGAGCCCCTTGCCGTACCGCGAGGCGCGCAGCGCCCGGCACTCCTCCACGATCTCGGGCCCGCCGCGCCGGTGGATCGCGCCGTCCACGCCGCCGCCGCCCATGAGGGAGGAGTTGGCCGCGTTGACGACGGCGTCCACCCGCTGCTCGGTGATGTCGCCCTGCACCAGAACGATTTTCATGCGTCCCACCTCTCTACAGCACGTAGTACTACCCCGGGTAGGCTGAAAAGCGTGAAGGGACTAGGCGAGCTCGAACGCATCATCATGGACATCCTGTGGGCGCGGAACACCGCGCTGACCGCCCGCGAGGTCGGACGCCTGATCGAAGACCGCGATCTCGCGCCCACAACAGTGATGACCGTGCTCGACCGGCTGTCCCGCAAGGGGTTCCTCGAACGCACCAGGGATGGACGCGCCTGGCGCTACCAGCCCGCGGCGAGCCGCGACGCGTACGTCGCCGAGCTCATGCTCGAAGCCCTGGACCTGACCGGCGACCGCGACGCGGCGCTGACCCGCTTCGCCCGCGCCGTCTCCGGGACCGAGGCCGAGATCCTGCGAAAAGCCCTCACGGAGCTGGAGGAGCAGTGATTGCGGCGGCTGGCTTAGCGGCACTCGCCACGGTCTGCGCCGTGGCCGCCTGGCGGCTGACCCTGGCGCGCTGGACCTGGCGTGCTCCTCGTACGGCCATCCTGCTGTGGCAGTCCCTCGGGGTGACCTGGGGGCTCGCGTCCACGGGAGCCCTGCTGGCGTACGCGCTCGAGCCCTACCGGCAGGGCGTCGCGTACGGCCTGATCGACTTCCTGGCCAGGCTCGAGTACGGCGTGCGGGAGCCGGTCGACCTGCTGCGGCTGGGCGCCCTGGTCGCGGGGCTGGCGCTGCTGGCCGTCCTGGTGACGCTGCCGATGGCGGCGGGGGCGCAGACGCTGCGGGCCCGCCACCGCCACCGCGTGCTGCTGTCGCTCATCGCGCGCGACGAGCCGGCCGTGCCCGGCGTCCGCGTCGTCGACTTCCCGGCCGCGGCCGCCTACTGCCTGCCGGGCCTCAAGTCGCAGGTGGTCATCAGCGACGGCACGCTGAGCCTGCTGTCCAGCGCCGAGCTCGAGGCCGTCCTGGCCCATGAGTCCGCGCACGTGCGCGAGCGCCACGACCTGGTGCTGCTGCCGTTCGCCGCGCTGCGCAGGGCGCTGCCGTGGTCGAAGGTCGTCCGGGACGCGCAGGCGTCGGTCGAGCTGCTGATCGAGATGGCGGCCGACGACCGCGCCCGCCGGCAATGCTGCCCGCGGCGCCTCGCGACGGCGCTGCTGCGGTTCGGCACGGCGGCCGCGCTGCCGACCCCGCAGGGCGCGCTGGGCGCCTCCGCCGCGACCAACGTCATGGCGCGGGTGAACCGGCTCGTGGGGTCCGACCTGACCCTGCCGGCGCACCACCGGTTCCTCATCCTCGCCGGGTCCGTCGTGCTGGCCACCTCGGCCCCGCTCCTGTGGCTGATCCCCGGGTAGACACCCGGCCGCTAGCTTGAGTTAGCCACCCAGCTTGCAATTGCAAGCACGCCGAGGCAGACTAGGGGCATGGAACTGCCCAAGGTCGGCTCGCTCGGCGAGTACATCCGCCAGCAGCGGCAGCAGGCGAAGATCTCGTTGCGCCAGCTCGCCGCCCAGGCGGGGGTGTCCAACCCCTACCTGAGCCAGGTCGAGCGCGGGCTGCGCAAGCCGAGCGCGGAGATACTCAACCAGATCGCCAAGGGCCTGCACATCTCCGCGCAGGCGCTGTACGTCCAGGCGGGCCTGATCGAGGACCGCCAGCCGGACAGCGACGTGCTGACCGCGATCAGAGCCGATGTCACACTCACCGGGCGTCAGCGCCAGGTGCTCATCGATATCTACGAGTCGTTCCGCAGGGAGAACCGGGCCGACACCGCTCAGCCGACGCAACCGGCCGAGCATCTCGGGGACGACCCGGTCCTCCCGTACGACGGCGTGACACCGCAAACGAGGGAAGGATAGCAATGCCCATCACGACCGAGGTCAAGAGGATCACGGAGTCCAAGCCGTTCTACGCGCTGACGGGCGTCGGCGACTACGCCGTGGAGAAGGCCCGCGCCTACGCCTCCACTGTGCAGGTCAAGGCCGAGTCCGTCGCCAAGGAGCTGCCGGAGAAGGCCCGTGAGTACGCCGACGCCGCCGCCTCGCGGCTGAACAAGGTCTACGACGAGCTGGCCGTGCGCGGCCGCAAGGTCGTCAGCCGCGTGAGCGGCGAGGCCGCGCTGGAGCTCACCGAGGTCTCCGAGACCGCCGAGCCCGCCGTCGCCGCCCAGACCACGAGCCGGCGCACCACCGGCGCCCCGCGTGCCAAGACCACCACGTCGGCCCGGTCCTGAGACCGGCCTCGCCGTACGGCCCGCCCTCCCGTCCGGGAGGCGGGCCGTCGCCGTCTCCGCACCCCGGCGGAGGGCCGGCGGGGACGGATGGCGACGGGGACGGGCGGCGGCGGGACGGCTCGGCCGGCCGCGGCCCGGGCGGCTCGGCCGGAGGGCCGGCGGGGAGGAGCGCCACCGGGCGGCCGTCCACCGGAAGGTCTCGGTCGCGACACATGTCGGTTCCGCGCACTAGTCTGGGGACGTCAGCGATCGTGACCGCCTGGGAGAGTCCATGTTCGGGCCCGTGAACAGCGTCCTGAGTCTCGTCTTCTGGCTGCTCTCCATCGGCGCCTTCATCCTGTCGGTGTGGGCGCTCGTCCACGCGGTGCGCATCCCGTCCCGCGCCTTCCCCGCGGCGGGCAAGCAGACCAAGCAGCTGTGGCTGATCATCCTCGGCTTCGCCACCCTGTTCACGTTCGCGGCCGCGGTCAACTACGGCGGCATGGGCACGGGCCTGCCGAGCATCTTCACGATCGCGGCGGTCATCGCCGCCGGCATCTACCTGGCGGACGTGAAGCCCGCCGTGAACGAGTACCGCGGCGGCGGCAACCAGGGCCCCTACGGCCCCTGGTGACCCGCGCCGGGGTCGTCAGAGCCAGTCGCGGGCGCGGAACACGCGGTAGAGCGTGACCGAGGCGACCACGATGAGCACGCTGGAGATCCAGAACCCCATCGGGTGGCCGAATCCGGGGAACGGGATGTTCTGCCCGTAGAAGCCGGTGATCATAGTCGGCACGGCGATGATGGCCGCCCAGCTGGTCACCCGCTTCATGATCAGGTTCATCCGGTTGCTCTGCATGGTCAGGTGCGTCTCGCGGATGTTGCTCACCAGGTCGCGCAGCGAGTCGGTCCACTCGGTCGCCCGCAGCACCTGGTCGTACACGTCCTGGAAGTAGGGCGCCATCTCCTCGACGTCGCCGATCTTGCCGTTCCGCCGGATGAGCGTGTTGACGGCCTCGCGCATCGGCATCACGGTCCGGCGCAGCGTGACCAGGCTCTTGCGCAGCTCGAACGTGCGCCGCTGGTCCTCACGGCTCACCGGGCGGTCCCCGAAGACGCTCTCCTCCAGGTCCTCGACCTGTTCGTCCATGGCCTCGACGGCCTCGAAGTGGCTGTCCACCACGTAGTCGAGCAGGCCGTGGACCAGGAACGCGACGCCGTGCCGGGCCAGGCCCGGCTGCTCGTCCCAGCGCTTGACGACCTCCTCGATCGAGAAGTCCTCCGAGTTGCGCACGGTGACGAGGGCGTTGCCGGTGATGAAGGCGGCCGCGTGGTGGACGTCCAGCCGTCCCGACCCGGTCTCGAAGCGGGCGGAGTAGACGCTGAGGAACATGTGGCTCTCGTAGACGTCGAGCTTGGGCCGCTGCCGGCTCTGCAGCGCGTCCTCGACGGCCAGCCGGTGGAGCCCTAACTCCTCGCTGATCGAGAGCAGGTCCTCCTCGGTCGGGGAGCACATGTCGAACCACACCACGGCCGACGGCTCCTTGATGTGCTCGGACACATCGGCCACCGGGAAGCCTTCCGCCTCGAGCGTCCCGTTCCGGTACAGACGCGTGCGTCCCATGACGGGCAAGCCTATCGAGCGCGAGAACGGGATGAGAGGGGACCGATAAGGTGCTGGCTCATGGTGGATCTCGCTCGCAGGCTGGGACTGGCGGTCGTGCTCGCCGTCCTCGCGGCCTCCCCCGCGCACGCCGAGACCTCGGGGACCATTACCGCGGACGACGTGACCATGAACCTCCGCAAGGACGGGGTGCTGCACGTCAAGGAGGCGATCACGCTCAGCGGCGGGCCGGTCGCCCGCACGCTCCTCACCCGCACCCGGTTCGACGACGGGCACGACCGCGTCTACCGCGTCTCCAATGTCAAGGGCGCCACGCTCGACGGCGACACGCTGACGGTCAGGGGAAGCGGCACGGTCGAGTACGACGTCACCGGGGCCGTGACCCCCCTGGGCCCGGCGGAGGAGCTGCGGTGGTTCGCCGTCAGCGGCCCGGTCCGGCACGCGGTGGTGACGGTGACCGGACCCGGCGCCGTCCAGAACGTCTCGTGCTTCGCCGGGGAGCTCACCTCCGCCATGGCCTGCACGGCCGCGTCCATCGACGAGACGGGCTCGACCGCGACCTTCGAGCAGCAGGGCCTCGGGTCGGGGCAGTCGCTGACCGTCGTCGTCGGCTACCCGAAGGGCGCCACGGGCGCCACGCCCGTCCTGGAGCGCCGCTTCGAGCTGTCCACCGCGTTCACGCTCAACCCCGTGACCGGCGGCGCACTCGCCCTGCTGCTGCTCCTGCTGCTCGGCGGGGTGGGCCTGCTGTACTGGACCCGCGGCCGGGACGCCCGGATCGTGAACGCCGAGTCGGGCGTCGTCAGCGGGCACAGCAACGGCCACTTCACCCCGCCCGACGGGGTGCGGCCGGGCCAGATCGGCACGCTGTTCGACGAGCAGGCCGACGTGATCGACGTGACCGCGACCATCGTCGACCTCGCGGTGCGCGGCTACCTGCGGATCGACGAGCCCCCGCGGCAGGCGTACGACGTGCCCGACTGGCGGCTGGTCCGCCTGTCGCGGGCCCCGCTCGGGAGCCTCCTGCCGTACGAGCGGGCCCTGTACGAGGCGATCTTCGACGGGCGCGACACGGTGCTGCTGTCGGAGCTGCACGGGTCGTTCGCGGCCCACCTCTCCCAGGTGCGCGACGCGCTCTACCGGGACGTGGTGACCCAGGGGTGGTTCGCCCGGCGGCCGGACTCGGTCCGATCCCGCTGGACGACCGTCGGCGTCCTCGTCATCGGCCTCGGCGTCCTCGCGACCGTGCTGCTCGCCTGGTTCACGACGTACGGCCTGCTCGGGCTGGCCGTGGTCATCGCGGGCGCCGCCCTGGCGTACGGCGGGCAGTTCATGCCGGCCAAGACCGTGAAGGGGGCCGAGGCGCTGGCCCACACGCTCGGCTTCCGGCAGTACCTCGCGTCGGCCGACATCGCCGACGTGCCGGCCGCCCAGCGGCTGGAGCTGTTCTCCCGCTACCTCCCGTACGCGGTGATCTTCGACACGGTGGACCGGTGGGCGCGGGTGGTCGGCTCGTTCGACGGCGACGGCCGGCAGACCGACCACCTGCCCTGGTACCAGGGCCCAGCAGAGTGGGACCTGTCGCGGTTCGCCGACTCGATGCGCACGTTCACGGTGACGGCGTCGGGCGCGATCTCGACGGCCCGCCAGTTCCGCTCGCTCTAGAACCCCGCCTCTCGGTCGCCGGGGTCTCGGTCAGGCCGGGCGGACGCGGACCTCGCCGACCGGTTCGCCGCCGCCGAACAGCGGGGCGGTGGCGAGGCCGGCCAGCTCCGGGGCGTCGAAACCGGCCGCGCGCAGGGCGGCCACCGTCACCGGCACCCGGGCGCGGTCGCCGCCGTCAACGATCTTGACGGCGCCGGCCCGGCCGTCGGAGTGCGCGAAGGCGTCGAACGCCTCGGCGCCCGCCTTCACCATCAGTCCGGGGAGCGCCCGCATCAGGACGGCCTCGGCCCGGGTCGTCCCGCTCGTCCACTCGGGGAAGGCGCGCATCGCGTCGGCGATCCGCCGTTCCGGGCTGCCGGGAGGCGCGAGCGGGAAGCGGCGGAACGCGCGCACGATCCCCGCCATCGAGACGAAGAACAGCGGCGCCCCGCAGCCATCCACCCCGGTCGCGGCGACGCGCTCGCCGGTCAGGTCCTCGACCGTGGCCCGGATCGCCCGCTGCAGCGGGTGGGCGGGGTGCAGGTAGCCCTCCACCGGCCAGCCGTTCGCCACGCAGGTGGCCAGCATGGCGGAGTGCTTGCCCGAGCAGTTCATGTAGATCCGGCCGGGGGCGCCGCCCTCGCGGAGGACCTGGAGGCGGGCGTCGCGGTCGAGTGGAAGGTCCTCGGGGCAGCGCAGCGCGCTCTCGTCGAGCCCGGCCCCGGCGAGGATCTTCCGGGCGCCGTCGACGTGGAACGGCTCGCCGCTGTGGCTGGCACAGGCCAGGGCGAGCAGCTCGTCCTCCAGCCCGAGGCCGGCCCGGACCATGGCGAGTGCCTGGAGGGGCTTCATGGAGGAACGGGGAGACGCGAGACTTGCGGTGTCCCCGTGCACCATGACAGGGGAGCCGTCTTCGCCGACCACGTGCACCCGGGCACGATGAACGGACTCGACGAATCCGGAACGGACCACTTCGACGATCATTTCCGACATAACGGGCAGTCTACGAAGGCCGCGGACGTGGCAGAATTCGGGGCCATGCGAGCGGTGGTACAGCGGGTCAGCTCCGCGTCGGTTGTGGTCGAGGGTCAGGTCGTGGGCGCGATCGACGAGCCGGGCCTGCTCGTGCTCGTCGGGGTGACGCACACCGACGGACAGCCGGAGGCGGCCCGCCTCGCGGCCAAGCTCTGGGGCCTGCGCATCCTCCACGGCGAGAAGTCGTGCTCCGACGTGGACGCCCCGCTGCTCGTGATCAGCCAGTTCACCCTGTACGGCGACGCCCGCCGGGGCCGCAGGCCCACGTGGCAGGCGGCGGCGCCCGGCCCGGTGGCCGAGCCGCTCGTCGAGGCCGTGGTGGCCGAGTTGCGGGCGCTCGGGGCCCGGGTGGAGACCGGCGTCTTCGGCGCCGACATGAAGGTGTCCCTCACCAACGACGGCCCGATCACCCTCGTCCTCGACGTGTGACCCCCTGAGCCCGCGCACCCGCCAGGCGTAGCCGTCCCGCACCCGCGGAGCGCCCCCGGCTCTCCGCCGGGCGAAGCCGCCCCAACCGCCCCAACCGCGCCGGTCGCGGCCGGCCGGCGCGGACGCCGCCCGCTGAAGCGGCCGCCCAGCGGGGGCGGGCGGGCGGGCGGTCAGCGGACGCGGCGGCGGAGGGCGGGGTCGATCTTGACGTTGCGCCCGGCGTCCGGCGGCACGATGACCTCCTGGCTCGCGGCGACGCCGCCGGCGAGGAGGTCGATGTCGACCGGGACCGTGCGCTTGACGACGGCCAGCGCGATCGGGCCCAGCTCGTAGTGGCGGGCCGACGAGCCGACGAAGCCGATCTGGCCCGGCTCGGCCGCGCCCTCCACGGCCGCCTCCGGCTCGGCCTCGACCGGCGTGCCGACCCCGAGGGTCACCGGCGCGCCGTGCGGGGGCAGCACGTCGACGCTCCCGTCGAGGTGCAGGAAGACCAGGCGCCGGGGCGGGTGGCCGAGGTTGTGCACCCGGGCGACCGTCTCCTGCCCCCGGTAGCAGCCCTTGCTGAGGTGGACGGCCTCCCCGATCCACCCGATCTCGTGGGGGATCGTCTTGTGGTCGGTCTCGAACCCCAGTCGCGGCAGATGGGCCGCGATCCGCAGCGCCTCGTAGGCCCACAGACCGGCCGGGCGCAGGCCCAGCTCGGCGGGCAGGCCCGCCAGCCGTTCGCGCGGCACGAGCAGGTCGCCGCCCAGGGCGATCGTGCCGTCGGGGGGCGAGAGCCGTACGGACGGGCCGTCGGGGGACGAGCCGGGCGCGGCGACGGAGACGACGGCGTACGCGGAGGTGACGTCGGCCACCTCGACGCGCAGCATGAAGCGCATCTTCTCCAGGAACGCGACCAGCTCGGCGGCGGTGCCGGGCTCCACGTGCGCCCACACCGCCTCGCCGTCGTCCACGAGCGTGAGGTGGTGCTCCACCCGGCCCTGCAGGTCGAGCAGCAGCGTCTGTGCCGGCGTGCCCGGGGTCAGCGTGTCGAGCTTCTGGGAGCTCAGGTCGTTGAGCCATTTCAGCCGGTCGACGCCGGCGACGCGCACGACCTCGCGATTGCTCCGGTCGATCAGCGCCTGCCCGCTCACCAGCGCGCGCTGCTCGGCGTAGGGATCGCCGTAGTGGGCCGCGACCGTCTCGTCCGGCCTCTCGCCGGCGACCGCACCCGGGGTGTCAAGCAAAGGGCTCCGCATGCCCTCAAGGCTATTCGGTCCCCCACGGCTTCCGGCGTCGCGCCCACATGCCTGTGGACAACCCTAGAAGCGGTGCACGGCGACGAGGGCGACGTCGTCCTCCCGCGCCCCGAACCGGGCGATGAGCCGGTCGCAGAAGACCTCCATGTCGTCCCCCGCGTCCTCGGCGAGCTGGCGGGCGATCTCCAGGCTCTCGTCGAGCAGCGTGTCGCGGTCCTCGATCAGGCCGTCCGTGAACAGCAGCAGCGTTCCGCCCTCGGGGAGCGTCATCCGGTCGACGCGGTAGGTCTCGTCGGCGACGCCGAGCAGGAGGTTGCCGAACCGGTGGTAGGCCGCGCCCTTCCCGGCCAGCAACGGCGGGATGTGTCCCGCGTTGACCAGCTCGATCTCCCCCGTGGCCGGGTCGACGAGCAGCAGGCAGACGGTCGCGGTCATGCCGGGGTGGTAGCGCCGCAGCACGGCGTTGAGCAGGGCCATCGACCGGGCGAGGTCCACGCTGTCGATCAGCGACGCCCTCAGGGCGTGCCGCAGCTCGGCCATCACGGTCGCGGCGTACAGCGAGTGGCCCTGGACGTCGCCGAGCGCGACGAGCGCCCGATCGCCGAGTGGCAGGACCTCGTAGAAGTCGCCACCGACCTCGACGTTGTCCACAGCCGGCTGGTACCGCACACAGAACCCCAGGCCGGGGATCTCCGGGATGCGCGCCGGCAGCAGGCTGCGCTGCAGCGTCAGCGCGATGGTGTGCTCCTCGGTGTAGGCCCGCAGCGCGTCGACGGCCAGGGCGAGCTCCTGTCCGAGCAGCCTCAGGATGTTGCGGTCCTCGGCGTCCAGCGACGGGGCGCTCTCCACTCCGAGGTAGACGGGCGGCCTGCCGTGCTTGGTGCGGCACAGCACGCCGTACACCGTCGCCTCGGTGTCGCTGTCCGGGACGATCTCCAACCAGCCTGCCGTGTCCACGCCGAAGCTCTTCACCCCGGCGGAGTCGGCGAGCGACATGTCGCTGAGCCGCCGGAGCATGTCGGCGGACGCGGTCCGGGCCGCTGCCGTGTCTCCGGGCCGTGCGGAGTACCGGCGCGTCCTGCCGTCGGGCGGCAGCGCCAGCACGCCGGCGTACCGCCCCAGCAGCTCCGCCGTGCCCTCCACAGCCACGCACAGGAGCCTGTCGAACGACTCCGCCTCGTTGATCCGCAGGGTGATCTCGGCGAGCCTGGCCAGACGGTCGGCCATGCGCTCGGCCCGCAGCCGGGCCCGGTAGTAGCGCAGGGTCGCCTCGACCGTGGCGGTGAACTCGTCGGGCTTGACCGGCTCCGCCAGGTACGCGTCCGCGCCCCGGTCGTGGCCCTGCGCCCGGTCGGACGGGGCGACGGCGTTGCCCGACACCTGGATCACCGGGATCGACGCGGTGGCCGGGTTGCCCTTGATCCTCTCGCAGACCTCGTATCCGCCCAGGTCGGGCATCCGCACGTCGAGGACGACGAGGTCGGGCCGCAGGTCCTCGATCCGGTCGAGCGCCTCCTGCCCGCCGGACGCCTCGACGACCCGGTGGCCGGCCCGGCGCAGCCAGCTCGACAGGATGTACCGCTTGGTGGGCGTGTCGTCCACCACCAGCACCGTCGCCGGCTCAGGCATCGGCCCCTCCCACGCCGCCGTCGCGATCCGCGGGGGCGCCGCCCATTCCGGCGGCGACGGCGTCGCAGACCGCCTCCAGCAGATGATCCCTGCGCAGGCCCTGTTTGGACAGCACGGACAGGACCTCCCCGCCGATCTCGCTCAGGGCGGCCGCCATCCGGATCTGGCCCTGCGGCTCCAGGCCCACCAGATCGGCGATCTCCCGTCCGAGCCGCCGTAATGCGAAGACGTCCTGATCGACGCGGACCTCGGCGCCGGTGAGCTCCTCGACCGTCATGCCCGCCGCCTCAGGGCCACCACGCAGGCGTCGTCCCTGCGGCCACCGGCGTCGCGCAGGAGGGTCGGGGCGACGACGGCCGGCGAGCGGGCGAACAGGCCGGGGAGCGACCCGGGGTCCCAGCGGTCGCCGATGCCGTCGGAGTGCAGGATCACCGTCGCGTGCGGCGGGAGCGCGTACTCGTACCGCTGCGTCCGCCTGCCCTGGTGCCCGGCGATGCCGGGCAGCGAGACCATCCCCTGCCGCCCCTCGGCGTGCGCGATCCATCCCGACACGTTGCCCAGGCCGGCGAACGACACGCGCTCCCGCTCGATCCTCGCCACCGCGACCGCGCCTCCTCTCATGTGGGAGAGCCCTCGGTGGACCCGTTCCAGGACGGCCTCCGGCGCCAGGCCGGGCCCCTCCTGGAAGATCCGTACGGCCTCCCGGGAGGCCTGCGCGGCGGCGTCGCCGTGACCGAGCCCGTCGCAGACGAGGACGGTTACGGCGTCGGGGGTGTCCACGAAGGCGAACGCATCGCCGCAGACCACCTCATCGCCGATCGGCCGGCGCACGCCGCTCATCCGCGGGGACGGTCACATGCACTCCCGCTTATGGGATCAGGGAAACCTTTCCGCCACGCTACAGGGCGACCGGCCCGGCCGGACATAGCGCGCAGGCGCGCCGAGAGCCCCACCATGTGCGCGTCCGGCCGCGCGCAGGTGTAGTACGCGCGGCCCGAGCGGGCGGAGCCGACAGGGTCAGCGGCAATTCCGGCATACCCCGAAGACCGTGAGGTGACGGACGTCGGTGGCGAATCCGAGCTCGGTGTCGAGGGTCGAGACGAGCCCCTGGACCAGCTCCGGCGACACCTCGGTCACCCCTCCGCAGCCGCGGCAGACGAGGTGCACGTGGTCGGCCCGGGAGGCGAGGTGGTAGGTCGGCGCGCCGTGGCCGAGATGGGTGTGCGTGACCAGGCCGAGCTCCTCCAGGAGCTCCAGCGTCCGGTAGACCGTCGAGATGTTGACGCCGCGGGCCGTCTCCTGGACCCGGCAGCAGATGTCCTCCGGCGTCGCGTGCCCGAGCTCGGTGACCGCCTCCAGCACGAGCTGGCGCTGGGGCGTGATCCGGTAGCCGCGGGACCGCAGCTCCTCGTGCCATGTCTCGGCCATGAGCAAGAGTTTATGAGCCGGACGGCCCACCGTGCCCGGGCCGCCGGGACCCGGCCGTATTCCCGCGTACGCCCCCGGCAAAAACGTTTGCCCCCGCGGCGATCGCTCGCATAGCGTGGAGCCACGCAGAAGGGAGGTGGTCCAAACAATGGTTAGTCATTATTGGGCTAGCGAGGTGGCTGTCCGCTAGGACTCGTCCATCTGGACCTTCCGTCTGGATGTCGAACGACGTCCCGGCGAATCCTCGACAGACACCGGAACCCCGGGCGGCCGGCGGGCGGAGGCGTAACGTCTTCCCCCATGGTCCAGCCGGCCCGTCTCACCTGAGGCGGAGCACGCCCGGGGTTTTTTCATGCCCTTTCGTCGATCACTCGGGGACGAACTCGCCGGCCTTCCTCAGCTCCGCCGAGGCGTGCGACTGGAGCGGCTGGCCCACGGCGGCCATGTCGTAGGCGTACATCAGGTTGCCGTTGACCAGGCCGTACAGGCGGTGGCCCGCGTTGTACTCCTTGGCCGTGGACGTGCGGGCGACCACGTCGGTGTGCAGCTCGATCTTGTGGAAGACGACCTCGCCGACGTAGATCTCCACGATGCCCGTCGGATGCGCCAGGACCACCTCGAGGTGCCGCTCCGGCTGGATCCGCCAGTAGCCCGACTCCGTGGCCAGCGGCCGCACCTTGGTCCCCTCGGCGTCGAGCAGCCAGGTCCGGCTCTGGTAGGTGAGGAACGGCTTGCCGTTGTGCCCGAACACCACCTCCTGGCCGAAGTTCGCGCTCTCCATGGTGGGATAGCCGATCACGCCGGCCCCCTCCCAGCGGCCCAGGAGGAAGGCGATCGGCTCGAGGTCGGGATGTACGTCCATGACGACGAGCTTAGAGGCCGCCCGGCCCCGGTTCTTCCCGCCTCCGTCGAGGCGTCCCGAGGGTGAATGGCCCGTCTTATCCCACTTGTACGGCATGCGACGCCACGGGCGGATCAGCGGCGCACTAGGCTGCCACCATGGCACGATCACTTGTGATCAAGGTGACGGCCGGCGCCGACGCGCCGGAGCGGTGCAACCAGGCGTTCACCGTCGCGGCGGCCGCCCTGGCCAGCGGAGTACCGGTCTCGCTGTGGCTGACGGGCGAGTCCGCGTGGTTCTCGCTGCCCGGCCGCGCCAAGGAGTTCGCACTTGCCGAGGCCCCTCCGCTGGAGGACCTCCTCCAGGCCGTGCTCGCCGGCGGCCGGGTGACGCTCTGCACGCAGTGCGCGGCCCGTCGGGGGATCACCGTCGACGACGTGATCGACGGCGTCCGCATCGCCGGCGCCTCGACGTTCGTCGAGGAGATCCTCGGCGACGACGTCCAGGCGCTCGTCTACTGACCGCCGCGCCCCCGACTCATGGCCGGGGGCGGGGCGGCGGCGGGGTCAGCGCGGCAGGACGGCGGCCAGGCGTTCGTCGCGGAGCCGCTGGTACCAGCTGTCGTCGATCTGCGGCAGCGGCCCGACGACCCAGCTCAGCAGCAGGTCGGCGAGCGCGGGGTTGCGGGCGAGCGCCGGCCCGTGCAGGTAGGTACCGATGACCCGCCCGGCGTAGCAGCCCTCCGTGCCGTCGCCGTTGCCGGTCCCGACGAGCGTGCGCGACAGCGGCCGGACGCCCGGGCCGAGCCGCGTCACGCCCATGTGGTTCTCGAAGCCCGTCAGCATCGGCAGGCCGAGCGCGGGGTCGACCTCGGCGGCCAGCTCGCCCACCGAGCGCCGCTCGCCGCGGCCCGAGCTGATGTCGAGCAGCTCGATGCCGGGCACCGGCTGGCCCTCCTCGCCGCCGAACACCGAGCCCATGATCTGGTAGCCGGCGCAGACCGCCAGCAGCGCCGCGCCGCGGTCGATGGCCTGGTGCAGCCCGCCGTCCTTGCGCAGCCGCTCGGCGCCGAGGATCTGCGGGCGGTCCTCGCCGCCGCCGATCAGGTAGACGTGCCCGTCCCGCGGCACGGGGTCGGAGGAGCGCACGTGGACGGTCCGGGTGGCGATGCCCCGGGCCCTGGCCCGCTGTTCGAGCACCAGGGCGTTGCCCTGGTCGCCGTACGTGCTCAGCAGGTCCGGGTAGATCCAGACGATGGCCAGCTCAGACTGCACGGTTGAACTCCGCTCGGATCTGCTGGAACGCGGTGTAGTTGGCGATGACGTCGATCCGGCCGGGCGGCAGCGCCGTCACGGCGTGGTCGAACGACTCGCAGAGCTGGAACGGCACGTCGGCCACGGCCAGCCGCAGGGCCAGGTCGAGGCGGCGCTCGCCGGTCACGTAGACCGGGCGGCCGCGCAGGATGCGGTAGTCGACGTCCCACAGCCAGGAGGTGTCGCGGCCGTCCGGGCCCTGGGCGTTCACCGACAGGATGATCGGCAGCGTGGGGTCGGCGACGTCGAACGCCTCCAGCCAGCCCGCCGGGTTCTTCGACAGGAGCAGCCGCAGCGAGCGGCCGTCGCGCTCCACGGTGGTGTACCGACCGGCCACCGAGGTGACGGTGCGCAGCCGGCTCAGGGACCTGCCCGGCTCGACGCCGATCGCCTCGGCCGTGGCCATCGCCATGGCCGCGTTGGCCCGGTTGGCCTGGCCGGGAAGCTGGAGGTCGAGCCGCCAGCGCGTGCCGCGCGGGTCGATCACGTCCTCGCCGTCGAGCACCCAGTTGGGCTCGGGACGGTGGAACGTGCACTCGCGGCAGGCCCAGCTGGAGTCGGCCGACGGGGGCGCCCCGGTGCCCTGCCCCAGGCTCGCGGACCCGGCGCGGTCGAGCGGGCCGCCGCACTCGGGGCAGCACCAGGAGTCCTCGCGCCAGCGCTGCCCGGCGGCGACCCAGGTGACCCGGGCGGCCGTCGACGCGCCCCACGTCACGAGGGGGTCGTCGCAGTTGGCGATGACGTGGGCGGGCTTGCCGTCGAGCGCCCGCCGCCACTTCTGCGCGAGCAGCCAGATCTCGGCCGCCCGGTCCATCTGGTCGCGGCTCAGGTTCATCAGGCAGACGAGGCCGGCGTTGGTCGTGTCGAGGACCTCGGGCAGGTACTTCTCGTCGACCTCCAGCACCCCGAACGGCGCGTCCTTGGCCGAGGACAGCGCCGAGACGTGCCCGGCCGGCATGTTCGCGCCGAAGGCGTTGGTCGCCACGCCGCCGAGCTCCTGGAGAGCCGATGCGATCAGGCGGGTCGTCGTGGTCTTGCCGTTCGTGGCGCTGACCAGGACGAGCGTGCGGTCGGCCGCGAGCTTGCGCAGCAGGTCGGGCTCCAGCATCAGCCCGACCCTGCCGCCGATGACCGAACCGTCGCCGCGCCCGGTGGCCCTGGACAGCGTCGCGGCCGTGCGGCCCAGGGCACTGGCGAGCTGGGCCCGCAACGGAAGCTGACTCATGCCCGCGATCCTAGGTCATGTCCCCCGGATCTCCCGCCTCCCATGGTCGCCGGGCGGCGGCTCAGCCGCCCAACGACTCGGGGAACGACAGCTCGGCCGGGGTGTCGCCGTCGAACGGCAGCACGAACCGCCGAGGCCACGAGAGCACGGTCTCCAGCCAGCCCGCGCCCATCGTCTGCGCCACGTACTTGACCCGCTCGCGCGGCTCCACGCCGATCGCCACGGTCGTGACGTCGCGCTGGATGCCCTCGTGCTCGTCGTCGCCGAGGATGACCCGCCAGGCCAGCGCCCGGTTCCGGTCGACCTCCATCGACAGCGGGTGGTGGCGCAGGGCCTTGGCGCGGTGGCCGAGGAGCTCGGTGCGCACGCCGACCGCCACGCCCCCATCGCCCCCGGACGCGGGAGACGACCCGTTCAGCCCCTGATGCGGGTACGGCCGGCCGGCGGGATCGGTGCCGAACAGCGGATACTCCATCGCCGGAGCGGGGCTGCGCAGGTTGGGCGCCGGGTGGCCGTACGGGAACAGCCGGTCCACCTCGTGCAGCCACCGGACCTGCGGGATGACCCACGCCGGGCCGGGGCGCTCCCCCGCCCGCATCGGCGGCTCGCCGTCGCCCGGGCCGAGCAGCCCCGCCGCGACCTCGGCGGCCTTCTCCGTCAGCAGCGCCGGGTCGAACCACGTCCGCAGCGACCAGGCGCGGCGGGAGACGGCCCGCTCGGCGAGCGTGGCCAGCAGGCACTCGCGGCGCTTGACGGGCAGCTCGCCCCAGATGTCGGCCAGCACGCGGGGCACGCCGGGCAGCGCCCGGTTGGTCACGAACGACAGCACGACCGTGTCCGTCCAGATCCGCAGCCACGCCCACTCGGGGGCGACGGCCAGCAGGTCGGCCTCGCGCAGCTCCACCAGCGTGCACGCCTTGCCCGTGCGGCACTCGCGCCCGCAGGCGGCCGAGCGGCGCCCGCAGATCGGGGGGACGGGGCTCAGCATGGGCCGCTCCCGGTCCTCCCCCAGCGGCACCTGGACGCGCAGCGGCCGGTCCATGCCGTCGGCGAAGACCGCCGCGAAGCCGGGCTGCAGGGACACGACCTGCCGCGACTGGTCCTCGCTGAGGTTCATCGCGGCGCCCACGAGGCCCCGGTCGTCCTCGGCCGGCAGGCGATGGACCACCTTCAGCGCCGTGTTCTTCACCACGTCGGAGACGAGCTTGGTGGGGATCTGCTCGGCCACGACGATCCCCTCGCCGTACGCCCTGATCTCGGCGAGCATACCGGCGAGCAGCTCGACGGCGTGGGTGGAGGCCCGCTGCGAGCCGCGGTCGCGCAGCAGCCGGTGGGCCTCCTCGATCACGATGACGTGGCGCAGCCCGCCGGCCCCGTCCTCGACGCGCGGCTCCTGGCGGGCGCGCATGCGCAGGTGCTCGACGATGCGGATGATCAACGTGCCCATGAGGAACGCCTTGTCCTCGTCGTTGGCCACGTCCTCGATCGCGAGCACGACGTTGCGCTGCAGCAGCCCGCCGATGTCGGCGGGATGGCCGCCCTCGAAAAACCGGCCGGCGCTGCCGACCCGCAGGCTGCGCAGGCGCAGGCTGATGAAGCCCTCGACGTCGGCCTGCACCTCGTTGCCGTACCCGATCTCCTGGATGACCTCCAGGGCGTGCTGCTGGAGCTGCTCCAGGGTCGGCACGGCCGGCTGGACGGCGGCCCCCGGGATGCCGCCGCCGGTGACCACATCCCAGCCGTTGGCCTCGTACACCCGCTGGAGGGCGAGCGACATGATCTGCGGGAACGGCTCCTCCGCGTCGAAGGCCGCCATGAACAGCGCGCGGACCATGTCGATGTGCGCCTGCACCGGATAGCCGGGCTCGGGCGCGAGCGGGTTCACGCTGATCGGCACGTTGTCGGGCGCGGACGGGTTGATCACGGTCAGCGGGGCCAGGTGCTCCACCCGGCCGGCCATGGCGGCGTACTCCGACTTGGCCGGCTCGATCGCCAGCCAGGGGATCCCGGCCTTGGTGAGCTGCTCCAGCAGGTGCCGTACGGTCTGCGACTTGCCCGAGCCGGTGGCGCCGGTGACGAAGGCGTGCCGGTTCAGCGTCGCGAGCGGCACCCGGAACGTTCCCACCGCCCGGTCCTGCCCGTCGACGATGTGCCCGAGGTCGATGAGCTCGGCCGTGGCGTCGGTCTCGGCCTCGCTCGTCACGTCGAAGAAGCCGGCGTCGAGCACCCGCACCCCGGGCACCTCCCGGCGGGGCAGCCCGGCCAGCGCGGCGAGCGCCCCGGCCGTGGCAGCGAACGGCGCCGCCGCCCCGTCGGCCGAGTCCTGGAGGTTGACCGCGAGCGCCTCGTCGAAGCCGTAGACCGACTCGCCGCTGTCCGGGCCGGACAGGACGGGCAGCGACATCGCGCTGCGCAGCCGGTACGGGTGGTGGCTCATCTCGACCGAGCCGACCAGCACGGGCGCGATCTGCCGCAGCTCGTCGGGGCCCGCGGCGCCCGCGAGCACCCGGACGTTCCACAGCCCGGCCTCGCGGAACGCGTCGAGCTCCTGCATCCGCCGCTCGGCCCGCTCGGCGTCGAACCGCGACCGCTCGGAGGCGTCGCCGTACTGCCGCAGCACGTTGAGCTGGGTGCGCAGGTGGGCCACCTCCGCGTCGAGCAGGTCGGTCGGCTCGGCCACCACCACCCAGCCGAACGGCCGGGACATGAGCGTGACCAGCGTCGACTCGAACAGCGTCGGCCGCTTCGGCTCGTCGGGCTCGGGCTCCCGCCTGCCGTACAGGGGCGGGGCCTGGCGGCCGGGGCACGGCGTCCAGACGAGGTCGGCGAGGTCGGCGAGCCACTCGTCGCCGATCTCCACGCCCCGCGCGCCGCCGGGGAACAGCAGCGGCTGGGGCCCGGTGACCGGCGTCTCCGCGGCCGCCGCCGCGCGCCGCGGCGGACGGGGCGGTGTGAGCGGCCCGGCGTTGGTGATCAGCTCGAGGGGCGCCCCCGAGCCGCGCGACAGCCACCCGATGACGAACGGCCGGTTGCGCTGCGCCGCGGACAGGACCGCGGGAAGAACCGTGACGAAGTCCCACTCCGCAGACGAACTACGCGATGGGGCCGTGATCGCCTGGATCCGGTACCACGGCCCGCTCAGGGGGAACGGATGCATGAGACCCCTCAGTTGACGTCGAACAGGGAGAGAATCCTTCAACGATCAGCCGCGCACATCCCTGTTGACGATGCCCTTACCGCGCGCGGACGGTGTCATGGCCGCTTGCGCCAGTCGAGCCGGGGAGGCGGCGGCCCCAGGTTGGGGGGCGGCCCCGGCTCTGACGGCCCGTCCTCCTCCTGCCGGGGCGGGTCCGGTTCGTGGACGGCGAGCGCGGCCCGTCGCACCTCCTCGAACTCTCCCAGGGTCGTCTTCGGGAACGTGAGGATCGCGGGGTTGGCGTCCGCGAGGCGGACCTGGCGGCCCTCGGCCGTGGCGTGCGTGACGATGACCGAGGTCGTCGGGAGCTGCTGGAGCTGGTGCGGCTCGACGAGGAACTCGCGCGAGCGCTGCAGCACGCCCTCGGCCACCGCGGGGACGCTGCGCCCCCACTCGGTCGACTCGGTGATGCCCTCCCTCAGGTCGCCCTCGCCCTTCTCCTCGTGCCCGGTCCGGCCGGCCCCGACGGTGGAGGTGTAGAAGCCGCTCTGGCCGGGCGCGGCGGAGCTGAACGTCTCGGTGAGCTGGGCCAGCTCCAGCCGGTGCTCGGTGCCCACGTGCTCGCTGGCCACCCGGGCGTCCTCGGCGTTGCCCAGCCGCATGAACGCGACGGCCGCGTGCCCCCGGCCCAGCCGCTCCCGGACGGTCGGGGTGAGGCTGCGGTAGGTCAGGACGAGCCCGGTGCGGGAGGTCTCGCAGGCGTCCATCAACCGGTCGAGCACGTCCCCGCGCAGCTTGTCGGCCCCCGCGACGATGATCGTGTGGTACCAGGGCCGCTCGCTCGCGGGCGACTGCCGCAGGATGTGCGTGAGCGCCGTGGCGACGTACGTCCCGAGCACCCGGTTGCCGAAGACCCCCGCCTGGCGGTCCATGCTCACCACCCGCAGCCGCGCGGGCGGCAGCCGTACGGCCTCGGTCCCGAGCGTCTCCAGCTTGCGCAGCTGCGACTCCAGAGCCCAGGCGCGTTCGATGACGACGCGGTCGGCCACGCCGCGGCCGAACAGCGTGCCGATCCGTTCGAGCTGGGAGGCGGTCAGCAGGCCGAACCGCATGTCGTCCCGCGGGTCGCCCACCTGCGCGAGGGCCCGGAGGGCGGCGGTGACCTGGCTGATCGTGGCGTTCTCTCCCAGGACCTCCAGGACCCGCTCCAGGATCGCGTTGTCGAACCCGATGTCCCTGCTGGTCTCCTCGCTCACGCTCACGACGTGGGCCAGCACGTCGGCGAACGCCTCGGGCTTGAGCGTCGCGCCCAGGTCGAGCCGCGGCAGGTCCACGGGGAGCACCCACACCAGCGGGTCGTCGCCGCCCCTCCTCGCGAGCTCGATGAGGTCCTTGGCGATGGCGCCCTCGGACAGGTCGAGGACGGTGAGGTGGCCGCCGCTGTACAGCCGGGTGGCGCCGATGAGCGTGATCAGGGCCGACCAGCCGGGGAGGGTCCCGCCGGCCACGTCGACCCGGTCGATCTCGTCGGGGACGGCCACGGCGTACCAGGTCAGCTGCTTGTCGAACCTGCTCTTCTTCTCCGCCCAGTCGCGGTACTTGGCGGCGTGCTCCTCCTGGGCCGTGACGATCTCCCGCTGGCGGCGCTCCTGCTCGCGCCGCGCCTTCTCCCGCCGTTCGCGGATCCGCTCGTTGACGGTCCGGTCGCCCTGCCGGATGGCGTAGCTGCAGATCACCGCCACGCCGCCGGCCGCGACGAGGCCGAGCAGCACGAACGACCAGGCCAGCAGCTCGGTGACCCCCAGGGCCAGCAGCCCGGCGGCGACGACGACCATGAAGGTGCGGAAGATCCGTACCGGCCGATTCAGGAGGTCCTTCTGCATGCGCTCCCGCCGCGCCCACCCGTCGTCGACCGGCTGTGGCGCGGCGACGTCCTCGCGGGCGGGACGCTTGGGCGGCGGCCCGGGGTCCGGGTACAGCAGAGCGTACTGCCAGCCCAGGTAGATCCGATCCGCCTGAAGCTGGGCATGCTCGGGGTGCGGGTCGCCCACAGGCCCTCCATGTCCGCCTCGGTCACAGCGTAGGAGCTGGAAGCCCTGTCAGGGCGTGCTTCTCGCCATTCGGACCTATTTCACCCCGAGAGGTGGGACGAATGCGGCGGATGGTTTAGATGTGGTCGTACTACCATCGCTTGCCATGACGTCATCCCCCCATGGCGCCCGCCGCCGACGCCCGGTCCTCGTCCCGGTCGCCTCCGCGCTGGCCGCCGCGGGCATCGGCGTCACCGCGCTCCTCGGCGGCCTGAAGGACGCCCCCGACAAGCCCCCGCCCAAGGTCGGCCCCGGCGACGTGATCGACCAGGGCGAGTTCCGCACCCAGTTCATCAAGGCGATCGACACCACCGAGAAGGGCGACTTCGGCGACACCAAGCGCTACCTGGAGCTGGTCCTCAAGGTCACCAACATGGGCGACGCCACCACCCATGTCGGCACGCTCCCGAAGCCGGGCGACAAGTTCTCGACGATCACCGGCTTCGCCGGCTCCCTGCTGCGCACCCGGCCCGAGATCAAGACGAAGTACGGCCCCGAGGCCTCGGTGCTGAGCTACGGGATCAAGAGCCAGCAACTCCACCCCGGCATCACGACCACCGTCGTGGTGAAGTACGAGCTGGAACCCACGGCCACCGCCCCCGAGGAGATCGGCGTCGATCTCGGCGGCTACTCCTACGACCCGGTCGGCCTGCGCGACCAGACCCACTATTGGCAGCTCGTGGGCGAGGAGGACGACAAGGGCGTCTTCACCCCCACGGTGGCCGCCCAGATCACCCTCCCTGTACGACGGGAGAGCGAGTGATGGCCGTGACCCACGCCGGGATCCGGACCGAGGACCGGGCCGAGCAGGCGCCCCGGGCCCGCAGGGGCGTGACCCGCCGCCTCGTCGCGGGCATGGCCGGCCTTGCGCTCGCGGCGGCCGCGGTCTACGCGCAGACCTTCACCCTGCCGTACGAGCAGCGCGGCTCCGCACTTACCTACCAGGGCCGGATCGGGGGGATCGTCGAGACCTCGCGCTTCTCGGTGAAGGTCACCTCGGTGACGTCCGCCCGCGCCGTGGACACGACGGACCTGGGCGGCAAGGCGGTCAAGGTCGGCACGAGCAACCTCTTCCTCCTGGTCGACGTGTCGGCCACCACGCCGCGCGAGCCGATGCAGCTGAGCGAGCTCACCCCGCCGGTGCTGCTGACGGCCGACGGCCGGCGCTACAAGCCGACGGACAAGGTGGACAAGACGCTGACGCTGTTCAACAAGTGGATCCAGCCGGGCTTCTGGTCCGCGGGCCTGCTCGTCTTCGAGGTGCCGAAGGACGCGATACCGGGGGCCCGGCTGGTGTTCGTGCCGCCCGACAGCCTCATGGTCTCGGACAGCTTCGCACCCGAGGCGCAGATCGACCTCGGCCTCTCCGGCGCCACCGCGACCCGGCTGGTGTCGCAGCCGGAGGACTTCCACTCCCTGACGGGCAAGAGCTGATGACCGAGACGCCCCTGGGCGGGACCCCGCCCCATGACCACCCCGGCCCCGGGCACCAGCCCGGCTCCCCCCGGCCCGGCTCCCCCCGGCCCGGCTGGAACGAGGCGAACGGGCCCGATCCGCGGGACTGGTTCGCGCCCCCGCCCAGCCAGCCCTCCGACATCACCTACAGCGGGCCGCTGCCGCGCCCGGCGCCCCTCCCCGTCCCCATCCCCGGCAGGCTCACTCCGCCGGCCAAGGACCGGCGGGTCTGGCCGCCGCCTGAGCCCGAGCCGGAGGGCGAGGACGGCTCGACCCAGCCGTTCCCCGCCATCAGGGGCACCAGGCCGTTGCCGCCGTCGGCCATCCGGTCGGGCCCGGCGCAGTCCGAGCCGCGGCCGCCCGTCCCGCCGCCCTCCGCCGCGCCCCGGCGCCGCCGGCGGGCGGTGCTCGTCGGCGCGGGAGCGGTCGTCTCCGCGGCCCTCGCCGTCGGGCTTCCCGCCTGGTTCGCCTACGGCGTCTACGAGTACGGCCGGCCGGCCGACGTGGTCCACCTCGTGAAGCCCGGGCAGCCGGGCGTGTGGCAGCACGTCTCGTGGCAGGTGTCGCTCCAGCGCATCCCGGACCCGAGCGGCCGGTCGGCGACCCCCGACCGCCAGTGGGTGAAGGTGATCGCCACGAGGACCGCCCTGGACGCCGAGGGCGCCATCCGCCACGGCGCTCCCGAGGTCTCGCTGACCGACGCGGCGGGACGCACCTGGCGGACCGAGGAGCTCAGCAACGACACCCCGCCCGACGTGAAGGACAACCGGGTCGGCACGCCGTACCGGATGGAACGGGTGGGCGTGGTCCCGCCCGCGGTGGCCGACCAGGTCGAGGTCCTGCTGAGGCCGAGCGTCTACCGTGACGTCCCGGGGCAGTCGGCGGACGACTTCATGAAGGCCGCCTTCTCCTCCACCGAGAAGGAGGACCAGGTGCTGCGGTTCCTGCGCTGACCCCTCATCAGCGGCCCCGTCGGGCTTTGGTGGCGGCCAGGTCGAAGGTGGCGGCGACCAGGCACATCGTGATCACGGTGACGACCAGGTCCGCGACGAAGTCGACCGGCACGTCGGTGACGAACCACAGATACGGTTTGTCGCTCGCCGTCAGGTAGCGGCCGGCCCGGCCCAGGTAGTCGCCCCCGACGTGCAGGCCGACGTAGCACAGCGCGAACAGCCCGAACAGCGGGGCGCCGCCGCGCACGGTGAGCCGCAGGGAGTTCAGCAGCGGGACCCATCGGTCCGTCCATCCGGCGCTCAGCTTCGTCAGCGCGCGCCGCGTCAGGGCGTGGCTGCGCTCGATCTGGTCGGCCGCCCGCTCCAGACGGGTTCCCCTGATCGTGGTCCGGGTGTCGTCGGCGTACGCGCCGTAGACGAGGATGCCGACCGTCAGCCAGGCGAGGGGCACCGCCAGCGCGTCGATGACGTACGGCCAGACGTCGCTCCAGAACGCGTTCCAGCCGGGGATCGCCTCCCCCGCCCTCGCCGTCAAGTCGTGCCAGCCCGCGACGGCGGCCCGGGAGCCGATCCAGTCGGAGCGGGCGCCGACGACGGCGGCTACGGCGTTGAGCCCGTAGAAGCCGAAGGCGAGCTCCCCGAACGTCGCCATGATCCCGGAGAACCGGCCGCTGCCGGCCTCATGGCGTCTCCCGAAGAACGTCTTGACCAGGTACGCGACGAACATGGTGACGAGGGAGACGCGGGCGTCGAGGTTGATGAGCCCGCCCATCACCCCGCTGTCGATGCCCTGGCCCGCGTCGACCCAGATCTTGTCCGGCTGCCGGAAGAGGTCGAGGTCCATGAAGTCGCGGACGTCCTGTTGGACGAAGCCCCACGTCATGTAGATGCCGGAGAACACCAGCGCGGTCCGGTTGAGCGCGCCGAGCACGCTCTCCTTCGCCTCGTCCGTCTCCCGGCGGGCCCGCGTCTCCATGAGGGCGTCGCGGATCACGTACAGCATGAGGACCGTCGTGGCGAGCGACGTCATCACCACGAGGGTGAACAGGAACACCACGACGACCAGCCGCGCCTGATACCAGGAGCCGTGCGAGAGCGTCGCCGCCAGGAGGAGGAGCCCCCAGCGCACGACTCGTCCCAGGGAGAAGCACAGGATCAGCGGCAGGGCGCACCGGGCGGCGATGCGCAGGGCGTGCAGCGGCAGCGCGTACGGCGATTGCGACCAGGAGGCCCTGCGGGGTGCGGCGTCCTGGCGGGGGGCGGCGAGCGCGGACGTTCCGGACACCTGCCGCATGCTATCGGTTCGGTTCGTCCCTCAGTACGGCATCGGTCCGGCGAGACGGGCTCAGGGCGCGACGAGTTCCACGGTGGGGAAGTACGTCCGGTACCGGGACTCGTCCCGCGTCAGCAGCCGGTACCTCCGCACGGCCGCGTGGGCGCCGATGAAGAAGTCGGGAAGCGGGGACCTCCTCCCGCCTCCACGCCGCCGGTAGGCGAGAAAGGCCTTACCGGCCAGGAACGCGGCGTCGAACGGAATGTCCTCCCGATGGAAGTCCTCAGCTGGGAGCGCCTCCTCGAACTCCTCGACACTGGAGAAGCCGATCGACACCTCGGCGTACACGATCGGGTTGACGACGATGTGCCCCTCGTCCAACGCCGTGGCGAGGGCCTCGGCGGACCAGTCCGCCCACTTCGGGTCGTTCGTCGCGATGTCGAGAAGGACGCAGGAATCTACCAGCGTCGCCCTCTCGGGCACCACGCGAGGGCTACTGGTCACGGAGGAGCCCCATGATCTCGTCGGTCGTCATCCTCGTCGTCGCCGTTCCCCGCAGCCGTTGTGCCGCCCGGCCCCCGCGCGTCGCACTGGATTCACGCCGGACGATCTGCAACGTGTTCCCGACCTCGACCACGTCCACCTCGTCACCGGGATGCAGCCCGTACTTCTCGCGGATCTCCGCGGGGATGGTGACCTGCCCCTTGCTGTTGAGCCGCATCGGATCCACTCCTGTCACGTATTACCGCTACCACGTAATACCAGCTCGTCCCCCTGCGAGTGAAGAAGGAAGTGGGAGCGCCAAGGTAGGGATGGCGAGGACCGTACAACGCGAAGGGCCGGCGCGTTCGGGTGAACGCACCGGCCCTTCGGCGTGAATCGATCAGACGGCGACCGCGAGCTGGGCGACCTCGCCGAGCTTCGCCTCGACGGCGACGTCCTTGGTGACCCCGCCGCCGGCGATGATGCGGACCGTCCACTGGCCCGGGGCCGCGAAAAACCGGAAGATGCCCTCGTCGGAGACGACGACCTCCCCCGTGAACTCGCCGGAGTGGTCGAGCAGGCGGGCGTACGCCGTGCCGGCGCCCGACACGACGCCCTGGATCACGGCCTGGGTCGACAGGTCGATGCCCGCCGGCAGGGCCACGGTCTGCTCAGGTGCGGCGCAACCTTGGATCGTCGTCATCAGCGGGCCTCCCCCAGCTCGATCGGCACGCCCACGAGCGAGCCGTACTCGGTCCACGAACCGTCGTAGTTCTTCACGTTCGCCTGGTCGAGCAGCTCGTGCAGCACGAACCAGGTGTGCGCGGACCGCTCGCCGATGCGGCAGTACGCGATGGTGTCCTTGGCGAAGTCGACGCCGGCGCCGGAGTAGAGGTCCTTGAGCTCGTCGTCCGAGCGGAACGTCCCGTCGTCGTTGGCCGCCTTGGACCAGGGGATGTTGCGGGCGGTCGGCACGTGGCCGGCGCGCTGCGCCTGCTCCTGCGGCAGGTGGGCCGGGGCGAGCAGCTTGCCGGTGAACTCGTCGGGTGAGCGGACGTCCACCAGGTTCTGCTTGCCGATCGCGGCCACCACGTCGTCGCGGAAGGCGCGGATCGAGGTGTCGGGCTCCTGGGCCGTGTACTGCGTGGCGGGGCGCTCGACCGCGTCCTCGACCAGCTCGCGGGAGTCGAGCTCCCACTTCTTGCGGCCGCCGTCGAGCAGCTTCACGTTGTCGTGGCCGTAGAGCTTGAAGTACCAGTAGGCGTAGGCGGCGAACCAGTTGTTGTTGCCACCGTAGAGGACGACGGTGTCGTCGTTGGCGATGCCGCGGGACGAGAGCAGCGCCTCGAACCCGGCCTTGTCGACGAAGTCGCGGCGGACGGGGTCCTGCAGGTCGGTCTTCCAGTCGATCTTGACGGCACCCCGGATGTGGCCCTTGTCGTAGGCGCTCGTGTCCTCGTCGACCTCGACGAGCACGACACCCGGCGTGTCGAGGTTGGCCTCGACCCAGTCGGCGTCCACCAGAACGGCGGAGCGGCTCATTGGATTCTCCCAGGTTGTAGACGGCGGATGATCAGGTACATTTCGCAGCCCAGGCAGAAGCCGAAGGCGGCATTGAGGAAGGCGGCCAGCAGTGCCGCTGCTGTCGCACCCAGAGCCAACGGCGTGATCCCTGCCGCGAATCCGATCAGCCCCGCGATCGCGAACACCAGACCCACGACCTGCGCGAAACGCGGCGGCGCCGCGTCCTCCAACTCCCCCGGGGGGCCCAGCCTCGGGCGCACCAGCCTGCGGTAGACAAGGCCGTACGGTGAGGTGTCGAGAGCCCCTAGCGCGAAAACGAGCCCCTGGAGGGCGAGCAGCCAGGGGCTGCGCGTCACCAGGACGGCCGCGAGGACCAGAGTCGTTATGGCCGCGCCGAAACGGGGGCCGCGAGGGTCGATCTGCATCATCGGATGCTCCTGAAGGATTCTCGGAAAGCGGCACGAGCCGCAGGAATCACCCTCAGGCCATGCGACAGAGCGAGGTGGCGACGCGGCAGAAATCCACCGCGCGCCGCTTCGTGAGCAGCTCTGTCGTGGGAGTCATGACCACGACAGTACCCGTCGTCTCGACATCTGTCACACGTTGTCCGCTTGATGAGACGGGCCGTGAGACGGCCCGTCGACCGCCGCGCCGAGGGCCGCGATCACGTCCGCCTTCCGCGGCTGACCGGAAGCCCTCTTCACGACATTCCCCGAGCCGTCGAGAACGAGGACGGTCGGGGTGCGCAGAACGTCGAAACGCCGGACGAGATCGAGCCGCGACTCGGCGTCGATCTCGACGTGGCGCACGCCCGGCACCATCCCGGCCACCTCGCCGAGAACCCGCCGGGTGGCCCGGCAGGGCTGGCAGAACGCCGTCGAGAACTGGACCAGCGTCGCCCGCTCGCCGAGCTCGGCCCCGAGGTCGGCGCCCGTCACGGCCGCGCGTGGATCCGCCGTCCCGTTCCCCACCGTGCGCACCCTTCCGTCGCGTCGCCGCATGATCAGCCCGATGAGCACGCCCGCGGCGAGCGTGGCGGCGAGAACGGCGATTCCTGTCATCACGGTCAAGAACCCCGTCCGGGACGCGTTTCATTCCCCTCGGGATCACTCCCGGATCTCTCCGTGATCACACCCGGACGGTGACGAGCGTCCGGCCGTCCGGGGTGCCGAGCACGAACCTGCTGATCTCGGTGGCCTGCAGGGCGGTGGACCCCTCGAAGGTCGTCGTCCGTTCCGTGCCGTACGTCGCGGGGCCGACCGACCAGCTCGCGACGGGCGTCACGGCGCCGCCCCGGTCGACGGCCCGCAGCGTGCACACGGTCCCCTCCGGGACCCCGTAGACCTCCGCCGCGACCCGTGTGCCGCCCGCCTCGGGCGTCAGCCGGATCTCCAGGCGCATGTCGCCGTTCCGGCCGACGAGCACCGGTCCCTGCTGCAGCAGCTTGGCCTTCGGCGCGACCGCGGAGGAGTCCGCCGGTGCGTCCATGATCCTGCTGTCCGCCGCCGGCGCGGGCGTGGCCGACGGGACCGACGACGCCACCGAGCCCGAGGCGGTCACGGCCTCCCGGTCCCCCTGCGCCGCCGCGAGCCATGCCGTACCGCCGAGGGCCGCGACCACGACGGACGCGGCCAGCGAGAGCAGGACGCGAGACCGGCGGTTGCGCCGCGCCGAAGCGGCGAGCAGGCGGTCGAGCACGGCGTGCGGCGGCGCGGAGGCGTGCGCGATCTCGTCGGCCGACACCCGCGACAGCAGCGGGGGCAGCCCGGACAGCTCCGCCAGCTCGGCCTGGCAGGCCGGGCACCCGTCGAGATGCGCCTCGACCTCGGCGGCCTCGTCGGCGTCGAGGGCGCCCAGCACGTAGACGCCCAGCGAGATGCGGACCTCGTCGCAGGTCATGGCGCAAGCCCCCGTTCCTCGAGGGCGAGCTTGAGCGCGCGGAGCGCGTAGTAGGTGCGCGACTTGACCGTCCCCGGCGGAATGCCGAGGGCCTCCGACGCCTCCTTCACCGATCTCCCCCGGTAGTACGTCTCCACCAGCACGTCGCGGTGCTCGGGCCGCAGCGAGGCCAGCGCCTCCGCGACCCCCCACGACTCGAGGGCCTTGTCGAGCTCGTCGTCGGCGGGCAGGACGGAGAGGGCCTCGTCACCCGTCTCCTGCGGCCGCGCCATGCGCGCCCGGTGCTGGTCGACGACGAGGTTGCGGGCGACGGTGAACAGCCAGGCGCGGACCGGTCGCCCCTCCAGCACCGAGGGGTGCCGCCAGGCCCGGAGCAGCGTCTCCTGCACCACGTCCTCCGCCCTGCCCGGATCGCCGGTCAGCCGCAGCACGTAGCCGTACAACGGCCCTCCGTGGTCCTCGAAAAGTGCGCGAATGAGTTCCTCGTCGGTCGTTCCGGCTGGACTCACGCCCTCATAACGGACGGAGGGCCCGTCCGGTTCAGCGTCGCGCTCGTCATCGGAGCGGGACATCGGTGGCGGTGCCCTCGACCTCGAGGCCCTGCGGCGTCGTCTTGACCTTGGTGATCTTCAGGTTGAGCGGCAGGTTCTTCACGGGGACGGCGAACGAGATGAAGCGCTCGGGGTTCGGCACGGGGATGGCGCCCGCGAGCTTGACGTTCACCGGCGTCAGCCGCACCTCGCCCTGGGCGACGTCGATCTTCATGTCGGCCGTCACCGGGACCTGGCGCCCGAGGACGGTGATGTTCCCGGCCACGGTGAGCGTGTCACCGCCGTTCCCCGAGACCTTGATGCCGCGCGGGGCGCGGGCCGAGAGCGTCTCCCGGGAGATCACGACGGTGCCGGTGACGCGGTCGGCCGTGATCCTGGCGGTCGACGCGTTCTGCAGCAGGTCCGTGAGGGGCGCGTTCACGCCGTTCAGTGTCGCGTCCACGCTCGACAGCTTGACCCCCTCCCGCGTCAGCCCGCCGATGCCGACGGCGATCTCCTGGTAGTGCCCCGAGACCGCCTGCGTGAGGAACGGGAAGCCCTTGACCTGCACCGACGGCGGGGTGTCCAGATCGTACTTCGCCTCGACCTGGCGGGCGATCTCCCGCTGGACGCCGACCACGGCCACCCGGTCGACGACCACGAGGAGGACGGCCAGGACGATCAGCGACACGACCAACTTGCGCATCCGACCCCTCCGGGGAGCATCGCTCTGCGATCAGCGTAGCCGCTCATCCCCCTGCAAAGGGCGGCAAAACCTCGACCACGGCGCCCTCGGGGAGGTCTATCGAGGCCGGATCCCGCGTGCCGGCGGGCGCGCCGTTTACGAGGAAGGACGAGCGGCGCAGGACGCGCTCCACCCGGGGATCGGCCGAGATCGCGGCGAGCAGGTCGGCGAGCGTGGCCGCCTCGAACGTCTGCTCGGCGACCCCGGCGGCCTCCTTGGCGGCGGCCCAGTAGCGGACCGTTCCCGTGGCCATGGCCTCTCGGCTCCTTTCCGTCACGTCCGTGACAGCCCTGCGTCACCGTCACGTTACGCGGATTAACCGCGTGACGTGTTGTTCACACGGGGGACGCACATTGGACGCAAACATCCTGTGGGCTACCCTACGAATTACTGGACCTGGGCGATGTGGCCCCCGGGTCCTTACGTGTTTGTACGGCTGTCGCGGTTTCCAGTGCTGCAAACAGCGCACGAGCCGACGAGGTGCAAGGAGGCGCACGTGAGCAATCTGCTCCTGCTGACCAACGCCCTGGAGCCCTCAGCGGAGGTGCTGCCGGCGCTCGGGCTCCTCCTCCACTCGGTGCGCGTGGCGCCCGCGGAGGCCTCCGCGCTGATAGACGCGGCTCCCGCCGACGCCATCCTGGTCGACGCCCGCCGCGAGCTCGTGCAGGCCAAGAGCCTGTGCCGGCTCCTGCGGACCACCGGCGTGACCTGCCCGCTCGTCGCCATCGTCACCGAGGGCGGCCTGGCGGCGATGACGGCCGAGTGGGGCATCGACGACGTGGTCCTGGACACCGCCGGCCCCGCCGAGGTCGAGGCCCGGCTGCGCATGGCGTCGGGACGGCTGTCGCTGGCGGCGGCCGAGGAGGTCCCGGACGAGATCCGCAGCGGCGACCTGTCCATCGACGAGGCGACGTACACGGCCCGGCTGCGCGGCCGCGCGCTCGACCTCACGTTCAAGGAGTTCGAGCTGCTCAAGTACCTCGCGCAGCACCCCGGCCGGGTCTTCACCCGCGCCCAGCTGCTGCAGGAGGTCTGGGGGTACGACTACTTCGGCGGCACCCGGACCGTCGACGTCCATGTGCGGCGGCTGCGGGCCAAGCTCGGCGCCGAGTACGAGGCGCTGATCGGCACCGTGCGCAACGTCGGCTACCGCTTCGTCCCCGACCGCGGCGAGCAGCAGAACGAGGCCGAGCCCGCCCGGCGCTGACCGGCCACGGAGAAGGCCCGCACCCCTGACGGGGGCGGGCCTTCCGGCGTGCGCTGCGGGGACTACTTGACGAACGTGATCCGGTTCGCGACCGGCGGGGCGATCGGCGAGTGCGCACCCAGGTAGGCGACGAACGCGTCGATGTCCAGCGGGCCGCTCCACAGGTTGGTGCCCTGGGTGAAGACCGTGAAGCCGTCACCGCCGCCAACCAGGAAGTTGTTGGCCGCGACGCGGATCTGCTGGGCGTCGGTCACCGCGGTGCCGTTGATCTTGACGTCGGAGACCCGGGAGCCGATCGGCTTGGTCAGGTCGGCCGTGTAGGTCAGCGACGCCGACGGCAGCAGGACCTTGGTGCTCGAGGCCGTCCACTGCTGCTCCAGCAGGGCCTTGAGCTGGGCCCCGGTGAGCGTGACCACCTGCATGAGGTTGTTGAACGGCTGGACCGTGAAGGCCTCGCCGTACGTCACGACGCCGTCGCCCTCGGATCCGCTCTGCGCGTAGGTCAGGTCGGCCCGTACGCCGCCGGGGTTCATCAGCGCGATCTCGGCGCTCCCGCCGGTCTTGGTCGCCTCCAGCTGGGCGTCGGCGATCAGGTCGCCCAGCGGGGACTCCGCGACGCCGCTCGAGTCCCGGCCGATGTTGGCCGTGATCGTGCCGATCGGCTTGTTGGCGACCGTCGAGACCCGGTCCTTCCAGGTCTGGACGTAGGCCGCGGTCTCCGGGTCCGGCGTGACGGTGCGGGTCACGACGTGGTTGTCTGCGACCACGCTGGAGCGGATCACGTCGTGGGTCTTCCTGTCGACCTGGAAGTCGATCTGCGTGATCACGCGGCCGAACGACGAGCCCTGCGTGTAGTAGCGGTCCTGCCCGGCCGGGTCCTTGATCTTGCAGATGTACGCCTGGTGCGAGTGGCCGCTGATGACCAGGTCGATCTGCGGGTCGAGGTTCGCGGCGATGCGCGAGCCGGCGCCCGGGACGACCGGGCAGGCGTCGGGGCTCTGGCCGGGGGTGATGTTGTCGCCCTCGTGCACCAGCACGACCTGGGCCTTCACGCCCTCCTTGGCCAGCAGCTTCGACACCTTGTTGGCCGCGGCGACCTCCTCGGTGAACTGGAGGCCCTTGATGCCGGCGGCGGTGACGATGCTCGGGGTCGTCTGGGTCACCAGGCCGATGAAGCCGACCTTCACGCCGTTGATCTTCTTGATGTAGAAGGGCGGCAGGGCGTACTTGCCACTGCCCTCCTCCAGGACGTTCGCGCCGAGGAAGTCGAAGCTCGTGCCCTTCCAGGGGCCGGCCGGGGAGCAGCCGTCGACCGGGTGGCAGCCGCCGTTCATGATGCGCCGCAGTTCGGTGATGCCCTCGTCGAACTCGTGGTTGCCCACGGCCGAGGTCTTCAGGCCGAGCTTGTCGAGCAGGGCGACGGTGGGCTCGTCGTGGTAGGCGGCCGAGAGCAGCGGGGAGGCGCCGATGAGGTCGCCGGCCGCCACGAGAAGCGTGTTCTTGTCGGAGAGCTGCTTGAGGTGCGTCGCCAGGTAGGCGGCGCCGCCGGCGTCGACCGTCTGGCCCGTCTCATCGACGATGCGGCCGCCGGAGCCCGTGGGGGGCTCCAGGTTGCCGTGCAGGTCGTTGATGGTGAGCAGCCGTACGGGGACCGACGTGGCGGGCTTTTGCGGCTTCGCGGCGGGCGCCGCGCTTGCCGTGCCCACGCTGAAGGCGGCGATGCCGAGGGCGGCGACGCCCGCGACAGCCAGCCGCGTGAGGGATGCTGGGGTCATGGTCCCCGACAGTAAAGCCGCGGTCTAAGGACCATATGGCGCGAAGGTAACAATTCGAGGGGAACGTAAATGGCGGGTATTGCCGAAGCCCGCTGTCCACCAACCGTCCCGAGTCACCTAATGTGCGGTACATGAACGCGCGCGTGGAGATCCGCAGCCGCCTGGGTGAGGAAGATGTGGCGGCCGTGCTCGCCCTCGTCGAGGCGGCGGCCGAGGCCGATGGGGTCCGGCCGCTCAACGAGCAGGCGATGCTCCGACTGCGCTACGGCGGCGACCCGGAGGCGCGGTTCGCGCTGCTGTACGACGGCGGCGACCTGGCCGGGTTCGCCCACCTCGACCCGGCGGACGCGGTCGAGGGCCCGAGCGGCGAACTGGTGGTCCATCCCGCACACCGGCGCAGGGGCCTCGGCACCCGCCTGCTGCGGGCCGTCCTGGAGGAGAGCGGCGGGCGACTACGGCTGTGGGCGCACGGCGACCATCCCGGCGCGCTCCGGCTGGCCGGGAAGCTGGGACTCGCCCGCGCCCGGGCCCTGTGGCGGATGCGCCGCCCGCTGTCGGCGCCCCTGCCCGCCGTCTCGCTGCCCGAGGGCGTACGGCTGCGCACGTTCGAGCCGGGCCGCGACGAGGAGGCGTGGCTGGAACTGAACGCCCAGGCCTTCGCCGCCCACCCCGAGCAGGGCTCCTGGACGACGGACGACCTCAAGCGGCGTGAGCAGGAGCCGTGGTTCGACCCTGCGGGGTTCTTCCTGGCGGAGCGGGACGGCCGGCTCGCCGGCTTCCACTGGACGAAGGTCCACGCGGACGGGGGCGGCGACGGCCGGGAGCCGATCGGGGAGGTCTACGTGGTGGGGGTGGCGCCCGGCGAGCGGGGCGGCGGCCTCGGCCGCGCCCTCACGCTCGCCGGGCTCGCGCACCTGCGCTCGCTCGGGCTGGGCCAGGTCATGCTCTACGTGGACGAGGAGAACGCGGCGGCCATCCGCCTGTACGAGGCGCTCGGGTTCACGCGGTGGGACACCGACGTGATGTACCGCAGGTAGTCATGGGCTCGCGACCCGCAGCGACGCCCGCGACGGCTCCAGCGACGGCGGTCACGTGAGCCACCCGCCGGCGTTCTCCGCGATTACCCCGACTCCAGCTCAAGGGTGCTGACCCGGGAGCGCGCCTCGGCCACCGCCTCGCGGTAGCGCTCATCCCAGTTCGGGTCGTCGTCCGGGATCGCCCTGACCGTCTGCTTGGTCAGCTCCACTGGACCGCGGCGCCCCCGCGCGACCTTCCGTACGACGACCAGGGTCCAGCCGTCCTGCATGACCGTGTCCACCTCCCAGCGGGGAGCGGTCTCGCCCGGCGGAGCGGCGCCGCGCGCTCCGCGCAGGAGGGTCACGAGCAGGTACACCAGCACGGCGACCACGATCAGAGTCGCCGGCAGGGCGAACAGTCGCATCGGCTCCGGCTTCCTACTTGGTGGGGAGGGCGACGCCTCCGGTGTTGCCCGGCGCGTAGACGGTTATGCCCTGCGGCAGCGCCTTCAGCTTCTCGATCTCGGCGCACGTCGGGCACTTGTTGTAGCCGTCCTGGCGGGCCTTGTTGGCCTCCGCCTCCGCCCGGGCCTGGGCGACCTTGGCCTGCGCCTCGGTGACCTTCGCGAACGCCGCCTGCGCCTGGTCGACCGCGGCCTGCACCTGGGTGGGCAGCGTGACCCGCGAAAGGTTGAAGTGGATGTTCGTGAGGAAGTCGGCGCCGAGTGTCGACTTGAGGTCTTCGGCCAGGCTGGTGTTCACCGCGTTCTGGATCTTGGCGATGTTGGCGTTGTTGCCCTGCTGCTGCAGCCCGGTCTGCTGAGCGGTGCCGTTCTGCACCAGAGCGCAGGAGGAGACCAGCTCGGCGCAGCGGAAGCTGTTGATCTGGGTGCGCAGGTCGTTCTCGATGACAGGACGGATGATCTGGTCGAGGAAGGCCGACCAGCCCTCGTCGCCTTCCCAGGGGTAGAAGGTCCCGGCGCCCAGACTGCGGAACTTGCGGGTGCCGAACTTGTCGTCGAACGACTTGAGGGTGGCGTGGTCGAGATTCAGGCCGAAGTAGAGGGTGCCCTCGATGCCCATGTTGACGCCGTCGCCGCTGGGCACCGTCACCACGTCGACACCCGACCGTTCGCCGCGGTTCGCGTCGGAGGTGATCGTGTAGAACCGCTGCTGCGCCGGGTAGCGATGAATCTGCGACCACCAGCCGATCCAGGTCACGCTGGAGCCCGGGTCGATCACCTGCCGGACGCGGTTGTCGTCAAGGGGGCCGCCGTCGCGGACCACCGCCACCTCGCCGCCGCTGGTCCGTTCGAATCCGTTCAGTGCCCCCATGACGGTGGGGACCGCGGCGACGATGAGCGCGATCAGCACCAGAATGCCGATCGTGCGGAACGAGCGCGGGCCTGCGGCCGTCGTGCCGGGGGTGGTTCGGGTGGGCATCTCTGTGCTCCTGATGGCGGGTCCCCGCCTACCCGGCGGGGGGCGGAATGCTGGGGGATTCGCGATTCCCGGCAGGAGAACGTAACAGCCGTACCCTCTGGTTCCCTCGCCGGTGGCCGCCCGCGGCCGGACGTGACGATCCGGCCGCGGTTCCCCCACCCGCCCCCATCAGGGGGTCGCCGGTGGGCTACCCGAGAACCAGGTTGAGGAGGAAGTAGGCCGCGGCGGCGACGAGCGCCGCGGCGGGGATCGTGAGGACCCAGGCCGTCACGATGTTGCCGGCGATGCCCCAGCGGACGGCCGACAGGCGCCGGGTCGCGCCCACGCCCATGATGGCGCTGGTGATCGTGTGGGTCGTCGAGATGGGGGCCCCGAACCCGATCGCGGCCGTGTACAGGACCGACGCCGCGGCCGCCTCCGCCGCGAAGCCGTGGGGCGGGTCGAGGTGGATGATGCGCCGGCCGAGCGTCCGCATGATCCGCCAGCCTCCGGCGTACGTGCCGAGGGAGATGGCCAGCGCCGAGGCCGTGATGACCCACTCGGGAATGCCGGCGTCGGGAGAGGCGTAACCGCCGACCACGAGGGCGAGGAAGATCACACCCATGGTCTTCTGGGCGTCCTGCAGGCCGTGGCCGAGCGCCATGGCGGCGGCCGAGACCGTCTGGGCGTACCGGAATCCCTTGCTCGCCCTGTGCGGGTTCGACCGGCGGAAGAGCCACAGTATGATGATCATGATGATCGCGCCCAGCAGGAAGCCGATCACGGGCGACAGCACCATCGGGACGACGACCTTCTCGATCACCCCACTCCAGTGGACGTGCGCGCTGGCCGCGAGGGCCGAGCCGACCAGGCCGCCGATCAGCGCGTGGCTGCTCGACGACGGCAGGCCGAAGTACCAGGTGATGAGGTTCCACACGATCGCGCCGACCAGCGCGCCGCCCACGATGATCATCCCGTGCCGCCCGTCCGGGGCGTCGATGATCCCCTTGCCCACGGTCTGGGCGACCGAGGTGCCGAGGTGGGCGCCGATGAAGTTCATGACGGCCGCCATGAGCAGCGCGACCCTCGGGGTGAGGGCCCGCGTCGAGACCGAGGTCGCGATGGCGTTCGCCGCGTCGTGGAAGCCGTTAGTGTAGTCGAACACCAGCGCGATGACGATCACGCCGATGACCAGCGTCAGCTCCACTTAGCTTTCCTTGACCGCGATCGTCTCGACCGTGTTCGCGACGTGCTCGAACGCGTCGGCCGCAAGCTCCAGCTGCTCGATGACCTCGCGCATCTTCATCACGGTCAGCGCGTCGTACTCCCCGCTGAACAGCTTGGCGAGCAGGCGCCGGTAGATCTGGTCGGCCTGGTTCTCCAGGCGGTTGATCTCGATCCAGTACTCGTTCAGGTGCTGCATCGAGCGCAGGCGCGGCATCGCGTCGGCCGTCAGCTCGGCGGCCCGCTCGAGCACCTCCACCTGGCGCACGACCTCCTTGGGCAGGTGGTCGATCTGGTAGAGCACGATGAGGTCGGCGGCGGCCTCCATGAAGTCCATCACGTCGTCGAGGTTCGAGGCGAGGCGGTAGATGTCCTCGCGGTCGAAGGGCGTGATGAAGCTCTCGTTGAGGCGATTCATGATCGCGTGAGTGCGCTCGTCACCCGCGTGTTCGCAGGCGCGCATCTTCTCGGCCAGAGCATCCCGGTCCGAACCGTCGCTGATGATCTCGACCAGCAGACGTGATGCGGTGACGAGGTTGTTCGCCGAGTCGGCGAACAAGTCGTAGTAGCTGTCCTCACGGGGCGTGAGACGCAGGCGCACGTCGTCTCTCCAGATGTGCGGGGATGGTCCGCAGAGAAGAGTACGGGTTACCAGTGGAAATGCGAAGTTCACACCTCACACGCCCGCTTGTAACCTTCTCTTCCCCTTCTCGTTGCCCAGATCGTCTGGACTGACACTTTTCAGATCTTGGTGCGGTGGAAGTTCAGGAACGACCGGCTCGGCGTCGGCCCCCGCTGCCCCTGGTAGCGGGACCCGTACTTCTCCGAGCCGTACGGGAACTCGGCCGGGGAGCTCAGCCGGAACATGCACAGCTGGCCGATCTTCATGCCCGGCCACAGTTTGATCGGCAGCGTGGCGACATTGGACAGTTCCAGGGTGACATGCCCCTCGAAGCCCGGGTCGATGAACCCCGCCGTGGAGTGCGTGAGCAGGCCCAGCCTCCCCAGGCTCGACTTGCCCTCCAGCCGCGAGGCGATGTCGTCCGGCAGGCTGATCACCTCGTACGTGCTCGCCAGCACGAACTCCCCCGGGTGCAGGATGAACGGCTCGTCCCCGTCCGGCTCCACCTGGCGCGTCAGGTCGGGCTGCTCCATCGCCGGGTCGATGTGCGGGTAACGGTGGTTCTCGAAGACCCGGAAGTAGCGGTCCAGCCGGACGTCGACGCTGGACGGCTGGATCATCACCGGATCGTACGGGTCGAGCTTCACCCGGCCCGACTCGATCTCGGCGCGGAGGTCGCGATCGGAAAGCAGCACGGGTGCAAGGCTAACCGCCCCCGACCGGCGCATGTCCGGGCGGAGTGGGAGGAGGTTGCGCCGGGGACTGCAGGAGTGCGGTGAGAATCCGCTACAGTAGGGACGCGACGAGCTTCCGGGCGCGTCACGCGGGTGTAGTTCAATGGCAGAACATCAGCTTCCCAAGCTGACAGCGCGGGTTCGATTCCCGTCACCCGCTCCACACGCCAAGGCCCAGGTCAGGGACACGATGCCCACCCGGGCCTTGATTGTTTCCAGGGCCTTATCGATCTCCCGTGCCCGCTACGTGCCCGATCCCTCTGGATCTTCCTTGGTCAGGGCTTCCTCAGCGAGCTTCCCCAGGGCGTCGGCGATGGCCCGGTCGCGCTCCATAGCGGTGTTACGCCGAGTTCTGTGGGTGGCTCTATCACGACGCCGGCGACTTCCGTTCCGCGCAGTACTGGATGGACCGCGCGCTCGAATGGTCCTACGCCACTGGCCATCCCGAAACCACGACATACGTCCTGGCAAGAAAGAGCCAGCTTGCCGGGGACATGCGGGATGCAATGCAGGCTGTCGATCTCGCCGAAGTAGCCCTCACACAAGCACGGCCCAACAGCCGCCTTGGCGCGATCGCCGCGACCTATGCCGCCTACGGACATGCGCTTTCCGGTGATGCCACGGCATCACAGCGCACCTTCGACGAGGCGCACGAGAAGCTCACCCACCTCGACGAGGACCCGACATCCCCTTGGGTCGCATGGATGGACCGTCCTACATCGAGGTGCACCGAGCCCGGGGTCTCGCCGCTCTCGGCGACCACGAGGCAGCAGCCACAGGCTTCCGCACCGCGATCACCGCACTTCCGCCCGGATACCACCGAGACCGAGGTGTGTACCTGGCGCGTGAGTCGACTGCCTACGCTGGAGCGAGCGAGCCCGAGCAGGCCGCGACGGTCGGCGCGGAGGCCCTCAGCATCGCGGCGGCCACCGGCTCAGCACGGATCATGACCGAGCTGACGCGCCTGGACACGCAACTTGAGCGCTGGCAGAAGGTGCCGGCAGTGGCCGAGTTCCGCCAGACCTTCGACAGCCTCGTTGCACACCAGGCTTAGACTCGCCCAGGCCGGTACGAGAGAATCACGCTATGCCGCGCCCCTACGTGCTCTTGGGCTGCGCCATGTCCGTCGATGGCTACATCGACGACACCACCCCCGAACGGCTCTTGCTCTCCAACGCCGCCGACTTCGACCGGGTAGACGAAGTTCGAGCCAACACCGACGCGATCCTCATCGGCGCAACCACCATGCGCCGTGACAACCCGCGCCTACTGGTCAACTCGGAGGAACGACGCGCCCAGCGAGTCGCACGAGGGCTTCCGGCCTACCCCCTCAAGGTGACGATCACTGCTAGCGGTGACCTCAGCCGAGACCTCAAGTTCTGGCATCACGGCGGGGAAAAGGTCGTCTACTGCCCCGACACAGTGACGACCAAGGTCCGCGAAACGCTCAACGGTCTCGCGGACGTGGTAAGCACCGGCCCCACGGTTGACCATGGCGCCATGCTCGACGACCTCGGAGGACGAGGTATCCGGCATCTCATGGTCGAGGGTGGCGGGACGATCCACACTCAGTTCCTCACCCAGGGCCTGGCCGACGAGATACACCTAGCCATCGCGCCCATCTTCGTCGGAGACTCGGCAGCTCCAAGGTTCGTCAACGCTGGACAGTTCCCCGGAGGCTCCGCTCATAGGATGAAGGTTGCCGAGGTCCGCTCCATCGGCGACATCGTTCTGATCCGGTACCTGCCGAAGGAAACATCCGGGGACTCCACCTCATGAGCGTCATCACTCCGACCGATCGTCAGTGGCTCATGACTGCCATCGAGCTAGCTCGGAAGTGCCCGCCATCGACAACGGCGTTTTCCGTAGGGGCCGTAATCGTGGACGCCGAGGGTAACGAGATCTCTCGCGGATACTCCCGCGAAACAGACCCTCGCGTACACGCTGAAGAGGCAGCTCTCGCCAAGCTCGGGACGATCGACAAAACCCGCCTCAAGGGTTCGACGATCTACAGCACCTTGGAGCCCTGCTCGGAACGACGATCGCGACCGCGCACATGCACCCAGCTCATCATCGAAGCCGGGATTCCCCGCGTGGTCATCGCTTGGCGTGAGCCCAGCCTGTTTGTTGCTGACTGTCAGGGTGTGGAACTCCTCGCAAACCACGGTATTGAAGTGCTCGAAGTGCCGGATCTTGCCGCTTTGGCCAGCGCAGTGGGCATGCCCACCGGTCACACATGAACTACAGATTCTCGCTGTCACTAAGGTGCAGGCGTGACGGACGCAGAGAAGACGAGACGACCAGTCGGGAAGCCAAACGAGTTGCGCGACGTCTATGAGTTCCTGGAGGAGGTACGGCTCCGGCCGGGCATGTGGGCCCGCGGCAGTTCCCTACAGCATCTGGACTCCATGCTGATCGGCTACAGAGTCGCTTCGGAAATCCACGGTATTGGTGAGCCGTTCGACTTCTTCAACGGTGGCCCGTTCGCCGAGTGGCTCTGGAAACGGCTGGGCATGTCATATGGCAGCACGTTGGGCTGGGCTGTTGAGATCGAGCGAGCGGCGGAGAAGTCCGGTACGCCGCCAATGGAGATGTTCTTCGCCCTCCTCGATGAATTAATTCCGCGCCGAACACAGTTGACCCCGAGCCTCTGTGTCGGACCCCAGTTGATGCTTGACGCTTCGGCTCCGCCTGAAGCCTTACATGATCATGACATGGCTACCGATTCAAACTCTGCGGGGACTGGCCATCGTGTCGCTCGTGGGCACTTTCGCTCAGGCCATGAAGAGCGCGTCGACATGTAGATCGCTACGCTGCTGTGTGTGAGCTACGACCTGTACTTCTGGCCGTCCGGGGCGACGAAGAACCCTCGCCGGCTGGCTGATCGGCTCGCGGACGAGAAGGCTGACGGTCTTGAGCCGGATGAACGGGTCCTGGCTTTCCGTGCCGAACTGCTACGCCGCTGGCCGGACCTCGCCGACAAGATCACTCCTTGGCATCACGATCTGGGTTGGCGGCAGCCATGGGGACGCACTGACCTCGCCGATCGGTTCGTCGAGGTGACCCTGTCTTACGGTTGGGCAGGCACACGCGCGCTCCCTGTACTGGCCGGCGCTTATGGGCTCGACACCTACGATCCGCAGTCGAAACAGCTGGTTCCGCCCAGGTCGCAGCCACACGATGCCGTAGGGCCGTACGGGGACGGTCCTGACGAAGTGTCACGAGTCGACGGATGGGTGGCCGAAGAACATGTCGTGCAGCTGCTTCGGCAGATCAGCGTCTACATCGGCTATAGGTATGACGATCTCGACGAGGCGGCACTGACCGGCGCGCTGGATGACACCAACGACGAGGATGTTGACGGCTGGTTCGAGTATCCGCTGGCAGGCACGCCGGCGCTTGTAATCCGCCTGGCACAGTCACCGGGTAGCGGGGTGGTCAGCGTCCGCGCCGAAGGCGCAATGGATCTGGTCTTGGCCACACGAATTGAAACGCTGCTGGACCTGCTGTAGCGACTCGCCGAGCAGCAAGACGTGCGCATCCGGATGATCTGGGTGGCGTCCCCTCGCGTGGTGTAACTCCAGGCTGCTGAAGCAACTCCCGGACATGGGATGAGCCATCGTGTGACGGTCAGCGAGTTCCCGCCAAGGTTCTCGCGAAGGACACCACACGATGGCTCTGGACCAGTCTGCCCTGCTCGACCTGCTGGAGTCTTTGAAAGCCGCCGACGCCGACGACGTCATCCGCCACGCGCTGCAAGCCGTCCTGCAAGCACTCATCGAGGCGGAGGCGACCGCCCTCATCGGCGCCGCCCCACACCAGCGCACCGAGACCCGCACCACCCAGCGCAACGGCTACCGCGACCGGCTGCCGACCACCGCCGCCGGCGACCTGGAGCTGAAGATCCCCAAGCTGCGGTCCGGGTCGTTCTTCCCCTGCCTGCTGGAACGCCGCCGCCGTATCGACCAGGCCCTGTTCGCCGTGGTCATGGAGGCCTACCTGCACGGGGTGTCCACCCGCAGCATGGATGACCTGGTCAAAGCCCTCGGCGCCGAGTCCGGGATCTCCAAAAGCGAGGTCTCGCGCATCTGCGCCGACCTCGACGGCGAAGTCGCAGCGTTCAGGGACCGGCCGCTGGGCCACACCACGTTCCCCTACGTCTTCCTCGACGCCACCTACTGCAAGGCGCGCGTGAACCACCGGGTCGTCTCCCAGGCCGTCGTCATCGCCACCGGCGTCTCCGCCGACGGCCGCCGGGAGATCCTCGGCTTCGCCGTCGGCGACAGCGAAGACGGCGCGTTCTGGACCGCGTTCCTGCGCTCGCTGAAGGCCCGCGGCCTTCACGGGGTGCAGCTGGCCATCTCCGACGCCCACGCCGGCCTGGTGGCTGCGTTGCGGGCGGTCTTCCTCGGCGCCTCCTGGCAGAGGTGTCGCGTTCACTTCATGCGCAACGTTTTGGCCCGCGTTCCGAAGGGCTCGGCGGAGATGGTCGCCGCCGCGATCCGGACCATCTTCGCTCAGCCCACCGCGCAAACGGTCCGCGCGCAGCTGACCACCATCGCCACCATGCTCGGCCGCCAATTCCCGCCCGTCGAACAGATGCTCCTCGACGCCGCCGACGACATCACCGCCTTCGCCGACTTCCCCCAGCAGCACTGGAAGAAGATCTGGTCGACCAACCCGCTGGAACGGCTCAACCGGGAGATCAAGCGACGATCGGACGTCGTGGGCGTCTTTCCCAACCCGACCGCCCTGACCCGCCTGGCCGGCGCCGTCCTGGCCGAACACCACGACGAATGGCAAGTCAGCGACCGTCGCTACCTGTCAGAGGGCTCCATGGCCCACCTCGCCGCCCCGCCCGCAGACGATCTGGCCGAACCCCTGGCGCACACCGCCCTTGCCGCGTCATAGTCACACCAACCCATAACTCGCCGACCCCACATGATCAGCAGTGAGTTACACCACTCAGCGGGACATCACCCGGATCTGCCGCGAGTAGCACACCCGGCACGACTCCCGGTTGACTACGTCAACAATCAACGAGCTGCGGTGTCAAGCATCAACCGAAGCAGGACAGCCCCTAAAGCCCTTGTCTAGTCCCATGAGATGCCTGACGTTTCTGTCCCAGGACATGAGCGACAGGTGATCTAGGAAACATGGTCGACCTTGCGGGGTCGGTGGGCTTTGTGGTTCCGGATCGGGATCAGCCGCCAGGTACCGGCGGACACATGCCGGACTCCGGCGGGCGCTCTCACAGCTTCGAGGGAAGAACGGCCCTGCCGACTTCGGCCGTAGCTGGCTGAGCTGGAAGGGTGCAAGGTCCCCCCGCCCCCGCTGCCCGAGTATTCGCGGCACCCGGAACCTGTCAACCCGCGCTGTGCAGGTAGGACAACCTGCGCGCGCGGAAGGTCACCGGGAACATGGACACGCGAAGCACCAGTTGACAGAACCCGGGCGGCAGTCGCGAATGTCTGGCAGCTATCGGGGCGGGGGGAGTCCGGCCGGACTTTCCGTCGCCGGCCCACTGCCTCTCCGCGGGTGGGGGCATGAGGGGCTCGTCTGGCATCACCCGGACGGCCGCATGGCCAAGATCGAGGCCCGCGACTTCCCGAGCGAGGCATAGCCGGTGACGCCAGCAGTTGGCGGTGAAATTTCACTCACGAGATGAACCACTCCCGTAAGTTGCTGACCATAGATGACCGCTTTGCCATACCTTGCCATAGAACTTCTTACTGTGTCTGGCGTGGAGAACCTCTTAGGCGACTTCCTCCGTGCCCGACGGCAGGCGACAACCGTCGAACGGGCGGGGCTACTGCGAGGCACGGGCAACCGCCGCACGCCAGGGTTGCGCCGCGACGAGGTCGCAATGCTTGCAGGAGTCAGCGTCGACTACTACATACGACTGGAGCAGGGAAGGGAACGCAGCCCCTCCGATGCTGTGCTAAACGCCCTGGTCGGGGTCTTCGGCCTTGACCACGAGGCCGCAGAACATCTGTATGAGCTTGCCCGTTCTGCGCGAGGAAGTTTCAGACGTACGCATGTGGCTGACCGCGTCTGCCCGTCCGTTCTCCGCCTCGTGAACAACTGGGAGCGTGCCCTGGCGTTTGTGGTAAACCGCCGGTTAGATGTGCTCGCGAAAAACGCCGCGGCCGCAGCCTTTCATGAGGGTTTGTCTGATAGTGACAACCTGCTTCGGCTGACCTTCCTCAACCCGGCGTCACGAGAAGTCTTCCTCGACTGGGAACGCGAGGCACGGTTCATGGTCGCCCATATGCGCGCCGCAGTCGGTGCAGACCTCGACGACCCATCGGTTCTCGCCCTGGTGGAGGAGCTATCGCTCGCAAGCGAAGCCTTTCACCACATATGGGGAAATTATAACATACGGATCAAAGCGCCTGATATGGGGCGCTACCACCATCATCGCGTCGGCGATCTGACTCTCTGGCTTGCGACGTTCGCCATCGACGGTGCCACCGGCCAGCGACTCTTTGTCGCACATGCCGAGCCCGGCACCCCATCCGACGACGCCCTGGCCAGGTTGTCTGCCAGCCGGCGCTGAGTAGGACCCAACTCAGCTAGCACACTCCAGTAACCCGGGCCGCTGGCGCAGCTGGTGAAACCAGACGCGAACAGCTCCTTCGTCCAAGGTCGCGTACCAGATGCGTGCCAGATTGAACGGCGATCCGCGGGGACTCACGGGAAGTCACGGGGACTCGACCAGCGCTGAACTGCACCCTCTGTTTCCCAGCTCAGAGAGGGTAGATCACTGGCCGATTCCAAGCTGACAGCGCGGGTTCGATTCCCGTCACCCGCTCTACGAACGAAGGCCCAGGTCAGGGAACACATCCCCACCCGGGCCTTGATTGTTTCCGAGGCGCTTTGATCTTCGCATGCCATTAGCGTGCCATTGACCCTTGGTCAGCTCACCGAAGCCAGCAACCCGGCCGGCACCCTCATCGTCATCGCCTCGTATGACCTGCGGGTCGATGGCATTGGTGATCGTCTTGTCCGCACCGCGTACAGCGCGCTGCTAGATCATGGCCGCTCGGACGTTGTCGTGACCCATCCGGGCCATGAGGTCCTTGATCCCCACGCCCGACTCGGCGGCGAGCATGTTGCCGGTGTGACGCAGATCATGGAAGTGAAGTCCGGGGAGTCCTATCTCCTTGACCACATCCACCCAGCGCGTACGGGTGTTGAAGCCAAAGCGGCCACAGCGAGGACGGCCACGCCTACGACCCGCACCTGGACGTCGACTTCACCCCGATCCGCGGCGACGGCCCGCTGGCCGACGGATTCAGCCAGGCCGTCTGAGCTGGCCGGGCGCGTGTCGGCGAGCACCTCACGGAGTCCTGGCGCCGCGTCCTAGGACTGATCGCGGGAACGGGTTGAGGTCACAGCAATCGGTCGACCAGCCCGTCAATGTAGTCCGGGGTGAGCGGGACCATGCCGAACAAGACGCGGATATACATCGGGGCCAGGATGTGGTCCAGCACGTCGAACGCGTCGGGTGCGTGCTCGCCACGGTCGCGCGCGCGATCGAGCATGGACTGCAGTTGCCGCATGCGTTCGGCGCGGAGGTCGGCACCAGCCTGCAGGCCCTGCTGACCGCTGCTCGACAGGGCGACGGCCAGGCGCACCACCGCCAGACCGTCGGGTCCGGTGATCTCGCGGGCCACTTGGGCCGCGTAAGTGCGCAGGTCGCCGACCAGGCTCCCGGTGTCAGGCATCGGCGACTGCGCATCGAGGCGGGCGAGCGCCACGTCGGTGAGCAGGGTTTCCAGGCCGCCCCACCGGCGGTAGATGCTGCTGTCGGCTACGCCTGCGCGGGCTGCGACCTCGCCGACGGTGAAGTTGCCGTAGCCGCGCTCACTGATCAGGTCGGTTACGGCCTGGTGCACCTGCGCGCCGACACGGGCGCTGCGCCCACCGGGCCGCCGGGCTCGCTGTCGCTCGTTCATGCCCCCACCTTAACGCAGTCGCGACTTGCGTTTGCGAGGCGATCCTCTCTATAGTCACCTAACGCAGTCGCTGACTGCTTTAGTGCGCTCATGCGTATCGCCACCCGCGTCGACCGTGGCCGGACGCGACTAACAATTGAGAGGAATCCCCATGGCTGTATCGCCTGCGGTTGTAGGCAGTCGATCAAACCGGGCCGTGCTGCTCACGGTGACCTGCTTGGGCCAATTCATGGTCCTGCTGGACAACACGATTGTTGGAGCGGCGCTGCCGGATATGCAGCACCGGTTGCACACTCAGTTGACCGGTCTGCAATGGATTGTCGATGCGTACGTACTTCTGGTCGCCATGCTGCTGTTGTCTGGTGGTGTCTTCGCCGACCGGTTCGGCCGCAAGCGGGTGTACCTGACCGGCGTAGCGGTGTTCACCATCGCGTCGGTGCTGTGCAGCCTCGCGCCTTCGGTCGGCTGGCTGGTCGCCGGCCGGGTGCTGCAGGGCATCGGGGCCGCGGCGTTGAGCCCTGCCTCGCTGGCCCTGGTGGCCGCCGCCTATCCCGTGCCGCAAGAACGAATCAAGGCGATCGGGCTGTGGACCGGTATCAGCGGAATCGGTCTGGCCGTAGGCCCCGTGGCGGGCGGCATGCTGACCGATACCTTCGGCTGGCCCGCCATCTTCCTGGTCAATCTGCCCATCGGTGTGGTCCTTCTGCTGGTCGGTCTGCGCAGCCTTGAGGAGGCCCGCAATCCGAACGCCCCCGCGATCGATGTCCCGGGAACGGCATTGTCCGTTCTTGGGGTGGGGGCGATGACCTACGGGCTGATCGAGGGTGGCGCCCGCGGTTGGACGTCGCCGGTGATCCTGGGCAGTTTCACCACCGCGGTGATCCTTCTGGCCGCCTTCGTCGCCGTCGAAGCGCGTCGTTCCGCTCCGATGTTGCCGCTGCGGCTGTTCCGGCAGCGGCTGTTCACCGTGTCCAACACCGCCATGGTCGTGGTGGGGTTCGCGCTCATGGGTTCGTCTTTCTTCTTCTCCCAGTTCTTCGTGTACGTTCAGGGCAGCTCGATCCTGCGCGCCGGCCTGCAGACCCTGCCCGTCTCTCTCGCCATGGTGATCGTCAGTCCGTACGCGGGCCGGCTCGCCGCCCGGTACGGCTTCCGAATCGTCGCCACGATCGGCCTGGCCTTGGCCGGCCTGGGACTGCTGACGCTCGGCATGGTGCACGCCGACACCGGCTACGGGAACGTGTGGTGGCGGCTGGGAGTCGTCGGCATCGGCTTCGCCCTGACGATGTCCCCACTGACGGGAGCCGCCATCCAAGCGGTCAGCCCGCAGGAAGGCGGCCTCGCATCGGGCATCAGCAGCACCACCCGGCAGATCGGCGCGGTGCTCGGCGTAGCGGTACTCGGAGCCATCGTCCGCACCCGGGAATCCGGCGGCGCCTCCTTCGAGACCGGTCTCAACAGCGCCTTCCTCGCTGCCGGCGCCGTCACGTTGGCCACCGCCGTGTTCACCGGCCTGTGGCTGGCCAGGTCCAAGCCCGCGAAAGGCTTCGCGGTCCCGCGACGTTCCACCGATCCGGATGCGGTCACCACCTCGAACGAGGCACTCGCGAACAGCCCGAACTAGATCAAGATCATCCCATGGCCGTTTCCGCCGAATCCGGGCGATCCGACCACCGTTCACCCGTTGCCCGCACACGAGCGCGTGGTGTTTGGTTCCATGTGAAGAGATCATCGGGAACAGGACGATCCAACGCCCCGAGGAAGGCGGCGGTCAGTCATAATGTGGTCGGCCATGGCCGCAATTACAGTGCCGACATGGATGACGTACCACCCTCCGCAGATGAGCCCTCGACCTGCCCCGCATGCAGTGCTGGACCTGAGCAGTCCAGCGACCCCGAGCGCATGTGGACAAGCATCTGCTACTGCGGCCATCCCCGCTACTACGACTACAAGCACCGCAATGGCACCTGTCCATGCCTGACCGTCCATTGACGGAGCGCCTGTACCCGGGCAGTAGGCTCCGAGATGATCGGATCATGCGCCGGCCTGTTCGATCTTCGCGGGCCATTGGACCGGCCATGGATCACCGCGTGGGGACCAGTCCGATTGAGGCTTAATGCAGGTGCATGGGGTATCCCGCGTGGTTACGCTTGCCGCTCGTGACTGATCAGGCGACAAACGAGACGACCGGCGACCAGATGCCCCCGACGAATCGGAGCAGGCTGACCTTCCACGGGCCGTTGAGTGAGGAGCGGGCCGCGGGGTTCCTCGCGCGCCTGGTGGCGACGGAACCGAAGAGTGTGCTGGACATCGGCTGCGGCTGGGGCGAGTTGAGCCTCCGATTGCTCGCCGCCGCGCCTGACGCCACAGGCATCGGCATCGACCTGCTCGTCCAGGACCTGGAGCGGGGCCGGGCCCTTGCAGCCAGTCGCGGTCTGGCCGACCGGATGGAGTACCTGGAGGAGTCCGCCACCGGTACCCAGCGCGGTCCCGCCGACGTGGTGTTGTGCGTGGGCTCCGGGCAGGCGCTCAGCGACGCCCCGGCACCCGACCAGTTCGGTGAGGCGCTGAAGGAACTGCACAGGCTGGTCAACCCCGGCGGCCGTGTGCTGTACGGCGAGGGCTTCTGGGAGCGCCGGCCGCAGCCGGAGGAACTGGCCAGGATGTGGCCGGGTGCCAAGCCCGATGACCACCTTCCGCTGGACGGCATGGTCGAGGCGGCGGTCAGCGCCGGGTTCCGGGTGGAGTGGCTGGAAGTCGCCTCCCAGGAAGAGTGGGACCAGTTCGAGGCGGGCTATCTCGCCGACATCGAGGTATGGCTGGCCGCCAACGCCGATCATCCCAAGGCCGCGGAACTGCGCGCCGACGCCGACCGGCAGCGCGCCTCGTACCTGACCGGCTACCGCGGGATCCTCGGGATGGTCTATCTGACGCTGGTCCCGGTGGCGTAACGGGCACGCCCGGCCGGCCGGTTACGCGACCAGCGGGGAGCCACGGGGACTCACGGTCACGGGCCAGGACCACGGCCGAGCCGCCCTCGTCGTCATCAGCCCTGCCGATGTGCTTGTCGATCGCATCTGTGATCGATTTGTCCGCACTCCTGCTGATACCTAACCCGCGCCACAACAGCTCAAGCACCTTGACCTGGCCGTTCTGGGAATCACCCGAATGAACGACCGAGAACTGAGCCGAACCAATCTGAACGATCGGCCGGCCGACCAGGCGGCCGGACGACTCCGAACAAACCCGGGAGATCGTTTGGGCACCTACGGGTTAGAAGGTTCGTACAGGGGTCAGCAGCCACCGGGCGAAACAGTTCTCTTCGTCCAACAGGGTGTACCAGCGCACCTTGAACCCGAACGTGGTGTACGTCGTCGTTATCAGAAGGCCCGGATCGTCCTCGTTCGATGGTCGTCCGTACTCCAATGGCCCTGGTCCCGGCCGGGCAGGTACCAGTGATGCCGCGTACGGCCCGGCGCCGTCGCACGCGGCGCTGAACAAGGCGAGCTCGCCGCTGCTCACAATGAGGGGATCGCCGACTTCATCGTCGGTGTCCGGGTAGTGAAGAGCCTCGTTCACCACACGCGGATAGTCGGGACCGGATGCCTGCACGACGGCGATGCCGCCGTCCTCGGCCTGGAAGACCTCCATCCAACTGTCATCGCGGACGACTCCATCTGCGCCGACGAGGACTGCCCGGCCGCTTCCCACCGCGATGCTGGTGACCTCCTGACCGATCTCCACGATGTCGTCGTATTGGTCGTCGCTGAACCCACGCCACGCCCCGCGCAATGAAGCATCGACAGCGAGAAAGGGATCGCCGTTCGTCCAAAGTCGGCCGACATGCACCCACGCTTCTCGCATTGATCCATTGTCAGGATTGCCTCCAGGACGTGCCGCTGCGGCAGTCGTGCGGGACAGGTCCTGCACCGCCGAGAAGCAGGGTGTCCTTCCGCGGCTCAAGGCCCCTGTTCACATGTCGTCGAACGCGTAACAGTTCATGCCGAGCCGTCGGCAGACGGCCTGGGAGGCCTGGTCAGCCACCCTTGATGAGCTCGGGGCATTCTTCGGCGACGATGCGGGCCAACTCCGTACGGGAGGCGATGTTGAGTTTGTTGAACATCCGGCGAAGGTGGGTGGACACCGTGTGCGGCGACAGGAACATCCGCTGGGCGATCTGGCGGTTGGTCATGCCCTTGATGATCAGGCTGGCGACGGCGCGTTCTGTGTCGGTGAGGCTGTCCCAGCCGAAGGCCGGCCGCTGGGATTGGCCCCAGTGGCGGCGCCGCACACCAAGCGCCCGCAGCCGGGCTCGCACCCGGGCCACGTCCCAGAGCGCACCGATGCGTTCGTAGCCGTCGAGCGCCTCATCCAGGCTGTCGATGGCCTTCGCGGTGGCATCGGGGCCGGACGTGGTGGCCAGCAGGACGCCGAGGTCTTCGGCGACCAAGGCGCGTGCCCACGGTTCGGGTTGATCAGCGGCGGCGGCCAGCGCGTCGGGGTCCTGGTAGAAAAGGCCGCGGGCGTGGGCGAACGTGACGGCGAAGACGGGAAAGTCCGGGTTGTTCCGGGCCAGGTACTCGGCCGTGTCAAGGATGGCCCGCGCATACGGACGGTTCGCCGCGGCCAGCGCCAGCCGGGTCATCCAGGCGGCCGTGAGAGGCGTCGTGAGAAGTGTCCAGCGCCGCTTCTCCTCGTCGGTGTAGATGGCGTCGAGTATGTCGACCGCGCGCCCGGGATCACCCTGGGCTTCGGCCACCGCCGCCATCACCCACTTCTCCCACACGGATCCGTACAACATTTCGGGCGCGGCCTGGATGGACTGGAAGCGTTCGATGTGCCGGACCGCCGCGTCGATGTCGCCCTGCCGCAGGGCGATGACAGCGAGTATGGACAGCCCGACGCGGATGAACCCGTGGGTGCCCAGTTCTTCGGCGGTCATGCTCCCGGCCTGGGCCTCGGCGGCGGCGTCGTCAAGTCGGCCGGTGCCCAGATGCAGAACGGAGCGGAACAGCGCGGGTTGTGCGGCGAGCACGGTCAGTCCGAGGTCGTTGATCTCCTCCTCGGCGGCCCGGATGGCGATGTCGGCCGCGTCGAACTCGCGCATGGCCCTGTAGTAGAGGCTCAGTATCAAGCGCGTATACGGGCGCTGGATGGCTTCGGCGGTGCCGCGGTCGGTGATGCGCAGGGCCTCGCAAAGGTGAGTGAACGAGTCGGCGATCCGCCCATCGACCATGGCGAACTGAGCGAGCAGCAGGAGTGCTCCGACGACCGCGGCATCGGCGTGCCGCTCGCGATCGGCCAGAACGGCTTCCGCCTGCCGCCGTCCTTTCCGGAAGTCGTTCAGACAGGTAAGCCCCCAGAACATCGTCCATTCGGCGATGCCGCGAAGGTCATCGGGCAGGTCTTTGCGGGCGAGCAGGTTTTCGGCCTCGGTTATCGCATCCGCCGGTCGGCCGCTCAACAGCAGGATGTGCGCCAGCGCGCAGCGCAGGCGAGGGGCGTGGCGGGGTGGGGCCCTGCCGAGTGCGGAACGGGCGAGATCGGCCGCCTCGGACAGCCGTCCGATGACCGTCAGGGCGTCGACCGCTGTGGCGGCGCGACCGAACCAGTCAGGGTCGGCGGAGTCGCTGAGTTCGAGCGCCCGTAGGGCGAGGTCGACGGCGGTCTGCGGTGAGGACCGCAGCACCTCGCTCGCCGCTTGGTCCAGTCCGAGCAGTGCGGACGTGTCACCGCGACTGGCACTGTGAATGAGGTGCGCGGCGGCAGGAACAGCCGACCCGCCACGTTTGAGCAGCATCTTCCCTGCGTCGTGGTGCAGGGCCCGGCGTACGGAGTCGGGGATAGTCCCGATCACCGCCTGCCACAGCAGATCGTGCCGGAAGGACAGTTCACCTCCGGCAGGTTCGATGATGCCCGCCGACATCGCCTCCTCCAGCATCGGCAACAGACCATTGGTCGGTTCGCCGAGCATTTCGGCCAGGTCCTTCACCGAGAACGAGCGGCCGAGGATTCCGGCGCACTGAAGCAGGTACCTGGTGCGTGCGGACAGCCCGTCCAGGCGTTCCTGCATGATCGCCTGAGTGTGCGGCGGGGACGCCGCCATCCGCGCGTGACCGTCGGCGATCTGGAAGACGCCCTCTTTTTGGAACTTCTCAAGGAGGTCGACGAGCAGGAAGGGATTGCCGTCGACTATGCCGGCCAGGGCCAGCACGTCCGGCTCGGGCTTGGCCCCGAGGACGTCGGTGATGACGTCGGCCACAGCTCGCCGGTCCAGCGCCCCGAGCGTGATCCGGATCGCGCCATCACGTTCCAGCAGGTCGAACAGACGGTTGAGGCGGGGGCAGTCGCCGCTGCCGGTCGTACGGGTCAGCATCCAGACGAGTGGATAGGAGGCGAGATCTCTGGTCATCGACCGCAGCGCCAGCAGAGTTATCGGATCAGCCCAGTGCAGGTCGTCCAACGCGAGGAGCATCGGTTGCCGAGCCACCCGCTGCTCCAACTGTCCCTGCAGGTGTTCCACCAGCAGCAGTCGTTGATCGGCCTGACCGCAGACGTTCATGTGCGCGGCCGCGGGAAGCGCCCGAGCCGATTCCCCGAGTGCCGACGTGAGCGGGGCGAGTGGTATCAGCTGGGTCAGTTCGTCCGCCGTGCCCTGAGCGACTCCTAACCCCGCCCTCGCCGCCGCGGTGGTGGTGATGTCGAGCATGCGGCTCTTCCCGACGCCCGACCGGCCCTCGACCAGTAAGACCGCGCCCCGGCCTACCGTGGCCGCCTGCAGCACTCCGACGACAAGCGTCCACTCCCGGGCCCGACCACGCCAACCAGGCCATGATGATCGACAGAAATCGGACCTCTCATCAGTTTCACGATCAGCATTGGCCGAATGCCCCATAAATCCATAAATCACCCAGGTGTCGGCCATGTCAAGTGCGGACTGGAGGGGCCTGCGGTGTCCCCGTCTTCGTGACATTCCCTTTGCGGGCAGGCCGTCGCCCGCCCGCGAACGCAAGGCCTCTACCTGGATTTATCCTCTCTTGTTCTCTCCACCAGTTGGCATCCTCATAGGAGCCGATATCTGATCCAAAGGATGCCGAACGCCGGCATCTGGACCGTCAGGGATGTGCGACCAGTTCGGGTATGGCCTGCGCCGCCAGCATGATCCTCGCGGAGCTGCCGATCAGGGCCACGAGCAGCAGCGGGGAGGGCGGCGGCAGAAGGGTGAGGACCGTGCCCAGTATCACCGTGTCCAGGACGGCGACGGTTCCTGTAGCGCCGAGGGCGGCCAGCCGTACCGTGGCGTAGCGCCGCCGCTCCCGAACGGCGAGCACCAGCATGAGCACAGCCGACCCCAGCAGGAATCCGAAGGTCAGGCGTGACGGCACGGGGATCGTCGAGGCCCAGGCGTCGCCGGTGAGGAGAACCGCTCCCCAGCTCAGCCCGACGATCGGCCCGGCTATGAGCAGCCGGAACGCCGCCTGCCGGCCAGGAGAGGCGCGGACGAAGGCGGCTGTGACGGTGTCGGCGTCACCGAAGTCCGCGATCGCGGCCCGGGCCGCCGCATCCGGATCGCCGAGGCGCTCCATCTGGTCGTCGTACGACGCGAGGAGACCGTCGGCGAGTTCGTCGACCATGGGGGCGGGGAGCCGTTCGGCGAGCGCCTGCAGGTGGCGTTCGATCAGTTCGTGACCGGCCATGGTCCACCACCCAGCGCTGCGGACATCACGGCGGCGAATTCCTGCCAGTGGTCGCGCGCTCCCGCCAGCGAGCGCCGCCCCTTCTCGGTCAGCTCGTAGGTGCGCCGTCTGCGACCACCCACCACCGACCAGCTTCCCTTGATCAGGCCCGCCTGCTCCAGCCGGTGAAGTGCCGGGTAGACGGTGCCGGTGGGCAGGTCGATTTTGCCGTCCGTGGCGTCACGCAGGGCTTCCTTCACGGCGTAGCCGTGCTGCGGTCCGTCCTCCAAAGCGGCGAGGAGGAGGCCGTCGAGGTGTCCTTTGAGTGCTTCCGCCCTCATAGGTAGTAACGCTACATCTACTCTTTCCATCGGCCAAGGCCCGGAGTAGGGTCGCTATAGGTAGCAATCCTACATATAGGAGATGCGATGGACGTCATCGACATCGCGGGCACTCCCATCCCCGACGCCGGGCCGGTCTTCCTCACCGCGCTCGCGGTCCACGTCACCGCGGGGATCACGTGTGTGATCTGCGGCGCGTTGGCCGCGTTGACGGGAAAGGGAGGCCCACCACACAGGCGATTCGGACGCGTCTACCTGTGGGGACTGGTCGTGGTCTACGTCACGCTGACCGTCATGTCGGTGATCCGCTGGCGAGAAAACGCCCACCTGTTCGTGATCGGCACCCTGGCGATCGTCACTGCGCTGACGGGGTACGCCAATCGGCAGCGGCGGCCCGAGGTCCACATCCTCGGAATGGGCACGTCCTATGTGCTGCTCCTGACCGGCTTCTACGTCGACAACGGCCCGCATCTACCGCTGTGGGACAGGCTTCCGGCCATCGCCTACTGGCTGCTGCCGGCTCTGATCGGCTTCCCCCTGATGGCACGCGCCGTCGCCCGCCGACGCCAGCCGAGCGCGTCAGCCCGAACGTGAGCGCCGACAACAGGTGGTGCTGACCCAGCAGGGATGGGTCACGCCGATGACCCTGTCCCGTTCAGCGTGCGAAAGCTCGGCGCCAACCGGCCCGTCTACTGGCCGCCAACCCCAGACGCAGACGCCTCCGGCGGAGGCGCTCCGACTTCCGGGTGATCACCAAAACTGCTCGTTGTGACGGGTCCGGAGATGGCTGAGGTGGGCGCCCGCGGCCGGCGAGGCTCTAACTGAAGCTGCTCCGATAGGCGTGGGGGCTGACGCCGACGACGCGTTTGAATCGGTCGCGGAAGGCGGTGAGCGAGCCGAAGCCCGCCTGGGCCGCGATGCGTTCCATCGAATGGTGCGTGGTCTCCAACAGGTGCTGGGCCTGACGGACACGGGCCCGGTGGAGCCACTGCAATGGTGTGGTGCCGGTTTGCTCGCGGAAGCGCCGTATCAGGGTGCGGGTGCTCATGCCGGCGTGAACGGCGATGTCCGCGAGGGTGAGATCCCGGGCGAGATTGTCCTCGATCCAGAGCAGGAGGGGCTCGATGGCCGAGCCGCGAGGGGTGGGCGGGTACTGCTGCACGATGAACTGGGCCTGGCCGCCCTCGCGTTCCAATGGCATGACGGACAGTCGTGCGGCGTCGGCGGCGACGGCGGAGCCGTAGTCCCGGCGGATCATGTGCAGGCACAGGTCCAGTCCCGCCGCGGCACCGGCCGAGGTGAGGATCTGCCCGTTGTCGACGTAGAGCACGTCCGGGTCGACGTCGAGGTCGGGGTAGGCGGCGGCGAGCTGAGCGGCGGCGCGCCAGTGGGTGGTGACGCGCAGCCCGCCCAGCAGTCCGGCGGCGGCGAGGATGAAGGTGCCGGAGCAGATGGAGGCGATCCGGGTGCCGTCGGCGGCGGCCCTGGAGAGCGCGTCACGGACGGCCGTTGGCAGAGGCTTGGCGGGGTCGGCGGTGCCGGGCACGATGACCGTGTCCGCGTCCGCGAGTGCGTCCAGTCTCCACGGGGCGCGCAGGGTGAAGAGGCCGGCGTCCACATCAGGTCGCTCAGAGCAGACCCGCACCCGGTAACCGGGGCGGCCGTCGGGCAGCCGGGTGCGGGTGAACACTTCGATCGGGGTGGACAGGTCGAAGGGGATCACCTGATCCAGCACGAGGACAACGACGGTATGCATGGCGACAACATATGCCTGCACCGGATTCTCGCCAACGGCTCCTCGCTGCTCTTCGTCGGCTTACTGGGCGCGAGTAGGGGTTGGCGATATTCCGTTGGACATTGTCATTCCTGCTACTAGGTGCCGGGAGACCCCGCTGGTTAGCCTCGACCGCGTCCCGATGCCTCTCAACGAAACGGACACCTTCGTGATCGACCGACTCGATGCCATGACCGCCTTTGAGCTCCCCTACGCGGACGACACCGCGAACACCTTCGCCGCGCCAGGCCGCCGTCGGCAGGAGGGACCCCGACGATGAACGTCGTCGTGCCGATCATGATCGGCGTCGGGTACGTGTGCCTGATGTCCCTGATCCGCGAACCGTACCGGCGCAGGTTCAACGCGATCATGGTGGCCGGAGCCGGTGCCGCCTACCTCAGCGGCGGCGGTTTCGGCCCGTGGGAGTTCGCCTTCACGGCTGTCATGACCTACTGCGCCTACCGCGGCCTGGAGTCGTGGACATTCGTCGGCATCGGGTGGCTGCTGCACACCGGCTGGGATCTGTTGCACCACCTGCACGGCAACCCGATCATCCCGTTCGCGGACGGCTCCTCCCTCGGATGCGCGATCTGCGATCCCGTGATCGCCCTGTGGTGCTTCTCGGGCGGCCCCTCGGTCACCGGCCTGCTCCGCGTGCGTCTCGGCCGGTCCCGCGTCGAACAGCCCACGACACCGCCGCCCTGATTGTTGAGGCAGCGGCGCGGCGCCGCCGCCATACTCACGGGCGTATCAAATCCATCGTCTGCCTCTGGTGTGATACTCCGGCAGACGCGATCAGGTCGCGGCCAGCGGTACCCCGATCTGGATGTCGAAGTACGCCACCAGGTCGTCTCCCTTGGCAACACCCCGGCGCGCGTCGATGATCATAACCGTTCCGGCCACGATGCCGGCGAAGCCGGTGCCGGATCGCCGGGACTGTTCGATGCGCTCCGTGACCGGACGGCGGACCGCCTCGGCGAGAAAGGTGAGGCCGTGCGGGAACTCCTCGCTGAGCGGGTGTCGTTGCCGCCCCGACTCGATCCGGCTGCCGATGCCGAACTGGGCCGAGACGATCTGGTCACCACGGAGGGCGACCCGGAAGTAGCCGTTCGACTGGGGGCGGTCGCAGCTCTGCTGGGGTGGGTAGAAGCAGTCGTAACCACCGGCCAGAAGATCGTCGACAGCGGAGCTCATCGCGGTCGCGTAGTGCTCGGAGCCGAACGGCCAGCGCCGCACGGACGTGTCCCGGGCGGTGACCACGAGTCCGTTGTGCCCGTCGTAGCTGTAGTCCGCGTGTGCGTCCCGCCACGCCGTGCGCGGGATGTCGTCACCTCGCCGCGTCGTACGCGTCTCGAGATCGCGATCGAAGTCGCCGACCTCCTGCCGTACGCGATCACCGGCGCCGGGCCAGATCGCGCTCAGCGCCGGCGCCGCGGCCGCGGCAACCTGATCGTCCTCCTGGTTCGCCCGACTGGGCGGGAACCACCCCCAGGCGAGCCGGTCGTCGTGGTCGAGCAGGAACTGCGCCACCTGCGGGGAGACCGTGTCCGTCTCGTCGCGACGACCGATCCGGCACCACAGGGCACGACCGTCCGCATTGGCGCGGACCTGCGCGCAGAACCAACCGGCCTCCCTCAACGGCCGAGCGAGAGCCCCTGCCACACCGTCGGTCGGGGCCGGTTCGGCCTGTGAGTTCTCACCCGCCGCGTCATGGTCGTACACGCCGGTGGGCGGCAGCGACGGCGGCCCGTCCGACCCGGTGCAGCCCGTCAGCGCGAGCGGGCCGAGGCACGTGATCATTAAGGCCATGACAAGCGCTCGACGGACCGGCCGACGTCGGCAGGCGGACGCGGAGAAGGGACGGGACACGGGGATCATCGAAGCCGCTGCCCTCCATGTCGGCAACTTCGGCCGGATGGATCATGCCGCCCCACCGGGGATGGTCGACGGACGGGCGGCCCGCGCGACGACGAGGAGGAACAGTCCGCAGCCCGCGACCAGGAGCCACCCGGGACGGGACGCACTCGCCAGGTCTGCTGGGCCGACCCCGGCGACGAGGCCACCCGCTAGGGCGATGCCGATGGCGGACCCGACCTGACGTGCGGTGGAGGTGATCGCTCCCGCGACGCCGGCACGGGCCTGGGGCAGGCCGCTCACCGCGGTGTTGGTGATCGGGGCGTTGGCGAAGCCGAATCCGATGCCGATGAGCAGGTAGGCCAGCAGGAGGTGCGGTGTACTCGTGCCAGGACGCAGGTCGACCAGGCTGAGTCCACCGACCGTGATGAACGCGCCCGCGAGCAGGAGCGGTCGTCGAGCCCCGAAGCGGCCTACCAGGTTGCCCGACAGCGGTGCGCACACCGTCGCCCCGAGCGCCATCGGCAGGGTCGCGATCCCCGTGGTGAGCGCGGTCCATCCCTGCGTGCGCTGCAGATAGAGGGTGTTGAGCAGCAGGCCGAGGCTCAGAGCGGCGAACAGGGCCACCGCGCCGAGGACCGCGGTGGTGAAGGCCGACCGCCGGAACAGCGCGAGGTCCATCAACGGTTCGGGGCGGCGCCGTTCGACCGCGACGAAACCCACGGCGGCCGCGACGACGATCAGGTACCCGGCCCAGGCGAGGGGCGTGGCCCAGCCGATGTGTGGGCCTTCGATGAGGACGGCCACCGAGACGCACACGACGACGGTGAGGAGGATCTGGCCGGGCGCGTCGAGCCGCCGAACCCGTGGCGCGCGGGACTCCGGCACGAACACCGCGCTCAGGACCAGTGCGGCGACGATGACCGGGGCGTTGATCCAGAACAGCGACCTCCAGCCGAACGCCGCGATGAGCCAGCCGCCGGTGACCGGTCCGGCAGCCATGCTCAGCCCGAAGACCGAGCCCCAGATCCCGATCGCCTGCGCCCGCTCCCGCGGATCGGGCATCGCGTTCACCACGATCGCCAGAGCCACGGGACTGAGCATCGAGGCCCCGATTCCCTGAACGGCTCGGGCCGTGACGAGCACGCCCGGCGACGGGGCCAGCGCGCACGCCAGGGACGCGGCCCCGAACACGACCAGCCCGCACCGGAGCACACGACGCCGTCCGAAGCGATCCGCCAGCGCACCCGAGGAGATGAGCAGACTGGCCATGACCACCGTGTAGGCGTCCACGACCCATTCCAGGCCGCGGGTGTCCACACCCAGCCCAAGCCCGATGGCGGGCAGACCCACGTTGACGATCGTGGTGTCCAGCCCGACCAGGAACATGCTCAGCGCGCAGATCGCCAGCACCGCCCACCGCCGGCGCGTACTCGACGTGGGGTGAACAGCAAGGAATGTCGTGGTCACGGGCTCATCTCCAGGTCTCCGAACGTTTCCGCGAAGCCATGCTCGGATCCTGTGGCCGTCGTGACCCAGCAAATTTGCGAAAGCTGCAAAATGGAGGGCAGGGAAGCCGAACTCGCGGAGATCCTCGACGGCATGGTGGCCGCGCCGGCCACCGGTGACCCGCGGGTCCACCTGAAGCCCCACCGCCGGCACCGCGGCAGCGTCGTCGTCCCCCTGACCCAGTACCCAGGCCGGGTCCAGGTCTTCAAACAGGTCCTCGCGCCCCGGCAGCCGAAGCTCGTCACCCATCCCGGCTACGAATGGCTCTACGTCCTCGCCGGCACACTCCGCCTCATCATCGGCGAACGCGACTTCACACTCCGCCCCGGCGAAGTGGCGGAGTTCGACACAGGCGAACGGCACTGGTTCGGCCCTGCCGACACGAACACCGTCGAGATCCTCCATCTGTTCGGACCGCACGGGGACCAGGCCGTCAATCGCACCGAGCCCTCGACGCCGACGTGACCCGGCACTTTTCCCGAGGGCCGTTCAGGTCGGCGCGGGTTTCGATTCCCGTCACCGCCTTTAATGACCGAAGCCCAGGTCAACCGACTTATTCGGGACCTGGGCTTTGGTCAACTGTTCGATCTCCGCCTGCCGGCGGCGCCGGCTCAGTTGAAGGGGTTGTCGTAGGTGCCGCTGCTCTTGGTGCGCGTCATGTACTGATATCCGTGGCTGAACCAGCCGGCGGTCACGTCGAAGCGGAGGTTGTAGACGGAACCGCCGAACGAAGCCTCGGCACTGTACAGGGCCACCTGCTGGCATCCGCTGGCCGACGTGGAACCGGTCCACACCGGATAGTTCGTGGTGGAGCCGTTGACGTTGATGAGGAAGGACGGCTGGGGGTACGCGCCGCTCTGCCAGCACAGGCTCAGCGAGTAGCGGTACTTCGTGTTGGAGTCATCGAACGCGACGGTCCCTTCGAGGCGGGCCAGCTGCATCCCGGAGCCGTCGTTGGCGATCACCTGCACGTAGACCTGCTGATCCGGGCCGTACGCGGCATGGGCGGGGCTCACGGGCAGGAAGGTGACGGCCAGCGCCGTGACGGCGAGCGCGATCGACGTCGTCAGGCGACGTCCCCACGAGTGTTCGGTCAACTCACACTCCAGCAATCCAGGGGGTACGGGAACGCCCGGAGGTTATATATGGGATCTCGAATGGGTCCAGCACGGCGAAATCGGGGCGCAGTCCCACGAGCATCTCGGGTATCAGAGGTAACGCCGTTCGTGTGGTGACCAGGGAATAGTAGGGAGCCGTGGTTCGCGAAAGCCCGGATGGACCGCTGAAAGTTTCACCGTCATTAATCGCGACCGTTCGCGATAAACCACTGGCACCCCGACTGAACTATCACTGGACCGTGTCCCAAACGACCAGTAACAATCAACATATTTCAGCCCCCGCGCGTTTTCGCGTGATCGTCGAAACATCGATGACTCATGATTTCGGACGTTCGGCGAACACCGCAGCCGGGATACGCCGGCCGAAAACCCCATCCAAGCCATGAAGCTTGCCGAGAGTCGTTTTGCCGTCAGCAGGCGCGGCCGGTGCGAACATCGCGAGAACAGAAGCGAGCACCACAGCTGGGGGAAAGATGCTGCTCCGACGACTGATCCTGATCATTGGCGTGACCGTGGTGTCCGCATCACCAGCCGTCGCGGCCGAGGCCTGGGCGGACGGGTTGTCGGCGCTTCCATCGGCACGGGCTGTCGTGCCCGCCCCGCCGGCCGGCCAGGCGCCCGGTACGTGTGGTCCCGGATCGCCGTGCGCGGCGGTCGACTGTGGTCCGGGCCGTGTCTGCGTGCCCTCTCCCAAACAGTGCTTCACCACGCCGTGCCCGCAGTACGACTGCGTGCCCGCGTCCTCGGTCCCCCGCTCGGATCACCGGCCTCCCTACCCCGGCTCACACCCGGGCCAGTGGCGGCCCCGCCGTCCGGAGCAGCGACCGGCCTACCCGCAGCACTGGCAGACGGCGGACCACTCAGAGAGCTCGCCTGTCAGCACTCCGGCCGACTCGGCGGCGAACGCCGGACGGGTGATCGACCTCCAGCCGTGAACCCGCCACGACCGTTCAGCCCGACATGGGGCACTGCGTGCCGAGCTTGGACGCTTCTTCGGAGAAGGCCTTCGCGTGCCTCAGCTCGTCTTTCGCGGTGTCGTTGAGCAGTCTCGCCGCCTCGGTGTCGCCGGCCGCCGAGGCCTGGCGGGCGTAATCGGGGTACATCCGCGTACCCTCGTGCGTCTCCCCCTTGATCGTCGCGCACAGGTTGGTCCCGGTGTCGCGCACGGCGCCGGCCATGGTGGCGTGCTCGGCGAAGTGCTCGGTGCGCTCGACGGCGGCCGTTCGGTGGAACAGCTCGGCGAGCCTGGGTTGCCCGGTCTCCCCTGCCCTGTCGCCGTACAGGGTGTACTTGGCGTAGGCGAAGGCCTCGCCCTTCATCGCCGCCCGCAGGTTCTCAAGGGTCCGGGATGAGGAGACCCTGGGCGGCCCGGCCTGTATCTCCACCGGCTTGGCCTGCACGTCGGTCGGGACGGTCGCCCGGGACGACCGCTCGGTGACGGCGTTTCGCGCCTGGACGAAGTTCGAACGGTGCCTGGCCTCGTCCTGGCCGACTTCGGAGAAGAGCCTGGCCGCCTCCTGGTCGCCGTCCGCCTTGGCCTGCTCGGCGAACCTCTTGTACATCGTCGTCGCCTCGTACGACTCGCCCCCGATGCTGTCGCGGAGGTTCGCCGCGTTGTCGCCGACCAGGCCGATCAGCTTCGCCTGCTCGGTGAAGTGTTCACGCAGTTCCGTATGGGCGGTGCGCCGGTACAGCGCCGCCACATCGGGCAGGTTCTCCCTGTCCGCCTGCCTGGCATAGGCGCGGTAGGTCACGTGCGCCAACGCCTCGCCCTGCATGGCGTTCGTGATGTTGGTACGCGTCGACGGATCGAGATCGTCCCCATGGGGAACGGACGCCGCCCTCGCGTTCCCGGCCCCCACCGCGAGAAGGGTGACCGTGCCGACAGTCGTGAGACAGGCTCTCCAGCAGATGAGACGTCGGGTTCCCATGACGACCCCCAGGGTGTGCGGTGCGGAGCGGTTGCTCGCCCGGCCGCCGAACGATGAATCCCCTGGCCCCGGTACCCCAACGCGGCCGGCCAACCTCCCGAAGCACCCTGGGTTGGGCAAAAGAGCGACGACTCCCCCGGCTCCGGGACGAGTCCCGGGGACGAGGCCCGGGGGCGTCAACCGCGGGTGCTCTCCCACTGCAGTTCGCCCTTGACGACTTTCGGCCGCCAGCCGCGGATCGGCCTGCCCGTCTCCAGGGACCTCGTGGTCGCCTTCAGCAGGGCCAGGTAGGTGGGCCACACCACGTCGCCCTCCAGGGTGAGGCCCTCCTCGTTGAAGAACTCGCCCGTCTTCCCCGTACGCGTGTCGATGAAGAGGTTCCCGCCGTCATGGGCGTCGGCGAAGGGGATGAGACGGCCGTGCCACCAGTACCCGAGCTGGTCTCCGCCGATGTCGCAGAGCATCTTCCATTCCGTACGGATGTCCTTGGCGGACATCAGCTCGTAGAAGGGGGCGGGACCGAACCCCCACGAGCCGCCGCCGTCGTGCCGCAACAGTGAGGCGCGCAGGTCATCCGGGAACCGCAGGCCCATCACCGCCTCCGACCTGGCGATGTCCAGGGGGCGGGCCGGTGGCCGCAGCAGCTTGTATGTGGCGGGCGCCCTCCGGGCCAGCCACCGTTCGAGGCGCCGCCAGACCGCGTTCACCTCGGCGCTGACGCCCGGGCCGGGCATGTGCACCCGGGGCGTACGGCGGGGCGGCAGGCATCCGCCGGCCCGCAGTTCCTCGGTCGTCGGCTTCTCCGGGGTCGGCTCCACCGTCGGCGTGGGGGTGGGGGACGGCCGGGGGCCGCCGGCGCAGCCCGGCCGCAGAGGGGCGGGCTCCTCCGCCCAGCGCAACTCGCAGCCCGCGGTGACGACCGGGTACCAGTCCCGCAGCGCCTCACCCCGCTCCAGCGCGCCGGCCAGCGCCTCCAGCATCGCGACGTGCGACGGCCAGCCCATCGGGCCGTCGTACGTCAGCTTCTCCTGCCACGCGGCCTCGCCCACCCGGCCCGTCCGCGGCTCGACGAACAGTTCCCGTCCGCTGCTATCGCTGCCGACGGCGAGGAGGCTGCCGTGCCACACCCCGTTCTCGGGGTCGGCCGCGTCCCGATCGCCGGACTCCACCAGGTCCTCGCAGTTGGACCAATTGATGTAGTCGATGTCGGACACGCTCAGCAGGCCGTACGAGGGCGGGAGCTGGAATCCCGCCCCCAGATTGCCGTCGGCGCCGTCATGCCGCAGATAGGAGACGTACAGGTCGTCCGGCAGCCGGCGGCCGTGGTTGGCCTCCCAGCCGGCGGGGATCCGCGGATCGGCGCCGAACTTGAGCTTGCGGAGCGTGGCCGAGGCGTGCGCGCCCAGCCAGCGTTCGACGCGGTCCCACGCCTGGTTCACTCGCGCGGCGATCGCCGGGTCGGGCGTGCGCGGAGTGTACGTGGGCTCCACATCGATGACGTCGGGGGCGAACGACGGTGGGGGCTCGTCCGTGACCTGGTCGTCCTCGAATTGGATCGGCGGGCAGCCGATGGCCTTCGCCTCCTGGGGCGTGAGCGCCTCCGCCTTGATCCGAGCCTCGAGCTCCGGGTCGTCACAGGACAACGACACGGTGTCGCCGGAGGACATGGAGGAGCACATCACTGAGTGCTCGATGAGGTCAGGCTCGCCGGCGAGCCCCGCCACCAGGAGTACGGCCACAAGCGCCGGCCGTACGACACGTGCCCGCCGCGGTCCGATCACCCGCGCACCTTATCGATCTTACGTATCGTCGTGGCGGCAAATCGGCGTATAAGCGCATCTACCAGCGCAGGCACGCGCCTGTCGCTCATCAGCCCGTGGCGTCGGCTCGCACGTGGTCGGCGGGCTGGAGCCGGGCGCGCAGGAGGCAGAACTCGTTGCCTTCCGGGTCGGACAGGACGTGCCAGCTCTCGGCGCCGGTCTGGCCGATGTCGACGGGCCTGGCGCCGAGAGCGAGCAGCCGCTCCAGCTCGGCGTCCTGGTCGCGGTCGGTGGGGTTGACGTCGATGTGCAGCCGGAGCTTCCCGGCCCGCGGGTCGCTGCTGGGGCTGAGGACGAGGGTGGGCTGCAGGCCGCCGAATCCGGCGTCGGGCGGGCCGATCTCGATGCTTCCGTCGTCCTCGCGGCCGAGCTCGACGTAACCGAGGACCTCGCTCCAGAACGCGGCGAGCCGCTCGGGGTCGGCGACGTCGATGACCAGCTCACTGATGCGGCATGCCATGCCCGTCAGTGTATGGAGACCACCCGACAGTCGATCATCGCCCACCCGCGGCCACTTCGCGCTCCACACCCAAAGGCCCAGGTCGGGAAGCACATCCCGACCCGGGCCACACGGTAGCTCCTAACGCCGGGCTCCTGGACCGTCCCGCCGTACAGGGCGGGTCATCGCGATGTCCCCTCCTCCATGGAGACGACTTCGTCGATCAGGGCGAAGAAGGCCTGGATACCGGGCAGATTGCCGCCCTTGGCGCGGGAGGCCGCGAAATCGGCCGGCGAGCGCCACTCCACGATGTCCAGCCATTCGCCGTCGGACAGCTGGACCAGCGTGGCGCCCAGGAATCCGTCCCGGTCGGCCTGAAAGTCCGCGATCATCCCGGCACGGGCGGCAACGAGGTCGGTCGCACGCTCAGGAGAGACGCGGAACCTGGTGAGTTCTACTGTCGTCGTCACACCATGACGATATGCGGACGAGCAGGTCAGATGTACAGTCCTGTCAATTTAGGTTGACACGCTATAGGCGTCAACCTAGATTGACATCATGACTGATCGACTGCTGCTCGTCTGCGGGCTGGTCGCCGGCCCCCTCTTCACCGTCGCGTACCTCGTCGAGGGCGCCACCCGTGCCCACTACAAGGTGCTGCGCCATCCGGTCAGCTCGCTCGCGCTCGGCGACCACGGATGGACCCAGACCGTCAACTTCTTCGTCGGGGGCCTGCTGTCCCTGGCCTTCGCCGTGGGCCTCTGGCGTGCCGGACCCTCACATTGGGGCGCGCTGCTGGTCGGCGCGTGGGCGATCGCCCTGCTGTGCGCGGGGATCTTCCGTACGGATCCGGTGAGCGGCTTTCCTCCCGGGACTCCCGACCTGCCCCAGCACAGCACGCGACAGGGAGTCCTCCACGACCTGTTGTCGCTGGCCGGCTTCGTGGCCCTGGCCGCGGCCTGCTTCGTGTTCGCCTGGTCGGGCACTCCCGGATGGGCGATCTACTCGATCGCGAGCGGTGTCCTGTTCGCGGGGACGATGGTGCTGGCGAGCGCCGCCTTCGCCCAGAGGGAAGGCCTGGTCGATCGGGGCGGGCTGATCCAGCGCGTCTCGGTCACCATCGGCTGGGCCTGGCTGGCGATGCTCGCCGTACGCACCCTGCACGGCTGATCCGCGGCCCCGCCCGCACGGGTCACGTACAGCCGCCCACCCGCGACCTGCGCTCTTTCGTCCGGCACACCAAGTGGTGCCACATATGACACCCAAGCTGAGCCATGATGGCTTGTCTGTGTGCCATCAATGTGCCATATTGGCACCATGGACTTGACCTCGTATGTGAGCAACCTCGGCCGCGAGTTCGCCACGCTTGCCGAAGCCGGCGGTGAGGAGGCGCGCGCACTGGTCGAGCGCCTGACCGGGTCGCTGGAGTCGGCGATCCGGATGACGCTGCTGGAGACGCTGTCGGCCGCCGCCGACGAGATCACCCGAGACCTGGCTCCGGGTTCGGTGGAGCTGCGCCTGCGCGGACGCGATCCGAACTTCGTCGTGACCTCGCCACCCGCCGAGCCGCTCGAGCTCGCGGCGCAGGACGCCGCGGCGACGACCGGCGGCGCGCCGGACGGCGATCTGCCGATCGCCGAGGACGGGCCCGCCGCGCGGATCAACGTACGCCTGCCCGAGCAGCTCAAGGCCGCGATCGAGGAGGCCGCGGCCAAGGAGGGGCGCTCGGTCAACGCGTGGCTGGTCCGGGCGGCCGCCGCCGCGTTGCAGCGGTCCGATCGCGATCAGCGTCCAGAGTCCCGCGGCGGCGGGAAACGGGCCAGGCAGAGCTTCACCGGCTGGGTGCGCTAGCGCCGCACGCTCTCTCCTCTCCCCCTGTCCCCGACCTGCGGGGACGGCTCACCTACCCCTGATGCGGAGACAACCATGCCCAATTACGAGACGCCTGGACCCATTTCCGTCACGCTCGAACTCGGCGCCGGCGACGTCCGGATCACCGCGAGCGACCGGGCCGACACCGTCGTCGAGGTCCGCCCGAGCGACGAGGCCGACGAATCCGACGTGAAGGCCGCTCAGCAGGTCCGTGTCGACTACGCCGACGGCGTGCTCCGGGTCACCGGCCCGAAGGCGCGCGTCTTCGACTTCTCCCACAAGACCAGGTCGGTCGCCGTGACCGTCGAACTGCCCAGCGGTTCCCAGGTGTCCGCCGAGATGCAGGTGGGCGACCTCCGCTGCGCCGGCCGGCTCGGGGAGTGCAGGCTCAAGACCTCCGCGGGGAACTTCCGGCTCGAACGGACCGGCCCGCTGCGACTGGACACGTCGGCCGGTCACGTCACCGCCGACGGCATCGCGGGCGACGCCGAGATCTCCACCGGCTCCGGCAAGGTCCAGATCGGCGAGGTCGAGGGCGCCGCGGTGGTCAAGAACTCAAATGGCGACATCACGATCGACGCGGTCACCGGCGACGTCCGGGTGCGCGCGGCCAACGGCGACATCCACGTCGAGCGGGCCGGCGCCGGGGTCGACGCGAAGACGGCCAACGGCAGCATCCGCCTCGGCGAGGTGGTCCGCGGCTCGGTCGTGCTCGGGACCGCCATGGGCGACCTGGAGGTCGGCATCGCCCAGGGCACCGCCGCCTGGCTGGAGGTGAACACCGCCTTCGGGCACGTGCGCAACCTGCTGGAGAGTGCCGCCCGGCCCGAGGAGGCCGACGAGACCGTCGAGGTGCACGGCCGCACCTCCTACGGCGACATCACCATCCGCCGTTCCTGATCCGCTTCCGGTCCTGGAGAAAGGGAAACCATGACGTTCAACCAATCCCGGCCGGCGATCAGCGCGACAGGGCTGCGGAAATCGTTCGGCGACCAGGTCGTGCTCGACGGGCTCGACCTGGACGTGCGACGGGGAACGGTCTTCTCCCTGCTCGGCGCGAACGGCGCCGGGAAGACCACCACGGTCAAGATCCTCTCCACGTTGATCCGTGCCGACGCCGGTGACGTCCACGTCGCCGGGCACGACCTCGCGCGCGAACCAGACGCGGTGCGCGCCGCGATCGGCGTCACCGGTCAGTTCTCCGCGGTGGACAACCTGCTCACCGGCGAGGAGAACCTGCTGCTGATGGCGGCCCTGCACCACCTGGGCCGGGAAGAGGGCCGGCGGCGCGCCGCCCAGTTGCTCGACCGGTTCGACCTGACCGAGGCGGGCAGGAAGCCGGCGTCGACGTACTCGGGGGGCATGCGGCGGCGGCTCGACCTGGCGATGACCCTGGTCGGCAGCCCGCAAGTGATCTTCCTCGACGAGCCGACCACCGGGCTGGACCCGCGCAGCCGCCGGAACATGTGGCAGATCATCCGGGACCTGGTGGCGGGTGGCGTCACCGTCTTCCTGACCACGCAGTACCTGGAGGAGGCCGACGAGCTGGCCGACCGGATCGCGGTCCTCGACCACGGCCGGGTGGTAGCCGAGGGAACCGCGGAGGAGCTGAAGCGCCGCATCCCCGGTGGGCACGTTCGCCTGCGGTTCGCCGATTCGCAGGGACTCGACGCGGCCATGCGGGTGCTGGGGGGCCAGGCCTCCAGGGAGAGCGACGCGCTCGCCCTGCGGGTGCCGAGCGACGGCAGCCTGCGCGCGCTGAAGACCCTGATCGGCCGGCTCGACGACCGGGCCGTCGAGGTCGACGAACTGTCCGTGCACACCCCCGATCTCGACGACGTCTTCCTCGCCCTCACCGGCGCCCCCACCAATGAGAAGGTGACACCACGATGAGCGCTGACGCCCTCGCCGTCCCGGCTCCGGCAGACCTCCGTTTCCACCCGCTGCGCGACTCGGTGACGATGCTGCGCCGCAACCTCAGGCGCATGCTGCGGTACCCCTCGATGACCGTGATGCTCGTCGGGATGCCCGTCGTCTTCCTGCTGCTGTTCGTCTACGTGTTCGGCGGCACGTTGGGCGCCGGGCTCGGCGGGCCGGTGCACGGCGGCGCGGTCGCCGGGCGCGCCGCGTACGCCAACTACGTGGCGCCGGCGATCATCCTGATGACCGTGACGGCCACGGTCCAGGGGACCGCGATCTCGATCGCCATGGACATGACCGAAGGCATCGTCGCCCGGTTCCGCACCATGCACATCGCCCGAGTCTCGGTGCTGACCGGGCACGTCCTGGGCAGCCTGATCCAGGCGATGTTCAGCCTGGCGATCGTTACCGGCGTGGCGTTGCTGGTCGGGTTCCGGCCCACGGCCGGTCTGGGCGGGTGGCTGGCCACGGCCGGTTTCCTGATGGTGGTGACCTTCGCGCTCGTCTGGTTGTCCGTCGCGCTCGGCCAGGTGAGCAGGAGCGTCGAGACCGCGAGCAACCTGCCCATGCCGCTTGTGCTGCTGCCCTTCCTCGGCAGCGGGTTCGTCCCCACCGACTCCATGCCGGCCGGTCTGCGCTGGTTCGCCGAGTATCAGCCGTTCACCCCGATCATCGAAACCCTGCGCGGCCTGCTGATGGACAAGCCCATCGGGAACAACGGGTGGATCGCGCTCGCCTGGTGCGCCGTCATCGCGCTCGGCGGGTACGTCTGGTCGAAGCGGCTGTTCAACCGCGAGTCCTCCCAGTGAAAAAGGTCGTGACGGTTGGGGCTCCGTCCTCCCGAGCCGAGGGCGGGGCCACCGACGGGCCGCACACCGGGCGCCGTGCGGGTCACGGCACAGAACGGGTGGGCGCCTCGGCGAAGCCTAGACTTGCGCCATGCCGATCCACCTGACCCTGCTCGACGGTGTGCGGTGGCAGGGGCAGCCGGTGGTCGGAGAGAGGGCTCAGGCGCTGCTCGCGGCCCTCACGCTCGCGTCCCGGACCGTGAACGCGGACCGGCTCGTCGCGGAGGTGTGGGCGGACAGCGAACCGGCCAACCCGGCGAAGGCGCTGCAGGTCCTGGTGTCCAGGACCAGATCGGTCGTGGGGCCGGAGGCGCTGGTCACGGAGGGGGGCGGCTACCGGCTCGAGGTTCCGCCCGACCATGTCGACGCCGGTCGACTGCACGGGTTGGCGAGCCGGGCGCGGGCGCTGCTCGCCGAGAATCCGGCCGCTGCGGCCGCGGCGGCGCAGGAGGCGCTCACGCTGGGCGCCGGAGCGCTGCCGCCCGAGGGCGACGGCCCGCTGGCGGAGGTGCGGCGCCGCGCCGAACGCGACCTGGCGTCCGCGCGCGTCGTGCTCGCCCGGGCCCGGAGCCGGAGCGGCGACCACGACCCCGCCCTGCCCGAGCTCGAGGAGGCCGCGCGCGTCCGCCCCGAGGACGAGGGCCTGCTCGCCGACCTCCTGCACAGCGAGGCGGCGGTGCGCGGAACCGGGGCCGCGCTCGACCGCTTCGAGCGCTACCGGTCGGGCCTGCGCGACCGGATCGGCGCCGATGTCGGCCCTGAGCTGCGGCGGGTCCACCGTGAGCTGCTGGCGCTCGACAGCCCTGTACGCGCCGGTGTGCGCTTCGACACCACCCTGCTGCTCGGCCGCGACGACGATCTCCGACTGGTACGGGCGCTGCTGTCCACCTCCCGGGTGGTCTCGATCCTCGGCCCGGGCGGCCTCGGCAAGACCCGGCTCGCCCACGCCGTCGCCCGGGAGGCCCCGCAGCCGGTGGTGCACTTCGTCGAACTGGTCGGCGTGACCGCGCCCGAGGACCTGGTCGGCGAGGTCGGGTCGGCGCTCGGCGTCCGCAACTCGGTGACCGGACGCCGCACGCTCACCCCGCAGCAGCGCGCCGACGTCCGTGCCCGTATCGCCCAGCAGCTCGATCTGGCCCCGACCCTGCTGGTGCTCGACAACTGCGAGCACCTGGTGGAGGCGGTCGCCGACCTGGTCGCCTATCTGACCGCGACCACACGGGAGCTGCGGGTCCTCACCACGACCCGCTCGCCACTGGCGATCGCCGCCGAACGCGTCTATCCGCTGCCCCAGCTGGGGACCGGTGACGCCGTCGAGCTGTTCCGCGACCGCGCGACCGCGGCCCGGCCCGGTGTGCACCTCGACGAGGACGACGTGCGCGCCGTCGTGGCCCGCCTGGACGGCCTGCCGCTCGCGATCGAACTGGCCGCCGCGAAGGTGCGGGTGATGTCGCCGGTCGAGATCGCCCGGCGGCTTGAGGACAGGTTCTCGCTGCTGCGCGGCGGCGACCGGAGCGCGCCCTCCCGCCACCAGACGCTGCTGGCGGTGATCGACTGGTCCTGGAACCTCCTCGGCGAGCGGGAGCGCCGGGCCCTCCGTCTCCTCTCGGCCTTCCCCGACGGCTTCGCCCTCGACGCGGCGGAGGACGTGCTCGGCGACGACGCTCTCGGCGACGTCGAGGAGCTCGTGGAGCAGTCCCTGCTCACCGTCGTGGAGACAGCCGGCGCGGTCCGTTACCGCATGCTCGAGACGGTGCGCGAGTTCGGCCGGATGCGGCTGGACTCGGCCGGCGAGACCGCCGAGGCGCGGGCCGCCGTACGGGCATGGGCGGTCGGTTACGCCCAGCGGCAGGGCGCCCGGCTGTACTCGCCCGAGCAGGTGGACGCGATGGACCGGCTGCGTCCTGAGGAGACGAATCTCGCCGACATTCTGCGTGAGGCCCTCACCGACCCCGACCCGGACGCGGTCGTGGTGCTGTTCTCCGCGCTGGGCGGCTACTGGACGATCTGCGGAGACCACCCGCGCGCCATCGTCCTCGCCCCGGCCGTCGCCGCCGTCCTGGACGGCTGGGTACCGCCGCCCCGGCTCCTCGACCGTGCCCGGCTGGCCGTGAGCATCGCGCTGTTCAACACCGTCATGGTCTCCTGGGACGAGTCGGGGACTCTGGCGCGGCTGCTGTCCGAACTGGGCGCCGACTCGGCGACGCCGGCCGTCCGGGCGCTGGTGACCGCCCTGCTCACCACGGTGTCGGACACCGAGCGCGGCCTGGACAAGCTGGCCGACGATCCCGACCCGCTGGTCCGCCGGATCGCGCTGCACTGGCTGAGCCACGGCCGGGAGAACGCCGGCGACCCGGTCGGCGCGATCGAAGCGGCGCAAGCCGCCCTCGAACTCGTCGGCGACGACGGCGGCCCCTGGCACCGGGCGGTGCTGCACGCCCAGCTGTCCGGCCTTCACGCCCACCTCGGTGACTCCGCGTCGGCCACCAGGCACGCCACCGAGGCGCTCCCGGCGCTCGAACGCCTCGGGGCGGTGGACGACGCCATCCAGATCCGCGGCACCCTCGCCATGGCGGCGCTGGCCGACGGCCGCCGCGACGAGGCCGCACGGCTGATCGACGAGCTGGAGGCGCTCGCCTCCCAGGGCACCTACGGGGAGGTCCTGTCGCTCGCCGCCGGCAGAGCCCAGCTGGCCCTCGCCGACGGCGACATCGCCGAGGGACTGCGGCGGCACCGCGAGACCGCGGAGGCGCTTCGGAACCTCCGCATCCCGGGCGGGCCGGAAGGCCCGACAGCGTGGGCCATCCTGGGCGAGATCGTCGCGCTTTCGGCGTTCGCGCAGTACGGCGAGGGCGACGACGGCGCGGAGTTCTTCGAGGCGGTGCGGACCAAAGTCGTGACCGTGTTCGACCGGGGCCGCACGCCGAAGGACTTCCCGGTGATGGGGATGGTGCTCGCCGCGCTGAGCACCTGGGGGCTGCGAAAGGGGGCGATGCCCGCCGAGGACGCGGTCCGGCTCCTCGTGCTCGCCGAGCGGTTCGCCTACAACCGATTCATTCCCACGATGCAGTGGTCGGTGCTGTCCGCGGACGCCGAACGCATCGCCCCCGGCGTCATGTCCAGGATCGAGGCCGAATACGGCGAACGACGCGGCCCCGACCTGCTGGCCGAGGCCCGTACCGTCCTGGAGCGCGTGGTCTGAAGCCGCCTACATCTTGCGCGAGTACGAGCGGACCGCCAGTGGAGCGAAGATCACGACGACGGCCGCGCAGCCGATGACCGCCCAGCCGACCTCCGCCGTCACGGCCCCGTGGTTGAGCAGGTCCCGCACCGCGGAGACGACGTGCGACACCGGGTTGACCTTCACGAACGCCTCCAGCCAACCGGGCAGCGTCTCGGCGGGGACGAAGGCGTTGGACAGGAAGGTGAGCGGGAACATGATCATCATCGAGATGCCCTGGACGCTCTGCGCCGAACGCGCCATCGTGCCCAGCCAGGTGAAGATCCACGCCAGCGACCAGCCGGCGACCACGGTCAGCGCGACGCCGGCGATGCTGCCGAACACGCCACCGCCGGGGCGGTAACCGATCAGCAGGCCGGTGAGGAGCGTCAGCACCGACGCGATGCCGTACCGGATCAGGTCGGCGATCATCGGGCCGGCCAGCGGAGCGATCCGGGCGATCGGCAGGGACTTGAAGCGGTCGAAGACCCCCTTGTCCATGTCCTCACGCAGCTGCACGCCTGTCGCCATGCAAACGGTGAGGGCCGTCTGGGCGAGGATGCCGGGGATCAGTACGGGCAGGTAGTTCGACACGCTGCCGGAGATCGCGCCGCCGAAGATGAACGCGAACATCGCCGTGAACAGCAGGGGCTGGATGAGGACGTCGAAGAACTGCTCGGGCTTGCGGCGCATCTTCTTCAGGGCGCGCCACGCCATGGCCAGGATCTGGACCCAGGTGTCCTGAATCAGGCTGTGGGACGTGGTGCGGGCGACCGCGGCGGACGGGTCGATCCGCTGGGGATTGAGGGTGGTCGGGGTCAGAGTCTTCGTGGTCATCGGGCGTTCTCCATCTGCGGTTCGTCGGCGCCGTGGCCGGTCAGCGCCAGGAAGACCTCGTCCAGCGTCGGCTTGGCGACGCTCACCGAGGAGATGCCGAGGCCTGCTTCCCGCAGGCCGATCAGGACGTCCGCGGCCCGGTCGGGGTCGGGGAGGGGGATGTTCAGGCGTCCCGATTCCGGGCTCAGGACCGGGTCCTCACCCAGCAGCCGGCGGACGACGTTCGCCGCCAGAGCGGTGTCGGCGCCGTCCGCGAGGCCGAGTTGCAGGGTCGCGTCGCCGACCTGGGTCTTCAGGGCGTCGGGGGTGTCCTCGGCGACCTTCCGGCCTCGGTCGATCACGGCCACGCGGTCGGCGAGCTGGTCGGCCTCGTCCAGGTACTGGGTCGTGAGGAGGATCGTGGAGCCGTCGGTGACCAGCTCACGGATGGTGTCCCACATCTGACCCCGGGTCCTCGGGTCGAGGCCGGTGGTGGGCTCGTCCAGGAAGATCAGAGGCGGGCGGGTGATCAGGCTGGACGCCAGGTCCAGACGGCGGCGCATGCCGCCGCTGAACTGGGACAGGGGACGGTCGGCCGCCTCCTGGAGGTCGAAGCGTTCGAGCAGGTCGGCGGCGATGATTTTGGCCCGGCTGCTCGCCAGGCCCTGCAGGCGGGCGAACAGCCAGAGGTTCTCCCTGGCGGTCAGGTCCTCGTCCACCGAGGCGTACTGGCCGGTGACGCCCACCAACTGCCGGATGCGGTGGGGCTCCCGCCGGACGTCGACGCCGAAGATCTCCGCACGGCCGCCGTCGATGGGGAGCAGGGTGGCGAGCATCCGGAGCATGGTGGTCTTCCCCGCTCCGTTGGGGCCGAGGACCCCGAAGATCTCGCCCTGCCGTACATGGAGGTCGATGCCGTCCACGGCCCGGAAGTCTCCGAACTTCTTGACCAGACTGTCGGCCCGGACGGCACTGAGGTCCGCCATGACGCGTCTCCTCTCTCCGCCGGGTACCTCCCGGCGTACAAGGAGAGCGTCCGCGTCGTCGGCTTCACCGCGGCTTCACGCTGGTTTCACCGCTGACCTGGCGGTTTCACCGCACCCGTGCCGTGATGTCTTCGGAGGCTCAGCGGTGGCGCGCGGCTCGGCGTGCCAGCAGCCTGATCCCGCGGGCGGCGCCGTGCACGCCCAGGATGGCCACGGGGAACAGCGCGGCGTTGGACACCAGCTCACGCGTTCCGGTCTCGCCCACCAGATCCTCTCGGCCCAGACGGCGCCCATCAGGGCGATGGCCGCGGCGACGTGGGTCCCGTCCATCTCCAGCGCCGACCACACCCGGTCGGACACCCGCGGGTGGCGCTCCTTCAGCCGCCGTACCTGCCGCCTGCTGTAGGACGACATGGTGACCAGTTCTTCCAGGTCGTGCGCGATGAAGGCGGCCGGCAGCCCCCAGGTGACCGCGTTCGAACCCGCCGACCGCCTGCGTGATGAGTCACGATCGATCCCGTACGCGGGGCTCAGCCCTGCGGTTTCCGCCAGATGAGGCTGTACCGCAGCAGGAGGTGACGGCGGAACCGGGAGCCCGGCAGGAGTTCGGCGGCGAGCGCCCGCATCTGCGGGTACGTGACCGGCGGCGGCCACACGATGGGGGACGGATGCTCCCAGTGGCCCTTCACGACGCGATGGAGAGTGCCGACGACGACGCCGGCCAGGTCACGCGGCAGGTCGGCTGGCATGGTGCTGCGGGCCAGGCCGACGACGGCCAGGACGCCTCCGGGACGCAGCAGGTCGCGCATGCGGGCCAGCCCGGCGGCGGCGTCCATGTGGTGCAGGGCGGCCACCGACGCGATGACGTCGAACGAGCCGGGTCCGAAGGGGTGGGTGAGGAAATCACCGAGGACGTAGTCGACGTCGTCCGGATGTTTACGGGCTTGGTCGATGCTGGGCGCGTCGAGGTCGATGCCGGCGACGTACGGCACGGCTCGCCGGAGTTCGCGGGCGAGCATGCCCTCACCGCAGCCGACGTCGAGGGCGCGCCGAGCGCCTGCGGGGACCGCGCCCAGGATGCGGGAGTGGTAATGGATGTTGTGATTCCACCGCGTGCCGCTCTTCACCGTCATCTGATCATCCTGCCCCGCAGCGGACGCCGACCGGTCCCGTTCGGGAGTAGCAGCGCGATCGAGACAAATGCAACCTGAGGGTTGCATCATTGGGGACAGTTGTGCAACTCTGGAGTTGCACAACAGCTGGAACGGAAGACGGAGGAGTACCGATGATCGACAACCGCATCGAGCGCGAGATCCTGATCGCGGCAGCGCCCGAAAAGGTCTGGCCACTGGTGGCGGAGCCCGGGTTCTGGGCGACCGACGACGAGGCCACGCACGGCACGGTGGCCACCCAAGGCGAGTCCCTGGTGGCCCGGCACTCGGAGCACGGCGACTTCCCGGTGCGCGTGGAGAAGGTCGATCCGCCGACCTACGTGGCATACCGGTGGGTCAGCGCGTTCCCCGGTGAGGAACTGCGCGAGGAGAACTCGACCCTCGTGGAGTTCACCCTGACGCCCGAGGGCGACGGCACCCGGCTGCGCGTCGTGGAGAGCGGGTTCGCGGCCCTGCCGACGTCCGACGAGAACCGCAGCAATGTGATCAAGGACCACACCGCGGGCTGGGACCACTGCCTCGCCGCGCTCGCCGCCCGCGCTCAGTAATCTACGGTGATGGACCGACGTGCCATGGGCGCCGATGTCGTCGACGGCGTCCTCGCCGCCCTGGCCGATCCGACCCGCCGTCACCTGTTGGACCTGCTCTCCGAACACGGTCAGGCCACCGCCACGACGCTCGCCGTCGGGCTGCCGGTCTCACGCCAGGCCGTGGTCAAGCACCTCGCCGTCCTCGACGCGGCCGGGCTGGTCGACAGCACGAAGGTCGGACGCGAGGTCCGCTACTCGGTGCGCTCCGCGGCGCTGGACGCGACGGCCCGCTGGATGGCAGCACTGGCCGCCGAGTGGGATCGGCGCCTGGCCAGGATCAAGCGCATCGCGGAGGCGGCCGAGCGGGACTCGCGGTGACCCTCCAGCAGCGCGCCGGCGCACTCCTGCGGTGACCCGCCCAGCGTCCTGCGCCGGCGCACGCTGATGCAGAGGCCAGGGGGCAGGGAGCGCTGCTCAATGCCGCAATCCTCCCTAATGTTTCGCTATCCAGCGGAATAGGAACGGAACATCACGGGCGTTTGCGGCAGCGGCGCGACTACCGTGATGGCCATGGGAGGGGTTGGCGAAGGCGGGCCCGAGTCGGACACGGCGCGGCAACGCGTCATCGAGAAGGCCACCCACCTCTTCGCGTCCCTCGGGTACGACGGCACCCCGGTCCAGATGATCGCCGACGCCGCCGGGCTCGACATCGACACCGTCACCGACCTCGTCGGCGGCAAACGCGAGCTCTACCTGACGGTGATGCGCCGCCACTACCTCGCGACGCAGGCGATGTTCAACACGGCGTTCACCGAGTTCACGCCCGACCGGGCGGGCGTCCTCCTGGTGGTGGACCGGTTTCTCGACTTCTACACCGACCACCCCGAGGTCCCCGAGCTGTGGATACACCGATGGCTGTCCGACGCCGCCGACATCACCGGACTCGAGGGGCTCTACCTCAAGCCGCTTCGAGACTCGGTGAAGCAGGCGTTCCGCAGAGCGGCCGGACCCGGCGCGGACGTCGACATGACCCTGGAGACGATCATTTGGTGTGTCCGCGGGTTCGTGGTAGGCGGCATGGTCAGCGCGAGCGGCGAGGTTCACGGGCCCGCCAACGTCGAATACCTGCGGCGGTTCCGAACGTACCTGCACCAGTTGGTAACCCGGTCGCTCGCGCTGAACGAGTGACCAGGCGCTGCACGCGAGGCGAATCGAGACGTCCGCGACGCCGCCCTAGCCCTCGTCCAGGCAGAGGCAGAAGGGGTGCCCGGCCGGGTCGAGGAGCACGCGCACGTTCTCCTGAGGTTGGTCCGCGGCCAGCGAGGCGCCCAGTGCCGTCGCGTCGGCGACGGCGGAGTCGAGATCGCCGACCTGGAAGTCGAAGTGCATCATCGGGCGCTGCCGCCCGTCGACCGGCGGCCAGACGGGGGCCTCGTAGTCATCGGCCTGCTGGAACACCAGATAGATACTCCCCTGGGGAGCGGCGAGGACCACCGTTCCCTGCTCTTCGTGGCCGATCGGCCAGTCGAGCAACTCCGAGTAGAACCGGGCCAGGGCACCGGGGTCCGGCGCTTCGATGGCGGCACCCCACCACATGGCGGCCGAGCGAGATCGCATGCTCGTAGCCTGGCGCAGCGGTCCGGCCACGTCTACCGGGCGGCGTCGGCGTGACCCGTGTCCAGGGGGCGGGCGGCCCGCGCACGCCCGTACTCGGCGAGGGCATGGAAGGCGGCCTTGGGCTCCCACGGCAACCCCGGGTACGCCGTTCCCGTGCGGCCCTGTCCGAGGACCTTCACGACGCCGTAGCCGGCCACGTCGAAGTCACGTTCCGGGTCGGATGAGGTCGGCAGGTCACGGCGGGCGAAGGTGTAGACGAAGGCCGCGTCGACCCCCTCCTCGTCGTAGATCTCAAGGAGTCTCCGCAGGTAACCGGCCTGTTCGTCTTCGTCCCGCACCACCGTCTCGGTGAGGCGGACCGGGCGTGCGCGCTCGTCGAAGTCGACGATCTGGTCGCCGCGGGACGCGCGGTCGCCCGCGCCGGCGTAGGGGGCGCATCCGAACTCGGTGACCGCGAACGTCTTTCCCTGCGTGGCCTGCGCGCGCACCCCTGCGCGGAAGCCCGGCCCGGTGGTCGCGTCGTAGTAGCCGGCGTCGGTGGCGATCACGTCGAACGGGGTCCAGTCCACGCCCTCCATCGGCAGTGAGGCGTAACCGACCGGGCCCCCGAACCGCCGCCGCACCTCGGTGACGGCCCGGGCGAGGAAGGCGTTGACGCGCGCCCGCGCCTCGCCGAGCGTGACGGCCCTGCGCTCGGGGTCGGCCAACTCGCGAAGCCGCTCCACGTGCGTGTCCCCGGGGATGAAGCCGCCGGTGAACAGGCTGATCTCGGAGCCGGTGAGGAACACCACGGAGGCGCCCTCCTGACGGAGCCGTTCGGCACGCTCGGCCGCGCCGGCGAGCAGAGCCAAAAGCTCGTCGGACGTGAGCCCATTCGTGAACGGGGAGTACCAGACCTCCAGCCCGGCCGCCGCGGCGTGACGAGCCGCGATCTCCAGGCGGTCGGGGTCGGCCCCGGTGATGCGGACCGCGTCGCAGCGCAGGTCCTCGCGGATGATCCGCATCTCGCGCCGTACGACGCCGGGGTCGAACGGCTCGTGGGTGGTCGTCCCGCAGGTGGAGAAGCCGACGTCGTAGGTGATGCCGAACACGCGCATGAGGTCTCCCCCGTGACAGGTACCTTAGAGTACGAACAGTACCCTAATAGGGTACGCATAGTACCTTTGACCTGAAAATCCGTTGCCCGGGCGTAGCGCGACGCGCGAGGCTGCCCGGCGTGACGATGCACGCGGGCCAGCTGACGGTGTCACCGGAGACGGTGCGCGCACTGGTGGACGAGCAGTTCCCCGAGTGGCGGGGCCTGCCCGTCACGGGCCTCGCCTCCTGGGGGACGGTGAACGCCATCTTCCGCGTCGGCGACCGCCTCACAGCGCGGTTCCCGCTTCAGCCCGCACAGGCCGGCTCCACGCGCCGCTGGCTGGAGGCGGAAGCGGAGGCCGCCCGCGAGCTGGCCGGTCGTACCCGTTTCCCGACGCCCGAGCCGGTCGCGCTCGGGGAGCCCGGCGCGGGATACCCGCTCCCGTGGTCGGTGCAGACGTGGCTGCCCGGCGTCGTGGCCACCGACGAGGACCCCGGCGAGTCGGTCGCGTTCGCCCACGACCTGGCCGCTCTCATCGGCGACCTCCGTTCGATCGACACGCGCGGCCGCACGTTCGCGGGCCACGGCCGGGGAGGCGACCTCCGATCCCACGACGCCTGGATGGAGACCTGTTTCGAGCGCAGTGAACGGCTCCTGGACGTTCGGCGGCTCCGCCGGATCTGGGAGGACCTCCGGAGCCTCCCGCGTACGGCCGACGACGTGATGACCCACGGCGATCTCATCCCCGGCAACGTGCTCGTGTCCGACGGCCGGCTGGCCGGGATCCTCGACGTGGGCGGCTTCGGGCCGGCCGACCCCGCTCTGGATCTCGTGGGCGCCTGGCATCTGCTCGGGGCAGGGCCCCGGCGGGTGCTCCGCCTCGACCTCGGCTGCGACGACCTCGAATGGGAACGAGGCAAGGCGTGGGCCTTCGTACAGGCGATGGGGCTCCCGTGGTACTACCTCGACACCAATCCCGTCATGAGCCGGACGGGCCGGCGGACCCTGGAACGCATCCTGGCGGACACTCCCTCCGGGCACTGACGAGAAGGGCCGTCGTACCGTCCGGTCGGGGACGGCTCAGGAGGCCCTCACACATGCGGGACGGGCCAGGAGGTGAGAGATGACGGTCTCGGCGGGCCTGCCGAGCACCCGTTCCAGATCGGGGGTCTGCCGTTCGAGCGCGCCCGCCCGCACCTGGGCGTTGATCCAGCTCATGGGCCCGGGTCCGGCGTCCGGCACCTCCCGGTAGGGCACGTTCAGCGCCTCGGCCACCTGCGGATGGGTCCACAGCGGCCCGGTGAAGTCGTACGCGCGGCCCAGGTGCCCGTCACCCGTCAGCACGTTGACGGCGGCCTCGGCCAGGTCCGTACGGAAAGCGGTGTTCAGGCCACGGCTGTGATCGGTCGCCCAAATCCACTCCTGTCACGGCGTCCGACGCCACCGGTTTTCCGGCCTCGGCGCAGCCGGATCCCGCGAAGGGCCGGGCCGACGCGATGCTCACCCTCAGCGCCCTGGTCGGCGCCGCGCTCATGGCGCGGGCCGTGGACGACCGCGAACTGTCCGACGAACTGCTGGCGGCCGTGGCCGAGCAGCTGAAGCGGAACGAGTCGCCGGCCTGATCGCCGTCAGGGGACAGCTGGGCCGGAACCATAGTTCTCCCCGAGATTCCCGCCTTCTCGTCAACCTGATACGGGACTCAGGGAGTGTCGGAGGTGGCTTTCGCCGACGAGAGGAGACCGGGTGGACGCGGATTTCGTGGAGTTCGTACGGCGCCGGGGCGACCACCATCTGAGAACGGCCGTGCTGCTCACCGGAGACTGGCACGCGGCCGAGGACCTGGTGCAGGCGAGTCTCGGCAAGTTGCACCGGGTGTGGCATCGGCTGGACACCGGCAGCGACCCCGACGCGTACCTGCGGCGCATCCTGGTCAACACCCACCGATCCTGGTGGCGGGCCCGGTGGCGCAGAGAGATCCCCCGCGCCGAGCTGCCCGATTTCCCGGGCCAGGGCGACCCGGGAGAGACGCGGGCGGTGGCCGAGGACGTCCGGAACGCGCTGGCGAAGCTGCCCGCGCGGCAGCGGACCGCGCTGGTGCTGCGGTTCTTCGCCGACCTGTCCGAGATGGAGGTCGCCGACCTGATGGGCTGCTCGGTGGGGACGGTCAAGTCCCACACGCACCGCGGGCTGCGGGCGATGCGGCGGCTGATCTCGCCCGATCTCGCGGTCAACCGAACCGAGGAGGAAGGGAGTGGGATCCGGTGAGACACCGACACGAGGAGCCGTTGATGGACGAGAACCACCTTCGCACCCTGCTCGTCAGGGCCACCGAGGACCGGCCCGCGGGCATCGATCCCATGCCGTCGATCACGCGCCGGCCCAGGCGGGTCCTGGTCCCGTCGCTCGCCGCGCTGGGCGTCGCCGCCCTCGCGAGCGTGGTCGTCACGGCGCTGCCCGGGAGCCAGGTCTCGGCGCAGGCCCAGGTGACCGCCGCGGTCGACACCACCAGCACGCAGAGCTACCGAGTCCACCTTCAGGAGGGCGACCGTACGTGGGACGGCGCCGTCGATCCCACCCGGGGCGTCGGTTTCATCGCCGAGACGGGGGGCGCGTCCGAGACCCGCTTCCTGGGCGACCTGATGTACATCAAGCGACGCGACGAGGCGAAGTGGGGCGACCAGGTTAAGTGGGAGGTCCAGCCGCGCCGCGAGGAGCAGAAGCCGGGCGCGCCGACGCCCGCCGTCCAGGCCGGGTTCGCCCCGCAGGACCTGGTCAAGCTCGCCCCGCTGGACCCGCAGGCGGCTCTCCAGCAACTCCGTTCGGCCACCGACGTCCACGAGGACGGCGCGGCCTCCGGCCAAGGCTGGACGGGTCAGCGGTTCGGATTCTCCCTGACGAGCCCGGGACCGTCCGACGCACCCGAAGGCGCCCGCGCGCCTGTGGGGGCGTCGGGCACCGTCGAGGTGGACGACCAGGGCCGGGTACGGCGCCTGGACGTCACCTTCGACGACGGCGCCCGTGACGTGATGGAGATCGGCGACTACGGGACCCCGGTGACGGTCACCGCCCCGCCCGCCGACCAGGTGGTCTCGCCGCCCACGGGCGACCCCGGCCCGCCGACCAAGCCGACCGGTGGCCCCGCGCGGCCGGAGGACAAGACGGCCGGTGGCCAGCCGAAGGACAAGACGGCCCGCGACCCCCACGAGCCGGTCAAGACGCCGAACTCCTGATCGGCGCCCACCCGGGCCGGGGCGGACACCACCGCCCCGGCCCTTCGGGTGTCCGGAGCCGTTCTCAGGAGGACCTCACTCCAGGCCTCCCGCATCAGCCGCGGGGAGCGTGACGGTGACGGCCAGGCCGCCCCCGGCGTTCGGCGCGGCCGTGACCGTGCCGTCGTGCACGCGCACGATCGACCGGACGATGGCGAGGCCGAGGCCGGCCGATCCGCGCGACGCCGTACGGCCGGACGCGAGCCGCTGGAACGGCTCGAACAGCCGGTCGACCTCCGCGGCGGGGACGACGTCGCCGCTGTTGCGGACCGTGACGACCGCCGTACCGTCGCGGTGGCCGGTGACCACCTCGACCCAGCCGCCCGGGCGGTTGTGCCGGATCGCGTTGTCGACCAGGTTGCGCACGAGGCGGTCGAGCAGGACCGGGTCGCCGGTGACCGGGGCGGGGCGCAGGTCGGAGGTCGCCGACAGCCCCGCGGTTTCGGCCTCCCCGTCCGCCTCGCCCAGCGCGCCGGCCGCGGCGACCGCCAGGTCGTGCGGCTCGTGCGCGATGACGCCGCTGTCGCTGCGGGCCAGGGCCAGCAGGCCGTCGAGGAGGCGTTCGGCGCGGCCGGTCGCAGTCAGTGTGCGCCTGCCCATGGCCTCCCACTGCGCGATCGTGCTCTCCCGCTTGGCCAGCAGCACCTCGGCGCCCGTACGGACGATCGCGAGCGGGGTGCGCAGCTCGTGCGAGGCGTCGGCGACGAACCTCCGCTGGCCGGCGAACGACGCCTCCAGCCTGGCCACCATCTCGTCGAAGGTGTCGGCCAGCTCCTTGATCTCGTCGTCGGGCCCGGTGAGCGCGACGCGCTCGTGCAGCCGGTCCTGCGAGATCCGCCGGGTGGTGGCGGTGAGCGTCCGCAAGGGCCGGAGCATCCGGCCGGCGACGACCCACGAGACGCCGAACCCCGCCATCGCGGTGATCGCCAGTGCGATCGCCGAGGTCCCGGCCGTGTTCAGCAGCGTGGCGGTGCGGAGCCGCGCGACCTCGGCCTGGTCGCCCCGCATGCTTTTGAGCTTCTCGTCCACCAGCCACCCGTCCCCCGGGGGCGGGTCGTCGGCCACCGCCTCCATCTCGGCCTGGCTGGGGCCGTGGATGTTGGTGTAGAGGCTGTGGTAGAGCAGCGCGTAGTTGAGCCCGAGGAGCGCCGCGCAGGTCGTCACGAGCACGGCCGTGTATACCAGGGCCAGCCGGAGCCGTATCGACGGGTGCCGCAGGATCGGCCTCACAGCCGGTACCCCGCTCCGACGACGGTCTCGATCAGCGGCGGGTCGCCCAGCTTGCGCCGCACCCGGGCGATGGTGACCCGTACGGTGGCGGTGAACGGGTCCGTGTGCTCGTCCCAGGCCCGTTCCAGCAGGTCCTCGGCGCTGACCACACGGCCGTCGGCGCCCATGAGGATCTCCAGCACGGCCAGCTCCTTCGTGGTGAGCGGGATGACGCGGCCGTCGCGGGTGACCACCCGCCGGGCGGTGTCGAACGTCAGGCCGGCGCGCCGCAGGACGCGCGGGGCGTTGTTGGCCCGTCGGGCCAGTGCGCGTATCCGCAGCACCAGTTCCTCGAAGACGAACGGCTTGGGCAGGTAGTCGTCGGCGCCCAGGCTCAGGCCGGCCACCCGGTCCGCCGCCTCCCCCGCCGCGGTCAGCATGAGGATCCGGGCGTCGCCGCCGCCGGCGGCCAGCGCGGTGCAGACCTGGTCGCCGTGGACGAGCGGCAGGTCGCGGTCGAGCACGACCACGTCGTAGCGGTTCGCGCCTGCCTTGTGCAGTCCCTCGACCCCGTCGGCCGCGAGGTCGACCGCCATGCCGTGGTCCCGCAGCCCGTCGGCGACCTGTTCGGCCAGCAGCGCCTCGTCCTCGATCAGCAGCACTCGCACCTGACGTCCTCCCGGCTCAGAGTCTCGGCCAACAGGCATAACACCGGTGTTACAGGCACTGTGACGGTGCCGTTGCGGGCCCGCTGCTCCACTGGAGCCCATCGGACCAGAGGAGATTGTCGATGAGAAGGATCCTGGTCGCCTGCCTGCCGGCCCTCGCGCTGGTCACGGCGGCCGCCTGCGCCGCGCCGGACGACGGGAAGGGCGTGGCCTCACTCGGCGGCGCCGCGACGCCGCGTCCCACGTCCAGCCTGAGCCTGGTGGAGCAGGCCGTCAGGTACGCGCGGTGCATGCGGCAGCACGGCGTGCCGCTACGCGACCCCGAGGTGAACGGCGGCAGTGTGCGGATCTACGGCGTCGACCGCGGCCTGGTCGACAAGGGCGGCGTGGACGCCGATGTGCTGGACCGCGCGCAGGAGGCGTGCACGTCGTACCGCCCCGTGCTGCCGGCGGACGAGCAGGCGCGCAAGCGGGCGGGAGGCCTCGACTACTCCCGCTGCATGCGGGCCCACGGGGTGGAGGACTTCCCCGATCCGGATCCGGACGGCCGGTTCTCGCTCCCGGAGGAGCAGACCGACCCCGACTACGACCGGGCCAGGGCGACCTGCAGAGCCCAGGGCCAGTCGGCCCGGCCGACCCCGTGAGCGCGACGGCCGTGACGAGCCCGCCCGCCGGACGACGTACGCGACGTGGCCGGGCCGTCGCGGTGACCGGCGCGGTCGCCCTCACGGTGGGAGCGGGCGCCGTGGCCGCGATCGGGCTGGGCGGCGAGACCACGGGCCCGCGGACCGGGGTGGACCTGCCGCCCGCGACGGCCACGGTGACGCGGCAGACGATGCTGGACACCGACGAGCTGCCCGGCGACCTGGGCTACGGCGCGACGGCGACTCTGCCCGGCCGGATCCCGGGCGTCATCACCCGGGTGCCGCTGCCCGGCGCCGTCGTCCGCCGTGGCGGGGCGATCTACCGGGTGGACGACAGGCCGGTCGTGCTGCTGTACGGCGCCGTCGCCGCGTACCGGACGCTCGCCCCCGGCTCCGTCGGCCGCGACGTGCGCCAGCTCGAGGACAACCTCAAGGCCCTGGGCTACGGCGGGTTCACGGTGGACCGCACGTACACGACGGCCACGGCGATCGCGGTGACGCGGTGGCAGCGGCGCCTCGGCCTGCCGCAGACCGGCCAGGTGGAACAGGGCCGGGTGCTGTTCGCCCCGGGCCCGATCCGGGTCGACGCCGTCACGGCGGGGGTGAACCAGTCGACCGGCGGCGGGCAGGAGGTGCTGCGGTACACGGGGACCGGCCGCGTGGTGACGGTCCGGCTGGAGGTGTCCGAGCAGCGGCTGGCCCGGCAGGGCGCCAGGGTGCGGGTGCTGATACCCGGCGGCGCGAAGGTGGCGGGCCGGGTGGAACGGGTCCACACGGTGGTCGCGCAGCCGGCCACGCCCGGCGGTCAGGCCGAGACCATGCTGGAGGCGACCGTCACGCTCAACCGGCCCGGCGCGGCCAGGAAGATCCAGGCGGCCGTGGTCACCGTGGCCTTCACGGCCGCCGAGCGCGAGAACGTCCTCACCGTCCCCGTCGCGGCGCTGGTGGCGCTCGCCGAGGGCGGGTACGGCGTCGAGGTCGTCCAGGGATCCGCCACGCGCTACGTCAGGGTGTCGACCGGCCTGTTCGCGAACGGCCGCGTCGAGGTCACCGGGGACGGGCTGCGCGAAGGCATGACTGTGGGGATGCCGCGATGATCGAGCTGACCGACGTGACGAAGACGTACCCGGGCGGCGTGCGCGCCCTCGACGGCGTCACCCTGACCATCGGCGCCGGCGAGCTGGTCGCGGTGGTGGGCCCGTCCGGGTCGGGCAAGTCCACCCTGCTGCACATGCTGGGCACCCTCGACCGGCCCACCTCCGGCGGCGTGGTGGTCGACGGGTACGACGTGTCGCGGCTGTCCGACCGCCAGCTGTCGGCCCTGCGCGCCACCCGGATCGGGTTCGTCTTCCAGCAGTTCCACCTGGCCGCGGGCGTACCGGCCCTCGACAACGTGGCCGACGGCCTGCTCTACGCCGGGGTCGGCCTGGCCGGGCGGCGGCGGCGCGCCCAGGCGGCGCTGGAACGGGTCGGCCTCGGGCACCGGCTCGGCCACGAGCCGCACGAGCTGTCCGGCGGCGAGAGGCAGCGGGTCGCGATCGCCCGCGCGGTGGTCGGCGGGCCCGCCCTGCTGCTCGCCGACGAGCCGACCGGCAACCTCGACTCCGCCTCCAGCCAGGGCGTCATGGCCGTGCTGCGGGAGTTGCACGCCGGCGGTACGACCGTCGTGGTCATCACCCACGACGCCGAGGTCGCGGCCGGGCTCGACCGGCAGGTGCGCGTGCGCGACGGCCGGATCGAGAGCGACGACGCCGAGGCGGTGACCTCGTCGTGACCGCGTACCAAGGGCGTCCGCGGCTCGCGCCCGCCCGCATGGCCCCGCGTGACGTGGCCCGGCTCGCCGCGGCCGGTCTGCGCGCCCGGCCGGCCCGGGCGCTGCTGTCGGCGCTCGGCATCGCGATCGGCATCGCCGCGATGGTCGCCGTGGTCGGCATCTCGTCGTCCTCACGGGAGGAGCTGAACCGTCAGCTGGCCGCGCTCGGCACCAACCTGCTCACCGTCGCCCCCGGGCAGACGGCCGAGGGCCAGGACGCCGAACTGCCCGTGGAGGCCGAGGCGATGATCGCGCGGATCGGCCCGGTCACCGCGGTCTCGGCGACCGGGACGATCGGCCGGGCCGCCGTGTACCGCTCGGACAGGATTCCCCGGGTGGAGACGAACGGGCTGTCCGTGCTGGCCGTCCGCACGAACCTGCCGCGGACCGTCGGCGCGACCCTGCGGGGCGGCGCCTGGCTCAACGGCGCCACGGAACGGTACCCGGCGGCGGTGCTCGGCGCCGCCGCGGCGGAGCGGCTCGGCGTCGGACGGGCGAGCCCGCAGGCGGTGATCCTGGTCGGCGGCGAGCGGTTCACGGTCGTCGGTGTGCTCGACCCGGTCGCGCTCGTGCCCGGGCTGGACACGTCCGTCCTGGTCGGCTGGGAGATCGCCACAGACCTGTTCCGCTTCGACGGGCGGGCCACGACCGTGTACACCCGGGCACGGGACGACCAGGTCGAGGCCGTGAGCGCCGTCCTGGCCGCCACCGCCGACCCGGAGGCGCCCGGCGACGTCACCGTGTCGCGGCCCTCGGAGGCCCTGGCCGCGCGCCGGGCGGCCGACGCCGCCCTGAACGGGCTGCTCCTCGGCCTGGGCGCGGTGGCGCTGCTGGTCGGCGGGGTCGGGGTGGCCAACACCATGGTCGTCTCCGTGCTGGAGCGCCGGGCCGAGGTCGGCCTGCGCCGTTCCCTCGGCGCGACCCGGGGGCAGATCCGGGTGCAGTTCCTCTCGGAGTCGCTGCTGCTGTCGGTGCTCGGCGGGACCGGCGGCGTCCTGCTGGGCATCGCGGTCACGGCGGCGTACGCCGCCTCCCGGAGCTGGCCGGCCGTCGTGCCGCTCTGGGCGACGGCGGGCGCGCTCGCCGCCACCACGCTCATCGGCGGCGTCGCCGGGCTCTACCCCGCGATCCGGGCCGCCCGCCTGTCCCCCACCGAAGCACTGGCCGCCCCCTGACCCCGGAGCGGGCAGGCCCGGGACGCCGGTGAGGATGCGCCCTGGGCGTGCCCGGCCCCGGCTCGCGATGGGGCATTCGCTGGGCGGCTCGGTGCTCGCCGCCGCCGTGTCCAGGCTGCGGCCGGAGCGCGCGGTCTACGTGGATACGCCGTTCGGCCCCGCACGCGACCGTCTCGACGCCGACGCCTTCGCGGCCGAACTCGAGGAGGCCAGAGCGGCCAGGACGGCGGAGCACCTGCGGCGGGAACGGCCGTGGTGGAGCGAGCAGGACATCGCGGTCGAGGTGGAGGCCGCCACCCTGTTCGACATCGCCACGACGGTGAGCCTGCACTCCCGGCGCGTCGGCGGGCCGGACAACACCCCTCCCCTTGTGGCGCCCTCGCTCCTGGTCCGCGCCGACCCCAGCCGGTACGTCTCGCAGGAGGCCGCGGAGGGGCTGCGCGCCCGCGGGTTCGCGGTCCGCTCGGTCGCGGGCGCCGGGCACAGCGTCTGGTACGGCCGGCACGAGGATTTCCTGGCGGCCCTGGACGGCTGGCTGTGAAGGCGAAAGCGCCCGCGCGGACGTAGCGTGGCGGTAGGGACCTCTCGAACGGCGCGTGCGGCGCGGTCACCGTGTGGCTCAGGTTCTGACCCCATGCGAAGGAACCCCCGGCCTCGGGCGGCCGGGGGCTCCGCGCCGGGAGCTCAGCGGTCGCGTGAGACGGCCTCCTGCAGTTCGGTGACCCAGGTGGCGGGGTCGCCGTGGCCGTACACGTGGTACACCTCCCGGGCGAGGCCGATGCTGCGGTAGCCGTTGTCCTCGATCCACTGGGCGAGCCGCTGCCCGGTGGCGTCCACGTCGTCCATGGAGCCGTGGTGGACGATGGTGGCCGCCTCCTCGATCTCGGGCAGGTCGACGATCTCGAAGTCGTAGACCGCCCCCGGCTCCGCGTTCACCGGCGCCCCGGCGTGGACCAGCACGCCCTCGGGGACCTGTTCGTAGTAGGCGACGGCCGGGCCCGTGACGGCGAGACCGGCCTGGTGGAGCCGCATGAACAGCTCGTCGTACAGCGGCTGGATCACCGGTCCGATCTTGTCGGGCTCGTAGCTCTCCGCGACGCCGCTGAGCTCGGCGAGGCGGACCGGGGGAACACTCTTGATCACGATGTCCACGGGCATGACGCCCTCCGTTTCGATCATGCGGAGCCTCGCCTCCACCCTGGCCAGGCGCGCCGTGTCCTCCGCCATCCGCGCCTCCAGCTCCGCCCGGCGCAGCCGCAGCATGCCGTGCAGCTCCTCCGGGCCGACCTTCTCCTCCAGGATCGTGCCGATCTGCTGGAGGCTGAGGCCGAGGTCCTTGAGCGCGATCAGCCGGTTGAGCCGGGACAGCTGCCCCGCCTCGTAGTACCGGTAGCCGGTGACATGGTCGACCCTGGCGGGCCGGAGCAGTCCGAGCGCGTCGTAGTGCCGCAGCATCCGGACCGAAACCCGGCCGAGACGGGCGAAATCTCCAATGGTGAACATGACGCCCCCGGTCTACGGCCTCACACGGTGTCAGGGTCAACCGTGTCACGAGAGCCGCGGTCGCGCCCGAACCAGACCATCGCCTGGCCGTGGGACCGGGTCCAGGCGAGCGGCGTGCCGTCCAGCGCGAGCAGGTTGTGCAGGGCCCCGCCGGGCGGCGCCGGCACCGCGCCGTGACCCGGCACGTCGTACGGCAGCACGCCGGCGGCCTCGTTCGAGATCCAGTGACCGGGCAGGCCGCACACCACCTCGGTGAACGCCTCCCGCCGCGGCCGCGGCACCTGGTAAAGCACGGACGTGTGGAACACCACCAGCGTCGCGCCGGCCGGCGCCCGCGCGGCCAGGGCCGGCAGGTCGTCGGCCAGGTCGCCGCGCACCAGCAGCGGCGGCTCGGCCGCGGCGACGGCGGCCGCGGCCCGCAGCCGGGCGCGCCGGTGCGTGTGCTCCGGCCAGATGAGGGCGTCGAGCCAGGCGACGTCCGCGGGATCGGTCACGTCGAGCGGGTTCAGGTCCAGCCCGGCCCGCCACACGACGGAGGGCAGGCGGCCCGGCGGCGTCAGCCCGGTGGCCGCGCACTCCAGGAGCGGCTCGCCGGAGCCGATGGCGTGGTCGCCGTACCGGTAGGCGTACCGGTCGGGGTAGAGGCACAGCCCGGCGGACGCGCCCACCTCCAGCAGCGCGAGCGGCTGCGGCAGCGTGGCCAGCACGGGCAGCAGGACGGCGCACCGCCCGGCCTCGTTCGTCTGCGTCGCCCGGGTGCGCATCTCGGCCTCGATCGCCGGCCAGTTCCCCACTACGTGGTCGTGGAACGCGGAAGGGTCGTCCACCGGGCCGCCGAGGAGCCGTACGACGCCGAACAGCAGGTTCGGCTGCCGCCGGGCCGCCGGCAGCCCGCCGAGCAGCGCGAGCACCTCCTCGTCGCGGGAGACCGCGCGCGCCAGCCGCTCGTACGCGGCCGACACCCCGTGCGCCTCCCGCGCGGCGAACTCGGCGTACTGCTCCGCGGTCTCCATGACTTTGATCGTCCCCCGGCGCGGGCGCCGGCGCCATCCGCCGCGGTCAGCCGCTCAGGAACGTCCCAGACGGCGGACGTCGATCAGCTCCCGTTCGGCCCGCGGGAACGGGCCGCGCCCTCCCCCGGGCGGCGCCGCCTCCGGGTGCCGCGCCTCCGGGTGCCGCGCCTCCGGGTGCCGTGCCTCCGGATGCCGCGCCTGCGACAGCCCGCCCGGCGCCGCGTCGCACCGATCGGCGCACTCGCGCTCCCACGCCTGGCGCCTGGCGAACGCCTTGACCAGCCCGAGGTACTGATAGGTCCCGTACGGCCCGGGCAGCACGAGGTGCGTGTCAGCCAGCGACTCCAGCAGCCGGTACGCCCGGGATCGCGGGACGCCGAGCAGCGCCGCGACCGACTCCGCCGTCAGCTCGCCGTCGGACAGCGCGCCGAGCCGGAAGGCGGCGGCCTCCTGCGGGTCGAGCCGGCCCTGCGCCCGCAACAGGGGCTCCTCGATCGCCGGGCAGCCGCCGTAGTCGGCCGGAGCCCGGTACAGGTCGTCCTCGATGCGCAGGCGGAGCTCCTGCAGCGTCCAGTGCGGCCTGGCCTGCAGCAGGTCGGCGGCCACGCGTACGGCCACGGGGTGGTGCGAGCACAGGCCGACGAGGTCCAGGGCGTCCTGCCGCTCCCCGAGGACCCTCCCGTGCCCGGCCAGCCGGGCCAGCATCTCCAGCGCGTCGGCCGGGGACAGGACGTCGAGCCGCATCCAGCGGGCGGACAGGTCGTACATGTGCCGCCAGGTGGTGACGATCGCGGCCGACCCCGGCGCCGCCGGCAGCAGGTGGCGGATCTGGTCGGCGTCGCGGGCGTCGTCCAGCAGGATCAGCACCCGCCGATCGGCCAGCACGGTCCGCCACAGCGCCGCCCGGTCCTCGACGCCGGCGGGCAGCCGCTCCTCCGGCAGGCCGAAGGAGCGGAGGAACGAGCCCAGCACGTCGCCGGGGCACGCCGGCCGGCCGCTGGACGTCCCGAGGTCCGCGTAGACCTGGCCGTCCGGGTAGCGGTCCCGCATCGCGTGCGCGGCCTGGACGGCCAGCGCCGTCTTCCCCACGCCGCCGAGCCCGGTGATCGCCACGACGGGCGTCCACCCGCCGGGACGGAGGGCGTCCTGGATGGCGGCCAGCTCCGCCTCCCTGCCCACGAAGCCGGGCGGCACGGCCGGCAACTGGGCGGGCGGGCAGTCGGGGGTCTGGACCGGAAGCGTCCGAGGGGCCGGCGCGGCCAGCCCGGGGTCCGAGACCAGGATCCGCTGGTGCAGCTCGCGCAGGGCGGAGCCGGGGTCGATGCCGAGCTCCTCGGCGAGCAGCCGCCGCACCTCGTCGTACACCGCCAGCGCCTCCGCCTGCCGGCCGGACCGGTACAGGGCGATCATCTGCAGCTCGCGCAGCCGCTCGCGCATCGGCTCGGCGTCGACGGCCTCGGTCACCTCCTCGCACACCTCGGCGTGCCGGCCGAGCTCAAGGTCGAGCTCCAGCCGTTCCTCGAGGACCGCCACCCTGCGCTGGACCAAGCGGGTCCGCTCCTGGTCGACGTAGTCGCCGCGGATTCCGGCAAGGGGCGAGCCCCGCCACAGGCGCAGCGCCGACCGCAGCCGGTGAGCGGCCTCGGCGGTGTCCCCGTCGGCGCGCACCGCCTGCGCCTCGCGCACCTGCGTCCGGAAGGAGTCCCAGTCCACCTGAATCACGTCGGGGGAGACGGCGTAGCCGCCGCCCGACGACCGGATCACCTGCTCGCCGTCCCCGGAGGAGGACATGACGCGGCGCAACCGGCAGATGTAGGTGCGCACGACGGCCCGGGCGCTCAGGGGCGGGCGCTCCCCCCACACCGCGTCCATGATCTCGTCGGACGACACCACCTCGCCCTCCCGCAGCAGCAGGAGGGCGAGCACGGCCCGCTGCTGGGGCGCGCCCAGGTCGAGCTCCACGTCGCCGCGCCACGCCTGGACGGGCCCGAGCAGGGCGGCCCGCAGTCCGGTGCTCATCGCCGGCCGTCCCCGGTCATGACCCCGGCGCCCGTTCGTGCACGCGCGGGAAGCCGCCGCTCGTCCCCGTAGGTCTGGACGTCGGGCACGGTGTCGTCGGCGGCTTCGATTCTGGACAAGTGATCACCATTCGGAACTGGAGTCGTCGCGAGCACGGCGGGCGGTCGCCATCATATGGATGTCGCGGCCCATCTATCGCACGGGGGCGGGCCGCCCCCGGCCCTCGTCTTTCTCCGCCCCGACCGCCGTCCGTCACCGTCCGGTCACACGGCGGAGGCGGCCGTCGCCGGAGCACGCTGCTCCCGCCACGGCCGCCTCACGGTCGCCGGCACCCTTGAGCCCGGCGTACGTCACGGAGGCGCTGTCCCGCCTCCGGACCCTCAGGACCTGTTCTTCGAGCCCATCTTCGCCACGATCGACACGCACACGGCGGCGAGGACGACCTCCACGATCAGCACCAGCAGGAGCTTGTCGGCGAAGCCGAGGAGGTAGGCGAGCCCGCTGCCGACGGCGGCGGCGACGATGCCGGCAAGAATGGTGGCGACCCAGCCGATGTCCTGACGCCCGGGGAGGACCAGCCGGCCGAGGCCGCCGACGATGAGACCGCTGATCAGAGCGCCGATAATGGCGGAAATCATTTCATGCTCCTTTAAATAACTGTTCTTCAGCGCGCAATCGGGATGACCGACGGCGCGCCGTCGGCCCGGTGGTGAGGGGGCGTCCTACTTGGCGAGGTCGCCGCAGGTGAAACCGGCCCTGCGATCGGGGTCGAGCTGGATCTGGCTGAGGTTCGTCGTCTCCATGGGCCTGCGGAAGGTCTCGAGCTTGTCGCAGTCGTACAGCACGTACGTGCCGTCGCTCTCGCCCAGCAGCATCATCCAGCGGCCGTCGTAGAGCGGCTTGTCGTTGTCGGCGCTCTTCAGAACCGTCCACTGGTCCTGGAAGCCCACGGCGCTCAGCAGGTCGCTGGCCTGCCCCGTGTCCTGGACGTCGACCGCACCCTCGACGAGCCCCAGGATGAGCAGGAAGCCCAGGCCGACCCCGGTCAGGCCGCCGACGAGCACCTTGATCCCGGCCCGGCCCACCGGCTTGCGGCGCAGCAGCCGGAACGGGACCAGGAAGGCGAGCACGCCCAGCCCGACCGCGATGACCACCATGACGAACAGGTCGAGCTCGCCGAGGACGCGGAAGACGCCCCAGTAGGTCGCCCCGCACCACACCGCCGCCAGCGCGGCCGCGATCCAGGGACGTCTCCTGATCGCCTGGAGGACCCGGCCCGCCGCGCCGCCGGTCATCCTGTCGATCAGCCAGCCCACGCCGACCACGACGCCGATCAGCGGGACGGCGGCCAGCAGGAGCAGCACCAGCGTGCTCATCATGCGGCCGAGCAGGACCGACTGGTCGACGCCCACCTGCTGGGGGTTGACCCCGAAGACGGCGTACATCTGCTCCACGCCGATGTAGAGCACCGCGTAGAGAGCCACCGCGACGGGCACCACGACGGACCCGATGCGTTCGAGCAGGCCCAGGACGCTGCCCCCGTTTTCCTGCTCCGCGGAGGTGTCGCTCTCCGGAATCACGGGAACATAATCATGTTCGGTAGAAATCGCATGAGTGGACATGGCGCAGACGGTAGGGCCCGGCCGCATGCGCGGCGTTGACGACGCGTATACGCGGTGGCCGGGCTCCTGCGGCCTGTCCGGCCCGCGAGACGCGAGGTCCGCGAACCGCGGCCGACGCGCAGCGCCGCCGACGGGCGGGGACGCGGCCGATGGCAACTGGCCGCGCCCCTCGCGCGCCCGCTTTCAGCCGGCCGCGCCCCGTCGCGCGACGCTTTCAGCCGGCCGCGCCCGCGCGCTGACGCGCCCTGCTCACTCGGCCGTCTCGGCGGCGAAGGCGGCCACGGCCGCGGCGAAGGCCTCCGGCTCCTCGATGTGGCCGAGGTGGCCGCTGCCCTCCAGGACGGTCAGCCGGGCTCCGGGAATGCCGTCGGCCAGCTCACCGGCCCAGCGCGGCCCGCAGATGACGTCGTGGCGGCCCACGACGACCAGCGTCGGGACGGTGAACGAGCCCAGCGACGGCCGGTCGTCGATGAGATCCGGGACGAGGTCCTCGTCGAGGCCGGAGACGAACACGCCCCGCACGGACGAGACGAGGGGGGCGAACTCCTCCTCGCGGTCCCAGTAGTCGGCGATGTAGGCCGGCAGTATCCCGCGGGCCGCCCGCGTGACCCCCTCGTCGTCCGCGAGCGAGCCGAGCGACTGCCACGTGTCCAGGACGCCCTGGAGCCCGGGCCTGCCGGCGTTCCGCAGCGCGAACGCCTCCATGGCGCGTGCCGCCTCGGCGAACTGCTCCGGCCCGGTCACCGGCGCGCTGTCGTACAGGACGACTCCGGCGAGCCGCTCGGGACGCGTCAGGGCGTAGTGCTGCGCGACGAACCCGCCGTACGAGTGACCGATGAGGTGCACGCGGAGCACGCCGAGATGTGCGATCAGGCCGTCGAGGGCGCGGGCGTACCGCTCCCGGGTGTACCCATGAGGGTGGGACGGCAGGCGGCCGGACTCACCCGTCCCGATCGGCTCGACGTACACCGTGGTCAGGTGCTTCTCGACGGCGGGCATCCGCATGTACTCCCACGACAGCCCGGGGCCCCCCGAGTGGACCAGGCAGACGGGCCCGGACCCGGCGACGTGGTAACGCTGGGCGACGCCCTCGACGTCGACCGTGTGGGGGCCCGGCGCCAGCGGGTGCGCGGTGTCCATGTCTTTTCCTCCCTTGTCGGCGGTTGCACCGGCAAGATGCGCCGCGAGGAGGAAAGTTCGATCCGGCCGCTGTGAGCCTCCTCACACGGGCCGGACCGCTCAGGCCGCCGGATGGAACAGCCGCAGCCGGCTGACCCGCCCCTGGTCGAGGGACATGACCCACACGACGGACGGCGGGCAGTGGTGGGGGTCGTCCGTGGGGTTGACCATGTCCATCTCCCAGATGGCGACGTCGCGCCCGGCCACCCCGTCGGCGAACCGCTGCCGGACCCCGGCCTCCAGGTCGCACTCCATGCCCCGGATCGCCAGGTCGCGCCCCCCGCGCTCACCCCGGCCGCCGATCAGCTCGGCCCGGGGCGACCAGCGCTCCTCGACGACCCGCGCGAAGGCGCCCCGCTCGGCGGCCGCCAGCGTCTCGATCGCCTCGCGGCGGCTGGCCGCGGTGCGCAGGGCGGCGTCGTCGTGGGCCAGCACCGCCGTCGCCCGCAGCGCCTCGGCCACCTTGGCCCGGGCCTGGCCCAGCCTGCTGCGCACGGTCCCGACCGGCACGTCGCACACCGCCGCGATCTGCTCGTACGACGTCACCCCGCTGAAATGGCGCAGCATCAGGACCAGTCGCAGGGGCGGGGACAGCTGGTCGATCGCGTGCCACACCCAGTCGCGCAGCGCGTGGTCCTCGATTACCTGCTCGGGGGTCGGCCCGCCCGTCGCGGGCGCCTGCTCGGTCAGCGGCAGGTGGGGAAGGCCGCGCAGCCGCATGCGGCACTCGTTGCGGACCACCATCCGCAGCCACGCCCCCACGGCCGCCGGGTCCCGGACGTCCCCGATCCTCCTCAGGGCGACGAGCGCCGCGTCCTGCAGCGCGTCGTCCACGTCGGGCACCGCTCCGAGCAGGCTCAGCGCGACCGCCCGCATCCCGGCCTGATGGCGCTCCAGCAGCAGGCCGAGCGCGCCCGCCTCGCCCGCCTGCGCCCGCAGGGTCAGCTCCTCGTCTGACGGCGGATTCGATGACATCCCCGTACGGCCCCCGTCTCTACCCGGCATCCGCGCGACCCACCGAGGCTAATGGCCCCGATCGGTGCCGCCAACTTAGATGTCACATATCATCGTTCTAGTAGCGTGCCTGTGCGCCGAGCGTACGGAGAGGGACGGGTGGGGCATGAGCCGAGTTTCCCAGGCCGAGGCGCGGGCGAACCGGCAGCGCGTGGTGGAGGCCGCGTCCCGGCTCTTCCGCGAGAAGGGCGTGGAGAACGTCAGCATCGTGGACGTCATGCAGTCGGTCGGCCTGACACAGGGCGGCTTCTACAAGCAGTTCTCGTCGAAGGAGGCGCTCGTCGACGAGGCCACGGCGCACGCGCTCACCGAGAGGATGAAGCAGCTGACCGCCCTCGACGAGGAACACGGCGGTCACGAGGCGGCGTGGTCCTGGCTCGTCGACGACTACCTCTCGGCCCATCACCGCGACGACCCGGGCGACGGCTGCCCCGCCGTCGGGTTCGTGGCCGACTTCGCGCGGGAGCTGCGGCCCCGGGAGACCTACGCCGCGGGCGTCCGCGACATGGCCGACTGGGTGGCTCCGGGCGAGGCCGGGCTGGTGGCCCTGGCCACTCTCGTGGGCGCCGTGCTGCTGGCCCGTGCCACGGCCGGCACCCCCGTGTCCGACGAGATCATGAAGGCCGTCCGCCACTCCGAGGCTCTCGCGCTGCCCGTGGGCTGAGCGCCACGTACGCCACGGGACCGGGCCCGGGGACGATTCCAGGAGCCCGGTCCCGGCCGTTCACGGCAGGCCGAGGCCACATCGGACCAGCCGTCGGCGCCGCGTTCGGGGCGGGGCCACCGTCCCGGCCAGGGCCGCGGTCGCAGTAGCATGCGAGGCGCGACCCCCAGTGGCGGACGTCGCGCCGCGGACACCGTCACGCCCGGACCGCCGTAACGCCGGACGGCCGTCGCGGCCGGCCGTCGGGGCGGCGCGGACCCGTTCCCGACCCCGTATCCGGTGGGCACAGCCACCGGGCCGACGATCCCGGAGACATCGACCAGCTCATGGTGACCATCGCCTACCAGGGGGAACCGGGGTCGAATTCGGCCGCGGCGGCCCGCGACCTGTTCCCCGACGGCCGGGAACTGCCCTGCACGACCTTTGAACAGGCCCTGGAGGCGGTCACGCTGGGCGCCGCGGACCTCGCGGTGATCCCCATGGACAACTCCGCCGCCGGACGTGTCGCGGACGTCCACCACCTGCTGCCGGAGACCGGGCTGTGGATCGTGGCGGAGTACTTCCTGCCCATCCACTTCGACCTCATGGGCGTGCCCGGCGGGTCGCTCGACCAGGTGGAGTGCGTCCGCAGTCACGTGCACGCCCTGGGCCAGTGCCGGAAGATCCTCCGTGAGGGCGGCTGGCGGACGCTGGTGTCCGACGACACGGCCGGCGCCGCCCGAGAGATCGCGGAGCTCGGCGACCCCCGGCACGCGGCGCTCGCCCCGCCCGGCGCCGCGTCCCTGTACGGGCTGCGGGTGCTGCGCGGCGGGGTCGAGGACACCCCGGACAACACGACGCGCTTCGTCGTCCTGTCCCGCGACTCCGCGGTCCCGCCGGACACGGGCGCGCCCACGATGACGAGCCTCTTCTTCTCCGTACGGAACATCCCGAGCGCGCTGTACAAGGCACTGGGCGGCTTCTCCAGCAACGCCGTCAACCTGACCAAGATCGAGAGCTACCAGGTCGGCGCCGGGCTGAAGGCCAGCCGCTTCTACATCGAGATCGAAGGGCACCCCGACGAGAGCCGGGTGGCCCTCGCCCTGGAGGAGCTGCGCTTCTTCTCCTCGGACATGCGGCTGATCGGCGTGTATCCGGCCCATGCCCACCGGGTCCGCGAGCAGGACTGACCCGCCTGCCGGTGCGAGTGAACCCGGCCGATGACCCGGTTCTGCGGCGCGCCGTCGCGGGGCGTCCGTAACGGGCGCGTCCGTACGGGCGCGTCCGTGACGGAGCACGTCCGTCAGGGGGCGTCCGCCACGAGGCGTCCGTCGCGGGTGTTCTTCGCGAGCTCCGGGGAGACCCGCTGAGCCTCCGGCGCGGCGGGTCGCGTCGCGCCGGAGGCCCGTCCTCGCCAGGAAGGAGAGCGAGGTCAGGAGGTGGCGGGGGCCTGCGACAGCGGATGGAGTCCGTCCGCGTGAGCAGGCCCAGCCCGCCACTGCGGGGGTGGTGGTCCCCGCCCAGAGCCGGGATTCGGGGCGTGCCCGATCGAGGCGGCTCACCCATGACCGGGTGGGCGCCGGCGGGGACACGCCGGGGGTGATCGCCGGCCGGCCCGGCGCACGTGGCGCCGGACCGGCCGCTGTCCTCAGGTCAGGGGCTGGTGCAGGTGGCCGTGGGGGTCGCCGC
>NZ_BOOC01000031.1 GCF_016863035.1 Microbispora corallina
GCTAGAGCCTCACAGTCGGCCGGGTGCAGGTCTCCCCCGTCACGTCCACCGTCAGTTCCACCGCGCCCGGCCGACGGCTGACGTACGAGCGGTCCACTCGACATGGATCACCGTGAGATGTGGCGGCCGCGAGTGTCGGGTTTGCCTGACTTGCGGAAGAAGTAGGTGGTGATCTGGTCGCGCCACTCCCCCGCGCAGCGAATCTGTTCGGCGAGAAGGTCCGTCACCCGGGCGTGCAGGGACGGGTCGACCAGGCCGGCGGCCTCCTCCCATCGCCGTCCGGCCTCCACCGCCTGCCCGGCACCCGCGAAATGGGTGTCGTAGATGTGCTGGATGACGGTCGATCCGCTGTGCAGCACGTGGCCGTACGGGACGTGATGGAAGAACAGCAGCAGGTCGTCGGGGCACCGGTCGAGTGACTCGTACACCTCCGACCACGCCGGCGGGTACTGGCCGCTGAAGCCGGTCCCGGTGGCGCGGGTGCGGTCCACGCCGACGCCGTCCCGGTCGGCGAAGTGGTAGGTCCCCCACGGCGTGTACTCGTATCCGTCCACGTCGGGCCCGTAATGGTGCCCGGGGCGGACCATGAATCCGACGCCCAGGGGCGCGGTGTACCGCTCGTAGGTGCGCCACGAGTCGTCCATGATGGTGTGCAGGATGTGCCGCAGCCGCTCCGTTTCTCTGGTCGCCGCAGGCTCCGTGTCCCCCGTCGCCGCCGGCGTGAAGGTGAGGTCGATCCACTCGTCGAGGATCGCCGCCGGGTCGGTCCACGGCGCCCAGGCGAGCCGGCCGAAGGCGTACAGGTTGGCCTGGGCGAGCGGGTGGCCGGTCCAGTAGGGGTCGTCGCCCACGTTGGAGACCCCGACGAGCCCTCCCCCGTTCCCGGAGACTCCCCCGGCGACGTCGGCCACGGCCGGTCCGTCGGGTCCCCAGGGGCGGAAGCCGAGCACCTCGCGCCACATCGGGGCGAGGTAGCAGACGTGCCGCTGCTGTCCGGTGTACTCCTGGGTCACCTGCAGTTCCACCGCCAGGTGGGTGGCGGGCATGGCCGCGATGACCGGTGACACCGGCTCGCGCGCCTGGAAGTCGATCGGGCCGTGCTTCACCTGAAGGATGACGTTGTCGCGGAACCGGCCGTCGAGCGGGGCGAAGTGGTCGTGCGCGGCGCGGGCCCGGTCGGTGGAGCGGTCCCGCCAGTCCTGCCGGTGGTTGTAGACGAAGGCGCGCCAGTGGACGACGCCGCCGAACGGTTCCAGCGCCTCGGCCAGCAGGTTCGCGCCGTCGGCGTGGTCGCGGCCGTACGCGAACGGGCCGGGCTGCCCCTCGGAGTCGGCTTTGACGACGTACCCGCCGAAGTCGGGGATGGTGTCGTACACGCGCTCGGTGACGTCCGCCCACCATTTGCGGACGTCCTCGTCGAGTGGGTCGGCGGACGGCAGCCGCCCGAGGGTGACGGGCGAGGCGAAGCTCACGGACAGGTGGACCCTGATCCCGTACGGGCGCAGCACGTCCGCGATGGCGGCGACGTCGCCGAGCCGGTCGGTCAGCAGGAGGGCCTCTGTGGCGTGGACGTTCACGTTGTTCACGGAGATCGCGTTCACCGCGCACGCGGCCAGCAGCCGCGCGTAGTCCCGCACTCGTGCCAGGTCGCCGCGTGGCGCGCCGTCGCGCCAGAAGAGGGATCCGCCGGCGTAGCCGCGTTCGACCTGGCCCATCACGGGGTGGATGTCGACGTTGTCCCAGTGGTCGAGCATGCGCCGCCGCATGGTGGGCGCGTGGCGTTCGGGTGGCCGCTCTTCTGTGAAGGCCCTTTCGCCGAGTCGTACGACGTGGAACAGGCCGTAGAGCAGTCCGGCGGCGTCGTCGGCGAGCACGGTTGTGACGCCGTGGCGGCGGGCGGTGAGGTATCCCTCGCCGCCGATCGTGTTTGCGGGAGGCCCGGTGGTGCTCCGGAACTCGTCCAGGACCGTCTGGGCGGGGCCGGGCAGCGGCTCGGCCGTGGTGAGCGCGAGCACCAGATCGTACGGCTCGTTCCGGGTGTGGCGATGTACGTGTCCGCCGTACCGGGCGCAGGCGCGCGCCGCCTCGTCGTGCACGGTCTCGGTCAGGAGGCCGTCGCCGAGGACGAGGGTGCGGCGCGAGCCGATGGGGCGGAACGCCTCGGGGGGCAGCCAGGCGGGGTGTGTGCCGGGTGGGTCAGGGCTGGTCATGCGGTTTCGCTGCCGGGTTTCCCTGGACGGTGAACCTTTGCGTGACTTCGGCGATGAGTGGGCGGCTGTTCAGCAGCAGTGCCGCGGCGAACATCGAGGCCAGCAGCGCCGGCGCGGCCTCGGTGGCCACCAGGGTGAGGCCGGCCGCGGCGATGAGGAGGAGGGCGTTGCCCATGGTGACCCGGGGTGAGGAGAACAGGAAGTAGGCGGCCAGGCGGGCGACGTCCCTGGCGCGGAAGGCGAACAGCGATGTGATCACGAGGGCGTTGGCGCCCCAGACGGCGGTTGCCAGCGCGATGAGGACCAGCAGGATGGCCCACCATCCGGGGACGCCGGCGGCGCCGAAGTTGACGAGTGTCGATCCGATGACGGTCAGCCAGGCCAGCGACGGGAGCCAGAGTTTCATCACGCCGCGGACGTTCATCCGGTAGCCGCGCCGGAACGCCGTGGCTGGGTGGAGATCCGTCAGGTCGAGGCGGCGGTGGTGCACCGCGTAGAGCGCGGCGGACAGCGCCGGTCCGGCGGGGAGCGTGCAGGCCGCGGCCAGCGGGAGGTTGGCGGTGTCGTGGTCGAGCAGGACGAGTCCGATGAGGCCGGGCGCGGTGGTGGCCAGGACGAGGAACTCGACCACGAGCAGGGTGTAGGCCAGGGCGGAGGCGCGGGAGAGCGGTCCCTGCCCGAACTGCCGGATCGACGTCTCGGTCATGGGGCGGCTCGGTGGTCGGGGCGGAGCGGGGCCGGGGGGACGTGGTCGGCCGCGTGGAGGGTGGCGTGGGGGGTGGCGCTGGGCATCATCGTCCTTCACTCGCCGTCGGGTGAGGCTCGGGCCGGCCGTGGGACAGGCACGGCCGGCGGGAGCCGGTCAGCCGTGCTCCTTCTTGTAGCGGTCGTAGGCGTTGTTGACGAGGTTGATGTAGGAGGACATGTTCTTCGCCTCGAGTTCCTTGACGTAGGCGTCCCATTCGTCGAAGCTCCGCTTGCCCAGGATGAATTCGAGGGTGTTCTGGGTGGCGTGGTCCTTCAGTGGGGTCTGCCACAGCGCGGCCTGTTCGCGTTCCTCGTCGTTGAGCGGGTGCGGGGGCGCGACGGGCATCGCCTTTCTCGCGTTCATCGTCTTCTGCCATTCGATCTCCTCGTCGGAGAAGGTCGACTGGAGCAGTTCGGTGCTGCCGCCGTAGGCGAAGACGCCGTTGGAGAAGCCGAAGTCCTTCTGCAGGTGCTTGGGTGCGCCGGGGTTGAGGCCGACGAAGTCGACGTCCTTGGCCAGGTGGAACTTGCCGGACGCGTCCTTGGTGTACGTGGTCCCTTCGACTCCCCATTTGGCGAACACCTGGCCCTCGTCGGAGTACCAGAGCCAGTCGATGAACTGCATCATGGCGACGAAGTTCTTGCTGTCGCGGGCCTTCTTGGAGATCATGATGCCGTTCTCCAGGCGGGTGTCGTTGGAGTCGGCCTTGATGGGCCCGAGCGGCCCGACGGGTACCGGGATCTTGACGATCGTGGCCTTGGGGTTCGCCTTCTTCAGGGGCGGGCGGTACTCGTTGACCAGTGTCTGGGCGTTGCCGCTGATGACGAAGGACTTGCCGGAGACGAGCTTCTGGATCGCCTGGTCGTCCTGCTGCGTGAAGCTCTCGGGGTCGAGGAGCTTCTCCCCCACCAGGGTGTGGAGGAACTGCAGCATCTGCTTGTACTGGTCCATCGCGCCGGTGAAGGCGAACTTCTGGGCGGCGGGGTCCCAGGTGATGCCGGTGGTGAAGCCCCAGCCGCCGCGGGCGCCGCTGCCCAGGCCGAAGACCTGGTTCAGCATGGCGCCGCCGGGGGTGGGGATGGACCACCGGTCGGAGTAGGGGTAGGAGTCGGGGTACTCCTCTTTCATCGCCTTGAGCATGCTGTGCACGTCGTCCCAGGTCTGCGGGACCTCCAGCCCGAGCTTGTCGAGGACGTCCGAGCGGACCTCCAGGGTGTAGTCCGCCCAGTAGTCCTCGTGGAGGCCGGGGAGCAGGTAGAAGCGGCCGTCGGCCTGCCGGAGCGTGTCCAGGTCGGGCTGGAGCTTCCACCTGGCGATCTTCTCTTTGAAGTTCGGCATCAGGTCCATGTAGTCGCTGACGGGCAGGACGGAGCCGGAGGCGACGAAGGGGACCTCCTGGCCCGGGTAGGTCTTCGGGATGATCACCGGTGCGTCGCCGGCGCCGATGAGCAGGCTGCGCTTGTTCTCGTAGTCGCTGAGCGGCACCACGTTCGGCTGGAGGGTGACGTTGGTCCGTTTCGTCAGCTCCGACCAGAACAGCCAGTCGTTCTTGATCGGGTAGAACGGGTGGTTGTTGTAGAGGATGCCGAACGAGAGCGGGGCGGTGGCTTTGAACGGCTTGCCGACGGCGTAGTCGGCCATCGCGCCGTCCCGGTTGGCGGCGAAGTCGTCGCCGTTCTTCGTGCCGCCGGAGTCGCCGCCGCTGCTGCAGGCGGCGAGTGCGAGGAAGGCTCCCACGCCGACCATCGCCTGACGCCGGTTGATCTCATACATGTACGGGGGGTCCTTTCCCTTGGGGGGACGGGCTGGGGGAAGCGGAATGAGAGGTCCGGCGTGTCATCCCTTCACCGCGCCGAGCATGACGCCCTTGACGAAGTACCTCTGGACGAAGGGGTAGACCACCAGGATCGGGATGACGGTGAGCACCATCGTCACGGACTTGATGTTGGTGGCCACGGTCAGGTCGGTGGCGTCGGCGCCGACGGACGTGCCCGTGGTGGCGCCGGCGATGAGGTTGCGCAGGTAGACGGTCACGGGGAACAGGTCGCTCTGGCTGAGGTAGAGGAAGGCCGTGAACCAGGAGTTCCAGAACGACACGGCGTAGAACAGGACCATCGTGGCGAGGACCGCTTTCGACAGCGGCAGGACGATCCGGAGCAGGATGCCGTAGGTGCTCATGCCGTCGATCGCGGCGGCCTCCTCCAGTTCGGTGGGCAGGCCTTCGAAGAACGCCTTCATCACGAGGAGGTTGAAGACGCTGATCGCGTTCGGCAGCACGATGGCCCAGATGCTGTCCTTCAGCCCGAGGCTGGAGATGAGGATGTAGTTGGGGATGAGGCCGCCGGTGAAGAACATGGTGAAGACCGCGACCCCGATCAGGAACGTGCGGCCCTTGAGGTGTTTCTTCGACAGGACGTACGCGTAGCACGTGGTCATGACCATGGCGATGGCCGTGGCGACGACGGTGTAGACCACCGTGTTGCGGTAGTTGATCCAGAACGTCGGGTCGGAGGCCACGTACTCGTACGTGCGGAAGGTGAACCCGACGGGGACGAGGTTGACCTTGCCGGAGCGGATGGCGAACTCGTCGCTGAGGGACCGGGCGACGATGTTGACGAAGGGGTACAGGGTCACGACCGCGACGCCGGTCAGGATGATCGCGTTGACGATCCGGAACACGCGGTGGCCCCGGGTCGTGCCGACGTTCACCACAGGCTCGTCCCCACCGTGCGCCGGGAGATCAGGTTCGCCGACATGACGAGGGCCAGCCCGATCACGGCCTCGAACAGGCCGATCGCGGCGGCGTAGCTGAAGCTGTTGGAGACGATGCCCATCCGGTAGAGGTACGTGGAGATCACGTCGGCGGTGGGATACGTCAGCGGGTTGTAGAGCAGCAGGATCTTCTCGAATCCGACGGCCATGAACGTGCCGATGTTGAGGATCAGGAGGGTGACCGCGGTCGGCCGGATGCCGGGTAGGGTCACGTGCCAGACCTGCCGCCACCGGCTCGCGCCGTCGATCCGGGCCGCCTCGTACAGCTGCTCGTCGATCGTGGTGAGCGCGGCGAGGTAGATGATGGTCCCCCAGCCGACCGTCTGCCACATCTCCGAGGAGACGTAGATGGTTCGGAACCACCCCGCCTCCTGCAGGAACGCGATGGGGTCGGTGCCCATGGCCCGCAGGAGCTGGTTGACCGGCCCGTCCACCGACAGCAGCTCCATGACGAGTCCGGCCACGACCACCATCGACAGGAAGTGCGGCAGGTAGGACACCGACTGGACGAGCCGTTTGATCCTCCGGCCGCGCAGCTCGTTGATCAGCAGGGCGAGCACGATCGGCGTGGGGAAGCAGAACAGCAGGGTCAGCACGCCGAGGACCACGGTGTTGGTGAACACCTGCCAGAACGACGGGTCGTTCAGGAACATCCTCACGTAGCGCAGCCCGACCCATTCCTCGCCGAGCACGCTGCCGCCGGGCTCGAACTTCCGGAAGGCGATGACGTTCCCGATCATCGGGAGGTATCGGAAGACCAGGAAGAACAGCAGCGGGAGGACGGCAAGCGAGTAGAGCTGCCAGTCGCGGCGCAGCGCCTGGCGCCAGGTGCGGCGCGGCGGGCGCCGCGCACGGGAGGGGCCGGGTCGCGCGCGTCCGGGATCCCCGGCGTCCGGTGACACGTCGATCGTTCTGGTCGTGCTCATCCTTCTGTGCCTCCGGTGCCCTCCGGCGGATCACGCCGACGGCCGCGGCCACCGCTCGTGACCGGCCCCGCGCCCGGGGCCGAGAGGGGCTGCGGCGCCGCCGTGTCACCCACGCCGACCGGAGGAGAGGGTGACGCGACAAAAAGTTTCGGTGATCCTCAGTAATATTGCGGAAATATAGGCTCACGCCAGAGTCCCGTCAAGGCCGTAGTCAGCCGCCTTTACTCCGGAGTTGAATAAAGCACGCCCGGCCTGGTCTCGGCTTATGTCCGGCCCGGTTCGGTGCTAGAGTTTCGCGAAAATTTCGGAAACAACGAGTGGAACGCGGAACGATGACACCCCCTTCTCCAGCCCGCGGCCCTCGCCCTGCCACCATCGCGTCCATCGCCGCCGAGCTCGGCGTGTCGGTGACCACGGTCTCCAAGGTCCTCAACGGCCGTCCCGACGTGGCCCCCGCCACCCGCAAGCATGTGGAGGCCGGCCTCGCCCGCCACCAGTACCACCGCCGCCTCCGGCGCAGGCCGCTCAAGGGGCATGTCGACCTCGTCTTCCATCAGATGAACTCCATGTGGTCGATGGAGATCATCCGCGGGGTCGACGCCGTCGCCACAGCCGCGCGGATCGAGGTCGTCCTGTCCCAGCTGAAAGGGGCGCACCGGCCGCCGGAGGAGTGGCTGGACGGCGTGCTCGATCACCGGCCTCTCGGCGTGCTGTTCGTCCTGTGCGGCCCGTCCCCGCCGCAGCAGCAGAAGCTGCGGCGGGCGCAGATCCCGTTCGTCGTCGTCGACACCGACGGCGAGATCGCCGAGTCGGTGCCGGTGGTCGGGTCGAACAACTGGGACGGCGGGCTGCTCGCCACCCGCCACCTCCTGGAGCTGGGTCACCGCCGCGTCGCGGTCGTCTCCGGCCCGAAGGACGTGCTGTGCAGCAGGGCGCGGGTCGCCGGGTTTCGGGTCGCCCATGACGAGGCCGGGCTGGTCGTCGACCCGGACCTGGTCAGGTACGGCAACTTCTACGTCGACGCCGGATACGAGCACGCCATGGACCTGCTGACGCGCCCGGACCGGCCGACCGCGATCTTCGCCGGGTCGGACCTGCAGGCGCTCGGCGTCCTGCGCGCGGCCCGGCGGCTCGGGCTCGACGTCCCCGGGGAACTGTCGGTGGTCGGCTACGACAACGTGCCGGTCGCCGACTGGGTCGAGCCCGCCCTCACCACGGTGGACCAGCCGCTGTGCGACATGGCGACGGTCGCGACCCAGATGCTGCTCGACCTGGCCCGCGGCGTGGAGCCGGCCACGAGCCGGATCGACCTCGCGAACGAGCTCGTCGTCCGCAAGAGCACCGCACCCCCCGGCTGAGGAGCACGGTGAACACTTCCTCCCGCCATACGGGCGGGTCCCACTGCTCGGGGTTGTAGTCCCCTTACGCGAGGCCGCCGACGCGGTCCCGGAAGGCCCGCATGCGAGGGTCTGCCACTCGGGTCGTCACCGCGTTCACGACGAGTCAGACGCCGGCGGCGGCATCCTGCCGGGTTCCCGCCGCCGCGTCGGCGGGGACGTCGGGCAGGCACATGGTGATGCCCTGCGGCACGACCTTGATCGTCACTTTCGTGACCCGCTTGCGGGCGCCGCCGTCGAGCTCGTACTCCATGGGCTCGGACAGTTTCACGGTGATCTTCCGGGCACGGGTGATGCGGACGAACGGAGACTTCTCGGCCTTTCCGGCGCTCATGCGGCCGAGCGTGCGGGCCCACTGGATGGGGCCGTCGGCGGTGGTCACGCCCACCTCCAGCCAGCCGTCGTCGAACCGGGCGTCCTCGAACACGTCGATCCCGCCCGTGACGGTGCCGACGTTGCCGACCAGGACGCAGCTCGCGTCGCCCTCGAACCAGTCGGTGTCGTCGATCTTGATGGTCATGGGCGCCGCCGCGCCGCCGACGTGCCGGAGCCCGGTCCAGAAGTACGACAGGCGGCCGAGGCGGTCCTTGAGGCCGCGGTCGGCGTCGGCGATCATCTCGGCGTCGAAGCCGACACCGGCCATGACCGCGAAGTGCTCGCCGTTGATCTTCCCGAGGTCGATCTTCGTACGGCGGCCCTCGAAGCCGATCCGGACGGCTTCGGCGATGTCCTCGGGGATGGACAGGTTGCGGGCGAGCAGGTTAGCGGTGCCGGCCGGGACGACGGCCACGGTGGCGTCGGTGCCGGCGAGCGCGTCGACGCAGCGCTGGACCGAGCCGTCGCCGCCCCAGACGAAGAACAGGTCGGCGCCCTTGTCGAGGGCCTCCTTGGCCTTCTTGGGGGCCTTCTTGCTCTTGGGGACCTCATACCAGAGCAGGTCTTCGATGTCGTATCCCGTGATCACCTTGCGCAGCTCGTCGAGCCCGCCGCCGAGGGTCTTCTTGCGGTGGGCGATGACGGCCACGCGAGGCCGCTTGCCGGGTTTGTGTGCGGCGTCCTTGCCGGGGGCGGCGTCGGTCGCGGCCTCGGCCGTGTGGCCGGCGGCCGGGTCAGCCGTGGCGCCGCCCTTGGCGCCGGTCTGTCGATCAGCCGATTTCACCATGGGCCCACCGCTACCCGATCTCGGCGCGGTTAGGCCCCCGCTCACCGGTCCCTCTCCTCCCCCCGATCCGGGCCGCCGGGCCCCGCCTCCATTCCGTCTCCCCGGCGCGCTCCCCCGGCCCGCCGGTTGTCAGGACAGGTCGTAGTCGAGGGTGTAGTGGTGGCCGTCGTCGGTGATCGTGATCTGCCCCTCCCCTCGCAGGCCGGCCAGCTCGCCCGTGCCGGACGTGGCGACGATCTCCCAGCGCATCCACGGCTTGCCGTCGTCGCCGCCCGCGCTGTGCTGCAGGACGAACGTGCCGGTCCGGCCGCCGAGCGTCCCCTCGACGTGTTCGATGCCGACGTAGGCCGCCGGGCCGGCGGACGTGGTGACGGTGAGGATCTCGGTGGCGCTGGTGCCGTTCAGGTCGCCGGTGAAGGCCTTGCTGATGCGCACGCGGGCGACGGTGGCGCCGGGCTTCTCGTCGGAGGCGACCTCGTCCCAGCCGGTGATGTCGAAGGTTCCGGAAGCGTGATGGGTCATGACCTGAGCGTGCCGTACGTTCCTGTCACCTTCCGTCAGGTACGGCGGGCGCATCGCCCAGGGCGGCCGCCATGGTGACGACGTCCTGGTATTCCCGGATGTGGATCACCTTCCCGTCGCGGACGCGCAGCACGGTGACGAACGCCGCGGCGGCCCGGCGGCCGGCGGGCAGGACGGTGCCGGCGAGCGTGTACTCCGCGACGATCACCTCGGGGTCGGCGGTCTGGTGGACGACGACGTCGCGGAACTCCTCGAACCGGACGGGCAGGGCGGCGCGGGCGGGTCGCGCGAAGGCCTCGAACGCGGCGCGGCCCTCGATGCGCCGGGGACGCCCCGGTGGGCTGAACGGCCATTCGACGACCACGTCGTCGTGCAGGTGGTCGTAGGCCATGTCGCCGGGCGCGTGGTCGAGAACGGAGCGCTGCCAGCGCTCGAACGTCTCGCGTGCGGTGGGCGTCATGCCGTCGTCCTCTCCCGGGAGTGGGCGGGGTGCCGTATAGTCGGAGTCGTGACTCCGCTTAGAAGATACGGAGTAGCTACTCCGTTTGTCAATGGCTGAGGGCCGGGCGCTGCGCGCGGACGCGCGGCGCAACCGGGCGAGGATCCTGGAGGCGGCGGAGGCCGTCTTCGCCGCCCAGGGCGTGTCGGCCTCGACGGAGGACGTGGCGCGCCGGGCGGGCGTCGGCATCGGCACGGTCTTCCGGCACTTCCCCACCAAGGAATCGCTGGTCGAGGAGGTCTTCCTCGGCCGGGTGCGCATGCTCGCGGACAAGGCGGCGGCGCTGTCGGAGGCCGACGCGGGGACGGCGTTCTTCCGCTTCTTCGCGTACGCCGTCGAGCAGGCGGCCACCCAGAACGCGTATGCCGACGTGCTCGCGGAGGCTGCGGCGACGGGCGGCACGGGCGGCGAGGAGGGGGCCGCGCCGTCGGCGGTGGGCCGGGAGCTGGCGGCGGCCCTGGCGGAGCTGCTCGCGCGGGCGCAGCGCGCGGGAGCCGTACGGGCGGACATGGGGGTGGCGGAGCTGGTCGCCCTGCTCATCGGAGCGTCGCGGGCGGCCGAGCACGTGGGTCCGGAGGTGCGGCGGCACACGCTCGACATCGTGTTCGACGGCCTGCGCCCGCATGAATGACGGGGGCGTGAGCGGGAGAAGAAAGTTTGGGCGAATGCCCCCAACCCGGCGACCTAACTCCGTTTCATGACAGATGATCGGACGTATGGTTTCTCCTCGGCCGGTGGCGCCGGCGATGTCCGGCGGATCTGACGCGGCGCTCCCCCGGGGATGCTGACCTCGCCGTTCCCCTCCGAGGACGGGCGGAGGGCGGCTCAACGGCTGTTCGGGTCGGGGGCGACGGCGCCGCGGCGGGCACGGGCCTTCGTCCGCTGCCAGCTGGGGCGGTGGGAGATGCCGCACCTGGCCGACACGGCGGAGCTGCTGGTGTCGGAGCTGGTGACCAACGCGATCCACGCCACGAACACGGCGGCCGGCCCTCCGGTCGCCTCGTCGATGTTCCCGGTGGCGCTGCGGACGGTCGCCCTGCGCCTGCGGGTCTCCCGCGGCCCGCGCCGCCTGGTCATCGAGGTGTGGGACGGCGGGGAGGGCGAGCCGGTCCCCGCGCGGGGCGGCGCGCTGGACGAGCGTGGCCGGGGCCTCGCCCTCGTGGAGAACCTGGCGGAGAGGTGGGGCCACTTCAACGCCCCCGACCGCGGCAAGATCGTGTGGTGCGAGCTGTCCGTCAGCCGTCCCGCGCCCCTCCCCTCCCCCGGCGTCCGCGATCCTGAAGAACCCGGTCCTGAAGAACCAGGTCCCGGCGCGCCCGGTCCGCGCCGCGGTCCGGTACGGCCGGCCGCCACCACCGCCACCACCGCCACGGACGCGGTTCCGGAGACCGCGGCCGCCGGGCGGATGGCGGATCCCGTCGCAGCGCCGCCGCCGACCGGAAACCGCGAGGAGGGCGAGACGCCGGGGGCGCTGCCGCGGCGGGTCCGCAGCCGCCCGAGAGCCGAACGGGCCGAAGGCCCGGACGCGGCGACGCTGCTGCGCGTGCTGGAGGGCCTGCGCGCGCTCGAGTGACGCCCTCCGCCGTACGGGTCGGGCCGGGGGAACGTGTCAGGGGACGACGGTGACCGGCCACCGGCCGGCGCGCACCAGCCGCACCGCGACCGAGCCGATGAAGCGGTGGCCCGCCTGCGCGGAGGCGCCGACCACGACGGCGTCGGCGCGCAGTTCGTCGGCCACCCGGGTCAGGACGGCCGAGGGCTCCCCCTGCTCGGTGCGGAAGGCGTAGGGCACGTGGGTGTCGGACTCGGCGGCGAACCGCTCCACCCTCTCCCGCAGTTCGGTCGCGTACTCCTCGCCCGCCTCGATGGCCGACACAGTGGCGGCCGGCAGCAGAGTGGTCACCGCGCCGAGACCGGTGACGTGCACGAGGACGACCTTGGAGCCCTGCCGGCGGGCCAGCCCCCAGGCGTACGCGGTGGCGCGCAGGGAGGTGTCGGAGCCGTCGATGCCCACGACGATCACTTGGGGGCCGTCGGTGCCGATCTCGAAGGCGCTCATGTCTGTGAGCCTACGACCACAGGGTTCGGCCGTCGTCACGCCCCGGGAGGTGAGGGCGGTGCGCCCGGCCGGGGAGCGCCGGTGGGCCCGGCGCGGGTTAGAGGGGCCGGGCGGACGGGGAGTCCAATAACCAGTTGCGGAAATGTCGGGGGCGTTCGTTAGGGTCTCGGTTCGTGGCTGACCAACCCATGATTTTCGCTCGCGGCCTGGTCAAACGCTTCGGGGACTTCACCGCCGTCGACGGGATCGACCTGGAGGTGGCGCCGGGCGAGGCCTTCGGCTTCCTGGGGCCCAACGGGGCCGGGAAGTCCTCGACCATGCGCATGATCGGGTGCGTGTCCGTGCCCACGGCCGGTGAGCTGAGGATCCTGGGCATGGATCCCGTACGGGACGGCACCCGGATCAGGGCGCGGCTCGGGGTGTGCCCCCAGCTGGACAACCTGGACCCGGACCTGACCGTCCGGGAGAACCTGACGACCTACGCGCGCTATTTCGGGCTGTCGCGGGCGGAAAGCCGCAGGCGGGCCGATGAGCTGCTGGAGTTCGTGCAGCTGAGCGACCGGGCGGGCGGCAAGGTGGAGCCGCTGTCGGGCGGGATGAAGCGGCGGCTGACGATCGCGCGGGCGATGGTCAACGAGCCCGACGTCGTGCTGCTGGACGAGCCGACCACCGGTCTCGACCCGCAGGCGCGTCACCTGCTGTGGGAGCGGCTGTTCCGGCTCAAGCAGCGCGGCACGACGCTCGTGCTGACGACGCACTACATGGACGAGGCCGAGCAGTTGTGCGACCGCCTCGTGGTCATGGACGGCGGGCGGATCGTCGCCGAGGGGTCGCCCCGCGCGCTCATCGAGACCTACTCCACCCCCGAGGTGCTCGAGCTGCGCTTCCCGGACGGGCTCGACGCCAATCCGCAGTACGCGGCCAGGCTCGAGGGGGTCGGCAAGCGGGTCGACCCGCTGCCCGACCGGGTGCTCGTGTACGTCGAGGACGGCGACGTGGCGCTGGCCGAGGTGCACCGGCGGGGGCTGACACCGTCCAGCGCGCTGGTGCGCCGCTCGACGCTGGAGGACGTGTTCCTGCACCTGACCGGCCGGACGTTGGTGGACTGACATGGTGGTGGCGAGAGGCTCGCTGCACCCCACACTGGCGGTGCTGGGGCGGCATCTGACCTTGTACCGGCGTCTGTGGCAGGCGTCGGTGTTCTCCTCGTTCGTCCTGCCGGTGCTGTTCCTGCTGAGCATCGGAATCGGGGTCGGCGGCTACGTCGGCACGGTGCAGGGGGTCGACTACCTGTCGTGGATCGTGCCGGGCGTGCTGGCGTCCACGGCGTTCCAGCTGGCGATGGGTGAGTCCACCTACTCGGTGCTGGGCGACTTCAAGTGGGTGCGCGCCTACCACGCGATGCGGGCGACGCCGGTGCAGCCGGTGGACATGGTGCGCGGCCACCTGCTCTACCTGATCTTCCGGGTGGAGGCGTCGGTCCTGGCGTTCCTGCTGGTGGTGGTGTTCTTCGGCGGGCTGCACTCGCCGTGGGCGCTGGTGACGCCGCTGGTGTGCGCGCTGCTGACCGCGGCGACGGCCGCGCCGGTGATGGCGTTCGCCGCCCGGATCGACCACGACAGCTACTTCGCGATGCTGTTCCGTTTCGTGCTGATCCCTTCGACGCTGTTCGCCGGGGTGTTCTTCCCGGTGGAGCAGCTCACGTTCGGGCTGCGCCTGCTGGCGTACGCGTCCCCGTTGTGGCACGCGGTCGAGCTGTGCCGGGCGGCGACCCTCGGCCGTTCCCCCGCCTGGCCGGTTCCCGTGCACGTCGGTTACCTGCTGCTGTGGGCCGCCCTCGGGCTGTTCCTCGCGGTGCGGTCCTTCCGCCGGAGGCTCGAAGACTGATGATGACGACACTCGTGGTCTCCCGGGTCTCCCCCAATCGGGTCGGCGCCGTGGTCAACCGCAATGTGGGGGCGCTGCGCTCGGGGCCCGCGTACTGGATCGTGCTGGTGTCGGGCTTCTTCGAGCCGCTGCTGTACCTGCTGTCGATCGGCGTCGGAGTCGGCGCCCTGGTCGGGAACCTCACGGTCGGCGGGCGGACGATGGAGTACGCCTCGTTCGTCGCCCCGGCCATGCTCGCGGTGTCGGCCATGTCGGGCGCGCTGTCGGAGACGACGTTCAACTTCTTCTTCAAGCTGAAGTACATGAAGACGTTCGAGGCGGTGCTGGCGACGCCGGTGCGGCCCATCGAGATCGCGGTCGGCGAGCTGATCTGGGCGATCGTCCGCGGCTCGGTCTACACGGCGATCTTCCTGGTCGTGATGGTGGCGCTGGGCCTGACGTCGCCGGTGGGGGCGCTGGCGGCGTTCCCGGCGACGGTGCTGGTGGGTCTCGGCTTCGGCGGCGTCGGCATGGCGATCAGCACGCTGATGCGCGGCTGGCAGGACTTCGACCTGCTCAGCACCGGCCAGTTCGCGTTGTTCCTGTTCTCCGGGACGTTCTCCCCCGTGCAGAACTACCCGGCCGGGCTGGAGATCCTCATCCAGGTGACGCCGCTGTACCACGCGGTCGAACTGGTGCGCGGCCTGTGCATCGGAGTGATCGAGCCGTCGATGCTCGTCCACGTGGCGTACCTGGCCGCGATGGCGGTGGGCGGGCTCTGGTTCGCGGCCCGCCGCCTGGAGAAGACCCTCTGCGAGTGACGGCCGTCCCGGTCCGCCGGCACCACAAGCCCTGACACCGCATCGTCTGACCCCCGCGTGCGATGACCCCGCATACGAAGGGGACGGCCGGGGGCGTGGGCGGCCTGCCTGGTACACGCGCTTGGTACACGCGCTTGGTACACGCCCGCGAACGAGCGCCAGTGCCGTGACGGCTTCCTGCGCCGGAGCCGGGAGGTGCTGCGGCCGGAGCCGGGAGGTGCTGCGGCCGGAGCCGGGAGGTGCTGCGGCCGGAGCACCGCCCACGGCACACCCAGACACGCACACCCAGACGCAGGCCGATCGCACGCCCGGTGGCGATGGGCACGCCCCCCCGCGCCGCCAGCCGCACAGGCCTGGCGCACGCCCGGTGGCACGACGCGAGGGGGGCATACTGCGAGACATGTACGAGGAGCGGACCTCGCGGGTGCCCGGAGCGGTGGTGTGGCGGCGCACCTCCGACACCGCAGCCACCTCCGACACCGCAGCCACCTCCGACACCGCAGCCACCTCCGACACCGCAGCCACCTCCGACACCGCCGGAGACGCCCGGGTGCTGCCCGACGGCTGCATGGACCTGATCTGGGTCTCCGGCGAGCTGCTCGTGGCCGGGCCCGACACCGTGGCCCATCTGGTCCCCCACCAGCGGGACGTGCGGTACGTCGGGTTGCGCTTCGCGCCCGGGACCGCGCCGGCGCTTCTCGGCGTGCCGGCTGTCGAGCTGCGCGACCGGCGGGTCCCGCTCGACGACCTGTGGCCGTCCGCGGAGGCACGGCGGCTGCGGGAGCGGGCCGGAGAGGCGGCCGATCCCGCGGCCGCACTGGAGGACGCCGTCCTCCCGCGCCTCGCCGCCGAGGGCCGCGGCACGGTCGTCAGGGGTGAGCCGACCCTCGTGGACGCGGTCATGGCCGGAGTGCGGGACGGCCGGTCGGTCCGGGAGACCGCGGCGGACGCCGGGCTGAGCGAGCGGCACCTCCACCGGCGGTGCCTCGACGCGTTCGGGTACGGGCCGAGGACGCTCGGCCGGATCCTGCGGCTGAACCGCGCCCTCGACCTCGCTCGCGGCGGCACGCCCTTCGCGGACGTGGCCGCCGTCACCGGGTACGCGGATCAGGCCCATCTGTCCCGTGAGGTCAGGTCGCTGACCGGTGTCCCGCTCTCAGTCCTCCTCGCCGCTCCCTGACCCGGCCCGGCGGGCGGGCGGTTCAGGAGGCAGGCGGTTTAGGAGGGCAGCGGGGCGAACAGGTCGACGCCGTTGCCGTCGGGATCGTGGACGACGGCGTAGCGCTGGCCCCAGAACGCGTCCCACGGTTCGTGGTGGCCGTCGTACCCCGCTTCCACGAGGGACGCGTAGAGGCGGTCGACGTCCTGCGGGCTGTCGCACCGGAAGGCGAGGCCCACCCGGGCGCTGCCGGTGGGCGGGGTCCACGCGGGGTCGAAGCTGTGGATGGTCTCGATGGTGTCCCACGACAGCCGCAGACCGCCCGGCAGCCCGGCCTCGACGTGCGGCTCGGTGTCGGCCTCGGCGGGGACGTCCAGGCCGAGGCGGCGGTAGAACGCGAGGGATTTCGCCATGTCGGCCACGATCAGGCCGATGACGGAGAACTCGATAGCCATGCCCGCCACCGTAGGGCCCTCCGCTGGGACGCGTCTTGAACGTATCGGACACACCGAACCGGCGGACGAGATCACTCGGCGATGTCGGGGATGTCCTCGACGGCGAAGGGGGTGACGGTCACGACGGCGGCGACGGGGATCGGGCCGTAGATGTGCGGGAACGCCTCGCTCATGCCGTCCGGCACCTCGAACCTGACCGGGGCGCCGAGCCGGTCGACGTCGATGTGCAACAGGACGAGGGGCTCGGCGACGTCGCGGTAGAAGCGGCGGGCGACGCCGAAGGCCTGCTCGAGGTCGGCGGAGGCGTGGATGAAGCCCTCCTCCTCCAGGGTCCGGCCCAGCGTGGACACCCGGTACTCGCCGGCCCGGACGGCCTCGGCCCAGTCGCCGGCGAGGGCGAGATGGAAGATCATGGGTCGAGCCTACGGCCCGGCCGGATGGAGGCGAGCGCGCGGGCCACCACGTCGCGGGCCCGTTCACGCGACTCGGGGCGGGCCTCCACCACGTCCTCCAGCCACAGGCCGGACAGCAGGGTGGTCACGAAGCGGACCTCGGAGCGGCCGCTGGGGTAGCCCGCCCGTTCGAGGACGTGCTCGACGATGTCGTCGCACCCGTCGGTCCAGGCGCGCGCGATGCTCTGCAGGGCGGGGTCGCGGCCGGCCTGCAGGTAGAGCTCCCACAGGCCGAGCTGGCGCGGCCGGTCGAAGGCGTACGCCTCGGCGAGGACGTCGGCCAGCGCGTCGAGCGCCCCGGGCGGCAGCGTCTCCAGCGAGGCGCGCATCTGGGTGAGCTCCCGCTCGACGAGCAGCGCGAACGCCGAGGCCAGCAGGTCGTCGCGGCAGGAGAAGTAGTAGGAGGTGGCGGCGAGCGGCAGCCCGGCCCGCTGGGCGACCGCGCGGTGGGTGACGGCCGCGAAGCCGCCCTCCCCCATGAGGTCGACGGCGGCGTCCAGCAGGGCCTCGCGGCGGCGCACCGCGCGTTCCTGCGGCCGTCGCCGGGTGCCCCGCTCGCGCTCGGCGTCCCCGACGGACCGCGAGGCCGCCCCCGCAAGCCCCTCCGACACCGGCTGCCTGACCGAGGGCGTGACCGAGGCCGACGGCGGCTGCGGGGCCGGGGGCGAGGCCGACGGCGACGCCGGCTGCGGGGCCGGCTGCCTGACCGGGGGCGTGAGCTGGGTGGTCCGGTGCTGGTCCGGCACGAGCTGGTCCTCCGCTCCGTCCATCTGCGCGTCACCCCTGCCGGTACGGCCGGGTGGTTGGCCGCCGCCCAGCTGTGATCGCCCGGCGGTTTGCCCCACCTTCGGGTCAAACGCCGCCGAGGTCAAACGACACCGTTCACCGTTCAGTGCGAGCCGGCCAGGTTGAGGACGACCACCCCGCAGATGATCAGGACGATGCCGGCGGCCTTCGTGATGTTCATGCTCTCACCGAGGAACACCGTGCCGATCATGGCGATGGCGGCCGTGCCGATGCCCGCCCAGACCGCGTACGCGATGCCGACGGGCATCTTCAGCTTGAGGGCCCAGGCCAGCAGGACGAACGAGGCGATGTATCCGATGGCGACGACGACGGTCCAGCCCAGGCGGCTGAGCCCGTCGCTCAGCTTGAGGGCGGAGGTGGCCATGACCTCGGAGGCGATCGCGGCGACGAGCAAGAGCCAGGCCATGGGGACCTCCCGTTAAACGGTACGCTTGTCCCACTTTAGATGGCTCCCCTTCTTCCGGCGAGAGGACCCCCGACCAGGCGCTCCAGGATCGTGGCAGCTCACTCGGGAGGTCGTGCCGCCATCCACACTCCCGCATCCGCTGCACGAACTCCTCGTTACTCGCTGCGGTGAGCGGATCGGCTTGAGCTTGTACCCTCGGCGTCCCCGTGAAGCTTGCCCGTCACCCGCTGCACACGCTCGTGGCCGGAGTCGATCTCCCGCACCTGGCGCTGCGGCCCAGGCCGGGAGACCCGTTCCGCCACAGGAGGCAGAGGCGCAGCCCTGCTGTGAGACCCGACGCCTCTCATCGCGATGCGTCTCCAATCGTCGGCGATGCGCCTTCTACAAGCGGGGGCAGGCCAAGTACGCCGGAAAGGGCTAATAGGGCTGGCCAGGGCAGTTCAAGGGGTCTGGCCTGGGTGCTGGTTCGAGCTTGGGGATGTACGTGGAGGACGACGGGTGCTCATGGACAATGAGCCGCCCGAGTCCTGGCCGTGGAGCAGCGCAGGTCCTATTTATTCCTTAATGTTCGCTTCTTCCCTATCTGGAAATGAGCAGGTGTAAGGCGAGGGAGGGAGGGGTGGGATGCGGATCGTTGTGGACCTCACCCGCTGCCAGGGCTATGCGCAGTGCGTGTTCCTCGCGCCGCAGGTGTTCCACCTGCATGGGGAGGAGGCGCTGCTGTATGACCCGGCCGTTCCCGACGATCAGTTGGAGCGCGTGCGCCAGGCCGCGGCGGCCTGCCCGGTCCAGGCCATCCTCCTCGGCGAGGAGGTGAGCGCGGGTGGCCAGTGACCTGCGGGAGGGCCGGATCGTCATCGTCGGCGCGTCGCTGGCCGGGCTGCGGGCCGCCGAGGCGCTGCGCGAGGAGGGTTTCACCGGCTCGCTGACCGTGGTGGGGGATGAGCCCTATCCGCCCTATGACAGGCCGCCGCTGTCCAAACAGGTGCTGCTTGGCCTGGCGGCGGCGGACGCCACCGGGCTGCCGATGAGGCGCGACCCGGACGCCCACTGGCGGCTCGGGGTGCGGGCCACCGGTCTGGATCCCCTCGGAAAACGGGTGATGCTGGCCGACGGCGAGTCGCTGCCCTTCGACCGGCTGCTGATCGCGACCGGGACCCGGGCGCGGCCCTGGCCCAACCCGGAGGAGGCCGCTCTTGACGGGGTGTTCACCCTGCGCACCTGCGTTGACGCCGGACGGCTGGCCGAGCGGCTGGCCGCCACGCCGCGGCGGGTGCTGGTGATCGGCGGCGGCTTCACCGGCTCGGAGATCGCCTCGGCCTGCCGGGAACGGGGCCTGGAGGTCACAGTCACCGAGCGCGGGCCCGCACCCCTGGTGGGCGCGCTCGGCGGCACCTTGTCGAAGCTCGCCGCTGGAATGCAGCGAAACCACGGCGTGGACCTGCGCTGCGGGGCGACGGTCACCGCCCTACGCGGAGACGCGAACGGCCGGTTCACGGGTGCGGACCTGTCCGACGGCAGCCACCTCGACGCGGACGTGTGCGTCGTCGCGCTGGGGGCGGTCCGCAACGTCGAATGGCTGGCCGACTCCGGGCTGGCAGCGGGCCCGCGCGGGATCGCCTGCGACGCCGGGTGCCGGGCCTTCGACATGTACGGGATCGTCAGCGACGACGTCTTCGTCGCCGGTGACGTTTCCCGCTTCCCTCATCCGCTGTTCGAGTACCAGATGCTCTCGTTGGAGCACTGGGGCAACGCGGTCGCACAGGCCGAGGTGGCGGCCTACAACATGGTCAATCCGGGGCCGCTGCGGCGTCCCCACCTTGCGCTGCCGACGTTCTGGTCGAGCCAGTTCGGGCTCAACATCAAGTCGGTGGGCGTCCCCGCCTTCTCCGACCAGATCGTCCTTGCGCAGGGCTCGCTGGAGGAGCGCCGTCTGGCTGTGGTGTACGGCTACCGAGGCCGGGTCACCGCCGCGGTCACCGTCAACATGGCCAAGTCGCTCGAGTACTACCAGCACCTGATCGAGACCGCCGCCCCGTTCCCGCCGGCGCCCGGCGCGGCGGACCGTCCGGCCGCAGCCGAGCTCACGCTTCCCTCCGATGTGCCAGATCCGAAGGGCCTTTCGCACAGTCCCACCGTCGCGCTCACCGGTCACCTTCCCGACCGCCGGCTGACCGTGGTGCGGCCTGACTGACCCTTCCGCCCGTCCACGAGGAGCCGAGACCATGACTGCCGACACCCTGCTGGGACAGATCACCGACTACGCCAACCGCCCCAACCCCTACCCCCTGTACGCGGAACTGCGCGAAGCCGGTCCCGTGGTGCGGCAGGCAGACGGCAGCTACCTCATCGGCACCTACCACGAGATCACCGCCCTGCTCCACGACCCGCGGATCAGCGCCGATCCCCGCAGCCGTCCGACTGCCCCCGTCGACCTGCCTGAGGAGGCGCCGCAGCCTCCCTTCCTGCGGCTCGACGACCCCGAGCACCACAGGCTGCGCACCCTGTGCATGCGACCGTTCGGTCCCCCGCACAGCTCCGGCCGGATCGATGCCATGCGCGCCCAGATCACCGAACTCACCGAAGAACTGATCAAAGGGCGCCAAGGCCGCACCCGGATCGACATCGTCGACGACTTCGCCTACCCGCTGCCCGTCACGGTGATCTGCCGGCTGCTCGGCGTCCCGCGCGAAGACGAGCCGCTGTTCCGGCAATGGTCCGACGCGATCGTCGCCTCCGCCGACGTCACACCCGAGGAGGACACCACCGAGCGAGACAGGGCCGGCCGGCAGGCCCGGATCGAGATGGGCCGGTACCTGGTGGACCTTGCCGAGCAGCGTCGCGGCCATCCCGGTGACGACATGCTGTCCGCCTTCATCAACGAACCGGACCCGGCCATGCGGCTCACCCGCGAGGAACTGGCGGAAACCGCCATCCTGCTGCTCATCGCCGGACACGAGACCACGGTCAACCTGATCACCAACGGGGTCCTCACGCTGCTGCGCCACCCCGATCAGCTCGACCGGCTGCGCCGCGACCCCGGCCTGCTGCCCGGAGCGGTGGAGGAACTGCTGCGCTACGAGCCCCCGGTGCACATGCGCGAGCGCACCCCCCTCGCCGACGTCGACGTCGCCGGCTTCCGTATCCCCAAAGGCGCGCCCCTGGTGCTCGTGCTCGCCTCAGGCAGTCGCGACCCCAAACGGTTCCACGAGCCTGACCGGTTCGACCCCACCCGCCCGGACAACCAGCATCTCGGCTTCGGCAGCGGCATACACCTGTGCTTTGGCGCACCACTCGCACGGATCGAAGCCCACACCGCACTCGGCGCGCTGATCCCCCTCCTCGGCACCGCAACCTTGGCCCAGGACCCGCCCCCCTACCGTCGCAACGCCATGCTGCGCGGACCCCGCCATCTCCCCATCGAGGTGCAACCACTCGCCTGACCATCGGCGCGAGCCGGCTGCCGATGGCCGCCGAGCCGCCGCGGCGGCTGTATGGGCTTCCTGGCCGTGTGATCGCCGTTCCAGGCGAGCCCGCCATTGCCTCCCGCTGCTTGCCCTGGCGGGTCACGCGCCGGGCCAGCTCCACCACCTGGCGCTTGCGATTGCGTTGGCCGCGAGTCACGCGGCCGTGCGCTGCGCCGTCGTCGACGACCCCGATCGCCTCCGCCCGGCGCTCGGCCCGGCGCAGCTTCGCCAAGGTCCGGCCGATCCGTCAGCGCAGCACCCCGCCCAGATCGGCCGCGTTGGCGACCCGCGTCCGCCGCGCCTCGACGGCTGCGGAACGGCGGGGACACTTGGCGTAGGGGTCGAATGCGTGTTCTACTGATCTCCATGCGTCGCGACGCGTCCCCCGGCCCGGCGGCCGGTCCCCTGGTGCGGCCTGCGCAGCAGCAGGCGCTGCTCGACCAGAGCCCCACCCGCCCGCGGATCGAACGGCAGGCGGTCACCCGGGTGTTCGACGGCATCACCTGCTATGAGGTGCCCGCCCGTACGGCGATCGACCACGTCCCCGAGGCCGCCGAGCTGCCGTTCCGGTGGGCGGCGAGCCCCTACCGCGGGTGCGAGTCCGGCTGCCGATACTGCGCGGGCCGCCGGGGCCACCGCTACCTCGGCCTCGACCCTGCCGAAGACTTCGCGACGAGCATCGTGGTGAAGACCACCCTGGCCGACCGGCTGCGCCGTGAGCTGGCCTCGCCCCGATGGGCGGGCGAGCCGGTCGCGCTCGGGGTGGCCGGCGACTGCTACCAGCCGGCCGAGGAGACCTACCGGCTGATGCCGGGGGTGATCCGGGCGCTGGCCGACGCGGCCAACCCGTTCACCGTGCTCACCAAGAGCCCGCTCGTCCTGCGCGACCTCGACCTGTTACGCGACGCCGCGAAGGTGACCGAGGTCGGGGTGCTGGTCTCGGTGGGCTTCGTGGACGACCGCGTACGGCGGGCGGTCGAGCCGGGCGCCGCGAGCCCGCAGCGGCGCCTGGAGGTGTGCGCCGCCCTCAACGACGGGGGTATCCCCTGCGGGGTGCTGATGGCCCCGATCCTGCCGCTGATCACCGACTCGGCCGACCACCTTCAGGCGACGGTCCGGCGGGCCGCCGAGGCGGGGGCGGTCAGCGTCACGCCCGTCGTGCTGCGGCTGCCCTCGGGGGCCCGCGAGACGTACCTGGCCTGGCTGGAGCGGGAGCACCCGGGCCTGGTCCCCCGCTACCAGGCGCTGTACGGCAAGGGGCAGGTGGCCGAGGAGGGCTACCGGCGCCGGGTGGCCGAGCAGGTGCGGGCGCTGGCCGAGGCGTACGGCATCGGGCGCTCGGCCCGCCGCTGGCGCCGCCGCCGCACGCCCACCCGCCAGCTCGCCCTGGTCTGAACCCCCGCCGGCGACGGACTTGCGTGCCGCTCGCAGTTAACTTATAACTTGAGTAGGAAGTTTCCTTCAAGAACTCTCGCAAGAGGAGGTTGCACGATGCTCCTGACGTCGATCGACCCCTTCGTCCAGGAGTTCGAGCGCCAGTTCGACCGGCTGGCCCGTTCGGCCTTCGGTGCGACCGACAGCGGCCGCGGGGTCATGCCCCTGGACGGGATCCGCCGCAAGGACGAGGTCGTGCTCCGCTTCGACCTGCCGGGCGTCGACCCCGGCAGCGTCGAGGTGACCGTGGACCGCGGCGTACTGAGCGTGACGGCCCGCCGCGAGGAGGAGCTCGCCGCCGACGACCGGATGTTCGTCAGGGAACGGCTGATGGGCCAGTTCACCCGCCGCGTCTACCTGTCGGAGCACCTCGACAGCGAGCGGATCGAGGCCGACTACGCCAACGGCGTGCTCACCCTGCGCATCCCCGTCCTGGAGCAGGCCAAGCCACGCAAGATCGAGATCCGCGGCGGTGACCGCAAGGCCATCCGCGCCTGACCGGCCTTCGTCCCTCGGCACCGCCGAAGTCACGGGCCGGCGCCCCCACGGCGCCGGCCCGCCGTCGTACCCAGGACCCGATTGGAGGTGACGAGTGCTTCCCCTGCCCATCGACGACGAGCACGCGCCGCTGTACTCGGTCGGCCAGGTGGCCGACATGCTGGAGGTGCAGCAGGCGTTCCTGCGGCGGCTCGACGAGTTCGCGGTCGTGCGGCCCCACCGGTCCGCCGGAGGGCAGCGCCGCTACTCCCGCCACGACATCGGCCGGGTCCGGTACGTCGTGGGCCTCGTCGGCGAGGGCATGACGCTGAACGCCGTCCGCCGCATCCTGGAGCTGGAGCAGGAGGTGCGGCGCCTCAACGCGGAACTCGACGAGGCCCGCCGGTTCCTCGCCGGCCCGAGCGCAGACCCGAGCGCAGACCCGAGCGCAGACCCGAGCGCAGACCCCCGTCGAGACTCCGGCACGGACTCCGGCACAGGTCGCACATCCGACTGACGCCGGCCGACACGCCCCGGGGACGAGGCCGGCCGCGGCGGGGGGCTGGAAAACCGGTCGACCCGCGGGAGAGCCGGCCGGTAGCGTCCCCGGCGTGAACGTCCTCAGCGATGCCGACCTCGACCGTTTCGTCGCCGAGGGGTACCTCAAGCTCGAGGAGGCCTTTCCCCGGGCCGTCGGCGACCGCATCCGCCGTTCCCTGTGGGAGCGGATGGGGCTGTCCCCCGATCGGCCGGAGGAGTGGACGCGGCCGGTGGTCTGGACTCTCGACGACACCGGGGAGGGCCCGTTCGGCGAGGCGATGGGCAGCCCGCGGCTGGCGGCCGCGCTGGACCGGATCGCCGGCGGCTGGGTCCCGCGCGGCGCTCCCGGCATGACGCCCGTCCGCTTCCCCCACCCCGACGACTCCGGCGACACCGGCTGGCACATCGACCAGAACGACCCCGGCCCCGAGGGCCGCTGGGGCGTCGTCACCGCCCGGCCGCACACGCTGCTCCTGCTGTTCCTGTACTCCGAGGTCGGGCCCGACGACGCCCCCACCCGCATCCGCGTCGGGTCCCACCTCGACGCCGCCCGCGTGTTGGAGCCGTACGGCGAGAAGGGCCTGGAGTTCTTCGCCTCCGGGCCTCTCCTGGACGAGGCCAGCGCCCACCGTCCCCTCGCGTACGCCACCGGGCTCCCGGGTGACGCGTTCCTGTGCCACCCGTTCCTGGTCCACGCCGCCCAGCGGCACCGCGGGACCCGGCCGCGGTTCATGTCCCAGATGCCGATCTTCCTGTCCCGGCCGCTGACCGCCGCGGACCCGACGCCGCTCGGCCGCGCCGTACGGGCGGCGTTGAGCGGCTGACGGGCGGCCGACGGCGCCAGGCCCCGGCGGTCTCAGAGCGCGGTCTGAGAGCGCGGTCTCAGTCTCACGACCGGGTGAGCGTCCCGGTCACCACGGTGGCGTTCAGCTCGTCGGAACGGGCCAGGCGCGGCACCAGCCAGGCGGCCGCGACGGCCTCCAGGGCGGCCGGCGCCTGGCGCTCGCTCGTCTCCAGCAGCAGGCTGCCGCCGGGGGCCAGCCACGCCGGGGCTTCGGCGATCACCCGCCGCACCACGGCCAGGCCGTCCGTCCCGCCGTCGAGCGCGACGTGCGGCTCGTGCTCGCGGGCCTCGGCCGGCAGCAGCCGGATCTCCCCGGTCGGCACGTACGGCGCGCAGGCGACCACCACGCCGGCTCGTCCGCGCAGGCGGGCGGGCAGCGGCGCGTACAGGTCGCCCTCGTGGACGTGGCCGCCCAGCGCGGCCAGGTTGCGGCGGGCGCAGCGGACGGCGGCGGGGTCCACGTCGACCGCGTGAAGCTCGACCCCTCCGACGGCGGCGGCGATCGCCGCGCCGATCGCGCCGGTCCCGCAGCACAGGTCGACGACGACGGCGCCGGGCCGGGCCAGGGCCTCCGCCTCGGCGACCAGGAACTCGGTGCGGCGGCGGGGGACGAACACCCCGGGATCCACGCTCACGCGCAGGCCGTGGAACTCGGCCCAGCCGAGGACCTGTTCGAGCGGCAGGCCGGCGGCCCGCCGTTCCACCATGGCGGCGACGTCATCGGGGGTGCGTGCGGTGGCGACGATGAGCTCGGCCTCGTCCTCGGCGAACACGCAGCCCGCGGCGCGGAGCCTGTCGACGACGGCGGTGAGGGGGCGAGGGGATGGGGAAAGCGACATGAGAGCCTTTCGGAAACGCCGAAGGATGCTCTCCCGGTCCCCTTATGCCTGGAGGACCGTGCGGTCGTGAGAGGAGAGCACCCGACCTGCCAAAGCGGTAATGGGTCTCACCTCCCTAGGCCGACGCGTCCGGACCGACGTCCGGCGACGGCAACAGTACCAGCGACCGGAAAAGGCCGTCGCCGTCGGGGGTGACCTCCAGTGCGCGGGTGCCCTCCCGCCGGCGCAGCAGGCCCCGCTCCAGCAGTCCGTCGAGCAGCGCGTCGCCCAGGACGCCGCCCAGGTGGGGGCGGTTCTCGCTCCAGTCGAGACAGGGGTAGGCGAGGCGGCGCCGTCCCGCGGCGAGGCCGCCCAGGTCGACGCCGAGGCGGGCGAAGGCGTCCGGAGCCGCGGCCAGCACCTCGACCCGGTCGCCGGCGGCGGCGATCGCGCCCGCGGCGGCGAGGTGGTCGAACACGGCCACCCCGAGCCGCCCGGCGAGGTGGCCGTAGCAGGCGCGGGCCAGCGTGATGGGCGACAGCGGCGCCTCCACCGGCTCCGGCGCCGTCTCCTCCCCCGCGGTCAGCGCGCGCAGGGCCGCGAGGACCCGCCGTACGCCCTCTCCGCGCAGCGCGTAGACGGCCTGCCGGCTCTGGCGGGTGACCGAGACGAGCCCCGCCTCGCGGAGGACGGCCAGGTGGTTGCCGAGCCGCGACCCGGACACGCCGAGCGAGACGGCCAGCTCCGACGCCGTACGGGGAGCGGCGGCCAGCAGGTCGAGCGCGGCCAGGCGCAGCGGGTCGGCCAGCCCCTGCGCGCGGGCGGCCATCTCCTCCGCGGTCGGGCCGCGGCCCGTGTGCGCCACGCGGCCATCGTACAGGCCGCGCTGAATCATGATCGCGGCCGGTCGCGATGCGCGGTGAGGATCCGTTCGATGGCGTCGGCGGCGTAGGCGAACTCCTCGTCGGCGTCGAGGTGGTCGAACCGCCCGGCGGCCTCGGAGGCGGCGAAGCCGAGGATGAAGGTGGACAACAGGCGCTCGGCGCGGACGGCCTCCTCCTCGGGCAGCCCGGCCTCGCGCAGCGCGGCGTGGGCGGCGTCGCGGGGGACGCGGGCCGCCGGGGTGACGGCCGGGCGCTGGAACAGCAGGGGGAACAGGTCGGGATGCGCCCGTGCGAGCGCCCGGATGCCGGCGGCCAGAGCGGTCAGCCGCTCGCGCCAGGGCAGGGCCGGGTCGGGCGTGGGGATCGCTCCGAGCAGGCGCTCCACCAGGCCGTCGAGCAGGCCGCGTTTGTCGCCGACGTGCCGGTACAGCGCCATCGGGGTCACCCCGAGCCGTTCGGCGACCGCGCGCATGGTCACCGCGGGCAGGCCCCGTTCGGCGGCCAGACCCCAGGTGGCGTCGACGATCTCGGCTCTGCTCAGCCCTCTTCGGCCCATTGACGCACTCCCCTTCCTCCCACCAAAGTATACATTGTAGATATACGTCGTATACTTCAGGGGTGACCATGCTGGAGGCCACGGGGCTGCGCAAGCGGTTCGGCGCGGTGACCGCGCTCGACGGCTTCGACCTGGCCGTGACCGCGGGGGAGATCTGCGGGCTCATCGGCCACAACGGCGCAGGGAAGACCACGTTCGCCCGGATCGCGAGCGGGCTGGACCGGCCCGACGCCGGGCGGGTGCTGATCGGCGGCGCCGACGCCCGTACGGCGCGGGGACGGGTGGGCTGGGCCCCGCAGGAGACCGCGCTCTACCCCACCGCCACCGTGCGGGAGAACATGCGGCTGTTCGGCGGCCTGGCCGGGCTGCGCCGCCGGCGGCTGCGCGCGGAGATCGACGAGCTGGCCGACGCGCTCGGCCTGCGGGAGGTGCTCGACCGCCCGGCCGGGCGGCTGTCGGGCGGGCAGCAGCGGCGTGCCCAGACCGCGACCGCGCTGCTCAACCGTCCGCCGGTGCTGCTGCTCGACGAGCCCACCGTCGGGGCGGACCCGGACACCCGCCTGGACCTGCTCGCCGTCGTGCGCGCGCGGGCCGCCGAGGGCGCCGCGGTCTGCTACACCACGCACTACCTGCCGGAGCTGGTCGAGTTGGACGCCACGCTCGCCGTCGCCGCCGCAGGCCGGGTGATCGCACGCGGCTCCCGGGCCGCCCTGCTGGCCGGGCTGCCCGGTAGGGCCGTCCTCCGCTTCGACGGCCCGCCGCCCGCCGCCCTCACACCGGCCCCCGGCGAGCACAGCGACGGCGAGCACAGCGACGGCGAGCACAGCGACGGCGAGCACAGCGTGGTCGTCACCGCCGAGCGTCCCGCTGAGGCAGCCGCGCGGGTGCTGGCCGGACTCGGACCGGACGCCGCGCGGCTGCGCGGCGTCGACATCGCCGAGCCGACGCTCGACGACCTCTACCGTCACCTCGCCACCCGGGAGGCCCGCAGTGCTGCGTGACACCGCCGTCGTCGCCCGCCACACCGTCGTCCTGCTGGCCCGCGACCCCGGCACCCTCGTCGCGTACGCCGTGATGTCGGCGGTCCTCATGGTGGTCGTCCACCCGATCTACGAGCGGCTGGCCGTGCCGGGGACCTCGGGCGTGCTCAACGCCGCCGGCGGCACCGCGGTGATGTTCACCCTGCTCGCCCTCGACGTGGCCGGGGAGCAACTGCTGGCCGAGCGTGACTGGCACACCTGGGCCCGCCTGCGCGCCTGCGCCGCCGGGCCGGCCGCCATCCTCGCCGGCAAGGCGCTGCCGCTGCTCGCGCTGTTCGTGGTCTTCCAGGGGCTGCTCTTCGCCGAGGCGGCCTGGTGGTTCGGCCTCGACCTGGCCGCGGGCGGGTGGAGGCTGCCGGTGCTCTGGCTGGCCTGGTCGTCGTGCGTCACCGCCGTCGGGCTCGCGCTCGGCGCGTGGCTGCGCAGCCGCGGCCGGCTCGGCGCGGTCGCCGACATCGGTGCCATGATCATGATGGGGCTCAGCGGCGCCCTGGTCCCGCTGGACGGGCTGCCCGGGTGGGTCGCGGACCTCGCCCCCGCCACCCCCGGCTACTGGGCGGTGCGCGGATTCCAGTCCGCCGTCTCGGTGTCGGCGTCCGGCGCGTACGCGCACGCCGTCGCCGTCCTGACGGCCGTCGCAGTGGTGGCGGGGACCGCCGCCGTGGTGCGCGTCCTGCTTCCCGGACGGAGCCGGGCCTGACGTCGCGGTCACCATTCAGGAATGCGTGATTAGTCGATGCGGGGGCGGGTAGGCGCGGCGTGTCCAGGAAGGAGGACACCCATGCCCCCTCACGCTCCCCACACGAAGGATCGCGGTACGGCCACGGAGACCGCCGGGGTCGCGCTGCTCGGCCCGCTCACCGAGAGCGTCCGCCGGCTGCTGTCCACCGCCGGAGCGCTGGACGAGACGGCCGTGCGGCGGCCGTCGCTGCTGCCCGGGTGGACCCGCGCGCACGTCCTGGCCCACATCGCCGGGGCGGCCGAGTCGCGGGTGCGGCTGCTGGTCGCGGCGCGAACCGGGCTGCCGATCCCCCAGTACGCCGGTGAGGACGAGCGGACCGGGCAGATCGAGCGCGACGCCGCCCTGCCCGCCCCGGCACTCGCCGACAGGCTGCGGGCGGCGACAGGCGCGGCCCTCACCGCGATCCGCGACCACCCGCCCGGCGCCTGGGACCGCGAGGTCACCTGGCTGGGCGGCTCGCGTGGCCCCGCCCACCGCGTCCCGCCGAGCCTGCTGCGCGAGCTCGAGATCCACCACGTCGACCTCGACGCCTGCTACACCCCCGGCGACTGGCCCGGGTGGTACGCCGCCTGGGAGTGCCGCCGCGTGGCCCGCGACTTCGCCGGCCGGGATCCGGCCGACCGCCCGAGGGTGCGCGTCGCCGCCACCGACGACGACCTGTCCGTCGCCTTCGGGGAGGGGCCGCTGGTCACCGGCACCTGCCGGGCGCTGCTGGCCTGGCTGACCGGCCGCTCCCCCGGGACCGGCCTCACCGTCGCCCCCGCCGGCGCTCTGCCGGAGGTGCCGCGATGGCGCGGATGACCCCGGCGGGGCAGGACGCCCCCGCGACGGCCGCGATCGTGCGGCGGCTGCTGGCCGCGCAGGCCGTCACCGGCTTCGGCGACGGGCTCTGGTTCAGCCTGTGGGCCATCTTCTTCACCCGGATCCAGGGCATCCCCGCCGAGGCCATGGGCATCGCGGTCGGGCTCGGCGGGGCCGCCGGGCTGCTCGCCGCCACCCCCGTCGGCGTGCTCGCCGACCGCCGCGGCCCCCGCGAGGTGCTCGTCGTCGTCATCGTGCTGCGCGGCCTGTGCATGGCCGCCTACGTCCTCGTCCACGACTTCTGGACGCTGCTGCTCGTGCAGTCGCTGTTCTCCGCCGTGCAGAGCTCCGGATCGGGCGTGCGGGTGACGCTCGTGTACGGGCTCGTCCCCGGGGACCGGCGGCTGCGCACGCTGGCCCAGTCACGCGTCGTGCAGCACATCGCCTACGCCGCCGGCGCGGGAGCGGCCGCGCTCGTCCTGGCCGTCGGCGGCCGGCCCGTCTTCGTGGCGGCCGTGCTGCTGAACGCCGCGACGTTCCTGGCGGCCGCCGCCATCACCGTGACCGTGCCCGGCGTGCCTCCGGTGCCCGCCGAGCGCCGCCGCGCCGGCACCCAGGCCGTCCGCGACCTGCCGTACGTCGCCGTCATGGGGTCGACCACGCTGCTCGCGCTGTGCTGGGCGCTGCTGTCCACCGGGCTGCCGCTGTGGATCGCCGGCGACACCTCCGCGCCGCTGTGGGCCGCAGCCCTCGCCGTCGTGCTCAGCTCCGCCGCCATCGCACTGTTCCAGGTCCGGGTGAGCCGCCGCGGGGCGGACGTCCCGGGGGCCGTGCGCTCGGCCCGCGTGTCCGGGCTGGCGCTGGCCGCCTGCTGCGCGGTCTTCGCCCTGGCGGCCTGGCCCGGCTCCCCGCTCGTCGCGCTGGCGGTCGTCCTGGCGGGAGTGGGGGTCCACGTCGTCGGGGAGCTGTACTACGTGGCCGCCCAGTGGGGGCTGTCACTCGGGCTGATGGCCCGCGACGCCGAGGGGCAGTACCAGGGCGTGACCGCGACCACCGAGGCGGCGACCGTCGCGCTCGGCCCCGCCGTGGTGACCACCCTGCTCACCGGCCTCCACGCGGTGGGCTGGCTGGTGCTGGCGGCGATCCTGCTGGCCGCGGTCGCGCCCGTCGGGCCGCTGGCGCGCCGCGCGCTGCGCGACCCCTACCGCGTGGGCGCCCGCCCTTCCGAGCCCGCGGAAGGCGGGGTCACGGCCACGCCCTGACCCCGCCGCCCGCGGCCTGGCGTCAGGCTCCCAGGCCTGACTCGTCGACCACCGGCCGTACCTCGACGCCCTGGTAGCGGGCCTCGGGCATGAGCCCGGCCAGCTCGGCGGCCCGCTCGTCGCCGGCGCAGTCGACCACGTAGAAGCCGGCCAGGTACTCCTTGGCCTCCAGGAACGGCCCGTCGGTCACGGCCGGCACCTGGTCCTTGACGCGGATCACCCGGCTGTCGGACGGACCGGCCAGCGCAGCGAAGCCGACGAGCTCCCCCGTCTCCCTGAGCTTCTGCTGGAACGGCTCGTGGGCGTTCATCATCGCCTCGAGCTCCTCCTGGGGCAGCGCGTCCATCAGCGCGGGGTTGTTATGGATGATGAGCAGGTATTTCACGCCTTCTCCTCACGGTTGTGACGCCCGCGGCGCCCCTCACCGATGGCCGGAGCGGTCGCTCCGTCTGGACACCGCCGGCACTGCTCCCCACGCACGGCGAGCAGTCCCGGCGCAGGCACCGTAGGACAGCATCCGAGCGCCGCGCCAGCGGAACGCGCGATGCAGCCCGCCGGGAGCGCCAGAACCGCCCTCACCGGTCCGGATGCAATGCATTCGCATTGTAAAAGAGGTGTGAGAGGCTGTGCGATGCGGTCGCATGGCGACCGGTCGGAGGACGGGAGGACATGCCGAAAGTCGTGGACCACGAGGCGCGCAGGTCGCGTCTCGTCGACGCCGTCTGGGCCCTGGCCGTCCGCGACGGTCTCGAAGGCGTGAGCCTGCGCAAGGTCGCGGCCGAGGCGGGCGTGTCGATGGGGCAGGTGCAGCACTACTACCCCTCGATGGAGGAGCTCGTCCGCGACGCCCTCCGCCGGGCCGTACAGGCGGTCGACGCCCGCGTCGCGCAGACCATCGGGGCGATCGGCGCGGCGACCCCCGAGGACGTGCTCCGCACGTGCCTGCGCGCACTCATCGGGTTGGACGCCGAGGGGACCCGGCTCCTCCGGTTCTCCCTCGCCGTCCTGGGCCGCACCATGTCCGACCCGGAGATGACGCGAGTCCTCGCCCCACCGGACGAGCACCTGCTGTCCTTCACCGCCGACCTGATCGCCGCCGCCCGCGCCGCACGCGGGAACGCGGGCGACGGCGAACGGGACGACCGGATGGAGGCCGACATCTGCTGGACGCTGGCCACCGCCCTCGGCGTCGACGTCGCCGTCGGGCAGCGCTCCGCCGAGGGCGCCGCGGCCGTGCTCGACCACCACCTCGACCGCCTGCTGGGCGGATAGCCGCCGGTTCATGACGTGGTGCTCAGGCTCCGGCGGGGACGTCGACGCCCTCCAGCAGGAAGCCGAGGATCGGCTCGGTCTGGCGGGGCAGCAGGTGCCCCGCCTCCGGGAGGAGTCGTACGTCGGCGCCGGGGACGGCGCGCCCCAGCCGCCGCGCGGTGTCATGGGAGTCGAGCATCGCGTCCCGCCCGCCCGCGACCACGAGCATCGGCGCCGCGACGCCGGCCAGCGCCTCGTCGCCGAAGACCGGCAGCCGGTCGCGGCGCGGCCGGAAGTGCCGGTGGACGAGCAGCACGAACGCGCCGTACTCGCGCCCCGCGGCCTCCGGCCGTACGGCGACCGGGCCGAGGGCCAGGCGCAGGAGGCGGCGGCGCCCCCACCGCCCGAACGGCAGCAGCGCCGGCGCCGCCAGCAGCACGCCGATCTTCTGACGGCCGACCCCGCCGGGGCTGAGCAGCGCCAGCCGGGTCACCCGGCCAGGGCGGCGGATCGCGTGGTCGAGCGCCAGCCACGCCCCCAGCGATACCGCGACCACGGCCGTGCGCGCCAGCCCCAGCCCGTCCAGCACGTCGTCGAACCACTGCGCGTACGCGTCCGAGCCGAGCGGCGGGCGCGACGGCGCGCTCAGGCCCGGCTCGCCGATCACGTCCACCGCGTGGACGCGCAGACGCGACGACCAGGCCGCGACGTCCGGCATCCACATCGCGCTGTTGGCGCCCGAGCCGTGCAGGAGCACCACGGGCGGCCCCTCCGGCGGCCCGCAGGCGACGGCGAACGTCTCCCCCTGCCGCGTCGGGATCCGCAGGTGCTCGCTCGGCACCGGCCAGCGCTCCAGGAACGCCCGGTAGCCCTCCCGCACCGCGCGGGCGCCCTCGTCCGATCGGTAGACGCCGGTCATCGCCGGTCCTCCAGCAGCGTCGTCACGATCCTGAACAGGTCGGCGCTGACGGTGAGGCCCCCGATGACGATGATCTTCAGGACGGCGCGCTCCTCGTCGTAGATCGACTCCACGCGCAGCCGCTCGTCGCCGTCGTGGGGAGCCGCGACGACCGCCATGAGCGTGTTGGTCAGCCGGCTCATCTCCTCCCGGCTGATCGCGTCCACCTGGACGACGCTCGACACCTCGGCGTGCCGCGCGCGCCGCGCCCTCTCGGCCGCCGGCGGCGCGACCGGGTGACCGGTGAACGCCTCCAGGTCCTCCCGCGCGATCCGGTACTGCTTGCCGATGCGGACGGCCTTGAGCCTGCCGTCGCGTACGTATCCGCGCACGGTCTTGACGTGCAGGCCCAGCAGGTTCGCCACCTGCTCCACCGAGTACGGCTGATGCGGCACGGCACTCCTCCAACGCTCGCCGTCATACCGCAACCTACCGTATCGCTCCCTGTTTGCAGTTCGATAGGGAATTATAGGGAAGGATCGCACGTCTCCCAGATCCGCCGAGACACCGCTAGCGGGTCGTCGGCGTCATGAGGGTCGTCGTCCCAGATCCGCGTACGGCGGCGGTCGAGGTCGTAGCGGGGCCAGCCGGGGTCGCCGGTCGCCGCGAACGCGGCCCAGGACGCGCGGACCCGGGCGGACAGCGGGGCGAAACCGGCGGGCGGCGGCGAGCCGAGGACCCGCGCGGCGAAGCGGCTGCCGCCGTCGCCGAACACGAACGGCACGTCCACCCCGTGACCCGCCCCCGCCGGGCCGCGCCAGGCGAAGTCGTACAGCCAGGTGCGCCCGCCCGCGCGCGCGTGCGCCTCCGCCGTGCGCAGGCTCGGCATCCGCACCAGCGCGTCGGACAGCATCGCGAGGACCGCCTCGCCTCCCAGGGCCTCCCGGTACGCGGCGGCGGCCCCGTCGCCGAGCCGGAGCGCGGCGGCCACGGCCTCCGGCGGCGTCGAGGGATCGGGCAGCGGGCCGTGGCCGAGGTACTCCTCGTGGGTGAATCCGCAGATCAGGTCCACCTCGCGTGCGGCCAGGACGGCCTGCCACGGCGCTCCCGTCACCAGGTCTCCGTCCACGACCGGGCCGAACGCGGTCATCGGCCCGGCGTCGCCGGCCAGCGGGGCGTCCTGGACCGCGAGGATCGCCTCCGGCGGCAGCGCCGCCAGCCCCTCCCACGTGGGCGGGACGCCGGCCGCCGCCGCGACGGCGGCGGTGACCGCCTCGGCCTCGGCGGCCCCGCGCAGGCCGGCGGGCACGCTCTGAGCGATCACCCTGCGCACCAGGCCCGCGGCCGCCGGGGCTCCGGCGAGCAGCACCGCCGACGCCGCGCCCGCCGACTGGCCGGCCACCGTCACCCGCCCGGGATCGCCGCCGAAGGCCGCGACGTTCCGCCGCACCCATTCCAGGGCGGCGATCTGGTCGCGCAGCCCCCGGTTGTCCGGGACGCCCGGGATGTGGCCGAAGCCCTCGAAGCCGACCCGGTAGTTGACGGTCACCACCACCACTCCCGAGGCGGCAAGCGTGGCCCCGTCGTACTGCGGCATGCCCGAGGACCCGTGCTTCCACAGCCCCCCGTACAGCCAGACGACGACGGGAAGCCCGGCGGCGCCCAGGCCGGGCGTCCAGAGGTTCAGCGTCAGGCAGTCGAGGCCGTCTTCCGGCCGCCAGACCGGCGGAACCCCGGGCCGGGGCGGAAGCTGGGGCGGCGCCGTTCCGAACGCGGCGCACTCGCGCACGCCGTCCCACGCCGCCGCCGGCGCCGGCGGCCGGAAGCGCAGCGGACCCTCCGGCGGCGCCGCGAACGGTATGCCCTTGAACGAGACGACGCCGCCCAGGTCCTGTCCCCGGACCCGCCCGGTCTCGGTCGTCACCACGGTGTCGATCACGCGTCCGAGCGTAGGGCCCGCTCCGCGGGAACGAGCGACGCGACCCGTATCATGACCACATGTTCCATCGCAAACCGATCGAAGAGCGCATCGCCGAGCGGGTGGCCAAGCGGCCGCCGCTCAAGGAGGGCAAGCACTTCGAGCACCGCCCGGCGCTGATCGTGTTCTGTGTCGTCATCGCCCTGGTGGCCCTGAAGATCGTCGGCGCCTTCGCCCTCATGGAGTGGGGACTGCGGTAGCGGCCCCGGCCACTCAGACCCGCCGGTAGGCCTCGATCGTCTCCCCGCCGGCGAACGCGCGGGTGCCTTCAGGCGCGAAGCGCACCGGGCCGAACGGTCCGTCGAACAGCGGGACGCCCGAACCGATCACCAACGGGTGCCGCTTGACGACCAGGCGGTCGATCTCGGGAAGCAGCGCCGCCGCCAGCTTCCCTCCCCCGCACAGCCAGATCCCGGCGCCGTCCTCCTTCTTCAGGCGCTGGACGAACGGCACCGGATCCTCCGCGACGACCGGCACCGCCGGATCCGCCTGCGACAGCGTGCGGGAGAACACGTACTGCCGCAGATGCGCGTACGGGCTGGTCACACCGACCGACAGGGCGGGCTCGTAGGTGGCCCGGCCCATCAGCACCGTGTCGAAACACCGGTTGGGCACGCCGTCCAGGCCCAGCGGCCCGCGGGCGTGGACCGGCATGGTCTCCGGGTACTCGGCCAGGATCGCCGACCGGATCTCCCCCTCGAAGGGGAAGAAGCCGAAGCTCCCGTCAGGGGCGGCGATGTACCCGTCGAGGGTGGCGGCGACAAGGTAGGTCAGTTCTCGCACTACGACTCCTCATAAGCACTACACTTGAAGTGGTGCGAACGTAGTACTACATCTGGAGTGGCGTCAAGGAGGTTCCATGCGCCAGAACGCGGCCCGTCGCGCCGCCCTGCTGGACGCGGCGATCGAGGTGCTGGCACGGGAGGGGTCGCGGGGGCTGACCTTCCGCGCCGTCGACGCCGAGGCGGGCGTGCCCACGGGGACGGCGTCGAACTACTTCGGCGACCGCGACGACCTGCTGACCCAGGCGGGCGGCCGGGTCTACGAACGGCTGCGGCCGGACGCGGCCGGAATCACGGCGGCCATGGAGGGACCGCGAGACCGCGACCGGGTGATCGAGCTGATGCGCGACCTGGTGGCCCGCGTGACGGAGTTCCGCTCGGGCTACCTGGCGCTGGTGGAGCTGCGACTGGAGGCCACCCGGCGGCCGCGGCTGCGGGAGGTGCTGACCGGCGTCATCGGCGCCGACCTTCAGGGCAACGTCGAGTTCCACCTGGGAACCGGGCTGCCCGGCGACGCCACCACCGTCGTGCTGCTCTACCTGGCCCTCAACTGGCTGATCCTGGAACGACTGACGCTCCCCGAGGTGATCCCCGGGGAGCGTGTGGACGAGCTGGTCGCCGAGGCCGTCCGGAGAATCGTGCCCGGCTGAGCCGTCAGGACTCCAGGGCGCTGCCCTTCTTCCACTGCTTGTACGGCATCTGCCAGAAACCCCAGCCGTTGTTCCACTCGAGGATCCGGCTGGTTCCGACGATCTTCACGACGTCGCCCCGGTGGAAGTGGTCGTAGAACCACTTGGCCTGGTCGGGCCGGGCGTTCACGCAGCCGTGGCTGACGTTGGCGATGCCCTGGGAGCCGACCGACCACGGCGCACTGTGCACGTACTCGCCGCTGTTGGAGATGCGCACGGCGTGGTTGACGACCTCCTTGTAGTACCCGGGGTCGCCCTCCTTCTTGCCCGGGGAGATCATCGTGACCGGGTTGCCGCGTTCCATGGTCAGGTGGACGCCGCTGGTGGTCGTGTACTCGCGGGTGGTGCCCTTGCCCGCGCTGATCTTCATGGTCTGCACGGTCTTGCCGTCACGCTTGACGACCATCATGTGGGTCTTCGTGTTGACCGAGCTGACCCAGGCCGCGCCGATGTTGATCGTCGTGCTGTGGTCCTCGACGCCGTACATGTCGCGCCCGGCGTGCACGCCCTCCAGATGCGCGACGAACTTCACCTTCTGGTGGGCCGGCCAGTACTTGGCCGTCCGGTAGATGGCGAGTTTGTCGTTGATCCACCGCCACGCGCCCGGCACCGGCTTCTCCGCCTGCACCTCAAGAGCCTGCTCCACCGCGGCCTTGTCCTGGACGTTCTGGTTGAACGTCACCATGATCGGCATGCCGACGCCCACGGTCTCCCCCTTGAGGCCGGGGGTGACGTCCGCCACCGCCAGCTTGAGCTTGGGGGTGAGCGTGCTGAACCGGCTGCTCGCCGTCGCCGGGCCGCCGTCGCCGGACGCCTTGGCCGACACCGTGTACTTGGCGGACGGCTTCAGCGGCTTCTTGGAGGTCCACTTCGTGTGGGCGGCGTCGAACTCCCCCTCGACCTGCTCGCCGTCCGCCTCGACCGTGACCTCCTGCAGCGAGCCGTTGGACGCGGTGACGACCACGGTCTTGTCGGGCCGCACCTTCGCGGTCCCCGACGCAGGACTGATCTTGATGACCGGCGTCGGGACCGCCGGCTTGTCGCCCCCGGCGCCGCCCCCCGGCGACCCGGGCGCGTCCGACCCGCCGGAGCACGCCGACAGCGCCGCGACCATGGCGACGGCGACACCGGCGATCGGCAATCTCGAACGAACGTCAGTCCTCAGCACAACCTCTCCCCCATGGGCGCAAAGGGCACCCTAAGACCTTATTCGCGGTTGCCTCTTATATGTGCAATTTCCCCAGGAGTCGGATCACGATTCGGTAGCGGGCAGGGGACATCTGCGTATGGAGAGGGTAAGGTTCGCGTAAAACTCGATCAAGAGTTTAGTCAGCGGGCGCACCCGCGAGTGCCTGCACCTCTCCGTACGACGGCAGGCCGCCGGGCGTGTCCCCGCCCTCGGCGACGGCCCTCGCGGCGGCGACCGCCGCCCCCAATGCCGCCCTGAACAGCAGCGATCCGGTGCTGATCCGGCGAACGCCGAGGGCCGCCAGCCCCGCCACCGTGTGCCTGCCGGGCAGGAACAACACGTTCAGCGGCAGCGCCACCGCCTCCACGATCACCCGGATGTCCGGCTCCTCCGCGACGCCGGGGACGAAGACCCCGTCCGCCCCCGCATCGGCGAAGGCCCGGACGCGGGCGACGGTTTCGGACAGTCCCCCGGCATTGAGCCAGAAGGTGTCCGTACGGGCGTTGACGAACAGGCCGGGCACCGCGACCTTGATCGCGGCGATCGCCGCGCACCTGCCGTCGGGGCCGGACAGCGTCCCGTCGGGGAGTCCGTCCTCGATGTTGACCCCCGCCGCGCCCGCAGACGCCACCTCCGCCGCGAACGCGGCCACCTCCTCCGGGCTGTCGCCGAAGCCGCCCTCGATGTCGACCGTGAAGGGCACGGGCAGGCCGCCCAGCCGGCGTGCCAGGGCGAGGGTCTCCTCCCGTGTGCCGCCCGCCGCGTCCGGCTTGCCGGCCGCCGCGGCGACCCCGAGGCTGGTCGTCCCCACGGCGGCGAACCCGGCCGCGGCCAGCGCGGCGGCCGAGGCGTGGTCCCAGGCGTTGGGCAGCACCAGCGGCCGGTCGCCGTGGTGCAGCGCCAGGAAACGGGCGAACCGATCAGTCTGATCGATGGTCATGGGCATTCCTCCAACTCCAGGCGGGCGGGCACGCGCAGGTTCGGCGACGGCTCGTAGGTCACCGCGGTCTCGGCCGGGGTCCGCCCCAGCGCCGCCGACACGACCCCCGCGGCCAGTGCGAGGGCGATCCGCTCCCCCGGGCACGCCCGCGGGCCGCTCCCGAACCCCAGATGTCCCGCCCCGTCGCGTGCGGGGAGCCCGTCCGCGCCGAACCGTCCGGGGTCGAACCGGTCCGGGTCGCGGAACACCGCCGGATCCCGGTTGGCCGCCGCCAGGTCCAGCACAAGCACGGCCCCGGACGGCACGGCCACACCGCCCACCGTGGCGTCCTGCGCCGCCACCCGCCGCGTGAGCCGTACGGGCGGGTCGTGGCGCATCGTCTCGGCCAGCAGAGCCTCGACCGCCGGAGCCTCGACCGCCGGTTCCTTGAACGGCGCCGCCTCTCCCGGCGGGCGCAGGACGGCGGCCAGCGTGTTCCCGATCAGCCCGGCGGTGGCGTCGCACGCCTGGACGAGCAGCCCGGCCACCGCGGCCAGCCGTTCCCGGTCTGGCCCGCCAAGCAGACGCGCGAGGGAGGCCACGGCCGCGTCGGCGGCGGCGTTCCGCTCCCCGCCGGGGTGGTAGGCGGCGGCGATCGCCGTCACCGCGGCGACGGCCTCCTCCCGCCGTACGGCCGGGACGCCCAGGCGGACGGCGAGCACCCCGACCGGGACCCGGCGGGCCAGCAGCGCCATCACGTCGACGCGACCCGGGCGGGCCAGGGCCTCCTCGGCCTCGGCCCGCGCCTGGCCGCCCAGCTCCGCCGGGTCGAGGGGCGCGAGCAGCGCCACCGCGCGGGAGCGGCGGCGGGCGTGCTCGGCGCCGTTGCTGAACCTGCTCACCGCCCCCCGCAGCCAGGCCATGCCGCCGCCCTCGTGGCCGCCCTCGTGGCCGTCCTCGTCGCCGGGCGGGACGGCGGGAACCTGAAAGAGAGGGTCGGCCAGCACGTCCCGCACGTCGGCGTGCCGGACCACCCTCCACGTGCCGTCCTCCAGGACGGGCGGATGATGTCTCACGCCGACGACGCTAGGCGCGCGACCGTTCGTCCCCGGTCGAACCGTGCCCGGACCGGCACCCGCGTTCTGACGGCGGCTTTTCGGACGTGCGCGGTGCCGCGACCTGGTCGCCCGCAGAAAGGTTGGGTCTTCTCAGCCGCCGATCGCCGGGTTATCACAGGGCCGGGACGGTGGTGTGATCTCCCCGGCGCCGCGTCCCTCCGCTCGCGAACAGCAGTGAACCACCGTGAACCGCAGTGAACAACCGTGAATCGCCGTGAACCGCTGCGGCCGATCGCGAACCACTGCGAAGCGCCCTGAACCACCGGGATGCCCCGCGACCGCCCGCGAACCCCCGCGGACCGGCCCCGGCGTGAGCCGGGGACGCGGCACGTGTACGCCCGGCACCACCGCTCCCGGCCACGGAGCCCGACCTGCATGGAGGACGACATGCGACCACTACGGAACGTGCTCACACGGTTACTCGTCATGCTCGCGCTCGTCGCCGCCGGTCTCGCCGTACCGGCGGGGGCCGGGGCGGCCGTGCCCGACCGCTGGGGCTTCGCCTTCGTGGACACCACGGCCGGCATTCCCGACCCGGCCCGTCAGGCGGGCAGCTGGCCGCCCGGGTTCTCCGTCCAGGTCTCCCCGGGCGGCGTCGGGGAGGTGCTGGTGAAGTTCCCCCAGATCGCCCTCTCCACGGGCGGCGTCGTCCACGTCACGGCCGCCGCCGCGGCGCCCATCTGGTGCCAGGCCGAGAAGTGGTGGGCCGCCGGGGCGGACGAGATCGTCGCCGTCCGGTGCCACAAGTACGGCGGCGTCCCGACGTTCACGCCGTTCTCCATCGTCTTCTCCTCCAGCAGCGGCCCGCTGCCCGCGCCGAAAGCGTTCGGGTACGTCTTCTGGGACGGCTCCGCGGTCGCCTGGCAGTACAACTCCGCCCTCGCCGTCAACACCGTGACGCCCACCTCCACCGGCGTGTGGACCGTCCTGCTGCCCGGCCTCGGGTCCTCGACGTACGCCGGGAACATCCAGGTCACAGCGGTGAACTCCAGCGTCCCGGCCCGCTGCAAGGCGGCGGCCTGGTCGCCCTCGCCGGGCGCGCAGAAGATCCAGGTGCGCTGCCACGACGCGACCGCCACTCCGCTCGACACCGGGTGGACCCTGACCTACCAGCGGGAACGGGCGATCACGGGGGCCGCCATCCCGCCGAAGAACTTCGCCTACACCTTCGACAACACCCCCGCCAACCCCGGCCCGTACGCGCCGGTCCCTCCGGGGGTCAACTACAACTCCCAGTCGGGGGTCAACACCGTCCAGACGGCGGGGACGGGCGAGCGGCTCGTGCTGTTCCCCTCGGTCGGCGTGCTGCCCGACGACGTCCAGGTCACGGCCTACGGACCCGGCCCGGAGTTCTGCACCCTGCTGACCCGCTGGGGCACCTCGGGCGGCGCCGCCGTGGTCCGCGACGTCGCCTGCTGGAAGGCCGGGGTTCTGGTCGACCAGCCCTCCATGGTGACCTACACCTCGTCCCTGTGACCGTCGACGTCCCTGTGACCGTCGCCTCCCGGACGTCGATTTCGCGAACTGTCGTACGTCGGTGAGACGGTGGACCAGAGCACCGAGAGCACCGGCAGGGGCCGGCGGGACACGCCGCCGGCCCCCCGGGGCGCCGCGAGAGGAGGCGAGGCCGGTCTGGACGGGACGGGTGGGCAGGTCGAGGCGGCCGTCGGCGCCGCCTTCCGTGAGGAGTGGGGGCAGGTCGTGGCCACCCTGATCCGGGTGACCGGAGACTGGGATCTCGCCGAGGAGTGCGCGCAGGACGCCTTCGCGCTCGCGCTCGAACGGTGGGGCCGCGACGGCGTCCCTCGCCGCCCCGGCGCCTGGCTCACCACCACCGCCCGCAACCGGGCGATCGACCGTCTGCGCCGCGACGCGGTCGGCGCGGCGAAGTTGCGGGAGGTGGCGCTCATGGACCGCGCGGACGACCCGATCCCCCTGCCCACACAAGGCGAGGACGCCGGGAGCCCCGAGAACGACGGCGTCGGGGACGACCGGCTGCGGCTCATCTTCACCTGCTGTCACCCGGCGCTGCCGTTCGAGGCCCGGATCGCGCTCACCCTGCGCACCCTGGCCGGGCTCACGACCGCCGAGATCGCGCGGGCGTTCCTCGTGCCCGAGCCGACGATGGCGCAGCGGATCGTCCGGGCCAAGCGCAAGATCCGCAACGCCGGCATCCCCTACCGGGTGCCGCCGGCCCACCTGCTGCCCGATCGCATGGCGGCGGTGCTCGCCGTGCTGTACCTGCTGTTCAACGAGGGCTACTCGGCGAGCGGCGGCGCCGACCTGGTGCGCCGCGGGCTGTGCGCCGAGGCCGTCCGCCTGGCCCGCGTGCTGGCCGGGCTGATGCCCGACGAGCCGGAGGCGACCGGCCTGCTCGCGCTCATGCTCCTGCACGACGCCCGGCGTGAGAGCCGGGTCGACGCGGCCGGCGACCTCGTCCTGCTGGAGGACCAGGACCGATCCCGCTGGGACCGCGTGGCGATCGACGAGGGGCTCGCCCTGCTGGAGGGTGCCCTGCGGCGGGGCAGGCCCGGGCCGTACCAGCTCCAGGCGGCCATCGCGGCCTGCCACGTCGCCGCGCCGGACGCCGCCTCCACCGACTGGCCGCAGATCGCGGCCCTGTACGGCCGGCTGGCCGGCCTGGTCCCGTCGGCGGTGGTCGAGCTCAACCGCGCGGTCGCCGTCGGCATGGCTGAGGGCCCGGCCGCCGGGCTCGCGCTCGTCGAACGGCTGGCGCGCTCGGGCGGGCTCGACGGCTACCACCTGCTGCCCGCCACCCGGGCGGACCTGCTCCGCCGGCTCGACCGGCCGGCCGAGGCCGCGGCGGCCTACCGCGACGCCCTCGCGCTGGCCCCGACCGAGACCGAACGGCGCTACCTCGCCCGCCGCCTCGCCGAGGTCTCCTCCTCGTAGCCCGGCGCCGCGTCGCACCGCCCGGGCCGGCTGTCCGGTTGAGGCGGTCTCTGATCCGCTCCGGCGGCGCGGGCGCGCTCTCGTCCGGCCCCGTGCCGGGAACCGCTCCGCACAGCGGGCGTTCCACCGCGTTCCACCGCCGTTCCACCGGTCGCGGGCGCGGCGTGGAACGGGTGGAACGCCATTCACGTCGATGGATCGCCGTGCGGATGTGCATAGGGAGTGAACATGGCGGTATCCCGGAGGAACTTCCTCGCGCTGGCCGGCGCCGGCGTGCTGGCCGCCGCGGTGGACGCGGGCGGCCTGCTGAGCCCGGTCCTGGTCACGCCGGCGGACGCCGATGCGGCGCCGGCGGTGAACGGCCGGGGTCTGTTCGGTGGGACCACGACGCTCGACAAGACGGTGCGCACCAACCAGCGTCAGGACACGGTGACGTGGACCGATTACGTGACCCTGCGTGAGGACGCCGGCGAGCCGCACCTGCTGCGGATCGACCCCGAGGTGGGCGTGTTCTACGCGCCGCCGACGCGCGTGCTGGACGCGTTCGTCCAGGTCACCGACATGCAGATCGTGGACGACAAGTCGCCCGCGCGGGTGGAGTTCACCGACCGGTGGGCCGACCTGGGCAGCACCATCAACAAGGTGACGGATTCGGCGTATCGCCCGCAGGAGATGCTGTCCACCCACATCGTCGAGGCGATGGTCAGAGCCGTCCGCGACGTGCGGTTCGGCCCGATGACAGGGCTGCCGTTCAGCTTCACCATCGCCACCGGCGACATGGTCGACAACGCGCAGTACAACGAGACCCGGTGGTACATCGACCTGCTCGACGGCGGCCACCAGATCAGCCCGGAGTCCGGGCAGCCCGGCCGGGAGCAGGACGGCGTCTCCGGCAACTTCAACGGCCACGACCGGCACTACTGGTCACCGGAGGGGCTCAACAACCGGGGCACGGACTTCTACCGGTTCACGTACAACTTCCCGATCGTCCAGGGGCTGCTGGCCGCCGCGCGCCGGCCGTTCACCTCCACCGGTCTCGGCATGCCCTGGTACGCCGTGATGGGCAACCACGACGGGGAGATCCAGGGCAACTACCCGGTGAACCCGACCTTCGTCGAGGGCGAGCTCGGGAATCTCCGCGACATCTCCGGCCTGGCCACCGACAGCAGAAAGGCGTGGATCAGCCAGGCGACCAGCGGCGAGGTGACCTTCCCCGCCGACACCGACGACCCGGGACCACTCAACATGTTCGTGGACAACCTGCAGTTCCTGCCGGTGGCCGCGGACTCACGCCGGCGGATTCTCAACCACCACGACTTCGCCGCGGAGCACTGGAACACGACGGGCAGCCCGCTCGGTCACGGGTTCCGGCATCCCGACGGGACCAACATCTACCTCACCGACTACGCGTTCGAGTCGACGACGGGCAGCCCGATCAGGTACATCGTGCTGGACACGCTCAACTACGACGCCGGGGCCAACGGGCGAATCCCCGGCGACCAGTTCAACCGGCTGGAGGCTCAGCTCAAGGCCAACAGCTCCTTCTACTACGACGGCAACGGTGCGCCGGTGCGCCAGGCCGGCGTGCAGGACAAGCTGTTCGTCGTCTTCGCCCACCACACCTTGAGGACACTGAACAACAACGCGGCGAACGAAGTCGACTGGTTCGAGCCCGACTTCTACTTCGGCAAGTCGGTGGAACAGCTGCTGCTGCGCTACCCCAACGTGATCATGTACGTCTGCGGTCACACCCACACCAACGAGATCGTCCCGCACATGCGAGGGATCACCACCTCGCTCCAGAACCATGTGCCGGGCGTCGGCGGGTTCTGGGAGGTGGCCACCGCTTCGCACATCGACTGGCCGGTGCAGAGCCGGCTGTTCGAGATCGCCGCCGGCCGGGACAAGATTTCCATCTTCACGACGATCATCGACATCGCGGCGCCGGTGGCGTACGGCGGGGACCTGTCCACGCCCACGGCGCTCGCGTCGCTGGCCAGAGAACTGGCCGCCAACGACCCCACCGAACGCCCGCATCCGCGCACCGGCGACGAGGGCGACCGCAACACCGTCCTGACGCTTCCGGCGCCTTTCTTCATCGGCACTCCGGATGTGTGGGGCACGTCGGTCACGGCGGTGGCGAACACCGCGGGGAACCTCGAGGTCTTCGGCACCAAGTCGGACGAGACGATCTGGTGGTTGCACGGCACGGGACTCGGCTCGTGGGCGAACTGGGCGCAGTTCCCGATCTGGGGCACGCTGCACGCGGTGGCCGCGGAGGCCGACAAGGACGGCCTGGTGGAGCTGTTCGGGGCGAACACCGATCAGTTCGGCCGGGTCTGGCGCACCGCGCAGGCGGCCAACGGCACATGGTCGAGCTGGGTCTCCATGGGTGACGTCAACGCCCGGTCCATCGCGGTGGCCCGCTGGGCGGGCGGAGGTCTGGAGGTCTTCGTCACCACGCCCGGCGGCGACGTCTGGCACATCTGGCAGCAGTCCGCCGGCGGGCCCTGGGGCACCTGGTCGACCGGGTTCGGGAAGCTGTCCGTCGCGTTCGTCCAGGTCGCCGCGGTCGCCGACAAGAACGGGATGATCCATGTGTTCGCCCTCGACGACAAGGGCACGTTGTGGCACCGAAGCCCCGTCGCGGGCGTCTGGGCCAACTGGGCGACGCTGGCCATCCCGTCGGGCCAGCGGTTCACGAAGATCGCCACGGCCGTGACCGGCGACGGACGGATCGCGTTGTTCGCCCTCGACCACGACCGGCGCGCCTGGCGCACCTACCAGCAGTCGCCGGGCGGCGACACGTGGGGCACGTGGCAGCTGTTCGACGCCGGCCAGACCCGGATGACGCAACTGGCCGCCCGCAGGGACGGCGCGGGCCAGATCCGCCTGTTCGGTGTCGACCACGCCGGCCAGCTCTGGCACCGCCAGCAGACGGCCGCGAACGCGGACGTCTGGAACGCGTGGGTGGCGTTCTCCACCCCCGGCGCCCTACGGCCCGACATTCCGATTGTGCCCGGCACGTCGAACACCCGGGAGCGCCTCATCATGCCGAACCTGATCGGTCAGACGCAGGACGTCGCGCAGAGCCTCATCCTCGAAACGGGCCTGAAGATCGGCACGGTCATCCAGGAGCTCAGCGTCCAACCGGTGGGCACCGTGTCCAGCCAGTCTCCGGCCCAGCCGGGCGAGGTGGCGTTCGAGGGCGACACGGTGAACCTCGCGATGTCGCTGGGCGGGGTCGAGGTGCCCGACCTGTACAAGCTGGACCCGGCCGTCGCGGAGGGCGAGCTGAGAGGCCTCGGGCTGGTGCCGTCCCGGGACAAGGACACGCTGACCTCCGATTCCGAGGAGATAAAGAAGGTCGTGTCCCAGAGGATCCCGGCCGGCAGGCTGGTCGCGGCCGGCGCCACCGTGCACTACTCGGTCGGGAAGGCCGACAACCGATGACCGCCGGCACCACAGTGCAGACGCTGGGGCCGGCCCGGGTGCGCCTCGACGCCGAGGTGCCCTGGGCGGCGCTCCAGCCGGTGCTGCGGGAGACGTGTACCGCGGCGTCGCCCGGGACGGTGGGCCTCGCCGGGTTCCGCGCCGGCCGGGTGCCGTTCCACCCGATCGACGAGCGTGCGGGCGCGCCGACGCTCCCCCAGGCGGTGGAGGCCGCCCTGCTCGACCTCGTGGCGACGGCGGCCCGCGAACACGGGCTCGATCCGCTGGGCCGCTTCGACGTCGAGATCGTCGACTGCGGCGAGGGCGAGCCGCTGCGGTTCGCCGCGGTGCTCGACGTCCGGCCGGAGATCGCGATCCCGGACTTCTCGTCCCTGGTGATCCGGGTGGATCCGGTCGCGGTGTCCGAGGACGAGATCAGGGCGTGCCTCGACGGGCTGCGCGAGCACATGGCCACGCGGGAAGAGGCCGACCGGCTGTCAGGTGACGAGGACGGGCTCCGCGCCGCACTCACCGAGCGGCTGTACCAGGCGAAGGACGCCGCCCGGCTGCGCGCCGCCCGCGACGAAGCCCTGAGGCGGCTCACCGAGGCCGCGGCGGTACCCGCGCCCGAGGGGCTGGTACGCGACGAGGTCGAACACCGCCGGCAGTGGATGCTCGCCGAGCTCCACCTGCTCGGCACGTCCCTGGCCGACCAGCTCGCCGCCACCGCCACCGCCACGACCGCGGAACAGCTCGACGCGGACCTCGTCGCGGCCACGACCCAACGCGTACGCAGCCAGCTCCTGCTCGACGCCGTGGCGGACGCCGAACGGCTGAGCGTGTCGGCCGCCGAACTGGCGGAGGCGGTCGCGCGCCGCGGCCACGCTCAGGTGACGGACGTCCGCAGGGACAAGGCACTCACTCTCGTCATGCGACGCGTGACGCTCATCGACCCTGCGTAGACGGCTCACCGCTCACGCGGTGGCGCAGGCCGCCTGGGCCGGCACCACGTCGAGGCGGCTCCGTACCTGAGCCGCCGCGTCGGGTTCGAGTTCGTGGAGGACGGCCAGGACGAGTCGCCGTGCCTGGTGGGCGGCGTCGGCGTCGCCGGCGCGCTGCCGGCTGTCGGCGAGGTTCGCCTGGGTGGTGACCTCCATGAAGCGGTCGCCGAGCCGGCGCCACAGGGCGAGCGCCTGCTGGTAGCAGCGCTCGCCCTCCTGCGTGTCGTGTGTCCTGAAGTGCAGGCCGCCGAGGACGTCCCAGGCGGCCGCGGCTCCTGGGAGGTCGTCGATGGTGAGGAAGGTGTCCAGCGCTTCCCGGCAGTAGGCGAGGCCGGTCGCAGGGTCGCCGAGCAGGCCGTGGTACTCGCCGATCGTGGTGGCGGTGTACGCCTGGCCGAGTGTGTGCCCAATGGACTGGTAGAGCTGGAGGGCGTGTTCGCAGTGGGTCAGGGCCAGGCGGATGTCGCCACGGCGTTCGGCGACGACGCCGAGGTTGCGGTGGGTCGCGGCCAGCGCGACCTTGTTGCCGACGTGGTCGAACAGGCGCAGCGCCGTGCGGGTGTGGTGTTCCGCTTCGGCGAGGTCGCCCAGGGTGTCGTGGATCTTGGCGAGGGCGCTGTGGGCGTGGGCCTGTCCGGCTTCGTCGCCGAGGCCTCGCGCGGCGCGCAGGGCGGCGCGTTGGACGCGCTGGTTGTCCCGCCAGTACCCCCCGGTGCACAGGAACGGGCCCAGAGCCCAGGCGAGTTGCCAGGTGTGCCGGTCGAACCCGTCCGGTGGGCGGGCCACGACGGCGAGCAGCACGTCCCGTTCGGAGGCGAACCAGGCCTGGGCCGCCCGCAGATCGGCCAGAGGCTGTGCGGTGACGCCGGGCGCCGGTGGAGACAGCTCGATCGGATCCCGTCCGCGTGCGAGCAGCAGGGTGGCCGCGTGCGCCGTGTGCAGGTGGTGGTCCAGGAACCGCCGCCGCGCCGCGGCCTGCTGCTCGTCGCCGTCGTGCCCGTGTGCCTGTTCGACGGCGTAGGCGCGGAGCAGTTCGTGCATGCCGAAGCGGCCGGACCTGGTCTCGGTGAGCAGGTGCGCGCGGGTCAGCTCGGCCAGCAGCGGCTGGACCTCCCGTATCCGCAGGCCCGCCAGACTGGCCGCCGCGGGTGGGGCGATGTCGGGTCCTGGGCACAGTCCCAGCAGCCGGAACAGCCGTGCCGCCGGGGCGCTGAGGGCGTGGTAGGACCAGGAGAACACGGCCCGGATGTTGGTCGCCGGGTCGGCGCCGTCGAAGGGGTCGAGGGTGGCGGCGGCGTCACGCAACTGCGCCGCGAGGTCGGCCAGCGGGAGGGCGGGGGCCATCGCGGCGCGGGCGGCGGCGACGGCCAGGGCCAGGGGCAGCCGGGCGCAGCGGGCGACGATGTCCTCGACGGCCTGTGGCTCGGCGTCGACCCGTTGCGCACCGAGGCGGTGGGCGAGAAGCTGCCGCGCCTCGCCGAAGGAAGGCAGGCCGAGAGTCAGCGGGTGCGCCGCCTCGGCGGCGACCAGCCCGGGCAGTTGGTTGCGGCTGGTCACCACGACCAGGCTCCCGGGGGTGCCGGGCAGCAGCGTCCGGACCTGCCGCTCGTCGCGGGCGTTGTCGGCCACGACGAGGACCCGCTTGCCGGCCAGTACGCTGCGGTACAGGCCGGCCCGCGCCTGCGCCGAGGCGGGAACCTGGTCGCCCGGCACGCCGAGGGCGTCGAGGAATCCGTCCACCGCTTCGACCGGGTCCATCACGACGCCCCCGGGGTCGAAGCCGCGCAGGTCCACATACAGCTGACCGTCCGGGAACCGTTCCGCCACGTGGTGCGCCCAGTGGACGGCCAGCGCCGTCTTGCCCACCCCTGCGGTGCCGGAGACCACCAGGACGGTCGCCGTCCGCGCCGGCTCCGGGCCCTGGCCGCCGGGGTACGGCGGTGTGTGGCGGTGCAGCCAGGCCAACTCCTCGTCCCGTCCGGTGAAGGCCCCGACCGCGCGGGGGAGCTGGGCAGGGACGACCCGTAACCGCCCGGCCGGTTGCGCCTGCACCACGGGCGGCGCCGAGTCGAGTGCCGGATCCTGCCGCAGGATGGCCGCCTCGAGAGCGCGCAGCTCAGAGCTCGGCTCGATGCCCAGCTCGTCGCCCAGCAGCTGCCGCAGCCGGTGGTAGACGGCCAGCGCCGCGGCCTGCCTGCCGCTCCGGTACAGCGCCAGCATCAGCAGCCGATGCACGTGTTCCCGGAACGGGGACCGCGCGATCAGCTCCTCCAACTCGGCCACCAGCGCGACGTGGTCCCCGAGCGCCAGCCGGGCTTCGGCGAGCCGCTCGACGGCGTCCAACCGGATCTCGTCGAGCCGCTGCGCCTGATTACGCAGCCAGGCGACCTCGGTCACGTCGAACAGCGACGGCCCCCGCCACAGCCGCAGGGCCGCCGTCAGCCGAGCCGCCCTGCCGGCGAGGTCGCCGTCGTGCCCGCCCGGACGCAGGAGCCGGCCGGCCTGGCCGGCGTCGACCGCCTCCACCGGCAGGTCCAGCAGGTACCCCGGCGGCCGGGCCACGATCGTGTGACGTCCCCGCAACGCCTGCCGCAGGAACGAGATGTGCCGCTGCAGGGTGTTCGCCGCCGTCGCCGGCGGGTCGTCCCCCCACACCGCGCCGATGAGCCGTTCCGCGCTGACCACTTCACCCGGCTGCAACGCGAGGACAGCCAGCACCGACTTGCGACGCAACCCCGTGAACGGGTACGGCGCACCGCCCACCGTGACATCAACCGGGCCGAGGAGACGGACCCGCACATCGTCCGCGTTCACCGGTTCGCCGCATTCGCCGGTATGTCACCGGCTTGTCGAGCGCACCCCGCCAACGCCGGCATCTGTCGCCCCCAGCTCCCGTTCTTCCCAGCCCACCACGCGCCCCCTCGGCTGGGTCACCTCCAAAATACGGCGGGGCCATCCGAATGGTTCGCCGTTTCAGTGGCGTTTCAGGGACATTCCAGTGCCGGCTGCGAGCCTCGCTCAGGTGAGCCTTTCAGGGCCTTCAACGGCCGAGCCGTCGGCGCTGGTGTCCCGCGGCATGCAAGCGTTATGGAGCGACGGCGATCCGCACCGCAGCCGGCAGATCTTCGACGCGGCCTACCGGCAGGCCGAACAACGCGGCGACGGCCGCACCATGGCCGTGGCCGCGCTCGGGTGGGCGGGCCTGTGGATCAACGAACACCGCGGCATCGCCGGAGCCGCCATCATGCAGGACAGGCTCCAACGGGCGCTGGCGGCGACACCGCCGGACTCGGTGCTGGCGTTGCGTCTGCGTGCGCGCGTCGCCGCCGAATCCGACTACCGCCGGTCGGCGCACGAGTCCATCCGCGCCATCGCGGACGAAGCTCGCCGGAGCGCGGATCCGACCGCCGTCGCCGAGGCGCTCAACCTCCTGCACCACTGCCTGCTCGGGCCGGACCACGCCGCCCTGCGGACACAGGTCGCGGACGCGCTCATCGCCGAGAGCGTCCGCACCGGCCGCCGCGGCGACATGGTCATGGGCATGCTGTGGCGCACCGTGGACCTCCTGCTGGAAGGACACCCCAACGTCGGCCGGCACCTCACCGAACTGCGCGGCCTGCTGCGAGAGGGCGACTTCCCCGCGGCCGGCTACGTCGTCGCGGCCATCGACGTGATGCTCGACATCCGGGCAGGTGACTTCAGCCGTGCCGAAGCCGGAGCCGAACACTGCCTCGAACTCGGATCCGACGTGGGCGACGCGGACGCGCCGGCGTGGTACGGCGCGCATATGGTGGCCATCCGGTGGTTCCAAGGCAGGATCGCCGAACTGATTCCCCTGCTTCGGGAGCTCGTCTCCTCACCGACGATCGGTCTGGCCGACTCCTCGCACCTCGCCGCGCTCGCGGTAGCCCTTGCCGCGAACGGCGAACGCAGGGAGGCGCTCGGCGCGCTCAAACGCGTCACCGGACGCGGTCTTTCCGCCATCCCGCAATCGAGCAGCCGGCTCGCCACGATCCATGCGGTCGTCGAAGCGGCCTACCTCCTCGGCGAACAGGACGTGGCGTCCGAGGCCTGTCAGGAGCTGGAGCCTTACGCCCACCTGCCCGTCATGGCCGGCCTGGGCGTGGCGTGCTTCGGATCCGTCCGGCACGCGCTCGGCGTGGCCGCCCTGACCTGCGGCCGCGTCGACGAGGCCGTCGGCCACCTGAGTGCCGCGGTCTCCGACGACATCGCCCTGGGAAACTGGCCGGCCGCCGTACTGTCGCGGCATCGCCTGTCGGTCGCGCTCAGCCGCTGCCTCGACGACGAACGACGATCCCAGGCACGACACCAGTTCGAGGCGGCCGAGACCGAGGCCGGCCGGCTCGCGATGGAGCTGAGCGGGCCTGGTGCCGGCGACGCCCAGGCCGAGAGCCCGCCACCGGACGCGGACGACGTCACCTGCGTACGGCACGGCCGGCGCTGGCACCTCCGGTTCCAGACGCTGTCCGCGTATGTCGACCACTGTGTCGGGATGACGTACCTCGCCGTGCTGTTCGCCAACCCCGGGCAGGACATCGGCGCCGGCGAACTCACCATCGGTTTCGGGACCGGCGAGAACGCCGCGGCGGCCCGCCACGCCCACCCGACGTCGCACGCCCTGCTGGACCAGCAGGCGCTCAGCTCCTACAAGGCACGACTGGACGCCCTGCACACCGAGATCGCCCGATGCGATGCCATCGGAGACCAGCAACGGGCTGTCGAAGCCCACCGGGAGCGCGACTGGATCCTGGCGCAACTCCGGACGGCCACGGGGCTGGGCGGACGCGTGCGCTCGTTCCCGACCAGCGACGAACGCGCCCGCATAGCCGTGGGAAAGGCCATTCGACGGGCCCTTGGCCGGGTCCAGGACGCGAACCCGGCCCTCGGAGCGATCCTGATCGCCGCGGTCAAGACCGGGCACCGCTGCGTCTACACGCCGCCCCCGCGCCCACCACGCGGGAGGCCGGCCGGCACGACGACCGGCCTCCCGCGGGAGGGGCCTGCCCTACTTCTCCCGCACCGGGGGCTTGTCGCCGCCACCGCCGGGAGTCCCGCCACCGCCGGTGGTGTCGCAGGTCGAGAGCGTGATGTCCACCGTTGATCCGGGAGCCACCAGGGCGCCGCCCGTGGGGTGCTGGACCTGCACCGAGCCGGGAGATACGCAGTTGTTGGTGTACGAGACGGTGCCGGCGCTCAGCCCGGCCGCGCCGATGTACCACTGGGCCGAGCCCTGGTCCATGCCGAGCACGTTGGGCACCGTCGCCCGGCCCAGGGAGACCACCAGGTTGACCGGGCGGCCCGCCGGCCTCACGTACCACCAGTGCGGGCTCTGGTCGATGACGAGCCCGGCGGCGGTCGTGCTGGGCTGGTAGGTCACCGTACCGACCGTCAGGCCCGCGGCGACGACGGCGGCGCGCGCCGCCGCCTCGGTGGAGCCGAGGACGTACGGCACGACGCCTATCGACGTGCCGACCACGGAGGTGTCGGTGGGGACGGTGGTTCCGTCGGCGGTCACGTCGCACAGGCCGTCGGCGTTGCGGTCGCCGAGCACCAGGTGGTTGCCGGTGAGCGCGGACTGGTACAGGTACACGAACCGGCCGGCCAACCGGCTCGACTGGAACCACCAGGTGACACCGGTGGCGTGGAAGGTGTCGTTGACCTCGTCGCCGTCGAAGTCGCAGCTGGTACGGGCGTCGTCGATGGTGGTGCCGAGAACGCCCAACGTGGTGTCCGACTCGTGCATGCCGGTCTCGTTCTGCACCAGCGCCGGGGGATACTGGCATCCGCCGGTGAAGCCGACGAACAGGCCGCAGTGGGCGAAGACGTTGTGCCGCACCTGCATCCCCTCCTTGCCCGCCTTCTCGTCCGAGGGAGTGCCGCGCAGTTTCACCGCTGGTCCGTGGACGTTCCACACGGTGTTGTACTCGACGTCGAAGTACTCCCCGGCGTCCCCGCTCTCGTAGGCGTCGTCCTTGTTGGAGCCGTGGACGTCGATGGCGTGGGTGGAGGCGACCCGGCTGTGGACTCCGCCGTTGGGCAGGATCAGATTGCGGTACAGCAGGTAGCCGGTGCCGGGCTGCCAGCCGGACGCGATGGAGTGCCGGTTGTAGTCGAACGCGTTCCGCTCGATCAGCGCCCAGCCGCCGTGGCTGGTCTCGACGCCGTAGCCTGCGGCGTGGCCGCAGCAGATGTCACCGGCCGGATGCTGGTCGTGATGGATGTAGTTGTCGTGGATCCACACCGTGGTGGCGTGCTCACCGGGGGCCGGCCTCCGCAGGATGTCCGGAGAGGGGCAGGCGCCGTCGACGTCGCATTCCTTGACCTCCACCCCGGCCCCGCGCCACAGGTAGATCTCGTTGTGGTCGATCTCCACGTTGGGCTTCATCACCGTGATGCCCATGGAGTCCTGCTCACCCATGTTGTCGAACGGGTCGGTGCTCGACCCACCCCGCAGCCGGATCCCGCTGATCACCTCCTGGGAGAACGGCGGGGCCGGGTTGGCCGGTCGCGGCACCACGAACAGGCTCCCCGGCTCGGTCGTGGTGAACAGCAGCGGCCCCGCCGGGTTGACGCTGCGATCGCCCGTGATCCAGGTGTTCGGCGCGACGGTGATCCCGTCCAGACCGCTCAGGTCGAGGCTCACATCGCCGGCCACGGTCACCTTCGTGCCCGGGGTCTCGACCGCCCGGACGAACTGCCGCCGCTGCTCGATGCTGTTGTCGGTAATCCGGACGGCGGCTGGGCCGCCCTCCGGCGGAGGTTCCGGATATGTGACCGTGATGTTCGCGGTCGCCAGCGGGAACTTCCCCACCGCCGAGGTCGCCCATACCCTCCACGGCAGGTTCCGCAGTGGGGTCACGCTCTTCGAGCCGCTAAGCGTGCCGACTCCGAGCATCACCCCTTGCGCGTTGTCGTTGTTCTGCGGGGTGTCCTCGCCCACGCTGAAGGTGGCGAGGGCGTTCCACCAGCAGTCGGGACCGGCGTTCACGGTCCAGTGAATTGTCGCGCTGTCAAGCCAGCTCACCGTCGTCTTGTCGAACGACAGGGACGCCGACGACTCGTTCAGGCACCGCTGCCACTGGTCGTCCGCGGACGCCGGCTGAGCGGCGACGACCGACGTGGTCAGCATCGTGGCGGCGAGCCCGACCGCCGCCCACCACCGGCTTGTACGGCGACGGTGGACACCGCGCGGCGGCCCGGGCCGCACCCGTCTCAGATGGAACATGATCGCTCCTGTGTCTGCTCCAGCGACTGTCGCCGGGCAGACGTTCCATCCGTTCCGTCGCGAACGGGTCGTGGAACGGGGGTGGAACACCCGTTTGCGTGTCGGCACGGAGCCCGCACACGAGGGAGTGCAGCACCAACAAGGACCAGATCTGGTTCGTCAGCGCCGCCGGCCGGGTGGACGGCAACCAGTTCGTGTGGCACATCTGGAACCTCGGCAGCCAACTGTGCATGTCGGTCGCCGGCGGGAGCACCGCCAACGGCGCACTGGTCATCCAGCGCACCTGTAGCCAAGGCGACGCCGATCAGCTGTGGGTGCCGACTCCTGTCAGCAGCGGCGTGTGGGAACTCCATCCGTGGAGCGCCCTTTAGAGGGGGCTGCTGATGTGCCACCGCGCCGCGCTCGAAGAGTGCCGCGTCAGGGCGTGCGGAGGCGGTGGGTCAGGCCGGTGTGACGCCGGCCGGCCCCCCGCGTCCGCACGGCCTGGGCCAGGGCCCGGCGCGACCCGACCACGACGACGAGCTTCCTGGCCCGCGTGATGGCCGTGTAGAGCAGGTTGCGCTGCAGCATCATCCAGGCGCTGGTCGCCAGCGGGATCACCACGGCGGGGTACTCGCTGCCCTGGGAGCGGTGGATGCTGACGGCGTAGGCGTGGGCCAGCTCGTCGAGCTCGTCGAAGGAGTAGTCGACGCTCTCGTCCTCGTCGGTCAGGACGGTGAGCCTGCTCTCCTCCGGAGACATGCCGGTCACCACCCCGACCGTCCCGTTGAACACCCCTGCCGCGCCCTTGTCGTAGTTGTTGCGCAGCTGGGTCACCTTGTCGCCGACGCGGAACACCCGGCCGCCGTACCGCCGTTCGGGCATGCCCTCCCGCGACGGCGTCAGCGCCTCCTGCAGCGCGACGTTGAGCGCGCCCGCGCCCGCGGCGCCGCGGTGCATCGGGGCGAGGACCTGCACGTCGCGCCGCGGGTTGAGGCCGAACTTGGCGGGGATCCGCCGGGCCACCACGTCGACCGTCAGCGCCGCGATCTCCTCGGGCTCCTCGCAGGGGAACAGGAAGAAGTCGGGGAACTCCCGCACCAGCGGCGCCTGCCCGGTGTTCACCCGGTGGGCGTTGACCACCACGCCCGACTCCTGGGCCTGGCGGAAGATCTGCGTCAGCCGCACCCGGGGGATCTCCGGGGCGGCCAGCAGATCGCGCAGCACCTCCCCCGCGCCGACCGAGGGAAGCTGGTCGACGTCGCCGACGAACAGCAGGTGCGCGCCGGGCGCGACAGCCTTGGCGAGCTTGTTGGCCAGCAGCAGGTCGAGCATCGAGGCCTCGTCGACCACGACCAGGTCGGCGTCGAGCGGGTTGTCCCTGTCGAAGGTCGCGTCGCCGCCGGGCCGCAGCTGGAGCAGCCGGTGGACGGTCGTGGCCTCGTGGCCCGTCAGCTCCGCCAGCCGCTTGGCCGCCCGGCCGGTGGGCGCGGCGAGGATCACCTTGGCCCGCTTGGCCCGGGCCAGCGTCACGATCGAGCGGACCGTGAAGCTCTTGCCGCAGCCCGGCCCTCCGGTCAGCACGGCCACCTTCTCCGTCAGCGCCAGCCGTACGGCCTCGGCCTGCTCGGGGGCGAGGTCGGCGCCGGTGCGGCCGCTCAGCCAGCCGAGCGCGGCCGGCCAGTCGACCCGGGCGAAGGCGCCGAGCCGGTCGTGCCCGGACGACAGCAGGCCGCGCAGCGTCCCCGCGAGCGACAGCTCGGCCCGGTGGAAGGGCACCAGGTAGATCGCCGGCACCGTGTTCTCGCCGCCCTCGCCGGCCGGGACCTCCTCGCGGACCACCCCCTCCTCCGCGACGAGCTCCTCCAGGCAGGACGCCGTCAGGTCGGCAGGCACCTCGAGGATCTTGACGGCGTCGGCGACCAGGTTGGGGGCGGGCAGGTAGCAGTGCCCGTCGTCGGCGGCCTGCGACAGCGTGTAGCGCAGGCCGGCCTTGACCCGCTCGGGGCTGTCGTGCGGGATGCCCACGGCCTGCGCGATCGTGTCGGCCGTCTTGAAGCCGATGCCCCACACGTCGTCGGCCAGCCGGTACGGCTCGGTGCGCACGACGTCGACGGAGCCCTCGCCGTACTGCTTGAAGATGCGCACCGCGATCGAGGTGGACACTCCCACACCCTGGAGGAAGATCATCACCTCCTTGATGATCTTCTGCTCCTCCCAGGCGGCCCCGATCATCTTGGTGCGCTTGGGGCCGAGGCCCGGGACCTCGACCAGCCGTCCCGGCTCCTCCTCGATGACGCGCAGCGTGTCGGTGCCGAAATGATCGACGATCCGCTCCGCCATCTTGGGCCCGATGCCCTTGATCAGCCCCGACCCCAGGTAGCGCTGGATGCCCTGGATCGTCGCCGGCAGGACCGTGCTGTACGACCAGACCTCGAACTGCCTGCCGTACCTCGGGTGGGACCCCCACCGGCCGGTCAGCCGCAGCGACTCGCCGACCTGGGCCCCGAGCAGCGGCCCGACGACCGTGAGCAGGTCGTTTCCCGAGCGCTCGGTCGCCACCCGGGCGATCGTATAGCCCGTCTCCTCGTTCGCGTACGTGATCCGTTCGAGCACCGCGGTCAGTTCGGTGCCGGGCGGCCTGGCGGGACCGCCGGGAGGGGTGGTCATGGGTGGCATTCTCCCTCAGCGCGTACGGCGACGGGCGCGACCAGCGGGCGCGCCCGGGCTACCAGGCCTGGGCCCAGGCAGGGGACGGCAGGGGTTCGGGGGTCAGCTCGCGCAGGTCCTGGGACCATGTCTCCGTCCACACTCCGGACCGCTGCTCCATGATCTTGACCATCCCGTCACGGGTGGCCATCAGCAGCCGACCCTCCTCGTCCCAGTCCGCCCAGGCCGCCTCGGGCAGCGGCGTGAGATCGCCGTCGTCCTCCTCCCGTAGGTAACTGACCTGTACGCCCTCGATTCCGTGCCTTCGGAAGTCGGTCCCGGTATGGGCCAGCACCAGCGCGCGGTCGCCGCCCGGCCGAACGCGCGCGATGAGTACGGCCTCACGCAACTCGGGGGGCATTCGCTCCGCCACGCCTTCGGCCAGGGGGCGCCAGCCGCGTCTGTACTCGTTCTGCAGGTCCCGATGGACCCAGTCGAGGGTGAGGTCCTCCACGACAGCGCCATGGGGGTAGCTGCCGTGAAAGGGCTTCTTGCCCATCGAAGCCCGGATCGTCAGGCCGTTGTCCGGGGCGAACTCGCAGCCGCCGGTCCAGGTGCCGAAGGTGCGCCAGGCCACCAGCGCGGTAAGCCACGGCACCTTGGACACGGCGAAATACGTGGTCCACGGTGACGGCCCGTGCCCGAGCGCGAAGTACCCGAGGAGCTTTCCGTCCGGCGAAATGTCACACCGGCGCGGGTACAGCGTCCCGCGAAGCCAGGCGCCCGGCCTCACCTCACGGCTCCGCAGGTCCCACTCCAGCAGATGCCACCAGCCGGCCGGACCGCGGCGCATGATCAGTGCGACGGGCGCCGCCCTGGCGACAAGTACGTGCAGGCGGCAGGGCGGTGCGGAGCTGGCCCCGGGCTGCCCGCCGGAAGGGGTGGTCATGCAGGGCATTGTCCCGCAGCCGCGGCGCCGCGTCCCGCGTCCGATCGCCTGCTGTGCCGCCGATCGGCGCTAGCCTGGTCTGATCGTCGAGCGGGAGGGACGGACGATGGTTCTGGAGGGTACGGCGCGGGCGCTGCTGCGCCGGCTGGCGGCGGAGCAGGCCCAGCAGCGGGTGCCGTCGATGGTGGCGGCCCTCGTCCGGGGCGGCGAGACCGTGTGGTTCGGCGCGCGCGGGCGGGTGGACGGCGAGCCGCCGACCGAGCGCACCCAGTACCGCGTCGGGTCCATCACCAAGACCTTCGTCGCCACCATGGTCATGCGGCTGCGCGACGAGGGCCTGGTCGACCTGCTCGACCCGCTCGGCAAGCACGTCCCCGGCACGCCGCTGGGCGACGTCACGATCGCGCAGCTGCTGTCGCACACCAGCGGCGCCACCGCCGAGTCGCCGGGCGCGTGGTGGGAGCGCACCCCCGGCGCGCCGGCGGCCGACATGCTCGCCGCGCTCGGGCCGGAGTCGGTCCGGCACCGCCCCGGCCGCCGCTACCACTACTCCAACCTGGGGTACGCCCTGCTCGGCGAGCTGGTCGCGCGCAAGCGGTCGGCGCCCTGGGAGCGGGCGGTCCGCGAGGAGATCCTCGAACCGCTCGGCATGCGCGACACCACGACGCGTCCGCGCGCCCCCCACGCCACCGGCTTCGCGGTGCACCCGTGGGCCGACGTCCTGCTGCCTGAGCCGGAGAACGACCACGGCGCGATGGCCCCCGCCGGGCAGCTGTGGTCCACCGCCGCCGACCTCGCCCGCTGGGCCGCGTTCGTCGCCGGCGACACCGGCGGCGTGCTGCGGCCCGAGACCCTGGCCGAGATGCGCGAGCCCGCCGCCGTGGAGGACGCCGACGTCTGGACCCGCGGGTACGGCCTCGGCCTGCAGCTCGCCCGGCACGCCGGCCCCGGCGGGCCCCGGCGGCTGGCCGGTCACACCGGGTCGATGCCCGGCTTCCTGGCCACGCTGTGGGCCGACCCCGCCGACGGCGTCGCCGTCCTCTGGATGGCCAACACCACCTCGGGCGTGCGGGGCGGCTTCGAGACCGACCTGCTCGACATCCTCGCCAAGCGCGAGCCGCCGCTGCCCGCCGAGTGGGTCCCCACACCGGTCGACGACGACCTGCTGTCCCTGACCGGGCCGTGGTACTGGGGGCCCACGCCGTACATGCTGCGCCTGCTGCCGCGGCGCGGCCTGTCGCTCACGCCGGTCAACGGGCAGGGGCGGGCCTCGCGGTTCGCCGCGCAGGCCGACGGCACCTGGCTGGGCCTCGACGGCTACTACGCCGGCGAGACCCTCCAGGTCGTCCGCTCCCCCGGTGGCGTCCACCTCGACATCAACACGTTCGTCTTCACCCGCGAGCCGTACGACCCGGCTGTGCCGGTGCCGGGCGGGGTCGACGCCGACGGCTGGCGGTGACGGAGGCGGCGCCGTACCTGGGTCACCAGGGCAGGTCGCCGGCCCTGTCGGAGAAGGTGCCGGTCGGCCCGTCCGGGCCGATCGTCGCCAGGCGCACGATCGCGTCGGCGCCCTCCTCGACTGACTGGATGCCGGGCCCGCTCATCCCGTGCAGGCCGGTCGCGGTGAAGCCCGGTTCGGCCGCGTTCACGCGGACTTCGGGCAGCCCCTTGGCGTACTGCACGGTGAGCATGTTGACCGCGGCCTTCGACGCCGCGTAGACGGGCAGGGACCACGCGGACTCGCCGCGCCGGGCGTCGGTGACGATCCCGAACCCGCCCAGCCCGCTGCTGACGTTCACCATCACCGGTGCGGCGGAGGCGCGCAGCAGCGGCAGGAACGCGTGGGTCGTCCGGATCACACCGAGGACGTTCACGTCGAACACGGGGCGCGCCTCGGCGGCCCCGGCCTCCTCGGGCGTCATCATGCCCTCGAAGACGCCCGCGTTGTTGACCAGCACGTCGAGCCTCCCCTCCCGCTCGCCGAGCTCGGCCGCCGCCGCGGCGACGGAGTCGTCGTCGGTCACGTCCAGCCGCAGCCACCGGGCGCCGAGGTCGGCGGCCGCGGTACGGCCCCGCTCCGCGTCCCGCGCGCCGAGGTAGACGGCGTGGCCGAGGGCGGTGAGACGGCGGCCGGTCTCGCGCCCCAGGCCCCTGGTGCCGCCGGTGATGAGGGTGATGGTCATCGTGATGCCTTTCGCGTCGGATGCCGGGTTACGGGTGAGAGCCTCGGCCCGTACGCGAGGGCGTGGGTAGGCCCCTGTCTTCCTGGGGCCGGCGGGGACAGTCAGCCGGGGTGACCTGGTGGGACGCGTGCCGTAGCCGTTACCCGTTCCGTAAAGGATTCGGCCCCCGCCGGGCGGCGCCGAGGGCTGGTGGCGTCCGGATCCGGCGAGGGGCCGGCGACCGGCGCCGCGATCACCGGCCGGAAAGTCGTCTCACAGTTCGGACACGCAGAATCCCGGAAAATGGGACGGCTGAGGGTGGCGCGCATCGGTGGCCTTACCTGGCCGCCGGCGGAAATCCCGGCCGTACCGGCCATGGCGCCGGCCGGCAGGACGCCGGCCGGGCTCCGGAGGCACTGGATGTCGTGGCGGCCGTCCATGATCGCTATGCGGGTCGCACGGGTATTCCCCCTGCCGCCGTCCGCCGGACGCGTGCCGCCACCCCGTCCGAGGGACGGGTTTGCGGGAGAGTTTGCAGACCCTATCGCACGTAAAACCCGACTTGTCCTTACTTGACCGGTTTCGGTGTAGCTATTACCTTTTAGGCAGCTCAGGGCATACCTGTCCAATTCTCGGTCAAGGGTGCCCACCTCAAGACCGACGCGGCCTCCCGGCTCCGGGATGCCGCCCGGCCGTCGAGTCCGCGTCCGCGCGGAGCCGGGGACCCACCTCTCCTGGGGTGAATCGGCACCTGTGCCGTAGGGCCACTTCCAGCCCGAACCCGTCAGCTAACCCGGTAGGCGGCAAGGAAGCAAGGGAGTAGACCCCAGCATGCACGCCCTTAAGACCTGTCTCCGTGCCGCACTCGTCACGGGTGTCGTGGCCTGTGCCGGTGTGGGCACCGCGTCGCTGACGGCGCACGCCGACGCCGCGCACGCCGTGGACCCCGCGGGCAACGGCGGCACGACCGTCGACCCCCTGGCCCAGGCGGCGGCGAGGCTTCCCAAGGTGGGCCCTGCCGACGTCATCAAGCTGGCCTCCAGCCAGGTGGGCATCAGCGAGAACGCCTACGGCGGCGGCACCAAGTTCCAGCAGTGGTACATGTCCACTCCCCGCGCCCGGCAGACGCTGGCCCGGGACGGCGGCAAGCTGTCGGCCTACCTCAACGCCCCGTGGTGCGACATGTTCGTCTCCTGGGTGGGCCAGAAGCTGGGCATCACGCCCGTCATGGGCTGGGACTCCTACACGGTCGAGCACGCCCGCTGGTTCTCCCAGCACGGCCGCTGGGGGAACGTTCCCAAGCCCGGTGCCGTGGTGTTCTTCGCCTGGAACGGCAGCAAGTCGATCGACGACATCGACCACGTCGGCTTCGTCGTCAAGGACAACGGCGACGGAACGATCAAGACCGTCGAGGGCAACACGGGCAACGGCGCCGTCGAGGTCCGCACCAGGCCGACGGACTCCGTCGCGGGATACGGCTACCCCTACTACCCCGCTTCCTGACCGGGTGCGCACACAGGGGAAGCGCGCACCGCTCTCGGTGCGCGCTTCCTTCGCGTCCACCCCGGGTTCAGCCGACCCCGGCCGGTTCCGGGGCCGGGTCCTGGATAGGGGCCTGGGCGGCGGGGGCCGTCCCGTCGTCCCCGGTCCTGCCCCTGAGCACGACCGCGGCGAGGACGGCGGTACCCATGAAGATCAGGGCGCCGACGGCGGCGACCACGTGGAGGCCGCTGGTGAACGCGGCCCGGGCCGCGTCGAGCACGTCGGCGCCGAGCGCGGCCGGCAGCTCGCGGGCTGAGGCGACCGCGGCGGCGACGCCGCCCTTCACCGCCTCGGCCGTCCGAGCCGGCAGGCCCGCCGGCAGCGCGAGGTGGGTGCGGTAGACGAGGGCGCCGAGGCTGCCCATGGCCGCGACGCCGACCGCCACCCCGAACTCGCCGCCCGTCTCCGACAGCGACGCGGCCGACCCGGCCCTCTCCGGCGGAGCCGAGCGGAGGAGCAGGCTCATCGTCAGCGACATGGGCAGGGCGACGCCGAAGGAGGCGAGCACCAGCCCGATCACCAGCAGCCCCACCCCGGCGACCTGGGTGTGCACCAGCAGCCCCACCGCCGCGATCGCCAGGCCGAGCGCGATCACGTACGCCGGGGGGAGGCGGCGGGCGAGGACGGGGGCGACCACGGTGGCGGCGACCATCGCGACGTTCTGCGGGGCCAGCCACAGGCCCGCGCCCATCGGGGACAGCCCGGCGACGGTCTGCAGGTAGAGCGTCGACATCAGTGAGATACCGGCCATGACGATCCCGCCGATCAGCCCGACGGCCAGTGCCATGGTGAAGACCGGGTTCCGGAACAGCCGCAGGTCGAGCAGGGGGCTGGTCAGACGACGCTGGCGCCGGACGAACACCACGGCCACGGCCGCCCCGGCCACGACGGCCAGCACGGGTACGGCGTGCACGCCGTTCCTGGCCAGCTCCTTGAGTCCGTAGACGACCGGCAGGATGGCGCCCAGCGAGAGCGCCACGCTGGCCAGGTCGAGCCGCCCGGCCGCCGGGTCGCGGTGCTCGGGCAGCAGGATCGGCCCAGCCACCAGCAGGACCACCATGAACGGCACGCCGAGCAGGAACGCCGAGCCCCACCAGAAGTGCTCCAGCAGCAGCCCGCCGACGAGCGGGCCGAGGGTCATGCCGCCGAGGAAGCAGCTGAACCAGACGCCCACGGCCTGCCCCATCTGACGCGGATCGTGGAACATGGTGCGGATCAGGGCCATCGTTGAGGGCATCAGCGTGGCCCCGGCGACCCCGAGCAGCGCCCGGGCCGCGATCAGCATCGCCGGGCTCGTGGAGTACGCGGCGAGCACCGAGGCGAGGCCGAACCCGGCCGCGCCGGCGAGCAGCAGCCTGCGGCGGCCGATCCGGTCACCGAGGGTGCCCATCGTGACGAGGAATCCCGCCAGCGCGAACGAGTAGACGTCGAGGATCCACAACTGCTCGGTGCCGTCGGCGCCGAGGTCCGCGCTCAGGTGCGGCAGCGCCAGGTAGAGCACGCTGATGTCGAGCGAGAGCAGGAGCGTGGGCAGGGCCAGCACCGCCAGCCCGATCCACTCGCGGCGGCCGGCGCGCGGGGCCGGTCCGGAGGCGCTGATCGTTTCCATGGGATGACCCTTTCGATCCGGTCGTACGCGTGACGGTCGTGGAAGCCGCGGTCAGGCCGTGGCGGGGGCGGAGAACGACCGGTCGAGCCAGGAGCGCCAGGCCCGCTCGATCCCCTCGTGATCGGCGTCCTTGGCGAAGTTGTGGTGCTCCACGAGCACGGTGTCCTGGTAGCCGTGGACGAACGTGTAGAGGCCGTCGTCCACCCGCACGCCCACCGCGGTCGGCAGGTCGGCGAACTCCACCACGCCGTCCTGGGGGCCCAGCCCCTCGATCCGGAGCCGCACCGGGGCGCCCGCCGTGAGCGGTCCGGTCAGGCCGAGCGCGTCGCGGACCGCCGCCCACGTCCGCTCGCCGTCCGCCTGGGGGCCCGGCGCGAAGACGTTGTGGACCGAGGTGAGGCCGGGGAAGTGCTCCAGGTAGGCGGCCAGTTTGCGCAGGTAGACGCGGTCACCCTTGGTGAGCGCGTCGTACTCGGCCGCCCAGTCGCCCCCCAGGGCGCCGCTGTGGACCATGCGCAGGACGGTCGAGCCGCCCTCGCGCTCCTCCAGCAGGTACTCGAACGCCATGTAGGAGTCGTCCTGCGGGTTGGGGGCGCTGGAGTAGGCGAAACGGCGGCCCGGCTCCCAGGCCGTGATGGTCGACGTCTGGGTGAAGCCCAGCATCGTCATGCGCGCGGCCCCGCCCACTCCGGGCTCGATCTCGGTGTGGCCCATCAGCCAGGAGTCGATCCCCGGCCCGGTGGCGATGGCCTCCCAGACCTGCTCCGGCGTGGCGGCCAGCTCGATCTCCTCGCGGATCGCGAACTCGTGCGACATGTCACTGCTCCTTCGTCTCGTCTCAGCGGCCCTCCCGGGCACGGGTCAACCGTCCCATCCGAAGAGAAGGCTTGTCAAGAATAAAAAAATTGTCGGAGCACGATCGGCTGCTTCGTCGTGACGGTCAGCCGGGCGTGGTTGACTGGTCGGGCCCGCCGGGGGACGCGCGGGCGCCGGCCCCAGCGCCGGTGAGGCGCCGGACCGCCGCACCGCCGTACGGGCCCGGACGGCGACGGAGACGACCTGGGACCCAGACGTGATGACCGATGACCTCGGCGTCGAGGACCTGCTGCGCCGGCTCGCGCCGCAGGCGCTCGGCGCGCTCATCCGCAGGTACGGCCACTTCGACGCCTGCGAGGACGCGGTTCAGGAGGCGCTGCTGGCCGCGGCCGTCCAGTGGCCGGAGGAGGGCGTGCCCGGCAACCCGCTGGGCTGGCTCACCACGGTGGCCGGGCGGCGGCTGATCGACCAGTGGCGCAGCGACGAGGCCCGCAAGCAGCGCGAGGCGACGGTGGCCGCGCTGTCCCCGGCGGACGCCTTCACCGCCCCGGGACCCGGCGACGACCTGCCGCCCGACGAGGACGACACGCTCACGCTGCTGTTCATGTGCTGCCATCCGGCCCTGTCGGCGCCCTCACAGGTGGCGCTCACGCTGCGGGCCGTCGGCGGTCTCACCACGGCCCAGATCGCGCGGGCCTTCTTCGTGCCCGAGGCCACGATGGCCCAGCGGATCAGCCGGGCCAAGCAGCGGGTGAAGAGCACCGGCATCCCGTTCGGCATGCCGCCCGAGCAGGAGCGCGAGGAGCGGCTGCGGGTGGTCCTGCACGTGCTGTACCTGATCTTCAACGAGGGCTACACCACCAGCTCGGGCCCCGACCTGCAGAGCCCCGAGCTGGCCGGCGAGGCGATCCGGCTGACCCGGTCGGTCCACCGGCTGCTCCCGGAGGACGGCGAGGTCGCCGGCCTGCTCGCGCTGATGCTGCTGACCGACGCCCGGCGCGGGGCGCGGACCAACCCCGACGGCACCCTCATCCCGCTCGCCGAGCAGGACCGAGGCCGGTGGAACCGCGACCAGATCGGCGAGGGCGTGGAGCTCATCACCGAGACCCTGTCCCGCGCGCCGCTCGGGCCGTACCAGCTGCAGGCGGCGATCGCGGCCGTGCACGCCGAGGCGCCGCGGGCCGACGACACCGACTGGCCGCAGATCCTCGCGCTGTACGAGCTGCTCGGGCGGGTCTCCCCCAACCCCATGGTCACGCTCAACCACGCCATCGCCGCCGCCATGGTGAACGGCCCAGAATCGGGGCTGGAGATGCTCCGGGCGCTCGACGCCGACGACCGGCTGGCCGAACACCACCGTCTCGACGCCGTACGCGCCCACCTGCTGGAAATGGCCGGCGACCACCGGGCGGCGTGGGAGAGCTACCGCACCGCCGCCCGGCGGACCACGAGCCTGCCCGAGCAGCGTTACCTGGAGGCCCGGGCGGCCCGGCTCGCCCCCGAAGGAGGCGTGCGCGAGACGGCCGAGCCGTAGGGGATCATCGTCTTATTCAGAGCTGACTTATATTCTGGCGTCATGCACGCGTTCGACGTCCTCGGGGATCCGGTGCGCCGCCGGATCCTCGAACTGCTCGCCGGCGGGGAGCGCTCGGCGGGCGAGATCGGCGCGGTGGTCCAGGAGGAGTTCGGGATCTCCCAGCCCGGGGTCTCCCAGCACCTGCGCGTGCTGCGCGAGACCGGCTTCACGACGGTCAGATCCGAGGGAACGCGCCGCCTGTACGCGGTGGACCCGGCGCCGCTGCGGGAGATCGACGGCTGGCTCGACAACTTCCGGAGGTTCTGGACCCAGCGTCTCGACGCGCTGGGCACCGAACTGGTCCGGGGCAGACGCGAGCGCCGCCTGGCCGAGGCACGGGAGGATCCCGCCGACCGGACCGGCTGAGGGGTGACGCGGGCCCTCGTCGTCCGGTCAGGGACGGCCCGCGTGGGCGACGGAGACCTCGGCGACCACCACCTGCCCAGTGCGGTGGGGCTCGTGGAGCCGGTCCATGCCGCGCCACTCGGCCGTGGTCATGAACAGCGTCCTCCCGTCCGGGCCCCCGAGGACGCAGGCGAAGCAGCCGCGGTCGAGATCGATCATCCGCAGCACCTCGCCGCCCTCCCGCACGCGGACGCAGCGCTGGTTCGGCACGTCGGCGTACCAGAGGGCGCCCTCGGCGTCGAGGCAGACGCCGTCGGGCGGCCCGTCGACCTCGGCCCACACCCGCCGGCCCGCCAGGCCGCCGTCCTCGGCGATGTCGAACGCGGTCAGCCTCCGGCCGTGGGACTCGGCGACGATCAGCGTCGAGCCGTCCTCCGTCACCGCCATGCCGTTGCCGAACGCGATGTCCCCGGCCACCTCCTGGGCCCGGCCGTCGGGCGTGACCAGGGCGACGATCGAGCCGTTGACGTAGGCGTTGCCCCGCGCGTCGACGACGATCTCGTTGAACACCTCCCCGAGGGCACGCAGGTCGGCGTGGGTCACCAGCGAGCCGTCGGGCTCCCGCCGCAGGACGAGCGCCTCCTGGCCGGACACGACGAGCATGCGCCCGTCGGGCAGCCAGTCGAAGGAGTACGGGATGGTGGTCGGGATCTCGGCCACGACCTCGCTCGCGCCGTCGAGGCCGACGGTCAGGATCTGCCCGGTGCCCCAGTTGGCCACCCACAGGCGGCCGTCGTGCCAGCGCGGCGACTCGCCGTACATCAGGCCGGTCAGCAGGACGTTCGGTGCGGTCATGGGGACCTCCGGGGCCCGTGGCGGGTTCAGCCGGCGCTCGCCGGCGGAGCCGCCGGGAGGTTCTCTGGCGGGGTCATCGGCGGCGTCGCAGCGAGGGTCGCCTGTGGCGTCACACGCGGGGTCGTGGGCGGCGGGGTCGTGGACGGGGTCGCCGGGCGAGGGAAGCAGGCGACGAGGCGCTCGGCGGCGCGGACGTCGCCGGTCAGGCGCAGATCGCCGGACTCGACCGCGTCCGCGATCGGGCGGCCCGCGAACATCACATCGCGCAGCACCGGGGCGGAGACATCGAGGAGCGCGTCGGCGCGTCCCGCCGGCCCCCGGGCGATCCAGAACCGCCCCGAGACGATCTCGGCGTGGAACCGGTCGTCGCCGAACGCCAGCTCGTAGCGGGCGTCCAGGTCACCGGCCGCCGCCGGGTCGAACGTCGTCTTCAGGGCCAGCACCAGCGCGTCCACGCTGAGGTCGCCGCCTGCGGGCAGCGGCTCGCGGCTGCCCCACCGGGCCAGCGCGAGCAGCACGTCCTCCAGCTCCTGCCCGCGCGTGGTCAGCTCGTAGACCCCCGTCCCCACCGGCGGCCCCAGCCGGCGCCAGCGGACGATTCCGGCCTGCTCCAGCTCTCGCAGCCGCTGGGACAGCACGTTCGGACTCATGCCCGGCAGGCCCCGGGTCAGGTCGCCGAACCTCTTCGGCCCGAACACCAGCTCCCGCACGACCAGCAGCGCCCACCGGTCGCCGACGACGTCGAGAGCGCGCGCGATCCCACAGGGGTCGTCGTAGCCCCGTCTTCCCGCCACGTCGTCAAGAATAGCTTGTGATTCCGCATGGACCACTCCTAATCTAGGACCGACTCGGAGGTGGTTTCGTGAACGACCCGATGACGCCGGTCCTGGGGAGGCACTGACATGGCGACCTATGTGCTGGTCCCGGGCGCGGGAGGCGGGGTGTGGTTCTGGCACCGGCTCATCCCCGAACTCCGCGCGCTCGGCCACGAGGCGATCCCGGTGGATCTGCCGACGGGCGACGAGACGGCCGGGCTGAAGGAGTACGCGGACGCCGTGGTCGACGCCGTCGACGGCCGGCCCGGCACGATCGTGGTCGCCCAGTCGATGGGCGCGTTCAGCGCGCCGCTGGCCTGCGCGCGCGCGCCGATCGGCCTGCTGGTCCTGCTCAACCCCATGATCCCCCGCCCCGGCGAGGCGGCCGACGACTGGTGGGCGGCGACCGGCATGGTCGCGGCCCGGGCTGAGCAGGCCGTGCGGGAGGGCCGCACGCCGCGGGAGGACGTGGACCTCCTCGTCGACTTCTTCCACGACGTCCCGCCCGACGTGACGGCCGAGGCCGTGGCCGCCGGTTCGCTTCCTCAGGCGAACAGGCCGTTCGGTGAGCCGTGGCCGGCGGCCGCGTGGCCCGAGGTGCCCACCCGGGTCCTCCAGGGCCGCGACGACCGCTTCTTCCCGCTCGACTTCCAACGACGCGTGGCCCGGGAACGGCTCGGCGTCGAGGTCGACGAGACGCCGGGCGGCCATCTCAGCGCCCTCAGCTACCCGGCCGAGCTCGCCGGCCACCTCGACCGCTACCGGTCGGAGCTCGGCCTCTGAACTGCCGGAACGGTCAGGACGCGTCCGGCTCGCCGGGGACGCCGGTGTAGAAGGCGGTCGTGCGGTCGGCGGCGGCCCGCGCCTCGTCGGGGTCGGTGCCGGAGGCCGCGCTGGCCTCGCCCCACAGCTGACTGCTGAGGGTCATGTACCGCCGGCCGTCCTCGGAGGCCACCCAGGCGTTGACCTCGTCGCGATCGGGGAGGCCGCCGGACGTCAGGTGGAGAGCGAGGCCGAGCAGGCCCATGTCCCAGCCCACGCCGACCGCGCCGGGGCCGAACTGCGCCCACCGCACGTCGTCCACGTGGGCGATGTGCTCCAGCTCGAACCGGGTCCGCCCGTCCGCCTCCCCGGTCACGCGCACCTCGATCCAGCTGACCTCGCCGCCCATCTCCCAGGTCGCGGCGTAGCTCCGCGGCGGGTCGCACCGCTCGACCGTGCCGCCCGCGTTGCCCTCCAGCTGGTAACGGCCGTGCAGCCGCAGGTCGCCGGAGACGGGGAGGAACCACCGCGAGATGCGCTCGGGGTTGGTGACCGCGTCCCAGACCTCGTCCACCGTCGCGTCGTAGGTCTGGCCGAGGGTCACGACGCGCGCCTCCCCCGCGTCGAGTACGCGCGTGCCGACGTGCCGGCGTACCGCGCTGATCTGCTCGTCCACCTTGATCACGGTCTTGTCCTCTCGTCGTGCCCGGTCGTGGACGGGACAGAAAGTATCACGACTAGCTTATATAAGCACGCGCTATGAGCTCTGGTCCTCTCTGCCGGCGCGCAGCTCCGCGGCGACGGCGCGCTCCCGGAGCTGGGCGGCCTCGGACCTGGCCACATCCAGCTGGGCGCGCAGATCCGAGAGCCGCGCCCGCTCCAGAGCCAGCTCGGCCCGGACCCGCTCCCGTTCCGCCGCGGCCGTACGGGCGTCCTCGACGGCCCGGGCGGTCTCCTCGGCGGACGCGCGCACGCGGGCCTCTGCCTGCGCCGCCTCCGCCGCGGCGCGCGCCGCGTCCGCGACCGCCTGCCCACGGGCCGACTCGGCCTCCTGGGCGCGGCCGAGCGCCCTGTCCCGCTCCTCGTGGGCGAGTGCGACGGCCCGATCGCGTTCGGCCTCCGCGCGGGCGACCGCGCGGTCGCGCTCCGCCTCCGCCGCCTGGGCTCGGGCCAGGGCGGCGGCTGTGGCCTGTTCGGCCTCACGGTGGGCGCGGCGGGCCAGTTCCGCCTCGTCGCGGGCCTGGGCGGCGCCGGTCAGGGCGCGGTCGCGCTCCTCCTCCGCCCGCGCGGCGCGGCCCCGCGTCTCGGCGGCCTCGGCCTCGGCGCGGTCCACCCGGTCGGCCAGCTCGCGAACGGCCTGCTCGCGGGCCGACTCCGCCGCCTCCGCCCGCCGGACGGCCGCCGCCGTCTCCTGGCGGGCGCGCCGCTCGATGCTCGCGGCCTCCCGCAGCGCCGCCAGCGCCTGCTCCCGCGCCGTCTCGGCGTCGGCGAACGCCGTGTCGCGCTCGGTGTAGGCCTCCTCGGCCCGGCGCCGGGACTCCTCCGCCTCCCGGCGCGCCTCCTCAGCCGCCTCCCTGGCCAGCCGTACCTGCTCCAGGGCCTGCTCGCGTTCCGCCCGGGCGATCGCCACGCTCGTGTGGGCCTCGGCCTGGATCGCGCTGAGCTTCGCCTCGACACCCGCCGGGCTCAGCTCCTCGGACAGCACCTGCGCCAACGGCTCGATGGCGGCGGCAAGGCCCTTCTCCATTCGCTCATACAGGTCCTCCACGCGCGCCAGCGCGCCCTCCAGCCCCGGGGTCGCCCGCCGCATCTCCCGCTCGCGCTTGGCAGCCGCCTGGCAGTCGCCGTCCGGGCAGTACTCCTTCGGCCTCCCCCGGCGCGCCTGCTGCTCGATCGACGCCCCGCAGTGCTTGCACGCCGTCCTGGTCGTGGAGATCGTCACGGGCCAGAGTGTAGCTATTTTCTGGATTTCTGGAAATCAATAGTCGAAAACATCAATCCGTTGCGTGCCTGACGGGCGTCGATAGCTTGGGAGACGTGTAATTCTCGCAAGTTATCCAGACGTAGATCGACTTGAGCGGTGAGGCTGAGACCGACCTGAGAGTGGTCACCTAGTTGGGCAGGCGTTTCGTCACGACCGTCAGCGGGCTCCTCACGGCGTGTCAGCGGCTTAGCCGCCTGCTCGTCGCCTGAATGCCCCGTTCGTGGCGGCCGACGAGAACCGCATCGTGTGGCTGATCGCCCAGGTGCCGCTGTTCTCCGGCGGCCAGCCGGTGATCCTCAAGTCGGTCGCGAACGTCCCGGTGGAGTCGCTGCTCGGCAGTCCCTGCCTGCACCTGGCGGACGATATCGGCGAGGATTTCGTCATGTGCCCGAGGGATGTAGGCGGGCAGCTCCCCTAGGCCGCGATCGGAGGTGTCGACGCGAATGGCCGGATGGACTTCCAGGTCCAGCGGCCGGACCTGGCTGATGGGCCAGCCAGGTCCTGTGGTGGCCGGGGGTGCGGTGGCGGAAGCAGACATCGGGAGGGGGAAGGTCAGCGGTCGGCCGTTTTGCGCGTCGTCGTAGGCCTGCTTCCAGGCCGCCATGCTGCCCAGCACGGTGTCGGGATCCCCGCGCTCATCGTCTTTCACCTTCTGGCGGTAGGCCTTAAGGAGGGGCTCGGCCTGCTCCGTCCAGTCCGGCAGTCGCTTACGCCTGCCGTTGATGAGCGATTCGACGGTGGTCTTCGGGATGCCCGAGTGGCGGGACAGCCACTGTGCCGGGGGTTCCAGGACGCCGACTGCGCCTGCATCAGGTAGCCGAGGAAGACACGCACGCCGTCGCCACGGTCGTTGGGCGGTCCCGCCATGTCGTGGCCCCTTCGCTGTCCTCCCCCGGCAGATCCCGGTACCGCCACCTACGGTGGCGATCTCACCCTAAATCGGATCAGCGGCGCCGTACCGTAGTCGTCGGATACGGTAACCCCGGATAATCCGGGGTCGCCCTGCAAACCGGACACCGCAGGCTGTCGGCGGATGAAATCGTGCCATGACCCGCTCGACTTTCCGCCCCGGCCGCGCCGCCGCGCTCGCGACCCTCGCGGCCGCCGTACCCGCTGCCGGCGGGGCCGTCCACCCCGCGCTGAGCACCGTCCTCGCCGGGCTCGAGGGCGCCGTCGGCCTCACCATCATGGCCACCGCTTTGTTCGGCTCCGACCGCCTCAGCGAGCGCGCCTTCCGGCTCCTACGCTGGATCGCCGACCGCCCCGAACCCTCCAAGCGCTCCCGTAGGTAGGCCACCACGTCAGTGCCTGGTGCATTCAGGGGAACTGCCCGCCTTCCGCGTGGGGCCGCTCGTTCCGCATCCCCGAGGAGCTCTTGACGACCACCTTCGTTCCCCCTCCCAATTTCCGGCTATGAGCGCCCGCATCCTCGGCGTGACGCCCGGCCGCGTGTCCCAGCGCCACAGCGATGCCCGGCGCCGCCTGGCCGACGGCCCGGTCGCCGCGTTCCACGACCTCTTCCGGGAGGAGGAGAGGCTCCGGGCAGTCGCCGAAGACGCCCAGACGCCGCTGTTCGAAAGGGTCCGCGCCGGCTCCGTGGCCGCGGCGCTCAAGAAGGCCGCCCAGCGCCTGCTCGGCTCCATGTCCGTCGCCGCGAACCCGGAAATCCACCACGGGGCGGAGCTGTCCTGAGCGGCCCCGCCCCGTCGTCAGACACAAGCCGGTGCGGTCACCTCAGTCCGAAGGCCCGCACGATGGTCTGGCTGACGCTGTTGCCCACGGTGTCCTTGGCGAACGTGCGCAGCGTGACGGCGCCGGCCGAGCCGGGGGCGCGGAGCTTCGCCGTCCATCCCTTGTTCGTGCGGTCGAGGTGCGCCCTGGTCCACGTCGCCCCGTCGTCGTACGAGATGTCCACGGTGATCGTGTCGATCGGACCGTTGTCCACCGCGGTCGGGATGTGCAGAGGAGTGACCGTCAGGTCCGCACGGCGTCCCGCCCGTCCCGCCGCGTCCAGGTCGACGTCGTAGTCGAGCTGGATCAGGGGCAGGTCCCTCGACGAGTCGCTCTCGACGTACCCCGACGTGAAGTTCCACTCGGTCAGGGTCCGGGTCGAGTACGGGTACACCGAGGCATCGCGGGAGGCCTCGTTGACGAGCCGGTAGGGCAGCCGGTCGGGGCTGACCAACGGCACCATGGACAGGCCACGGTCGAGCCGTTCCGTCTTCACCTGGTCCACGAGGTCGTCGCCCTGGTAGAGGGAGATGGTCTGCGTGGCATACGGGTTGAAGAGCGCCTCACCCGCGTGGCTCCCGCCGGAGTCACCCCATGAGGGGACGGTGATCGCGAGCGCGTCGCCGCCGCGGTTCGGGAACGAGACCGAGTTCATCCGCGGGCGCTGGATGGGGCCGAACCAGCGGACCGAGGTGGTCGTGCCGCCCACGTAGGCGAGCCTCTCCGAGGACTCCTGGATCTCCGCCGGGATGACGAGCGCGTTCTCGAACCACGTGACGCCGCCGTCCGCGGACACCCAGTCGGTGCGCCTGCTCTGGGCGGGCATGGCGGTGAGGTAGCCGCTGACGCCCGCGCGCCCGTCGGGCTGGATGTCGTAGCGGGACTCCATGGCCCTGTCCTGCTGGTAGTTCTCGAAGGAGACGTCGACGCGGGCCAGGTCGCCCTGCTTCGGGCGGTATGTCGGATCGGCCGGGACCGCTCCGTCCCACCAGTGCACGAGGTCGAAGAGATAGGCGACCTCCGGGTGGGAGACCACGTGCAGCGGCGTCCTCCCGTGCTGGACGCGGGAGATCAGCTGCTCGCCCTCGTCCCGGGTGATCGACGCCACCGGCAGCGGGGCGTCCGTCTGCACCGCGTCCCACGCGTCGAGCCGGCCGTACCCCGTGTTCACGATCAGGAGCAGCTTGGCCCCCGCCTTCGCGGCGGCGTCGGCCTGCGCCTCCGGCGCGACGTTGCCGGTCCAGCGCACCACGGCGACCTTGTCCCGGGCCTTCACCCGGGCGAAGTCCGCCGCGGAGCCCTCACCCGCGAAGACCGTGTCAAAGGTCCGCTGCCCCTCGGGCAGCGGCTTGAAGCGGGTCTGGAGGAGCAGGTCGTCGTAGTCGCGATCTCCCGTGGACACCGCGAGGCGGGGCTGCTCGTCACGCCAGCGCGCGCCGAAACGCAACGCCCCGTCGGTCGCCTTGTCGGTGGGCTGCGCCCACATGCTGTCGTACTGCCGGCCGAGCAGGTAGGAGTCGCCGATGCCGCCGTTGCCGAATCCGCGGAGGAAGTCGATCCTGGACTCCGCCGTGGTCCTCGGCTGGTCCCCGTCCGGGGGCAGGATGGTCCTGACCTGGTGTGCGGTGGAGGCGTCCAGGGTGACCTCCGTGTCGGCGGCGAGGTCGATCCGGGGCTTGCCGAGCAGGACCTTGCCGAGGGAGTACGGGCCGTGGACGCCCTGTACGTCGCCCCACATCCAGATGGCGTAGGTGCCGGTCGCCACTCGCAGCTCCGTTGTGCCGGAAGCGTCGACCGAGTAGTAGTCGATCGACTGGTGGCCGTTGGGCAGAAGGCGGGTCACCAGCAGGTCTCCGGCGAGGGGCTTGCCGTCCCTGTCCTTGGCGTGGACGGTGAGCCGCGCCCGCTCACCTTCCTTGTAGAAGCCGATCACGGTGTGGGCCAGCAGGGCGCCCTGGGCGTCGGACGCCTCGATCCGAGCGCTGAAGTGGCTGTCGAGATCCGCCCGGTCCAGGTTGGCTCTTACGGTCACGGTGCTCGTCCCGTGGGCCGGGATGGTGACCTGGGGCGTGGACAGCTCGAACAGGCCCGCCGGGGCCCCGCCCGAGACGGCGAGGTCGAGGGTGACCGGGCTGTCACCCGTGTTGGTGTAGGTCACCGGACGCTCGGCCCGCTGGCCTGCCGTGTACGGCCACTTCGCCGCGATGAACGCCGTGCCGGTGGCGAAGACCGTGTTCCGAGCGGCCGACGCGACGTCGAGGAGGCCGCCGCCCACCTGGTATGCGTTGTACTGCCGGAGCAGTTTGCTGGTGCTGATCAGACCGTCCTTGAGCTGCTGCCCGGTCCAGTCCGGGTGAGCGGCCGCCAGCAGCGCGGCGGCTCCCGCGACATGCGGGGTGGCCATCGAGGTGCCGCTGAGGGTCTGGTAGGAGCCCTCGCCCTCGGACGTGTACTGCGACCGGGCGGCCAGCACGTTCACGCCGGGCGCGGCGATCTCCGGCTTGGGGGCGGAGTCGCCGACGCGCGGGCCGCGGCTGGAGAACGACGCGAGGGCCGTGCCCTTCGCGCCGACGCTCACGGCCGCCACCGAGAGCGCGGCGTCGGCGGTGCTCGGCGTGCTGACGGTCCCGGGCTCCGGGCCCGCGTTGCCGGCCGCGATGGTGAAGAGCGCGCCGGTCTCGGTGCTGAGCTTGTTGACGGCCTGGCTCAGCGGGTCGGTGCCGTCGGTGGGGCCGGCGCCGAGGCTCATGCTGATGACCTTGGCGTGCTGGTCGCGGGCGGCCCATTCCATACCGGCGATGATCCAGGAGTCCTGGCCGCTTCCCGCGTTGGAGAGCACCTTGCCGATCAGGAGGTTCGCGCCGGGGGCGACGCCCCTTTCCAGTCCCCCCGAGGCTGCGCCGGTGCCGGCGATGGTCGAGGCGACATGAGTGCCGTGGCCGTTGTAGTCCTTGATGTCCTCATCGGGGACGAAGACGGCGGTGGCCGTGACCCTGTCCTTGAGGTCGGGGTGGTCGGCGTCGACTCCGGTGTCGAGGACGGCGATCTTGACGCCCTCGCCGGTGTTGCCCGCCGCCCACACCTCGGGGGCGCCGATCTGCGGGACGGTGTCGGCCAGGTCCGCCTTCGCCTTGCCGTCCAGCCAGATCTTGGCGATCCCGCCGGTCAGGGACGGCGCGGCGGACGTCTTGCGTGCCGAGTCCCCCGGGGCGGAGCCGGTGAGGGAGGTCCAGAAGCCGGCGGCGCTGTCGTGGTCGGCGGACAGCGCGGCGCCCTGGATGCTGCTGAGGGTGCGGACCTTCCTGGCCCCGCCCGGCACCGTCTCGGCCTGCTTGCGGGCGGCCGCGTCCGTGTAGGTGACGATCAGCGGCAGATGGTCGCTCCGCGCGTCGTCGTAGCCGTCGGCGACGAGCTCGGTGACGTCGAAGAGACCCTTGTCGAGCAGTCCCGCCGCGACGTACGGCACGGCCGAGTCGGGGAAGACGTAAAGATGATCGTCGACGGTGGTCACCCTGGCGCCGGCCCGCCCGCCGTTCGGGCCCTGGATGGAGACGCCCGCGGGGCCGGAGGTCCCACCCCTGAGCGAGACCTTGTCACCCGTGATCAGCGTTACGGTGCGTGTGGTGGCGCCGGCCGCGGCGGCCAGGGCGGCGGTCTTGTCCGGGGGAGGTGAGGTCGTGGCCGCGAGGACCGGCGAGGCCGCCATGACCGCCGTTAGGGCGGCGGAGAGGACGGTCAGCCCACGCCGATGAGAGAGGGGGTTGCGCAAGGAGTTTCTCCCGAAATGGGGCATAAAGAGCACTCGACATGATCGAGAGCACCTAGGGAGTAATCAACTCCAGCTCTTGGCGGCTTTGCGACATGTCGCGGTTTCGACAGTCAGCGGCGAAACCAGATGCCCCGCAGGCGGTCATCCGGCATCGTGGTCGCCGACGTGCCGGTAGACCGGCCGGCGGTAGCGCTGGGCATGCTTGAAGATCTTTCCCGTTCGCAGCCAGCTCTCCACGATCGGGTGGCCGTACTCCAGCTGTCTTCTCGCCAGCTGCTTCCACCGCTCGCCCCTGAAACCGTCACGGCCGAGGATCTCCACGATTCGCCGCTCAGCGACGAGCCGCCTGTGTCGCATTCCCGGGCTGTCACGGGCCACGCCCGGGGCGTGCTCTCTCTCGATCTCATGGAGATCGTTAGGTGAGAGTTCCACCGGCTCGACGTCGGCGCCGTCCACCCGGTTGTCGCCCGCCTCAGAGCTGTCGCCTTCTGGCCCATCGCCGTCTTCATGACTACCATCCGCCGTCCCCTCCCCACTTCGCGACTCCTCTTGAAGGAATTGGCTGACCTCCGAGAGGTCCGATCCAGGTGTCGCACGCGCCACGGGATCCCTGCTGGGCGGAGATGTGTGCGACACCATGAACGCCTCCTCGCGGGGGAGGGACGGGCGCGGCTCGCCATCGAGCCGCACCTATAGGTGTAAGCCGAGGGCCTGCGCCATCACGGCCGGGACATGACCAGGCCGCTGACGCTCTTCGGACTCACGTGATCATTCCCGACCGATCGCGAGAACGACGGAGCCCTGGGGAAGCGGCAGCCTACTTCCGGGCGTCGCCTTCGGGCCGCTCTCTTGGGGTCAGCCGCCCGGCGACAGGCGGTAGTTCCAGGAATCCCAGCGCCAGCAGCAGTGCGGATATGGCGGTCAGCACCCCGCCTGCGACGTCGGGGGGGTAGTGCACTCCCAGGTACATCCGGGCCAGCGCCACCCCGGCCGTCACCAATGCCCCGAGTACCGCTGCCAGGGCTCGAGCGCGCCCGCGCAGCACGAGGACCAGGGCGAGCGCCACGGCTGCGGCGATCGTGGTGTGCCCACTGGGGAAGCTCTGCGCATTGTCCGGAGCTTCGACCCACAGCCGGGCCGGTGGGCGGTGCTCAGATACCGTTACCTTCGCCACGAGGGCCAGAACCAGCGCCCCGCAGAGGGCGAGCAGCACCCGGACCGCATCCCGCCGCCGGTGCAGCATCCACAGCACTGAGGGAATCAGTATGGCCAGCGCCACCCCGACCAAGGTCTGCGACGCGTCCGTCGCCGATTTCGCCAGCCATGTCAGTGCACCGTCACGCCGTTCGGCGAGTTGCTCGTCGAAGGCTATGTCCCACCGTGTCAATACGGCCGTTTTAGCCGCCAGCCCCAGCCCGAACAGCGCCGCCAGCACGACCAGGCCACTGGTCAGCTTTTTTCCACCTGAGGTCACGTCACGTCCTTATCACGGCCGGCTATCTTCGCCGCCGAATACTTCCTGGGTGAGCGAGCGCAGTAGTGATGGACCAAGAACGCACACTCCTGCCTATTGGCGATTGCGCGGTTTTCCCATGCACCGAGAAAGAATTTTTTAGCGCCCCAGGCTGCAATATCTGTAATGTCGCGTCCGCATTGCGGCCTATGAGGAAATCTGAATCAAACGCTCTGCCGCACTAAACCCGGCGCAGCTGCTGCAGTAGGCAGGCAACGCCCCAAGCGCGCGTCCGACCTCGGCATACCCAAAGCTAAGAGTCACGCCCCCGGGTGACGATCACGCGTTCCAGCCGCCGTCTACGCGGATTTCTCCGCCGGTCGTGTAGGAGGCATCGGGGCTCGCCAGGAAGGCGATCACACCGGCTACTTCGTCGGGAGACGCGTAGCGGTGGTAGGGCAGGAGGCCAAGGAGAAACTTGCCGAGGTCGCTTTCCTGGGGGATTCCCATGTCGGTGTCCGAGGGGCCGGGCAGGACCGCGTTGACCGTGATCCGCCGGGGTGCCAGGTCGTGGGCCCAGGAGCGTGTGTAGGCCGACACTGCGGCTTTCGTCGCCGCATAGTCCACGAGGCCGGCGGCGGCGCTGCGTTCCCCGTTGACAGAACCCATGTTGATGATGCGCCCGCCGTCAGGCATGGACTTGACCGCTTCCAGCGTGGTCGCGACCAAGCCCTGCACGTTCACGGCCCACTGGCGCGTGATGTCGTCGAGTGACAGCGAGCCGATCGGGCCGGTGACGAAGACACCGGCATTGTTGACGAGTACGTCGATGCGGCCGAAGCGGTCCGCGACACCGCGCACCATGCCGATGACCTCGTCCGGCTTGCCCTGGTCGGCCTGGAACGCCGCCGCTTTCACCCCGAGGCTGGTCAGCTCGTCGACCACTGCCTCGGCCTTGTCCTTCTCGTGGACGTAGGTGAGGGCGACATCTGCGCCTTCCCGTGCGAGGCGATCAACCTTAAGAAGATCATCACTTGGTGGCCGGACATGCTGCGCGTGGCCGGGTCGCTGATCACCAACCAGGTCCGCGCCTATGACCTGCTGCGCATGTTCGGCCGCGAAGGCCGCCCCACGCCGCTCGGGCAGGCCTTCGAGGAGTACGGCCGCATCGCCAAGACTCTCCATCTCCTCGCCGTGATCGACCCGGTCGATGACACCTACCGGCGCCGGGTCAACCGGCAGCTCACTATCCAAGAAGCCCGCCACACGCTGGCCCGGGAGATCTGCCACGGTCGACGCGGCCGTATCCACCAGGCGTACCGTGAGGGCCAGGAGGATCAGCTCGGATCCCTCGGCCTTATCCTGAACGCGATTGTCCTGTGGAACAGCCGCCACCTGGATGCCGCCGTGGAACAGCTGCGTGCCCATCCGCCCAAGGACCGAGAAGTGCTCGACGAGGACGTGGCCCGGCTCTCACCCCTCGGCTATAAGCACATCAACACGCTGGGCCGCTACAACTTCATCGCCTCCCAGCCCGGCGAAGGCCTTCGCCCGCTACGAGACCCCTCCCAGCACGAAGAAGACGAGGGCTGATTGCAGGCCTTAACCCGCCCATGAGGGGTCGTAAGTAAGAGGCATGCGCCCAGCCGCCAAATTCGTGATCATGGCGACCCCGTCCGACCTTGTCCAGGATTGGGATTTCGTTCCAAATCACTCCGACCCCCTCAACCGTGCGGGCAAGATCGATCGTCGAGCGCTCGCCAAGGTGCTCGATCCCGCACTCCCCCACCCGGACGCAACACGCAACCCTCACGTTGTGCCGTTCACTGGCACGGGCGGGACGGATACGGGAAACTGTCCCAATGCCTGCTGAGTACACCCAAAGTGACCAGTTCCGTGGTGCCCGCATCCACCTGAGCGACCTCTCCGGCCTCGAGATTCGCGATTGCGACGTCACCGGCCTGAAGATCGTGGACTGCTATGGGGGCAACGTCTCCCTCGGTGGCGGCTTCGAGCGTGTCGTTGTCAACGACGTCGACGTGACCGCCTACGTCGAGGCCGAGCTCGACCGGCTGCATCCCAACCGGGTGCTGGCCCGTGAGGCCACGTCCGCCGCCGAATACCGGGCCGCTTGGGATGCCATCGAGAAGCAATGGGAGGAGACGCTCGACCGCGCCAGGCGCCTACCCGAGGCGAAGCTGCACGAGCAGGTCGACGGCGAGTGGTCGTTCGTCGAGACGCAGCGGCATCTGCTGATGGCCAGCGATGCCTGGATCGGCAACGCCGTACTCGAGGAGGACGCGCCGTACCACCCGTTGGGCCTTCCTAGCGGCGGGATGCCGGCCGAAGCATCGGCGAAGCTCGGGCTCACCCTCGATGCCACCCCGACGCTCGACGAGGTACTCGCGCCGCGGCTCGCCCGCATGGCCACAATGCGCCGGGTCGTCGACGAGCTCACCGAGGCCGAGCTCGACCGGGTATGTGGTCGCAAGCCGGCCGACCCCTACCCGGACAAGGAGTACGTCGTGCGCCGCTGCCTCACAGTGGTGTCCAAGGAAGAGGCCGAGCATCACCGGTATGCGGTCCGCGACCTCACCGTGCTCGAGGCCGGTGCCCGAACCGAGTGAAGGCGCGTCCCGGCAACGGACGGCGATCTCGCGATCCTGCGCTTGACCAGCCCATCTTGCTGTCGGAGCCCCTCATCGCACCCGCACTGCCCAGCCAGGGCGCGGTGCCGACCGGCGAGGTAGTCCCGACCGGCGAGGTAGTCACGACCGGCTACGGAAAGACCAGCAATGCGGGCTTCCCCAACGAACGACGCGAGGTCTTCCTCGATGTCACGCCGAGGTGGACCTGCGAAGGCATCCACCAGTTCGTGAAGCCGATCACGCCCGGAATGAACTGCACCCGCAAATCCGGCCAGACGACCCGAGCATGCGGCACTGGGTGATGTCGTCATCGGAATCGACTCCTGAAATATCTCTGGCCAGTGCGGCAACCGACCTATCCCACCGTGATTAGGAATGTTTCTCAGCACCGAACCTGGATAAGCGGCAACGTGGGGAGGTAGCCGGCGGTTCATCCCCCTGCCTTCAGCCGGAACGCGAGGCGGCGGGGCGCCTGCACGCGATAGCTGTCCGTCACCAGCTCGGCAACCTCGACCCAGTCCGTCTCGTCGTCCAGCACCATTCCCACGACATTCACACCCCAGTCGGCCCGGAAGAACGGAGGGCCGGCATGCGCCAGCGCGGCCGACTCCCCGGGCGGCGCCCGGAAGGTCATCAGGATGGCCGGATCGTCCATATCGATGTACGCCGACCCCCTCACGTCGGTGGTGTAGACGTGCAGGAACGTCCGCCGGCGAATCCGCCACCGCAAGCCGATCCACGCCGGCTCCTCGTACGCCTCGGGCAGTTCCCCGCAGATCACCCGGAGCCGGCCCACAACGGCGGGTGGAACGTCCGCGATGTCACTCATCTATACCTCCCGCGCCCATCCTGCCCGCCGGGTAGGACATCAGCACATCAGAGTCTCCGGGGTTGGCGGGGCCGCGCCGACGTCATAGGACTATCGGGCCCTGGGCGCGCGCTTCACGTGGCCGATCTTGACGCCCTGGATGGCACGCCGGTGCTGGACATCAAACCGTACCTCCGCGAGTTCGCGCCGCAGGACGAGGTACGGCAAGCCCCCTGGGCAACCAACCTGATGCATCAGTACTACTAAAACTGGATCGCGGGCCCCGGAAGATCTCGTCCCACAGAACCGGTCGGCTGAAGGCTGGGCCCGCGAGATCACTTCCGGTCGATCCCGGCGGGCGTTTGATAGACGAGCACACATGAAACAGTTCTCACCGGAGATCGCGAACAGGGCATTCGCCGTTTCATAGGTCGTTTCAAAACTGTAGCCACATGAAACGACCCCATGAAACACTCACCGGGTGAATGACGGGTACCTCAGCGTGGAAACCCACGGCTGCCCCATGTCCAGCTGTGCCGCGCCTGCCGGGTCACCTTGCCGGACCAGCAAGGGCAGGGTGGCGATCAACTACCACACCGCCCGGTTCCGCCTCGTCCCCTCGCTCGCCAAGGCCCTGACGGTTGTCACCCCGCCGATCCGCAAGCCGGGCACTCCGTGGGTCGAACTGCCCCGCCCCGCAAGCTCCGGGGCCGAGCTGAGCGGGCACGTCCGGATCGGGTACGCTCGCGCGTCCACAGCCCGACAGTCGCTCGACACCCAGCTCGACTCTCTCACCGCCGCGGGCGTGACGAAGATCTTCTCCGAGAAGATCTCAACCCGCGCCGTCAGTCGTCCCGAGCTCGACCGTGCGGTGGAGTTCGCGCGGGAGCTGCGGGCCGCCAGCCTCGGTGTCACGCTAGTGGTCCACGAGCACAAGCGCCTCGGACGCGGCCTGGCCCTGGCTGAGCTCGCCGAGCAGCTCAAGTCCTATGGCGTCGCCCTGGAATTCCTCACCGGCGAACTTCAGGGCAACCACAACCCGTCCGGCATCGTGTTCACCGTGCTCGCCGCGCTTTCCGGCATGGAACGCGAGTACATCCGCGACCGCAGCCTGGAAGGCCACGAGTCAGCCCGTACCCGCGGCCAGACCATCGGCGGCGCCACCGTCACCGACGACGCCATGCTCTCCCTGGCCCTCCACCTGCGCGAGAAGAACCTCAGCCTGCGCGAGATCGCGGCCAAACTCGTCATCACCAAGGGCAAGAAGAAGGGCCGACATCCCTCGCCCGCGACCGTCCTGCGGATGCTCCGCGAACACGACGAAGCCGATGAAGATCATTCTCACCGCTAATGGCTGTACCGCTGTTCCTCAACCCCGGGCCCGCTGGGGTCAGCACCAGCAGGGACGATCGGCGGTCGTCCGGGTTGGCCTTGCGCCGACACCAGCCCTTGGCCTCGAGCCGGTCGACGACGGGCGGCCCCTCGCAGTTGTCCGTGTCGTGGATGACGACGCGGCGCGACGCCGCCGATATCCGTACACATCAGAGACGGCCGCGGCGGCCGCGCCGATGTCGCCGGCCGCGAGCGGGAGGACCTACTGGACGATTCGGCGCTGTATCTCCTGTCGATCGGCCTCCCAGGTGCGTCCGGGCACGGTCGCCAGGACCGTGGTCACGACTTCGCCGCACCCTCGCAGCGAGTATGACCAGGTCCTGGCGTCCTTCAGTTGTCGAAAGGGATGTGCCGGCAGGGCTCAGCGGGCCGTGCGCAGCGTCGTGGGCGCCGGCTCGCCGGTGGCCACCGGAACGTCGGCCGTGCGTGCGGCGGCCAGGCTGCTGGTGATCGGACGTCCTCCGGCGACGGTGAAGGTTCCCTCGTTGAACGTGCTGCCCGAGGGGGCCGTCGCCACCGCGAAGGCGGCGAAGGCGTTGCCGCCGGGGATGACCGAGGTGGAGATGTAGTCGCCCACCATGCGGCCCTGCGAGGTGTCGGCGATCCAGGACAGCGACATCGGCCCCTGGATCTGGGTGGGCGCCGCCCAGCTCGATCCGCCGTTCGTGGATGAGGTGGCGGCGACGGTGAGCTGGCAGGTGGCGGCCGTACAGCTGGAGGCCGGGTAGCGGTAGTAGGTGAGCGCCAACCGGGCGGTGGCGCCGGAGGTGGTGCGGTCGACGCCGAGACCGGGGATGAAGTGGTCGCCGCCGTCGCTGGTGATCCGGGTGACCGCGCCCCAGGTGGTCTCGCTGGTGGACTTGCTCATCACGATGTCGTTGCCGGCGCAGCCGGACTGGAAGCGGCAGTCCTGCCAGGCCACGTATGCGGTCCCGGCGGAGTCGATCTCGGCCGTCGGCAGCGGCTCGCTGCGCAGGCCGCCCGCGACGGTGTGGTCCTGCACGGCCGACACCAGGACGGAGGCCCGCCAGGAGACGCCGCCGTCGATGGAGCGGAAGGAGCGGATCTGGTTGTTGTTGCTCAGGTACGGCACCAGCACGGTGCCGTTCGGCCGCACCACCGGCTGTCCGCCGAGGCCGGTCGACGAGGTGCCGACCACGGTCCAGCTCGCGCCGCCGTCGCTGGAGCGCGCCATCCTGATGGCGTTGCCCGCACCGTTGTCGTCGAACTCCGTGTAGCAGCGGCCGAAGAACGGGCTGGTGGAGGTGTTGTCGCAGACGATCCAGTTCTTGTCCAAGTTGGCCGATCCGGTGGCCGCGGCGGTGGTGACCGGACTGCCCCAGGTGTGTCCGCCGTCGGTGCTGCGGCTGGTCAGGACAGCCGCGCCGGCGACCCCAGAGGTGTCGGTGATCGCGAGCGTGGAGATCATCCAGACGTTGTCCCGGGCGTCGAAGGCCACGGACGCGTCGCTGACCCGGTTGAACCTGCCTCCCGAGAAGGTGGTGATGCCGGGCAGGTTGCCCCGTGTCCAGGTGACGCCGTTGTCGCCGGAGGTGGCGAAGGCGACGTCGGACGCGCCGCCGTCGAAGAACCGGCCGGTCTGCTGGGCGGTGACGATGGTGCTGCCGAACTGGAAGGTGTCCGGTTCCACCTGGGTGCGATGCTGGCTGGTGGAGTTGGTGAACGTGTCGGCCCCGATCTCGGTCACGGCGACGTTCGCCAGTGCGGGGGTGGCGGCGAGGATCAGAGCCGCGGCGATGACGACCGGTGAGGTGGTCAGGGCGGCGATTCCTCGGCGCCCGGCGGGGGTGGGCATCTGTCCGTCTCCAAGGGGGTGGGAGGAGTACCGCGCCGAGACCGGAGTATGGCCTCGGCACGGCGGATGACCTGTTTAATGGCGTTTCAAGGGGATCGCGCAGTGGCCGTGACGGTCTGCGTGTCATCGGCGAGGTCGGCCCATGACGCGGGTTCGGTACCGGGAGCAAGGGCGGGACACAGGGCAGGCCGATGCCGACGGCCTGGGCGGGACACAGCGCAGGCCGGTGCCCGCGGCCGTACCCGTGACGGGGGACGTCGAGGAACGCGCCCGGGGCGGCCGCTTGAGCGCACGCCGAAATCGCATCCTGCCTCCGTGGGACGACGGGACGACGCCGGGCACTCCCGACAGCTTCCCGACCACGAAGGAAGGACCCGAGAACGTGACGGTATGCCGGGCTTCCCGGTCCGCCAAGGCCCAATAATCGGCCGCACGCGGACCGGGGCCGGACGGCGTACGCCCCCAGGCATCGGCCTCACGGTTGCGGACGGCGATCAGATCCCCGATGAGGTGGCTGAGCGTCGGCCCTCAGCCGAGATCGGTGGCGATGATCTTCTCCATGTTGCGCTCGGCGAGGGCGGTGATCGTGACGAACGGGTTGACGCCGGTGCTGCCGGGAATCAGCGAGCCGTCCATCACGTAGAGGCCCCGATATCCGGGCAGGCGGCCGTAGTCGTCCGTCCCCGGCCGAGCACACAACCGCCGAGGGGATGGTAGGTGAGGTCATCGCCCCAGACCTTGCCGACGCCGAACAGGTCCGAGCGGTAGGCCGTGCCCTCCTCCTGATAGATCACGTCGAGCACCGACCTCGCCGCGTCGATGGAGGACTGGTTCTGCGACGTCTGCCAGTCCAGCCGCGCCGTTCCCGTCCCGGAGTCGAACAGGAACCGGCCTCGGTTCGGATTCTTGGTGATTGCCAGGTAGAGACTGATCCACGTGTCCACGCCCACAGGAAACGGGGCGATCTCGGTGAAGCAGGGTCGGCTCGACTCCCAGCTGTCGATGGCCACGATGGGGATGGTCGACTGCGCCGGCCCGTTGGGGTTCCAGAGGTTGTCGCCCCTGGCGACCATCACGTTCCCGTTGTTGCCCCAGCCCACGCCGACGGCGTCGGGCAGGTCGCCTAGGGCGCGTATCGGGTTGTGATCAATGATCGGGATTCGCCCTTGCGGCAGGGCCTGATCCGGTAGGTCGTCATGGGTGACGCGGACCCAGCTGACAGACGAAGAGTGGGAGTTCATCAAGCCTTACCTGCCGATCGGCAGGTTCGGCCCCTACCCCGAGCGGCTGCGGCAGCACTTCGAGGGCGTGATCTGGCGGTTCAGGACGGGCGGGCAGTGGCGGGAGATGCCCGAGGAGTTCGGCGCCTGGCCGACCGTCCACAACCGCTTCCGGCAGTGGAGGGACGCCGGCGTCTTCGAGGCTCTGCTGGACGGGGCGATCGCGGAAGCCGCCAAACGCGGCGAGGTGGACTTATCTCTGGTCAGCGTGGACTCCACCACTGCCCGGGCTCATCACGATGCCGCCGGGATACACCTCGGCCGCGACCTTGTCGCCGTCCTGGAGAAGGCCACCGAAGAGCAAAAGGGGGCGAGTCGGAAGGACGACAGGAGCAGAACGCCGCAAACGACGCCGGGGCAGAACAACGGCGACGCATCCGGCACCGGCGTAAGCTCCGGCTGAAAGCTGCCCTGCTCGGACGATCCAGGGGCGGGCAGACCAGCAAGATTCACCTTGCCGCCGACCGCAAATGCCGCCCGCTGGCGTTCGTCTTGACCGCGGGACAGGCCGCCGACAGCCCGCAGTTCATCCCCGTGCTGAAGAAGGTACGCGTCCGGGTGCCCATCGGGCGTCCCCGCACCCGGCCCGGCGCGGTCGCCGCCGACAAGGCCTACTCCTCCCGCGGCAACCGGGCCTACCTGCGAAGACGTCGGATCCAAATAGTCATCCCGGAAAAGAGGGACCAGGCCGCCAACCGGAAGAAGAAGGGCAGCAAGGGCGGCCGGCCCGTCAGCCACGACACCGAGCTCTACAAGGAGCGCAACACCGTCGAACGGCTGATCAACAAGCTGAAGGCATGGCGAGGGATCGCCACCCGCTACGACAAGACCCCTGCGAACTACCTCGCCGGCCTCCACCTCCGCGCCGCGATGATCTGGATCAAAGACCTCGCCCGGGCCATCCATTGATCACAACCAAATACACGCCCTAGCAGGCCCCGGGCCTTCATCGCGACGAGCAACTTGCTCGTGCCGACGCTTCCGGCAGCGAAGAAAACCCTATCCGTGATCACCCGCTTGGTGGCGACCACGGCGCCGGACGTGTCGAGTTGCTCCATCTCGACCTGGTAGGCGCTCCCCGACGCCGGGGAGACGGCGGTGACCCTGTGCAGCGTGGTGATCGTGAGCCTGCCCGTCGCGGAGGCCGCCGGCAGGTAGGTCTTGGCGAGCGACTTCTTCCCGTGGTTGTTGCCGTAGATGACCTCGCCTGCCAGCGCGGAGGGCGGCGCCTGACCGGCCTGCTCCTTCTTCATGTAGTCGAAGTCGTAGACGTTCGGCACCAAGGTGGTGGGGAAGCCGGAGCGCAGTGCGGCGTCGCGGCTGGCCCGCGCGTACCGGTAGCACTCGGCGTGCTCGAGCCAGTCGGGGTCGACGTTCCCCACGCCCAGCCCGGCGTTCGCCCGCGGGTAGTACGTGGAGTACATCTCGTCGGCGTCGACGGACGGGAGGATCTCCTCGAAGTACGCCCGCCTGGGGACGACGGCCATGCCGCCGTTGACGAGCGACCCATTATCAAACGGTTGCGATTCGCACGCGCGCGGGAAGCCGGAGTGCGGACCGGGCCGAAGGCGGCCGGACGATCGCCGACGGCGACACCCAGTGGATGAGGGCGGGCGCGGGCCGCCGCACGCCGCACGAAGCGCCTGGTGCGCCACCTGGACGACGCTCCTCAGGCTCCGTCCGGCGCGGTCACCCTGATCTGCATGGAGCCTCTCATCCCGGGTACGGACGACATTGCCGTCGATCAAGTCTTCCCGTACTCGTACATGGTGCTGCTCGACTCGGGAAACCGACCTCGACGCGATCTGGAACCTGGCGCCCGCGCACGCACTCTGCGATGTGCAGAAGAACAACCGGCCCCGACCCCGGATGAGCTCACCAGACTGGCACAGCGGAACGAAGCGATCATGCATCTTCCCCATCCGCTGAAGAGAACCTTGCAGCACCCACCTCAGCCCCACCGACCCACGCCGTCCTGATCCCCGGATGACGGCCCGGTCGCCCAGCTCAACGCGCGGTGATGGGCCTGCGCGATGGCATACGCGCTCGGCACCGCGGACCGACGGCGCCCTGGTCCCCAGCGGCGGCCGTCCTCCAGCCGGGGAACCGTTGGGTCAGCCGCTGACAACGTCCCTGCCTTCCGGGGTCCTTCTCGGTGACCAGGCACTCGGCGTGGTCAAACACGATCTGTATTCGCATGTGCGGTCTCCAGCTCCTCCCTCCCCAACCCCAGGTCTCATCAGCCGCTCTCACATGAGGGAGCAACTGGGCGAGGGTCCCGGAAACGCACCGTTTCCGGGACGCTCGTCTCCGGGGGTGGAGCTCTCCGGGCCGGGCTGATGACGCGCGTCGCGGTAGCGGCCCACGCGATCGCCGCGTTATGACAGGCCCGCTCTTCGTACCGTTGCGCGCTGGCGCCTCCACTATTGCCCGGTGCGACCATATAGCCGCACCGGGCGTCACCCGCAATCTAGGCCAGATCGAGCAGCAGGGCCCGAAGTTCGGGATCCGGCTCGCTCTCCCTCTCTTCGTGCTTGAGCCGGCCGTCCGGCTGTCTTACGACCTCGCTACGAATGAGCCGGCCGCCGAGTGAGGCGATGGCGGCGGCCTGCCAGGCGATCTCCTCTGGGACCCCGCAGGCAGCGGCGGCCTCGTCGACGGAGCGGCGGGCCTTGATCTCTTCCACAAAGCGCGCTTCGAGCGCCCGCGGCAGCAGGTTCTTCGGCCGCTGCAGATCCTCATGCGCGTTCATAGCGGTAGGGGTACCAGACGAACGAACTAAGGTCGCGCCTGAACGTGCGTGAGAGGCCGCAAGCGAGCCGGTGTGATAACGCTGGCGCCGCTCCCCCACCGTGCCCAAGGTGACCACGGCGAAGCACAGCGGCTAGGCCACATCTGCTGCAACCAGAAGGGCCTGTCAGTACCCAGTGAGCTTGTTCCGCTTTGACGGACACCGTTGGTGTGGTGGTCAGGCCGCGCGGCACCTCGAACGCCAGCACCCCACGAACCCGGCCCGCCAGGCTATGAGGTCATAGAACATGGCCGTGTCGAAGTAGGCCCCCGCCTCTGGGACAGCGGAGTAGCGCTGGTCCTGAGCGTCGAACAGGGCTTGGTTCTCGTCCATGAGCTGTCCCCGCACGCCGCCGAGGTTCGTCATCGTGATGTGGTCGATGACGAACTGCCCCTGAGCTGTCCGGCCGAGGTTGTACGCCAGCTTGCCGAACAGCTCGGGCACTACCCGGCGGGCGGACTCGACCTTGTCCACCCAGAGCTCCAACGAGCCGTCCCGCACTGGGAGGTTGTTCCACGTCGCGGTCGCGACCGGCTCGGCGCCGGCGAGCCGGGTCGCCTCGGCGGTCGCGGCGGGTTGCGCACCGCCTCCGATGGCGCCGGCGGAGATGAGCACCCAGCCCGCAGCCCCGACGACGACAGCGGCTACCGCGAGCGCGGCGATCACGACCACGAGGTTCACGGACCAGCGCGGCGGTGCGGCCGAGAAGTCGCCCCCCAGCAGCGGCGTGAAACGACGCCTGCCCTGGCTCTGCCCGCCGCCCTGCCGCTGTCCCATCACCACGTTCTCAGACATCTACGTGGGTGCCATCAGCGACGGGCACCCCGGCGACGATGATGAGGCCCGAGCGTGACATTTCTCTTTACTTACGGCCAGAAGAATCAAGCATCATGCCCGATAGCCCGTTTCGTGATTAACCACGATCCTCGCCGTGGCATCCGGTCATGCCCTGACGGCGAGGGGACGACGTGCTGTTCTCCAGACGACGCGAACGCAGGGAGATCCACAACTGGGCGCGGGGCCTGCTGACCTCCCTGCGCGATGATCAGCAGGCAGGACAGTACCTGCTCGAGCGCGCGACTGCGGCGACGCACCGCGCTCGGCAGATCATGCGCGATCACAAGATCGAGGCTCGGCTCGCCCAGCTTTCTGTGCAGCGCCTGGACTATGACGGGCACAGAGTTCCCGCCGCTCCCCTGCAGGCTGCCGGACTCCACTCTGCGGCCGACATCTACCACCACCAGCACCGTTTGACTCAGTTCGAGGGCATCGGGCCGAAAAACGCGGCCAAACTCCGTCAAGGTCTCGCCAACGCTCTTCGTCCTGTGGCGGAGGACCTGCGGCCTTCGCTGGACGAGCGTGCTTGGCAGGCGCACGAGGTGGACGTGGCCAGAGCCCTGTACGCCCTGCACGCGGCGAGAAATCTCGCCCAGGCTCCGGCGTGGCAGGTTCTCGAGCCCCTGATGGACGACCTGCGCGGGCTGGTTAACGCGACACGACGACGGTCGTGGTTCACCGCCGCCGATGATCGCCGGCGGCGGCTGCTCATCGAACATCAGACGCTGTGGGAGCGAGCGCATGCTCCGTCCACCGGCATGCTCTTGGCTGAGGTGAGACGACGACGCGATCTGGTGGAGGCACTCCTACAGACACCCCTGGCCAGCGATGAGGTCAAGACTGCATGGAAGCAGCACAACGCAAGGCTGATGGCCCTGCTCGAACAGCTCACCGTGCACGAGGGCGACCGCAGTGAGCAGGAGGTCATCCTGGAGCGTGCGAGCCCCCGTTCGATCCCGGCCGACCTCGCCAGTCAGATAACCGCCCTCCACCTCGACCGCTCGCTGCTACGCAAGGAGCTTCGCCTCTACCAGGAACTGGGTGCGTCCTTCGCGCTCGTGGTGGGGCGGGCCATCCTGGGGGACGAGATGGGGTTAGGTAAGAGCGTGCAGGCGCTGGCGGCGATCGGGCATGTCATCGCGCGTGAGCGACAGCATCACCACCTCATCATCTGCCCGGCCTCGGTGATCGACACCTGGGTGCGGGAAATCGCCGAAACAGTGCCGGACGTGCCGGCCTTCACCTACCGCGGCCCGGACGCTGACACCAACCTGCGCCGCTGGATGGCTGGACGCGGCATCATGGTCGTCTCCTACAACAAGGCCGCGGCACTGGTCGACCTCCGGCTCCCGCACCTGGGTTTCGCCGTCGTCGACGAGGCCCGTCTGGTCAAGAACCCCGCCAGCCAGCGCACGCAGGTGACCGCCGCATTGATTGCCCCGGCACAACGGTGCCTGCTCATGGACGGCACTCCACTGGAGAACGACGCCAGCGAATTTCTTAACGTGATCGAACTGGCGAATTCGGACAAAGGTCGCACGCTGCGCAGGATCTTCGAGCGGGGAGAGCGTGCCCACCGTGAGCCCGACCGCTTCCGCCGCGCCGTCGCCGACGTCTACCTGCGGCGCAACAAGGAAGAGGTGATGCAGGAGCTGCCACCGCTCACATTGCACGACGAGCTCATCCCCCTGACAAGCACCGAACAGCGCGAGTATGAGCAGGTCGCTCTCACTCAGCACGTCATGACCGTCCGGAACAAGCTGACCACGCTTGGCGGCAATACATCCAGCAAAATGCAGCGGCTGCGCGAAATCGCCGCAGAATGCCGCGCGAATGACCAGAAGCTACTGGTGTTCAGCTTCTTCCGTGAGGCACTCGTTTTGGCCGAGGCGGTCTTGGGATCCAATTGCTCGGTTCTGCATGGAGACGTACGTTCTCCCGAAAGAGCTCGGCAGGTCGAGGCCTTCGAACGTGCGCCTGGCTTTGCCGCTCTCGTCGCGCAGATCACTGTCGGCGGCCAGGGCCTGAACCTCCACAGCGCCTCCGTGATCGTCATCCTGGAACCGCAGGACAAGCCCAGCACTGAATGGCAGGCCGCCGGGCGCGCTCACCGGATCGGCCAGACGCGCCCCGTCACGGTCCATCGGCTCATCGCCCTGAAATCGCTGGAGGAAAAGCTGGTGCAGCGTGGGCACGTCAAAGCGGAGATCTTCAACCGGGTGGCGCGCCCGAGCGACCTGGCCGAAGACATCGAGGCGCGGTTCGTCGCGCCGGACCTCGACCTCGACGCGCTCCTCGAAGAGGAACGACAGCAAATCCGCCTCCGGAAGCTGTCCCCCGCTGCGACGGGCAATCCACATGGAGATCCCGACCGGCCCGCCTGATCACCGAGTGGACACCAAGACGACACCTGCAGATCGCCGGCGGCGGCAGGCCAATGTTTGAGACGAAGGCGTGAGGAGCGGTCATCCTTCCGACGACCAGGTTTCCACGCTATTACCCGAGGTAGAGCGTCAAAACTGGTCACCTACGAAGTCCAACGCTCGAGGCGATGCCGCTGACGCAGGTACACGAGACCGTCGACCAGGCCGCCGGCGTAGGCGTCGCGCCAACAACGGTTCACAGTCACCACCACCGGGCCACTTCCCTAACCCACGCCCTTAGACGCCAAGCAATCGACTGGCGCACCGAGTGGGACCGGAGAAAGCTTCACCAGCGGAAACGACAGGCTTTGGCAGTGGCGGCGCCAAGTTTTGTCAGCAGTCAGCAACCTCGCGCCATGTTCTGTCACCAGCCCCACGAGCTCTTACCAACAGGAAAGATCGGGAGTCCCAATTAAGATGGTCAGCTTGAATGCGATCCAAGCAGGTCAACGCACCTTCGGAGGAAGAGGCAGAGCCTCCCAGTGACAAAACTTGGCGCTAGTAGTGTCAATAACTTTACGCTCAACACTCGTCGCCGCCGGTCTCGCCGACCGGGGCGAGATCAACGGCGTTCAGCGCGCCGTCCTGCACGGTTACGACGAGTCGGCATGAGCGACCCCGGCACAGATCACCGCCCGCCCTCACCGTAGCCCGCTGACCTGTACGTTCAGGAGAAACTATGATCGCGGGGACACACCACTACAAGGGCCGCTTCAAGCAGGAGTGCATGACGTTCAGCATCGCGGCCGCCATCATCGGGCCGAACACGATGTTGCGCTCATCCTCGCGTCCTGGGACATGCCCAACCCCAGCAGGTCACAGCCGACATCGTCAGCTAGTTAATGCTGGAGGGCTGGCGGCCGACCGCCACCCCGCCTCGCTCTTCCCATCCCGACCAGACATCCGGTCGCCTCTCCCGAGATCTCCCGCCGCGGCGCCGACTTCATGTCGGGAGACTTGCGCCGGTTCAGGATCATCCCCGCGTGCGCGGGGCTTCAGGGCCGGGCCGTCCAATGTGCTGGCCTGCATGGGATCATCCCCGCGTGCGCGGGGCCGACTTCCCGGAGGACTTCGACCCGACCGAGGGCCTGTGGATCATCCCCGCGTGCGCGGGGCCGACGAGGTGGAGTTCCGCAGGGTGCCGGTCGTGTAGGGATCATCCCCGCGTGCGCGGGGCCGACGCCCGGCACGCCGTGGTGATGCGCGGCCGCGAGGGATCATCCCCGCGTGCGCGGCGCGGCTCGACGCGGGCGAGCGCTACCGGTCCCCGTCGGCGCAACGGCCCGACGAACTCCCGGTCGTGTACATCGACGGAGCCGTGCCACCCGTTCTGGAGTCGCTCGCGCGGGCCGTGATCGGCACCGCGGAGTCCCGGCGGGCGCACACCTGCGCCGAGGCCTACGCGCGTTCGCGGCGCCGGGGCGGGACGGCGGGCGGACCGCCCCGGCGGTCGCCGGCGGACACTCAGTCCTTGTTCGACTGCCGCCAGTCGCGCACCGCGTCACGGACCTTGTCGAACACCGCCACAGGCGGGCCGACCAGCATGTTCGCGGTGGCGGACTCGCCGGCGCCCGGGTGCGGGCGGGTGGGCGAGACCGCCTCGGCGGCCCGGACGGCCCCGGCCATCCGGCGCAGCCGATCAGGTGACGTCTCCTGTCGCAGCCGCGGAAACTCCTCCAGTTCCTCGTGCGTGGCGTGGTCGAGGACCGCCTTCTCCAGCGCGGCGAGCCGCACGTCGAACTCGGGGTGCTCGACGCCGAGGTCGTACAGGTCGGAAAGCGCGTGCTTCGCCTCGTTCTCCTCGTTCAGCCGGGCCTCCACGATCTCGTCTCCCGCCTTCGACCGCGCCGCCGGGTGCACGACCTGCTCCTCGGCGCTCTCGTGCACGGCCAGCAGCCGCACCAGGTCGTGGAACAGCTCGCGCCTGCGGTCACCCCGCGCGCCGGCGACCTCCGCGAACATGGCCTTGATCTCGTTGTGCTGCGCCAGCAGCAGGTCGACGACGTCCTGCTCTCCGGTAGTGGTCACTGCCGTCACCCTTCGACTCGGGGACTGCCACCCCCGCTGCCCGGCCCCCGTTCCGCTACACCCGCGAGCGGATCCCGCTCCGTACGAGACCGGCCGTCTCGGCGCCCGGCAGAACCAGGACACGGGCAGCAGGGCGTCGAGATCCTGCCGTCGGCGACCCGGAATCCGCTTCCGCGGGCGTAGATCATGTGGCGGGGAATCTGTAACATCTCATCGCACCGTGGATCTCTGGCGTGGTCGCCGGCTCGCGCTCCGGCGGCCGGCGTGAGCGCCGGAAGGACCGGAGGATGCCATGATCGATGGCGGCTCGGCGAGTTTGGGTGGCGTCCGGCCGGTAGGGCCTGAGCTGGTCGGGCGGGACGACGAGACGGCCACGATCGAGGCCGCCGTCGCCGGCGGGGCGGACGGCGCCTGCCGCCTGCTGCTGATCGACGGCGAGCCGGGGGTGGGCAAGACCCGGTTGCTCGCGTACCTGGTCGAGCGGGCGCACGCGGCGGGGCGCACGGTGCTCGCCGGCGGCGCCGCCGAGTTCGAGCGCCTCGTCCCGTTCGGCATGTACGTGGACGCCTTCACCCGCCTGTCGGACGAGTACGGCACCCCGGGCGCCGGGCCGGCCGCCGGCACCGGGCCCGGCGACCTGGCGGAGGCGGCGCTGCGCACCCTGCTGTCGGCGGGCGCCACCGATCAGGGACAGTTGGACCGTTATCACACCTATCGGGGGATCCGAGCGCTCCTGGCCCACCTGGCCGCCGACCGCGGCGCCGTGCTGGCGCTCGACGACCTGCACTGGGCGGACGCCCCGTCGCTCGAACTGACCGAGTTCCTGATCCGCCGCCCGCCGGCCACCGGGTTGCTGCTGGCGCTCGCGTGCCGGTCGAGCATGATCCCGCCGGTGGTCGCCGACGCCGTGGCGCGGCGTGACCCGCACGTCGTCCGGCTGAGCCTGGCACCGCTGGACGAGGACGCGGCGGCGTCGCTGATGCCGCCGGACGTGGACCCGCGCCGGCGGCGGTCTATGTACCGGGTCAGCGGCGGCAACCCGCTGTTCCTGCGGGCGTTGCTGGACGCCGACGACACCACGCTGGCCGAGCTGGCCGACGGCCGTCCGGGGGCGACGCTCGCCCTCGAGCAGACGCTGCTGGCGGTGCTGGGCCGCGAGCTGGACCGGCTCAGCCCGGACGGGCGCCGGGCGGCGCAGGCGGGGGCGGTCGCGGGCGAGCTGGCCTCGCCTGTCGTCATCTCCCACGTGGCCGAGCTCGACGCTCCGGCCGCGGCCGCCGCCTTGGACGAGCTGTGCGGGCAGGGGCTCGGGACGCTGACGGGCCCGCGGTTCGCGTTCCGGCACCCGCTGGTGCGCGCCGCCGCGTACGACACGTGCGGCGCGGGCTGGCGCGTCGCGGCCCACGCCAGGGTCGCCGACTACCTGCGCCGCACCGACGGGTCGCTGGCGTTGCTCGCCCACCACACCGAGCGGTGCGCCGAGCACGGGGACGAGCAGGCGGCCCGGACGCTGGGCGACGCGGGCATCGCGTACCTGAACTCGGCGCCGGCGACCGCGGTGCGGCTGCTCCGCGAGGCCCTGCGGGTGCTGCCCGAACGCGACGACCTGGTGCCGTACCGCGGCCAGTTGCTCACCGGCCTGGCGCGGGGCACCGGCGTCATGGGCTCCCTGGCCGAGAGCCGCCAGATCCTCCACCAGGTCATCCACCTGCCGCACGAGGTGGCCGCCGCGGCGGTGGCCTTCTCCTCGGTCATCTCGCGGATGCTCGGCCGGCTGGACGAGGCTCGGGCCCTGCTCAGCACGCGGACGCGCGAGGCCGGGTACGACCAGCGGGTGCGGGCCCAGCTCCTGGTGGAGCTGGCCGCCGTGGCGGTGTTGCGGGCGGACACCGGCGAGGCGCGCCGGCACGCGCTCGACGCCATCGCGCTGCTGTCGAAGACGACCGATCCGGCGCTCGGCGCCTCGGCGTACGCGTTGCTGGCCCTGGCGTGCCTGCAGGAAGGCGACGTGACCACGGCGCGGGCGCACAGCAGGCGGGGCGGATGGCTGATGGACAGCGCGTCGGACACCGCCATCGTGCCGCACGTGGAGATCGCCGCGCCGCTGGCCTGGAGCGAGATCCTCCTCCAACGTCCGGCCGACGCCGCGCGCCACCTGGCCAGGGGCATCGACCCGGCGACCATGTCCGGCCGCAGTTACGCGATGCCGTACCTGCTGATCACCCAGGCCCACCACCAGGCCCGGGCCGGCCGCCTGACGGAGGCCATCGGCATCGCGGAGCACGCCGCCGCCGCGTCCGAGTACCTCCGCAGCAGCGAGACACTGGCGATGGGCCGGTGCGTCATGCTGCTGCCGGTGCTGTGGCGGCACGGTGTCCGTCCCGCCACGGCGCTCGCGGACCGGCTCGCCGACGCCGCCCCAGGTTCGGCCTGGTGGCGGGCGATGGCCCATGTCTCCGTGGCCAGGGTCCGGCTCGCCGCCGGCCAGGCCGGGGCCGGCCACGGGCCGCCGCTGCCACCGGTCCTCTCCCGGGACACCGAGGTGGAACGGCTGGCGGTGCGGTCGCTCCGCGCCGGGGCCGACGGTGACGCCCGGACCGCGCTCTCCCTGGCGGACGCGGCGGTCGCCGCGGCCGCCGCCACCGGCCTCTCCTACCACCTCGGCACCGCCTACGACGCCTGGGCGCGCGCGTCGTCCGGCTGTGACGACCTGGACGGGGCCGCGGAGGCCGCCCGGGCCGCAGTCGAGCGGTTCGGCGAATGCGGCGCCGTCGTCGAGCGGGGCCTCGCACATCAGCTCCTCGCCTCCGTCCAGGACCGCATGGGGGACGAGGTGGCGTGCCGCGCCGAGGTCGGCCGGGCCAAGGCCGCCTACCGGGACTCGGGCGCGGACTGGCTCGCCGGCGGGCTCGCCCGGATGGAGCGGCGGCTCGCCGCACGGGGGCCCCGGCAGGCGGCGCGGCGCACGGCGGGCCCGCCGGTGCTGACCGCGCGGGAGCGCCAGGTGGCCGATCTCATCGGCCAGGGTTTGACCAACCGGGAGGTCGCGGAGCGTCTCCAGGTCAGCCAGAAGACGGTGGAGACGCACGTCGCGAACATGTTCAGCAAGTTCGACGTGCGGTCGCGGGCGGCGCTGGCCAGCCGGCTGGCGAGGGGGCACATCCCGGTCGTCGGATGACGGCCGCGCGTCCGCCTGGACGCGAGCGACCGACCGGGCCGATCGTCCGACGGCCATGAACGGTGACGGGAGCCGCCGGGCGGGGTGCGGCCCGCCCGGCGGCTCCGGTCATGGAACGCCGGTCACTCCTCAGGCGGCGTTATTCCACCAGCTGTCACCACCGAGCGTGTCGTAGATGGTCGGGTCGCAGGGGTCGCGCTCCGGGACGATGTCCTCCTTCAGGAACGCGGCCCAGGTGACGTTCCTGGGCAGGCGCAGCGGACCGCCCTGCACCACGGACGTCTGGGCCACGAAGGCCCAACCGCCCGAGATGCCGCCGCCGGGATCCTGCGCGGGGTTGCAGGGGTCTCCGGTGGGGGTGTTCGTGATCCCGCCCCCGCCGCCACCGCCGGTGCCGCCGGTACCACCAGTGCCACCGGTCCCGCCGGTCCCACCTTCGCCGGTACCCCCGGTGCCGCCCTCGCCGGTACCCCCGGTGCCGCCTTCGCCGGTCCCGCCTTCGCCAGTGCCACCGATCCCACCGGTCCCACCGGTCCCACCGGTCCCACCGGTGCCACCGGTCCCGCCGGTGCCACCGGTCCCGCCGGTGCCGCCGCCGGATCCACCGCCGCCGTAGCCACCGCCGTAGCCGCCGCCCAGGCCCGAGCCGGGAAGTCCGGGCGGGCCGTTGGTGTAGGTGGCGGGAATCCAGTTCCAGTCGCCGCCGCCGGAGCCGCCGCTTCCACCGCCTCCGACGGTCGGAGCTCCCGGGAGCGGGTCAAGCGGGATGGGGTTGTTCATGACGTCGACCGGGAACACGATGCCGTCGGGGCCGACGAAGTGGCAGATGCTGTCGGGGAGGGCCTCTTCACACCCCTCCTCCGGGTGGGCGAGGGCGTACTCCTCGAGCTTCTGGTGGGTCTCCGGGTCTTCCTCGGCGTAGTCCGCGCTGACCTGCAGGAGGTTGAAGTCCGGGCCCTTCGGCCAGTACTGCGGGAACTCCTTCGCCATCCAGACCGCCAGCGCCTTGCCGATCGCCACCGAACCCGGCTCGTTGGGGTGGAAGCTCTCCTGGAAGATCTTGAACAGCTTGTAGTGCCCCAAGAGCTTCCATCGGAACCGCGGCCCGTTGAAGTACGACTCCGGCTGGCCCATCTCATGGCCGGCCACGATGCTGCCGCCGTTCGGCCCCGCCGTGTTGGGGTCGAAGACGTGCACCTTGACGCCCGGGTTCTTGGCCTGGAACGACGCGACCGCGTTCCTGACCGCCTTGTTCACCTCGACGGCGAACGGATACATGCGGTCCAGGGCGGCCCCGACCATCTCGGGTGTGTCGGCGTTCCCGGACTGTTTGACGCCCAGGGGGTAGAGCGCCACGATGATCTCGGCGTCCTTCGCCTTCTCATGTGTCAGCTCCAGTCCCCGTTCGATGTTCGCGGTGGCCGGCTCGATGCGCTTGAGCAGCTTGGCCACTTCGAGCTCGACGGCGCGGATCTGGAGCGGCACCCAGTTGCGGTGGATGTTCTTGTAGTACGTCGACAGCGCGGTCTCCATCAGCGACCCGAAACCCACGTCGTTGCCGCCGAAGCCGAAGTAGACGATGTTGCTGTCCGAGGGAACCCCGTCGAGCTGGGGAGGGTTGCGCACCACGGTCCTGGCCTCGTCCTCGTACTGTGGCTCCAGCAGGTGTTTGGTCGCGGCGCCGGACGAGGCGTTGAAGTGGAAGCTGTCGCTGCCCCAGGTGGACAGGAATTCGGTGTCCTTGATCGTGTAGGGCGCCAGCGATTGTTTGCCCAGTTCCAGGGCGGCCCACGCCACGTGGATGGGCGCGCGGCCGTTCTGGTGCCGGAAGTCCTCGGTGCCGTCCGCGTTGCCCCGGTAGGTGTGGTTCTTGCTCGCGCCCTCACCACTGCTGAAGCTGTCGCCGATCGCGGCGGTGATGTTCGGCTTGGGCGGCGTCGTCGGCGGCGGGTCGGTCGGTGTGGGGGCCGGGGTGAACGGAGGGAGCGTAGGTATTGGGGGCACCGGCACGAACGTCGGGCTGGTCGGTGGGGTGGTCGGCCGGGGGATCACGGGCCCGGCGCTCGCAGGACCGCTCGACAGCAGGGCAGCGGCGAGCACGGCGACGGACCCGATCAGGAACAGATGCCACGGCAGGCGCCATCGCCGTGACCGGCGGGGAGGACGCATGGAGAGCCTTCCTTTTCGCGGGGGGTTCGAAATGGGCGGGCAGTGCTGCACGAATCATCCACCGCCGGGCGAGCGCTAGCATCGGGTGTTACCCGCACGACCACCCCGAGATCCAACACCCCGAATCCGGTCAGGCGTTGCGGAGACCCTCCCCGGCGAAGGCCGCCACGGCGTCGAGGCCGATGTAGACCAGGCCGGGTGCGGGCGGGTGGGCGAGATCGCCTCGGCGGCCCGGACCGCGCCGGCCCCCATTCTCGATTTCTCCGCTTTGCCGGCATTCCTCGGTCTCGGTGTCATAGCGACCGGGCCGTCGGCCTATCGCGGCACGCGGGGCCCGCTCACACTGAAGCCGTGCCCAGTCTGGACGGCGAGTGGCCGCTTGTCGGCCGGGACGGTTTCACTGGGAATCCTTCCCGTCGATGGTGTGATGTGCCTCCATCAATCTCGGCGCGATTCATGCTCAACCAGCCCGGGCACCAGCCACACGGCTTGGCTGGAGTCCACCGCGCCTGACCACCGGCCGGCCGTGCTGTTCCTCGGCGTCGGCGGCGGTCTCAGCATCAAGCGCGGCGCCTGCCTGGGCTGCGAATGGGAGGGCCCCGACCGGTCCAGGGAGACCGAAGCCGTCGAGGACGCGCACGACCACGCATGGCCCGGCTGGAATTGTCCACCTGTGCGCTGGAGCCCGCCCGGCAGGCGGGGCGGGCCGTCTTTTTTGCCCGGAGCAGGCCGTTCCCCTCGGAAGCGGCGGCATAAGCTGAGACCGTGATCAATGGCGTGCACATGATCCTCTACAGCCGTGACGCGGAAGCGGATCGCGACTTCCTCCGGAACGTGCTCGGATTCCCGTGGGTCGACGCGGGCGACGGCTGGCTCATCTTCAAGACGCCGCCCGGCGAGGCCGCCGTCCACCCGACCGACGGTCCGGGGCACCACGAGATCTACCTGATGTGCGACGACATCAAGAGCACCGAGGCGGAGCTCGCGGACAAGGGCGTCCGGCTCGCCCGGCCGGTTTCCGACCAGGGCTGGGGCCTGCTGTCCGCGGTCAGGCTGCCCGGCGGCGGCGAGCTCGGGCTGTACGAGCCGCGTCACCCCACCGCCCACGATCTCTGACGCGCGATCGCATTCACCCGATCCGTCGCCGATGTCGGCGAACGGACGCGGGACGGCTCAGCCGGCGACGGCCGGGGGGACCGTTCTGGTTCAGCCGGAAGAGGTTGTCCGGATCCCACTCGCTTGCTCCGCACATCCGCTCGATCAACGCCGCCGCCAGCCACCGCGTCGGGTGGTACGACTGCATCCCCGGCTTCGCCCCGTCGTACCGGGGGCGGAAGATCCCCATCGGCGCGGTCGTCGAGGTCAAGGAAACGACCTTAGCCGCGGGTGGAAGGGCCGGATCGTCGAGCACATGATGTGGCACGGTGGTGACTACACCGGGCTGTCCATCGCCGAATGCCTCGACACCGGCGGCATCCTCAACAAGGTCGTCGGCCGGGCCGACCAGGTGGAGATCACCCACTGCAAGATCACCCCTTTGCGGACGAACCGGTGAACTTGAGGTGCGACCCAAATCCAGCCTCCGTCGGTCAGTCGGCCGGAGCGCAGATCGCGTACACCTCGACGTCGATCTTCTGCCGCGTTGGGTTCACCACAACGAAGTCCCAGGCGTCCTGGACCGCGCCGGGGGCGTCGCTCGCGCTGCCGGGGGCGCTGACCGGGAAGGCCACGGGCGAGCGCGGATCGTGAGCGCCGCGGAAGGCGTGGCCGCCGCCGATGGCGCGCCTGCCCTTCTCGCAGACCACATTCGTGCTCAGGAGGCCCGGTCCCTCGACACTTCGTGTCTGCTTCACGATGGTCCGTCACCGGAACATACGACGGCCGGCACGCCACCGGCTCCAGCTACGTCGAAGTCACCAACAGCCGGTAATTGCTACAACCGGCGTGCCCGGGCCGGGAAGCCCGGGCACGCACAGTCCTCGGGGGGCGCCGGGGGGCTCCGTCAGCCGACGCCGAGCACCGCGTGCAGCCCGGGGCTCGACGGTGAGGCCTCGTCGGGCGAGCCTGGCGTGCGTCGCAAGAACCCGTCCACCACCTCGTAGTGCCCGATGGCGCGCAGCGGCGGCGAATAGACGTGGATCGTGATCGCACCCGCCTCGTGATCCATCCGATGGATGCCGGTCCCAGGGAAGGAGAACGACTCGCCGGCTCGATAGAACCCGAGACGCCGCGTGCCTCCGATCGGAAGCCCTTCGTTGGACACCCTGCCCGCCAGGACGTACACACCGACCGCCGATCCGTCGTGGTCGTGGAAACCGGTGTCACGAGCCTCCCACCAGGTGTTGAGCCAGGCGATGGAGTGCTCGTCAGACCACAGCAGCACATATCCCCCGGGCCCGCTCCGCGGCAGGTCTTCGACGTCGACGAACTCCGCGGCGCGACGGGCGAGCTCAGCGCATTCCTCCGGCTCGTACGGCCGATGGGTGGCGGCGAGGGCGGAGAAATCGGTGCTCATGACCCAAGCTTTCTGAGGCGTTCGGAGAACAGGGTGGTCGGGCGCTCCAGTTTCACGCCGTCCACGATGATGTCGACCGCTTCGTTGTAGAAGGCGACGTGGTCCTTGATCTGCGCGGCGGCAGGGATCGGCTCGGGGTAGGCCCAAGCTACATTCGGCGGAGCCGTACCCGCCTCCTTCGCAGACCAGTAGGACGCGATCCCTTTGTACGGGCAACGGGTGTGCTCGTCGGTGGATTCGAGCAGGTCGAAGTTCACATCGTCCGGTGGGATGTAGTAGCGGATCGGCAGGCCGGTCTCGAACAGCAGGACAGGACGGCGGGTGTCGGCGACCACCTGCCCGTCGACCTCCACCCGGACGTGCCGGCTGCTCGGGATGGGATCGATCCGCTTGTACGGGTCCCGGGGGTGCACGAAGATCTCCTCGTCCTCCTCATACCAGTGGTCCAGCACTCGGCCGGGATGGTTGAACCACTCGAAGGCGATGTACTCGGACAACTGCGCGATCGGGTAACTCCACGCCGCGTTCTCGACGACTTCGTCGCCGACGAGCAGGTCGTAGAACACCGTGGCGCCGGCATGCGCGCCGACCGGCGGGTTCGCGCTGGGGCGCAACAGGTCGGTGCGTACCTCGGATGTGGGGAAGGCGTAACGAGGTACCGGGTGGCCGGGCTCCCAGACCAGGACTGGGTGAGGGCTGTCGACGATCGTCGTGTCGCCCCTCACTCCGCGGACCCAGCGCTCGCTCGGCTCCCAGTTGAGCGTGTCGGAGGCGGGCATCGCGGCTACGCCTCCGCCTCGGCGAGTTCGGCGACGTACGGCCGGCCTTCGCGCCACGCGGCGACCTGCTCGGGACGCCCGAACACCTGGAGGTAGTCCTCGACGTTGTCCTTGACGTCGTCCCACAGCAGGGTGGGCTCGAAGTCGGTCCCTTCCGAGCGGACGAACGGCGCGAGCGGCTCGATGACCGTGTCGAGGCTGGGGTGCCAGAAGACGGCGGTCGAGCGCCGTGTCACGGTGCCGCCGGCGACGACGCGATGCCGGCCTGGGCGCAGCAGGCCGTTGGTCCATTTGGTGAGCAGCGTGCCGGAGAAGACCTGTAGGGCGCCGGGCACGATGGGCACCGGGATCCACGACCCGTCGGGGGCCTGGCCTTGCAGTCCCTCGTAGTCGCCGCGCTGGTGCAGCACGGTGAGCGCGGACCCGTCGGCGTGTTCGAGGAGGAGCAGCTTGTCCTCGTCTGCGGTCGACCCGTTGTCGGTATACGTCCAGGTCGGGTAGTTGTTCACGACGAAGCTGGTGTAGTACGGCCGGCCTGCCGTCGGAAACGCCGAGACCGGCACGTCCAGCACGCGGGCGTACAACGCGAGCACCTTCTCGGCCACGCCGACCGAGGCGTCGTGGTATCGCCGGGCGACGTCGGCCAGGCTGGGGTCGTCCTCGGGCCACACGTTGGCGTGTTCGTACAGCTTGGCGTACTCCTCGGGAAGACCGGCCGCCACAGCCTCGTCAGGGGTGGCGAACTGGCCGATGGAGAATCGTTCCAGCTCCAGGCGGCCGAAGTCGTCGGGCCACTGCCGCCAGCCCCGATATGGGTGTCCGGTGGGGCTGGCCAGCGCCTTCTTGTCCTCGCGCGGGAGATCGAGGATGCGGCCGACCCGTTCGTGGAACTCGTCGATCAGTTCGGCGGGGACGCCGTGGTTGACGACCTGGATGATCCCGACCTGCTCGGCGGCCGCACGGGCCGCGTCGAGCAGATCCGCGGGGGCGTCGTCGCTCAGCGCCAACTCGAGGTCGATGACGGGAAGCTTGGTGATGGTCATGCGAGTCTCCCTTGGAATCGATCGAAAGTGGAAAGAACGTCGTGGATGAGTTCGGCAAGACGCAGTGACTGATCGGACTCGACAACTCCCGTGGATTCGGCGAGCGTGACGACCCGTGCCGTGACCACTCGCCGGCGCAGTTCACCCAGAGACGCCTCCTTCAGGCGGCTGCCTGTGCCCGGCCGTACCACCACGATCGGCACTCCGCGTGCGGCGACGGCTGCGAGCAGGTCCCACAGCGTCTCGTCGTCCAGGCCGTCGCTGTCCTCCGCGGGCAGGTTGCCCAGGTGGTGCCGCCAGGTCCACGAACCGTCGGATTCCTGCGTCGTCTCGTGGCGAACGTCCGCGGCGGTCACCTCCGGCGGCGCCCACGGACTGGTCTCACGCAGCCACGCGAGCGCCTGCTCCCGGGAAGCGAACCGCGTCGGGCCCTCGGCCGGGCGGCCAGGAAGGGTTCCAGGCAACGTGTCGATCAGTACGAGCCCATGAACCAGGTCCGGGTGGCGCGCGTTCAGCGCGATCGCGGTGAGCGCGCCGAGTCCGGTCCCGGCGATCACTTTGGCGCTGGGTGCGAAGGACTTGATGGCCTCGGCGACGGCGGGCGCCAGCTTGCGCGGGGTATAGACGCCGTCCTTACGCCAGTTGGATCGGCCGTGCCCGGGCAGATCCAACGCCAGCGTGGGGATGTCGAGGGCGAGTGCCAGTGCATCCCAGGCCCGGGCGCTGCGCCGCGCGTCATGCAGTAGGACCGCCTGGGCCGAGCCGGTGCCCCAGGAGACACCGCTGACGTGGCCCCCGGTGATGACGTTGACCCATCGCCGCTGAACGGCCGGCGCGTCCACCCGGCTCAGGCCGAGATCGTCCGCGATCGCGGTCAGATCGGTGAACTCGTTTTCCGCCACGGCTTGCTTGGATGTCATGTTTCTCCTTCCAGTGCGGTGGCCTCAGGAAGCCCGGTGGCGTCGAGATGGCACCGCACGGTGTGGTCGTTCGCGAGCGTGATCAGGGGCGGATCCTCGTTTTCGCAGAGCCCGTCGACGCGAAGCGGACAGCGAGCAGCGAACCGGCAGCCGACCGCGTCCTTCGCCGTCACGTCGCCCACGGCGTACGCATCGGCCTTGCCGAGCGGCGCGAGCGACGCCTCCACCAGAGAGGCGGTATAGGGATGGTGAGGGCCGGCCAGGACATCGTCGGCGGGGCCCTGCTCGACGATCTGCCCGCGATACATGACCGCGATACGGTCGGCCAGGTAGCCGACCACAGCGAGGTCGTGCGAGATGAACAGGTAGGACGTTCGCGTGCGGCGCTGCTGGTCGGCCAGCAACCGGAGCACCCCGGCCTGGACGCTCACATCGAGGGCTGAGACAGGCTCGTCGCACACCACCAGTTCCGGGTCGCCGGCGAAGGCGCGGGCAATGGCCACGCGCTGCTTCTGGCCGCCCGACAGCCGGTCGGTGCGGGAGTCCAACAGGTACGCGTCGAGATCGGCGCGTGCGGCCAGTTCGCCTGGCGCGAGTGTGCCCCGGAGACTGCGCCGCGCCCTGGCCAGCACGGTCCGCACCGTATGGCTGGGGTTCAGCGACGCGTCCGGGTTCTGGAACACCATCTGGACGGCACGCCGGATCCTTGCGTCACGCCTCCCGACACCAGCCGCGAGTTCGCGCCCATCGAGCCGGATGACACCGCTCCCCTGCGGCCCCAATCCTGCGACGGCTCGCGCCAGCGTCGTCTTGCCGCTCCCCGACTCCCCGACCAGTCCCAGCACTTCACCGCGGTTAATCGTCAGATCGACGTCGTCCACTACCGGAGTCCCGCCGTAGTGACGGGTCAGCCCCTGGATCTCCAGCAACCGCCCGCCGCCGTCAACCGCGGTCGGCTCCGCACGTGCCGCGGGGCCGTCGTGGCTCAGATCGATCAGGTTGGCGGCGTGGTGACAGCGGACCGTACGCCTCCCGCTGACCATGTCGAGCGGAGGCAGACCAGCCCGGCACGTGTCGTCCGCGTACGTGCAGCGGGGCGCGAAGGCGCAGCCCGTGCCGGCCTCGCCGGGCGCGGGAGGACGGCCTGGAATGGCGGCGAGAGGATGCGTCCTTCGTGTCCGGCCCAGTTGAGGAGCACTCGCGAGCAGCGCCGACGTGTAGGGGTGCCGGGGCGTGGCCAGCACCTCGCCCGCTGGGCCCTCCTCGATCAGTCGGCCCGCGTAGAGCACGCCGACCCGGTCGCACAGCCGCCCGACGAGGGCCAGGTCGTGGCTGATGAACACGACGGCGGCGCCGAGTTCGGCACGCAGGGCCCAGATCAGGCCGAGGATCTCGTGCTGGACCGTGGCGTCCAAGCCTGTGGTCGGCTCGTCGAGGACAAGCAGGCGCGGCCGGGCCGCCAGCGCCTGCGCGATCACCACGCGCTGTTGCTGGCCACCTGAGAGCTGGTGCGGGTAGCGCCGGGCGATGGCCTCCGGATCAGGCAGCCGTACGCGATCGAGCAACCGTGGCACCTGCATCCGCGCCTCACGCCGGGTGCGCCCCTGCAGCCGCAGCACCTCGGCGAGCTGCGCGCCGATCCGCATCGTCGGGTCGAGCGCGCTTCCCGCCTCCTGGTGGACGACGGCCAGCGAGGACGCTCGCCACCGGCGCAGTTCCGCGGGCGCCAGCGCGAGCACGTCGGTCCCGTCCACGCTCACCCGGCCGCCCGTGATCGCGCCCCCCCGCGGCAGATGCCGGCCGAGCGCCCGGCCCAGCGTCGTCTTGCCACAGCCGGACTCGCCCACCAAGCCGTACGTCTCCCCCGCCGCGACCTCGAACGACACGTCGGAGACCGCCTCGACCGGACCGCGAGCCGTCTCGTACGCCACCGTCAACCCGTCGACCCTCAGGCCGCGTTCTCCGCTCATGGCGCCTCCCAACGGCTGCGGAGGGCGTCGGCGACCAGCGCCGTGGCCACCACGAGCGACGCGATGGCCAATGCGGGAGCGAGCACGGTCCACGGGGCGATCTGCAGCCAGGTCCGGTTGTCCGATACGGAAGCGCCCCACTCGGGCGAGCCCGGCGGCTGCCCCAGGCCCAGGAACGACAGCGTGGCCGCCGCGAAGATCGCGTCGCCGAAGCGGGAGGTGGCCTCCACCAGAACGGTCGTGGTGACGTTGGGGAGGATCTCGCGCAGCATCAGCGACCAGGACCGCTCGCCGCGCAGGCGGGCCGCCTCGACATAGGCCTTCTCGCGCTCGACCAGCGTCGCCGCTCGTACGCTGCGGGCCACGATCGTGGTGAACGACGCGGCGATCACCAGCACCACGGCCGTCACCGAACGCCCGGACAGCGCGACGAACAGCACCGCCGCGATGATCGTCGGGAAGACCACGATCGCGTCGAGCACCCGCATCACGACCTCGTCGACGAGCCCGCCGAAGGTGCCCGCCACCAGACCGACCACGGTGCCGGCCAGGGTGCCCAGCGCGGTCGCCAGCGGTGCGACCTGAAGCACCGGACGCGCCCCGGCCAGCATCCGGGACAAGGTGTCGCGCCCGAACTGGTCAGTGCCCAGCCAGTGGCCTGGACCGGGCGGGGCGAAGCGGTGCAGCGGGTCCTGGTGGACGGGATCGTAAGGAGCCAGATGCGGCCAGAACAGCGCGATCACCGCCCAGGCCAGGATCAGCGTTCCGCCGACGGCCAGCGCCACCCGCGAGCGACCCCCCACCCCGCGCGAGATCCTCGGCACAATGCCTTTGGCGATGACGCTTGTGGTCATCGGGCGGCCACCCCCAGCCGTACGCGCGGGTCGAGCACGCGGTAGACCACGTCGGCGCCGAGCACGACCAGCATGTACAGAATCCCCAGCACCATCGCGGTGGTCTGCAACGTCGGGAGGTCCTTGTCGATGGCCGACTGCAGGAGCAGCGCGCCGATGCCGGGGTAGTTGAACAGCAGCTCCACGGCGACAAGACCACCCAGCAGGAACTGCAACTGCACGCCGAGCGCGCTGGTGGCGGGCACGGTCGCGTTGCGCAGGACGTGCCGCCGAACGACCTGCGCCCGGGTGAAGCCGCGCAGTTCGGCGGCTCGGGCGTACGCGCTCTCGACGGCCGTCACCGTGCTCGCGCGGACATGGCGGGCCACGTATCCGGTGCACAGGATCACCAGCGACAGCGCCGGCAGCAGCAGGTGGTTGAGGGCCTCCACCGGCGATGCGTCCGGCGGTATCTGCGCCGAGGCGGGCAACCAGCGCAGCTTCACAGAAAACACCACCAGCAGGATCACACCCGTGACGAACTCCGGAGTCGCGCCGAACGTGAGACCCGTGACGCTGATGACGCGGTCCGCCGGGCGGTCGTGGTTGATCCCGGCGACCAGTCCCAAAGTCACCGCCACCGGGACCAGCAGCACGAACGCGAGCAGCGCCAGCAGCAAAGACGCCCCGAGCCTGTCGAGCACCAGATCACGTACGGGGACCTTGAGCGTGTAGGAGTCCCCCCACCGCCCGGTGACGAACCCGCCCAGCCAGTCGACGTAGCGTGTCGCCGCGGGCCGGTCCAGCCCGAGCTGGACGCGCAACGCACGGACGGCCGATTCGCTCGCCTCACGCCCGAGGATCGCGCGGGCCACGTCGCCAGGGATGAGCTCGGTGGCCGCGAAGACGAGCGCGGACACCGCGACCAGCGTGAGCGGGATCGCCGCCAGCCGCCGCAGCAGGAATCGCCTCATCGCCGTCTAAAGCGCCGACACCGACGTAAAGTCCACGTAACTGGCCGGATGCGCCTGGACCCCGGTGAACTTCTTTCCGTTGTACGCCCGCACGTTGCCGCTCCAGACACTGATGATCACGGGCACGTCGTCGTTCAGCGCCTTGGCGATGATCTCTGCCTGAGCCTTGCGGTCGGCATCGGTGGTCGCCGCGTCGTAGGCGGTAGCGGCGGCGTCCAGCGCCGGGTTGGCGTACTTGGACCCGTTCCACACTGCCTTGCTCTTGACCATCGGGATGATGAACTGGCTGGGCACCGCTCGCCCGGCCCAGCCCACCAGGTTGGCCTTGGTGAACAGCCAGGGCGTGTCCTTCTCCTGGTCGCCGCCGTAGAAGTCGGCCGAGGTGCGCTGGTCCAGCGTCACCTCGATGCCCACCTCCTTGAGCTGGCTCTGGACCGTCAGGGCGTAGTCCTTGCTCGGGGGGTCGAAGGTCAGCGGGAATGAGAGCTTGCTCACCCCAGCAGCGGCGAGGAGGGCGGCGACCTTGGCCGGGTCCTTGGCCCGCTGCGGGAGGTCGGTCGGCGCCGCGGGGAACAGCGCGGCGAACAGGTGGTCGTTGCCGAGCGCGCCGATGCCGTCGTAGGTCGTGGCGTTCACGCCGGGCCGGTCGAGCGCGTACGCGACCGCCTGCCTGACTTCCTTTCTGTCGAACGGCGCCTGGTCGGTGCGCAGCGTCAGGGCGATGAACCCGGTGCTCTTGACCTGGTCGATCGCGATGTCCCCGGCGCCTTTCAGCGGGCTCACCAGGGCGGGACGGCTGAGGATCTGCGTGTCGACGTCCCCGCCCTGCAGCGCGAGCAGGTCGGCCTGGTCGTCGGCGTAGAACTTGATCTCCACGCCGTCGAGGTACGGCTTGCCCTGCTCCCAGTACTTGGGATTGCGCACAAGGGTGGCACCCTTGGACGGGTCGTAGGACTGCAGCAGGAACGGCCCGGTGCCGATCGGCTTCTTGGTGAAGTCGCCCGCGTAGTCCTTCTTGAGGATCAGCGTGTTGTAGTTGCCGGCCGACACCAGATACGGGAAGTCGGAGAACGCCCGCTCCAGCGTGAAGACGACCGTCGACGGGTCCTTGACGGCGACCCCGCCCTTGGCCAGCACGGTGTCGAACGCCGACAACGCGGCGGACTTGTTGTCGGGGTCCAGCAGCCGGTCGAAGGACGCCTTGACGGTCTCGGCGTCCAGTGGCGTGCCATCGGAGAAGACGACACCATGCCGAAGGGCGAACGACCAGGTCTTGCCGCCGTCCGGGGTCTCCCAGCGCTCGGCCAGTCGCGGCACCAGCGTGAAGTCCTTGTCCAGCCAGATGAGGTAGTCGGCGACAAGCTGGACGATGGCGATCGCGGTTCCGTCGTACATGGTGATCGGGTCGACCGCGGTCGGCGGCGGCGGAGAGCCGGCGCGTAGCGTTCCCCCGCGCTTGGAGGTGGCAGGGAGCGAACCTGTGGCGGATTGCTGAGAGCTCGCTCCGGTGCTCGTGCCGGCGCCACCCGAGCAGGCGGCGACCAGGGCGAGCAGCCCTGCCACCCCCGATCCGGCCAGGAAGCGGCGCCGGTCAAGCAGGTTCTGGCTGTGCATATCCATACTATCTAGGTAGGAATAATAGGTTGTCAATAAGCGCGCCGGCTAGACGAGACGATGGACCTGGCGATGGCTGAGGGCTTCCAGTTCGTCGCCACGGCCCGCGCCCTGCTCCCGCGAGCCCGACCTGGTCGACCGCATGCGCCGGGGCGCCACCACCCGGTCACTGTGCGTCCACTGCAAGAAGTGCATGCCGACGATCTACACCGGCACCCACTGCGTCCTCTCCTGAGGCAAGGGCCCGCCCGAGGACGTCTCCGCAGACGCGGGGCCGCGGGCGCCGCGGGCGCCCGGGGCGCGGGGGGCCGCCGGGGGCGCTGTCCGCCCTCTCCGGCCGGCGCCAACTGGCCGCCTCCAGGGAAAGCCTGGTCAAACCTTCTCCGGGTGTGATCTGCGCCATATTTCGGTCCGGCCGGAATCCTTCTTTCGACGCGGGATGTTGCCATTCCGGACAATTACCCCAAAGAAGGACCAAGACGTGCCCTTGCCCGCGGCGACGCTGCGCTCCCTTCGTCATCACAACTACCGCCTCTGGGCAGGAGCAGACCTGGTCTCGGTCACCGGCACCTGGATGCAGGTGCTGGGGGTCAACTGGCTGATCCTCTCGGCCACCGGGTCGGCGACCAGCGTGGGCCTCAGCCTGGTCCTCCAGGCCGCGCCCACGCTCCTGCTGGGGCTGTGGGGCGGCTCCCTGGCCGACCGGCTCCCCGCCCGCCCGGTCGTGCTCGCCACGCAGGTGGCCCAGGCGGCGCTCGCCGCTCTCCTCGCGCTCGCCGCCGCGGGCGCCCCCGGCTCGGTGGCACCGGTGTACGCCATCGTGTTCGCGAGCGGCGTCGTGAACGCCATCGGCGGCCCGGCCCTCGGCAGATTCGGCGCCGAGGTGGTCCCTGCACGTGACCTGCCGAACACCTTCGCGCTGGGATCGATCATCAATTCGGCCGGCCGCATTCTCGGCATGAGCCTGGCCGGGGCCCTTCTCCCGCTCACCGGCACGGCCGGCCTGTTCCTTGTCAACGCCCTGAGCTTCGCCGCCGTCATCGTGGCCGTCTTCGCCATGCGCGCCTCCGAGATGCACCGGCTCCTGCGCTCCGAGACGGACCGGGGCGGGGTGCGGGCCGGCCTGTCCTACGTGCTTCGCACGCCCTGGCTCGTGGTGCTGCTGGCGCTCGCGCTGATTCTGGGCAGCCTGGGCCGCAACTACCAGGTCACCATGGCGGCGATGAGCTCCGGACCGCTGGCCGCGGGCGCCGGAGGATACGGGCTGCTGTCGACGATCTTCGCGATCGGCACCGTGATCGGCGGGGTGATCGCCGCCGGACGTCCCCGCCTCACGGTGGCCCTGCTGCTCGTCACCGCGCTACTGACCGGCGTGGGCCAGAGCGTCAGCGCCTTCATGCCCGGCCTGGCCTCCTTCGCCGTGCTCATGCTGCCGATCGCCGCCGGCGCTGTGATCATCGACACCACCCTCGCGACCCGCGCCCAGCTGGACAGCCCCGAGCACATGCGCGGCCGGGTCATCGCCGTCCAGGGCGTGGTCAGCGCGGGCGCGGGGGCCATTGGCGGGCCGCTCCTCGGCCTGCTCTGCGACATCGTGGGCCCCCGCGTGACTTTGCAGGTCACCGGTGTCGCGGTGGTCCTGGCCACCGTGGCCGCAGGGCTCGCCCTGGCCCGGCTGCGCGGGCGCGCGCCGGCCCGGCCCGCACTCGCGCACGCGGCTCCCCTCCAGTTGCCGCCCGTGCCTGAGCCACCCGCCCGGGAGCCCGCCCAGCAGCGTGTCCCCGCCGGTGTGGCGGCCGGCGTGGCGTCCGGTTCGGCCGAGCAGGCGCCGGCGTCGAGCAACCTATGGACGCGCCTTCTCACTGAGCATCGCCATTCAGGACTGTGGCCGCTCCTACAGCCGATCCGAACTGTTCCTGAGCGTCGCAGCCCCACCAACCACCATGGACGAGCGCTCCACATCGCCGCCGAACACTTCGCGCTGTGTCCGGACCACATCTGGCAGGGGCAGAAGCCGTACAACCTGACCGGCTACGCCGAACGACTCATGGGATCCAACGCATGGGAATCCTTGTGGGATTGAGCCTTCTGAGAGCTTCGCGCACCTGAAGACCTGGCGCATCCTCACCCAACTCCGCACGGGCCCCCGCCCGCGCCACCCACCTGCTCCGCGCCCTGCTCGTCCTGACGGACCTCGAACTCGACCGCTGACAGACGATCAAGACCGAAGACAGCCGCCCACGACTGGGGACCCCGGTCAGTCGATGCCTTCGACGATGCGGAAGTCGCGCTCGACGCCGTCAGAGAGGGCGACCAGCGCCTCCTGGTAGGCCGCACTCTCATGCGCCGCGACGGCCTGCTCGAAGCTGTCGAACTCGATCAGGACGGTGCGCTCGGCGATTCCGGCGTCATGCGCCACGACCCGACTGCCACGGGCGAGGATCCGACCGCCCCCGGCCTTGACGGCCGGACCGGCCAGCTTGTTGTAAGCAGCCAGCTTCTCAGGGTCTGAAATGGTGCGGTAGGCGCTGACCCAGTAGCCCTTGGGCATGGAACCTCCAGTGTTGGGATGAGTGCATCTGACTTACGGGTTGGTCTCGGACGAGCGTCGGCGGGCGAGAGCGAGGCTAGTCAGCGTCGTGATCGCCATGGCGCCGATGCCGACCAGCGCCGCGGTGGTGTAGGCGCTGTCGTCGGGGAAGAGGTGGCCGGGGCCGGTGCCCGCGGCGAGGATCAGGCCACAGATGGCGCTGCCCAGGGAGTACCCGACGCTGCGGACGACGTAGTTGAAGCTCATGGCGCTCGACGTCTCGCTCTTGGGGGTGACGGCCAGGATGACGCCGGGCATCGCGGCCGAGAAGCCGCCGACGCCGAAGCCGAGCACGCCCATCGCCGCGAACAGTTCGGCCAGGTCCGACCGGGCCGCCGCGAACAGGGCGAACCCGCCGCCGACCACGACGGCGCTGCCGGCCAGGAGCAGGGGGTCGGCGATCCGCGCCCGGACCCGCGGCGTGAGCTTGCCGGCGACGAACCCCAGCACCGAGAACGGGATGAGGACCAGCCCGGCGACGAAGGTCGTCAGCCCGAAGCCGTAGCCGGCGCCGTGCGGCGTCTGCGCGTACCGGGTGATGAGCGTGAGCAGGAGGTACATGCCGATTCCGCCGACGAACATGGCGAGGTTCGCCCCGGCGACCGCCGGGTGCCGCACCGCCCGCACATCGACCAGGGGCGTCGTGCTGCGCAGCTCGATGACGGCCCAGACGCAGAGCAGCACCACCGCGACGACGGCGAGGCCCGCCGCCACGGCGAGGTGCCCGCTCCACAGATTCCGTTCGCCGGCGAGGAACAGCACCAGGAGCAACGCAGCGGCCAGGACGACCGCGCCTGCCACGTCCACGTGGGCGGAGCGGCCTTCGGGGGCTTCGGGCATGGAGCGCCACGCGGTCAGGAGGGCGGCGGCAGTGACGACCAGGCCGAGGCCGTAGGCGGCCCGTACCCCGCCGAGCTCGGCGAGCAGTGCGGCCAGCGGGTAGCCGACGCCGGCCCCGATGATCGAGACCACCGAGATCAGGGCGATCACGGCCGCACTGCGCTCCTCGGGGAGGTGATCCCGGGCCACGCCCATCATCAGCGCCGTAAGCCCGAGCCCGACGCCCTGGGCCGCCCTGCCGGCCAGCAGCCACGCGAACGGCAGCGGCAGCACGGTGAGCGCGCTGCCGGCGACGACGACCGCCAGCGTGGCGAGGATCGTGGCCCGCCGGTGCGGGCCGGCTCCGAGCCGGCCCAGGACCGGCGTGGCGACGGCGCCGCTGAGCAGCGCGACGGTCAGCGTCCACTGCGCGCTGCCGAGCGAGACGTGGAACGAGGTCGCCACGCTGGTGATGAGCGGCGTCCCGAGGCTGGCGACCGCTGCCACGACCAGAGCGATGAACATCAGGGCGGGGACCAGCAGCCGCGCTTCGGAACGCGCCACCGGGAATGCCTTCACCGCGCCACCGCCGACCGGCTGCCCGGTCACTGCTTCGGCCCTTCGCGGTCCTGGCTTTCGAGCTCTTCCAGATGCTTCAGCGCCGGAAGGGCCGCCACCAGCGCCTCGACCTCGTCGCAGGTGAGCTCGCCGATCAACCGCTCGAACGCGTGGACGCCCGCCTGGCGCCGCGTCCGGACATAGGAGGCGCCGGCCTCGGTCAGGCACACCAGCGTGACCCGCTTGTCAGACGCGTCGCCCCGCCGCTCGACCAGGCCGGACTCCTCCATCACCCGGACCAGGGCGGTCATCGCGGGCTGGGTGACGCCCTCGACCGCGGCCAGATCGCTGATGCGCCGCGGGCCGGTCCGGTCCAGGGTGGCCAGGGTGGCGGCGGACGTCAGGCTCATGTCCCGGGGCAGGCGTCTCGCGGCCCTGGTGGCCAGGCCGTAGAGGGCTGCCCCGATGGCGGCGGACGCGCCAGGAGCGGTGTCTTGACGACTCACGCTCGAAGCATAACATTTTTATATTCATAGTTTATGGATATCCTTTGGCGAGCTCTACCCTTCTGCCTGCCGACAGGCTGCGCGCAGGGCCACCATCCGCGCCGTTCGGGGCCAATGACAGCGTTCTTACCGGCACCCCGACATTCCGGCCCGGGGTCTTTCCCCGATCGTCGGGCGCGGTGCCCAGCGGCGGAGGCCTCCTCCCGTCCCATGCGTGGGCGGAACGGCGAGGTCAGCCACTCTGGGATATCCCATCTTCCCCATGATCTTGTAGGCCGGCCTCCATCTGAACCACTATTCCGGCAAGGCTTGGCCGGCACAGACCTCGCGGACACATCGGTCTCAGTTTCCGCTGGACTGGCCGAGCAAGTGGTCATGGAGCGACATGAAGGGGTTCGGCGATGCGAAGCACGATCGCATGGAGGATGTCGAAGGGTGCAGCACTCTCGGCAGCGGTAGCCGGCATGGTCCTCTTATCGCCGGCACCGCAGGCGAACGCGGGGACCTGCACTCTCGGATTCATCTGCGGCTACGTCGAGAACTACCTGCCAAGTTCGTACACGATGAAGATCGCGGAGCTCGGGGTCGGCTCGGAGACGTGCGTGACCCAAGAGGGGACCTTCACCTGCAAGACGTACTGGCTGCCCAGCGGAAAGAAGAGCAAGGACATCGGCGTCAAGGACGCCGACGCGTTGACGGTCGAGAACGCCGCATGGACCACGAATAACAACAGCACCTGGTTCGCCGCGGGCGCCTGGCAGAGGATCCACGACGACCAGGGGCGTGTTTGCAGCGTGGTGGACGGGCATCCGGCCTGCTATCAGAACTGACGCTCCCCGGGAAACCTATGCGGCTGGGTGGCCTCGACGGCTGCAACGCGGGCGGCGTATACCCGGTGCGCCTTGTGCTCAGCCGGGCCCGGCGCTGTCGGCGGCGGCAGCACTTGGCTCCAGCATGGTGCGGTGAAGTGCAAGCGGGGCCACTATGCGGACCGAATAGCCGGGGCCGCGGCGGATGTTCCGTCCTGGGACGAGGGCCAGGCGGACGACCTCGTCCCCAGCGATGCGCAGGAGATCGGCGAGTCGTCCGGGCAGGTCGAGGACCACGTCCACTTGTGGAGCGAGCACATCGTCCAGCTCGCCGGAACGGAATGGGGGCATGTCGAGCGGGCCAGACAGGTAGCGGGCGCCGGCGGCGTCGAGAACGCGGCGGATACCGCCGCGGCGAGCGTGGCCGAGTGCTTAACCAATTTCGGATGCTGGCGTACCCGCTCCTTGTCGGTCGCGGTCGCGTCGCGGTCGCGGTCGCGGTCTCGGCCTTGCCGCCGAGCTCGGTGGTGACGAGCAGGTCCAGCATCTCCAGACAGTCGTCGACCGCCTTGCCCTCCAGGGAGATCACCGTGGCCAGCAATGTGGGGAGCTCGCGGGAGGGGCCATGGCGGCGCAAAGCGTTCGCCGTGGCCTGCATGCCGTACCGCGCCAGATCGACCATCCGCCGGTGCGGCACCTCCGGCGGCAGTGGCATGGCCCCCAGCCCCGCTCCGAGGATTTCCCCGGCGAGTTCCAGCGCCTTCTCCAGATTCCTGCCCGAGGGCGCCGGGCCCTTGCGCCAGCGTTCCAGGTCCGAGGAGCGCCGGCCTTCGGGCACCTCCAGCAGTATCTCCAGGATCACCCGCTGCCGCGGCGCCAGCACCCCGCGCAGCGTGTCATAGAGCCGGTAGGTGGCCTAGGGGCTGTCTTCGAAGTGGTGGCTAGAGCCAGAGCAGGAGTGCTGCGATGGTGACCACGGCGGTGTATGAGGTGACGGTCTTGTCGTAGCGGGTCCTCGACCGTGGTGGATGCCGGGACTCGGACCGGAGATGTGGCTGGGCGCCCGATTACCACCGACCCACGCGACTGCTCGGTGGTCCCCGACGAGGCGGGTGGCGCGATCAATTTACAAACCGCCCGTGCTCGTCGGGCGGCCTGATCTCCTGCGGCGGTCACTCGTCGTACGGCTCCAGCCAGCCGCGGCTGCGGGCGGTCAGGGCGATCTGGAAGCGGGTCCTGGCGCCCAGCGCCTTGGCTGCGTCGCTGATGTGCTTCTGCACGGTGCGCCGGCTGAGCCCGAGGACCCGGGCCACCGCGTCGTCCTTCATGCCGGCGGCCAGCAGGCGCAGGATGTCCCGCGTGCGGCCGTCGAGTCCCTCCGGCAGGCCGCTCCCCCCGGGCACGGCGGGCTCGGGCGTGTTCAGCGCGACCGGCACCGCGCGCTCCCAGACGCTCTCGAACAGCGCGATCAGCACCTCCAGCAGGGCCGGGGAGTGGATCAGGAGGGAGCCCGCAGCCGGGTCGTCCGGACGCAGCGGCATGATGGCCGCCGTCCGGTCGAAGACGACCAGCTTCATCGGCACGCCGGCGCACACCCGCAGCCGGCCGCCGATGGCGGTGCCGCGCAGCACGGTCTCCAGCGACCTCTCGTCGGTCAGCCCGTCGGTGTCGTACACCGACCGGAACAGGACGCGCTCCCCCCAGGTGAGGTCCGCGTTCCCCGACGGCTCCCGCAAGGAGGTCACGTACGGCGGCTTGGCCAGGTGCAGCACCTGGTCGCGGCTGGATCTCAGCAGGTGGGCGTAGCGGGCGGCGACCTCCTCGGGCGACTCGAGGGCCTCGAACAGGTCGGAGGCCACGTAGCGGCCGGCGGCGGCCCGGTACGCCTCGTGCAGCCGTTCCATGTGCAGCTCGGCCAGCGCCAGCTCCTCCCGCCTGCGGGCGAGCAGTGAGCCGAGGCCGCTGCGGGGCGGGCTGGCGCGCCAGCGGACGGGGGATTCGCCGATCCGCACCGCCAGGCACTCGGCTTCGAGCGAGGTGAGGGCGGCCCGGACGTCGTCCGGCGGTAGGCCGACGGCCGCGGCGACCGCCTCCTCGGCGGAGGCCGGATGAGCGACCAGGTGTTCCAGCACCCGCCCGGCCAGGGAGGGCAGACCCGTCCCCGCCCACGACCCTCCGGGCGACAGGTCCATCGCGTGCTCCTACAGACCCTGACGAAGTGGCGGGGTTGATCGTACGCCCCCTCGCCGGGCCGGATGACCCGGCCCTCCCCTTCCTTTCTCACCTGCGCAACTGCGCGAACCCGCAGCGGTCAAGTCCTTGTCCCCGGGACGGCGCCGCGCGATGGTGATCGACGGCTGATCGGACAAAAGGGATCAGTTTACATGTTTGACATTTTGAAGGGACACAGATGTCCATAGGTTTCAGACGTGTTCCGGCCTTATTCGTGGCCGGGACGCTGCTGACCACCACGATGTTCACCGGCGCGGCCGCCTCGGCCGACGACGGCCCGGCGGAGACGGACGCGCCGGCGGCGCACTCCGTCACGCTGGCCGACGGGTCGGTGGTGCGCTGGTTCGACGACGGCACCGGAACGCTGACCGACAAGGCCGGCAGGACGCGCGCCTTCCCCGTCCCGCAGACGCGCGGCCGGACCGGTCTCGGCACCCCCCTGAACCCGACCGCCGCCATGCTGCAGCGCCGCGTGGACGCCGCCCGCCTCGCGCCCTACACCGTGGGCTCGGACACCGGCGCCGCCGGGTCTGCGGTGCGTCCCCAGACCATGAACTACGGGCCGGTCACGCTGCCCGCCTCCGCCCTGTCGGCCGGCCGCGCCTTCGCGCGCGCGACTCCCAAGGGCGCGACCCCCAAGCCCGGCCCCTCCCCCGCGCCCGGCGCGCTGCCGGCCAACGAGGGCCTCACGACCTCCTTCCAGTCGTACCTCAACGCCGGAGGCGTCAACGCCGTCGGCGCCTTCGCCGACACGGCCGCCTACCTGCACGCGCTTCCCGGCACCGGTCAGATCATCACCAACGTGTCCCTCGGCGACCTGACCGACCAGTCGATGGCCGACGCCGGCGACGACTATGTGCGGTCGTACGGCCCGACCACGATCGTGAAGGACGGCCAGCGCTACCTCGACTATCCGTCGATGCCGCTGATCCCCACCTACACCACCGACAACGACGGCCGTCTCGACCCGACCGGCGCGACCGAGGGGCAGGACCCCAACCTGGCCGAGGTCCTCATGGACTTCTCGCTCATGGCGCCCCTGCCGCACGACCGGCAGCGCCCAGAGGCGACCGGCAGCGGTGCCACCGACCTGCTCGGCATCGCCCCCGGCGCCCAGTACCGCCTGGTCGTGCCGAAGGAGCCCTCGTCCCACGGCATCGCCGTCGCGTTGCGCGCCGCCGCCGGCCAGCGGCCGCGCCCGAACGTCATCACCGCCAGCCTCGGCTTCGGCACGGACATGTCCATCGGCTTCCCCTCGCGGTGGCTGGAGGACGACCCGGAGGTCCGCGCCGCCCTTGAGGACGTCGTCGACTCGGGCATCGTCGTGGTCGTGTCCGCCAACGACGGCACGCGGCTGGCCCTGCCCGTCTCGATCGGTCCCGACGGCGGCAGCACCCCCACCGAGCGGACCGACCGCGCGTCCGAGCAGACCAGCATCGACGACGTCGGTCCCACCACGACGCCGTCCCGCGTACGGGACACCGGCGTGATCGACGCCGGCGCGACCACCGTGGACGACACCCTGACCTCGTCCGACGTCCGCACCGCGGTCTATCCGACGACCCGCTACAACGGCTCGGCCGGCTACTCCAGCGGGTTCGGCAGCCGGGTCGACCTGGCGGCGCCGGGCGACAACCTGCCGACGCTGATCCACACCCCGGACGGCCCGGGCCTGGTGTTGAACGGCGGCACCTCCGCCTCGGCGCCCATGATCGCGGCCGCCGCGGCGAACGTGCTGGCCGCCGCCTCGGCCACGCACCAGGAGCTCACGCCGGCCCAGGTGCGCGACCTGCTGATCTCGACCGGACGGCCGGTGGCCCAGCCGCCCCAGGCCGACCAGGATCTGCACATCGGCCCGCAGCTGGACGTCACCGCCGCCGTGGAGAAGGTGCTCGCCAAGCACTTCCCCATCGCGACCTCCGCCGTCCGGCTGTCGGTGGCCCACCGGCAGTTGCTGTCGTCCGACACCGTGACGTCCTTCGTCGAGGCCACCGACCCGGCCCACCTGGACCTGAACGGACCCGCCGACTTCTGGGGCACCCCCTCCGGCCAGAACGTCGTCGCACCGATCACCTTCGGGCTCGACATGACCGGCCGCGGCGACGACCTGACCTACCGGCTGCGCGTCGGCGACCACGGCGTGATCCCCTCGACGGGCCCGAGCCTGCGGCTGCTTCCTGGGGAGATTCTCGCGGCCGCCGGGCTGCCGGCGGCCTCCGACGCCGAGCGGACCGTCCCTGTGGTCTTCGAGGCGCTCGACCACGGCAAGGTCGTCGCCGCGCAGTCGCAGCAGCTCACCTTCTCCGCGACGGACGGCACCTACACGGGAGCACTGGCGCCCGACCTGCCCGGCTCGGTGCCGCTCGGCCGCCCGGTCACCGTGCGGTACGACCTCACCGGCGTGCGGAACCTGACCGACCCGGCCCTGGTGCTGTCGTCCGTGGGCCACTGGAGCCCCCTGTCGACCAGCGAGAAGTTCCGCGCGCAGTGGAGCACCCCGCTCACCGCCCCCAAGGGGACGGTGACGATCCCCGCCTCCGCCTTCGCTCCGGGCGGCGCCGGAATCTACGGCGTCGGCATCGTGCAGCAGGGGGTGATCTTCGGTGACTTCCGGGCCCTCCGCGTCGGCGTGGGGGCCGACCAGCGGCCCGAAGCGCCGATCCTGTCCGCCGGTGACACCAAGCAGGCGCACGCCGTCGCCCTGACGCTCGCCGCGCCCAAACTCACGGTGTCGTGGGACGTTCACAAGGTGCCCGGCGCCGATGGGGCGTCGATCGAGTTCCTCACCCCCGCCCCCACCCTGTACGGCTCGCTGAACACCACCACCAACCAGAACGGCAGCGGCCGCGACGACAACGGGGTCGACCACGTCTCCACGCTGCTGCGGCCGCTGCCCTCGGTCAAGGGCACCACCGTGCTGGACCTGAACGCCCTGGGCCTGCCCACCGGCGTGCAGTACCCGGTGCGCGTCCTCGCCACGAGCAAGGGCAGGCCGGTCGGCCAGGCGTCCCCCACGTCGTTCGTGGAGTACCGCGACGGCGACCTGGTCACGGGCGCGCTGGAGAACTTCGACGTGTCCGGCGGCACCGCGCTCATCGCCACCGACGAGTTCGCGGACGGCGACGACGGCTGGACGCACGTCCAGGCCTCGGCGACGACGCCGTACACGCTGAAGACCGGCACGCTGGGCGCCCCGCTCGCCCGGGAGTCGGGCGACGGACGGATGCAGCGGGTGATCGGGACCGACCCGGGCACCGGCCACACGCTCATCGTGCGGCCCCCGTTCCTGGTCGACGCGCCGGCGCTGGTCGAGTTGCGGGACACCCGTACCGGGGCGCTGGTCGCCCAGGCCTCGCTCGGGGATGGTCCCGACGCGCCGCGGACCCTGTTCCAGGGCGCCGCGATCGACCTCACCCGTCACCGGGCGGGCCTCGTGACGTACGACGTGAACAACGGCCTGGCCGCTCTGTGGCCGTTCGACATGAAGACGGGCGCAGTCGGCAGCCCCATCCCGGTGAACCCGGCGAACACGGGACGCGCCTTCAGCAACGTCAGCGTCGACGAGTCGACCGGCACGTTCTTCGTCGCCACCTCCGGCACCCTCGGCACGTGCCTGTCCGGTCGGGCGCCGTACTGGGGAGTGCGAGTGAACCTGGACGCCACGACCGCGTCCCCGGTCACCACCCTCCCCCTCTGCACGGCCGGGCTGCTCCCGGACGGCAGGGGCGGCCGTCTCTACGTGCTCAGCGGGGCGGTCACCCCCGACTACTACAGCGGCGAGTTCCCGACCAGCAGCTGGATCGCCGGTGACCAGTCCACGCTCACCGGGCCGTCCCCCGCCGACCTCGGCGCCCGGGGCCCCGCCTGGGCCGCGCTCGACGACATGAACCACGTCGCGATCGTCGCCCACCTGTACGAGGTCGGCACCATCGACGACAACAACGCGCAGAGCGAGATCACGGTCGTCGACCCGGCGACCGGCAAGGTGCTGGCCCGCCACCCGGTCGTCAACCTCGGCAACTCCACCCTCAGCACGTCGAACTTCGACTTCACGAGCCGTCGCGGGCTCTTCCTCGACCCCGCGACCCGTACGGGTTACGTCGTCAACCCGTACGGCAACGGCCTGGAGCGGTTCCGCTACTGAGGGCCCCGGCGCCGCCGCCCGCATGGCGGCGGCGCCGCACCGCCGGCGTGCTTCAGGTGAGCCGGGTCAGTCCAGGCAGAACTCGTTGCCCTTGGGGGTCGGTCATCACGATGTGGCCGGCCTCCAGCGGAGGAGCGGGCTCATACCGGCGTACCCGCGTCCGAGGTATCCCGCCGATCCGCTCACGCCGCGGGCCGCGCCGCCGCCGGCCGGCAAAGCTCCACGGCGACAAGGGATACGACTACGCCCACTTGCGCGCCTTCCTCCGCGGCCGTGGCATGATCCCGCGATCGCCCGCCGCGGGATCGAGTCCAGCCAACGCCTGGGCCGCCACCGCTGGGTCGTGGAGCGGACCGTCTCCTAGCTGGCCGGCTGCCGCCGCCTGCACCGCCGCTACGAACGCCGGGCCGACCATTTCGCGTCCTTCGTCGCCATCGCCGCCGCCCTCATTTGCTACCGCCGACTGGCCAAATGAGACGACGTCTTAAGAGGGCGTTTGATCCTGCGGGTTCCGTCTGATGTGGTTTCAGGTGCCGCGCCAGGTAGGGGTGGATTCGCCGGTGAGTCGGCGGGCCATGAGGTCGACCATGGCGAGATGGATCATGGCTTCGGAGCGGGCGGGCAAGGCTTCGTAGTCGCGGACCAGGCGGCGGTGGAGCATTAGCCAGCCGAAGGTGCGCTCTACCGTCCAGCGGCGTGGCAGAGGAGTGAATCCCCTGGTGGCGGGGTCTTTGCGGACGACTTCCAGGTCGATGCCGAGCGTGGCGCTGTGTTCGATGACGCTGGTGCGGTAGGCGCTGTCGGCCCAGGTCTTGGTGATCGTGGGGTGGGTGGCGGCGACCTGGGTGAGCAGGTGGCGGCCGGCGGTGGGATCGGACACGCTGGCGGCGGTGACCAGCACCGCGAGCAACAGGCCGAGGGTGTCGGTGACGATGCTGCGCTTGCGGCCGACGATTTTCTTGCCCGCGTCGATGCCCTGGGTGGCGGAGACGTTGGTCGAGGTCTTGACGCTCTGGGCGTCGATCACGCAGGCGGTCGGTTCGGGATCGTGGCCCTCGGCCGTGCGGACTAATCGCCGTAACATGCCGCTGAGCTGGGCGAATACGCCGTCTTTCTGCCAGTGGGCGAAGTAGCCGTAGACGGTGGCCCAGGGCGGGTGGTCGTGGGGCAGGTAGCGCCAAGGGATGCCGGTGCGGTCGACGTAGAGGATGGCGTTGAAGATGGCACGCAGGTCGTGCTCGGGAGGGCGTCCGATGTCCAGGCCTCTGCCCCGGCGTTCGGTGCGCCAGGCGGTCAGCACGGGTTCAACGAGCTTCCAGCGGGCGTCGGACAGATCGCTGGGGTACGGTCGCTGTTGGGTCATGTTCTGGGCGTAGCGCGTGAGATGGCGGGCCGCCCAGATCTGTACGGGTTTCCGTCACCAGCGGGTAAGCCACAGACCGCCGCATCTTGGGATGAGACAGGATTTTCTGCCACAGAACGACCCCTGACCGCCCAGGTGCTTGGCTGCGACGGCTAGCAGATCACGCGAAACCCATCAAAAACGACACTCGATCAATCCGTCGACTCCGGCGAAACACGGATTGATCAGGATCAAACACCCTCTTAGGGGCCGTCCCGGAAACGGTCGTTTCCGGGACGGCCGTCGAAGTCCTCCTCCGCGGGCGTGCGGACCACTCGCCGCAGCGCCCCTTCCCTGGTGAGGAAGCCGTTCGTGGGGGTTCTTCCGGTTAGGGCTCGCCTTCCACGTCGGCGAAGCGTGTGGTGATCTGCTGGCCGGACAGCCGCGGTGTCCCACCCAGCTCCAGCGACGCCGGCACTGTTGCCGCAGCCCGCAACCCCGCCAGGGCCACCTGGAGAACACGTTCCCGCTGCCCCTCGTCGACGTACTCGACCGTGCTGATGCCTGAGATCATCCGCAGGACGTCGTCAATCGAGACCTCCTGGCGCGCGGCGCCTACCCGCTGTGCCCGTTCGAGCAGGGGCTCGCCGGCCGCGCGCATCGCCCTGCGTCCGGCCTGGAAGCCGTCGGTGCTGCGGTTGAGCGCGTCGGCGAAGGCCAGCTTGGTGCCGATGTACTCGACGAACCGGTGCAGCCACGCGACCAGCGCCTCCCACGGCTCCAGCTCGACGACGACCTCGGCCTCGTGGCACAACGCCTCCACCTCCTCACGGTGGACCTCCTCGACCAGATCCTCCCGGGTGGGGAAGTTGCGGTACAGCGTGGCGATGCTCACTCCGGCGCGGCGCGCGACGTCCTCGAGGGAGGTCTGCGCACCCTTCTCGGCGAATGTGTCGCGGGCCGCCGCGACCAGGGCGTCGAAGTTGCGGCGCGCGTCCGCGCGCTTCGGCCGCCGAGACACCAGCCCAGGCTCCATGCCACCGTCCGCCCTTTCTTGACAACCGTAGGGTCCCTACGGTTAAAGTGTAGGGGTACTTTCAGTTTACCTGAGGAGTGAAAGATGGTGTCGTCCATCGAGAGCATCGCCCTGGTCACGGGTGCCAACAAGGGACTGGGCCTGGCCACGGCCCGGCAGCTCGCCGAACGTGGCTGCACCGTGCTGCTCGGCAGCCGCGACGCCGAGCGCGGCGCCGTGGCGGCCAGGGAACTCACCGAGTCCGGGCTCATGGTGCGCCCCGTGCGCATCGACGTCACGGACGACACCTCCGTGACCGAGGCCGCCGCGTTCGTCGACCGCGAGTACGGCCGCCTCGACGTGCTGGTGAACAACGCCGGCGTGCTCGCGCGCAAGCCCGCTACCGAGGTGTCGGCCGACGACCTGCGCCCAGAGTTCGAGACCAACGTCTTCGGGATGGTGCGGGTCGTGCACGCGATGTTGCCGCTACTGCGCCGCTCCCCGTCCCCGCGCATCGTGAACGTCTCCAGCGACTCCGCCACCTTCGCCAACGCCACCGAGCAGGGCTCCATGTTCGCCCGCTCGCACGACTCGTTCGCGTACTCGGCGACGAAGGCCGCGGTGAACATGCTGACGGTCAAGTACGCCAACGCCTTCCTCGACGACCCGGAACTGGCCCATGTGAAGATCAACGCCGTGACGCCCGGGTACGTCGCGACTGATCTGAACGGCTTCAAAGGCGTGCGCAGCACCGACGAGGGCGCCCGCGCCGCGGTGCACTGGGCCACGGTCGGCGACGACGGCGAGACGGGCGGCTTCTTCGACGAGCACGGCCGCGCCCCCTGGTGACGCCTCGGACGATCTCACTCCGGCCGAGTCCATCCCGGGTCCACCTTTCTTCCCCGGGAACGGGCCCGGCCGGTAAATCCTCTCCGGCCCCAAGTGTTGGGAGAACGGCGTTCAGGACAGTTGACAAGGCCGCCCGGCCCCGTGCGACGCTGATGCGCGAAGCTCCTGATCACCCTTCCCCCCAGTCACGGAGCGCGCATGGTCCGTCTCGCCCTCTCCCCCAAGATCCTTCACGGTCTCGACTTCGGCGCGCCGGCCGCCGAGCGGGACATCGGGCGGGGACTGGAGAAGTACTTCGTCGAGTCGCCCGCCTACCGGCGCGTCGAGGCCGGCGACAAGACGATCGTCATCGGCAGCCGGGGCTCGGGGAAGAGCGCGATCTTCCAGATGCTGGCCAGGCGGGAGAGGTCCAGGGGCACCCGGGTGATCGAGCTCAGCCCCGACGACTACTCGTACGAGCTGCTGAGCGCGACGATGGCGGCGGAGGACGCGGGCTCGTGGGCGAAGCACGGCGCGTACGCCGCGGCCTGGAAATACCTGCTCTACGTCCTCATCATGAAGGAGGTCGCGCGCAAGGGGATGCGGCTGGCCCGCGGCGGCGCCGACATCCATCGCTACATCCGCGACAACCACTCCACGGTGGGGATGGGGCCCCTCTCGCTCCTCGTCTCCTACCTGAAGCGCCTGGAGACCGTGAAGCTCGGCCCGATAGAGGCCGGGGCCAGGACCAGGGAGCTGGACAGGCTCTACAAGCTCGAGGAGATCCACAACCTGCTGCCGTCGCTCAGGCGCGTCCTCGACGGCGTCCGGGTCGTCGTGCTGGTGGACGAGCTCGACCGCGGGTGGGACTCGTCGGAGGACGCCCAGGCCTTCGTGTCCGGCCTCTTCCAGGCGTGCGTCTCCATCAACGGGCTCCACGACAACCTGCGCGTCTACGTCTCCCTGAGACAGGAGCTGTACGACGACATCCCGGCCCTGTACGAGGACGCGCAGAAGCACCGCGACCTGCTCGAGACGGTTCGATGGTCGCCGGACTCCCTGCTCAAGCTCATCGCCAGGCGGATCCGCCACTCGGCCAGGGAGATGGGCTACGACCGCGACGTCCTCGACCGGGCCGGTGACCTGAGTTGCTGGAACGCGGTGTTCGGCAATCCGCCGGGGATCCCGGCCGCCGGCTCGTTCGCCTACGTCGCCGAGCGGACCCTGCACCGCCCCCGGGAGATCATCGAGTTCTGCACGGCGGCGCTCGACGCGGCTCGGGACCGGCACCCCACGCTGCCGCTCCCCCTCGGCGCCATCGGCTGGGCGGAGCCGGGCTACTCCGCCGACCGCGCCCAGGACATCGCCGCCGAGTTCCGCTTCCAGTACCCGGGCCTACTGGGCGTGTTCGACGCCTTCCGCGGCCGCGGTCCGGTCGTCGACCGCGACGACCTCGAGTTCGTCTGCCTGGAGCTCGTCACCGGTGAGATCCGGGTGAGCGCCGCCTCCTGGTGGCTGCGGGAACGCAGCCCGGAGAACCTGATCGAGATCCTCTGGCAGGTCGGCTTCCTGAAGGCCAAGCCCAACGGCGACGACTCGCCGTTCGTCGGCGTGCACGAGGTGGCGCATCTCAATCTCGCCGCCGTGAGGCGCTTCGAGGTGCACCCGATGTTCCAGTCGTACCTCGGCGTCTCCCCAGGTTGATCACTCGTTGAGTTCAGCCATTCGTGGTCCAACGCGCGTCGGGGTGGGTGTCGTCTGGGCCATGGAGGCGAGGAGGCGTAGTTTCTCATCGCTCTCGCTACCTTGATCGGCGTAGTAGAGGACCAGGAGCAGGTCGTCTACGGGGAGCTTGTCTCGGTGCAGGCGCAGCTCACCGACGACGAGATGGTTCACGGTGGTGGTGCCGCCGTCGAGGTTGCGGACGTCGTGGCGCGCCCAGAGAGTCCGGAACCGCTCGCTCGACAGGGCGAGCTCGCCCACCAGTTCCACGAAGCGCGGGTTGTCGATGTCGTCGCCGATGGACTTCCTGAAAGCGGCGATGAATCCTTCCGCGGAGCGCGTCCAGTCCTGCTGGAACGCCTGCTCCTCGGGATCGAGGAGCAGCGATCGAAGACGGTTGTACCCGGGCTTGAGGCGTGGAGAGAGCGCGACCGCGAGCCGGTTGGATGCGAGCACATCGAACGCGCGTCCTTCCACGAACGCGGGAACCTGCACGCTCGCGAGGAGCTGATGCAACCGTGCGGGCACGCGTTCAGGCTTCCGGCGCCGCTGCGGCCTCGGGCGCGGGGCGACCATGCCGAGGAGGTATTCCTGCTCGAACTCGTCAAGATGCAGGACCCGCGCGAGCGATTCGAGGACCTGTGGCGAGGGGTTCTTGTCGCGGCCGCGTTCCAGCCGCAGGTAGTAGTCGGCGCTGATGCCCGCGAGCATGGCGACTTCTTCCCGGCGAAGCCCGGGAACGCGGCGGCTCGCCCCTGCCGGAAGCCCGACCTGATCCGGAGTGACCAGCGCCCGCCGGGCGCGGAGGTAGCCGCCGAGCAGGTTGGAGCGGTTGTCGTCGCTCATGCTCAGGATCGTAGTTCAGTGCCGCCTCAGCTAAGGGGGCCCTGACAGGACCCCGGAAGACGGGGGTACTGCCTCCGGCCGGAGAACAGGTCGACGCTGAAGGTGTCGCCGCACTGGTGGACCGGTTAAGAGCTGCTGCGGTACGGCCACACGGTCCGAACACCTGGTGACCCGAACGATCATCGACTGCGCCGACCGGCTTGTCGCTGTCGGCGCCCTGAGCAGGAGCAATCAATGGACATCACCAACCGCACCGTCTTCATCGCCGGCGCCACCTCGGGAATCGGCCTCGAGCTGGCTCGCCGCTTCGCCGCGGCCGGCAGCGTCGTCATCGTCGGCGGCCGGCGAACCGACCTGCTCGACCAACGCGCGGCTGAGGGGTTCGCGACCGTTCCCATCGACGTGACCGACCGGGACAGCATCGACCGTGCCCGCGACACGATCCTGCGCGGCCACCCGAGCCTCGACACGATTATGACGATGTCCGGGGTCATGCTCCTCGAGGACCTGCGCGATCCCGCGCACTTCAGTGCCGCGGAGAAGACGATCGACACCAACCTCCTCGGCACCATCCGCGTCATCGACGCGTTCACCCCGCACCTGATCGGGCGCGGCACCGGCACCATCATCACGGTCACCTCGGGCATCGGTTTCCTGCCGTTCCCGGTCATGCCGACCTACGCCGCCTCGAAGGCGGGCGTGCACGCCTACTCCGAGGCGTTGCGCGCGCAACTGGACGGCACCGGCGTCGAGGTCTCCGAACTCGTCCCCCCGGCGGTCGCCACCACTCCGGAGCAGGCACAGCGCAACCCCCGCGCGCTCAACCTGGCCGAGTTCTCCACCGAGGTCATGGACCTGCTCCGGACTGACCCCACTCCGCACGAGATCCTCGTCAAGGGCGTGCTGATGCACCGGTGGGCCGAGCGCGACGGCACCTACGACGAGCTGGTCGCCCAGCGGTCGCAGGCGCTCGCCATGCTCCCGAGCCGTCAGTGAGCACGACGGCCGCTCAGGGCGTCCCGATCACCAGATCCAGTTGACCGTTAAGGACTTAATGGTTAAGTTGTGAAGTATGGACGCACCCGGCACTGCTTCTACCGGCCCTCTGGACAGACTCAAGGTGATCAATTGGGCCCAGATGCAGGCAGGGCAGGAGTGGATCCGCTCCCGGGGACTCAGCGTGCAGCAGGCATTCGTGCTGGACTACCTCGCTGACCACCCCGGGGCCATCCAGCGCGACATCGCGGAGGCGACACGGACGACGCCCGCGAATGTCTCCGGGGTCCTGCGCGGCCTGGAAGCACGGGGTCTCGTCGAGCGGCGCTTCGAGGACGGTGACGTGCGCAGTAAGCGGGTCTTTGCCACCGACGCCGGGATCGACCTCATCTCCGGACACGAGGAGGCGATGCGGGCCGTGGACGAGTCGATCCTCGCTCCCCTGACCGTGCAGGAGCGGGCCACTCTGCAGGCGCTGCTCGACAAGATCACCGCCGTGCTGCCCGGCCTCGGCGAGTCCTGAGTCCCACGCCGCCAGAACCAACACCGGGTCACCCGACGTGTCGGCAAGGAGCCGGCGCGCGCTCGAACCTGCCCGGGGCCAGCGCGTGGACCAAGGAAAGGAGCGTCGTCATGACGACGCAGGCAGAACAGACACTGACCATGATTCGAGAGGTGTGCGCCCTGGGACGCGTCGAGTTCGATCGCCCGCACACCGCCGAGGGCGACCCCGCCGCCGGGCGGGCGCTCGTCCAGGGACTGCACGCCATCGACGAGGGCGGCGAGCCCAGCGACATCTCCCTGTCCCTGGGCCTGCTGGCACCGCGCGCCCCGTACTTCGACCAGCTCGTGCTGGATGCCCTCGCGGCCGGAACCCGCCAGATCGTCAACCTCGGCGCCGGCTACGACGACCGCGCCCTGCGGTTCAGGCACCCGGGCGTGCAGTTCTTCGACCTGGATCTGCCGGAGGTCGTCGCCGACAAGGCTCTCCGCCTCCAGGCACTGGACACCGACATCACCCACGTCACGTTGGCCGCGGTGGACTTCGCAACCGACGACGTCGCCGCCGTCCTGGCCCGCGCCGGGCACGACGCCCGGCAGCCGACCCTCTTCATCAGCGAACACCTCGCCCTCTTCCTGCAGCCGAGCGATGTGGAACGTCTCCTGGCCGGCGTCTCCACCTGCGCCGCGAAGGGAAGCACCCTGGCCCTCACCGCAGAGGTGCACCCCGCCGGCCTCACCTCCGCCCTCGTCGTCTCGACGGTGGCGGAGGTGATGTTCGCCGGAGCCGTCCTCCTGCAGACCATCAAGACCCGCGACGCCTGGCTGGGCCTGTTCAAGAAGCACGGCTGGCAGGTCGAGAACGCCACCGAGGTGACGGCCGTCAACCACTTCGAACTCCCCATGGCCGACAAGTCCGTCCAGATTCAGACGCAGTTCCTCACCGCAACGACCGTCTGACACAGACCGGCCCCCATGTCAGGGTCGCGTCCGGCTGGGTTCCGTGAGAACCGGCGCAGCGGGCGGGTCAGCTCCCTGAGCTCACGCGTGACGGGACGCTACCGGCTTCGTCATCCGGCACGGCGCAGGGTACGGCCCGGCCGCCGTGGCCGGGCCGCCCCAGGTGATCTCAGGCCGGGACCAACTGCCATTGCTGGTTGGCGCCGCCGTTGGCGGTCCACTGCACGACCTGGGCGCCGTCGGAGGTCGACGCGCCATACACGTCCGCCAACAGCCCGCTGCTGTAGCTGACGATCGTGTAATAGCCGTCGCCGGTGGACCGCAGGTACCACAGCTGGTTGGTGCCGCCGTTGGCGGTCCACTGCTGCAGTTGCAGCCCTTGGGTCGTACTGCCGCCGTTGACGTCGAGGACCTTGCCGGTGGGCACGTAGCGCAGGGTGTAGGCACCGCCCTGACCGCTGGTGACGGTCCACGCGGCGGAGCCGGTCTGCTGCACGGCCTTGGCGCCGTCGGCGGACGAGTTACCGGCCACGGCCAGCGGTTTGCCGCTGTTGCGGTTGACGATACGGTAGGTCGCCCCCGACACCGGGCCGCCAGAACCGGACGCGAGGGTGAAGTACTCGACCGCGTCGGTGAACGTCGTGGCACCCGACTTGGTGGTCGTCAGTACCAGGTACACCCGTGAGCCGCTCGCCGGGGTGGTGAAGGTGACGGGCTGGGTGACCCGCGAACCGAGGGGGATGTTCAGTGTGGTCTGTCCCGACGCGATCACGGTGCCGTCGGGCCGGTCGAGCCGTGCCGACCAGGAGAAGCCGACGGAGGCGCCGCGCAGGTCGTCGTTGAAGACGGTGATGTTGCGGGTCACGGAGGTGTTGGGGGCGTAGGTGTTCACAGCCTGCGGCAGCGGGAAGGTGCCGTTGGCGTCGGAGACCCCGGACGCCGACCAGTAGGGCAGGTCGATCGCCGTGACCGGGTTGAACGCGGCTTGGACGCGCTGGATCTCAGGGTTGCTCCAGGGATCGGGCAGGTTGTCCGCACCGTAGACCGGATGGCCGCCCTCCTCCGGCACGAAGTCCGTGGAACGCACCCCGGGCACGAAACCGGCCCACGCGGACAACAGCGTGTACGGGCGCAGGTCGGCGGCATCCTTGCCACGCTTGGCGGCCGTCGCCGTGGCGAACCACATGAAGCCCTGCTTGGTGTTGCACTTGTTCCAGACGTACTCGCCCTCACCGTCGGGTCGGCTGGTCACGGGAGCCAACCGCTCCCCGTACTGCCCGACGCCGTCGAGGTAGTGCGCGAAGACCGCGAAGTTGCCGTACCTCATGTTCGGATACCGGCTGGGTGCGTCGGCACCGGGCGCGGCGTCGAGGCTGACCGGGCGGGTGCCGTCGTCGCCGTTCATCGCCGCGTAGAGATCCTGCTCGAACTGCTCGGAGTCGTTGCCGAAGGTCGGTTCGTTGGCCTGGCTCCAGCGGATGACGGCGGGATGGTTGCGGTCCCGCACGGTGAGCGCGCGGGCGTGAGCCACCATGGTGTCGTGCCCCGCGACGAAGTCCTGCGCGCTGCCGCGGATGCCCGTCTCGTCGATGATCATCAGGCCCATCTCGTCGGCCACGTCGAGCATGTACGGGCTGGCCGGCTCCTGGTGGATGCGCACCACGTTGTAGTTGAGCCGCTGGTAGTTGTCCACGGCCTGCGGCCAGCCGCCGTTGCCCGTCGACGGCGGGAGGAAGCCGGGCAGCGTGTCGTAGGCGTCGCCCTTGCCTCCGTTGTCGACCCGGTCGTAGTCCGCGCCCTGCAGGTTGTCACCGCGGAAGTTCACCCGGACGCCGTTGATGTAGTAGTACTCGCCGTTCTGGGTGGTCTCCCGGAACCCGAACCGGTACGTCGCGTCACTTGTCCGGCCGTCGTCGGTCGTCGCGCGAACCTTCAGCCGGTGGAGCTGGGCTCGATACCCCGACCGGTAGGGGACGTTCGGCCACCAGTAGGAGGTGCTGCCGAGGTTCCACGCGACGGAATCGACCGTGACCTTGGCGGTCGACCGCGCCCCCACGGTCACGGTACGGGACGGCAACGCGGGGTAACCGAACGTCCCGCCGCCGTCCGACGACAGCTCGCCGGTCACCGTCACCGATCGGGCGCTGCCGGAGGCGTTGGTCACCCATACGTCGTAGCCGAGGGTCTGATTCGCCACCGACGTGCGGATGAACGTGTCACTGACGTACACGGCCGGATACACCCGCAGGAACGCGGAGCGGAAAATGCCCTGCGGAACCGCCTCGGACCAGTCGGCGGCCACGGGCACGATGTACTTGCCGTTCGCCGGGTTCTTCAGCGCGCCGCGGCCCTTCACGTCAACGGTGATCGTATGAGTGGTGCCCGGGGCGGCGTAGGCGCTGATGTCGAACTTCGACGGGGTGAAGGCCGTGGTCTGCGTCGCGACCACCCGGCCGTCCACCGACAAGGTCGCCTGGTGGTTCACGGCGCCGAACTCGATCCACGTCGACTGCGGCTGTCCCGAGTCCGGCACCGTCACCGTACGTGAGTACACCGCCTGGGACACATCGGTGAAACCCTGCTTGTACCAGCCGCCTCCGGGTACCTTGATCGACGTCGTCGACCGGCCCGCCGGCGTGAAGCTCCACGTCCCGGCGAGATCGACCGAGGCGATCGCGGCATTGCCCGCGGTGACGCCGTCGATGTCCCCAGCGGCGGCGGCAACTGCCGCGGTGGACGCCGACGGCGCGGACCGCTGTGCGGCCACAGCCGGTTGAGCTCCGATCATCGCGACCAGCAAGGACGCCACCACAGTCGTCCAGTTGCTCAACCGCCGTCGGGCGCGACGAGGAAGATCGCTCCGATTCACGCGTAATCCTTTCGAGTGCATCCCTTGTGCGATGTGCGTCTCATCCGGCCGCCGGCTGTCCAGGCCGTTGCCGTTCGTCCGCGCGAACCGAGGGCTTGATCGGGGCACGCTGTCTCCGAGTAAGGGGTGTGTCGTATCGGTTCGACGGCATGGACGGACATCACACGTAAGCCCCGGATGCCCTCCTGTCAAGGCTCACGGTTCAGTGGAGATGGGATCACTTCGGCCATGCGGTGCCACCACAGCCGATTCACCTTAAGTAAGTCGAACGGATGCAACTTTCAGAGCACATCGGATGCCTCGTACCTGGGGTGTGTCAGCGGTTCACGAGACCGGGAACCGAAGCGCATGCGGCAGGAACATCCCGACGGAGTCGGACCTCTCTAGCGACTCGATTCGATGCCCGGCGCTGGTGCGGCCGGCGTTCGGGCGATCGTCTCCCCGGCTGTCGCGTCGACCCGCTCCAGCAGCATCTGGCGGGGGCAGCAGTGCTCGCCTCAGCTCGCGCCGCTCCAGCAGTAGCGGCACTGCGGCCCCCTTTCGGTTCCTGGGGCAGGGGGCGGCGGTTTTCCGTCCCCTGCCCCAGCCGGTCAGCCGCCGAAGTCGGCCTTGTGATCGTTGGTCCACTGGGCGTAGGTGCGCGCCGGATGCCCGGTGATCTGCTCGATGACGTCGTTGACCGGCGCCGGCTTCCCGACCGCCCTCGCCATGAGACCGAACAGCGCCGCCAGGAACTCGGCGTCCATGAACTGGCTCATCTGCGCCAGTACGGGCTCGGGGTCGAGGTCCTCGACGGTCAGCGTCCGTCCCAGCGTTTCGCCCAGGATGCGTACCTGCTGTGCCTGAGTCAGCGACTCGGGGCCGGTCAGGTCATAGGCCCGGCCCGCGTGCCCGCCGCCGGTGAGGATCCGCGCGGCCACCTCGGCGACGTCCCGCTCGTGCACGGCGCTGAAGGCGGCTTTGGTGTACGGCGCGCGGATCACATCGCCGCCCTGCAGTTGCATCGCGAACGTCAACGAGTTGATGGCGGGGAACATCAACCGCAGGAACGTCCACTCGATCCCGGACGCCTCGATGGCCCGCTCGACGTCACGGTGATACTGGGCGATCACGTCAGGCTGCCGCTCGGCCCCGCCGTCGACGGCCCCCGACGACAGGAACACCACCCGCCGCACCCCGGCCTCGCACGCGGCCTCCAGGAGCGGAGCGACATCCATTCCATACTGGAGGACCAGGAAGGCGGCCTCGACATCCTGCACCACCGTCGGCAGCGTCTCGGGCTTGGTCAGATCACCCTGGACGACCTCGACGCCCTCGGGCAGCCCGGCCTTCTCCGGAGACCGGGTCAGCGCACGCACCGGCGCCCCAGCGGAGACAAGCTCCTCAACCGCCTGACGTCCGAAGTGAGCCGTGGCGCCAACGACCAGATACATGAAGGGTTTCCTTTCATTCGATGACATGCGTGACAGGGAAATTTCGTGGTTCAGGATGCTGCTTCCGGTGTCAGCGGACCTTGCGGAAGAACTGCCGGATGTCGCCGACCAGCAGGTCCGGGGCGTCGTGGGCGGCGAAGTGGCTGCCGCTGTCATAGACGTTCCAGGAGACGATGTTCTTGTGGTCGCGCTCGGCGAACGTGCGGATCGACTGGTAGTCCCAGGCGAAGTTCGCCAGGCCGAGGGGGACGGTGGTCGGTTCCGGCACGGTGGTGCCCCGGCCGTTCGACTTCTGTTGCACGGGTGCCGCCGCCGCGTCCTCGTAGTAGAACCGGGCCGATGAGGCGGCCGTGTTGGTCAGCCAGTAGATCATCACGTTGGTGAGCACGAAATCGGGATCGAGCGACCCGCCGAGCAACTGTGCGCTCCAGCCCAGCTGGCCGGCCGGGGAGTCCGCCAAGGCGTGGGCCAGGTTCTGCGGCTCGGTGGACTGGAGCTTGTCGTATGCCCCGCGGTTCTGGGTGAACCACTCGGCGAACCGGAGCTTGCCGAGCTCCTCCTCGGAGAGGCCGGCCAGCTCGGCGGGGTCCCCGGACGGGAACGAGAAGACCTGCGTGACGTGCACGCCGCAGACGTGGTCGGGGTCGACCCGGCCCACCTCGGGTGAGATCAGCGATCCGCCGTCGTTGCCGGCCGCGCCGTACCGGTCGTAGCCGAGCCGGCGCATCAGCTCCGCCCAGGCGCGGGCGACCCGGTAGCGGTTCCAGCCCGGCTCCCGGGTCGGGCCGGAGAAGCCGAAGCCCGGCACCGACGGGATGACCAGATGGAAGGCGTCCGCCGGGTCGCCACCGTGGGCGCGGGGGTCGGTGAGCGGGCCGATCACGTCCAGCCACTCGACCACGGTCGTCGGCCAACCGTGGGTCAGGATCAGCGGCGTCGCATCCGGCTCCGGTGACCGGACGTGCAGGAAGTGGACGCTCTGGCCGTCGATCTCGGTGGTGAACTGCGGGTACGCGTTGAGCTTCGCCTCCCAGGCCCGCCAGTCGTATCCGGTGCGCCACCGTTCGACCAGCCCCTTGACGTAGCCCACCGGAACGCCGTACTCCCACCCGGGCGGCACGGGCCCGGCCGGTGCCGCCGAAACGTCCAGGGACAGCTCCTCCGCCCACCGGGTCCGGGCCAGCCGCTGCTGGAGGTCGTCAAGATCGGACTGGGGGACGTCGATCCGGAACGGAGTGATGGCGTTGTCGTTCGTCATGGTCATCACGGTAGAGAGCAATTAGGTAAGGCCCGTTCCTAATGGCCTGGCAGACTTCAGGGAATGTTGGAAACCTCGGCGCGGCTGCTGCGCCTGCTCTCCCTGTTGCAGACACCCCGCGAGTGGACCGGCTCCGAGTTGGCCGAGCGGCTGTCGGTCAGCACCCGGACCGTCCGCAACGACGTGGATCGCCTGCGGAACCTCGGCTATCCGGTGCACGCCAGCCGGGGCGCCGTGGGCGGCTACCGGCTCGGCGCCGGTGCCACGCTGCCGCCGCTGCTGCTCGACGACGAGGAGGCGGTCGCCGTCGCGATCGGGCTGCGGACCGCCGCCGGTGGCACCATCACGGGGGTCGAGGAGACCTCCCTGCGGGCGCTCGCCAAGCTGGAACAGGTCTTGCCGTCCCGGCTCCGGCGCCGGGTCAGCACCCTCCAGCAGTACGCCGTCGCGGTGCCCAGGGATGAGCCCGGCCCGCGGGTCGACGCGGACACCCTGACCACGATCGCCACCGCCTGCCGGGACCATGAGCGGCTGCGGTTCGACTACCGCAGTCACGACGGCTCGGACAGCCGGCGGGACGTCGAGCCCTACCGGCTGGTCAACTGGGGGCGACGGTGGTACCTCATCGGCTTCGACGTCGCGCGGGCCGACTGGCGGACGTACCGGGTCGACCGGATCAGTCCGCGTACCCCGACGGGTCCCCGGTTCACCCCCCGCGAGCTGCAGGAGGACCCCGTCAACCAGGTGCGCCGGGGAGTGTCGTCGGCCGCCTGGCGGTACCGGGCCCAGGTCACCCTGCACGCCCCGGCCGATGTGGTCGCCGAACGGATCAACGCGGCCATCGGCACCGTCACGCCGGTTGACGACACCCGGTGCCTGCTGGACACCGGCGCCGACAGCGTCGAGGCGCTCGCCGTCCACCTCGGCCTGCTCGGCATCGACTTCACGGTGACAGAACCGCCGGAACTGGTCGAACTCGTACGTGTCCTCGCCGACCGCTACCACCGCGCCACCACGCGCTGATCGTCCGCATAAAAGCCTGGGAACTCGGGGGCCGGCGGATGTCGAGAATGCTCCGGCGGCTCCGTCCCAGGGGCGGATCACGACAACGACCCTGGAGGGACGCCATGCGAGCGAACGAGATCACCGAGATCCTGGACCGGCCGATCAGCCGAGAGCTGCTGGCACGGGACATCACCCGGCTGGGCTACGTGGCCAAGGACGGCACGCCCAGGAACGTCCCGATCGCGTTCACCTGGAACGGTTCGGAGATCGTCATGTGCACCACGAAGAACGCCCCGAAGCTCCCGGCTCTGCGCGAGAACCCGATGGTCGCCCTGACGATCGACACCGAGGTGCACCCGCCCAAGATCCTTTTGATCCGCGGCCGGGCCGAGCTGGACGTCGTCGACGGCATCCCGGACGAGTACCTCCACATGAACGGCTCGTACGAGATGACGCCCGAGCAGCGCATCGAGTGGGAGGCCGAGGTCCGCTCGCTCTACGACGGCATGGTCCGGATCGTGGTGACGCCGACGTGGGCGAAGCTGATCGACTTCGAGACGACCCTGCCGAGCGCGGTCGAGGAGCTGATCCGGCAGCGGGCCGAGCGTGAGCGCGCCTGAACACTGCCCGGGCGCGCATGGCGTGGCTGCCCTGATGCTCCTCGCTGAACCGTTCGGCCTGCACCGGTCCCGGCCCGGCGCCATGGCCGGTTTCCCGGATCATCGGATCCGCGCCGTGTATATCCGACCATCCAGGCACAGGGACGGCCGGCATGAGTATGATCCCGGGTATGAGCGGAGATCGAAAGGCGCGGATCACCATCACCGTGGACCCCGACGTCCTCGAATACGCCGAGCACCTCGTCGCCGCCGGTAAGGCCACCAGCGTGGCCGCCGTCTTCAACGACGCCATCGCGGAAAAGCGCATCACTGATCAGCGTGCGCTGGCGCTGCTGCGCGAACGCGCTCGTCAGGCCGACCCGGTCCGGGTGGCCCGCATGATGCGGCACGTGAACCGCCAGCTCGCCGAGCACGGGTTCCCGGCGGCATCAGGTGAGTGACCTAACCCCCACGCCGTACATCCTCGACACCAGCGTGCTGGCCGACGTCGCCCGAGGCGACGCCGATCTGATCGGCCTCCTGCAGGACCTCGACCAGGCGGGGCAACCAATCATCGTCCCCGCGCTGGCGGCCGCCGGGGCGCTCCTCGACGGCCGCGGCTCGCCGGACGCTCAGGCTCTCCTCGCCGGCCTGGCCGCGTTCGAGCACGCCGTCGTCGCCCCGCTGGACGGGGTCGCCCAATCCTCCAAGCTCGTCGACACGATGGCTGTGACCGGACTCGACGTCTACGACGCTCACGCCGCCGCCATCGCGGACGTGTCGATCTGCCCGATCCTCACCCTGCGCGGCGGCAAATGGCAGCAGCCGTCTCGCGCCCTGGGCAACCCCCTGCACGTCATCGAGATCGCCGACCCTGACGACTGATCGCACGACCGCGCCGGTCGAGGACTCCCGCCGGGAGTCGCTCCCCGCGGGATCCTCTGCGGTGACGCCGGCAGAGCAAGGAGGGTGACGGCCTCGTTTCAGGCTCCGATCCAGGCGTCGACGAGGTCGAGCCGCTCGAGTGGGGGTTCGGGCGGGCGGAATCCGAGTGCCTCGGTCAGGACGCTGTCGACGACCGGGTGGAGGCGTTCCTCGACGAACGTCTGCCAGTCGGCCTCGGACTCCCACACGTCGACGTAACGCAGGCCGTTGCCGGTGCGGTAGGCCAGATGCGCGATGAGCCCCTTGGGCGGCTCGGGTCCCAGCCCCTCCTTGATGCGGGCGTAGATGTCGGGCCCGATCGGGACCTCGTAGGTGAACGCGTGTGCCATGGGGACCTCCCCAGCGACTTTGATCCGAAATGCCTTCGGACGAATAGTGTTAGCATGAGCCCCGTGCCAGGACAGGTCAAGAGGCGATACGACGCCAGCGGGCGACGGGAGGCGGCCGAGGCCAACCGGCGGGCCATCCTGGAGGCGGCCCGCGAGTTGTTCACCGCCCGCGGCTACGCGGCCACGACGATGAACGACATCGCCGAGCGGTCCGGCGTCGCCCTGGACACCGTCTACGCCGCTGTGGGCCGCAAGCCCGCGCTCTTCCTGGAGCTGGTGGAGACCGCGCTGTCCGGCACCGACCGGGCCGTTCCCGCCCGGCAACGCGGGTACGTCCAGGCCATCCGCGCCGAACCCGACGCCGGGCGCAAGCTGGAGATATACGCGCAGGCGATCGGGGAGATCCACAGCAGGCTGGCGCCGCTGCTGCGCGTCGCCCAGACTGCGACGCATCCGGAGGTCCGCGAGGTCTGGCAGGACATCGCGCACCGGCGTGCGGTGAACATGCGGGAGCTGGCACAGGACCTCGTCGACACCGGACAGGTGCGGCCGGGGATCGACGTGGACGAGATCGCCGACGTCGTCTGGGCGACCAACTCGCCGGAGTTCTACTGCCTGCTGGTCGAGGACCGGGGCTGGCCCGCGGAGCGGTTCACCGCGTGGCTGGCCGACACCTGGCGTCGGCTGCTCATCGTCTGACGTTCGGGCCGGAGACCACCGACCGGCCGCAGCCCATTTCGAGACCCCCGTGCCACCGGGCTGGCATGCTGGGGCGGGCGGCACACCGTTTTCGGCCGGGCGGCAGGGGCGATTCCTGCGCGGCCGGGGAAGTGACGAGGCCTGCGGTGGGTGGGATCCAGGAACAGCTTCAGCGTCATATCGACACGCTGGTCGGTACCGGCGCGGAGACCGGTGTGCAGGTCGCCGTCTACAAGGACGGCGTGCTGATCGTCGACGCGGTGGCCGGCACGGCCGACCCGGCCACCGGCCGGCCGCTCACCTCCAGCACGCCGATCTTCAGTTTCTCCACCGGCAAGAACGTGTCGGCCACGCTCGCGCATCTGCTCGTGGCGCGTGGGTTTCTCGACTACGACAGCCCGGTCGTCGACCTGTGGCCCGAGTTCGGTGTGCGCGGCAAGGCCACAGCGACACTGCGGCACATACTGACCCACACGGTGGGTCTGCCGGCCATGCCGCGCGAGATCACCCCGGCTGAGCTTCCCGACTGGTCCAGGGTATGTGAGGCGCTCGCCGCTGCCGGGCCGCGCTGGCGGCCGGGCGCCGCCACGGGCTATCACTCCTACACCTTCGGCTATCTCGTCGGCGAGCTGGCCCGCCGCGCGACCGGGCGGTCCATGGGCGAGCTCCTGCGTGAATGGATCACTGTGCCGCTCGGTATCGAGGGGCAGCTGTACTTCGCCGTTCCGAAGGAGTCGTTGCCGGGGTTGGCGCGTCTGGAGCACCAGGCGGGGCAATGGCCTGCCGGCCCGGACGACGGTGACGCGATCCTCGCACCGTGGGAAGGCCGGCCGAGTGCCGATTTCGGCAACGACGGCGAGATCCTTGGCGCCGATATCCCGTCGGTGGGTACGGCCACCGCGCACGGGCTTGCCGCGATGTACAACGCCGTGCTGCAGGGTGAACTCGTCGATTCCGCGCGGTTGGCGGAACTGCCGCGGGTCGCGTTCGAGGGGGTGGACCAGGTTTTCGGCAATCCGGCGCGGATGGCGCTGGGCTACCCGCTCGGCAGGGTGGGCGCCCCTGCCGAGGAGAACTCCGTGGCGTTCGGGTGGCCGGGCGGGGGCGGAAGCTACGCCTACGCCGACCCCGCGCGAGGGGTCGCCTTCGCGCTGACGAAAACCCGGCTCGTCCCGAACTTCGACACCGCGCTGTCGGTCACCACGCTCCTGGCCGACCATCTCGCCGAGGCCCGCTGACCCCCGCGCGGATGCGCCCGGGGTGGAATTCGCGACGACCACAAGGAGAGGTTCATGTCCGCTCATACGACCGGCGACTCGACCACGCCGCAGACCAGCCTCGGCCCGTTCTCCTCGCCCGGCGCCAGCCCGACGCCGTGGGAGACGACGGAGTGGGCACTGCGCCGGATCCAGAAATTCCAGCTGTGCACCGTACGCCGGGACGGCCGCCCCCACGTGACACCGTTGCTGGCGATCTGGACGCTCGGCGCGATGTGGTTCACCACCGGCGACGGCGAGCAGAAGGCCAAGAACCTCAGCGCCAACCCCTACTGCGCGCTGACCACCGGAACCGACACCCTGACCGGCGTGGACTACGTCATCGAAGGCACCGCGAGGCTGGTCACCGACCCGGCCACCAGGCAGACCGTGGCGACCGCGTTCGAACAGGCCTATGGCTGGCAGCTCACCCGCGAGGACGGAACCTGGTACCAACTGGGCGACGCCGTTCGGACCGGGAATGTTCAGCTCTACCGGGTCCAGCCGGACAAGGGGTTCGCCTTCGCCACCGGTACCCACTCGTCCCAGACCCGCTACCGGTGGAGGTGAGGGCACAGCGCCTGGCTGCCACCGGCTCGGGGACCCTGGTCAGGCGGTTCCGGTGAGGCCGCGGAGCGCCAGGCCCAGGCCGAGCACGACGACGACGCAGGCGGTGACGATCGGCGCCACCGCCGACAGACGGGCCGCCACGCCGTGGCTCCTCACCGCGACCCGGTGCAGCGATCCGGCCAGCCTGACCAGGAGCAGCCCCGCGGCGGTGAGCGAGGCGGCCATCCCGATGCCGTAGGCGAACACGAGGGCGATCCCGAACCAGGTGCGGCCGAGCGCGACCGCGCCGAGCAGGACGACGAGCGCCGACGGGCTGGGCACCAGTCCCCCGGCCACGCCCATGCCCACGAGCCCGCGGCGCGAGCCTCGCTCCTTCCGCCCGTGATCTCCTCGCTCCCGCTCCAGGAGCGCCACCCCGCCGCTCTCCGGGCTCCGAGGTCCGTCACCGGCACCGTGCACGTGGCCGTGGCCGTGGCCGTGTCCATGGCCGTGTCCATGGCCGTGTCCATGGCCGTGCTCGTGATGACCGGGTTCGTGGCCATGACGGCCCTGCCAGGCCGACCTCAGGAGACCCGCGCCGATCGCGGTGATCAGCAGGCCGCCGGCCAGTCCGAGCCAGCGGACCACCGACTCGCCGGTGAGGGTGGAGAAGACGGTCAGCAGCAGGCCGGCCACGAGAACGCCGAGGGTGTGGGTGCCGGTCACCGTGGCGCCGACGATCAGCGCGTCACGCGGACGGCCTCGCCGCCCGGCGAGGTAGGCGGCCATGATGGTCTTGCCGTGGCCCGGGGCCAGAGCGTGGCCGGCGCCGAGCAGCGTGGCCAGGAGGACGGCCAGCAGGCCCAGCGGCACGGTCAGTGACTCGGTGCCGACCAGCCCGGTGAACGTCTCGTCCAGAGCGGCCAGTGCGTGTGCGACCGGTCCGCCGGCCGTCAGAGGCGACGCGGCCGCGATCGGCCCGGTCCCGGTGGCGACGCGCAGCTCCGCCGTACGCTGGTCGAGCGGGCTCGCCAGCAGGTCGCCGGGATAGACGCGCAGTTGCTCGCTGACGCTCGTGCCGGGAACAGGCGAGCGCACCAGACGCACCCCATCCGTGGCGACGGCGGTGATCTCCCGCCAGCCCAGCCGGTCGGCGAGGAAGGCGTCACCGAACTCGACCGTCCCCCGGGTCGCCGTGGACGCTGACAGCCGGCACGTCAGACGGCTGGTCGGCAGCCCGCCCTGCCCCGGCGCGTAGGCGAAGCCGGCCGCGGAGATCCGCCACGGCGTCAGGGTCCCGTTCACCGTGAGCCGCTGCGCGGCGGCGAGCTCGCGGCATCTGGCCATGCCGTACGCCGACCGCTCGGCGTCGGACACCGTTCCCGATCGGTCGGCGTCGACGACGGGGCGGGCCTGCAGCGTGGGCAACTCCGCGCTGTCCACGATCGCCAGGTTCGCGACCCCGTCCGGGGTGATCCGCAGGCCGTTGTAGTGGTTGACGGTGAAGTTGCCCAAGGGGTGCAGGGGCACGGCGGCGGCGGGGGCCGCGGTCACGCCGAGCATCGCGCCCAGCGTCAGGCCGGCCGCCGCGGCCGCCGTACCGAGAGTCCTTTTGAGCATCATGAGAACCTCGCCAGCGCGGGAAGATCGGGTGAGAAGGCGGGGTCGGCGTCGCGGACCCTGGCGGCGGATCTCCGTGCGTCCTCGTTCATCCCGAGGGCGCGCTCGATCTCCGCGCGGTGGTGGTGGAGCAGCGCGTTGCGCCAGCCGGTGGAGGTGGCCGTGCGGGCGTACGGAAGCGCCTCCCGGTCGCGGCCGTCGCGGTGCAGGGCCCAGGCGAGGGCGTCGGCGGCGACCACGCTCGGATTGCGGGCGTACTCGGCGCGGGCGTGTTCCACCGCCAGCGCGGGAGAGCCGTGGTCGGCCTCGTACTCGGCCCAGGTCAGGTCGTCCCTGACCCCGGCGGCCTTCATCAGGTCGCGCTGGGCGCGCAGCAGCGTCCACTGGTCCGCAGGGTCGCCGCCCTCCGCCGTCAGCACCTCGCCGTACTCGATGACGTACTGGGCGAGCGGCAGCCGGGCGACCACGGTCTGGTAGAGGCCGGCCGCCTCGGCCAGCCGGCCGCCGAGGGCGGCGGCCCTGGCGGTTCCCGCGAGGGCGGGGGTGAAGTCGGGGGCGGCCTTCAGCGCGAGGCGGTACTGCTCGGTGGCACCTCTCAGGTCACCGGAGTGCAGGGCCAGCTCGCCCAGGTAGTGGTGGCAGTAGGCGATGTCGGCGGGCGAGAACGCGTCGTCGAGGGCGTGCTCCAGCATGCGGCGGGCCGTGGCGCGGTCGCCGCGGATCTCGGCGTCGTAGGACGCCCGCGTGAAGGCCGCGACGCCGGGGTGCAGCGCCATCATCCTGTCGATCGCCCGCGTGGCGTCGCCGTACCGCCCGAGCTGGGTGTAGGCGTCGGCGAGCACCGCCTGGGCGCCCTGGCCGTACGGGTTGGCGGCCTCCGACTGCCGGGCCAGCCGTACGGCCTTGGCGAAGTCGTGGCGGCCTGCGGCGAGCGCGGCCTGACCGGTGAGCGCCGCGAAGTTGCCGGGGCGCAGGGCGACGGAGCGGGCCAGCGCCCGCTCGGCCCGTGGGTAGAAGGACGGGTCGGCGGTCAGGCGCGCCTGCTGGACGTAGGCGGAGCCGAGCTGGGCCCAGGCCTGGTAGTCGCCAGGGAGACGCCGGAGCCGGGTGGTGAGCGCCCGGATCGCGTCCTTCAGCGAGACGACGGAGACCGGGATCTCGGTGGTCTGCGCCCCGTCGGTGACGGGCGGCGACGACCGCTCGCCGGTGACGAGGGCGGCGCCCAGAGTCAGGACGGAGGCCAGCCCCAGCGCGGCGGCGGCGATCCGGAGTGTCGCGGAGGTCTTCACGGTGATCCCCTCGGGAACGGGCGCGGGACCCGGGCGGACCGGGTCCCGCGCCGCCGGTCAGCCGGCGTTGACCGACGCGTGGCCGGGCAGCGGGATGTAGGGAAACCGCGTGGTGAACGGCTTGTCGTTCTGGTCCACCTTGTCGCCGGCGGCCAGGGCGTCGACCAGCTTGCCGGTCTGGCCGGCGCCGGCCATCGCCTGGAGGGCGATGTCCACCACGTCGTCGCCCAGACGGCGCCCGTTCGGGAAGCCCTGCAGGTCGCCGGCGAGCACGCCGAGCCGGTTCGGGTTCGCCGCGGGCGGGATGGACATGTTCAGCCGCAGCATCTCCGAAGGACGCAGCCTGCCCGCGTCCTTGTTCAGACTCTGCGAGTTGAGATCGGCCTTGATCGGGCCGTTGGCCTTGGCGATGCCGGTCAGGAAGATCTCGACCAGGTCGTTCCGAGGGGTCTTCGGCGCCTTGAGGCCGTAGATGGCCTCAAGGAGCCTCGGCACCTCGGGCTCGGTGACGCGCTTGACGACGGCCGGGACGTCGGCGTCGTTCCTCGGCGGCAGCGCGTTGAACGCGTCCTTTAGCCCGGCCGGGACGACGACCTCGTTGACCAGGGGCTGGCCCAGGCGGGAAACCTGGACGTACCCCCGTGGGCTCCACTTGTCGACGGTCGACCAGACGCCGATGACCGGGTTGCGGCGCGCGTCGGCGCGCAGCGCGACCTCGCGCTTGGGCACCTGCAGGGCCAGGCTGTGCACGTTGTAGCCCTTGAGTGTGTCCCGGCCGACCTCCGACAGGTTGCCGCCGTAGAGCAGGTCGAAGACCCGCAGGTCGGCGAAGAACGCCTCGTCGGCCTGCCCGGCGAACGCCTTGCCGCCGCCGGGCAGGCTCCTGATGGACTGGGCGCGCAGTCCGGCGTAGTCGGGCATCGAGGCGGGGCCGGTGTCGCTCGGCGCCACGACGCCGTTCGAGACGAGCGTCCGCACCCCGCCGGGGGTGATCCTCTTGAGCGTGTATCGCTGCCTCAACAGCAGGTTCTTGTCGTTCAGCGAGGTGACCGGACCGTTGTCGTAGAGGAAGGTGCCCGTGTTCCGCCGGTCCTCGTTGCGGAAGGTCCACTCGTAGGTGACGTCGGGCCTCGCGTCGCCATTGCTGTCGATCTTGATGGAGTAGCGCGAGCCGGTGTCGAACTGGTAGAAGTTCGGGCCGCCGGTCGGCTCCTCGAACGGGATGAAGTTGGCCATCAGGGTGACCGTGTCGGGCTTGTCCGGGCTGACGAAGGCGTACACGTCGGTGTTGTCGTTGCGGGGGTCGCCCGCGATCATGGGGGCCTCGCGATGCGAGGACGCCACGCCGGTCTCCGCTCGGAGCAGGGCGAGCGAGGACGCGGTCACCACGCCTGCCGTGCCGAGGGCGATGAGAACGCGCCGACTGATTCGGAGCTCCATTGTCTGCTGGGTCCTTTCGGCTCCCGTCCACGCGAGTGGCCGGTCGATGCGGTACGGAGGAAAGGAACCGGCCGGATTCCTGTCTCTCGTTCGCCGCCGGTGGGCCCGGGGATTGGTCCGAGAATCTCCCGCGAAGGAAATGGCACGGCCCCCGGTCCCGTGCGGGGTCCGAGGGCCGTGCCGATGCGGTCAGGCCGAGGTGAGGTCGAGCAGCAGCATCGGCCGCGTGGTGGGCTGCGCCGACCCGCCGGCCGGTTCGACGGTCACCCCTACCTGCTCGACGCCGGCGGTGTCGACGATCACCGGAGGCACCCGGCCGGAGTCGTCGGGACGCAGCAGCCCCGCCGACCGGATCGCGCCGGGAGCGATCCGCCACAGCTGGTAGGTCTGGGACGGCGGCAGCGCCGCCAGCCCCGACGAGACGAACACCAGTCTGCCCTGGGAACGGGAGACCACGGCCGTCCCGGTGGCGCCGCGCCCCGCCGTCGCGGACACGGTGCGGGCGTCCGGCGCCGCCAGCACCGCCACGACCCCGCGGTCATCGGCTCTGACGCGCTCCAGCTCGTCCTGCGTGCGGACGGCGACCGCGCCGAGCGCCACGGACGCGGCCACCCCCGCGGCGGCCAGCCCCGCGGTGACGCGCGGCCACCATGCCGCCCCGCCCCTCCTGGAGAGACGACGACCGCCCGGCGGGACGCCGACCGTGGGAGGGAGCTGACGCACCTGTCCGATCTCGGCCAGCACCGCGGCGCGCATGCCGGGCGGCGGCTCCGCGGCGACGGCCTGCCCCAGCCGGGCGGCGGTCTCCGTCAGGCCCCGCACCTCCTGGGCGCATTCGTCGCAGGTGCGCAGATGCTCCTCGAAGCGGAGCCGTTCGAGGTCGTCGTCCATCGCGTCGAGCGCGTAGGCGCCCGCCAGTCTGTGCGGGTCGTATCCACCGGCCCCGGTCATCGTTCCACCCCCAGGCAGTCGCGCATCCGGATCAGTCCGTCGCGCATCCGGGTCTTCACGGTCGCCAGCGGCACCTTCAGCAGTTCGGCCACCTCGCGATAGGTGTAGCCCTCGTAGTAGGCGAACGTCACCGATTCCCGCTGCAACTCGGTCAGCCCGTTCAGGCAGCGGCGCAGCCGTTCGACGTCCAGCGTCCTCTCCACCGAGTCGGCGACCTCGTCGAAGGGCCGGCGCACGTCCAGGCGGGCCACCCGTTCCTCGCGGGTCGCCGCCGCCTGCGCCGAACGGACCCGGTCCACCGCGCGACGGTGTGCGACGGTCATCACCCACGCCCTCGCCGACCCCTTGGACGGGTCGTACCGGGCAGCGCTGCGCCACACCTCCACCAGCACGTCCTGAGCGACCTCCTCGCTTTGCGCCGGATTCCGCAGCACCCGCAGCACCAGCCCGTAGACCTGGCCGGCGACCTGGTCGTACACCTCCTCGAACGCGGCGTGGTCCCCCCGGGCCACCCGCCCCATCAATCGCTCCAGTCCTCCATCGCCGGCTCGCCCGGACGGCCGGTCGTCCCCTGGTCGCACGGTCGGTCTGTCCGGGCCCATGCCGCCTCCTCCGCCACGCCCACACGTCGTCGCCTGCCCTTCGGAGCCGACGGGCCGGCGGATTGGTACGCGTTCCGGGGCCGATACTCCCCCGCGCCGCCGGCTCGGACAATCAGCAGGCGATCAGGAGCAGCGGTCGGCCACGCAGATGGGGATTCCGGTGGCCGCGGCCGCGCCGTTGTCGCCCGCGGGCGGGGGCGGGCTGGGGTCGTTCCGCATCGGGGTGGTGGTGCCGAGCGCCGCGCCGGCAGAGCCCGGTGCGGCCTGGTTGTTGTACCAGGCTCGGACGCCGCCTCCGTCGTCGATGACGAGATAGTCGGCCCGCCGGTCGCCGTTGATCTCGGCCAGGTCGACCTGGCTCCGGGGGGCGCCGACGCCCGAGGCGATCTCGCCCAGCGACAGCCATGCCCCGCCCTGGCCGCCGCGGTTGTTGATCCAGGCGCGGATCTGCCCGTACTCCCCCATCACCAGGTAGTCGTCGCGGCGGTCGCCGTTGACGTCGGCGAAGGTCACGGTGCTCCCGGCCGCGCCGACACCGTCGGCGATCTGGCCCTCGCTCTTCCAGGGGGCGCCGCGAGCGCCGCGGTCGTTGAGCCAGGACCGGACCCGGCCCTGGGCGTCGACCACGAGGTAGTCGTCTCGGCCGTCGCCGTTGACGTCGGCGAACCGCACCTGGTCGGGGCTCGCGCCCACGCCGGAGGCGATCACGCCCTGGTGGGCCCACCCGGACCCGGTGTACCGCCAGGCGTCCACCTGGCCCTGGTCGCCCAGCACCAGGTAGTCGTCTCGGCCGTCGCCGTCGACGTCGGCGAACCGCACCCGGTCGCGGGGACCGGCGCCCGTGGCGATGCGGCCCTGGTAGTCCCAGCCGACATGGTCGCCGTCGAGGACGTTCCACCAGGCCGTGACCTGGCCGTCGGTGCCGACCACGAGGTAGTCGTCGCGACCGTCGCCGGTCAGGTCGGCGAACCGGACCTGCTCGCGGGTGGCGCTGCTGGAGGCGATCCGGCCCTGGTAGTCCCACGGGTCGGCGCGGCCGAACCGGTCGTTCAGCCAGGCGGTGACCGCGCCGGCGCCGTAGACGACCAGGTAGTCGTCGCGGCCGTTGCCGTCCACGTCGGCCAGGTTCACCTGGGAGCGGGCGGCGCCGGTGCTCGCGGCGATCTCGCCCTGGTACGTCCACGGCCTGTCGGCCTCGACGGTGTTGAGCCAGGCGCGGACCTGGCCCTGGTCGCCGACGACGAGGTAGTCGTCGCGGCCGTCGCCGTTGACGTCGGCGAACCGCACCTGGTCGCCGGGCACGCCGACACCCGAGGCGATCTCGCCCTGGTAGGTCCAGGGCGCGCCGCTGCCACCGATGTTGTTCAGCCAGGCGCGCACCTGCCCCTGGTCGCCGACTACCAGACAGTCGGCCCGTCCGTCGACGTCGATGTCGGCGAACCGGACCTGGTCCCCCAGCGCTCCGACACCCGAGGCGATCTCGCCCTGGTACGTCCAGTGGTCCCCGGCGTTGAACCACGCCCTGACCTGCCCCTGGTCGCCGACCACGAGGTAGTCGGCCCGTCCGTCGCCGTTGACGTCGGCGAACCGCACCTGCGCCCGGGTCGCGCCGACGCCGGAGGCGATCTCCCCCTCTCCTCCCAGCCGCTGCCCGGCTTCTTGTACCAGGCGCGGACCTTCCCCTGCTCGTCGACCACGAGGTAGTCGTCGCGCCCGTCGCCGTTCAGGTCTGCGAACCTGACCGACTCGGCGATCGCACCGACGCCCGAGGCGATCTCCCCGGCCCACTTCCAGCCGTCCAGGGTCGTGGGTGTCGGAGGGGCCGGCGGAGGAACGGACGGGTCGGGGTCGCACGCTCCCGGGTCGCCCGGGAGCAGCGGCGCGAGCTGCCCCTCGTTCTTGGCGAGGGTGATCGCACGGGCGAAGGCATCGGCCATCTTGCGGTAGCCGGTGTTGCCGGGGTGGAGCGAGTCGACCAGATCGGCCGTGGTGACCGCGCTCATGCTGACCGCCCGGACCCGTTTGCCTTCGTTGCGCAGGCCGGTGACGATCGCCGGGATCTGCGCGTTGTACTGCTGGATCCGCGCGTTCGTCACCGGAGACGTCGACGGTATGAGGGTGGCGACGAAGACGGTGGTGGACGGCGAGATGTCGGTGATCTTGTCGATCAGCGCGCGGAGCCGGTCGGGCGCCGTGGCGACGTTGTCGTTCTGCGCCATGTCGTTGGTCCCGATGTGCAGGGTGACGACGTTGGGCCGGTAGCGACGGATCGTGCAGTCGCTCACGAGGCTGTCGATCTGGCTGATCCGCCAGCCCGGATGCCCCTCATGGTCGGTGTCGGGCAGCTGGCCGGTCTTCACCGAGCCGACGAAGTCGAGCGTCTCCACGTCGTCGGCCAGCTGGTTCCACAGGCTCGCGCGGTAGCCGGTCCCGGGCGGGGTGCCGCCGACGCCGTAGGTGATCGAGTCTCCCAGCGGCAGCACCCGCAGCTGGACGCCACCGGTCGTGAAGCCGGCCCGCCGGGCCGCGTCCCAGAAACTGCCCCTGACGCCGGGGGCGTACGCGGTCAGGTTGCCGGACAGGGCGGCGACGGTGCGCCCGAACGCGGAGGTCCACCACCAGCCCTGCAGCTTCTGCCCCCAGGCCAGCAAGGTGGCGGCGGCCTTCTCCACCATCGCCTGGCCGCTCACGTCGATGAAGGGCCCGAGGGCGGCCTCCCACGCGGCGGCGCCGAGGCCGTACACGAGTGAGCGGATGAGCAGGTTGGACCAGGCGAGGTCACTGGAGGTCTTGTTGACGGCGATGGTGAGCGCGCCGTCGACGAACGTGCCCATGAAGGCGCCGAGCCCCGCGCACACCGATTTGGCCAGCACTCCCACCGGGCCCAGGGAGAGGAAGAACAACAGGCAGAGGGTCCGCGAGCCCAGGTTCGCCGCCAGGGCGCCGATGGCGATCAGCAAGGTCTGCCACTGCGTAGCGTTGGTGAGCGCCTCGTCCGTCTCGATCGTGATCGACAGGCCGGCGCCGGTCAGGGCGATGGTGCCGTCGAAGGCGACCCACTCGCGTGGCGGGGCGTCCGGCACCTCCACCGGACTGCTCTCGAGCTCCTCCTTGATCGAGTCGCTGAGCAGGGCGTGGCGCGTGTTGAGGTCGTCGACCCAGTCGGCGACCTCGGTGCGCTGGAAGCCCTCGGCGAGGGGAACTCCATGGTGATCGTGGTGGGGGTGGCAGCGTGGGCCATCGGCTCCAGGCCTGGCCTGAGCAACAGAGTCAGGGCGGCGAGCAGGGAGACCGCCACCCTGCCCAATCTCCGGGTGCGAGCGGACACGGTTCCTCCAACTGATCACGAGAGGCAAGGTCATGAAATCGCGCCCGCGTCATGGATCAGTGGCCGCGGAGTGAACAGCCGGAAACGCCCGTCCCGCCGGCGGCGTGCCGCCGCTGTGGTGTCAGAGGTTGGCGTAGCCGGGGATGCCGGCCTTGACGCGCTCGAGTTCGCGTTCGTCGGAGATGCCCTGGAAGTCGTAGCGAGGGGTGTAGGGGGCTTCCAGGCGGCGGGCCTCCTCGTCGGTGAGGTCGAGGTCGAGGGAGGCGACGGCGTCGTCGATCTGCTGAATGGTGCGGGCGCCGACGATGGGGGCCGCGACGACGGGGTTGCGGCGCAGCCAGGCGAGGGCGACCTGGGCGCGGGTGACACCGCGGGCGTCGGCGACGGCGCCGACCTCGTCGAGGATGGCCCGGTCGCTGTCGGCGGTGGCGCGGGTGTAGAGCAGGTCGGCGTACGCGCCGTCGGTGGCGGCGCGCTCGGTGGCGTTCGCCTGGTCGGCGGGACGGGCGAGGCGGCCGCGCGCGAGGGGGCTCCACACCATCGTGGCGACGCCCTCGTCGGCGCAGAGCGGGAGCATCTCGCGTTCCTCCTCGCGGGCGAGCAGGTTGTAGTGGTCCTGCATGGTGACGAACCGGGCCCATCCGTGGCGCTCCTGGAGGTGGAGGACCTTGGCGAACTGCCAGGCGTGCATCGAGGACGCCCCGAGATAGCGGGCCTTGCCGGACTTCACCACGTCGTGCAGGGCCTCCAGGGTCTCCTCCAGCGGCGTCTCGTCGTCGAGGCGGTGGATCATGTAGACGTCGACGTGGTCGGTGCCGAGGCGGCGCAGGCTGTCGTCGATCTCGGTCATGACCGCCTTGCGGGACAGCCCCTTGCCGTTGGGCCCCGGGCGCATGGCGTGGCGCACCTTCGTGGTGATGACGACCTCGTCGCGGCGTGCGTAGTCCTTGAGGGCGCGGCCGAGGATCTCCTCGCTGGAGCCGTACGAGTACAGGTTGGCGGTGTCGAAGAAGTTGACGCCGGCCTCCAGGGCGTGCCGGATCAGGGGGCGGGCGGCCTCCTCGTCGAGCGACCAGACGGGGTGGCCGCGGCCGGGCTCGCCGTACGTCATGGCGCCGATGGCGACCGGGGAGACGTCGAGGCCGGTACGGCCGAGCTTGATGTAGCGCACGCGGGCTCCTACAGTGGGGGACGAAAAAGCGGAGAACTCTCCGGATGACTCCCGAGACGTTAGCGGAGAACTCTCCGCATCGCAATCGGACGACCGCCCGCACGCAGGAGGACCACGTGCCCGACGCCGCGCCGCCGCAGCGCCCCGACGCGCTGAAGAACCGGGAGGCGATCCTTCAGGTCGCCCACGACGCGCTCGCCGAGTCGGGGGACGCCTCGCTCAACTCGATCGCCAAACGCGCGGGCGTCGGCGCCGGCACGCTCTACCGGCACTTCCCGACCCGCGAGGCGCTGATCCTGGAGGTGTACCGGCACGACGTGAGCCGCCTCGTCGGCTCCGTGCCGGACCTCCTCGCCGCCCACACGCCGCTGGACGCGCTGCGGCGCTGGTTCACCACCCTCGCCGCCTACGTGCGCCTCAAGCACGGCCTCGGCGACGCGCTGCACACCGCCGCCGCGCAGGAGGTCGTCGGCGCGACGTACGCTCCCGTCACCGCCGCCGTCGGCCGGCTCCTCGACGCGTGCGAACGCGCCGGTGAGGTGCGCCCCGGCCTCGACCCCGCCGACGTCATCATGCTGCTGAGCTGCCTGTGGCGCACCCCCGACGACCCGGACGGCGCCGCCCAGGCCGACCGCCTGCTGGAGATGGCGATCGACGGCTTCCGCCCATAGGGGGCGACATCCGCCGGCCGGACATCTCCCCCGGGCGCGGGCGGTCCCGGCGCGGAGGATGTGCTGCACGGGTTACCCGTGACGCGAGCCTGCCCGATTCCGCGATCGAAACAGCTGAGCAGCGGCGGAGAGGCGGGGCGCCCGATATCGCGGCGGCGATGCTTGGGAGGATGGTCCCGGCGCACCGCCGGACCGAGCCGCTGTGGAGGCCTGATGTCGGACGACCCGCTGCCCTGGCTGGACGAGCACACGATCACCGTCGCCGCCGGGCCCGAGGCGCTGTGGCAGGCGGCGGCCCAGGTGTTCGGCCGGTCCTTCTCGCGCGGTTCCTCGGCCCGCTACGCCCGGATGGTCGGAGCCGAGCCGTGTGCGGAGGCCTGGCCCTGGCCGCCCGCCGAGGGCTCGACCGTGCCGGGTTTCCGGGTCATGTCGGCCGTACCCGGACGAGACCTGGCGCTGGCCGGGCGGCACCGCTTCTCGGACTACACCCTCGTGTTCCGGATCGAGCCGCTCGGGCCGGGCCGCAGCCGGCTGCGGGCCGAGAGCCGGGCCGCCTTCCCGGGCGCCGCCGGGCGCGGCTACCGCATGCTGGTGATCGGCACCGGAGCCCACGTGCTCGGCATGCGCCGCCTGCTCGCGGCGATCCGCCGCCAGGCCGAGGCGACCACCCCTTAGGGATCACTGCTGGAGCGCCGCCGTACGGACCGGGTCGGGGCGGGCAGCCTCGACGCGACCGGGCAATCGGTGCACCATCGGTGCTATGCCCGCCCTTGCCCCCGGCGATCCGCGCCAGCTCGGTGAGTACTGGCTGGCGGGCCGCCTGGGAGAGGGCGGGCAGGGCGTCGTCTACGAGGGGTACGACGCGTCCGGGCGGCGTGTCGCGATCAAGGTGTTGCACCCGAGCGCCGGGGCCGAGCTGCGCGGCCGGTTCGCGAAGGAGGCCGCGGCCACCCGAGCGGTGGCGGCGTTCTGCACGGCCCGCGTCCTGTCCGTCGAGCTCGACGGCGTCCGGCCCTACATCGTCAGCGAGTACGTCGGCGGGCCCAGCCTGCGCCGGGCCGTCGAGAGCGGCGGCCCCTACGGCCCGGATGACCTGCGCCGGCTCGCCACCGGCATCGCCACCGCGCTGACCGCCATCCACGAGGCCGGGGTGATCCACCGCGATCTCAAGCCCGACAACATCCTGATCGGCCCCGACGGCCCTCGCGTCATCGACTTCGGGATCGCGCGGACCTCCGAGATGTCGCTCACGCCGACCGGCCAGGTCGCCGGCACACCCGCCTTCATGGCCCCCGAGACCGTCGTCGGCCAGCGCGCCGGGCCCGCCGTGGACGTCTGGGCGTGGGGCGCCGTCGTCCTGTACGCGGCCATCGGCCGCGACCCCTTCGACGGCGAGAACCTGGCCGCGCTGCTGCACCGCATCCTGGCCGCCGACATCGACGTGTCCTTCCTCCAGGAGCCGCTGCGCGATCTCGTCGCCGCGGCGCTCGCCAAGGACCCCGGCGACCGTCCGACCTCCCGGTCCCTGCTGCTGTCGCTCGTCGGCGGCCGCGGGCTGAACGCCGACGCGCTGCTGGCCGAGGGCAGCAGGGCCGCCGAGCGGATACGACCTCCGGCGCAGCTGTCGCCGCCGCCCCTCGAATCGGTCGCCGAGCAGGTCTACCGGCGCCTGCGCGGCACCGACCAGGCGCTCGTGCCCCAGATCATGCTCCGGATGGTCATGCCCGGCGACGGCGCCGAGGACATGTTGCGCCAGGTCCGCTCCGACGAACTCGACGACGGCGTCGTCCACCCGCCCGTCCTCGAACGCGTCCTGACCGGGTTCGTCCGCGCGGAGCTGGTCGTCCGCAACGGCGAGACGGTCTCGCTGGCCAACGCCGCCCTGCTGCGCGCCTGGCCCCGGATGCGTGAGTGGATCGACGCCGACCGCGACGGGCTGCGCGTCCACCGCCGCCTGGGCGCCGCCGCCCAGCACTGGGACGCCCACGGCCGCCGCACCGCCGACCTCTACCAGGGCAGTGCCCTGGAGACCGCGCTCAGCTGGGCCGCCACCGGCCGCCAGCACGTCACGCTCAATCTGGTCGAGAGCGCCTTCCTCGACGCCGGCCTGGCCCACAGCCGGATCCGCGACCGGCGCCGCAGGCAGATCACCGCCGCCCTGTCGGGGCTGCTGGTCATCGCGCTCGCCGCCGGCGGCGTCGCCGTCACGCAGCGGGCGGAGGCCGTACGGGAACGTGACATCGGCCTGGCCCGCGCCCTTGCGGCGGAGGCCGAGACGGCGCGCGCCGACGACCCGCTGCGCGCGATGACACTCAGCGTGCGCGCCTGGCGGCTCGCCCCGGTGCTGGAGGCCAGGGCCGCCCTGTACGGCTCGGTGTCCCAGCTGGAGGACGACGTCTTCCGGCCGTCGAACGTGACGGGGGCCGCGGTGTTCGCGCTCAGCCACGACGGGCGGCGGCTGGCGATCGCCGACTCGGGCCGGGCGTCGGTGTGGGACGTCCGCACACGGCGGCGGGTCGCCGAAGTGGACATCCCCGGCGGCGCGGTGACCGCTGCCGCCTTCAGCCCCGACGGCCGGGTGCTGGCCGTGGCCGGCCCGACGGTCACCACCTGGGACCTCACCACGTCGCGCCCCGCAGGACCCGCCTTCGGCAGAGGCGGGAGCGAACTGACCTTCAGTCCCGGCGGCCGATACCTGGCGATCGTCGATGTGAAGGCGGGCCGCTGGCAGGTGTGGGAGCCCGGCTCGGGCCGCCTGGTCGTCGACCGCCCGGGCCCGGACGTCAAGGCCGTCGCCATGTCGGACCGGTTCGCCGCACCCATGGTCACCGGACGGCGGTTCGAGTTCTGGGACCTGGCCACCGGCGCGCCCGTGGACGCACCCGACGGAGGCAGGGGCGCGGCCGTCGCCTTCGGTCCCGGCGGCGCGGTCGCCGTCTGCGCCGGAGACCAGGTGCGCATTCACCGTCCCGATGGCGCCGACGTCGTCCTGGAAGGCGCGGCCGCCGCGCGCATGGAGTTCAGCCCCGACGGCGCGCTGCTGCTCACCTTCGACTGGTCGGCGATCGGCGTCTGGTCGGCCGTCACGGGCCGCAGTCTCCTTTCCTATGGTCTCGACGACTCCGGCGGCGGGCTGACCGCGACCGTCGGACCCGGCGACCGCACCCTGAGCTATCTGCGCGGCGACGGGTCCGTGGTGACGATCTCCCTCGGCGACCTCACCGGCTCCTCGGGCACGGCGCAGGGGATCGCGAGCGGCCAGCTCAGCGCGGACGGCCGTCTCGCCGCCTACTCGGACGGCACCCGCGTATGGCTGCGTGACACCCGCCGTGGTGCGGCCGTCGCCCTGGCCGAAGGGCTGGCGCTCGCCTTCTCCCCCGACGGGCGGACACTCGCGACGGGGGCCCTGGCCTCGCCCGACGTGACGGTCTGGGACCTCGTGACGTGGCCCCCCACGGTGCTCACCCGCCTGAGGCGCCCGCCGGGCATGTGGCCCAGAGGACTGGCCTTCAGCCCGTCGGGCCGCTACCTCGCCGTCGCCCCGGCCCGCGACGACGCCTGGGGGCCCGTGGAGATCTGGCGAACCGCGGTCGCGACGGGCGGATCGTCCGCCCTCCCTTGGAGCCGGGTTCCCGGGCCGGGGCCGTCGCCCGGGCCGCCCGGCGCGGACGCGATGGCCTTCGACCCGGCCGACACGGCGCTGGCCGTCGGGAGCGAGCACAACGCCCTGGTGTCCCTGACCGGAGGGCGGAGCGCCGCAGGCTCCTTCGGGGCCAGCGGAACGGGCGTGAGGTCGGTGGCCTTCAGCCACAGCGGCGCGATCATCGCCACCGGGTTCAGCGACGTGGGCGTCGCCCTGTGGGACGCCACGACCCATGCGCGGATCGGGCAGCTCGCCATGCCCGGTGACGAGGCGACGGCGCTGGCGTTCTCACCGGACGACCGATACCTCGCCGTCGGCGGTCAAAGCGGCGAGGTGAGCCTGTGGGACGTGGCGTCGCGGCGGCCGCTGGGCACGCCGTACCGGATGCAGGCGGGCGTCGTCCTCTCACTAGCGTTCACCCCCGACGGCCGTCGGCTGCTCAGCCTGGCGGAGGACGAGGTGCTGCGCACGTATCCGATCGACCCGCGGGCCGCGCTGGACGTCGTGTGCGCGCGGCTGGCGCTCTACGGGAGGGACTGCCCAACGTCATGAACTGGCTCACCACGCTCCTGCGGCGGCTCCTCGACTTTCTGCGATGGCTGCTCGGCCTCCTGCGCGGCGGCACGGTCGACGTCGACGTCCCCGCGCACATCGCCTTCACCGAGGTCGATCCCGACCCGGTGCTCCTCGTCGCCGGATCGAGGGCGTCGGTCAGGGCCCGGGCGGTCACCGCGGGCGGGCGCGACGAGACGCTGACCGGAACGCTCATCGCCCCCGACGGGACGACCGCGCCGCTGGCCTTCCGCGCCGCGCTGACGACTCCCGAGGAGACCTCGTGGGAGGCCGACGGCCCGCTCCCGGTGGCCGCCGCCGGCTCCTGGCGGCTCTCCCTCGCGTACGGCAAGGCGGAGGCCGAGGTGACGTTCACCGCGGAGGAACCCGACGCCCGGCGGGCCACCCGGTTCCCGGCGTTCGACGTCACGCCCGAGGAGGAGGACGCCGGAACCCCGATCCTGCTGCGCGGGGCACTGGAGGTGCAGGTGGGCGGCGGCCAGGAGTTCGCCGGGTTCGCCGACCAGCCGGTGACGCTGGAGTTCCGCTACCCGGACTCCTTCGCCTGGATCGAGATCACCGACACGGTGACCGGGCCGAGGGGCAACTTCGAGGTGACCGTCACGGCCGAGGAGTCGGGGTTCTGGCGGGCGGCCTACGATCCCCCCGAGGACGTGCCCGGACCGGTCATGACGTTCGCCGCCGACCAGGCGAGAGCGGCGAGCGCGACGCGCGGCGCCCGGAGCCGGGAGGCCCGGAACACGGCCCGGGTGCCTCCGGAGTTCCTGCACGTCCGCATCTTCAGCTTCGCCGCGTCCCCCTCGACGATCGGGTCGAAGGAGAACGTGGTGTTCAGCGGATACCTCCGGCGGAGGCGGGAGAAGGACAAGAACACCAAGAGCTGGGAGAACTACTCCGGCAGGAGCGTCGGGGTGAAGCAGAAGGACGGTTCGCCGTCAGGAGCGGACGTCACCCGCAACAACGGCTTCTTCACCGTCGGGTTCACCCCTGGGGAGACCGGCACGTGGAAGGCCCACTACCAGAAACGCGGCACCAGCGAGGGCAACGGCGATGCCAGCGTCAAGGTGAAGCGGAAGTGAAGGACATCGGGACCACCCGCCCGAGCGCACGGCCGTCGTCCCGCTGACGGCGGCCGTGCGCTCATGACCGCGAGCCGTATTCGACCGTACGGGTGCGGTCAGGAGCGGGTCCACCTCTGGTTGGCGCCGCCGTTGCAGGTCCAGATCTGCACCTTGGTGCCGTTGGCGGTCTGGTTGCCGTTCACGTCCAGGCACAGGTTCGACTGGACGCCCACGACGCTGCCGTTGGAGTTGAGGGTCCACTTCTGGTTGACGCCGCCGTTGCAGTCCCAGATGCCCACCGCGGACCCGGCCGTCGTCTTCTGGTCGAACACGTCGAGGCATTTGGCGCCGCCGAACGCGCGCAGCTCGCCGGCGGAGGTGAGGGACCACTTCTGGCCCCCGCCGCCGTTGCAGTCGTAGATCTGCGCGGTCGAGCCGTTGACGGCGGCGCCGCCGGTGACGTCGAGGCAGCGGCCCGACTGGGCGCCGACGAGCGAGAAGCTCTGCGAGGGCACCGCGGCCCATGTGCCGGTGGCCGTGTCGATGGTCCAGGCGTCGTAGTAGGTGCTCATCGACGCGGTGCCGCCGTTGATCGTGAGCGGCAGCCAGACGGGGAGGGAGCTGTTGAGGTCGTTGGAGTTCCACCGGTCGCCGATGTAGACGTACGTGGTGCCGGACGAACCGGAGACCGGCAGGACGAACGAGGTCTGGGAGTCGAACGTGCGGCTGCCGGACGGGGCGAAGGTGCTGAATCCGCTCCACGGGCCGGACGGCGAGCCGGCGGTGGCGTAGACGTTGTCGTTGGTGGACCAGCCCGTGAGGTGTGAGGCGAACAGCAGGTACCGTCCGTTCACCTTCACCATGGCGGGGGACTCCAGGTCGGCGAGCACCGCCGCCGTGCTCACCGCCTGGGTGTAGTCGTTCGAGAGCCGGTCGATGCGCAGGCCGTGGGCGCGGTCCTCGGTCAGCAGGTACGCCGTGCCGTCGTCGTCCTTGAACAGGCCGATGTCCCGGCTTTCGAACCCGAGGGGGCGGGAGGATCCCCGATAGGTGTACGGCCCGCACGGCGTCGGGCTCGTGGCCACCCCGGCGCGCGCGTCGCTGTAGGAGGAGTTGTCGATGTGCACCCACATCACGTACTGGCCGGTGGCGGAGTTGTAGAGCACCTTCGGCCGCTCCACGATGCGCCCTGCCGCGAGGTCGCCGCTGCTCTGACGGCTCAGTGCGTTGCCCACCCTGGTCCAGGTGGCGAGGTCGGTCGAGGAGTAGCAGGCCACCGCGGTGAACGTGGCGCCGGCCGTCTTGTCCTCGCCGACCATGTAGTACGTCGAACCGACCTTGAACACGCCGGCGCCGTGCGCCTGCAGCCGGTTGCCCGCGGTGTCGTACCAGAGCACACCGGGGTGGATCGTCGCGGCGGCGGACAGGGCCGGAGCGGGCACGAGCAACCCGGCGATCGTGAGAACGGCCGCGATGAGCGTCGTCGACCAGGCCAGTCTTCTTCTCATGGTTGCCAATCCGCTCGCGGTGGACGGAGCGCCCCGTTCACCGCGGCGGAGGACCACGTGCCGGCCGCGGGCGTCGGACGTGCGTCGGAAGCTATCCGCGGTTCGGGCGCGGGGCAACGGCGAGGGGGCGGCCGGCTCCCGCCCTCCACCGCTGACCTGGGCACGGGACCGGCCCGCCGGACACGGCGGAGGAAACTTTCACGGCTCTTCGGCTCCGAACGCCGCAGGCCGGAAGCCGGCGGGAGGCGGAGTGCGCTCCGCCTCCCGAACGTCGATGAGCCGTGCACGGCCTCACACAGTGATCACATGGTGCGTCGCCGGATCGCCGCCTCGAGGTTGTCGAGCTCGTCGCCGCGATGGGCGCGGTGCTGCTGCGTCCACGTGTCGTCGTGGAGGGGGTCGAGCGTCATGACCAGGGTCGTGCGGTCACCGGCGGGCTCGATGTCGATGGTCGTCAGGTGCTCGTACGGCTCGTGGTCCGGCACGAAGTCGATCGGCGACACGTAGGCGAGGCGGGTCGGCGCCGCGACCTCGGTGAACGTCTTGTGCAACTCGCTCGAGAGCGGCATGCCGGCGTCCCGCATGTACGCGACCTGCTCCGGGGCGGTCGCGGTCATGGTGAACCGCACCTGACCGCCGGGCCTGACCTCGAGCTCGCTCACCCGGCTTTCGAAGCCCTTGGGCGCCCACCACTCCTCGAGGCCGGCGGCGGTGGTCAACAGCTCCCAGACGAGCTCCGCCGGGGCGTCGTAGGTGCGCTCGAGCCGCGCGGCGTTCGTGCCGGTCGTGTATTCGGTGGTCATGGAATCCTCCTCGGTCGATCGGTCGGTCGGTGTTCAGTCCCAGCGGCTGATCTCGCCGGCGGGGTAGGCGGCGAACGCGCCGCTTTCCGCGCCGGTCTTGAGGCTGGTGAGGTAGGAACCCCAGTTGGTGCTGCATCCGCTCATGAACTCCCCGGCCTCCTGCCAGCCGGCATGGGTGAACAGAAGCGTGGTGCCGCCGTCCTCCCTGGGCCGGAGCGTGAAGCTGATCCGGGTGTCGATCCAGCTGTCGGGTCCTTCGGTGACCCGCCACACCACGTGGTCGGGGGTGTCGGTGAGGACCTCCATCACGGCGGCGGGCTTGTCGGCGTCGCCGAAGCAGACGCCGAAGCCGGAGCCGACGGCGTGGTCGCCCGTGAGCGGCCGCCCGGTCCACCAGAGGGCGATGCCGTCGGTGTCGGCGATGAGGTCGTGCACCCGCTGCGAGGGGGCGTCGATGCTGATTCGGTGCAGGATGTCAGGCAATGTGGGTCCTTCGGTCGGCCGGCCGGCGAGGACGTCGGCCGGGTCGATTGGGCGGCTGCTCGGGCCCCCTCTCGGGGGATCTGCTGCAGTGACGAACGGCCGGACGCCGGACGGACACCCGCGCCGGAAAATCTGCGGGCGGTCGCCGTCCGTCCACGGCGCCGCCGTTCGTCTGATACTCGAAGCGGCACACACCTGCGACAGGAGGACATATGCAGTACGCGTTGCTGGCCTACTCCCCCCCGGAGGACACGGACCGGGCGTCGCGCCCCATTCCGGGTGGCCTCGCCCCTCTGCTCGACCGGCCGGACGTCACCGGCTGGGCGCGGCTCCACGCCGACGAGTCGGCGACGACGCTGCGCAACGACGACGGACGGATGCTGCTGACCGACGGGCCGTTCATCGACAGCAAGGAGTACCTGGCCGGCCTGATCCTCATCGAGGCCGACAACCTCGACCGGGCGCTCGCCATCGCCGCGGAGATGCTCCAGGAGACCAGACCCGGCACCGCGATCGAGGTGCGGCCCATCCTCGACGGACGCTTCCGTGGCGCTTGACGCCGTCTTCCGCGACCAGTGGGGCCGCGTGCTGGCCACCCTGGTCGGGATACTCGGCGACATCGAGCTCGCCGAGGACGCGGCCGCCGAAGCGTTCGCCATCGCCGCCGAACGCTGGCCGCGCGACGGGGAACCGGCCAACCCCACCGGCTGGCTCGTCGCGACCGCACGCAACCGCGCCATCGACCACCTGCGCCGCCGGCAGGTCCTGGCCGACAAGACGACGCTTCTCGCCCGCGACATCGAGACCGGGCTGCGGCCACCGGAGGCTTTCGTGGACGACTCCGCCACCATCCCGGACGAGCGGCTCGAGCTGATCTTCACCTGCTGCCACCCGGCGCTCGCCCTCGAGGCGCAGGTGGCGCTCACCCTGCGCACCCTCGGCGGCCTGTCCACCGACGAGATCGCGCTCGCGTTCCTCGTCCCGTTCGAGACCCTGAGCAAGCGGCTGACCAGGGCGAAACACAAGATCCGCAATGCGGGCATCCCGTTCGCCGTGCCGCCCGACCACCAGCTGCCCGACCGGCTGGCGGCCGTCCTCGCCGTGGTCTACCTGATCTTCAACCAGGGCTGGGGCGGCGGCCGTGTCGACCTCGCCGCGGAGGCGATCCACCTCGGCCGCGCGCTCGCCGGCCTGATGCCGGACGAACCCGAAGTCCTCGCGTTGCTGGCGCTGATGCTGCTGCACGACGCCCGCAAAGCGGCCCGCCTGCGCGACGGGCAGATCATCCAGCTCGACGACCAGGACCGTACCCTGTGGGACGCCCGGCAGATCGACCAGGGCCGAGAGCTGCTGCGGCGCGCCATGGCGCACGGACGCAGCGGGCCGTACCTGGTGCAGGCCGCCATCGCCGACCTGCACCTGCACGAGCCCCGCGACTGGGGGCAGATCGCCGCGCTGTACCGGACGCTCGCCCGGCAGACCGGCTCGCCGATCGTCGAGATGAACCTCGCCGTCGCCGTGGCCGCGATCGACGGGCCCGAGGCCGGCCTGGCCATCCTCGACGGCCTCGACCTCGACCACTACCGGTACTTCCACTCCACCCGCGCCGAGCTCCTGCGTCGCGCCGGCCGCGACGGCGAGGCCCACCAGGCGTACCGCCGGGCGCTCAGCGCCGCGCAGACCGAGCCGGAACAGCGCTTCCTCGCCGACCGGGTGGCCGAGACCGCACCCTCCGCAGTGAGTGAGCCCCGCCAGGCCGGCGCGTGAGCGTCCGCCGGGTTTGTCTTCCCCACCGCAGGAATCGATCAATAGAGTACGAGCGACGGAACGTCGAACTTCGCTGGGAGGGCCCCTGCTCATGGTCCCCGACGGTTTCGTTCGCGCCCTGGACGCCTTCGAGGCGGTTCTGGCGGCGACGCCGTCCGATCGCTGGGAGTCGCCTTCGCCGTGTGAGGGCTGGTGCGCCATCGATGTGGCGGGCCATGTCATCGCCGGACTGTGGGTGATCGAGGCTCGTGCCGCCGGCCGGCCGCTCCCCGAGGCCGATCCTGACTGGCGGGAGGCGGCGGGTGAGGATCCGGTGGCGACGTGGCGTGCCGCGCGCGCCCGCGTGACGGCCCTCCTGGGACCCGAGGCGCTGGCTCGCCGGATACAGCTGGCGTTGGGCCTGGAGATCACGCTCAGCGAGTGGCTTGAGCGGTATCCGCTGGAACTGCTCGTGCACACGTGGGACCTGGCGCAGGCCACGGGACAGGTCGTCGTCCTGGAGCCCGACCTGGTACGCGCGGCCCTGGAGACGGCGAAGGAGTTCGCGCCGCAGGGCCGGGAGGCGGGCATGCTGGGGCCGGAACGCGCCGTCGCCGACGACGCCGACGACCAGACGCGCCTGCTGGCGGTCTTCGGCCGCGGCGTCGGCTGACCCGGCGCCTTCCGGGCGAGGAAGCACCTGCCGCCGAACGAGGTGCGGTCTACGTCCTTCCCGTCCCCGAAGGCGGGCCGGCGACGCCCGACAGGTGGGCCAGCAGCAGGTCCAGCGGCCGCGGCACGCGGTCGAGATCGAGCGCCGCGACGAGCAGCGCCGAGTAGCGGATCTTGCGGCCGCTGCCCGCTCCCATGAACCGGCGCAGCTGGTCGTGCGTGGTGCCTGCGCGCCATGCGGGTTGCCTCTGCAGCGTGCGGAACGAGCCGAGCTCGCCCTCGGCATCGATCACCCGCTCCACAGCGGCGGTGCCGAGGGCCCGGATCAGCTCGTCTTCCAGGTCGGCGACGCACACGAAGAACCCGAGCGCCTCCAGATCGCCGCGGGTGAGATCGGATCCGAGGCCGGCGCGCTCGAGCCCCCGCCGGAAGTCGCCCTCCTCCCCCGCGTCGCACAGACCGGCCAGCCGCAGATCGCGCCCGGAAGGACCGAACCTGCCGAGGTACGTCCCGATGCTCCTGGCGCCGCCCATCGCCACAATGGAGATGCCTTCGGCCACCAGGTTCCGGCCACGGCGCTCGGCCAACGCCTCGACGGCCGACTTGTCACTGGCTCCCTCGACGAGGACGACGGCCCGCGTGTCGCTCACGAGCCCAGCCTCGCACCCGAGGCTGGGCAGGTTCATCCCTTTTATGCGCCCCGTCCCGGCCGTACGGTCATCCGGCGAAGAGCTGGGCGAGCTTCTGGACCAGCTCGTAGACGCCGTACGCGAAGGGCAGCCCGACCCAGGCCCACGCGAGCACCATCAGCCCTGTGTGCCGTCGCGCACCTGCGTCCGGCTGCTGCGAGTCCGCGGATGTCATCGCGTCTGTCCCCTCTCCGCCGCCCGCGTCTCGGGCTCCGCCGCCGGTCGCTCGTGGTACCGCTCGCTCACCGGCCGGATCAGCTCGTTGGCGAGGAAGCCGACGGCGAGCAGGCCGATCATGATGTAGAGCGAGGTGGTGTACAGGGCGGGCCCGGTGCGGCCCGCGGCCTTCTGCGTGTCGGCGATCGCGTTGACGATCAGCGGGCCGAGCACGCCCGCCGTCGACCAGGCCGTGAGCAGCCGGCCGTGGATCGCGCCGACCTGGTAGCTGCCGAACAGGTCCTTCAGGTACGCGGGGACCGTGGCGAAGCCGCCGCCGTAGAAGGACAGGATGCCGAGGGCGCACACGATGAACAGCGGCCGGGAGGCGTTCCCGGTCAGCGCGATCACGAGGTACAGCAGCGCGCCGACCCCGAGGTAGACGCGGTACATGTTCTTGCGCCCGATCAGGTCGGAGGTGGACGACCACACGAAGCGTCCCGTCATGTTCGCCAGCGACAGCAGCGCGACGAAGCCCGCGGCCGCGCTCACCGCCACCGGCGTCGCCGTCTCGGCGAAGAAGTCCGTGATCATCGGAGCGGCCTTCTCCAGGATCCCTATGCCGGCCGTGACGTTGAAGCACAGCACGATCCACAGGAAGTAGAACTGCGGGGTGCGGATCGCGTTGCGGGCCGAGACGTCGGCGGTCGTGACCAGGGCCCGGCTCGCGGCCCGGCCCGGCTCCCACCCGGCCGGCCGCCAGCCCTCCGCCGGGACCCGCACCAGCAGCACGCCCATCGTCATGAAGACCGCGTAGACGACGCCGTGCACGAGGAAGGTCCTGGCGATCCCCCCGGTGTCGGTACCGAACGCCGACAGCATCTGCGCCGACCACGGCGAGGCGATGAGAGCGCCCCCGCCGAAACCCATGATGGCGATGCCGGTGGCCATGCCCGGCCGGTCCGGGAACCACTTGATCAATGTGGAGACCGGCGAGATGTAGCCGATGCCGAGCCCGATCCCGCCGACGAAGCCGTACCCGAGGACGACCAGCCAGTACTGCCGGGTGGCCACGCCGAGGGCGGACAACAGGAATCCGGAGGAGAAGCACACCATCGAGACGAACATGGACCACCGGGGCCCGTTGCGCTCCACGAGCGTGCCGCCGAAGGCGGCCGACAGGCCGAGCATGACGATGCCCAGCTGGAACGGCAGGGCGCTCTGCGTGCCCGACAGGCCGAGCGACGACTCCAGCGGCGGTTTGAAGACACTCCACGCGTACGCCTGGCCGATGGCCAGGTGCACGGAGAGCGCGGCGGGCGGCACCAGCCAGCGACTCCAGGTGGGCGGGGCGACGGTACGTGAACGGCTGAGGAATCCGGGGGCGTGTACGACGTTCGTTCTGTCTACCACCCTCCCGCCGTATCACATACGGTATGCCGGACTCCGAATCTCACTCGGTCTTTACGGCAAGCGGTCAGGAACGATCGGCGAACGGTCGGCACCCGGGTACGGCGACGGGGTCACTGCTCGCTCTGCAGATCGAGAAAGGCCAGCGCCGCGCAGCGCGGGCACAGGTGGGCCTCCTGCGGGGCGGGGCCGGGGTAGTCCTATCTGGGACGACGCCCGGTTCGACCGGGTATCTGGGTCAGGGCGGCGGCGTGTCCGGTTGTCACCCCAGCAGGAGTGCGGCGACCGCCTCCGGGGCCTCATGCATCGCGTCGTGGCCGGTCGGGAGGTCGTGGACCTGCCATCCGGGATCGGCGTGGAGCCGGGCGCGGAGTCCGGCGAACGGCGTCCGGTCCTCCCATCCCGAGCAGTAGACGAACTCCCGGCGCGGGACCTGGGCGAACGCGCCGGTGAGCCGGATCGTCTGCAGGAACGAGGCGAGGGGATGGGGACGGCGGCGGGGATCGCCGCCCTCGGGCGGCCGGACGGCGTAGCCGGTGGTGGCGGCGCCGGCGGCGAACACTTTCCGGAAACGCTCGTTCGTCGACGACCAGCACGACTCGCCGTCGCGCGGTACGTAGGCGTCGAGATGCACCAGTCGTGAGATCCGGCCCTCAGCGCGATCGGCGGCGGCGGCGATCACCATCCCGCCGTAGCTGTGGCCGACCAGCGTCGCGCCGGTGATGTGGGCGCGATCGAGGAGCCGCAGAACGTCGCCGGCGTGCGTGTCGAGGTTGGCGGTCGCGACCGTCGCGTCGTCGTCGTCCGGCCGCAGACCGGTCAAAGTCAGGGCGTGAACGGCATGGCCGGCGCGCTCCAGCAGCGGCACCACCGCCTCGAACGACCAGGCGCCCTTCCAACCTCCGGGCACGAGCACGAACGTCGCCATGGGTTTGTCTCCTCTCAGACCGACGACATGTGGTCCCGGCCGGGCGCTCCGCGCGACCGACGACCAGTCCGCACGCAGACAGTGTCACCAGACGACGATGTGGCGGACCACCGATAGAATGCCAACCGATGCCTGTTCCCCGCCAACCTCGCCGGATCGCCGGAGTGACGTCGCACATCTGGCCGTCCGGCGGGCGCCACCTCTGGCCGTCCGGTGAGACGAGCGCGGTGCAGTCGCACGCGCGGGGACACCTGGTGTACGCGGCCGGCGGTGTCCTGGCGGTCCACACCGAGCGCGGCACGTCGATCGTCCCCGCCAACCGGGTCGCCTGGACCCCCGCCGGGTTCACGCACTACCACCGCGCCCACGGCGACACCGACATGCGGATCGTCTTTCTCCCGCCGTCCCTCGCCCGGCTCGTACCCGACCATCCCGCCGTGTTCCTGGCCTCCGGCCTCGCCCGGGAGGTCCTGCTCGCCCTGACCGGCCCCCGCAACTACGACGACGCCGCGCCCGGCTACAGCCGCTCCGCGCGCTCCCGGCTTCTTCGCGTCCTCGTCGACGAACTCCGCGAGGCACACGAACAGCCGCTGCATCTGCCGGAGCCGCGCGACGACCGGCTGCGTGCCATCGCCCGGATGCTGCACGAGAGTCCGGGAGACAACTCCTCGCTGGCCGAACTTGGGACGACGATCGGAGCCAGTACCCGCACCCTCAGCCGGCTGTTCCGCGACGAGCTCGGCATGACCTTCTACGAATGGCGCACGCAGCTACGCGTCTACCACGCGCTCGTGCTCCTCGCCGACGGTCACGACACCACCCAGACCGCCTACGCCTGCGGATGGGCCAACCCCAGCGGCTTCATCGCGGCGTTCACCGGCATCATCGGAACGACCCCGGGCCGCTACCGGACCGGTCGCCAGACCCCCGCCCGCGCCCCTGGACTCCCGTCGCACGAGTGACCTCTCCGCGCGGAGGGCGGGCGGGCCCGCCGTGATCGCCGCGCTCAACAGCTCCCTGGCCGATCGCGACCAGTTCATCCTCACCAGCCGGACCGGTGAATTGGCCGCCACCACCTGGCCTACCTCGCCCGTCACCTGACCGCGCACCGCACCCGCGACCTCGCCTGGTGGCGCCTGGCTGGCCACACCACCACACCCGCCCAGCGACGCCACACCGCCCGCGTGGTCGGTTTCGCGGGTGGGTTCGCGGTCGGGCTCACGTCCGGGCTCGTGATTCAGACCGGATGAGAGGCCGGCCGCTGTGCGTCAGCCGTGACTGATGACCACCTTGCCGAATCCGCCGCCCGACTCGCAGTACGCGAAGGCCGCCGAAACGTCCTCGAACGGGAAGACCCGGTCGATCACGGGACGCAGCCGATGCGCCTCGACGGCGCGGTTCATCTGGACGAAGTGGGCCCGGCTGCCCGTGGCCACCCGGCGCAGCACCGCGCCGGCCATGAACAGGGCCGCGGGATCGACGGGCGCGGCCCCCTCGGCTCCAGACAGCCAGTAGCCCACGAACGCCACCTCACCGCTGGGGGCGACGGACCTCAGCGACTGGTGGAGGGGTCCCGCCGTGTCGACGACGCGGTCGACGCCGACGCCGCCGGTCAGCGCACGCACCTCGGACGACCAGTCCGGGTGCTCCCGGTAGTCGATCACCTCGTCCGCCCCGAGCGCCCTCAGCCGTCCGGCTTTGGCGGCACTGGACGTCGTCACGATCACCCGGGCACCGGACAGCTTGGCGAACCGCAGGACGAACAGCGACACGGCTCCAGAACCGAGGGTCAGCACGGTCGAGCCCGGATGCGGCGCCTCGCCGGTGGTGAGGGCGTTCCACGCGGTCACCGATGCCAACGGCAGCGCCGCGGCCTCCTCGAACGACAGGTGGTCCGGGACGCGGACCACGCCGTCCTCGCTCAGCAGCGCGTACTCGCTCAGCACACCGTCGATCATCGTGCCGAGCTGCGCGGCGTCCTCGCGCCTGAACGGGCCGTCGAGCCAGCGCGGGAAGACGGTGGCCGCCACGCGGTCGCCCGGCTTCACGCGGGTGACGTCCTGGCCGACGGCGACGATTTCCCCGGCCCCTTCGCAGCCCGGCACCACGCCGGGCCGGATGGGAAGCGGATAGTCGCCGGCCAGCACCAGGAGGTCGCGGAAACCGAGGGAGTTCGCCCGCATCCGTACGAGGACCTGCCCGCGCCCCGGTTCGGGCTCGTCCCGGTTTTGGACGGTCAACCCGGCGAGCCCATGACCGGGTTCGAGTCGATAGCTCTTCATCGCAGCCTTTCACGCCGTACCGCTCCCTGCGCGGGCCACCTGGTGACGCCGCGCGCCGATGTCGGGATCATGCGGGGCGGCCGCGACATCGGGCAATTTCCCAGAGGGAATTGGCTAATACCGGAGGGGCCGGATAGGAAGAGGCCGGATAGGAATCCGGCCTGGTGCTGAGCCGATGCACCCAGCCCGTGCCCTGGCACCCCAGGAGGCTGCTCCGCGTGGGCCGGCGAGGCGACGACGAGACTGAGGATTAAGGCCGCCGCGGTGGTGGCGGCGATGTGCAGTGCTTTCCTAGCTACCTACACCTATAAGCCTCTTCGAGGCATGGGAGACGTGGGCGAGTGTCGACCCCCGCGTACGTCGCGCTGGGCTCATGATCGAGACTTTGTATGGTGAAGTGGATCCTTACATGAGTGACAAATTGGTCGCCCGCGGCTATGCACAGTGCGGCCCCGCTGATCGGTCATGGTGTGCGTCCGGCTCTGAGAAGGCGGGCGCGGACATCTGGAGCCGGTCGCGGACAGCGCGGACGGTGCGTTCCGCGTCTTCGGCGAGGCTGTGCTGCGGCGCGTTGAGGAACTCGGTGCCCCGCAGCGGATGCGTGGCGGGCCGGGGATAGAGCCAGGCGTGGAAGTGCTGGACACGGTCCCGGGTCGAGAGCACATGCACCCGCTCGGCACCGGTCACCGCACGCAGCGCACGGTCCAGCACGGTCACCAGCAGACCGAAGGAGGTCGCCTCCTCGGTGTCCATATCGGCGAAGTCGACGTAATGGCGACGCGAGGTGATCCGCAGCCCGCCCGCCATCGTGGTCTCCGGATCCCCCTGGCTGACCAGCCAGTGCTCATTGCGGAGTATCCATCCGCCGACCGGCTCAGGCCGCGTCGGGTCATCGAGGTTGCAGTAGGGGCAGTGCCGGGGTTCGGCCACCGCGGGCTCCTTCGCGTCAGGCGGGTTGGAACAGTTCGATCAGGTTGCCGGCGGGGTCGGCGAGCAGGATCTGCCGCCCGCCGGGGCCGGTGACCATGTCGCTGCGGAACGACGACAGGCCTGCGGTGCGTAGCCGGGCGACCTCGTCGTCCAGGTCGTCGACGACCAGGTGGATGCGGTTGCGGCCGGCGACGGCGGCATCGGCGGGTGTGGCGCGGGCGCCGGAACTGGCGGGCCCGGACAGCAGCAGCCGTAGCGGCCCGCGTACCACGTCGGCGAACGCGGACCCGGCGCTGCTGTTGAGGGTGAAGCCGAGGTGGGTGGTGTAGAAACCGACGGCCGCTTGGACGTCGTCGACGAGGTAGCGGACGCTGGCGTAGCGGTCAGGTGCCGTCATGAATGGGCCTCCGGGGTCTGGGCGAGGACGGGCAGCAGGTGGCGGACGCGTGCGTCGATGTCCGCCGTGGCGTGGCCGAACGCGGCAGGGCTGTCCTGCTCGCTGCGGCCTGCGGTGGCCGGGTCGGGGATGCTCCAGTGGACCCGCCGCGCGTGGTCGCCGAACCCGGGGCAGACTTCGCGGGCCCGGTCGCACAAGGTGATCACGTAATCGAACCGGCGGCCGCGCAACGTGTCCAGATGGCGGGGCTGCCGGCCGGCGATGTCGATGCCGTACCGCTCGCGCAGCACCTGCACGGCGTGGGGGTGCACGCGCGCCTTGGGTCGGCTGCCGGCGCTGGTCACGGTCACACCGCCGGTGGTGTGGTGGCGCAACAGGGCTTCGGCGATCGGTGAGCGGGCGCTGTTGCCCGTGCACACGAACAGCACCGCCAGGCGCGGCCACCGCTGCCGGCCGTCCGGGGACGGCGGTGGCGTGGCGGCGCGGCGCAGTGCCGGATGGAGAGCGGCCCCAGCATCGGCCAGGGCCTGCGCGCAGCGGTCCAGGTCCAGACGGTAATAGCTGTCGCGGCCGTCGAAACTGCTGCGTGTGACGGCGACCAGGCCACCCTCGCGCAGCAGCCGCAGATGGTAGGAGACCAGGTTCTGCGGCGCCTCGACCAGCGCCATGAGCTCCCGCACCCGCAAGTCGCCGACGGCGAGCTCAGTCAACAACCGCCAGCGCAGCGGGTGGGCGGCCAGACGCACGAACTCCGGCACCGCCTCACTCGATGACGCCACGCCTCGGACGATACATCAAATGTATTTGATGGAATAGCCCCGCCTGGAGGTCAAAGGGCTTGAGCGCTACACGCCAAACGGCCGATACAGGGACCCTCAGCAAGAGCCCCGACCGTCACCGCCGTCCGGGGATGCCTGCAGGATCCCGCGAGCAGCCGTCGACCAGACCACCCCACCGAGGCCATGCACCCGCAACCCCCGGTCCCTGAGGTGTCAGCCAGCCCAGCGTCCCGCAGTGCCGTGGCGGATGCTCTACGAGACCGCCGGGCGGTCCGAGGAGATCCTCGGCGTGAACATCGAGGACGTTGGAGCTGGGGCAGTTGCTATAATTCATGAGTCGGCCTTCGGCGCGCCAGGTTGGGTGCGCGCGAAGGCTTTTTTCATGCCTAGTCACACATCTGCCTCCGGCACATCTCCCACCACCTACCGTGACCTGCTCCGCAACCGTGAATTCGGCGGCCTGTACGCCAGCTTCACACTGACGGTCGCCGCGAGCACGTTGTCGGGCTTCGCGCTCGGCACGTTGGTCAACCAGCAGACCAAGTCCCCGTTCCTGACCGCTGTGAGCATGTACGGCGCCACCTTCGCGACGGTACTCGGTGCGCTGACGCTGATGTCGGTCGCGGACGGAAGCCGTCCTCGCCGGACCCTCGTCGCGCTCCAGTGCGTCTCGCTCGTAGGTGTTGCCGCACAGGCGGTTCCAGGGCTGTCGCTCGCCGCCCGGTTCGGTCTGCTCCTTGTACTGGGGTTCTTCCAGTCCCTGGGAACGGGGGCGCGGATGGGGCTGCTCGCCGAGGTGGTGCCGACCTCCACATATGCACTGGCACGTTCGCTGATGAACATCACCTCAGGCGGTATGGCCATCCTCGGCTACGCCATTGGAGCCGTACTGCTGCGGTACCTGAGCCCGCAGGAGGTCTTCGCCGTCGCAACGGCCCTGACCGGCGTTGGATTGATCATTCTGGCGGCGACTGTCCGGGAACACTCGATCCGTCTGACCCGTCGCCCTGGACTGCGCCAGACCTGGACGACGAACATCGAGCTTTTCTCCCACTCCGGCCAACGCGCGCTGCTGCTGAACCTATGGGTCCCCAATGGCCTGATCGTCGGCTGCGAGGCCCTGTTCATCTCCTACGCCCCCCATCACGCCGGCGTCTTCCTGGCCGCCGGATCGGCAGGCATGCTCCTCGGTGACCTGACGATCGGGCGACTGCTCACCGCCGAGCAGCGGCGCCGCCGCGCATTCGCCCTGCGACTGCTGCTCGCCGTCCCCTACCTGCTGTTCGCCATCCATCCGCCCGTGCTGGTGGCGACAGCCGCGGTGTTCATCGCGAGTGTCGGCTTCGCCGCCACCCTGCCGCTCCAGGAGCAGCTCCTGGAGTTGACCCCTGATCCGGTCCGTGGCCAGGTCCAGGGAGTCGAGTCCGCCGGCCGGATGACGTGGCAAAGTATCGGCGCCGCTATCGCCGGCGGCATTGCCCAGCACTTCACCGCCGGCACGGTCATCACTTCTGTGGCCGCCGTCTCCATCGCCGTCACCGTTTTCTCCCGGCCTTTCGTGCTCCGCGCCCGAGCCGTCCGTGTCGAAGCGGCCAACGCATAGAGACCCCCACGAGGTTGCGAGCGGCGGGCGCGTGCGGATGCGCCCGCCGCGTTTCGCTACTCGTCGACAGCGTCCGGGGCACGAAGAGGTCCTCGACCTCCGTCACGTGCCGGTCGGCGCGTGCCCGGGGGTCATCTCCGCGTCAGCGCCATCACGCCTGCGGCGGCGGCCCAGACGCCGATGAGCGACCCGACCGGGAACAGGGGGTCGAACCGGTCGGTGAACGCGATGGTCACGGAGGCGAGCGCGAAGGCCAGCCCGCCGACCAAACCGAGCGCGAGCGTGATGCGGTTGCCGACGGTCCGGGTGATGCCGCCGGCGACGGCGGATCTTCGCGAACTGGCCCGCGGCCTGCATCCCATGGTGCTCGCCCAGGACGGTCTGGAGGCCGCGCTGGCCGCCGTTGCCGACAGGTCCGCCATCCCCGTACGGCTGCGGGTGAGCGTCGGGAGCAGACTTCCGCGCGAGATCGAGGCGACGGCCTACTACCTGGTCAGCGAGTCGATCACGAACGCGGCGCGGCACTCGGCGGCGAACGTGGTGACCGTCGACGTCGCCGCGGGTGACGACGGGTTGCGGATCGCGGTGAGCGACGACGGCCGCGGCGGTGCGCGGCCCGCGGCGGGCAGCGGCCTCCAGGGGCTCGCCGACCGGGTCGCCGCGCTGGGGGCCAGGCTCGAACTCGACAGCCCCGCCGGGGCCGGGACGCGGCTGAGGACGGTCCTGCCATGCGGGTGATCGTCGCCGATGACGCGCTGCTGTTCCGGGAGGGGATGACGCGCATCCTCACCGAGATGGGGTTCGAGGTGATCGGCCTGGCGCGCCACGGCGCCGAGCTGGTCGGCCTGGTACGCCGGGATCCCCCCGCCGTGGTCATCACCGACCTGCGGATGCCGCCGGGCTTCGCCGACGAGGGCATCGAGGCCGCCACCGAGATCCGGTCGTTCGCCCCGCACGTGGGACTCATGCTGCTGTCGCAGCACGTCGAGGTGCACCACGCGCTGCGGCTCATGAACGACTTCGACGGCGCGGTCGGCTACCTCCTCAAGGACCGGGTGTCGGATCTCGGAGCGTTCGCCGTCGACATCCGCAGAGTCGCGGCCGGCGAGGTCGTCATCGACCCGGAGCTGGTGTCGCGGCTGGTCGGCCGTCGCCGGGAGCACGATCCCCTCGCCGAGCTCACCGATCGCGAGCGCGAGGTCCTGGCGCTGATGGCCCAGGGGCTGACCAACGCGGCACTGGCCAAGGAGCTGTTCGTCAGCCCGAAGACCGTCGAGGGCTACGTGCGCAGCGTCTTCACCAAGCTCGGTCTCGCACCGGGCGAGCGGGAGCACCGGCGCGTGCTGGCGGTGCTGCAGTTCCTGCGCAAGCACTGACCCGCTCGACCGGTACGACCACCGTCTCCTTTCACACCGCCCGCGATCACCGGCCGACGGGGTCGGCTTCCGCCGGGGTGAAGCCGAACACGTCCCCGTAGAAGGACAGTTCGGCCTCCAGCGCGGCGACCATGGCGGCGCGGCCGCGGAAGCCGTGACCCTCCCCCTCGAAGAGCAGGTGGCGGTGGGGCACCCCCTGCTCGGCCATCCGTTCCAGGAACCGCTTGCTCTGATCGGGCGGGCAGATCACGTCGTCGGCGCCCTGCAGGAGGAGGAACGGGGCGGTGACCCCCGCGGTACGGGACGCCGGCGACCGCTCGTGGTAGCGCTCCGGCACGGACGCCGGGGGCCCGACGAGCGAGTCGAGGTAGTGCGCCTCGAAGTCGTGGGTGAGGCCCCGGGCCAGAGACCACAGGTCGAGCACCGGGTAGTAGAGCGTGGCGCACGCGTAGACGTCGGTCGCCGACAGGGAGACCGCGGCCGTGAAGCCGCCCGCGCTGTGCCCCCGGATCGCCAGGCGCCCGGCGGCGGCCAGCCCCTCCCGGACGAGCGCGCGAGCGACCGCCGCGCAGTCGTCGACGTCCACCACGCCCCACTGGCCGCGCAGCCGCTCCCGGTACGCGCGCCCGTAGCCGGGGGTGCCCCCGTAGTTGACGTCGACGACGCCGATCCCCCGCGACGTGAAGTAGGCGATCTCCAGGTTCAGCGTGAGGGGCGCCCGCAGCCCGGGGCCGCCGTGGGCCCAGACGACATACGGAGGCCGTTCGCGCTCGGGGCCGGTGACGTCCCGGTTGCGGGGCTCGTACACGTGGGCGTGGATCGGCCGCCCGCCGGGGCCGGTGAACACGCGCGACACCGGCTCGGGAAGGAACGCCGCGTCGACCGGGACGCGGGGCGCCGGGTTCACCGGGCGGCCCGTCGCGGTGGCCGTGTCCACCTCGACCACCTCGTACGGCGACCGGCTGCCGGCGGCGACGCCCACGACGCGGCCGCCGGAGGCGTCGAGGTGCGGCAGCCACTCGGTCCAGGGCCCGGCCACGTCGACCGGCGCGCCTCCGGCGGCGTCCAGGACCGCCAGGCGCTGCGCCCCGGTCCCGTGCAGCACGGCGACGCGCCCGCCCGGCAGCGGGACGAACCAGCGCAGGCCGAGGCGCTGGCAGCCGGCGACGTCCTCCTCGGCCGGGTGAAGCGCCTCGGCGGCGCCGGTCCGCGGGTCGACGCTGTACAGATTCCACCAGCCGGTGCGCTCGCAGGCGGCCAGCACCCGCCCGTCCGCTCCCCACTCGGCCTGCGCGACCGGATCCCCCGGCCCGCCCGTCAACGTGCGGACCCCCCGGGCCGTGCCGTCCGGGCCGATGTCGGCGATGCGCAGCTCGGCGGCGTCCCACGGCATGTGCGGATGATCCCAGGCGAGCCAGATCGCCTGCCGCCCGTCCGGGGAGAACCGGGCGCCCGAGACGAAGCGGTGCCCGTCGTCGCACACCTGGCGCACCGCGGATCGGTCCCCGGCGGCGGACCCGTCCAGCGGGACGGCGACCAGCAGCCGCCGCACGTCGCCCGGACCCTCTCCGGTGAACTCCTCCAGCACGCAGCGGACCTCGCCCCGGGCCAGGTCGATCTCGGGCTCCGCCCAGCGCAGGCCGCCGCCGATTGGCGAGACCGGGGTCAGCGGCCGCGGCCGGGCGTCCGGGACGTCCGGCTCGTACGCGTACAACCGCTGGTCGGCGTGGTGGACGAACACGGCCACCACGCCCCGGTCCCCCGTCGCCGCCGCCCAGGGCCGGCCGCCGTACTCGATCACCCTGCTGCGGACGTTCCACGGGGCCGGCAGCACGGAGACCGCCGATCCGTCCCGCGTCCGCCGCATGAGCACGGTGCGGCCGTCCTCCCCCGGACGCGGCTCGACCCACCAGATCTCGTCGCCGACGAGACCGACGTACGAGGGGAAGGCCGGCTGCCCCGCAGTCATGCCCGTGGTCGCCAGCTCCGCCGTGATCGGCGACGCCCACGACCCGTACGGCGCGGGAGCAGCGCTCATCGGTTCTTTCTCCTTCGCATCGTCGGGCCTGACACGGCGGATCAGGAATCCCCGCCGCATAACGTATCTTGCGGGCCAAACCGCCACAAAAGACACCGGTCAGGAATCGAGAAGCGCCGGTCAGCGGGCCGCAACTAGCCTGACCACCCCGGGTCGACGCGACCCACGACTCCAAGGAGTGACGATGAGCGACTCTTCCACCGAGGGAATCAAGACCGTCCTGCACCCCGTGTCCGACCTGGCCAAGGCCAAGGAGGTGTACGCCGCCCTGCTGGGCATGGAGCCGCAGCACGACAGCGCCTACTACGTCGGCTTCGACGTCGCCGGCCAGCACATCGGGCTGGTGCCGGGCGGCGGGCCGCAGGGCATGAGCTCGCCGGTCGCGTACTGGCACGTGCCGGACATCGAGGCGAAGCTGGCCGAGGTGACCGCCGCAGGGGCCGTCGTGAAGGAGGCCGCGCACGACGTCGGCGGCGGCCGCCTGGTGGCCACCGTCACCGACCTCGACGGCAACGTCCTCGGCCTGCTCCAGGATCGCTGAGCGGCACGTGACGGCGGCGCCGAACGCGACCCCGGCCGGCGTCGGCCGGACGGGCGTCGCGCCCGGCGGACGCCGCCCATCAGGTAGACAGTGGACTGTCGCCGCGACCGCGGCCCCCGCCCACTGGGACGGAGAGAGGATGAGCATGACCACGAGGACGGACAGGCAGTCGCCCGAGCCGCACGTCGCCGACAGCCACGATCTGATCCGCGTGCACGGCGCGCGTGAGAACAACCTCAAGGACGTCAGCGTCGAGCTCCCCAAGCGCCGGCTGACGGTGTTCACCGGCGTCTCCGGCTCGGGCAAGAGCTCGCTGGTGTTCGACACGATCGCGGCCGAGTCGCAGCGGCTGATCAACGAGACCTACAGCGCCTTCGTGCAGGGGTTCATGCCGACGCTGGCACGGCCTGAGGTCGACGTGCTCGACGGGCTGACGACGGCGATCATCGTCGACCAGCAGCGGATGGGCGCCGACCCCCGTTCCACGGTCGGCACCGCCACCGACGCCAACGCCATGCTGCGCATCCTGTTCAGCCGGCTCGGGCGGCCGCACATCGGCTCCCCCCAGGCGTTCTCCTTCAACGTCGCCTCGGTCAGCGGAGCCGGCTCGATCTCCATGGAGCGCGACGGCCGGACCGTGAAGGAGCGCCGCACCTTCAGCGTCACCGGCGGCATGTGCCCGCGCTGCGAGGGCCGCGGTTCGGTCAACGACATCGACCTGACGCAGCTGTACGACGACACCAAGTCGCTCAACGAGGGCGCGCTCACGATCCCCGGCTACAGCATGGACGGCTGGTACGGCCGGATCTTCAGCGGCTGCGGGTTCTTCGACCCGGACAAGCCGATCAGGAAGTTCACGAAGAAGGAGCTCGACGACCTGCTCCACAAGGAGCCGACCAAGATCAAGGTCGACAACATCAACCTGACGTACGAGGGCCTGATCCCGAGGATCCAGAAGTCGATGTTGTCCAAGGACATCGCCTCCCTGCAGCCGCACATCCGCGCGTTCGTCGAGCGGGCCGTGACGTTCACCACCTGCCCCGAGTGCGGCGGCACCCGCCTCAGCGAGGCGGCCCGGTCGTCGAAGATCAAGGGGATCAGCATCGCCGACGCCTGCGCGATGCAGATCAGCGACCTGGCCGCATGGGTCGGCGGCCTCGACGAGCCGTCGGTGGCGCCGCTGCTCGTCGCGCTGCACCACACCCTCGAGTCGTTCGTGGAGATCGGGCTGGGCTACCTCTCGCTCGACCGTCCGTCGGGCACGCTGTCGGGGGGCGAGGCGCAGCGCACCAAGATGATCCGCCACCTCGGCTCCTCGCTCACCGACGTCACCTACGTCTTCGACGAGCCCACCATCGGCCTGCACCCGCACGACATCCAGCGGATGAACGACCTGCTCCTGCGACTGCGGGACAAGGGCAACACGGTGCTCGTCGTGGAGCACAAGCCGGAGATGATCCAGATCGCCGACCACGTCGTCGATCTCGGTCCCGGCGCCGGCACGGCGGGCGGCAGCGTCTGCTTCGAGGGCACGGTCGACGGGCTGCGGGCCAGCGGGACGCTCACCGGGCGGCACCTGGACGACCGCGCCTCGCTGAAGCCGTCGGTGCGGACGCCGTCGGGGGTGCTGGAGGTGCGCGGCGCCCGCGCCCACAACCTTCGGGACGTCGACGTCGACATCCCTCTGGGCGTGCTCGTCGCCGTCACCGGGGTGGCGGGCTCGGGCAAGAGCTCGCTCATCCACGGCTCGGTGTCCGGGCGGGACGGCGTGGTCGCGGTCGACCAGACCCCGATCCGCGGCTCGCGCCGGAGCAACCCGGCGACGTACACCGGACTGCTCGACCCGATCCGTAAGGCGTTCGCGAAGGCCAACGGCGTGAAGCCGGCGCTGTTCAGCGCCAACTCCGAGGGCGCCTGCCCCGCCTGCAACGGCGCCGGCGTCATCTACACCGACCTGGCGATGATGGCCGGCGTCGCCACCACCTGCGAGGAGTGCGAGGGGAAGCGCTACCAGGCCTCGGTGCTGGAATACCACCTCGGCGGCCGCGACATCAGTGAGGTCCTCGCGATGTCGGTGGTCGAGGCGGAGGAGTTCTTCGGCTCCGGCGAGGCCCGCACGCCTGCCGCCCACGCCGTCCTCGGCCGGCTCGCCGACGTCGGGCTCGGCTACCTCAGCCTCGGCCAGCCGCTCACCACGCTGTCGGGCGGCGAGCGGCAGCGGCTCAAGCTGGCCACCCACATGGCCGCCAACGGCGGCGTGTACGTCCTCGACGAGCCGACCGCCGGCCTCCACCTCGCCGACGTCGAGCAGTTGCTCGGCCTGCTCGACCGGCTCGTCGACTCCGGCAAGTCGGTCATCGTCATCGAGCACCACCAGGCGGTCATGGCCCACGCCGACTGGATCATCGACCTCGGTCCCGGCGCCGGCCACGACGGCGGCCGGGTCGTCTTCGAGGGCACCCCCGCCGATCTCGTCGCCGCCCGCTCCACCCTCACCGGCGAGCACCTCGCGGCCTACGTGGGCGGCTGACCCGGGCCGCGGAGGGGCCGCTCGCGCGGCGGCCGGGTGGACGAGCCGCCGCCGACCTGGGAAAATGCAGACGTGCACCACAACCGCTCCACACCCCACGACGTCGTTCCCCCGCAGCGCCTGCGCGACCTCGCGCTGCTGCGGCGGGTGCGCGACCGGATGGACCGGGAGTACGCGCGGCCGCTGGACGTCGAGGCGCTCGCCCGCGGGGTGAACATGTCGGCCGGGCACCTCAGCCGGGAGTTCCGGCGCGCCTACGGTGAGTCGCCGTACGCGTATCTGATGACGCGGCGCATCGAGCGGGCGATGGCGCTGCTGCGCCGCGGCGACCTCAGCGTCACCGAGGTCTGCTTCGCGGTCGGCTGCTCGTCGCTGGGCACGTTCAGCACCCGGTTCACCGAGCTGGTCGGGATGCCGCCAAGCACCTACCGGCGGGAGGCGGCGCGCGCCACGGCGGGTCTGCCATCGTGCGTGGCGAAACAGGTGACGAGGCCGATCAGGAATCGAGAAGCCCCGCCCGGCGCGCCGCAACTAGCCTGACCGGCATGGACATCACCATCCACACCTGCGCGCTTCCGCACGACGACCCGGAGGCCTCCCTGGCCTTCTACCGCGACACGCTCGGCTTCGAGGTCCGCACCGACGTCGGGCACGGCAGGATGCGCTGGATCACGGTCGGTCCTCCCGGCCAGCCCGGCACCTCGATCCTCCTCACGCCGCCGGCTGCCGACCCTGGAATCACCGACGAGGAGCGCCGCACGATCGTCGAGATGATGGCCAAGGGCACCTACGGCTGGCTCCTGCTGGCCACCCGCGACCTCGACGACACGTTCGAGAAGCTGCAGGCCGGCGACGCCGAGGTCGTCCAGGAGCCGATGGAGCAGCCGTACGGAGTCCGCGACTGCGCCTTCCGCGACCCCGCGGGCAATCTGCTCCGCATCCAGGAACTGCGCTGAGGGGTCGCTGTCGGCGACGTTTTGAGTAGGGGTGTACTCATCCCCACGCGGCGCGCCTCATGTGACGGTGGTGCGTGTCTCACTCAGCGAAGGGTGGCCGCGTGGAAAGCGAACTGTTCCCCATCGTCAGCGGAATCCTGGCCGGACTGCTGATCGAGCTGGTCCGGCCCTCGGCCCGGCTGTGGGCCGGCGGGCTGCTCGCGCTCGTCCTGGGCGCTCTCGCCACGTTCGTCAGCGGGGAGTTCGAGATCAGCTGGGCCTTCCTGCTCTTCGACATCCCGCTCGTCGCGGTCACCTCGTTCGCGACGATCTGGGCGGTCCGCCTGCTTCGCCGCCGGTCGGCGGAACGCTCGTGAACCGCGACGGCGGATTCCACTGGTCCCGGGCCGGTTCGCTCGGCATCCGGATGGACGAGGCCGGCGACCGATGGTGGTCGGGGCGGGTGACCAGCCTGCTCGTCCGTTCCGACGGCCGGGTCCTGGCGGGCACGGAGACCGGCGGGGTCTGGGTCGCCGACGAGGACGGCCGGGCCGGGCTCGCGCTGAGCGCGGCGTGGGAGCGCCCCGAGATCGGCGCCGTGGCGTTCGGCCCGGACGGCGAGGGGCACGTGTTCGCCGGGGGCGGCGGCCTCTACGTGACCGACCAGTCGAGCGCCCTGCCGCTGCTCGACTGGCACCCGATCACCTCGATCCAGGCCCGTTCGCCGGGAGGCGTCGTCGCCCTCGGCGTCCTGACGACGCCGCGCCGCCTGGTGGTGGCGTGCGGGGCGGGCGTCCTGTGGTCCGACATCCCGGCGGCCGCTCCGGGCGGGTGGACCGACGGGTACGTCTGGAACGCCGTGACCGGCCTCCCCGACGTCTTCGGCATGGCGATCGGGTCGCGCGACCGGACGCTGCGCGCCCAGCCGGCCGGGGTGCGGGACACGACGATCGTCCTGGGAGCGGCAGGCGGCGGCATCCGGGTCGGCGACTGGCGGAGCGGAGCGCTCACGTTCACGCAGGCCACCGTCAACGGGATCAACCCGAGCGACATGTCCGCGACCTCGGTGGCGGCCTGCGAGCGGCAGCCGAGCCGCCTGTACGCCGCGGTCAGCGGACGGAACGGGCGGCTGCTGGCCGTCCTGCGATCCGACGACGGCGGCGACGTCTGGAACGTCTGCGGCTACACCCCGGAGGAGTTCGGCCGGCTCGACGGCTACCTCGGCGACGCCGGGCAGTTCCACTCGGCCATCGGCGTGCACCGCACGCGCCCCGACACGCTCGCGGTGGGATGGCTGGGCGGCCCCGCCTACTCCACCGACGGCGGGGTCACCTGGAGCCGGCCGGGCGGGGACGTCCACGCCGACAAGCACGCCGTCGTCTTCGCCCCCGACGGCGGCGGCCGGGTGTACGTCGGGTGCGACGGCGGCGTGTTCTCCACCGACGACCTGGGTGGTTCCTATCGCAGCCTGTGGAACAGGCCCCTGCCGACGCTCCAGTGCTACAGCAGCGACGGCGCCCGGCAGTCATGGGGAGGGGCCGGGGTCAGCACGCAGATCCCGGGCATCGTCGCCACCGGCACCCAGGACAACGGCAACGTGTTCGCCGCCGTCGAGCCGGGCGGAGAGGAGTACCGCCCGCTCACGGACGGAGACGGAGGGTTCTGCGCCGCGCTGACCGCGATCCCGTGGGTGCTCACCGTCCTGTCCCTGCAGGCCAGCCCGTCGCCCATCGTCGCGCACCACTGGAACGAGACCGAGCGGCGCTTCGACGTGACGTACGAGCCGAAGATCGTCACCGCCGGGCCCGGACAGAAGGCAGGCGACCCGCTGCGGGCGCCGCTGTGCGTGGAGGCCGTGACCCGTCCGCGGCTGAACTCGCACGACCCCGCCATGCACGCGGTGGCGACGGTGGGCCCGAACCTGTACGGCCTGGTCGCCGAGCCCGGGCTGGGGGGCGGCGGCTCCTCCGGCGGCGGCCCCGAGGTCGTCTGGGGCGGCGGCACGCCTGCCTGGCGGTACCTGGGATCGGCGCCCGACAACCTGGATCTGTGGGCCGCCGGCTCCTACAACGGCGACCTCGTCTACGCAGGCACCGGCAACCGGCGCATGTTCAGCTTCGACCGCAAGGGGGGCCGGACCGAGTTCGGGGTGCTCGACCTGCCGCGCAACGCCGGCGTCATCCACCGCATCGTGCAGCTCGCGGATCTGTCGGCGTTCGCCGTCAACCGGACCGCGAAGGGGTCGATCCTGTACTACCAGGCCGGCGGGTTCGCGTGGCGGCCCGTCTTCGAGCCGGGCGACACCATCTGGGCCTTCGAGGTGTGCGGCGACCAGGAGCACGGAGCGGTCCTTGTGGCGGCGACGGAGACCGCGGTCCATTCCAGCTACGACTGGGGCGCCACCTGGTACGTCGCCTCGGACGGGCTCCCCCGCAACCCCCGCTGCGCCGACCTGCGCCACCGGGCCAACAACATCGGGGGCCGCGTCTATCTGTCCACGTACGGATGGTCTGTCTGGGCCGCCGAACTGCCCGACGGACCGCCGCCGCCGCACGCCGAGGACGTCCGCCTGGCCCCCGAGCTGCGCCGGCTTCTCTCCCTCACCCAAAGACTGTGGGCCGACGGCGACACCGAGGGCGCCCACCGGAACGCCCTCCAGGCCCTGGAGACGTACCGGGACCTCGCCCGGACCGACGCCGACGCCGAGACGCCCGAGGTCGCCGGCGACCTGGTGGCCTTCGCGGGTTATCTCCCGCCGCAGCCCGCTGTGGAGGCGGCCGAGGCGGGCGTCGCGGTCTACCGCCGGCTGGCCGCCCTCGACCCCGCTCACCGGCGCGCCCTGGCCTCCGCCCTCTACCAGCTCGCCGTACGCCGCTACTCCGCCGCGCCTCCCGGCCGGGCCAACGCCGATGCGGACGAGCCCGGCCGGGAGGCCGTCGCGATCGACCTCGAGGCCCTCCCCGAGATGACGCCGTCCGGCAAGCTCGGCGTGGCTGGTGAGCTCGAGTACGTGACCGGCTACATCGTTCCGGGCCAAGTCGCCATCGACGCCGCCGCCATCGCCACCCAGGTCTTCCGCGACGCCGCCGGCGCCGACGCCTCCCTGGAA